>JASJDC010000001.1 GCA_030065235.1 Alphaproteobacteria bacterium
TCCATCCGGGCGCGCTGGTCCGCCGGCGAGACGGGGCTGATCCGAGGCCGCCTGATCTCGCGCCGCCAGGCGGCGTCGAACGCGTCCCGATCTCGGGCGAGGTCTTCCGTCGCGAAGGCGCGGGCGCGCCGGTCGAAATCGGTCCAGTCGATCCGGTCGGACCCGACGGCGGCGGGCGCTGCCGCGATCGGGACCATTCCATCGGGGCCCGCCTTGGCCGCGCGGGCCGCCGCCTTGGCCGCTTCCGTGAGCGCCGCCCTGCGGTCGAAGCGCGGCCGGTCGGCGAACGGGCCGGCGAATGGATCGGGCGCGCCCTCTGGCGTCGCGGCCGGACCCACGCCCGGCGCCCGCCATGCGAGCATCCGACCGCGCACCGAGGCGCGCGCGGCGCGGCGGTCTTGCAACAGCTTCAGGAACGGGTCGGTCTCCGCCGTCAGGCTCGCGGGATCGGGCGGCGCGTAGGGCGGGGCGGGATTCGGCAGGTCGCGCGACAGCAGATCGCCCATCAGCGGATGATCCATGTGACGCGCCGCGTCCTTGTCGAGTATCCGAAGCATCGGGTGGATTGACGGCCCAGGCTGCAGCGGGCGCGGCTGCATGACTGGCGGCGCGATATCGAACAACGGATCCGGCCGGACCGCACGGCGCCGTCGGGTCGAGGGCGGCTTTTTCACCGCCGCCCGCCAAGCAGGCGTGGGGCCATAATGCGGGCCGGTCGTGAAATCCGCGATGGGCGGGCGGTTGGGTTCGGCGGCGCGGTCGGGCCAGCCGAAGGGGGACGGGAAAAAGCGCGACATGCCGCCTCCTGCAAACAAAAAGGGGCCCCTCGATGGAGGAACCCCTGTTGACTATTGGTCTTGTGGGACTGGGATGAGCCGCGGTCGGCGGGCTACTTTCTATTTTTATATCAAGTCGTAACGAAGGCCCGGACGCACAACCGCATGCTCAATTTCGTGCAGATTAGGCCGGCGCGCGTTAGATGTCAAACAGAAAATGACATTTTGTTTGTTTCTGTTTGTCTGTGCTTGCCCTCGGCCGGCTTTCAGGCGGCGAGCGCGCACCAGACCGGCGTGTGGTCGCTGGGTTTTTCCTTGCCGCGCGGGGTCTTGTCGATCTCGCATTCCAGCAGCCGGTCGGCGGCTTGCGGCGAGAGCAGGAAATGATCGATCCGGACGCCTTCATCCTTCTGCCAGCGGCCTCTCACATAGTCCCAATAGGAATAGTGATGCGCCTCTGTCGGGTGCAGCGCCTTCCAGGCCTCGGTCAGGCCGAGATTGAGCAGCGCCCGGAACCGGGCTCGGCTTTCCGGCCGGCACAGCGCGTCGTCCGCCCAGCCGACCGGGTCATACACGTCGTCGTCACTCGGGCAGATATTGTAGTCGCCGCCCAACACCAGCGGGGCCTCGGTCGGCAGCAGGCTGTCTCGGATATGGTCGCGCAGCCGCGCCATCCAGGCGAGTTTATAAGGGTATTTCGGCCCGTCGGTCGGGTTGCCGTTGGGCAGATAGATGCTGGCGACGCGCAGCCCTTGGATCGTGGCTTCGATATAGCGGGCCTGTTCGTCTTCAGCATCGCCGGGCAGGCCGCGCCGGACATCCTTGATCGGATGTTTGGAGAGAATCGCGACGCCGTTATAGCTCTTCTGGCCGAAGACGGCGCTCTGGTAGCCCGCCGACTCAAAGGCCAATAGCGGGAAATCCGCCTCTTGGCATTTCAGCTCTTGCAGCAGTGCGACATCGGGTTGCGCGTCGGCCAGCCATTCCAGCACGCGGTCCAGCCGGGCATTGATGGAATTGACGTTGAAGGTGGCGATCTTGAGCGCCGCAGTCTGGCGGTCGGTTTGGGCGTCGGTCATGGGGCCTCACAGGTGCGGCGCGGTCGGACGGCGGAAGGGTCGACCCGACCGAAATAGACCGCGCCCCGCGCGCGCCTGTCAATCTGTCCAAACCGGCTGTCCAAACCGGCTGTCCAAACCGGCTACCCGAACATGTTCTACATGCCCGCGGCGCGGCCGGCCGCCGCAACGGGCTCAGATCAACTTCATATCCGCCCGGAAACCTTCGTCGAGATAATAGACCGAACAACCCAGCACCATGTCGATCTCGGCGCCGGTGCTCGAAAGCGGCGCGGCGATTCGCTCAATCAGGCCTTGGTTGCGCGCGCTGGGAAATACCGGCCGCCCGGCATGGTAGTTCGGAACGCCGGTGTCGCAGACCGCGGTCGCCAATTCCTTGACGTTCGTAACGGTGTCGTGATCCAAAACTTCGTCGATATAGAGCCCGGGTTTGCCCAAGGCCCAGACGCGCGCAATGGCCTCGCCGATCAGGCGCATTCGAATTCGCAGCGGATCGCGTTCGACATCGAAAAGCCAGAGATGCGGCAGAGCGCGCGGATTGATCCTGGCCAAGTCGATCGGATCGCACGCCGCCCGCGTCGGAACGCCGCCGGCCTTGGCGGCGGCGTTGCGCCAGAAGAGATAAAAGTCCTGGACGATGGGCCCGGCGTCGGGGGGAACGGCGGCGTCCAACTCCGCCTCTGTCGGGGTGATCATCATTCCTTGCTCAACTCAGCCGGCGGCCCGTTGGGGCCGGTCTAGCAATTACCCGAAAGAATCAGCCGCACAAGGAGATTGTGCCTAATCCTAGGGTCCGGGAAAGAGTCGAACGCGCGATCTAGAGGGAGAAGGAAGTGCCGCAGCCGCAAGAGGAGGAGGCGTTCGGATTGTTGATCGCGAAATAGGACCCGACCAACTCGTCCTTGTAATCGACCTCCGACCCGGCCAGCAGGTCCATCGATACGGAATCGGTGACAACGCGCACGCCATCCCGCTCAAACACCAAATCGTCCGGCGTCGCGCCGCTGTCGAAACTGAAACCATATTGATAGCCGCTGCAGCCGCCGCCGGACACGGTGACGCGCAGCAACAGCGACGGGTCCTGCTCCCGCGCGATCATATCGGCCAACCGTTTCGCCGCCGATTCGGAAATCAGCAGCACCCGCTCATGCGCAGGCCCTCGGTCCGCAAACGGATCCTGATCGAACGTGGTTTCAGTCATCGACGCCGTCCTTCGCTGTCGGTGTCATCCTGGACCCGCCAATTCTGGCGGAATAGCCGCTGTTATGTAAGGGGCGTCGCGGCGTTGTCAACGAAACGGGGGGCCGCGACGGGCAGAGCGCTCTTGCGCCCGGATGGACCCGGCGGTACCTAGCCGGTCATGTTTCGACGCGCGACCTTCGCCGCCTCGAATGGCGCAGCGCCAACCGCGATCCTAGGTGAGACGGGGCTCGGTCGGGCGGTTTGCGAGGCTGCGTCGTGAGCCGGTCGGACCTTGTCGCTCGGGGGGCGGCGTCAACCGCATCGCAGCCAGGGCCGCTGTCGCCTCCCAGGGCGGCCTATGCGACATTGTGGGAGCAGAGCCGCGGCCGCCTGCATCCGGAGGCCGATTCGCCTTCGCGCACCCCGTTTCAGCGGGATCGCGATCGTTTGATCCATTGCACCGCCTTCCGGCGCTTGATGCATAAGACGCAGGTTTTTGTTTCGCCGACCCAGGATCATGTGCGCACGCGCCTGACCCACAGTCTGGAAGTCGCCCAGATCGCCCGGTCGATGGCGCGAACGCTGGGCTTGGACGAAGACCTGACGGAGTTCCTGGCGCTCGGCCACGATATCGGCCACCCGCCCTTCGGGCATACGGGCGAAGAGGCGCTGGACGCGGTCATGGCCCCGTATGGCGGCTACGATCACAATGATCAGGCCTTACGCGTCGTGACCAAGCTGGAGCATCGCTATCCCGACTTCGAAGGCCTGAACCTGACCTGGGAATCGCTCGAAGGACTGGTCAAGCATAACGGCCCGCTCATCGGAGATCGTCCCAAGGCCTTTCCGGATGAAAGTGCGCTGCCGCGCACGATCCGGGCCTATAACCGTCGGCATGATCTGGACCTGACCCGGTTCGCCGGGATGGAGGCGCAAGTCGCGGCGATCTCCGACGACATCGCCTACAACCATCACGATCTCGATGACGGGCTGCGGGCGCGCCTTTTCAGCATCTCCGAAGCGTCCGAGGCGGCGCCTCATGTTGGGGCCGCTTTCCGCCGCGCCGCGGACGCCCATCCGCAATTGGATGTCGGCGGCCGCCTGGCGCACCGCCGCGAAATCCTGATCTCGGAAGCGGTGCGCAGTTTGATCGGCGACATGGTCGGCGATGTGCTGGCCGAGACGAAACGGCGGCTTGCGGCGCTCCGGCCCCAGACCGTCGACGACATCCGTGGGGCCGACGCACCCGTGGTTGCCTTCTCCAAGGATATGGCTGTAAAGGAACACGCACTGAAGGCGTTCCTATTTCGGCGCATGTATCGCAACGATCTGGTGAATGGCAAACGCCGCCGAGGTCGGCAGGTCGTCCGCGCACTGTTCAAGCACTATATGATGCGGCCGGATGAATTGCCGCCGCCGAGGGCCGCAACGGCGTCCGCAAGCGACGAGGCGGATCGGGCGGTCTTGGTCAGCGACTATATAGCGGGGATGACGGATCGCTTTGCGATGCGTGAGGCCGAGCTTCACACGGGCCTAAAATCTGGATTGGTTTAATGAGTGTTTTCAATAGGCTGGCGTCGCTTCTGCAGGAAGTGCTGCAACGGCTGGAGCGGGACGGATTGTTGCCGGACGGCGTCGATCTCGCGCGCGCCGGGGTCGAACCGCCGCGCGACCCGTCCCATGGCGACGCCGCGACCAACGCCGCGATGGTGCTGGCCAAGGCGGCCGGTGTGAAACCGCGCGAACTGGCCGCCGCGATCGCCGACAGCCTCGGCCAGGATCCGATGATCGCTCGCGTCGAGATCGCGGGGCCGGGCTTCATTAATCTGAGGCTTGCAGACTCGATCTGGCGCGAGGAGACCAAAGCGATCCTCAAGGCCGGCGTCTCCTACGGCGACAGCGCGCTCGGGGCCGGTGAGAAGGTGAATGTGGAATATGTCTCGGTGAATCCCACCGGACCATTGCATATCGGCCATGCGCGCGGCGCCGTGATCGGCGACGCCCTGGCGGCTCTGCTCAGCAAAGCCGGTTACGCCGTGACGCGCGAATATTACATCAACGACGCGGGGAACCAGGTTGATGTCCTGGGCCGGTCGGCCTTTCTGCGCTATCGCGAAGCGTTGGGCGAGACCGTGGAGATCCCAGAAGGCATGTATCCCGGCGACTATCTGAAGCCCGTCGGCGAGCGGCTGAAATCGGTTCATGGCGCCGCCCTGGCGGCGCTGCCGGAAGACGATTGGCTGCCGATCGCCCGCGCCGCCGCCATCGACAGTATGATGGCCCTAGTGAAGGATGATCTAGCGCAGCTTGGCGTGCATCAGGACGTCTTCACCAGCGAACGCGCGTTGGTCGAGGCCGGCAAAGTGGACGATGTACACTCGATCTTGGAGGAAGCCGGTCATCTCTACACAGGCGTGCTCGATCCGCCGAAAGGCTCGAAGCCGGACGATTGGGAGCCGCGCCCGCAACTGCTGTTCCGAGCCACTGATTTCGGCGACGATGTCGACCGGCCGCTTAAGAAATCGGATGGAAGCTGGACCTATTTCGCGTCCGACATCGCCAATCATCTGGACAAGTATCAGCGCGGCTTCGCCAAACAGATCAATGTCTGGGGCGCGGATCACGGCGGCTATGTCAAGCGCATGAAGGCGGCGGTGACCGCGGTCAGCGGCGGCGCCGCCGCGCTCGACGTGAAGATCTGTCAGATCGTCCGGCTGACCGAGTCGGGCGAATTGATGAAAATGTCGAAACGCGCCGGAACCTTCGTGACCCTACGCGATCTGGTCGACGCCGTGGGCAAGGATGTCGTTCGGTTTCATCTGTTGACCCGGAAGAACGACGCCCAGATGGATTTCGACCTCACAGCGGTGAAGGAGCAATCGCGCGACAACCCGGTCTTCTATGTCCACTACGCCCATGCGCGCTGCTGTTCGGTGGCGCGGGCGGCGGCCGAAGCCTTCCCGGAAGCGGATCTGTCGGTCGCGGCCTTGGCTGCGCAATCGATGGAGGCGCTCTCCAGCGAGGCGGAGTTCGCCATGATGCGCAAACTGGCCGACTGGCCGCGCGTCGTTGAAGGCGCGGCGTTGGCGGAGGAGCCGCACCGCATCGCCTATTATCTCTATGAATTGGCGGGCGTTTTTCACGCCTGGTGGCATAGCGGCAATGAAGACGAGACCCTTCGGTTCATTGTGCCGGGCGAAGAATCGCTTACCCTGAACAGGCTGGCTTTGGTCGCGGCGGTGCGGACGGTGATTGCTTCTGGGCTCGACGTGTTCGGTGTGACGCCGCGTGAAGAGCTGACCTAGCTGCAACGGCGCGCCGCTGTGCGCCGCGCTGAAAAAGACGCGGGTGACGCGGCGAAGAACTCGGTGAAAAGATATGACGTCGGAATTGGACGATCTGGAACGCGAATTGGCGGAGATCGAGCGCGACGGCCGATCGAGCGAGGCGGGCGCACGCCGGCGCAAGGGTTTGGGACTGCTGCCGGTCTTGGTTGCGGTGCTGGGCGTTTCCGGCGTCGGCGCTGTTGTCTATTACGCCTATAATTCCGGCGTGCGCGAAGGCAGTGAGGTGGCCGCGCCGCTCTTGACCCCCGACGGACCGATCAAAGTAAAGCCGGACGATCCGGGCGGGCTTGTGGTCCCGCACCGCGACAAGTCGGTCTTCGCCGTGGTTCAGCAGGGTGGCGCGCCGACCGATGAGACGGTTGAAACGCTGTTGCCGCCGCCCGAAGACCCGATGCGTCCCCCAGCGCCGCAATTGGCCGCCGCCGATCCGGGCGCGGAGCCGGCGGGCGTCGAAAACGGGACCGACACTGCGGCCGACACTGCGGCCGACACTGCGGCCGCGCCGCCGATCCCGAGCATCACGGAGTCGCCGCCTGATCAGCCGGCCACCCCGCGACCGCCGACGCCGACGGAGCCGGTCTTGCCGGCGGCCGGATTGCAGGCTCCGAGCGCGCCGCCGACCCTGAACGCCGCCGCGCCGGAGCAGAGCGACGCCGCGCCGGCCGAGGCCCCCGCACCACAGGCGGCGACGCCCGCCCAGCCCGATATGGCGCAAGAGACGCAGGCCGTATCGCCGATTTCTTCGCCTCCTGAAAGGGCGGCGAGTCCCGATGCGCCGGCCGAGAGTGCAGCGCCCCAGAATACGCAGGTGGCCGGCGCCGATCTTTCATCGGCTTGGCGCATCCAGATCGCCGCTCTGCGCTCGCGAGAAGCGGCCGAGCGCGAATGGGCGCGGCAGGTCAACCGGCACAGGGACCTGCTCGGCGCGCTCAGCCTGCAGGTGCAGCGGGTCACGATTGAAGGGAAGGGCGAGTTCTTTCGCGTGCGCGGCGGTCCGCTGCCCAATAAGGCGACGGCGGACGATCTTTGCGCTCAACTCACCGCGCAGAAACTCTCCTGCTTGTCCGTAAGGCCTGGGGCGTAGCGACGGTTGCGCGTTTCCGCCGCATCGCGCTTGCTTGAGCGCGCCTTGACGCGTACGCCTAGTTGATCATTCGGCCCCAGCGTGGCCCCGCGATTGAAATCCATGAGCGACGAAACCGACAGTCCCGATGCGAAGATCAGCGAGTCCGGCGGGACTGCTGGGCGCGCGGCGAACGATGATTTCCAGCCGGATCAGCCGGACTATGCCAGCGCTGTAGGCGACGACGCGTTGGTGTTGGCCTTGGACGGGTTCGAGGGGCCGATCGATCTGCTGCTGACCCTCAGCCGCGAACATAAAATCGACATTACCAAGATCTCTATCCTCGCCCTAGCGGAACAGTATCTCGCCTATATCCAGCGCGCCCGCGAGCTGCAGCTCGAGATCGCCGCCGATTATCTGGTGATGGCGGCCTGGCTGGCCTATCTGAAAAGCCGCCTCTTGCTGCCGGTTCAAGGCGAGGATGAAGACGGAGAGGACCCGGCCGAACTGGCGGCGCGCCTAGCCTTTCAGCTCCAGCGTCTGGAAGCGATGCAAAATGTCTCGCAGAAACTGTTGGAGCGGCCGCGTCTCGGACAGGATTTCTTCGCGCGCGGCATGCCGGAGCAGGTGGTCGTCAGCAACCGGGTGCATTGGGACGTCTCGCTCTATGAACTCCTGCGCGCCTATGGATCGATCCGCCAGCGCGAGGTTGGGGCGACGCTGCGCATCGCGCCGACGGCGCTGTTTTCGATGGATCAGGCGGTGCAGCGTCTGCGCGCGGTGCTCGGCGACATGCCGGACTGGAGCACGCTGGAGCAGTTCCTGCCGGAAGATCTGAACGATCCGCTGGTGCGGCGCTCGGCTTTGGCGTCCACATTCGCCGCCAGCCTGGAATTGGCGCGGGAAGGCGTCTTGGATATCCAGCAGCAAGGCCTTTTTGCGCCAATCCTGATCCGGAAAGCCTCGGTCGTCCGGTTGGCCGAGCCGCCGGCCGCGAAAGAGACCGATGCGGACGACAGTGGCGCGGACCACCCGGCGTCCTAGGGCGCCCATCGACGGTGTAAGTGAGAACGGACCCGACCATGGATCGATTTCAGCAACTGCGCGTCTTGGAGGCGCTGCTTTTCGCCAGCGACACGCCTTTGTCGGAAAAGGCTTTGGCGGAGCGCATGCCCGACGACGCCGACATCCAGGGCCTGATCGAAGAATTGCGCGGTCTTTACGCCAATCGCGGCGTGACGCTGCGCAAGGTCGGCGATGGAACGCAGGGCGGCTGGGCCTTTCGCACGGCGGAAGACCTGTCGACCTATATGACGATCGAACGGGTGACGCCGAAGAAGCTCTCACGGGCGGCGATCGAGACCATGGCGATCATCGCCTATCATCAGCCAGTGACCCGCGCGGAGATCGAAGAAATCCGGGGCGTGGCGGTCAGTCGGGGGACGATCGACCTATTGCTGGAGGCCGGCTGGATCAAGCCGCGTGGCCGCAAACAAACGCCGGGACGCCCGGTGACCTGGGGCACGACCGCCCATTTCCTCGATGAGTTCGGGCTTGAGGATCTGAAATTGCTTCCGGGCCTAGAGGAATTGAAGGCGGCGGGCCTGCTCGATTCACGGCCCGGCGCCGGCGCCATCTCGATGCGCGAAAGCGAGGGCGAATTGGCGGAGTCGGACACGCTGGAGGAAGACGTGATCGATCCGTTCGGCGACGAGGAGCCTTACGAGGCGCTTGAGACCGAGGACGCGGTCGCGCTCGACGACTGATGAGCGCCGCTGTCGCACCGATGGCTTTCGCACTTGTTGCGAACGCCTTTCATTCCTACTATGCAGCCGGAAATATTCTGCAATTCATCCGGTGACGCGTGATACTGACCGCCCCCGAACAAGCCGACGACCGCGCCGCGTCCATGTCCGACCCGGCGTCCCCCGACGCCTTGGCCTTCCTGCATGTCCATCATGACTATGACGGCGTCGAGGCGGTGCGCGAACTGACCCTGTCCATCCGGCCCGGCGAGACCGTGTGCCTGCTGGGTCCGTCGGGCTGTGGCAAGACGACGGCCTTGCGGATCGCGGCCGGGTTGGAGCGGCCGGCGCATGGCTCGGTCTATCTCGATGGCAAATTGGCGAGCGGCGGCGATGTGTTGGTTCCGCCGGAGAACCGCCGCGTCGGCCTGGTGTTTCAGGATTATGCGCTTTTTCCGCACCTGACGGTGGCGCGCAATGTCGGTTTCGGGTTGGACGGCAGGCCGACGCGCGAGATCAAAGAGCGGGTCGCGGCGGCCTTGAGCAGCGTCGATATGTTGGACTATGGCGACGCGTTCCCGCATCAGCTGTCGGGCGGTCAACAGCAGCGGGTCGCGTTGGCGCGGGCGCTGGCCCCCGAACCGGCCGTCGTCTTGCTCGACGAGCCTTTCTCCGGTCTGGATGCGCGGCTGCGCGACGCGGTGCGGGACAAGACGCTGCATGCGCTGGCGCGGACCAAGACCGCCGCGCTGCTGGTCACCCACGACGCCGAAGAGGCGATGTATCTGGCCGACCGGATCGCGGTGATGCGGGACGGCCGGCTGGTTCAGATCGGCGCGCCGGAGGCGCTTTACAGCCACCCGGTCAACGCTTTCGTCGCGGGCTTCTTCGGCGAGGTGAACCGCTTCATCGGCCGCGCGTCGGCCGGTCGGGTCGAGACCCCGGTCGGCGTGCTCGAGACCAACCGCGCGATCGCCGGCGGCGCGGAAGAGCGGGACGTTGAAGTCGTGGTCCGGCCGGAGGCGCTGTCCTTGTCGCCGGCGCCGGATCACGCGATGGGGCCGGGATATGCGCGGGTGCTGGCCTCTCGCCTGTTGGGGCGGACGTCGCTGGTTCACCTTTGCACCTGTCGAACGACCGGCGAAGAGCTGCATTTGCACGCGCGCGTACCCGGGCCCTATTTGCCGGAGCCGGGCAGCATCCAAGAAATGATCCTGGACCGACGGCAGGCCTTTGTTTTTCCCGTCGAGGCCGCTACATAAGGCGCGACTGTCTCGCATAGAGCGGGTTTGAAGACGCGGCGAGAAGGCCGAACCGGCGCGCCAAGCGTATGACGAAGAACGAAATGGAACGGCGCGGACGGTTCCGGCGCCATGAATCGAGGATTGTTTCTAATGGGTGCATTTAGCATATGGCATTGGCTGATCGTTCTGGCGGTCGTGCTGCTGTTGTTCGGCGGCCGCGGCAAGATCTCCCAATTGATGGGCGATTTCGGCAAGGGCCTGAACGCGTTCAAGAAGAACGTGAAGGACCAACCGGCGGACGATGATGACGGGGCCAATGACGCGAAACAGCTGAACGCGGAAAAGACCGCGACTGAACAAACCAAGGATAAGGCCGCAAACGGCTGACGCCTTGCCGGGCGCGGGCGCTATAGGCGCGCGCCGCCCGTTTCGACGACCGCCCCGGTCCGCTCGCCGCGCCCGCGCCCGGTGAGCCGCCGGATGGGGACCTCGCCTTATGTTGGATTTGGGTTGGAGCGAACTGATGATGGTCGCGGTCGTCACCGTGATCGTCGTCGGCCCGAAGGAACTGCCGCGTGTGTTGCGGACGGTGAACCAGACGGTGCGCAAAGTCCGGAAAATGGCCGGCGAGTTCCAATCCAGCATCGATGAAATGGCCCGCGAAGCAGAGCTGGACGACCTGCAGAAAAAGCTGCGCGATCAAGCCAACAGCGATATGCGGGATCACTTAAATACGATCGACCCAAGCGGGGAGACCGCCAAGATCGTCGACGATGTCAAAAAGACCGTCGAGACCGAGTCCAAGGAAGCCAACTCGGTGGCGGACGGCCTGCGCGAACAGGATTTGCTCGGGGACGCGACGCCGACGAAACCCGCTGCAGCGGCCGAACCAGCCGCGCCATCGCCCGCGAAGGCTCAGAAGACGGCAGGAAAGAAGGCGCCTGGGAAAAAAGCGGCGGCGAAGAAGACGAGCGCAAAGAAGGCGACAGCCAAGAAAGCGCCGGCGAAAAAGGCGGCGAAGAAAAGCGTCGCTAAGAAGGTCGCCGTGACGACGAGCGCCGCAAAAAAAGCCGTCGCCAAGAAATCCGTCGCGAAGAAGCCGAGCGCGGCCTCGCCTGCCGCTCAGTCCGACAATCTGGCCGCAAAAACTGCTGACCGGGAGGCGGGCTCGTGAAGGATGCGGCGGACAGCTCCGACGGTCGGGACGAAATCGACGCCTCCAAGGCGCCGCTGATGGATCACCTGGTCGAGTTGCGGACCCGGCTGATGTATTCGGTCGGCGCGCTGATCGTGTTTTTCTTCATCAGCTTCTATTTCGCCGGCCCGATCTTCGATTTCCTGGTCGCGCCGTTGCGGGATGTCTGGGAAGGGCAGACCGGCCGGCGGCTGATTTTCACCGCTCTTCACGAGAAATTCTTTACCGAAATCAAGGTCGCGTTTTTCACCGCCTTCTGTCTCGCCTTTCCGATTATCGCGGGCCAAGTCTATATGTTCGTCGCGCCGGGCCTCTACCGGCACGAACGCTCAGCTTTTATTCCGTTCCTGGTCGCCACACCGATCCTGTTCACCATCGGCGCCGCATTTGTCTATTATCTCGTGCTGCCGGTCGCCTGGCGGTTCTTCGCCGGTTTCGAGCAGCTTGGCAGCGCCGACGCCCTGGCGATCGAATTGGAGCCGAAGGTCAACGAGTATCTCAGCCTGGTGATGCGGTTGATTTTCGCCTTCGGGCTCAGTTTCCTGTTGCCAGTGGTCATTACGCTCTTGGCCCGCGCCGGTTTGGCGACGCCGGACGGTCTGCGCAGGAAGCGCCGCTACGCGATCGTCGTCGCCTTCGTCGCCGCCGCTATTCTGACCCCGCCCGATCCGCTCAGCCAACTCGGCCTCGCGATTCCGATCATCTTCCTCTATGAGATTTCGATCTGGTGCGCCGTCCTGGTCGAGAAGCAAAAGGCCGAACGCGACCGCATCCTGAACGCAGAGGCCGGCGTCGAGGATTAGAAGCACTCACCCTCAGACATTCCAGTAATCGGCCCGCACCGCCGCGCCGATGGCGTTCAGGAAAATCCGACCCGCCGTGATGCAGCTGATCTCGTTGACGTCGCGCATCGGCGTAATCTCGACCACATCCAAGCCGACCAGCCGTCCCTTGCGCGCCAAGCCGTGGATCAGCGTTCGGACATGGTGATAAAGGAGGCCGCCTGGCGCGGGCGCCGCGACCGCCGGCATTTCTGTCGGGTCCAGACCGTCCGCGTCGACGGTCAGATAATATGTCCCGCCGTCCGGAATTTGGTCCAGCACCGGCGCCATGCCGTGTTCCAAGACCTCATATGAGTTGATCAGGCGGGAACCATAGGCGCGCGCGTCATCCACTTCGCCCTGGCGCGCACTGCCTTGGGCGCGCAGTCCGATCTGGATCATGGCGCCGATATGCGGCATCTCAGCCGCGCGACGCAGCGGGTTGCTGTATCCTTCTTTCACGCCGTTCACATCGTCGCGCCAATCCAGATGCGCATCGACATGCACCATGGTGACGTTTTGATAGACATCGAGCGCACGAAAGATCGGCACCGGCACGCCGTGATCGCCGCCGATCGACAGCACCAGCGCACCCTTCTCGAACAGGATGCGCGCCGCCTTTTCTGCGCGCTTGTAATGCAGCGTCAGGTCTCGGGCGTCGGCCAGCACATCGCCGCAATCCAGGACCCGGATCGGTCGGTTGTCCAACACCGGACCGCCCAGGTCGAAATCGTAATGGTCAAGGCCGATGCTCAGCCGATGGCTCGCTGTGCGCACGGCGGTGGGCGCGTTGGTCTGATCGTTGGTGACTTCCTCGATCGTGTAGGGGTCGCTGAAAGGCAGTCCGAGGATGGCCACATGCCCGTCGAAATCCGTCACATCCGGGCAGTAATCGAACCCCATGAAGGTCGGCGCGTTTCCCCGTGGACGCTGCGTCAAAGGCTCCATCTTGTCTCTCCCCTGTTCCTGCGGATCGGCTCAGCAGACGCCGTCCGGCGGGCGTGGTCAAGCAGGCCCAACGGTGCGTGCGCGCCGCCTAGACCCTGCGGGCAAAGCCCCTTATAACCCGCGCGGCCTATCCTGGCCGTGCAGCAAGAGAAGTGAAGTCGATGCATGATCTGAAGCTCATTCGAGACAATCCCGACGCATTCGACGCGGCGCTGGCCGCGCGCGGCTTGAGCCCGCAGGCGTCGTCGGTTCTGTCTTTGGACGAGCGCCGTCGCAACTCTCAGACCCGGCTTCAGGAAATGCTGGCGCGCCGGAATATGGCGTCGCGCGCGGTCGGCGAGAAAAAGAAGGCCGGTGAAGACGCGACCGATCTCGTGGCCGAGGTCCAGCAACTGAAGCACGATATCGCCGCCCTTGAAGAGGAAGAGCGCGGCTTCGCCGCCGACCTGACGGGAATCCTGGAGGTCTTGCCGAACCTTCCGGCCGAAGACGTGCCGGTCGGGCCGGACGAAGACCATAATGTCGAGGTGCGGACCTGGGGCGCCCCACGTGCGTTCGACTTCTCGCCCAAGGAGCATTTCGATTTGGGCGAGGCGCTTGGGCTGATGGATTTCGAGACCGCCGCCAAACTGTCGGGCGCGCGTTTCGTGGTTCTGAAAGGCGCCCTGGCGCGGCTCGAGCGCGCCCTGGCCGCCTTCATGCTCGACAAGCACATCAACGAGAACGGCTATACCGAGGTGGCCCCGCCGGCGCTGGTGCGCAGCGAAACGCTCTATGGCACCGGACAACTGCCGAAATTCGCCGACGATCTTTTCCGGGCCGAAGAGGATTATTGGCTGATCCCAACCTCGGAAGTCACTCTCACCAGCCTCGTCGCGGGCCAGGTCTTGGAGGCCGCCGATCTTCCGCTACGCTACACCGCCTGGACGCCCTGCTTCCGACTTGAGGCGGGCGCCGCCGGGCGCGACACGCGCGGGATGATCCGGCAGCATCAATTCTCCAAAGTCGAGCTGGTCAGCATCACCCATCCCGACCGCTCCGAGGAAGAGCTGGAGCGCATGACCGACTGCGCCGAGGGGGTTCTCAAGGCGCTGGGGCTGCCGTTTCGCACCGTGGTGCTCTGCACCGGCGATATGGGATTCGGCGCGCGCAAAACCTATGACATCGAGGTCTGGCTGCCGGGTCAGGATCGCTATCGCGAAATCTCGAGCTGTTCCAATTGCTGGGATTTCCAGGGCCGCCGGATGAAGGCGCGATTCAAGACGCCGGGCGAGAAGGGGACGCAATTCGTGCATACCCTGAACGGCTCGGGCCTCGCTGTCGGCCGTACCCTGATCGCGATCTTGGAGAATTATCAGCAGGCTGACGGGTCGATCGACATCCCGGATGTGCTGCGTCCGTATATGGGCGGCGCCGCCAGCATCGGGACCGCGTCAGAGAGCGGCGCCGGTTGATGAACGCGCGAGACGAGTGGCCGCGCCGGGTCGACCTGTCGCAAGCCTGTGTGCTGCTGACCAATGATGACGGCGTTTCCGCGCCAGGGATGGCGGCGCTGGAGGCGGCGATCCGGCCGCTTGCGCGCCGCACCGTCACCGTGGCGCCCGACGGCAACCGCAGCGGCGCGGGCCACGCCATCACCGGTTTCGAGCCGATCGCCGTCAGCGGGACCCCGCATCGCGACCGCTGGGCGATCAGCGGCACGCCGGCGGATGCGGCGATGATCGGACTGCAGCATGTCTTGCGCGACGACCCGCCGGAGCTTGTGATTTCCGGCGTCAATCGCGGGGCCAATGTCGGCGACGACTATTACGCGTCCGGCACGATCGGCGCGGCGATCCAGGCATGCTTGCAGGACGTCCCGGCGCTCAGCGTCAGCGCCGCCTATGCTCGGCCCGATCAGGTCGATCGGACCGGGAGCGGGCCGCATTGGGACATGGTGCGACAAGCGCTGCCGAATCTGGTGCGCGACCTCTGCGCTCATGGTTGGGCCCGCGACGTTTTCTACAATATCAACCTGCCGAATCTTCCCTATCCTGATATTCTGGGCGTCCGCGCGGCGCGGCAAGGACGCATCGACGGCGCGCCGAGTTTCTATGTCCAGCCAAGCGTCGAGGTCCAGGAGCCTGAAAGCGGCTCTGAGCGGGTTGGCCTCGCCCATGCCTGGCCCGATCGCGCGCGCGGAGTGGATAATGAGTACGCGTTGCTGAAAGCGGGCTATATCTGCGTCACGCCGGTGCGGGTGGAGATCACCCATGCCGAGGGCCTGTCCGCGCTTGCGGCGGCGATGAACAAAGATCTGCGCGACGCATGAGCGCCGAACCCGACGCGTATGCCGAAGACCGCGCCCGGCTGGTTCTGGATCTGCGCGGGTCGGGCGTGCAGGACCAACGCGTGATCGAAGCGATGGAGCGCACGCCGCGCGAGATGTTCGTGCCCGAGAGTTTCCGCCGCCACGCTTATGACGATACGGCGCTGCCGCTGGCGCTCGGTCAAACCGTGTCGCAACCGTCCATCGTCGGCATGATGACCGAGGCGCTGGAGCCGCATCCCCGCGCCAAGGCGCTGGAGATCGGCTGCGGCTCCGGCTATCAGGCCGTCGTGCTCAGCCAGCTCGTACGCCGCGTCTATACGGTGGAGCGGATCAAGGCGCTGCTGCGCGAGGCGGAACGGCGTTTTCACGAGTTGGGACGCGGCAATATCACCACGCGCCACGGCGACGGCATGAAAGGTTGGCCGGAACAGGCGCCTTTCGAGTGTATCCTGGTGACGGCGGCGGCGTCCGACCAGGTTCCGCAAGCCCTGATCGACCAGTTGGCTGTTGGCGGGCGGCTGGTGGCGCCGGTCGGCGGCAATCCGCTGTCTCAGCGCCTCATCAAGCTTGTGAAGCAAGAGGATGGCTCAACGGTCGAGACAGAATTGTGCCTCTGCCGGTTCGTGCCTCTGCTCGGCGGCGTCGAGTAACGGACGGGCATGCGTCGGGCGCGCGCCTGTTGGAAGACGATCGCGGCGGGGCTGTTCGCCGCCGTTGCGCTGGTCGCCTGCGGCGCCGATGACGGTCCGCGCATTCGTCTGTTCGATCCGAACGCCGCCTCGTCGGCGCCTTCCCAATCTCCCCCTGCAACCTCCCCGCGCGCACCGATTTCGCAGGAGGCGGCGCGCCGGACCGCGACGGCGCCGGCGGGGGGGCATGTGGTCCAGGCCGGCGACACCCTCTACCGGATCGCGAGACGCTACGGCGTTCCGACGCGGGCCCTGATCCTGCGCAATGAGTTGGCGCCGCCTTATGTCCTGTCGGTCGGTCAGCGCCTGGCTATTCCGGCGGCGCGTGTGCATACGGTGGCGCCGGGCGAGACGGTCTATGCGGTGTCGCGGCGCTATGGCGTTGATATGAGCGCGCTCGTGGCGCGCAACGGCATTCCGCCGCCCTATACGATCCGTGTGGGCCAAAGGCTCGAGATCCCCGGTGAGATTGCTGAGATTGCGCGCGTGAACAGCCCGACCGCCGTCCGCGTGCAGACCACGCCGCCGCCGCTCGATCTGGAGAACGAGCCGTTGGACGCGCCGATACAGCCGCCCGTCGTCCAAACAGCGCCCCAACCGGCTGCGCCCCAACCGGCCGCGCCTCAACCGGCGGCGCCGCAAACGGCCGCGGCCCAGCCCGCCGCTTCACCGCCGGCCGCGTCGCCGCCGACGCGTGAGACTGTCGCTCAGGGCGCGGCGGCTCTGGGGACGCCTTTCCGAGTGACCGAAGACGGGTTTCCCCGGCCGCCCCTGCGATCCGGCGAGCCGCCGCGGCGGTCCATCGTGCTGGCCGATGACAATAGGGTCATTCCGAAACCGGCTCCGCGCGCCAGCGACACGTTCCTATGGCCGGTGGAAGGGCGGGTGATCTCGCGTTTCGGCCCGAAAGCCGGGGGGCTGCATAATGACGGGATCAACATCGCCGCCCCGCGCGGCGCGCCGGTCCGGGCGGCGGAGAATGGCGTCGTCGTCTATAGCGGGTCGGATCTGAGAGGATTTGGCCGGATGGTGCTGATCAAGCACGCTGACGGCTATATCACCGCCTATGGCCATAACAGCGAAATCTTGGTGCAGCGCGGCGATCAGGTTCGGCGCGGCCAAGCGATCGCGCGGGTCGGCTCGACCGGCAATGTCGAGCGGCCGCAACTGCATTTTGAGATCCGCAAAGGCCGACGCGCGATCAATCCGCAGACCCGGCTGGCGGCTTGAGGCCGTGCATGCGGTCGTTTACAGCGGCTTGCCCAGCCCGCCGGCCAAGTCTTGAATGAACTGCCAGGCGACGCGCCCGGACCGGGACCCGCGCGTGACCGTCCATTCGACCGCGCGCGGCCGCCATTCCTCTTCCGCGATCCCGAGATCGTAGGCCGCGACATACGCGCGGATCATCGCGAAATAGGTGTCCTGGTCGGCGTTGTGGAAGCCGAGCCAGAGGCCGAACCGGTCGCTCAGCGAGACTTTCTCTTCGACCGCCTCTGACGGGTTGATCGCGGTCGAGCGCTCATTCTCGATCATGTCGCGGGGCATCAGATGGCGTCGGTTCGAGGTCGCGTAGAAGACGACATTGTCAGGCCGGCCTTCGATCCCGCCTTCCAGCACGGCCTTCAGCGATTTATAGGCGGCGTCTTCGCCGTCGAAGCTAAGATCGTCGCAGAACAGCAGAAACCGGCGCGGCGTCTCGCGCAGCCGCTCCAGCAAGATCGGCAGGGACGGGATGTCCTCGCGATGGATCTCGACTAGGGTCAGGGTCGGGTGGTCTTGCGCCACCGCGGCGTGCGCCGCCTTCACCAGCGAGCTCTTGCCGGACCCGCGCGAGCCCCAGAGCAGGGCGTTGTTCGCCGGCAGCCCCGCCGCGAAACGTCGCGTGTTCTCCAGCAACTGGCGGCGCTGAAGATCGATCCCTTGCAAGAGATCGATGGCGACGCGGTTCACCTTTTCCACCGGCGACAAATAGGCCCCGTCGGCGCGCCAGACGAAGGCGTTGGCCGCATCCATGGCGGATTCTGCCGGCGGCGGCGGAGCCAGCCGGTCCAGCGCGTCGGCGATCCGGGTGAGGCGGTCGAGCAGCGTGTCGTCCATGTCGCGTGTCTTGCTCGCATCGGGCGGTGTCTTGGTCATGGCGGAGCCCTGGGATGGCGGCGTAAATCAAGTGGGCGGCGGACGGTAGTCAGCCCGGCGGGCGCGGTCAAACCGCTTCGCGCCGCCCCCGAACTCAGGCCCCTTTGGCGGCGCTTAAGAGCGGCTTCATTGGCCCGCGACGGACCGTTGCAAATATGGCGGTCACGGGTATATTCCGCCGGCCCAACTCAGCGAGACTGCGGGTCCCGCGCGCGGGCCGACTCGGCCCGGCAAGCGATATTCATAGACAGCGATACTCAGCGACAGCAGCGCTAACGACAGGAGATACGAATGCTCATTTCCCCGGCCTGGGCTCAAGACGCGGCGGGCGGCGCCGGCGGCCTGGACATTATCGGTTCGTTTCTTCCGCTGATCCTGATTTTCGCGATTTTCTATTTCCTGCTGATCCGGCCGCAGCAGAAGAAGCAAAAAGATCATCAGGCCAAGATCAAGGCGGTCCGGCGCGGCGACCGTGTTCTGACCGGCGGCGGCATCTATGGCACGGTCACCAAGGTGATGGACGAGACCGAGATTCAGGTTGAGATCGGCGAGGGCATGCGGGTCCGCGTTGCGAGCGGAACCCTGATGGATGTCATCGCCAAGCCCGAGCCGGCGAAAGGCGGCGGCGGCCGGAAACGGGGTAAAAAGCAAGACGCCAAGAAGGACGCCGCCAAAGAGGATGATAAGGCGGAGACCGACGAGGAAGCGGCCGAGGCGGACGCCGACAAGAAGTAAGCGGCGAAGGCCGCGGACGTCGGACTGGGCCGATTGCGACGCCTAGCCAAGAGATCGACTAACTACGAGATCATCTGTCGATGCTGAATTTCCCGACCTGGAAAAAGGCCCTGATCGGCCTGGTTTGCCTACTGGGCGTGGCCTACGCCTTGCCCAACTTCTTCGATGAGGGGACGTTTGAAGGCTTGCCGGATTTTGCGCCCGGCAAAACCCTGAACCTGGGATTGGACCTGCAGGGCGGGTCCCATCTGCTGCTCGAGGTCGATACGGACGCCGTGATCACCGAGCGTTTGGACGCGACCGTCGATTCCGTTCGGCGCGCGCTGCGGGCCGAACGGATCGGCTACCGGGGCTTGGGCGTGCAGGGCCTGACGGTGCGCTTCACCCTGCGTGAGACGGCTGACGCCGCAAGGGCGGCGGAAGCTTTGGTCGATATTGACGACCAACTCACCGTGGAGGAAGCCGAGAACGGCGCCTTTCGGATCGCCTTCGATGACGCTGAAATGTCCGTCGCGCGGGTCAACGCCGTGGAACAGTCGGTCGAGATCATCCGTCGCCGGATCGACGAGCTGGGCACTCGCGAACCGTCGATCCAGCGTCAGGGCGAGGACCGGATCGTCGTGCAGGTCCCGGGTTTTGACGATCCCGGCGCGCTTAAATCCGTGATCGGTCAGACCGCCAAGATGACCTTCCACTTGCTGGATGACAGCGCGCCTGCGGGCAGCGCGCCACGGACGGCGCCGCCCGGGACGATGATCCTGCCGTCCGCCGAAGAGGGCGAGGACCTGAGCTATCTGGTCGAGCGTCGAATTCGGGTCTCCGGCGAGCGGCTGGTCGATGCGCAGCCCAGCTTCCAAGACAATCAACCCGTTGTGTCTTTCCGGTTCGATTCTCTTGGCGGGAAACAATTCGGCGAGGTGACCTCTGAAAGCGTCGGTCGGCATTTGGCCATCGTGCTTGACGACGCGGTGATCAGCGCGCCCGTGATCCGCGACGCCATCCTCGGCGGCAGCGGCATCATCTCGGGTTCGTTCTCCGTCGCGGAGGTCAACAATCTGTCGCTTCTGCTGCGCGCAGGCGCCCTGCCGGCCCCGATCACCTTCCTGGAGGAACGCACGGTCGGGCCGGGCCTCGGTCAGGACTCCATCGACGCCGGGCGGATCGCCAGCATCATCGGCCTGGTTCTGGTGATCGCCTTCATGATCGTCAGCTACGGTCGGTTCGGGGCGATGGCGAATGTGGCGCTCGCCATCAACATCATGCTGATCATCGCGATCCTGTCGGGCCTGCAAGCGACCCTGACCCTACCGGGCATCGCCGGGATCGTCCTGACGATCGGTATGGCGGTCGACGCCAACGTGCTGATCTTCGAACGCATCCGCGAGGAGGCGGCGGCGGGGCGCACGCCGCTCTCGGCTGTCGATAGCGGCTATCGCCGCGCCTTCACCACGATCATCGATTCGAACCTGACGACGCTGATCGCCGCGGTGCTGCTGTTCGCTTTCGGTTCGGGGCCGATCAAGGGCTTCGCCATTACGCTGTCGGTCGGGATCGTGACCTCGCTGTTCACCGCCATGATGGTGACGCGGTTCCTGGTGGTCACCTGGCTGCGCACGAAACGCCCCAGCGCCTTGCCGCTGTAACGGAGGTTAGAGAGGCCGGAGGGCGCACGGGCGCCGTCCCGGGCTCGGAGAGACAAGATCATGCTGCTTCGTTTGGTTCCGACCACGCCGAACATCGATTTCATGCGGTTTCGAAAGTTTACTTTCGCGCTGTCGGTCGTTCTGGTCTTGGGCTCTCTCGCCTTGTTCGCGACGCGGGGCCTCAATCTGGGGATCGATTTCCTCGGCGGCGTCCTGATCGAGGTGAAGACAGACGGCCCCGCCGATATCGGCGCGTTCCGATCGAACCTGGGCGGGCTTGGCTTGGGCGAGGTTTCGATCCAGGAGTTCGGCGAGCCCGACGTGTTGCTGATCCGGGTGCAACGGCAGGAGGGCGGCGATTCGGCCCAGCAGGAGGCTGTCGCCCGGATCAACGCGGCGATCGCCGACCAGATCGTCGAAGTTCGACGCAACGAAGTGGTTGGGCCTACGGTCGGCGACGAACTCAAACAGGCCGCGCTCTATGCCGTGCTGGCGGCTATTGGGGCGATTCTGATCTATATCTGGTTCCGCTTCGAGTGGCAGTACGGGGTCGGGGCCGTTCTCGCCCTGGCGCATGACGTGATCACGACCATCGGGCTTTTCGCGCTGTTGCAACTGGAATTCAATCTGGCGACCGTCGCCGCGATCCTGACCATTGCCGGTTATTCGATCAATGACACGGTCGTTGTTTATGACCGGGTGCGCGAGAAGATCCGCAAATACAAGAAAATGGCCTTCGACGAGCTCTTGAACTTCGCGGTCAACAAGACCTTGTCGCGCACGATCATGACCTCGGTGACGACCTTGCTGGCGTTGCTGGCCTTGTTCATCTTCGGCGGCGAAGTGATCCGGGGATTTGTGATCGCGATGATTTGGGGCGTTCTGATCGGCACCTATTCCTCGATCGCCATCGCCGCGCCGGTGCTGCTCTATATTCAGCCGCGCCGGGGCGACGAGGACGATGCGCCGTTCAAGGAACAAAGCGCCGCCGAATCTGGTCCCGCCGGCGAGAAGGCGTAGGCGGCTTCATAGGTTGATCAGAAGAGGGGCCGCTTTCGGCGATGGATATTACGCCCGCCATTCCCGAAGACCGGCAGGTCATCGACTCCTATGGGCCCGGGCGTTTCCAAGTCGCGATGACCGCCTTTCACGGCTCGATCGTCGTCTTCCCGTCGGAAGTCGTGCCTTGGGCGCTCAGCGCAACGGAAGACTTGACGGCGGAGAGCTTTGATTTCCTGCAGGCGCGCACCGCCGGTTTGGAAGTCTTGTTGCTCGGCACGGGCGCTGGTTCTGTCTTCGTCAGGCCGTCGCTGCGGGCCGAAATCAAGGCCAGGATCGGCGTCGGTTTCGACGCGATGGACACCGGCGCCGCCTGCCGGACCTACAACATCCTCTTGTCAGAAGGCCGTAAAGTCGCAGCGGCGTTGATCGCGGTGTGAGAGCCGACGGCTGACCGCTAAGCCGCCCTGGCTACGCCTTCGGCCAGATGCACGCTTAGATCCTGAAGCTCGCGCGCCGCGGTCGCTGTGAGCGGGCGATCGTCTTCGATCCGGCGACCTGCGATGTCCGACACGGCGTTCAGCATCGGCTTCAAGCGTTCTTGTCCGAGCAATTCAACGGAGTTGGCGAGACGCCGCACCGTATGCAGAATTCGCGTCTGCGAGCGTTGTGCGGCGTCGTGCGGCGCGTCGCCGTCGCTTCCATTCTCGTACGCTTCGATCCGCATCGCTTCCCGTTCGATCCGATAGGCGTTGTAGGCGAACAAAGCCTGGTTGATCTGAACCCGATGGGCCAACGGATCGAAGGCGCCGTTCTTTTTGGCCTTCAGCGTATTGGGAACCGAAACCCGGCGTGTGAATTTCTCGTCGCGTGGGGCGCGCCGCCTTTCCGGTCCTGCATAGTTGGCCGTCACGACAAAAGTGCGCGTCTGTTCGTACAGCCACGCTAGGCGCTTGCCCATGCTGTCATTCGAAAACGGGCGTACCACGAACGCATCGCATCCGGAGGCCAGAATGGCCTGGGCGTCGCTCGCATTGGGCGGTTCGCCATTAATGACGAAGACGCCGAGCGGGTCCGCCTCGCAGACCTGATCGCGCGCCGCTCTGATGGCTGTCATGATGGCGGACATGTTCTGGGAGCCGTCGAAGAGCATTAAATCGTGTCGCCCGGACGCCATGGCGCGCTTCGCCTCTTCGAAATGGAAGGATGATTCGACATGACGAAATCCTGCTTGGCGCAGCCCGGTCGCCAGAAACTGCCGGATCCCGGCATGGTGTTCCTGCACAAAGGCCGATAGGCCCGACCCGGCGCCGTCAGCCAAAGGGGTTCTATGCATCGTCGCTCCAAGCCGGTTCGATCCGCGTCACCGCGAAAGGCAGGTCACAAATGAGCTTTCCCCTCAAATAAATGGCCTACTCAAGGGGGCCGCTCTGAAAACACCCGTATCAAAGATGTGTAAATGAGCCGTTAATCTGTCGGACGTTAACAAGCGCCTTTGGCGCGCGACTTGATACATTCGTCGGCCCGGAAGGCCATCGGACTTGTAGCGGCCGGCGATGGCTTGATGGCTCAAGGCAAAGCCTTGAAATAGAGGCCGGATAGCTCAGCGCATAGGCGTTTCATCTCGCCGAGACTGGCCCCGGATGGGCTGGCGTGGCCGACCATGAAGGGTTTAACGCCCTGGACGAGCGCCCGGGTGGGCGGCGCGGCGGCGGTTTGCACGCCGATCCTCAACGGCTCGTCCAACAGCGCTTGAGCCATTCGGTGGATTTGGCGCATTCCAAGTTGGACCGGCGCCAGGAAACGCTCGCGGTCGCTCTCGGAAGACTCTCTTAAGTGTTTGGCGATCGCGTCGATCGTGCGTTCGATGAGCCGCGCGCGATAGGCGAGGCTGACCCGCCAGGCGCGCAAGGCGAGCGCCTCCGGGTCGAATGAAGCCGCCGCTTTCTCACGAACAGGATTGGGGGCCGGGATCAAGGGGGCGCCGGTATGGGCGCGGTCGGCGGAGCGCCGGTCGGGGCCGACATAGTTGGGGGCGATCACGAAAGCGCGCTTCAGCGTCAAGAAATTGCGCAGGGTCTGGTCCAGCGCGCCTTGTGTGAAGGGCCGCGCCAGATAGGCGTCGCAGCCGCAATTCACGACCAGGGACGCCAACGCCTCGGTCGGTTTCGGACCGGTCAACAGGTGAAGCGCGAACGGATCACCCTCGACCAGCCCCATGCGGAGGGACGTAAGGTGTTTGAGCCAGCCTTCCGGTTCTGCGCTGATATCGAAGAGAAAGACGTCATGCCGCCGCTTGGCCGCCGTTTCCCGGGCTGCAACGCCGTCGGCCGCGACCTCGGCTGAATTTACGCCCAGCGCTAAAAGCCCGGCGCGCAAATGGCCGGCGATCTTTGGGTTCTCGTCATGGATCAGCACCCGCACGCGGCCGAATTGTCGCCTGTCCGACGCTTGCGCCGGCGGATTGGGATCCGGCGACTCGGCGCCTTCAGGTTTGGTTTCCGCGTCGCTCTCGCCGTCTTCGGGCGCGCCTTGTGACGAGGGCGGCATGTTGGCTCCTTATTTCGTCAGTTCGGAGGCGGCGATCTCGAGCATACACCATAGTGGGAATTGCATGCGGACGCCACAGTCGAGGCGCGTGGTGCGCGGCCTTTGCGCTTGAGCTGCATCAATGATGCGGACCGTGGATCGGCGCGACTGTCACGAGCCGGCGCCGACAAGCCGGCGTCTTGTTGCGGAACGGGAGGACGGACGATGTGTCGATGGTTGGGCTATTCGGGCGCGCCGCTCTATCTTGAGGAATTGCTCCTCAAACCAGAGCATTCGCTGATCGACCAAAGCCTTGAATCGAAACAAGGGGCGGAGACGACCAATGGCGACGGTTTCGGCCTCGGTTGGTACGGCGAGCGGCCGGAGCCGGGAGTCTACAAAGACACCGGTCCCGCCTGGAACGACCGGAATCTGGCCGACCTGTCGCGGCATATCAAATCGGGCCTGTTCATGGCGCATGTGCGTGCGACCACAGGCACGCCGATCCAGCGGACCAACTGCCACCCCTTCCACTATGGCGCCTGGCTATTCGTGCATAACGGCTTCATTCGCGACTTGGACCGGCTGCGACGGCCGCTGGCCTTGGCGGTCGATCCCAGCCTCTATTCAGCGATGGAGGGCACGACGGATTCCGAGATCATGTTCCACCTGGCGCTGACCTTCGGTCTTGAGGACGATCCGTTCCCGGCGCTTGAACGCATGGTGGGGCTGGTCGAGGCGACGGCGGCGGAGCATGGGGTTGAAACCCCGATGCAGATGTCGCTGGGAATCACCGACGGGGCGCGGCTCTACGCCGTGCGCTATTCCAGTCAGCGCGACTCGAGAACTTTGTATCACAGCGCCGATATGTCGGCCTTGCAGGAACTCTATCCTGACTTGCAGCGTTTTTCACCGGACGCGCGGGTCGTGGTGTCCGAACCGCTGCGGGATCTGCCCGGCGCCTGGGAAAGAATACCGGAATCGACCGCTCTGACCATCGAGAGCGGGGCTGTAGAAACCCGCCCATTCGAGCCCAAAGCGCCCGCCTGACGGCCTGCATCCACCCCCTGCGCGCCGAGCCTATGCGAGCGGGTATGGCGGCGACAGAAAAACGCCCCGGCCGCACGATGCTGACCGGAGCGTCTGTCCGTGTTCTTCCGTCCCGGCTCGGATGAGGCCCGGGCGCCGCGCGATCAGGCGGCGGCGAGATTCTGGTTCGCGAAGTCCCAGTTCACCAGACTGTCCAGGAAGGTCCCGATATAATCAGGGCGGCGATTCTGGAAGTCGAGATAATAGGCGTGCTCCCAGACATCGAGCGTCAGGATCGGTGTCTGACCATGCGCCAGCGGGCTGTCGGCGTTGCCGGTCTTGGTCGCTTTCAAAACACCGCCGTCAAGCACCAGCCAGGCCCAGCCGCTGCCAAACTGCGTCGTCGCGGCGGCTTTGAACGCCTCGACGAACTTGTCGTAGCCGCCGAAATCGGCCTCGATCTTTTCGGCGATCGCTCCGGTCGGCGCGCCGCCGCCATTCGGCGACATCGAATGCCAGAAAAAAGTATGATTCCAGACCTGCGCGGCGTTGTTGAACACGCCCGCCTTGCTCGCATCGCCCGCCGTCGCCTTCATGATCTCTTCCAAAGACTGATCCGCCATGTCGGTGTCTTTGGTCAGATTGTTGAGATTGGTGACATAGGTGTTGTGATGCTTGCCGTGATGGAAGCTGAGCGTGTTGGCCGTGATGTGCGGCTCAAGGGCGTCCTGGGCGTAGGGAAGGGCGGGAAGTTCGAAAGGCATGGTCATATCCCTCTGTCTGCGATGGGTTCGGCGATTGGGGCCGCCGCCGGGCTGGCGCCGGCAGGGCCGCCGTAGCCGACCGGCCACGGTTGAAATCGGCGCTGTATTTGGGCGCTTCGCCGGCAATAAGCAAGGTTTTTCCGGGGTCTTTAGAGTCACAGGCGCCGTGTGCGCCGGGCCGGTAAGCCGCCTCGGTCGGTGGGGCGGAATAGGCGTTGCGGCGTCTGCTCGGATCGTGTTGCTTTCACCCGGATGCGGAACGAGGCGATAGAGGGCGAGGGGCTCGCGGCGATGACGGCCGAGGAGAAGGCGCGGCGCGCGGCCGCCTATTGCCTGGAGGCGACGGGGCGCGGCGGCTCCAACCTTTGGCTTGTCAGCCGCGGCCTGCCGGCGCGCCGGCGGGCCATGTTCGCCGCCGCTTACGCTTCAATGCGCGAGATTGACGATTTCGTCGATGACGGTTTCTTGGCGCTCGAACCCTATCGCCGCGCCGCCGAACGCGCCGCCGCGCGGCGGCGGGTCGAGAACTGGCGCCGGCAATGCGCCGCCGCCCTGTCCGGCGATCCCCTGGACGGCGATCCCCCAGACGACGAGGCGGTGGACGGCGTCCATCCCCTGATCCGCCAAGCCCTCTCAGACACGCTCGGCGCCAGCGATCTCGGCGCCAGGCCGTGGGACGCATTGGCCCAGGCGATGCGCCGCGATGTCGATGAAACGCCGTTCCAGACTTGGTCGGACTTCGATGCGTATTGCGAGGGGGCGACGGTCGCCCCGGCGGCGATCTTCCTCTATGTGCTCAGTGCGCGGTTTGACGCCGATCGGGCGGTGCATACGCTGCCGGCCGCTATTGAAGACTGCGCGCGCGATATGGCGGTCTTCTGCTACCTGGTGCATATCGCTCGCGATCTGACCAAGGATGCGGCGGCGAGCGCCAATTTGATCACGCTGCCCCAGGATGCGCTGGCCGCGTGCGGACTGACGCGGGAAGGGTTGAACGCCCACTGGTCGGGGCGTTCCGGACAGGCCGACAGCGATGACGGCGTCGTGGCGCTGGTCGCGACGCTCGCCGACCGCGCCGCCTCCTATCGCGATCGGGCGGAGGCCTGGCGCCGGCGCGTCTCGGAAGGTCTGGGGCTGCGCGAGAAGGCGGCGCTGACCGCCTTGATGAGCGTCTATAAGGCCTTGCATGAGCGCATCGCAGCCAACCCCGCCATCGTCTTGTCGCGCGACCCCGCGATACAGGCCCGGCTGAAACAAGAGGCGCTGGCGGCGGCCTCGGTCGCGCCGCCCTGATCGTCCTATGGCGTCCGATGATCCCCAGACCGGCCCGGCGCTGAGCCATTGCGGGCGGCTGACCCATGATCGGGACTATGACCGGTTCCTGACGGCGCTGACGGCGCCGCCCGACCGACGCGAAGCGCTTTTCGCGCTCTACGCCTTCAATTTCGAGGTCGCGAAAGTCAGCGATGTTGTCTCGGAGAGCCTTTTGGGCGCGATCCGCTTTCTATGGTGGCGCGAAGCGCTTGAAGAATGCGCCGCCGGGACGCCTCGGCGGCATGCGGTGGTTCTTGCCTTGGCCCCCGAAATCGCCGAGGGGCGGATCCCAAAACCCCAGTTGGATCGGATCATCGATGCGCGCGAGAGCGATCTTGAGCATCGGCCGCCCGCCGACATGGCGGCGATGGAACGCTATGCGCGCGAGACCGGAGGCGCGCTGACCCTGGCGGCGCTCGGCGCGGTTGGGGCGGCGGAAGAGGGCGCGGCGCAGGCGCTCTTGAACCGGATCGCCGAAGATGTCGGCGCCGCCTGGGCGCTTGTCGGACTGATGCGGGCGATGCCGCATCAGTTGCGCGCGCGGCGGCGCATGCTGCCGGACACGCTGCTCGCCGAGTTCGGCGTGGCCGAGTCCGACCTGTTGGAACTGCGCCCGGTCCCCGGCCTGTCTTCCTGCGTCGCATCGGTCTGCGCCCATGCCGAAACGTTGCTGAATACCGCGCGCGAGGACGCAAGAACGCTTCCAAACCCATTGATAAAAAACGCGTTTCCGGCCTTGTCCTCAGGTGTACTAGCGCGCGCCTACCTGACTCGATTGCGGCGCGCCGGCTTCGATCCCCTCAATCAGGCCGCCGCCAGACCGCCAGTCGGGCGCGGCCTGCGTCTGCTCGCCGCCCGATGGCGCGGGTCGCTCTAGCTCATGGGCGATAGATGGGATTTTAGCAAAATCCGCCTTCTTAATGGAAAATCAGGGCTTTCGGTGATACATTAGAAAATGGAGAGAGTTGGGAGAACCCAATTTAGGAGAGAGTAGAATGACTGATGTGTCTCTGACGGCCGCCCAGCGGTCGTCGTTGCTTGCTTTGCAGCGGACGGCTTCCGCAGCGGACGACGCCAATCGAAACATCACCACGGGCCGACGCGTCAACGAGGTCAATGATGACCCTGTCGCGTTCTTTATCGCCCGGCAATTGACCGAACGCGGGGCGGAATTCACTGAGGCGCGCGAGAATATCGATCAAGGCATCAGCGCCGCGCGGGTCAGTATCGAGGCGCTGGACACGATCGAGGATTTCACCAATCAGTTGCGCGGTCTGGCGGAGGCGGCGCGGTCGACGGACGATCCCGGCCGGCTGGCTTCTCTGCAGCAGCAGTTTGAGACGATCGGCCGGCAGATCTCGGAAGTGGCGCGGGACGCGTCCTTCGGCGGTCAGAACCTGCTCTCGTCGGACAATAACGATCTGACGATCAATGTCGGCGCCAATGACAGCGCGCAACTGACCATTGAATCGAACAATCTGGTGGCCGAGACGGCCGGTTCGGGCACGCTGTTCGATGCGGACGCCTTCACCGCCGAGGGCGACATCAGGCTGGAAGAGCTTGGCGTGACCGGCGGCGACTTCACCAGCTTCCTGACCAACCCCGGTGAGATCGACGCCCTGATCGGTAATCTGACGGAAGGGGTCGACCGGGCGCGGGCCCAAGCGCAGAGCTTCGGGTCGACCATCGCGGTGCTGCAGGAACGCGCCGAGTTCGACGCCGCGGCGGCGAATGAGCTGCAGGCGGGCGGCGACGCCCTGACCTTGGCCGATCTCAATGAAGAGGCCGCGCTGAGCGTCGCCGCGCAGACCCGCAGCCAGTTGGGGACGCAGGCCCTGTCCATCTCCGGCGGCCAGCAACGCGCCCTCCTGTCGTTGATCGAGGGTTCGGTCTAAGCGAACAGTCGACGCCGAGATCGTGTCGATCCATTCGGGCCGGCCACGCGCTCTCACCGATTGAGACCGCGTGGTCGTGGACCCACTGCGCAATCATGCGGTATTCGCTTTCGCTCTCCCCCCGGCGTTGGGCGTCCAAACTGTATACGATTGTCTAGACCGCGGTTAGGATCGCAGTATCGCTCACCGGGAGGTTCATATGCGCTCTGTATTTTCGACTCTTGCGTCAGTGGCGCTCGCTACGAGCATATCGCTGTCTGTTGTCAGCGGCTTGGCTGCGGCGGCGAACTCGCCCGCCAAGGACGCGGCGCTGGTCGAGTTGATGGACGAAATGAACATCGACGGGATGTGGGGGGATATGGTTCGCGCTATGGCGGACCCAGTAATGGCCCAGTTGAGCCAACAGTTTCCGAACGCGCCCGACGACGTTAAACGTGGAATAAACGACATCGTGCTCCAGTCATTGGGTGAGCTTAAGCCGTTGGTCGTCTCGTCGGTGGCGAGACTCTTGACCAAGTACTATACGGCGGAAGAAATGCAGGACCTCGTGGCGTTTTATCGCACACCGACAGGCCGAAAGTCATTGCAGCTTATGCCTGCGTTGAACCAGGAGATAATGGCGTTGACGCCGCAGATACAGCAGGAGGTCATGCCCAAGATGGCGCGGCGGCTCGAAGAATTCCTCAAGGGGCGTGGATTGCTTTAGAAGGCTGGAGGGCGAGCTTCACGGCGAAGGGTTCGAAAGAACACGCCGCCATCACAGCCTTGCGATGCGCGCCTTTGCGCGTTGCGGAACGCCTGGGTTGGCCTATATTTCTTGCATGACGCTTTTCCGAAAGCTCTTCCGATGAGGCGCGCGCTGCGCATCCTGCGCGGCACGCTCGTCGTGTTCGTCGCAATGCTGACCGGGCCGGCGGCGGTCGCCGTTTCGGCGCAGGACCGCTCAAACGATTGGCGCACGGCGTCGCGCGAAAGCGCCCAGATGGCGCCCGACCCGGCGACCACGCCCGAAGCGGTCATTCAGGTCTACGGCGCAAGGGCCTTTCGCTGGCGCGGCGCGTTCGCGGTGCATACCTGGATCGCCGTGAAGCCGGAAATGGCGTCGCACTACACCACCTACGAAGTCGTCGGTTGGGGCGTGCGGCGCGGCTATGGAAACGCCATTCGAGTCCGGCGCGGCGCGCCTGACCGCTATTGGTTCGGCGCGGAGCCGGAAATCTATGGCGATCTACGTGGCCCTGAGGCCGAGGCGGCGATCGTCAAGATCGAGCAGGCGATCGCGGACTATCCCTATCGCAGCAGCTATACGACCTGGCCTGGACCGAACTCCAACACCTTTGTGGCGCATGTCCTGCGCCAGGTTCCGGAAGTCGGCGCCGATCTGCCGCCACACGCCATCGGCAAGGATTTCCTGCCGGGTCCGGCGCTGGCGGCGACGACTCCGTCCGGCACGGGCGCGCAGCTTTCCTTCTTCGGTTTGCTCGGCGTCGCCGTCGGCGTCGAGGAAGGGTTGGAAGTAAATGTGCTGGGCCTGAATTTCGGCTTCGACCCGAACGATCTAGCTCTGCGGCTGCCCGGCTTCGGCAAAGTCGGCTTCGGCGACTAACCATCTAAGGAGCGGGCGTTCGATCCCTCGGCATCGCCGCGCGAACCGCCGCCAGTTCCGCTCGCAGCGCCTTAATTTCACCTGCCAAGTCAGCGTCTTCGGAGGCTTTCCGGCCCTCCGCCTCCTTTTCATGAAGGGTCTGCAGAGAGTTCACAATCAAGGCGATGAAGAGGTTCAGGACGGCGAAACTGGTGACGATGATAAAAGGCACGAAAAAGGCCCAAGCCCAGGGATGCGCCTCCATCACCGGGCGCACGATCCCCATCGACCAACTTTCCAGCGTCATGACCTGAAACAGCGTGTACATCGACTCGCCAACCCCGCCGAACCAATGCGGATGGCTGGCCCCGAAGAGTTTGGTGGCCATCACCGCCGCGATATAGAAGACCAGCGCCAGAACGGCGGCGATCGAGCCCATGCCCGGGATCGAAGAGAGCAGGGCGCCCACGACGAACCGCATCTGCGGCACCACCGACAGCAGGCGCAGCGCTCGCAGGATCCGCAACGCCCGCAGCACGGAGAAGGGGCCCGAGGCTGGCACCAGCGCGATCGCCACGATGACGAAGTCGAAGACGTTCCAGGGATCGCGGAAGAACCGTCGGCGATAGACCAACAGTTTCAAGGCGATCTCGATCGTGAAGATCGACAGCGCCACACGGTCGATCGCCAGCAGCAGCCCGCCGGCCCGCTCCATCCAGAACGGTGATGTCTCCAGGCCCAGCGTGACCGCATTGACGGCGATGACCGCGCTGATGAAATGACTGAAACGACGATGTTCGACCAGGGCGGTCAACCGGCCGATCGGTGAACGGTCGGGTTTCGGGGTCTCGGACATAGCGACATGCGACCTTTGGGGAATTGTGACGGTGTTCGCGGACGCGCCGACATATAAGACCGACCGGGCGCGCCGCAAGGGTCGCGCTTTCGTGCGTTTGGCCGCGCCCTACAAGAACCCGCCGTCGACTCGGAACTCCTGCGCCGTGCAGCCGCGCGCCGCGGCCGACGCCAAGAACAGCGTCATTTCGACGACATCCGCCTCGATCATCGGGCGCTTGAGGCATTGCCGCTCGAGGATCTCCGCCTCGCGCTCGGCGTCGATCCACAATCTGCGCTGTCTTTCGGTCAGGATCGCGCCGGCGAAGAGGGCGTTGACCCGGATTCCGTCGGGTCCGAAGTCTCGCGCCAAAGACCGGGTCAGCCCCAACACGCCCGCCTTGCAGGTATTATAAATGCTGAGATCGCCGACACCGATCCAGGGCGCGATCGAGCCGAAATTCACGATCGAGCCGCCGCCGCCCGCCTTCATCAGCGGATGCGCCGCGCGCGCAGCCATGAATTGATGCTTCAAATTCACGGCGACGCTGTTGTCCCAGAAGGCGTCGTCCGCTTCCGCGACGCTGTGGCGCGCATCATTCGCGGCGTTGTTGATCAAGGCGTAAAGCGCGCCGGTAGCCTCGAAGGCTTTTGTGATCGCCGCCTCCAGCGCCGGCGTGTCGGTCACATCGCAGCGCGTGAAAACAGGTGGCGATTCCGCTTTGGGCGTCAATTCGGAGACCAGCGCCGCGCCGGCCGCCGCATCAAGATCGACGAAATGGACAAGCGCGCCTTGGCCGGAGAAGCCTCGGACGATTTCCGCGCCGATTCCCGAAGCGCCGCCGCTGACAAAGACCGTGCCGCCTCGCAGGTCTGGATAGCGGGCGATGATGGCGTCCGTCGGGGCCGGATCAGCGATCCCGGCGTTTGACTTCGACATCCGTATCGCCTTTTCGGATCAGCTCGTAGCGCGCGTTCGCCGCGACTGTGATCCAGTCGGTGCGCGCGCCGCCGGGCCAAAGCACCCGAACCTGCGGCTCGGACGCGGCGCCGAGCCCGACATGGATGGGCGCCGCGCCGCCGCCGCCGGCGTGACCGCCGCCGACCGTAACCATGCGGCGCTGCAGGCGGCCGTCTTCGGTGACGATCTCGACACTGGCGCCGACGGCGCGTGTGTTGATGGCCGCTTGGCGCAGCGACAGCGTAAGCCAATTGGCGCCCTCGTCTGCGGCCCGACGATTCTCGAACAGGCTGGTCGGCTGATTTCGATTCACGACGACAATGTCCAACAAACCGTCCCGGTTGAAATCGGCGACAGCGCCGCCGCGCCCCTGGGTGTTCAAGCCGACGCCCGCCGCCTCGCCGGCCTCTTCGAATAAGCCGTCGCCGCGCCCGAGCAACAGCGAGTCCGGATCGAAGGCCGCGAATTGCGGCATCGAGTCCACATTGCCTTTCACAATCAACAGGTCGGCGTGACCGTCATTGTTAAAGTCCGCGAAGGCGTTGTGCCAGCTGGTGGAGGGGCGCGGGTCGCCGCCGGTATAGGGTCGTTGCGCCGCTGCGCCGCTGGCCCAGGCGACATCCTCCAGCACCGGCCGGCCGGAGGTCGGGTCCTTCAGCCGATACAGGCGGTTCTCCGCCATGTTCGACACCGCGATTTCCGGCCGCCCGTCGCCATCGACATCGCTGGCGGCCAGCCCCATGCCCCAGATCTTTTCCTCCATCCACCCGTCATCGGGGCCGAGAAAAGCCGGAACGCCGGTCTGGAAAGTCACCAACTGCTCCGATCCGTCCGGATCGTAATATTGCCGATCGTTGGAGATCCGCAGATCGGCGGCGCCGTCGCCGCGCCAATCGACAAACAGCATCGACAGCGGACAATGGCTCGGCTCGAGCGTCGTTTCGACATAGCCCGGCGGGGCGTTGCGCGGCGTCAGCAGACGGTTGGCCTCGCAATTGCCGGTTTTGTCCAGCGGCCGGTCGCGATCGACATAGTTGCCGATCACCAAAGTCGGCCGGCGGTCCTGCGCTCGCCAGAAAGCGGCGAAAGCGGTCGTCCAACGACCGGAGGCCGCGACGCCCGTGTCGGCGCGGCGTTGGAACTGGCAATCGCCCTGATTTTCAAGCAGAGCGTTGCGCCCGAACCGCATGACGAACAGGTCGAGATCGCCGTCATTGTCGAAATCCAAAGCATAGGCGCCGCTGACGCGGTGCGCGCGACGGTCGCCGAGGGCCAGGGCGACGGCGCCGCGCCGGTCGGCGAAGGCGATGCGGTCGCCGGGCGCGGAGATATTCTCAAACAAACGCGCCGGTCCTGCGCCGCCGGCGAGAAAAAGATCCTCGTCGCCGTCTTGATCGCAATCGAAAGCGGTCGCGCCGCCGCCAACCAGAAAATCGGCGTCGCCGACAAAGCGGTGGGTGACGCCGGCGGCGACGGCGCGCTCTTCAAACCAGGAGTCGGATGCGGCGGTGGCTCCTCCCGACGCTTGGACGTCAGGTCCGGTCGAGCCGCCAGATTGAGCTGAGGCGCAGGCGCTCAAGGCGAACATGACCAGCGCGCCGATCGTGCTAACCGCGCCAACGCGAATTGAGATGAATTCGCGGTTCAAGCCTGTCGTCCCCCTGCCTCGGCGCGAAATCCCACAATGGGCGAATGGTTTTCTTGAAGTATCGGAAATCCCAAGATAATTCGCCATCGCCCAAGTCTTACTGTTGACGAATGAGCGAGGCCCATTCAAGGTAAAACTAAGGATCGAGATCAAATAGTCGACGGCGTGGGGTCGTCGGCCCGAACTTGGTCGGATGAGCGCGCGCAAAGCGCGGCGATTGAACGTCGGCCTTGACGCCGCTCTGCAAAGAACATTGGGAGGGATATGGATGTCTAAACAGGGTACACGAAACGTCTTGCTCGCGGCGGTTGCGGCCGCAGGCGTTTCAGCGGGCGTCGCGTTGAGCGGCGCAGCGGCGACAGCCGCCGATATGGTCGTCGGCGTCAGCTGGTCGAACTTCCAGGAAGAGCGTTGGAAGACCGATGAAGCGGCGATCAAGTCGGCGCTCGAAGCGGCCGGGGCCGAATATATCAGCGCCGACGCGCAAAGCTCGACGGCCAAGCAGTTGGCGGATGTGGAGAGCTTGATCGCCCGCGGCGCCGACGCCCTGATCATTCTCGCGCAAGACGCTTCGGCCATCGGCCCGGCGGTCGTGCGCGCGGTGAATGAAGGCATCCCGGTGGTCGGCTATGACCGGCTGATCGAGAATGAGGACGCGTTCTATCTGACCTTCGACAATGTGGAAGTCGGTCGGATGCAGGCGCGCGCCGTCTTCGCGGCGCAGCCGACAGGCAACTACGTGTTCATCAAGGGGTCGGCCCAGGATCCGAACGCAGACTTCCTGCATGGCGGCCAGCTTGAAGTGCTGCAAGCCGCGATCGACAGCGGCGCCATCAACGTTGTGGGCGAACAATATACCGACGGCTGGCTGCCGGCGAACGCCCAGCGCAACATGGAGCAGATCCTGACCGCGAACGACAACAACGTGGATGCTGTCGTGGCGTCAAACGACGGCACCGCCGGCGGGGTTGTCGCGGCGCTGACCGCGCAAGGCATGGAAGGCATTCCGGTCTCCGGTCAGGACGGCGACCACGCCGCGCTGAACCGGGTGGCGCTGGGCACGCAAACCGTGTCGGTCTGGAAGGACGCGCGCGAGCTTGGCAAACGCGCCGGCGAAATCGCGGTCGAACTGGCTTCCGGCACGGCGATGACCAATGTCTCCGGTCGCGTCGCTTTCAAGAGCCCGGGCGGCAATGACATGAACGCCGTGTTCCTGGCCCCGGTGCCGATCACCCAAGACAAACTCAATCTTGTGATCGACGCCGGTTGGGTCGCCAAAGATGTCGTCTGTAAAGGCGTATCGGGCGGCGTCGCGGCCTGCAACTGAGCGTTCGGCATCTGGAACGTGTGATCTGAAACGGCGGGGTTTCCAATTCGGACCCCGCCGGTTCTTTGTGGGGGAGGGGCGCGGCCGCGGGTCCGGCCGCCGAATGGCGGTCACGAGACCGCATCACAAGGCGGTTTCCGATCGTCGCGGCCTTCTTCGTCGAAACTCCATCGGCTAACTTCACTGGCTTAGGAACGCACCGTCATGGCTGACGCCGCAGACCGACCCACCGACAAGACCGCCGCCCCTGCGGCGGATACAGCGCTCGACGAGTCGGGCGAACCCGGGCTTGAGAGGCAGAACGCCTTTTCCCGCGCGCTGCGGGCGATGGAGGTGGACACCCGCCTCTTGGGCATGATCGCGGCGCTGTTGGTGATCTGGATCGCCTTCGACCTTCTGACCGGCGGCCGGTTCCTGACGCCGCGCAACCTGTTCAACCTGTCGGTCCAGACCGCCTCGGTCGCGGTCATGGCGACCGGCATGGTGTTCGTCATCACCGCCCGGCATATCGATCTGTCGGTCGGCTCCCTGTTGGGCGTGATCGCCATGGTGATGGGCCTGCTGCAGGCGGAGATTCTGCCAGAATATCTCGGCTTCAACCATCCGCTGACCTGGGTCATCACGGTCGCCGTCGGCGTCGCCATGGGGGCCGTGATCGGCGCCATGCAGGGGTTCGTGATCGGCTATCTCGCGGTCCCCGCCTTTATCGTCACCTTGGGCGGATTGCTGGTCTGGCGCGGCGCGGCCTGGTTCGTGACCGAGGGACGCACCGTCGCGCCGCTCGACGGCACATTCATGCTGTTCGGCGGCGGGGTCGCCGGCACCTTGGGCGAAATGCTCAGTTGGGTCGTCGCGGTCATCGCGGTCGCCGTGATCGTCTATGCGGCGCTACAGGATCGGCGCCGCCGCCAAATATTCCAGTTCCCGCTCAAACCGGTTTGGGCGGAATGGACCAATATCGGACTGCTCGCCGTCATGGTCTTGGGCTTCACCCTGGTCATGAACCTCTATCCGGTGCCGCAGCGCGCGGCCCAACGGATCGCCGAGGCGGAAGGGATCCCGATCCCGCCCGAGGGTTTCGACTGGATGCACGGCATCGCGATTCCGGTTGTGTTCGTCGCCATCGTCGCGGTGATCATGACCCTGGTCTCGAAGCGCACCAAGTTCGGCCGCTACGTCTTCGCCATGGGCGGCAACCCGCAGGCGGCGGAACTGTCCGGCATCGATACGAAGAAAATGACCATGCTGATCTTCATGGTGATGGGCATTCTCTGCGCTCTGTCCGCCGTGATCGCCTCGGCCCGCTTGCAGTCGGCGGCGAACGATCTCGGCACGCTGGATGAGTTGCGGGTGATCGCCGCAGCCGTTATCGGCGGCACGTCGCTGGCCGGCGGGGTCGGGACGATCTATGGCGCCATCTTGGGCGCGCTTGTGATGCAGAGCCTGCAGAGCGGCATGGCGCTGGTCGGCGTCAACACTTCCCTGCAATCGATCGTGATCGGCCTGGTCTTGGTCCTCGCGGTTTATGTCGACCACATCTATCGCAGCCGGTCCAGCGACTAGGCCTCGGCGCGGAGGAGCCTCAGCATGAACGCCCATCCAGTTCCCAGAGACTACACGCTGGACGATTTCGCCGGTCAGACGCCGCTCGTCGAGATGCGTGGCATCAATGTCGCTTTCGGCGGCGTGAAGGCGGTGAACGATGTCGATTGCACGCTGTTTCCGGGAGAGGTGGTCGGCCTGCTGGGCCATAACGGGGCGGGTAAATCGACCCTGATCAAGGTGTTGTCCGGCGCCTATCACATGAATTCGGGCGAGATCTACATCAGGGGCGGCAAAGTGAATATCCAGAACGCCCGCGACGCCCGGGAGTATAATGTCGAGACGATCTACCAGACGCTTGAACTCGCCGACAATCTCGACGCCGCCTCGAACCTCTTCCTTGGGCGCGAGCTGACGACGCCGGTGGGCGCGCTCGACGATGTGAAGATGGAGGCGGAGACCCGTGAGGTGATGGGCCGGCTGAATCCGAACTTCCGGAAATTTTCCGCGCCCGTCTCGGCGCTCTCCGGCGGCCAGCGTCAATCGGTGGCGATCGCGCGCGCGGTCTATTTCAACGCCAAGATCCTGATCATGGACGAACCGACCGCGGCCTTGGGCGTTCAGGAGACCGCGATGGTCGCGGACCTGATCCGGAAGCTGAAATCAGAGGGCATCGGCATTTTCCTGATCAGCCACGACATCCACGATGTCTTCGAACTGGCCGATCGGCTGACGGTGATGAAGAACGGCCGCCTGGTCGGCACGGTCAAGACCAAGGATGTCAGCGAGGACGATGTCCTGGGCATGATTATCCTGGGCAAATACCCAGAGCATCTGCTCGAGCCGGTTCCCGCCTGACCTTTGCTTCGAAGAAGTCCAGCACGGTTTCGCCTGAATCAGACCTTGGTTCGGCCTTGTATGACGTCGAGCGGTTTGATCGAGGATTGGACTCCCAGTTTGTCATAATTCCGGTCGAGCCAGTCCCCCGCCGCGCGGCGTCCCAGGTCGAACAGATGCTTCAGAAACGCCCATTCGGAGTTCAGTTTCGATGAGGCCCCCAACGCCTTCAGCTCATCGTTCGAGGTGATGAGATGCAGGTATATGCTGCGGTATTTTTCCGGGTCCAGCCGCCCTTCTTCGAGCAGTTCGTCGACGAAGTTGATGGCGCGGAATTCCTTCAGAAGGCTTGAATTGAAGGTGATCTCGTTCACCCGTTGGAGGATCTCCGGGGCGCTGCGCGGGGCGCCGGGGCGATAGACCGGATTGATCTGCACCACCAGAATGTCTTGTGACTTGCTGCGGTGGAAGAACGGATACAGGACCGGGTTGCCCATATAGCCGCCGTCCCAATAGGGCGTGCCGTCCACCTCGACCGCCTTGAAGATGAAAGGCAGACAGGCCGACGCCATCACCATTTCGGGCGTCAGGTCGTTGCGTTCGAACACCTTGACCACACCGGTCTCGACATTAGTGGCGCTGATATAAAGCGCCATTTGCGTACAGCGCCGAACCCGCTCGAAATCAACCTCCTGCTCCAAAATGTCCTGCAGCGGGTTCAGGCCCAGCGGATTGAAGTCGTAGGGCGAAAACAGCCGCGTCATCATGTCGAACGCGACATAGACGGGATTGGATTCCAGGCTCCAATTGCCCATCCAGATATCGATCGGCGAGCGTTGGATCGGGCTCAGCTTGCCTTGCTCGCTGACCGCCTTCCAGAAGCGGTGCAGCGCGGCCCGGGCGCCGTCTTCGCCGCCCTCGACCAAACCGTCCGCTGCGACGACGGCGTTCATCGCCCCGGCGGAGGTCCCGCTGATCGCTTCGATATAGACCCGGCCGTCCTCCAGGAATTTGTCCAAAACGCCCCAGGTATAAGCGCCATGCGCGCCGCCGCCCTGCAAGGCCAGGTTGACCCGCTTCTCGAAGACCTTGCCGGCCCGGCGCGCCGGCGCGGCCTTAGCGGCGGGCGTCTTCTTGCTTGAAGCCTTCTTGGCGGCGGCTTTCCTCGTGACTTTCTTGGCGACCATCAGTGCGCCGTCCAGCCGCCATCCACTGGCAGCGCAATGCCCGTGATCTGGCCCGCCGCATCGGTGGTCAGGAAACTGCAGGTTGCGGCCAGTTGTTCCACCGTGACGAACTGCTTTGTCGCCTGCGCCTCCAGCAACACATTGCGCTTGACCTCTTCTTCGGTCATGCCGCGCGCCTTGGCGGTGTCGGGGATTTGCGCCTCGACCAGGGGCGTCAGGACATAGCCCGGGCAAACGGCGTTGACCGTCACGCCATATTCCGCCGCTTCCAGGGCGATCGTCTTGGTGAAGCCGACGATGCCATGCTTGGCCGCCACATAGGCCGATTTATAGGGCGAGGCGACAAGCCCGTGGGCCGAGGCCACATTGATGATTCGTCCCCAGCCGCGATCTTTCATGCCCTTCACCACCAGCCGTGTGGTGTGGAAGGCGCTGGTCAGGTTGATGGCGATGATCGCGTCCCATTTCGCAACCGGGAAGTCCTCGACCGGGCTGACATGCTGGATGCCGGCGTTGTTCACCAAGATGTCGACCGGACCCAGTTCGGCTTCGGTCTCCGCCACCATGGCCTCAATTTGGTCGGTTTTCGTCATATCCGCGCCGCTGTAGCGGACCGTGACGCCGTAGTCGTCGGCGAGTTTGGCCCGGGTCGCCTCGATTTCGGCCGCGTCGCCAAAGCCATTTAGGACGACATTAACGCCGTCCTGGCAAAAGCGCGTTGCGATTCCCAGCCCGATGCCGCTGGTTGATCCGGTGATAATGGCTGTTCTAGGCGTGTTCACGGACATACTCTCCTCAAATTGCCGGCGCTGCGGCCTTTGCTGTTGGACTGCTGCTTTGTTCGCTGTCATACCTATGCTGCATCGCAGCAATTTAAAGGCCTTTTGCCGCGGCGGGCTTGAAAAGGGCGCCGCGCCGCCCCGAATATGAGGTGCTTAAGGCGGTTGCGTCTGTCGGCGTATGGGCGGACAGTCCTTTTTGAGCGACCGTTGGGCTGCGCTAGGCTTGCATGCTGCGCGTCCGCGCACGGTTTTCGCATAACGGGCGCGCTATGGTATGGAGTGGCGATGTCAGCCGGATGGAGTGAGGACGTCATGGCGTTTGTAAGGAGGCGCGCGCCTCTAATCGTGTGTTTGCTGGGCGTCGCGATCGGCGGCGCGGTCGGCTGTGTGGGTGTGGGCGGGCCGGATGCGTCGTCGCGCGCGGCGGCGAACGAGCTGGCCGGCCAAATCGAGGCGCTGGAAAGCTCTGTCGCCAGCGGCGAAGGCGGGGCCGTCTCGCGCGGCGATCTGAGGCTGTTCGCCCGGGTCTTCGACCGGGTGAAAGCCGACTATGTCCATGAGGTCGAGGATGAACAGCTGATCGACTACGCCGTCCAAGGGCTGCGCGACGCGGCGGTGCGTTGGGAAGAGGGCGAAGCGTCGCCGGGCGTGCCGCGGGAGCGCGGTCTGGTCTATGCGGCGACCCATTCGATGCTGACAAAGCTGGACCCTTACAGCGATTTTCTCGAACGCGAGCAGTACAAGTCGCTGCGCGAGGAAATCCGGGGACGCTTTGGCGGGCTCGGAATCGAAATCACCAAGCGCGACGGACTGTTGCGCGTCGTCAGCCCGATCGAGGGCACACCGGCGGAGGCGGCGGGGATTCTATCGGGCGATGTGATCGCCTATGCCGACGGGGTCGAGATCGAACCGTTAAGCCTACGGGATGCAGTGAAATTGCTGCGCGGCGAGCCGGGCACCGATGTTCGCCTGACGATCCTCAGAGGCGAGACCGAGACGCTCGACATCACAGTGACGCGCGAGATCATCGCCGTCGTGTCCGTCCGCAGCCGCCTGGAAGGCGATGTCGGCTATGTCAGAATCAACACATTCAGCCAGACAACGGGCGACGACCTGTTATCCGCGATCGCCGACCTGAAGGCGGAAAGCGGCGGGAATATGAAAGGCCTGGTGCTGGATTTGCGGAACAATCCGGGCGGCGTGCTGGAGCAGTCGGTCTCGGTCTCCGACGCATTCCTGGACGAAGGACTGGTGCTGTTCACCAAGACCCGCAGCGGCGGCCAACAGTTCTTTTCCCGCAAGGGCGACGCGCTGAACGGCGCGCCGGTCATCGTCTTGATCAATGGCGGCAGCGCCTCGGCCTCGGAAATCGTCGCCGGCGCGATGCAGGATCGCGGCCGTGCGACCCTGCTCGGCGAGAAAAGCTTCGGTAAAGGCTCTGTCCAGACCATCTTCCCGCTGGATTCCGGGCGCGGCATGAAACTGACGACGGCGCTCTATTACACGCCGAGCGGCCGCAGCGTCGAAGGCGGGATCGGTCCGGATGTGGTCGTCGCCGACGATCCCGACACGGAAGAAGACGAGCAGCTTCAGGAAGCCCTGAAGATGGCGGTCGATCTGGCCGGCGGCCCCTCGATCTTTTGGAATTCAGGCTCGGTGCGTCAGTAGCGCGGCCGACCGCGTGGCGTGGTGCTATGTCGCAGATTCGGTTGCTGACGGCCGGGGACCTGCCGGCGCTGATCGCCCCGCTGCGGGAAATGGGCGCTTTCTATGACAAGGAGCCGCCGGCGGGCGAGGCCGCGTGGCTGGCGACCCTTCAAGCGGATGGACCGGACGGGGGTGAGGCGTTTGAGGTCCTGGCGGCGGTCGAGCCCGCAGGTTTGGAGGACGGCTCTGAGATCGTCGCGTTCCTGACCTTTAGTCCCGTCTATGATCTGTCCCGACCCGGCCGCTATGCGCTGATCAGAGACCTGTTCGTGACGGAGGCGCGGCGTCGCCAAGGTCTGGGTCGTGCGCTGATGGCGGCGCTGGCGGCGCTGTGTCGAGAACGCGGCTGGGCCCGGATCGATTGGCGCGCGGACCGGCTGGATTTCGACGCCCGAACCTTCTACGACACGCTCTGTCCGGAGAGTTTCAAAGTGGATCGTCTGTCCTACCGCATCGAAGGCGACGAGATTGCACGGCTCGCCGCGCTGGCGAAGGTCAATCCGCTCTAGGCTGGTCTCTCCGACCATGACATAGTGCAACGGCGGTTAGACGAGGCTGACGGTCGGTCTGCGCTCAATCGCTGATCAAGACATTGGGGGAAGGCGCCATGGCGGTACAGACCGAAATGCCGACTGTCGAAGGCGGTCGCGGGAACTCGCCCGCCAGCCGTGACATCGACTATGTCATGCATCCCTATACCAACCTGGACCGGCACAAACAGACCGGCCCGATGATCATCGAGCGCGGCGACGGCGTGTACGTTTGGGACGACAGCGGTCGCCGCTATATCGAGGCGATGGCGGGGCTATGGTGCACCAGCCTGGGCTTCAACGAAGAGCGGCTGGTCGAGGCGGCGGCGCGGCAGATGCGGGAGCTGCCCTACTATCACGTCTTTGCGCATAAGAGCACGATGCCGGTGATCGATCTGGCCGAGAAGCTGATCGCGCTGGCGCCGGTTCCGATGTCGAAAGTGTTCTTCGCCAATTCCGGATCGGAGGCGAACGACACGGTCGTTAAGATGGTCTGGTATTACAACAACGCGCTGGGCCGGCCGGATAAGAAGAAAATCATCTCGCGCATCAAGGGCTATCACGGCGTCACCGTGGCGTCGGCCAGCATGACCGGCTTGCCCTACAATCACAAAGATTTCGACTTGCCGATCGCCAACATCCTGCATGCCGACTGTCCGCACTATTGGCTGTACGGGGAGGAAGGCGAGTCGGAGGAGGATTTCGCTACCCGGATGGCGGCCAATCTGGAGAAAATGATCCTGGACGAGGGGCCGGACACGGTCGCCGCCTTCATCGCCGAACCGATCATGGGGGCGGGCGGGGTCATCCTGCCGCCGAGGACTTATTTCGAGAAAATCCAGCCGATCCTGAAGAAATACGACATCCTGATGATCGCCGACGAGGTGATTTGCGGCTTCGGGCGCACCGGCAATATGTGGGGCTCGCAGACCTTCGACGTTTGGCCCGACATCCTGACCTGCGCCAAGGCGCTGTCATCCGCCTATCTGCCGATCTCGGCGGTGATGGTGAATGAAGCGGTCGCCTCGGTGATCAGCGCCAACGCCGGCAAGCTAGGGACCTTCGGCCACGGTTACACCTATACCGGCCATCCGGTCTCGGCGGCGGTGGCGTTGGAGACGCTCGCGATCTATGAGGAGCGGGACATCGTCTCGCATGTCCGTGCGGTGGCGCCGCGCCTGCAGAACGGCTTGCGCCAGTTCGCCGATCATCCGCTGGTCGGCGAGGTGCGCGGGACCGGCTTGGTCGCCGCGGTGCATCTGGTCAAGGACAAGCAGACCAAGGAAATGTTCGACCCCGCGATTCAGGCGGCGCCTACCCTGTTCTCGAAAGTCCAGGCGCATGGCGTCATCACCCGCGCGATCGGCATGGACGCCGTATCCTTTTCACCGCCCCTGATCATCAGCGCCGAACAGCTTGATGCGGTTGTTGACGCGTTCGGCAAGGGGCTGGATGAGACCTGGGACTGGATGCGCGCGGAAGGTCACGTCTAGCGCAACGCGCTCAGCGGCGCGGCGCAGCCACGCACGGCGGCCCCTGTGACAATGCGCGACGCGACCGTTGGGTTGAAGGACACGTAGAACGGGGTCACCTATGGGCTCGGGAAGGGGCCTGCTGTGTGGGCGCGATTTGGAACGCCCATGTTTTGGGGAAGAGCGTGAAGAACAAAAAAGTGACGGACAGTAAAAAGATGATCAATTTCGAAGGGGCCTATGACGCCTTCTTTGACGGTAGTCTCACGGCGCTGAAAGAGGCCGGAAACTATCGCTATTTCGCTAACCTGGAGCGCTTGGCGGATGCGTTCCCCATCGCGATGCATCATGGCCCTGACGGGCCGAAAGAAGTGACCGTCTGGTGCTCGAACGACTATCTCGGCATGGGCCAGAACCCGATGGTGCGCGACGCTATGGTCGGCGCGATTGGCGCGCAGGGCGCTGGCGCTGGCGGCACGCGCAATATTTCCGGCACCAACCACTTGCATGGCGCACTGGAGCGCAGCCTGGCTAATTTGCATCGCAAAGAGGCGGCGCTGATCTTCACCTCCGGCTATGTCGCGAACATGACGACGCTCTCGACGCTGGCCGGGCGGCTGCCGGGCTGCATCGTCTATTCCGATGAATTGAACCATAATTCGATGATCGAGGGCATTCGGCATTCGAAAGCGCAAAAGCGGGTGTTCCGGCACAACGACCCAGCGCATCTCGACGAGTTGATGGCGGCGGACGATCCGGCGGCGCCGAAGCTGGTCGCCTTTGAATCCGTCTATTCGATGGATGGCGATATCGCGCCGATCGGCGCCATTCTGGATGTGGTTGAGAAGCATAACGGCCTGTCCTTCCTCGACGAGGTCCACGCGGTCGGCATGTATGGCGCGCGGGGCGGCGGGGTGGCCGAGCGTGACGGCGTCATGGACCGGGTCGACATCATGCAGGGCACGTTGGCCAAGGCTTTCGGCGTCATCGGCGGCTATATCGCGGCGAGCGAGAAACTGGTCGATTTCGTGCGCTCCTTCGGCAACGGCTTCATCTTCACCTCGGCGCTGCCGCCGGCGATTGCGGCCGGCGCGCTGAAATCGATCGAAATCCTAAAGAACGGTCAGGCGATCCGCGCCCGGCATCAGGAACGCGCCGCAACCCTGAAGCGCCGACTGGCGGAGGAGGGGATACCGGTCCTGCCGTCCGTCACCCATATCGTACCGGTCTTTGTCGGCGATCCGGTGAAATGCCGGGCCGCTTCGGACATGCTGATGGATGTGCATGCGATCTATGTGCAGCCGATCAACTATCCGACGGTGCCGAAAGGGACGGAACGGTTGCGCATCACGCCGACGCCGTTGCATGACGACGCCTCAATGGATGGGCTGATCGCGGCGCTGAACAAGGTTTGGGAGGCGTTGGACCTGGAGCGTTCCACGATCGACGCCGATCTCGACCAGCGCGTGTTGAAGCACGCGGCTCTCTGACTAGATCTTAAGTCTGGTCCAACCCTTCGCTGATCAGGCTTTTTCATGTTCGGTCAAAAACCGCTGACCGCCGCGGAGACGATGCGGCTCGCCGTCTTGGGCGTCTTGACCCAGGGCGATCTCAGCTACGCCGATCTGGCGGTTGCGGCCCGCCGCTTTGTCGAACGGCTGGTGGGGCCATCGCTCGATCTGCTCGGCTCGTCGCTTGAAGTTTTGCGTCTGGAGGGGCTGATCGAAGGGCGCGACGGCGCGTCGGGCGATGCGGCGATCATGACGCTGACCGATGCGGGCCATTCCGCCTTTGAGACGCTGATGGCGGCGCCCTTGCGCGCGCCGCTCAACGATATTCAACGGCTCAGTCTGGCGCTTAAGATGCGGTATCTCGACGGCATCGCCGAGGATGACCGGCTCGACCAGATGGAAATGGTGCTGGAAATCGCGGAGAGCGAAATCGCGCGGCTGGAAGACATCGCCGATGCGGCGGGCCCCGACGTGTTCTCGGAATGGCGCGCCGCCGAACTCGGTCGCGCCCAAGCGCTGCGCGCGATGGCGGCGAAGGCGCTTAACGGCGAGGTCGCCTGACTGGGCTAGCTGGATACGGCCTCGGCCCAATCAGCGCCTGTCTGTTGTCGCGGCCTCACCGTCTCCGATCTCAGCCGCCAGCGCCACGGCCGATGCCGGGGCTTGCGATGCGTGATCGGGCTCGTCTCCATCGTCCATTCGGATCCGCACCTCGCGGCCGGCGAAGTGGATTCCCTCTTTTTCGAACGCCTCTTGGATCCTGGCGTAGACGATCTTGCGTAGCGTGAATTGATCTCCGGGTCTCGTCATGTATTTGACCCGGATCACGATGCCGAAATCGTCGAGCTGCAACACGCCCTGCGATTTGAGCGGCTCTAGGAACTGCGGGCCGAGCTCAGGATCCTCCAGGAGTTCAAGGCCAAGCTTCTTGATGATCCTGCGCACTCGATCGGGGTCTGTTCCGAAGGGGACTCGGATTGGCAATTTCATAATGACCCAATCCCGGGAAAGGTTGGTCACCTGCTGGATTTCGCTGAACGGAATCGTGTTGAGCGGGCCGTTATGATGGCGAAGCTGGATGGAGCGCACGGAAATCTTCTCCACCGTTCCTTTCGCCTTGCCGGTCTGGATATATTCGCCCTCGCGGAAGGCGTCGTCGATCAGAAAGAAAACGCCGGACAGGACGTCTCGGACAAGCGACTGAGCGCCGAATCCAATGGCGATGCCGCCGACGCCAAGACCAGTGACGATCGAATAGACCGGAAACCCGAAATCCTGACCCGCCGCGACCAGAATCCCGACAACCACCAGACCGACGATCACCCAGCTCGCCAGATGGATGAGCCTGGCGCTTGCGGCGGTCGGGTCCAGTTTTCGCGCGCGTATGACCAGCTTCGCGCAGAGGGTGATGAGCAAGCCTGCAAGCCAGGTCAACGCCGTGTAGCGAAGCACCGCGAGCGCATAGACGGCGAAGACCAGAACACCGCCGGTGATGTTGATCACTTCGTCGATGAACCATTCGCTCGCGACAATCGCCGCGGTCCCGAACGCCACGGCGATCAGGAGCAATGGTCGCAGCGGCGCCGCTTGAAATCGGTCGGCGTCGCCAGCGAGCGGCGATGGCCTTCGGGCGAGCCAGATTGCGGGGGCCATCGCCAAGACCAGCGCAAGGGCGGTCAAGAGCAGAGCGATCCATTGCCAATATGTCTGGCCGGCGAGAACGCCCTTGCTCCAATCGGGAAAGAAATCGCTCCATCCGAGCTCCAGCCCTCTGCCGGGCGTTGTCAGGTAGGCGGTGTAGATGCCGGGCGTCGCCGTGTCTTGGTAAGGGTAGGCGCGCACGCGATCATAGAATTCACGCGCCCGCGCGACCGTTTCGGGGGTGAACAGATACTCGCCGGCGCGCGGACCGTCCGCGACGCGACGGATCTTGATTGGCGTATTCGGAACAGCCCAGCTTTCGGGCGCGTTGGGGCCGGCTGTCGGGATCGCGCTCTGGTCCAGCCGCTCCAGCCGATCCAGCACTTCCTTAAGCAAGAGCGCGGCTTCAATCCCGGTATTCTCACGAAGCTCTGGCGGAACCGCTGAGAGGTCGAGGCAGCGGACCGCGCGCGCAAGCGCCTCAAAAGACCCGGAAGCGCCGGGCGTTCCCGCGATCCGATAGGCATCCTCCAGGCTTGTGATGAAAGCCTCCATCGTGTTGCGCGGACCGCTGGTGTCCGGCGGCTTCAAAGGATGCGCGCTCAATGCTGGGTTTGCCTGAACAGGAGAGGCAGACACGACGCCAACGAAAATAAGCGCTAGGACCTGGCGCATTGGCGTCATGAGAGCGTTTTGATCGATCATCGCTGTTCCATCCTTAGGGGGAACTCGAAAACGCCGGGGCGCGCTAACCTAACGCCGGAAAGCGTCGGGGCCGCTCGGCGGCAGGTCGTAACCGCCGCCGCTGGCGGCGAAAGAGAACGGATAAGCGTAGATCGACACGCCTTCGCTTCCGAACTCGGCGCGCGCCAGGGAGGCTGCGACATCGGACGGGGTGATCCGCCTGAGGCCCGGTTCCTGATAGGCTTCGATCCCGGTCCAGATCGGCGTGCGTCCGACTTGGTAACGAGCTTGCGTCTGAACCCGATCGATCCAGGCGGCGGGCTCGCCGACCAGGCGGTTGTAGGCCATGGGCAAAACGATATCGAGCGCGGGGGCGAGCCTCGCATAGTCTTGTGCGTAGGCGTCCCGGGCGCGGAAATCCGTGGCGGCTTCGCCAAGCAGCGCGGCTGAGAGTAGAACCCCGTCCGGCAGCGTCGACTTGATCTCTTCGACCAGCCCGGCGATGGCGTCGGCGCGCCATACGGTCCAGGTCACGAAGTGATCGGCGAGGATTTGTGTCGGCGTCAGGTCGGCGCTTAAGTCGTGCTCCGTTAAGAACCGCTCGATGACGCCGGCGGAGAAACCGGCGTTCAGGCCGGGATAGCGGATATAGTCCAGATGCAGCCCGTCCAATGCATAGTCGGCGGCCAACCTCTTCACCGTATCGAGCAATTGGCGGCGCGCGTCCGGATGATGCGGCGACAGCCAATCCGCTAGAGGGGCGCCCACCGCGTCACGCATCGCCCAGTCCGGATGAGCCCTCACCAGCGTATCGTTTTTCAGAACGGGCAGCCAGGCATGCACTTTGATCCCGGCCTGTTTCAGCGTCGACAGCATGGATTCGAAACGACTCTCTCCGTCCGTCGTTTGGGTGTAGTCCTCGCCCTCCGGGCTGCGCGCCATCAGGAATGCATCGCCGATCCCGGCCTCAGTCAGGGATCGCGCCGCGTGCTCCGGGTCGAGCGGTCCATGCGCCAAGCTGATCCAGGCCGCGCGGTTCTCGCTTCGAACCGCCTGGACGCCCGCCATATAGGCGTCGGCGCTGAGAAAGACGCCATCCTGCGCCTCGACATGGGCGATAAAGTCCGCGAGCACGCTCGGGTGGCCGCCGATGACGCTCGGATGCAGCAGGATGACAAAGGGGCGGCCGGTTCGCCGGCGCGTTTCATAGCCACGCTTGAGCCAATCCAGAACCTCGGAATCGGACATGTCCAGGCGCGTGAACAGGTCGTAGTCCGAGGCCAGGATGTCATCCTGTGAAATCGGCAAGCCGGTCAGCGGCCCAATGTCATTCCATCGCTCCAGGCCGGATGATGTGTAGCTGAAGCCCTTGCGCGCCAGCGTCGCCTCGACCGTTTCATTGGTTGCCAGATAGGGCGCGCGATACCAGTCTGGGGCGCGGCCCAACACTGTGCGATGCGCGTTGATCGCCCAGTCCGTCTCGGTCGCCAGCCGTTCTGGCGTCAATTCTGTGGCGTTATCGTGGGTGAAGCCGTGGCTGCCGAGCGCGCCCTTCTCGGCCAGGCCTCGGGCGAAGTCCGGGAACATTTCGACGAGCCAGCCCAGCATGAAATAGGTCGCCGGAACCTGCAGATCGAGCTGGGTTAGGGTTTCGATATCCTCGACCGCCTCGACGTCGATGGTCAGCAAGACCGGCGTCTTGCCGCCCCAAATCGGTTCAGCGCGCGCCGGGATCGCCGCTGCCGCAAGCCCCGCCAGCACGGCGAACGCCGCGCAGAAATGGCGTCTTTGGTCCCATCCTATCACCATGCCCGCCTCCCGCCGCGCAACTCACTGTACAGAGCCTGTAGTCTAACGAAAGCGAGAAACAGTTTCATCGGCTTTAACAGCCCGCACCATACCAAGAATCGCGGGGACCGTTGGCCGGCGAGCGCCAGCGCCAAGGCCATCAGGCCGGAGGCCAACAGTTCGATCAGCAGGATCGAGATCAGGATCTGCGCGAAACCGACGGCGCCAAGACCGGCCGCCAATCCCAACGCCGCGATCACCGCCAATAAGACAAGGTCGAGCGCGAGCATGAAGAAGCCGCCTATCAGGTAGGTCGGCAGCCAGAAAAGCGAAAACAGCCCGTAGCGCGCGCTGGACCACATGCCGCGATGAATCATCAGGGTTTGAAGCATGCCGCGGGCCCAACGCAATCGCTGGCGATGAAGATCAACCCAAGTTCCAGGCGCGTCCGTCAGGGCCAAAGCCTCTGGCGCATAGGCGACGTGATGACCGGCCTGGATGATTTCCAGCGTCGCGTCGAAATCCTCGGTCAGTGTGCGTGCGCGAAAGCCGCCGATCTGCTCCAGCACGGCGCGCCGCACCGCCAACAAAGGGCCGGGCAATATGGCGATCGGGCAATCGCTGCCGGCCTGGGCGGTTTTGATCACCTGCTGGCCATAGGCGTATTCCAAGTCTTGCAGACTGTGCAGGAAGCCTTTGGGCGAGAGCAGGCCGACCCGACCCGCGACAGCGCCGGTCTTGGGATCGGCGAGCGGTTTGACGATCTGTGACAGCGCGTCGGAGGCGAGCGCCGTGTCCGCATCCGTTGTGACGATCAGTTCGCCTTGGGCCTCGGCGACGCCCGCGTTCAACGCCTCTGCTTTGCCGCGATTGCGCGACAGCGAGAGCACCCGGACGCCGGCCGCTTCGGCGCGGTCTCGGGTCCGGTCCTGCGATCCGTCATCGACAACGAGGATCTCGTAGTCCGGATAATCCTGACTTTTCGCGGCCTCCAGCGTTTCTGCGATGCAGGCTTCTTCATTGTAAGCGGGGATGATGAGACTGATGCGCGGCAGTTTCTGGTCGTCGACTGCGCTGTATAGCGGGCGGTCGCGCCGGAATCCGCTCCACGCCATGTAGAGCAAGGCGGGGCAAAGCGCCGAAAAAGCATAGAAGGCGAAGAGACCGGCGAACACGCCGCTCAAAGGCGGCGCTGAGGGGGGCGGGACAAGGCCGAAGGGCGTCAAGGCTTCGGCCAGGGCCAGGCCGACAAAGGCGGCGGCGCCGAAGCATACGCCCAGCGCCGCCAAGACCGCGCGGTTCACGCCAAAATTGCGCGGCGGATGTCCGGTTCGGATCAATCGGTCGGTCTGGTCACATGGTTCCGCGATAATTGCCGCCATCGAGCAATAGGTTCTGGCCGGTGATAAAGCCGGATTTGGCGCTGCACAGGAAGGCGCAGGCGTCGCCGAACTCTTCGGGCTGGCCGACTCTGCCCGCCGGATTTCCGGCGCCGATTTTTGCAACCGCTTCGGCGACATCGCCGCCCGCCGCGCGAACAGGTCCGGTCAGGCGCTCTGTTTCGAACGGGCCGGGCAGGATGTTGTTGATCGTGACATTGTGCTTCACCGTTTCGCGGCTGAGCCCCGCGACAAAACCGGTCAGGCCGGCGCGCGCGGCGTTCGACAGGCAGAGATCGTGGATCGGCTGGCGCACGGCGGCCGAGGTAATGTTCACAATGCGGCCGAAGCCGCGTTCCATCATCCCGTCGACGACCGCGGTGATGAGTTCGATCGCCGTGATCATATTGCCATTGACCGCCGCCATCCAATCCTCGGCGGTGAAGTCGCGAAAGTCGCCGCGCGGCGGGCCACCGGCGTTGTTGACCAGAATATCGGGGTTCGGGCAGGCCGCCAGGGCGGCGGCGCGCCCCTCTGGCGTCTTTATATCGCCGGCGACGGGCGTCACGGTTACACCTGTCTCGGCTTCAATCTCCCGGGCTGTGTCGGCGAGGGCCTCGGCGTTCCGGGCGGTGATCACCAAATCAACGCCTTCCCGAGCCAGCGCCAGAGCGCTCGCCTTGCCAAGCCCCTTGCTCGCCGCGCAGACGATCGCCTTTTTTCCTGTCAAACCCAGATCCATGCTTACACTCCTCACTGCGGCGCAGATGATGCTCGAAAACGCCGAAACTCCGATGAACGAGCGCCGAGTATGTCGTTCCCGCCCTCGCGGTCAATGCGCGTCAGAATAACGGCGTCGGCGCGGGGCGGGCAAAAGGCGAGGCGCGCTCTTTAGAGCTTGCCTTTCCAGGTCGGCCCGCGCGACCCTAGGCGGCAGAAAAGGTTCGTGCGATCGCGCAATGGACCGGTAAAGGCGCTTGGCGGTCTGGTCCGGCCGAGCGAGACAGGAGCACTTTGGGAGCATGATCATGCAATACCGAAAATCACTGTTGGCTGCAGCGGCCGTCGCGGGGGTCGCCTTTGCGGGTCTCGGCGGCGCGCCGTCGGTCGAGGCGAAAACCTTTAAGTACGCCTTTCAGGGCAGCCTTTCGACCTTGGACCCGCATGGGCTGAACGAAACCTTTCTGCTCGGCACGCTGGGCAATGTCTATGAAGGCCTGACGGCCTATGACGCCGATCTTCAACTCGTGCCGGCTTTGGCTGAAAGCTGGGAAGTGACGGCGCCGGACACCTGGGTCTTCAATCTGCGCAAAGGCGTCAAATTCCACGGCGGTCAGGATTTCACCGCCGATGACGTGATCTTTTCCTGGCAAAGAGCCGGCAGCGACGGCTCCGACCAGAAGGTGCGCGCCTCTCTGATCAGCGACATTCGCAAGATCGACGATCATACGATCGAGGTGAAAACGGCGGCCCCGAACCCGCTTCTGACCCAAGAAATGGTCCAATTGCTGATCATGGATAAGGAATGGTCGGAAGCGAACGGCACCGTCACCGCGACCAGCGTCTCCGGCGGCGAGGAGGGCAATTTCGCCAACCTGAACACCAATGGCACCGGTCCGTTCATGGTGACCGAAAACACGCAGGACGTCCGCACGGTCTTTCAGCGGTTCGATGGTTATTGGGGGACGACGGACACGAACGTGACCGAAGTGGTCCTGACCCCGATTGCGCAGGATGCGACCCGCGTCGCGGCGCTTCTGTCGGGTGAATTGGATCTGGTCTATCCGGTGCCGGTTCAGGATTGGAACCGGCTGGAAGGCGCGGCCGGCGTTCAGCCGCTAACCGGGCCGGAAGCGCGGACCATCTTCCTCGGCATGGACCAGTCCCGCGACGAGTTGCTCTATTCAAGCGTCAAGGGCGTGAACCCGTTCAAGGATCAGCGCGTACGCGCCGCCTTCGCGCACGCCCTGGATCTGAACGCGATCCGCGACCGGGTGATGCGCGGCGCGGCGACGCCGACCGGCGTGATGGTCGCGCCGCAAATCAACGGTTTCAATGAGGATTTGAATACGCCCTATGAGTATAATCCGGAAAAATCGAAAGCGCTGTTGGCCGAGGCCGGCTATCCGGACGGATTCGAGGTGACGATCGACTGCCCGAACGATCGCTATGTCAATGACGAGCGGATCTGTCAGGCGGCGGCGAGCATGCTGGCCAAGGTCGGCGTCAAGGTCGAGGTTTTCGCCCAGCCGAAATCGAAATACTTCGCCAAGGTGTTGCAGCAGAACGGCTATGACACGTCTTTTTATCTACTCGGCTGGACGCCCGGCTCGATCGACAGCCATAACGTGTTGGCCAACCTGTTGAGCTGCCAGAACGTGGAGAAGAAGATCGGCCTGTTCAATTTGGGGAACTACTGCAACGCCCGAGTCGATGAGATCACAGCTCTGGTCGAAAAAGAGACCGATCCGGCCAAGCGCCAGGCGCTGATCGACGAGGCTTTCCGGATCGTCCAAGAGGAGGTCGGTTATCTGCCGATCCACCAGCAGCCCTTGAGCTGGGGCGTGCGGGACGGCGTCACGGTCGCGCAGCGCGCAGACAATGTTCTCGACTTCCGGAATGTCGTGGTCCCCTGATCCCGGCACGGACTAAGCGCGCAGTAGCGACGGCGGCGGGCATGGGTTTTCCCCCGCCCGCCGCCGTTGCGCCGCATTGAACCGTCGGGCGCGCCAATGTTTTCCTTTGTCGTCAACCGCTTCGTGCAATCGGTCCTCGTCATGCTGACAGTGGGGCTGATCGCCTTTGCAATGTTCCGCTTCGTCGGCGATCCGATCAACAATCTGGTCGGACAGGACACAACGGCTGAGCAGCGGGCCGAGTTGCGGGAGAGCCTTGGACTCAACGATCCATTTTATGTGCAATACGCTCGCTTCGCCGTTAACGCCGCTCAGGGACAGTTCGGGCAATCCTATTTCCATCGCCGTCCGGTGTCCGAGCTTCTGGTGGAACGGCTGCCGGCGACGCTGGAATTGTCCCTGGTCGCCGCGGTGCTGGCTTTGGTGCTTGGCGTCCCGGCGGGCGTCTATACGGCGCTGCACCGGCGCGGGGTCCTCTCCCAGATCATCATGACGGCGTCTCTATTCGGGGTGTCCATTCCAACATTTCTGATCGGCATCATCCTGATCCTGATCTTTGGCGTCATGCTTCAGATCCTCCCGACCTTCGGACGGGGGGAGGTGATCGATCTTGGCTGGTGGACGACCGGAATGGCGACGCCGTCGGGGTTGAAGAGCCTGATCCTGCCGGCGCTGACGCTGGCGCTGTTCCAACTGACGTTGATCATGCGGCTGGTGCGGGCCGAGATGCTGGAAGTGCTGCGCACCGATTTCGTGAAATTCGCGCGGGCGCGGGGCTTGAGAACGCGCAGCATCCATTTCGTGCATGCGCTGAAGAATTCGCTGGTGCCGGTCATCACCATCACCGGACTGCAATTGGGCTCGTTGATCGCCTTCGCGATCATCACCGAGACTGTGTTCCAATGGCCCGGCATGGGACTGCTGTTTATTCAGGCGGTGATCGAGGTCGATATCCCGGTCATGGCCGCCTATCTGGTCGTGATCGGCTTCGTCTTCGTGCTGATCAATCTGATTGTCGATATCCTGTATTTCGTCGTCGATCCAAGGCTGCGCGTCGATCGCGGCGCGGCCGGCGGTCATTAGGCGGGGCGCGGGCCGGGTATGGCGACGACCGAGGAAAACGGTGATGCGGTGCGCGATCTGGCGCGCCTGCGCGCGCGGGAGGGCGGCTTTCGCGGCTGGCTGAAGCGGACCGCAGATAGCGATGTCTGGTACAGTTTCAAGACCTCGCCGGTCGCCGTCGCCGCCAGCATCGTCTCGATCCTAATGCTGCTCAGCGCGATCTTCGCGCCCTGGATCGCGCCGACCGACCCGTTCGATCTGGCGCAGATCGACCTGATGGATTCGGAATTGCCGCCCGCCTGGATGGCGCAGGGCGATCCCCGTTTCATCTTGGGCACCGACGATCAGGGTCGGGACATCCTGTCGACTATTCTCTATGGATCGCAGATATCCCTGCTGGTCGGTTTCGCCTCGGTTCTGTTCTCCATGGCGATCGGCATTCCGCTTGGCCTGATCTCCGGCTATGTCGGCGGCCGGCTCGATGCGATCATCATGCGCATCGCCGATATCCAGCTTTCCTTCCCGGCGATCCTGATCGCCTTCCTGATCGACGGGATCGCCCGCGGTGTATTGCCGCGCGATCTGCATGACGAACTGGCCCTGTACGTCCTGGTCTTCGCCATCGGCGTTTCCGGCTGGGTGCAGTATGCGCGCACCGTGCGAGGCTCGACCCTGGTCGAGAAGAACAAGGAATATGTCCAGGCGGCGCGCGTCATCGGGGTCCGGCGCGGCCCGATCCTGATCCGTCATATCCTGCCGAACGTGCTGGGGCCGGTTCTGGTGATCGCCACCATCCATCTGGCGATCGCGATCATCACCGAGGCGACTCTGAGCTTCCTCGGCGTCGGCGTCCCACCGACCCAGCCGTCGCTGGGGACCCTGATCCGGATCGGCTACGACTTCCTGTTTTCGGGGACCTGGTGGATCACGATCATGCCGGGTGTGGCGCTGATCGTCCTGGTGTTGGCGATCAATCTGGTCGGCGATTGGCTGCGCGACGCTTTGAACCCCAAGCTCCGCTAGATTCTGCGGTTTTCGGCGATTTCGCGTGCGAATCCACGGCGAAGGAGCGGTTTCGGCTCGACAATAGAGGGCCGCTGATTAATCCTCTTGTATGAGCAGGAGGTGGAATGCGTCTGGATGACAGAATAGCGCACGCGCTTTTGCGCGGACGCCGCCGCCGCAACCTGTCTTTTTTGAAGAACTGGGAGACATAGAACCATGAAAACCGCTACCTTTTTGAAAGGCGCCGTACTCGCCGCCGCTCTGCCGATGCTGATCGGCGCGGCGTCGGCCGAGAATGTGCTGCGCTGGACCAGCCAAGGCGACGCCTTGACCCTGGATCCGCAATCGCAGAATGAAGGCCCGACCACGGCCATGAACCAGAACATTTACGAGTCGCTCGTCAAGCGCGACTGGAATTTGGTGCTCGAGCCGGGTCTCGCCGAATCCTGGACTCCGCTGGATGACGGGAATTGGGAGTTCAAGCTGCGTCAGGGCGTGAAATTCCATGACGGCGCGGACTTCACTGCCGAAGATGTGGTCTTCACCTTCAACCGCGCGAACGCGGCCAGTTCCGACTTCAAGGAATACCTCAAAACCATCACTGAGGTGAAAGCGGTCGACGACTACACGGTGCATATCATCACCGACAACCCGAACCCGATCCTGCCGAACGAGCTGACCTCGATCTTCATCGTCGATAAAGGTTGGGCCGAACGGAATCGTGTTGTCGAACCGCAAGATTACGCGGCGAAGCAAGAGACCTTCGCCGTGCGCAACGCCAATGGCACGGGCCCCTTCATTGTCGAGCAGCGCTTGCCCGACGAACTGACCGTCCTGGTTAAGAATCCCGATTGGTGGGGCTTGGAAGACCAGCCGCACAATATCGACAAGATCGAATACCGTCCGATCAAGAACGCGGCGACGCGCGTCGCCGCGCTGCTGTCGGGCGAGGTCGATTTCGTGCTCGATCCGCCGTTGCAGGATCTGAAACGGATCGAAGCGGCCGATGGGCTGGGTGTTAAGACCGTCAACCAGATCCGGACCATCTTCTTCGGAATGGATCAAGGGATCGACGAGTTGCGCAGCTCGAACATCAAGGGCAAGAACCCGTTCGCCGACAAACGCGTGCGCCAGGCGATGTATCAGGCGCTGGATGTCGAAGCGATCAGGCGCGTCGTGATGGAAGGCCAGAGCTTCCCCGCCGGCATCATCACCTCGCCCGGCGTGCTCGGATTCACCGAAGAACTGGATGAGCGCCTGCCGTTCGATGTCGAGGGCGCAAAGCAATTGATGGCCGACGCCGGTTATGCGGACGGTTTCTCGGTGCAGCTCGATTGCCCGAACAACCGCTACAATAACGACGAGAATATCTGTCAGGCGGCCGTCGCCATGCTGGCGAAAATCGGCATCGACGTGAAGCTCGAGGCGATTCCGAAATCCGAGCATTTCCCGAAGCTGCAGAACCGGGTCACCGATTTCTACATGCTCGGTTGGGGCGTGCCGACGCTGGACAGCGCCTATGTCTTCGACTTCCTCTATGACTCGGAAGGCAGTTGGAACGTGACCGGCTTCTCGAACGCGCGGTTGGACGAGTTGGCCGAAACCATGGCCAGCGAGACCGATCTCGACAAGCGCGCCGCGATGATCGCCGAGGCCTGGGCGATCGCCAAGGACGACATCGCCTATCTGCCGATCCACCATCAGGTGATCGCCTGGGGCATGTCGGACAAGCTGGATATGCCGATCGTCGCGAACGATTCGCCGCATTTCCGCTGGGCGCGCATGAACTGACGGCCTGACCCGGATGGCGGCCCGTCCCTTTGAACGGCGGGCCGCCGTTTTCTTTCTTTCTGTCTTCGCTGAGATTGGGTTTCGCGGCCGATGCTGAGCTTTATCGCCAGACGCGTTTTGCAAGCCTTCGTGGTGATGGCGGTTGTCTCTCTGGTCTCGTTCTCGCTGTTCAATTTCGTCGGCGACCCGGTCAACAACATGGTCGGCCAAGAGGCCTCGCGGGAAGACCGGTTGCAGATCCGCGAAGAGCTGGGCCTCAACGATCCGATCGTGATCCAATTCGCCCGCTTTCTCGGAAACGCCGTTCAAGGCGAATTCGGTCTTTCTTATCGGATCCGGCGTCCGGTCTCGGAGCTGATCGCCGAGCGCATTCCCGCGACCCTGGAACTGGTCTTCGTCTCCGCCCTTGTCGCGCTCGGGCTGGGCATCCCGTTTGGCGTCTATACCGGCATCAAGCGCGGCACCTTCGCCAGCAGCACCGTCTTGACGGTCTCACTGGTCGGGGTGTCGCTGCCGACGTTCATCATCGGCATCGGCCTGATTTATCTCTTCGCCGTCTATTTGGGTTGGTTGCCGTCTTCGGGCCGGCGCGGCGTCGAGGAGATCGGCTGGTGGCGCACCAGTTTCCTCAGCATAGACGGCTGGCGCAGCATCATCCTGCCGGCGCTGACTCTCAGCCTGTTCCAGGTCACCATGATCCTGCGGTTGGTCCGCGCCGAAATGCTGGAGGTGATGCGCACCGACTATATTAAATTCGCCCGCGCGCGCGGCCTGTCGGAACAGAAGATCAATTACGGCGTCGCTCTGCGAAATACGCTGGTGCCGGTGATCACCATCGTCGGGCTGAACGTGGGCGGCCTGATCGCCTTTTCAGTCATCACCGAGACAGTGTTTCAGTGGCCCGGCACCGGGCTGATGTTCATCCAGGCGGTCGATTTCGTCGATATCCCGATCATGGCGGCCTATTTGTGCTTCGTGGCGCTGATTTTCGTGCTCATCAATCTGGTCGTCGATATCCTGTATTTCGTGATCGATCCGCGGTTGCGTCTGAGCGGAGGGCGCTGAGATGGCGCGCGAAGAGATCGGCAAGTCTGAAGCGGCGCCGGCATCGTCCCTCGAGACAGGCTATGAACGGCTCGGTTTCTGGGCGCGGATCGCCGACAATGACGTCACCTATTCCTTCCTGCGCTCGCCGCTGGTGATGGCGGCGGCGGGGATCACCGTCACCTTTATCCTTGCCGCTGTTTTCGCGCCGTTGGTCGCGCCGTTCGATCCGTTCGATCCGACCCAGATCTCGCTGTGGGACGGAAAACTGCCGCCGGCCTGGGTCCAGGGGTCCAACCCGGCCTATTTCCTGGGTACTGACGATCAGGGACGGGACCTGTTTTCGACCATTCTCTACGGCGGGCGAATTTCGCTTCTTGTCGGATTCGCCGCCGTTTTTCTCAGCATGGCGCTCGGTATCGGTTTGGGCGTCGCGGCGGGCTATCTGGGCGGCTGGTTCGACGCGTTCGTCATGCGGTTGGCTGATGTGCAGCTCACCATCCCGGGCATTCTGACCGCGATCCTGATCAACGGCATCGCCCGGTCCGTGCTGCCGATCGAACTGCGCGACGAACTGGCGATTTATGTCGTGATTCTGGCGATCGGCTTTTCGGACTGGCCGCAATTCGCGCGGGTGACGCGCGCCGCCGCCCTGGTCGAGGCCGAGAAGGAATATATCCAAGCGGCGCGCGTGATCGGATTGCGGCCGTTTATCATCATCGTCCGACATATCCTGCCGAACGTGTTGCGGCCGGCGCTGGTCCTGGCCACCATCGGACTGGCGCTGGCGATCATCGCCGAGGCGACCTTGAGCTTCCTGGGCCAAGGCGTGCCGCCGACGACGCCGTCGCTGGGCACCCTGATCCGGATCGGCAACGACTATCTGTTCTCCGGGCTCTGGTGGATTACGCTCTTCCCGGCATTGGCGCTGGTCACTTTGGTCCTGGCGGTCAACTTGCTGGGCGACTGGCTGCGTGACGCGCTGAACCCGAAACTGCGCTAGGAGGAAAGCCGACCGCATGTCTCTGCTCGACATTAAGAACCTGCAGGTTGATTTCCCGACCCGTCGCGGCGTCTTCACCGCCGTGCGCGAGGTGACCCTGTCGGTCGAGCCCGGCGAGATTCTGGGCTGCGTCGGCGAATCCGGGGCCGGCAAATCGACCATCGGCAACGCCGTGATCGGGCTCTTGGAGCCGCCGGGCCGGATGGCGGAAGGCGAAATCGACCTGCGCGGCGAGCGTATCGACAATCTGCCCTATGAGGCGGTGCGGCGGATTCGCGGGCGTAAGATCGGCATGATCTTCCAGGACCCGCTGACCTCGCTCAACCCGTTGCAGACGATCGAGCGGCAGTTGGTCGAGACCATCACCACCCATCTGCCAATGTCGGAGGCGGAGGCGCGCCAGAAATCCATCGACCTGCTGGATCGTGTCGGCATCCCCGACCCCGAGATCCGTATTCAGCAATATCCGCATCAATTTTCCGGCGGCATGCGCCAGCGCGTGGTGATCGCCTTGGCGCTCTGCGCCGATCCGGAAGTCATCATCGCCGACGAGCCGACAACGGCCCTCGATGTCTCGATCCAGGCGCAAATCCTTGATCTGGTGCGCGAGCTCTGCCGCGAACGTCAGGTCGGGATGATCATCATCACCCACGATATGGGCGTCATCGCCGACATTACGGACCGTGTCGCGGTGATGTATCGCGGCAAAGTCGTCGAGACCGGGCCGACCGCAAAAATCCTCGGCGATCCGGATCATCCCTACACCAAGAGCCTGATCAGCGCGGTGCCCCGGCCCGATGTGCGGCTGAAACGCTTCCCCTTGGTCGAGTATATCGAGAGCGCGGGCGACGCGCGCAAAGCGTTGGACATCTCGACCCACTGGCTCGGCCAGGCGCGTGATTTCTCGAAAATGGACGGGCCGCTGATCCGGCTCAAAGACCTGAACATGCGGTTCGTGACCAAGAATGCGATCCTGCCCAAGAACCGGGTCTATCTCGACGCCGTCAAGGACGTGTCCTTCGACATCGAGCAAGGGGAGGTCTTCGGCCTGGTCGGCGAAAGCGGCAGCGGCAAATCCACCGTCGCGCGGATGATCGCCGGGCTCTACAAGCCGACAGGCGGGGCCATCCATTTCGCCGGCGGCGAGCTGACCGCCATCGCTTCGGAGCGCGAGAAGGACATCTATCGCCGGCAGATGCAGATGATCTTCCAGGACCCGTATTCGTCGCTGAACCCGCGCATGCGGGTGTTGGACATCGTGGCCGAACCGATCCGCTTCCATGGTCTCGCGGAGGATAAGGCGCATACGGAAGAGATCGTGCTCGACTTGTTGGAGCATGTCGGTCTTGGCGCGGCGGCCGCGATCAAATACCCGCATGAATTCTCGGGCGGCCAGCGGCAGCGGATTTCCATCGCCCGCGCCCTGGCGACGCGGCCGCGCTTCCTGATCTGCGACGAGCCGACCTCGGCGCTCGATGTGTCGATCCAGGCGCAGATCCTCAACCTTTTGAAGGATCTTCAGGAAGAGTTGGGCCTGACCATGCTGTTCATCAGCCACGACTTGCCGGTGATCAGGCAGATGTGCGACCGGGTCGGGGTGATGCGCAACGGCATGCTTTGTGAGATCGCCGAGACCGAAGACCTGTTCGAGAATCCCCAGCACCCGTATTCCCAGCATCTCTTGGAACTGATGCCGCGCCTTGAAGTGCTGTCGCAGGAAGGTTTAGAGGTCGAAGCGGACCATCCGACAGGCGCGGCCTAGAAAGGCTGAGACGATGCCGGCATGAGTTACGATCCCCGCATCCATCCGCAGATCACCGCGCTCTTTGACGCCATGAAAGAAGCCGGCCTCAAAAGGGTGGAGAGCCTGACTCCCGACGAGGCGCGCTGGCAGCATCGCATGCTGGCGCGCGCCCGGCTGGAGCCGGAAATCGAGATGGGGTTGGTCGAGAATTTCGCCATCGACGCGCCGGGCCGCCGGATCCCCTGCCGCCTCTACTATCCGAAAGGCTATGAGGATCAGGGGCCGCTGCCGCTGTTGATGTATTTCCATGGCGGCGGCCATGTGATCGGCGATCTCGACACGCATGATCAGGCCGTGCGCAATCTCAGCACGCGTGCCGGCTGCATCGCCGTCTCCGTCGATTATCGCAAAGGACCCGAGAACCCGTTCCCCGCGGCGCCGGAGGATTGCTTCTTCGCGACCCGGTATATCGCCGATCGCGCTGAGCGCTACGGAGCGGACCCGGCGCGCATCGCCGTCGGCGGGGACAGCGCGGGCGGCAATCTGGCGGCCGTCACCGCCTTGTTGGCGCGCGAGCGGGGCGGACCGTCTCTCTGTTTCCAACTGCTCGTCTATCCTGTCGTTGACTATCGCGGCTCATTTCCCTCTTACGAGGAATATGCCGAAGGCTTCGGCGTTCTGGAGGCCAAGACAGTGGCCTGGTTCCGCGAGCGCTATGTCGAAGACGAGGCGGATTTGCTGGATTGGCGCTGCTCGCCGCTTTTGGCGCAGGACCTGAGCGGCTTGCCCCCGGCGCTGGTCCTGGTGGCCGAGCTGGATGTGCTGCATGACGAAGGCGTCGCCTATGCGGAACGGTTAAAAGAAGCCGGCGTTCCGGTCGATCTGATCCGCTATCCCGGCCAGATCCACGCTTTTTTCACCTTCACCCACGCCGTGGATGATGCGCACCGGGCGCAGCAGGACGCCGCAGCGGCTTTAAAAGCCCGTTTCGAACTCGGGTATTGCAAGTAACTTATAACCTCTCTAATTTAGCAAGATGTTAATAATTCCCGTGCTAAATAGGCAAATCGGGAATCGCCCATCGGTCTGTGTGATCGATTCCTTGGGGGATGCAGGGAGGGCGGAATTCTCAAATCAGACGATGGGTGAACATCCGTTTTGTGAAGGAGTTCGCTATGCGCATCGGACGTCGTTTCAAGATTTCGAGCCTCATGTATGCCGGCTTCGCAGCCGTTCTGTGCCTGTCGGCCTTGGTCGGCGGGGCCAGCCTCTATGGCAAGTCCATCATTTCCGGCCTTGTTCACGAGTTCGAAGTCCTCGTGAAGGCTGTTCAGGGCGTCGCGACATTCGAGGAGAAGATGCTGCGAACCCGCCTTGCGGCGAAGGATTTCGTGCAGCGCGGCGATGACCAAGCGGCGGCGGATGTCGACCGGTTCGGCGCCGAGGCGACGGCGTTCATCGAAACACTGGCGGCTGATCCAGAATTGGCCGGGCAAAAGCCCGCCCTCGACGCTCTGGCGACGGAAGCGAGGGCTTATTTGGACGCGTTTCGGGATGCCGCGGCGTTGCAGAACCGTCTTGAGACCCGCGTGGATGGCGCGCTAAATCCTGCGGCTTCCGCGGTGGATATATCGCTCGCCAGACTCATCGACGGCGCGTCGAGTAGTTCCGACGGTATTGCAGTGCAAGCTGCGGGGCGGGCGAAGGCGAGCTGGTTGGCGGCCCGGCTTGAGATTGAGCGTTTCCTGAAGACCGGCGATCCGACGCAGGCGGAGAGCGCCCTGTCCGAACTGAACCGGGTCGATGATGAGATCAATGCGATGGCGACCGGTGGCGCGGGTGCGCAAACAGCCGCCCTGGCGTCCGGCCTGGAAGCGGAAGTTGCGGCCTATCGCGAGGCTGTTCAGGTCATCGCTGATATCAAGACGCAGCGTGATCGATTGGTCGCGGACCGGTTGGAAGTGATCGGCGGCGAGATCGTCACCCGTGCGCGCGCCATTGTCACCGAAAATACGGAACGGGAATACGCGGTTCAGGACGAACTGGATTCGACCAACGCAACGATGACTTGGATCGTCGTCGGCGTCATCGTCGTCGCCGTACTCATAGGCGTGGCGCTGGCCTCGACCATCGCGCGCTCGATCACGGTTCCCGTGTCGGCGATGACTGCGGCGATGAAGCGCCTCGCCGATAAGGATTTATCGATCCCGGTGCCCGCGACCGACTATAAAAACGAGATCGGCGCCATGTCGGCCGCGGTTCAAGTCTTCAAGGACAATATGATCCGCGCCGACGAATTGGCCGCCGCCGAGGAGGCGCAGCGCGCCGACCGGGAGCGCCGCGCGCGTCAAATTGAGGATCTGACGCGCGGTTTCGACAGCTCGGTCGCGACGGTCCTGACCTCGGTCGGCTCGGCCTCGAACCAATTGCAGCAGACCGCGCGTGATATGAGTTCGGTGGCCACCCAGACCAATGAACAGGCGACGGCCGTGGCGGCGGCCTCGGAAGAAGCGTCTGTCGGGGTTCAGACCGTGTCCTCGTCCGCGGAGGAGCTGTCCAGCGCCATCCGCGAAATCTCGTCGCAATTGTCCGATGCGCGGAGCATGACCAGCAGCGCGGCGGGAGAGGCGCGCGACACGGGCGCGATTGTCGAGAATCTAAGCCGGGTCGCGAACTCGATCGGAGACGTGGTCGACTTGATCACCGATATCGCGGAGCAGACGAACCTGTTGGCGCTCAACGCGACGATCGAGGCGGCGCGCGCCGGAGAAGCCGGCAAAGGCTTTGCCGTCGTCGCGAATGAGGTGAAATCTCTGGCCTCGCAAACCGGCAAAGCGACGGAACACATCGCGCGGCAAATCTCTGAGGTTCAGGTCGAGACCGGCCGCGCCGTCACCGCCATCGCCTCGATCAGTTCGGTGATCGAATCGGTCGATGGCAGCGCCGCGGCCGTCGCGGCTGCGGTTGAGGAGCAGGCGGCGGCGACGCAGGAGATCGCGCGCAGCATCAGTCAGGTCGCCACCGGCACGGACGAGGTGAACCAGAACATCTCCGGCGTCTCGCAGGCGGCGGGCACGACCGGCGAGTCCGCCGGGCAGGTGCTCGACGCGGCGGGTGATCTGTCGCAACAGTCGGACACGCTGAAGCGCTTGGTGGAGGATTTCCTGACTCAGGTGCGCGCGGCTTAGCGCGGAAGTTGCGAGCCAGCAGGCGGCGGCGCGCTTTGACCGGGTTCGATCTGGTCAGCCGATAGCGCGCGCCGCCTCCAGCGCTCGGGCCCGAAGCCAGCGATTAGCGGGGGTCGCGTGCCGGGTAGGATGCCAGGCCATGCGCACCTCGAAGCCGGGGATCTCGAGCGGCGGCGGGTGGATCGACAGCGTCGCGCCATAGGCTTGGGCGATCCTCTTAGGCATGGTCGCCACCAGGTCCGATCCCTCAAGAAACCGGGGGGCGAGGACAAAATTCTGCACTGACAAGGCGACGCGCCGCTTCATCCGACGCTTGGTCAGTACCTTGTCGACGAACCCTTCGAAACCGCCGCCTTGCAGCGAGACGAGCAAGTGATCGGCGCGCCGGAACTCGTCCAACGTCAACGGCCGGCCCGCCGCCTTGTGGCCCCGGTCGACGGCGGTGACGAACTCTTCGTGCATAAACAGCGCCTGGCGCCAGTGGTCCTGCAGAGTCGAGGGCGTGCCGATATAGAGGTCGATGTCGCCGCGCTCCAAGCCCTGATCGACATCCGTCGCGGGCGCCTGAAAGAACGCCAGACGGCATTTCGGCGCGCAACGCCGCAGCATCGCTGCAAAGGGGGCGCCGACCACATGCTGCAGCGCGTCGCTGGCTGCGATCCGGAAGTCGATGGCGGAGGCCTCCGGGTCGAACCGGTCGTCCTTGGCGACCAGCGCGTTGAGACCGTCGAGATGATTGCGCAGATCGGCCCTTAGCGCCGTGGCGCGGTCGGTTGGGACCAGTTTCTTGCCAACCTGCACCAACAAGGGATCGTCGAACATGGCGCGCAGCCGCGCCAATTGCGCCGACAGCGCCGGTTGCGTCAGCCCGACGCGTCGCGCGGCCTTGGTCACGCTGCGTTCCTCGAGCAGCGCGTCGAGTGATCGCAACAGGTTCAGATCGGCTTGCCGCATTCGGGATTAATCCTGGTTATGCATCGTATACTATTAATCGATTGGTAGGATGCATCAATTATCTTCATATCTCGTGTCAAACGCGCCGGCGTCGCGGTGGTCCGGCCGTAGAAATACTCGAGCAATCGGAGGCGTGTCATGGAGCATGTACTTAAAATTAACGGTCAGGAGCATCGGGTCGATGTCGATCCCGACCAGCCGTTGCTGTGGGCGATTCGGGATGCGGTCGGCCTGACAGGAACGAAATACGGCTGCGGTGTGGCGCAATGCGGCGCCTGTACGGTTCACCTGAACGGCGTCCCGGTGCGGTCCTGTCAGACCTTCGTCGAGGACGCGGTCGGCGCCGAGATTACGACGATCGAAGGGATTGGCGACAAGGTTGCGACCGCCGTTCAGGAAGCCTGGGCCGATCTGGATGTGCCGCAATGCGGCTATTGCCAGTCCGGGCAGATCATGTCGGCGGCGGCGCTGCTTTCCGAAACGCCGAAGCCGACCGATGCGGATATCGACAGCGCCATGTCTGGCAATCTCTGCCGATGCGCGACCTATCAGAGAATTCGCGGCGCCATCCATGAAGCCGCCAAGCGGTTGGAGGCCTAATTATGCTGCCGAAAAAACTCCAAGCTATGAATTTCGCCGCGTCGGAAAGCTCCGTCGCGCCGACTCTGTCCCGCCGGGGCTTCCTGATCTCCGCCGCCGCGACGGCGACAGGCCTGGCGATCGGGTATCAGGTCCTGGGCGCGAAGGCCTCGGCCGGCGCGGCCGGCGGACCGCTTAGCCCGTTCGCGTCTTATGTCGAGATCTCCGAGGATGGCGTCGTGACGGTGCTCTCCTCGCAGTTCGAGATGGGGCAGGGCGCCTATCACGGCCTCGCCACGCTGGTCGTCGAGGAACTTGGCGCGAATTGGGATCAGGTCACGGTTCGCGGCGTCAGCGCCAACAACGATCTTTATGGCAACCTCGCCTGGGGCGGCGTCGCCCAAGGATCGGGCGGATCGACATCGATGGCGACCTCGTGGGACCGCTATCGGAAAGCCGGGGCCGCGGCGCGTGAAATGCTGATCGCGGCGGCGGCTCAATCCTGGGGCGTGCCGGCGGCCGAAATCTCGGTCAAGGAAGGCGTCGTCTCGCACGCTTCGGGTCGATCAGCCGGTTTTGGCGCGTTGGTGAAGGCGGCCGCCTCTCAGCCGGTTCCGACCGATATCGCCCTGAAGGCGCCGAGCGAGTGGACCGAGATCGGCTCGGAAAGCACGAAACGCTATGACCGGGTCGGCAAGACCAACGGCGCGCAGGATTTCACGATCGATGTGAAACTGCCGGGCATGCTGACGGCGGTGATGATCCATCCGCCCAAATTCGGGGCCACGGTGGCCGGCTTCGATGCGGCCGAGGCGAAACAGATCGCCGGGGTCCATGACGTCATCGCCATCCCGCGCGGCGTCGCGGTCGTGGCCAAGGACATGTGGACGGCGCTGAAAGCGCGCGACTTGGTTACGGTGTCCTGGGACGAGAGCCAGGCCGAGACTCGCGGGATCGACGAGATCTTTACGGAGTACCGCGCGCTGGCCGAGCAGGCGCCGACAGCGATGGCGCGCAACGATGGGGACGCCGCGGCGGCCATTGGCGCCGCCGAGACGGTGCTGGAGGCGACCTATGAGTTTCCGTTCCTCGCCCACGCCGCCTTGGAGCCCTTAAACGCGATCGCCCACCGCGATGCGGACGGCGTGTTGAACATCTATGGCGGCCATCAGATCCCAGACCTCTATCACTACATCGTCTCTCAAGTGACCGAGACGCCGATGGAGCAGATCCGCATGGTCATCATGAAGACCGGCGGCGGCTTCGGGCGCCGGGCGGTCGGCGACGGCGATGTTGTGGCGGAGGCGGCCATGATCGCGCGCGCCATCGGCTACGCCGCGCCGGTCAAGGTGCAGTGGACGCGCGAGAACGACATGCGCGGCGGGCGCTACCGGCCGGCCTATGTGCATAAGATGCGCGCGGGCCTCGACAAGGACGGCAAGCTCGTCGGGTTTGAGAACCATATTGTCGGCCAATCGATTGTCGCGGGCACGCCGTTCGAAGGTCTGATTCAGAACGGTATCGATCAGACCTCGGTCGAAGGCGCGTCGAACCAGCCCTACGCCATCCCGAATGTGGCGGTCGGGCTGACCACAACGGATGTGAAAGTGCCGGTTCTCTGGTGGCGCGCCGTTGGATCGACCCACACCGCCTATGCGGTCGAGACCTTCATGGACGAGATCATCGAGGCCACCGGCGGCGACCCGGTTCAGTACCGTCTCGATCTGTTGAAGGACCATCCGCGCCACGCCGGCGTTCTGAAGCTGGCGGCGGAAAAGGCCGGCTACGGGAAGAAGGCGCTGCCGGAAGGTCACTATCACGGCGTATCAGTTCATGAGAGCTTCGCGTCTTATGTCGCTGAAATTGCGGAAGTTTCTGTCGAGGGCGGCGAGGTCGTGGTGCATAAGGTGACGGCCGCGGTCGATGTCGGCACGGCGATCAATCCCGACACGATCAAGGCGCAGGTCGAAGGCGGCGTCGGCTTCGGTCTCGGCTCTGTCCTGCAAGAGGACCTGACTCTGACCCAGGGCGCGGTCGATCAAGGCAACTATGACAGCTACATGCCGCTGCGCATCGACCAGATGCCCGAAATCGATGTGCATATCGTCGAAAGCGACGCGCCGCCGACCGGCATTGGCGAGCCTGGCTTGCCGCCGATCGGACCGGCGGTGGCCAACGCGGTCTATCGGGCGACCGGAACCCGCGTGCGGATCCTGCCCTTCGCCAAGGGTATGGTCGCGTAAATCGACCTGAAGACGACATGACAGGGCCGCTCCAGTTAGCTGGGGCGGCCCTTTTCTTTTCGGCTATAACGCGGCGCCGCCGCTGTCTTTGTCCTGCGGTGTGAGGGACGGGACCTTTGTCTCTTTTCCGGCGTCGCGGAAGACCGGCGCGATCGGCATGGGCGAGGCGGTCATGCCGACGCCGCCCCCGGCGGCGATCCGATCCTGAAACAGCCCGCGCGCCTGAAACAGCGGGTCGGCCCGCGCCGCGGCGATATCCTGCACGAGGTTGGCGCAGACATCCTTCCCCGCGAATGCGGCGCGCCAATGGGCGGCGGGCTTGGCGCCGATCCGTTCCTGCACCGCCTTGATCGCCGCCTTTGGGTCGGCGTCCTCATCTCGCAGCGCTTTCGGCAAATCGATGATGTCGCAAAATAGCCGCCAGAACCTGTCCTCCAGTGGCGCGGCCGCGATATAGGCCTGATCCTGGGTCTCGTATATCTGATAACGCGGCGACCCGCCTGTCAGCAATTCTGCGCCGGGTTCAGGCGTCGCGCCGGTCAGTTCCGCCTGCGCCTGGCCCCAGAAGGACCAAGCGAACAGTCCGTCGGTCATCGAAATGTCGAGATGCGCGCCTTGGCCGGTCGTCTCGGCCCGCCTGAGCGCTATCAGGATATTGATCACCGCCGGCAGGGCGCCGGCGCCGATATCGGCGATCAGGCCCGGCGGGATCACGGGCTTGCCGGTGGAATCTCCGCCGATCGCCAGCAGGCCGGCGCGCGCCAGATAGTTCAGATCATGCCCGGCCTCGTTCCGCGCCGGGCCCGTCTGCCCGTAACCGGTGATCGAGCAATAGACCAGGCGCGGGTTGGTCGCCGTCACCGCCGCATACCCCAAGCCAAGCCGGTCCATCACCCCGGGCCGGAACTGTTCGATCAGGATGTCGGCTTGTTCGATCAGGGGCGTCAGCCGCGCGACGGCGTAGGGCGCCTTCAAATCCAGGGTGAGACAGGATTTGCCGCGATTCAATTGAGCGTAGTGCGCGCTGGTCTCGCCGAAGCGCGGTTGGAAGCCGCGCATGGCGTCGCCGTCGCCGGGGCGTTCGATCTTGGTCACCGCCGCCCCAGCCTCCGCCAGGATCAGGGACGCCAGCGGCCCCGGCAGCAGGGTCGAGAAATCCAGGACCCGCAGACCGCTGAGCGGCTTCGCGGCTGGGTCAGCGTCCGCGGGCGACAATTGCCGAGTCCACGCCGGCGCGGAGACGATAGCGCCGGACGGCTCTTTGATCGGATATCATGACCGGGGATGTGAGCGCGTCGAGCAGAAGCGGCCCGTAACGCGTGCGCTGCGCCGCTTCTTCATCAGCCACACCCATCCGGATTGTCAGCATCCCTTGCATCATGCGTCATCCGTTTCCATCCGCCCGTCACACTATCGGACAAAATCGGCGATCTCCACCCGACGCGCCGGAACGCGCTTGAACTGACGGCCTAGGCGCGTGATATGACACGGATGCAAGACCAGAGCTACGCCGGGCTTCGCGTCCTTATTGTCGATCACCACCCGCAAGCGCGTCAGTGGTGCCTCGGTCTGCTGGGACAATTGGGCGTCGAAGAGGTCGAAATCGCCGAGGATCGCGCCGCAGCGATTGAGGTGCTGAACACCCCCGGGGCGCAGCCGCTGGACTTGATTTTGGCGGAGTTGCATCTTCCCGACGGCGACGGCGTGGATATGCTGCGCGAATTGGCGGAGCATGGCAGCCGTGCGGCGGTGATCCTCGTGACCGGCGTCGATCCGCGTATCCGAGAGGCCGGTGAGGATCTGGCGCGGGCCCGCGGCCTTCGCGTCTTGGGCTCGCTCGCCAAGCCGCTCACCGTTAGCGGACTGGGCGACCTGCTGTCGCGGCACGCCTTTGAGCGGCCGGCCGACACGCCGAGCCGGCGGATCGCCTTTTCGCCCGACGATCTGCGCCGCGCGGTCGAAGGCGACGAGTTGCTGATTTACTTCCAGCCGAAGGTGGCGGTCGGGACGGGCGCGGTTTCAGGCGTCGAAGCGTTGGTGCGTTGGCTGCATCCGGAATACGGCATCCTGCAGCCCGACACGTTCATTCCGGCGGTCGCCGATGCGGGTTTCATCGAGCCGATGACCTATGTCGTGCTCGATAAGGCGATGACGCAATTGAACGCGTGGCGTGAGGACGATCTTTCGCTCACCATTTCAGTGAACATTCCGGCCGAATGTATGGACAATCTCATTCTGCCGCGACTGGTCGAAGAGCTGATACGGGTCCACCGGATACCCGCGAGCGCGCTGATCCTGGAAATCACCGAGAGCGGGATATCCCATGACCTGGCCAATGCGTTGGACGTTCTGACCCGGCTGCGCTTGAACGGCGTCGGCGTCTCGATCGACGATTTCGGCACCGGCTATGCGACGATCTCCCGGCTGGCGAAGCTGCCCTTCGATGAGTTGAAGCTGGATCGCACCCTGGTCACCGGGGCGCATGAAACCGAACGGCTGCAAACCATACTCCGCTCAACGATCTCCCTCGCTCAGGACCTTAAGATCCGAACTGTGGCGGAGGGCGTCGAAACGGTCACAGACTGGCGCATGCTCGAGACGATCGGCTGCGATTCGGCGCAAGGTTTCTACATGGCGATGCCGATGCCTGGCGACCAAGTCGCCGGCTGGATGACGCATTGGGCGCATCATCGGACGCGGGTTCTCAGCGGCGCCCCGATACTGGACGTCTGACATTTCGGGCTTGCGCGCCGGCGCAATCGATCCTACCGGTCAAAAACGAGATCATTGGAGGCGGCGGCGGCGGATCAGCAGCCGGTCCGCCTGTATAGGGGCGCATCGTGAAACGCCGTCTTCCTTCCCTCAGCGCGGCCAAGGCCTTTGAGGCCGCGGCGCGTCATCTCAGTTTCCGGGCGGCGGCGGAAGAGCTCTCGGTCACCCATTCCGCGATCAGCCATCAGGTCAAATCATTAGAAGCGCAGCTTGCCGTGCCGTTGTTCCGGCGCGGTCCGCAGTCGGTCAGCCTGACGGAAGCCGGCAAGGTCCTGTACCCGATCCTGCGCGAGGCCTTCGACAATATCGCCGATGGCGCGGATCTGGTGCGCTCGGTCGAATCGCCGCGCGAGGTCACCGTGCAAGTCTATATGACGACCGCGGTCTACTGGCTGATCCCGCGCTTGCATGAGTTTCAACAGCGCTATCCCGATATCAAAGTCCGCCTGGCGACCTCGCGGATCAACTGGGAGTTCGATCCGGAGCAGGCGGACATCGGAATCGTGCTCGAGGCCCCGACCGATCCCAGCGTGCATCGCGAGGTCTTGGCGCCGGCGCAATTGACGCCGGTCTGTAGTCCGAAACTCTTGAACGGCCCCATTGCGATCGCCAAGCCGACGGATCTTCACAATCATCGCCTGCTCTCGGTCTATACGTCGCCCGGCGATTGGGCGACTTGGTTCGAAAAGGCCGGGCTCGACCCGATCAATGAAAGCGATGCGGTCTCGTTCGACGGTTACATCCTGGCTTTCGAGGCGGCGATCGAAGGGCAGGGCGTGGCGATGGCGCTGAGGCCGTTCGCCTCGCCGGAAAAAACCGTCGAGCCGCGCTTGACCGCGCCCTTTGGCCTCGTGGCGGAGCGCCGCAATCCCTGGCTTTTGGTATGCCGGCCGGAACGGCTTGATCGGCCGGCGGTTCGGGCCTTCCGGACCTGGATTCGGCAACAGGCTGGCGGCGATCATACGAAATTCAAATAGTCCTTATTTATGAGATGCTTATGGGGCGGTCTTTCTGGTCAGAGAGGACTCGCTCTAGCCGGTCGACTCGGATATGGTGATCCGAGTCCGCGATCGTGCGGCGGGAGGGGGAAAACTGAACCAAAGGCGTCGCGGAGCGGCGCCTTGTCATTGTCATTTTTCGCTCGACGGCCGCCTTTGCAGCCCGGCGAGCGTCGGTAAGGAGTTTGGTGTGAGGGGCGATGCGGCTGGGCGCCATGGCGAGTGGCAAGGGGATCGGCGGTTATTCAGAGATCGAGAACTCATCATCCGATCCGACGGGCGGGTCGTTTATTTCCGCCTTACGCGGGGCCATCAGATTGTAGCCTCGGCCATCCTGGGCCTCATGATCGCTTGGGGCGCTGCGGCCACCGGCGGCGCGGTGCTGCAACAAGGGATGATCGCGGAGAAGCGACAGGAAATCTCAGAGGCCAAACTCGCCTACGGCCAATTGCGGCAGGATCTCGATTCCTACCGCTCCGACATGGCCCAATTGACGCAATCTTTATCCCGCCGGGCCGTCGCCGCGCTTCAGCCCAATCCGAAAGACGCGGCCGCGTCGGTGCAAATCCAGTCGGAATTGCAAGCGCTGGCGGGCTTGAACCGCAGCCTGGACAAAGCGTTCCGGCTGATCTCGACGGATCTCGACATACCCAGCGAGGAAAGCGGCCGCATCATCGCGTCCCGGCGCGCCCTGAATGAAGAGATCGAACTGCTGCAGCAGAACCTGGTCCAGGCGCGGATCGAAATCGCCGCGCTGTCAGAGGAAAACCGAATGCAGGCCGCGCGGGTCGATGAGATTCACTTGGAGCGCGTCAGATCTGATGAGCGCCGGGACGCCATAGCGCGCCGCGCCGCGAATCTCGAAAAGTTCCTGTCGGAAAGCCGTGGCGAATCCGGTGCGCTAACCGAGGAAATCGATGACCTCGAAACGGTTTTGGCGCGCGTGAATCGCCAGAACCGCGCCGCCGCCGACAAAGAGCGGGACCTGCGTGATCGGATCGCCGGATTGGAGAACGCCTTGCAGCAAGCCCGGGCGCGCGGCGACGGGCTCGCCACCGGTTTGGCGTCGGTGCGCCGGAAGTTGGGTGAAGAACAGGAACGCCTGGCCGAAATCACCCAAGAGCGGGACGGCTTCTCGACCCAGGCGGCGCGGCTTCAGGGTCTCTTGCAAAAGGCGCGGCTCGATCGCCGTAAGGTAGAGCGGACCTTGGCGGGCCTTGTCGATGACCTGGCCGCCTTGGAGATCGACCCGCCGCCAACGCTTCTTGTTTCAGCCGCGCCGAATATCGAAGACGCGGATGTCGTCGCCGAACTCAAGGCCATGACGAAGGGTTTGTCCCTGTCGCTGAAAGACAGCCGTGACAGACAAGCCCGGATCGAGGGTGTGATTGACGATCTGCTCGAAACCTTGACCGTGGTCGCAGGCGAGGCGGTTGAGGGCGCGACCCTTTCCGACGATCCGGTTGATCGGACCGAGGCGCTGGTCTCATCCATCGGCGCACTCCATGAAGAGCAACGCGCGGCTGTCGCCGAACTCACCGAGCGGGCCGACGCGCATATCGCGCGCGCCGAGCGCGCGCTGACGACGGCGGGTTTGGGTCCGGTGGAGTTGCAGACTCTCGGGATTGCGCCTGAAAAGGGTCAGGGCGGCCCGTTCTTCGCGATGGATTTCGCCGGCGGGGCTGTTGAGGAGTTGGAAGTGTCGGTGGCGACCCTGGCGGAACGCGCCGAAAGGCTCGCCACATTGGAAGACCTCATGGCCTGCGCGCCCTGGATATCGCCGGTCGACCATTACCATTTGACCAGCAAGTTCGGGAAGCGGAAGGACCCGTTCAACGGCCGGATGGCGATGCATAAAGGGATCGACCTCGCCGGATGGCCGCGTACGCCCGTTTACGCCTCTGCGCCGGGAGAGGTCTCTTTCGCGGGCGTGCATGGCCGCTATGGCCGGATGGTGGAAATCGATCATGGCTGCGGCATCCGCACCCGCTATGGGCATCTGCGCAAGATCATCGTGAAGAAGGGCGAAACGGTCGGACACCGAGATCAGATCGGCACGCTGGGATCGACGGGCCGAAGCACCGGCCCGCACGTGCATTATGAGATCAGGATCAATGGCGAGCCCGTCGATCCGTTGAAATTCATCGAAGCGGGACGATACTTCTATAAAAGCTGATAGGGTCTCGGGTCGGCGGGCGCCGTCCGGCGTCGCGCGCCGGGTGTGGATTCGCTGAACCCGGCGTTTCCGCTGTTTGGTAAAGGTCATTGTCATGGCGTCTAGGAAATCCGCGGCGGTGGCGACGAAGCCGGTCGCTCCCTCGATTATTTCAACCGATCTTCATGTGCGCGGCGATTTGGTCAGCGCGGGCGACATTCATATCGACGGCGACGTGGACGGGGATGTGCGCAGCGCCCGGGTCACGATCGGCGAGACCGCCGCCGTGAACGGCTCCGTTTTCGCCGAGCAAGTGCATGTCTCGGGCGCCGTGAATGGCGAAATCTCAGCGAAGACGGTCATTTTGACCAAAACCGCCGCGGTTAAAGGCGACGTCAATCATGAAAGCCTGTCGATTGAGGCGGGCGCGTTCATTCAAGGGCTTTGCAAGCGGGTCCAGATGGAAAGCCCGCCGCCCGGGCCGGCAGACGCCGGCGACAAAGGCGAGGCGGGGCCCAAGGCCGCCTGATCCCTCCGGTTGGGCCGATCAGGCCGATAGGCATCGTTGGTAGGTCGCCGCGTCAACATTGCCGCCTGAAATGACGGCGACCACGGTACGTCCCTTTGTTTCGATCTTGCCAGACAGCACCGCCGCCAAGGCGACGGCGCCGCCCGGTTCAGCGACCAGCTTCAAATCCGAGAAGGCGGCCTTCATCGCCGCCAAGGCTTCATCGTCGCTGACGGTCAGAACGCCGGTCAGCCGTTCTCGCATGATCGCAAAGGTCATCTCCCCGGGGCTCTGGGTCAGCAGGGCGTCGCAGATCGAGCGCGCATCTTCCCGAATTGTCTCACGCCGGCCGCTCGCGAAAGACCGCGCGGTGTCGTCGAAATCCTCCGGCTCGACGGCGTAGAGCGCCGCATCGGGAAAATGCGCGTTGACCGCGATGGCGGACCCGGCGGTCAGCCCGCCGCCGCCGCAGCAGAACAGCGCGGCGTCCGGGACCGCGCCGATCGCCTGACATTGCCGGGCGATCTCAAGCCCGGTCGTGCCTTGTCCGGCGATGATTCTGGGATCGTCATAGGGACGGATCAGCACCGCGCCTGTATCATCAGCGCGTTGCGCGGCCATATCCTCCCGGCTTTCGCTATAGCGGTCGTAATGCACGATTTCGGCGCCGTAGAACTTGGTGTTGGCGATTTTGATCGCGGGCGCGTCGCGCGGCATGATGATCGTCGCCTTGACGCCCAGCAACTGCGCCGCTGAGGCGACCCCTTGGGCGTGGTTGCCCGACGAATAGGCGATCACCCCGGCCGCTTGCTCGGCGGGCGTCAGGCTTGAGATCGTGTTATACGCGCCGCGGAACTTGAAGGACCCGGTGCGTTGCAGACACTCCGGCTTGATCAGAACACGCCCGCCGGTGCGGGCGTTCAAGAGCGGGGATTCCAGAAGCGGGGTGACGACCGCTGTTCCGGCCAATCGCTCAGACGCCGCTTCAATGGCCGTCAGATCCACCAGTTCGTCGGTCGCAACGTGAGAGGAAGTCATAGAGCGCCTTTCGTGAGTCCGGTTCATTGAGGGTCGGCGTGTGGCCCGCCCCTGGAATGGTCGCGGTCGCGGCGCTGGGATGCGCCGCCGCCATCGCCTGCAGGGTCTCGTCCGTGAGTATGTCCGAGAATTCGCCGCGCAGCGCAAGCAGCGGAACCCGGGTCACGGCCTTGAAATAGCGCCAGAGATCGGGGATCGGCGCGCCTTTGGTCATGGGGGCGGCGATTTGCGGGTCCCAATCGACATGATAGAGCCCGTCCTCGCGCTGAACGAAGGTCGCTGCGGCGGCGATCCGCCAATCCTCATCCGACCAGCCTGGCTGTTTGAAGATGGCGCGCAGCTCCGCCGTCGCCGCCTCGAGGCTTGGATGCCGGCGCTCCGTCTTGAGATAGTCGATGATCCGGTCCATGCCCGCGCCGCCGATCTCCGGTCCGACATCGTTCAAGACAAGCCCGGCCAGCGCCGGCGGTGTCGCAACGCCGAGCCCCATACCCAACAGCCCGCCCAGCGAGGCGCCGATCACGATGACCCGGTGCAGCCCCAGCGCCATCAGCAGATGGCGGATATCGTTGAGATAGGTTTCGGGCGTGTAGTTCATAGGGTTCGGATCGCGATCGGACCGCCCGCGGCCGCGATAGTCCGGGCAGATCACGCGCCGCGGCGGACCCACGTCGCCGGCGGCGATCTCCGTGGCCAGAAAGGCGAAATCTTTGGAGTTCCGCGCCAGACCCGACAGACAAAGAACAGCGGTCTCTTCTTTCGCGTCGGGCGGCGTCGGATAGTCCCGGAAATAAAGCGAAATTCCGTCCTGCGCCGTATAGCGCCTTTCCATGTAATCGCTCATGGGTTCCGCCGCTGCGCGCTAGGCGCCGGCGCCGATGAGGCGCGGCACATCGTGTAAGGAGGACAGAACCTTGACCGGCGCGCCCGGCAGCCGTTCCGTCGGCTGGCCAAAGCGGTTGACCCAGCAAACCTGGAAACCGTACTGCGCAGCGCCAGCCGCGTCCCAGCCGTTCGACGACATGAAACAAACCTCGTCGGGCGCGACGCTGAACTGTTTCAGGACCATCTCGTAGGTTTCCGGACGCGGTTTGTAGAGCCGTAGCTCGTCCACCGAGAGCACCGCGTCCAGAAGCCCGCCGATCTCGGCCGAACTGACCGCGCCGTCCAGCATGGCGGGCGCGCCATTCGACAGGATCGCCGTGCGCCGGCCCGATTGCTTTAACTGGCTAAGCACCGCCGCGACCTCTGGATAGGCGTCGAGCCGCCAATAGAGATCGAGAAGCCGCTGACGCAAATCACGGTCTTCAAGTCCCACGGCCTGCATGGCGAAATCCAACCCGTCCTGGGTCACCTGCCAGAAGTCGGTATAGGCGTCCGGCATCAGGGTCCGCAACCAAGTATATTGCAGTTGTTTGGCGCGCCAGATCTCCGCCAGTTGCGCGTCCTTGCCGTATAGCTCGTCCTTCAGATGCGCCGCCGCCGCGTTCACATCGAACAGGGTGCCATAGGCGTCGAAGACGCAGACTTTGATCCCTTCGATTTCCGGCATGATCGACCCCTCCGCCCGCCTCTTTATCTCTGGCGATTTTATCGCTCGCGTGTGCGGACCGGCGCGCGGGGGTATTCCGACCAGGCCGGCGGCGGGACGGTCTTCCGCTCGGCTTCCTCCGCCAGTGTGGCGACGACTCGCGCCCTAGGTATGACGCCGCCGCTGGTGAAGGAAAGCGCGGCCGGCCGATCGGTCAGGCGGGTACGGTAGATCGTGATATTCTCCAGCACCCGCTGCACGTAATTCCGCGTTTCCGAGAATGGAATCTGCTCGATCCAATCCAGCGCCTCGTGAACGCCCAGCCTCGGGTCGCCGTTGCGGTCGACCCAGCGCCGCACCCGATGCGGGCCCGCGTTATAGCCGGCCAGCGCCATGATCAGCGAGCCGTCGAAATCGTCGATCAGTTCCGCCAAATAGTGATCGCCCAGACGGATATTATAAATCGGATCGACGGTCAGCGCCGATTTTCGGTAGGACAGGCCGACCGAGCGCGCCACCGACTTGGCCGTCGCCGGCATCAGTTGCATCAACCCGCGCGCCCCGGCGCTGCTGATCGCCGCCTGGTCGAACGCGCTTTCCTGCCGGATCAGGCCGAACAGGATGTCGGGGCCGAGCCGGGCCTCGCGCGCAATCGGGGCCAGCGGATAGCCGGCGCGCGGCAGCAACACCTGTTTCTTGATCGCCTGCCGCGCCGCATAGACCGCCGCGTCGGGCCGTCCCAAAACGCTGGCCAGATCGGCGGCCATGGCCATCTCCTGCGGCGTCTCGACCGTGGCGCCGAGATGGCGCAGCACGGTGCGCAGGGTCTTGCGCGATTTCACCTCCGCCAAGAGGCGCGCCAGACGCACCAACTCCCGCTCTTCGAACGCGGCGCGCTCGGCGGCGCTGGGCTCGACCGGACCGGTCAGGGCAGGGCGGTCCGTTGGCGGCAGGCGCGCAGCGGCGGTCTGACCGTAGAAGCTGCCGCCATATTGCGCCGCCTCGCGATACCATTGCGCGGCGATCTCGGGCTCGCCGCCGGCCTCGGCCGCGCGCCCCGCCCAATAGGCGGCGCGGCTGATCGAGACCGGGAAGCGCACCTTCGCATACATGTCGCGGAAATGCGGAAAGGCCAATTGCGGGTCGTCGAGCAGGCGCAGCGCGGTCCAGCCCGCGAGCCACTCGCCTTCAGCCATCGGCAGGCCGGTCTCGGCGCCATGCTCGGCTGCGATCCGGTAGGCTTGCGAGATCCGACCGTCCGCCAAGGCCCGGCGCGCCAGAACCGCGCGTTCGCGCCACCAGAGCGCCGGATTGGCGCCGCTGTCGATCGGCTGGTTCAGCAACAGGTCGATGGCGTCATCGTCGCGGCCCTTGCGCCTTCGCCAGCGCAGCCGCTCATAGATCAGACCGGGATCGTCCCGCAATTCGGCGGGAACCCGGGCGATAGCGCCGTCCACCCCACCGGAAAACCGCCGCAGCGCGATACGCGCCTCCGCCAGCCGCTGACGGTCCGCTGTCGCGCGGCGGGCCTGCCGAGTCGCCTCGGTCGTCCGACCGTCCCAGATCAAGCGCTCCAGACGGGCGTCGTGATGCGCGTCCGTGATCAGACCGCCGAAACGTTTCAGGAACTCGCGCTCTTCGGCGACCGACAGGTTCAAGGCGATCCAGGCCTCCGGGGCCAGCCGGTCGATCTCGCGCCCCCGGTTCGAGGCCTCGAGCGCAGCGGCGTATCGGAAGAATCCTCGCGCGGTCCGCGGCGGCGTCGCATCGAACCAGCGTAGGACCGCGCTATCCGACGCGCCTGCGCGGGCTTTTTCCTCGGCCCGCCGGCTGAGCGTCTTCAGCCGGGGCCAAGTCGGGTTATCCCGGATGAAATCTGTCAGGGTCTCGAAGGCGGCGTCATTCCCAGCCCGTTGCCACACGAGCCAGTCGATCGCCTTATCCAACAGCGGATTGCCGCCGCGCGCGGCGTGGCGGCGGGCGGCGGTCAGTTTGTCGAGCTCGGCCGCGTGGAACGCCGCCTCGTAATGGCCGCGATCTTCGTCCGAAAGTAATTGCGCCCCCGCCCCATCGCTCACCGCGAGCGAGAGCGCCAGGCCGACGCCAAAAAACACGCCAGACCAGACCGCGCGCCGTCGCTGTGGCGCCTGTCCGAATGCGCGGGGTGTGCCGGTTGGGTCGGTCCTCATGGCGGCCGCAGTGTAGTGTGATCCGCGAATCGCCCGCAACAGGGGATTTATGACGGTTTCGTGGGCTGGCGGGGACGGGGAATCCGCCCGTTTCGGCGCTTGTTCCGGTTCGTGCATGGGGCTAATGTCCGCCGCTTTCCAATCAGAGCCTTTTGCGCCCTCCGCTTACACAGCGCCGGGTTTGGAGTCAGACCGATGCCGATGTTCGAAGGATCCATGACCGCCTTGATTACGCCGATGCAAGAGAACGGCGCGATCGACGAGAAGGCGTTTCAGGATTTCGTCGAGTGGCAGGTCGCGGAAGGCACGGTCGGACTGATCCCCGTCGGCACCACCGGCGAGTCGCCAACCCTGAGCCATGCGGAGCATGAGCGCGTGGTCAGCTTGACCGTTGAGGCGGCGGCCGGCCGGGCCAAAGTGATCGCCGGCGCCGGATCGAACAACACGGCGGAAGCGGTTCAATTGACCAAACATGCGAAACAGGCCGGGGCCGATGCGGTTCTGAGCGTCACGCCCTATTACAACAAACCTACCCAGGCCGGGCTCTACGCCCATTTCGCGGCGGTCGCCCAGGCGGCAGACATTCCGGTCGTGCTTTACAACATCCCGCCGCGCTCGATCATCGACATGTCGGTCGAGACCATGGCGCGGCTGGTCAAGGACCACCCCAACGTGGTCGGGGTGAAGGACGCGACCAACGATCTGAACCGGCCGGTCGACACCCGTTTGGCGATCGGCCCGGATTTCAGCCAGCTTTCCGGCGAGGACGGCACGGTCGGCGCTTTCCTCGGGCAAGGGGGGCATGGCTGCATCTCGGTCAGCGCCAATGTCGCGCCCAAGCTCTGCGCGCAACTGCATCAGGCCTGGCAAGCCCGCGATCTCGACGCTTTCGAGACCCTGCGCGACCGCTTGATGCCGATCCATAAGGCGATGTTCTGCGAGGCCTCTCCCGGCCCGGCGAAATACGGGGCCAGCCTGTTGGGCAAATGCACGCCCGTCGCCCGCCTGCCGATCGTCGAGATCGCCGAGAGCAGCAAGGCGCAGGTGCGCGCGGCGATGGAAGGGGTCGGCCTTCTCTAAGCAGAGGGCGGCCGAACGCCGGGATGGCTGGTAAAAACAGAGGTAAAAACAAGGGCTTGTCGGACGGTCTTGTGGCCGTTAATCGGCGTGCGCGCTTCGATTACGCGATCGAAGAGACGCTGGAGGCGGGGCTGGTCCTGACCGGGACGGAGGTAAAATCCCTCCGCCATGGCGGCAGCAGCCTGGGCGAGGCCTATGCGGGTCTGAAAGCCGGCGAGCTCTTTCTGTTCAACGTCCAGATCCCGGTCTATGAGAACGCGCCCAAGGCCTTTCAGCACGAACCGAAACGCCCGCGCAAATTGCTGGTCAAGAAGCGCGAGCGCGACAAGCTGATCGGCGCCATCAAGCGCGACGGCATGACCCTGATCCCGCTGCGGATGTATTTCAACGATCGCGGCTTGTGCAAATTGCAGCTCGGCCTGGCGAAGGGCAAAAAGACCGTCGACAAACGCCAGACCATCAAGGACCGCGACTGGCAACGCCGCAAAGGCCGCCTGATGCGCGAGGCGGGGTAGAGCCGGCTTCCGACGATCTGCGCTATCTGGTAGAGCGGCCTGATCGAATGGGCAAACCGCCTTCGTCGCCGACCCGCTGAAGGGCAAATGCTAGCTGCTTGTTGAAGCGGCCTGAAGATTAATGGCCTGGTTCGCTGTGCCAAGCTATTGGGCGAAACGCTTGACCTCTTGTTGCGTGCGATGATTGGGTTTTTCGCCAGAGCCTCTACGTTGCCGCAACACTCTTTTCAGGAGCGCTTTACAAGTGACCGATCCTAAAAAGGGACTCGGCCTGGACGATTCGACGTCCAATGACTCTGTCGAAGATGCTGTATCGATTGCTCGCAGCAGATTGCATTCTTGGGAGTTGGCCAGGGCGGAGAATGACATCGCGCTGTGCGACGCCTTGATGCAGGAACTGCGGGATCTGGCGGCGGCGTTTGGTGATAACAGCGCGGTCCGGGAGCAGCTCGTCAAAGGGCTTTTGGAGTCCTTGGACTACGCGAACGAGATCGACGATTCTGCCCGAAGTCGTTCTTTGTTGCAGGAGATACGCGACCTTGAGGCGGCGCATTTGAGTGACGCCTCGGTTCGCGCGCGGCTCGCAACGGCCCAGTATTGCGAAATCTATTGGAGTTCAAAAAAGGGGGATTGGAGCCGGTGTGACCCCGTGTTGCAGGACCTGCGCGATCTCGCGTCGGCTCATGAGGATGACGCCACCGTTCGGGCGGCTCTCGCCATGTGTCTTTACAACGTGTTGACCAATAGTGAAGGCAGAGGTGATCCGCAGTTACGCGATACTTTGATGCAAGATCTGCGCGGTTTGGCGGCGGCGCCAGGCGACGACGGCGCGGGTCGACAGATGCTCTCAAGCGCCCTCTTCAACGCGCTGTGCCAGGCGACGGAGGACCGTGACCTACAGCGACGCGATGCACTGCTGCAGGAACTGCGGGATTTGGCGGCGGCGCATGAGGACGACGGCTCGGTAGGCGCTGATCTGGCAATGGGCCTGTTCAACACACTGAACCACGCCAAGGCGGAAGGGGATCTGGCGCGTCGGGACGCGCTGCTGCAGGAGTTGCGCAGTCTGACGGCGGCGCTCGCGGAAGAAAGCCCAATTCGGAAACAACTCGCCATGGGTCTCTTCAACACGTTGAACCATGCCGCATGGGAGAATGATCTGGCGCGACGCGATGGACTCTTGCGGGAGCTTCGCACCTTGGCGGCTGGCCACGCGGAGGATGGTGCGGTCCGGGAAAACCTCGCGATGGGTCTGTTCAACTCAATGAACAACGCCAAGGAGGAAGGCGACCGAGCGCGCAGCGACGAGCTATTGCAGGAATTGCGTGACTTGGCGGAAGCGTTTCCAGACCAAAGCACGGTTCGCGCGCACCTCGCGATGGGCTTGATGAACACGCTGAGGTTCGCTGTGGAGGAAACCGATCGGACGCGGCGCGACGCGCTCTTGCAGGAATTGCGCGATCTGATGGCGAAGCATGGCCAAGACGACGCCGTCCGGAAGCAACTCGCGATGGGTTTGTTCAACACACTGGCGGACGCCCAGGCCGAGGGAGACGGCGACCTGCGTGACACGCTGCTTCAGGAACTGCGCGATCTTTCGGCGGCCCATGACGAGGACCCGCATTTGCGGAAGACGCTCGCGCAAAACCTGTTGAATACGCTGAATTGTGTCGCGGACGAAGGGGACTTGCTGCGCCGAGACGCCTTGTTGCAAGAACTGCGGGATCTGGCGGCGCGCCACATTGAGGACGCTGAAGTTCGCAGACAGTTAGCCATGGGCTTCGTCAATGCGGTGATTGATGCTGAGCACGGGAAACAAATCGCCCGGGGCCAGAGTTTCATGCGGGAACTGCGAGAGTTGGCGGCTACCCATGCTGGGGACGCTGGGGTCCAGGAGCAAATGGCCAAAGCACTCAATGTGCTGATCTACTACGATAATGACATGAGCTCGGACCAGAGCGACGCGCTGCGTCGGGAACTGCATGCTTTGGCGGCTGCCAATAGCGACGTTGAGAGCATTCAGCATTATTTGCGCTCCGCCAGAGCGATACGCGCGCGCGAGAGTCCCGATGGGGCTAATTCGTAGCGGGTGTTGGGTGGTTTAGGGCGCGCCGCTCCCCACCCCGCCTTCAATCCCTACCCATCCGTCTGGATCGAGAAAATCACGCTGCGGCCGGCCTGGTCGAGGCCTTGGCCGTTGATGGCTTGTTGGCCGGCGACGGGGACGAGGATTCCGGCGATTTGAGCCTGGTTGGAGCAGGTGATCTCCCAATCGCCGCCGACCCGGCCGAGACTGTCGGGCGCATCGAAACGGATCAGGCCCTCGCAGGCGATGTTGAGCGGGGGGAGCGCAAAGCTCATCCGCGTGTCGTCGCCGCTCTTGGCGAGTTGGGTGACGGTCCCGACGAAGTCGCGGCCTTGCAGGCCCGGCAGGTCGTACCAGATGAAGGCCAGCTTGACCGGGTTGATCGGGGCGAAACTCTGCGGGCCCAGGGGCGGCGGCGGCTCGTTGGTGACCGGTTGCACCGTCAATGGCGGCAGGGTCGACGCTTCTTCGCGTGCGGGGTCGGCCGCTCTCTGGGGCGTTTGGGCTGTCTGAGCGGGGGCGGCCGGTTCGGCGGCCGGGGAGGGCGCGTCCAGCGCGCAGCCCGACACGACGCCGACGCACAGCATGGCGGCCAATACTCGATCCTTTGGCATGACGCGCACTATCCTTCTCCCTTTCCCCAAGCTCGCGACTCTTGAGGCTTTCCCGCGATCGTTTCAAGCGGGAAGGCGCCGAGGCGGTTTGGAACCTTGGCCCTGCGACGCCATCGGCGTATTGCTGGTTCGGTACATGGATCGACGCGAGTTTGGGGGCGACATGGACGAGCGCTTCATTCCTCTAACCGAGACCGTCCGCGCCTTGCCGGCGACGACGCCTTTCGTTGGGCCCGAGGCGTTGGAGCGCACGAACGGCGCCGTCTTCAAGGCGCGGATCGGGGCCAATGAAAGCGCCTTCGGCCCATCGCCCAAGGCGCTGGCGGCGATGCGCGACGCGGTGGCGGAGGCGAGCTGGTACGGCGATCCGGAGAATTTCGAACTGCGCCAGGCCATCGCCGCGCATCATGGCGTCGGGATGGACAATGTCTGCGTCGCCGCCGGGATCGATTCTTTGCTGGGGCTGGTGGTGCGCATGCTGGTCTCGCCCGGCGCGCCGATCGTCACCTCCCTGGGCGCCTATCCGACCTTCAACTACCAGGTCTCCGGCTTCGGCGGCGCGCTGCATACGGTTCCCTACCGGAACGATTTCGAGGATCCCGAAGCGCTGTTGGACAAGGCCAAAGCGGTCGAGGCGCCGCTGCTCTATGTCGCCAATCCGGACAATCCGATGGGTTCCTGGCATGGCGCGGCGTCGGTACAATCGCTGATCGACAGCGTTCCCACCGGCAAGGTCCTGATCCTGGACGAAGCCTATGCGGATTTTCTCGACCCGGTTGAGATACCGGCGATTGACGTCTCCAACCCGTGCGTCATTCGGATGCGCACTTTCTCGAAGGCGCACGGGCTGGCGGGCGCGCGGGTCGGCTACGCCATCGCTCACCCGGCTCTGATCACCGGGCTGAACAAGATACGCAATCAGTTCGAGGTGACCCGCGTCAGCCAGGCCGGCGCTCTGGCGGCCTTTCAAGACCCGCAATATGTCGGCCAGGTGGTCGCCGAAGTCGCGGCGGGAAAGGCGGACATTGCAAAGATCGCGTCGAAGCACGGTTTCACGGCGCTGCCATCAGCGACCAATTTCGTCGCCATCGATGTCGGCGGTCATGAGCAGGCGACGCGCATGATGGCGGAGCTTGGCCGTCGCGGGGTCTTTATCCGGATGCCGGGCGCCGCTCCGTTGAACCGCTGCATTCGGGTGACGGTCGGGACGGAGAAGGACCGCGCGGTCTTCGCCGATGCCTTGGCGGATGTGGTTGCGAGCGGAGGCTGATCCTTGCGCCCGACAATCCGTCTGGAAGCCGACCGGCGATCGGGCTAGCCTGACCAAATGAAAGGCTTGAGGGGGTCGGTTCCATGAGGGTTTCGTATGCGGAGTCGGCCCCGTCTCTCTGGACGGCGGCGGGGGCCGCGGGCGGCGCCAGGCTGGTGACGACGCCACGCATCGCGGCCGGCCCGGTGCATCCGCTCGACGACGCCTTTCGCGCGGTCTTGAAACAGGCGGCGCGGTCATTGACGGCGGAAGGCGCGGCGCCGGGGCATCTGTCCCAGGCGGTGTTTCATATTCATTCCCGAAGTGAGTTCGACGAAGCGTTGCTGGATCTCGACCTCGCCTATCGCGAGTATTTCGCCGGCAACTTCCCGGAGATCACCGTTGTTGAGGATCCGTCGGTCGAGACGATCGATGTGGCCTTCTCGGCGCTGATCCCGCCGGCCGACCCGGGCCGGGTGGTCTATGACGGTTATACCCAGGCCGAGATCGACTATCAGTATTCGCCGCGCGCCCAGGCGCCGGATTACGAACGAGTCTTCGATGTCTGGCGGACCGCGGGACCCGCCTATCAGCGTGCGCATCGCAGGGCTGAGATCTTCTACGGCGACAGCGCGCGGCAGAGCGTCGATCTCTACCTGCCGCCCGAGGCTGACAACCCGCCGATCCATGTCTTCGTGCATGGCGGCTATTGGCAGGCGATCGACAAGAAGAACCACGCGCATGCCGCCGCCGGTCTGCTCAGCGCGGGCGTCGCCGTGGCGATGCCGAACTACGACCTGATGCCCGATGTCGATCTTGAGGAGATCATCCGCCAGACCCGCCATTCGGTTGCGAAAATCTACGAACTGGCGGGCGCGTACGGTTATGACGGCGAGCGGCTCACCGTGTCGGGCCATTCGGTGGGCGGGCATTTGGCGGGCGTTCTGGCTTGTACGGAATGGCGGCGGGAAACCGATGGCGCACCGGATGACTTAATCAAGGCCGCGCTCTCGATCTCCGGCGTCTTCGACCTGACGCCGCTGGCGCAAACCGGCATGAACCGGGTCTTCGGTTTCACGCCCGATAACTGCCGACGGCTCAGCGTGACCAGCATGCCGCCGCCGACGGCGCTGCCAGTCACGCTCTGCGTCGGCGGCAAGGAGAGCGCTGAGTTTCATCGCCAGACGACGCTTTTCGGCGATTATATGGCGGCGCAGGGCTGTCCGGTTGAGACGGTCCAGGCGCCGGACGACGATCATTTCACCATTGTCGAGGCTTTTGGCGATCCGGCGACGCCGCTGGGCGCGGCCGCGATCGCGATGGCGCGGCGGGCCTAGGCGGCCCGGCCAGCGGGGAGGGGAAGGTATGCCTCAGAAGAAAGCGATCATCACCTGCGCGATCACCGGCTCGATCCACACGCCGACCATGTCGGAACATCTGCCGATCACGCCCGACGAAATCGCCGAACAGGCGATCGGGGCGGCGGAGGCGGGCGCAGCGGTTCTGCATTTACACGCGCGCAAGCCCGATGACGGGCGCCCGACCCAGGACCCGGACGTCTATATGCAGTTCCTGCCGCGCATCAAACAGAACACCAACGCCGTGGTGAACATCACCACCGGCGGGGGCCTGGGCATGCCGGTTGAGGAGCGGCTGGCCCCGTCGCTGGTCGCCGAGCCGGAGCTCTGCTCGCTGAATATGGGATCGATGAATTTCGGCATCTTCCCCATGCTCGAGAAATACGAGGCTTGGAAATACGGCTGGGAGCCCGACTATCTTGCGTCGACCAAGGACTTCATTTTTAAAAACACTTTCAATGATATAGAATCGATCTTGACGAAAATGGGTAAGAAAGAAACAAGGTTCGAGTTCGAATGCTATGACGCCGGGCATCTCTATACGCTAAAGCATTTCTATGATCGGGGATTGGTGAAGGCGCCGATCTTCGTGCAATTCGTCATGGGCATTCTGGGCGGGATCGGGGCCGACACCGAAAACTTGGTCTTCCTGAAGAAGACCGCCGACAAGCTGTTCGGCGAGGCCTATGTTTGGTCGATCCTCGGCGCGGGCCGTATGCAGATGCCGCTGGCCGCCGTCGCCGCCGGGATGGGCGGCAATGTCCGTGTCGGGCTGGAGGACAGTTTGTTGATCAGCCGCGGCAAGCTCGCAAAGAACAACGCGGAGCAGGTCGCCAAAGTGCGCTCGATCCTGGAAAGCCTGTCGATTGAGGTCGCGACGCCGGACGAGGCGCGAGAGATATTGGCGCTCAAAGGCGGCGACCGGGTGAAGTTCTAGCCGCGCGAGACGGGAGGTCGGCCATGAAACTCTTCTTCGACGAAGCGCAGCGCCTCCATGACCCCGACAGTTTCATTGTGCTCGGCCAGGTCAAACCCAATCCCGAAACGCCGGAACGCGCAGCGCGCCTGTTGGCTGGCGTCGCGGAGACGGGGCATGAGGCGATTACGCCCGAAGATCATGGTCTGGGGCCGATCGCGGCGGTCCATACGCCGGACTATCTGCATTTCCTGAAGACCATCCATGAGGAATGGAGCCTGGTTCCCGGCGCCGGGCCGGAGGTCATCCCGAACATCCATCCGACCCGGCATCGTCCCGATGCGCTTTACACGTCGCCGGTCGGCAAGGCTGGCTATTTTATGGCCGATACCGCTTGCCCGATTTCGGCGGACACTTGGGGGTCGGTCTACGCCAGCGCGCAATCGGCGATCGGCGCGGCGCTGGCGGTGCGCGAGGGGGAGGCGGCGGTCGCCTACGCCCTGTGCCGGCCGCCAGGCCATCACGCCTTCGCCGACATGGCCGGCGGCTTCTGTTTCGTGAACAATTCGGCCGTCGCCGCGCAGTTGCTCAGGGCGCGCCACGACCGAGTCTGCGTGCTCGATGTCGATGTGCATCATGGCAACGGCACGCAGGGGATTTTTTACGAACGCTCGGACGTCTTGACGGTCTCGCTGCATCGCGACCCGGCGGGTTACTACCCGTTCTTCTGGGGCCACGCCCACGAGTTGGGGGAAGGCGCGGGCCGCGGCTACAATCTGAATTATCCGCTGTCGAAAGGGACCATCGATCATGGCTTCCTAATGACGCTGGACCAGGCGCTGGAGAAGATCCGGCTTTACGCGCCCGGCGCGCTTGTCGTCGCGCTCGGCCTCGACGCCTATGAAGGCGACCCGCTGAAAGGGCTGAAGATCACGACCGAGGGGTTTGGCTATATCGCCGCCCGGATCGCCCGGCTGGGACTGCCGACCGTTCTGATCCAGGAAGGCGGCTATGTCAGCGACGGGCTCGGCCCCAATCTCGCCAGCTTCCTCGCCGGGTTCGAGAGCATCTAGGCGAGGCTCGGTCTGTTGCTTCGGCGCCACAAACCAAGAGACCGTTAGGGAGCGGGCCAAACATAGCGCATGTCCGGCAAGCGCTCTTCATTCCGGTCGCCGGCCGTTTGTTCCGCGATGACGAAGCCATTCTTTTCGTAGAAGGCGCGCGCTCTCCGGTTAGCCTGAAAACACCAGAGCGTCAGGCCGGAAGGCCGCCGGGTTTTCGCCTCATCCACCAACCGGCGTCCAACGCTTTGAGACCAATGATCCGGCGCGACATACAACAAATGGATTTCATCTTGGTCCAAAGCCAGAAAACCCAAAATACGCTGATCGCTGGTTGTTTTCGCGTTCTTGGCCACCAGGACCTCGCACGAACCAAAGATCTGCTGTTCAATGAATCGGCGCTTTTCACCGTCGGTGTAAAGTTCGGGCAGAAAATCCAAGGTTTCCAAAGACGCGATGAAGGTGGCGGCGACCGCCGATGCGTCGCTGTCCTGCGCATCGTGAATCTGAACGGCCAACGCTGGACGCCCTATAACCGAAACAGCGGGCGCAGTTTGACGCCGAGGAAGTTGCCGGCCAGCGCGCAGAACAGCCAGAGCACCCCGTGCAGGCTGCCTGACGCTGTGCCGCTGAAAAACGAGCCGATATTGCAGCCGAACGCCAGACGCGCGCCATAGCCCAGCATTAAGCCGCCAATAATGGCCGCCGCCGCCGGGCCGAGTCCGATCCTGAAACTTGGCGAGTATTTCCCGGCCAGACCCGCCGCCGCCAGGGCCCCGATCATGATCCCGATATTCATCAGCGAGGTCTTGTTCTGCAGCAGGTCGGCTTCCAGCCGCCAGGCGTTGCGGCGCCAATAGTCCGACTCCGCCAGGGGCAGGCCCAGCGCGTCCGCCGCTTGGCCGCCCCAAGTCACGAATCCGCTGGTCACGCCCCATGGCCCCCCGGAAAGCGCCAGGGTCGCGAAGTTCAAAAGCGCCAGCGCGACGGCGCCCCAGACCCACGGCCAGGCGCCGCGCAGCAGCGGATGGCGCGTCTCGTCTCCGGCGCGCGCGTGCGAGATCAACCGTCCGTGCCGGCGCTTCTCGATCCAATAGGACAGCGCGGCGATGGCGGCGAAGAAGGAGAGGGCGAGCGCCAGTGCGTTCACCGCGCCGAATTCCCGCACGATAGAGATGCGGCCGAGCGAGGGCAGGGAGAGCCACCAATCCAAATGCAGCGTCCCAATCACCGACCCGATAATGAAAAACAGCAAGGTGATGACCATCCGGCTGTTGCCGCCGCCGACGGTGAAAAGGGTTCCGCTGGCGCAGGCGCCGCCCAATTGCATGCCGACGCCGAAGATGAAGGCGCCGACCGCGACCGACATGCCGACCGGATGCACGAAACCGTAGACGTCGCGCCCGAACAGCTCGCGCGCCTCCATCGCCGGGAAGAATAACAGGCAGGCGAGCGCCAGCATGAGCATCTGGCCGCGCACGCCCGCCCCTTTCCCTTCTGTGAGGAAAGCCCGCCAAGAGCCGGTGAACCCGAAGCTGGCGGCGTAGAGCACGCCGCCCAGCGCTAGGCCGATTGCGAACAGACCCGCCGTGCGCATGCCGAACTCGGTCGCCGTGTAGAACAGGATATAGGTCCCGAAAATTGCCGCCAGACGGATTGCAAGACGGCTCTTGGCGGTTCCGGGACGGGGCCCAATCAAAACGGCCAATCTACTCAACTCACGGCTCCTCTCGGCGCGGCCTTACTCCGCTGAGAACTCTTTGCGGATGGCGTCGCTGTGCTCGCCGAGCGGCGGCACCGGGCCGAAACCTGTGGGGCCGCCTTCAACGCGTATCGGCGACGCTATCAACGCGATTTCCGCACCGGACGGCAAATCAACTGGCTGTGTTCGAAGCTGCGGATGATCAATCAGACCGTCCACCGTGTTGACCCGCCCGAAGGCGATGGACGCCGACCTCAAGCGCTGCGCGAGATCGGCGCTGTCGATTTTGGTGAAGACGGTCTCGATAACGGCGTCCAGTTCGGCCCGGTTTTGGACCCGTTTGGTCGGATCGTCGAAACGCGGATCCGCCGCCAAGCCGGCGTCGCCGAGAATCTCGGCGCAGAGGGTGCGCCACTCGCGCTCATTCTGGATCGAAATCAGGATCAATTCGCCGTCGGCGCACGGAAAGGCGCCATAGGGCGCGATGCTGGGATGCGCCAGACCGACCCGTTTCGGCGCCTTGCCGCCATAGCGGCGCTGAAGATAAGGCACCGTCATCCAATCGGCCATGGAATCGAACAAAGAGGCCTGGATCGCCTTGCCGACGCCGGTTCGCCCGCGTTCGACCAGCGCCTCCAGGGCGGCGGAATAGGCGTAGAGGCCCGTGGCGATGTCGACAACCGAAACACCGACCCGCCCCGGCGCCTCCGGCGAACCGGTGACCGAGGCCAGCCCGCTTTCGGCTTGAACCAACAAGTCGTAGGCCTTCATGTCCCGATAGGGCCCGTCTTCGCCATAGCCGGTGATGTCGATCGTGATCAGACGGGGATGCTCCGACCGCAGCGCCTGCGAGCCGAACCCGGCCCGGGCGGCCGCGCCTGGGGCGAGATTCTGAATAAAGACATCCGCCTTGCTGAGGATCCGATGCAAAAGAGCGCTGTCACCCGGATCCTTGATATCGACGATGAGCGATTCTTTACCACGGTTGAGCCAGACGAAATAGGCGCTTTCTCCCATGACCAGCGCGTCATAGCGGCGCGCAAAATCGCCTTCCGCGCGTTCCAGTTTGATGACGCGCGCGCCGGCGTCGGCGAACCGCATGGTGCAATAGGGCGCGGCGACCGCTTGCTCGAGGCTGACCACGAGAAGACCGTCAAGCGCGCCCATGCTGTGATGCTTCAGACCCGGCCCGTTGCGCGCGCGTCGGGCTCGCCGATGGCGGCGCGGATGGCTGAGGCGGCCAATCGCCGGCGCGCGTCAAGCGACAGGCGATCGGGCGTGGCCGACGCCGCGTCTCGATCCGGGCCTTCATACTGATCCGGTCCGCAATGGCCGGTGGCGTCGCCGATCGCCTCGAACAGTTTGTCCGGCAGGACCGGCTTGGCGACGAAGCCGTCCATGCCCGCTTGCAGATATTGCTCGCGGTCGCCGCGCATGGCGTTGGCGGTCACGCCGACGATCGGCAGCCGACGATCCGATTCCCACTCCGATTCGCGGATCAGTTTGGTCGCGGTGGCTCCGTCGATCTCCGGCATTTGCGCATCCATCAGCACGATGTCGTAGGCGCCCGAAACCGCCATTCGGACAGCGTCACGGCCGTTGTCGGCGACATCGCAGTGATGGCCGGCGCGCGACAGGAACGCTTGGATCAGCTTCTGATTGATCGGCCTGTCCTCCGCCAACAGCACGTTGAGGCGTTTCGGCGGCAAGCGCCGATACCGCAGCGACCTTTCTGAACGGGTCGCCGCGGCGGCGCGTTGCGCGGCCTTCAACGGAATCTTGAACCAAAAGGCGCTGCCGATCCCGACGGCGCTTTCCACGCCGATCTCGCCATGCATCAGATCGACGAGCTGCCGGCTTATGGCCAAACCCAGCCCTGTACCGCCGAACCGGCGTGTCGTCGACGCGTCCGCTTGGGTGAACTTCTCGAACAAGCGCTCCTGATGCGCCTGGTCGACGCCGACGCCTGTGTCCTGGACCGTACATGTCAGAAGCACATCCCCGTCTTCCTGCGCCTCTGTCTCTGCGGTCAGAGAGACATGACCGTGATCGGTGAATTTTATCGCGTTGCCAATCAGGTTGATCAGCACTTGCCGCAGACGCGTCGGGTCCCCCTGCAAGGCGGGGTTCTCGCCTTCATAAGCGGGGCAGCGGAACACGATCCCCTTGCTGTGCGCCCTGGGCGAGAAAATCTTCCTGATCGTTGCGATCAGGTCGTTGAGGTCGAAGGCTGTCACTTCCAAATCGACATGGCCGGACTCGATCTTCGACAAGTCGAGCAAGTCGTCGATCAGGGATAGCAGCGCCTCTGACGACACGATGACGGCGTCAAGATAGTCGCGCTGCTCCTCGTCGAGCCGGGTCTGCATCAGCAATTGGGCGCCGCCGATGACGCCGTTCATGGGGGTGCGGATTTCATGACTCATATTCGCCAGGAAGTCGGATTTCGCCCGGTTCGCCGCTTCGGCGCGGTCTCGTTCGGAGGCGTAGTCCTGTGTGATCATGCGGAGCTGGTTGGCCTGCTCCTCCAGCGTCTTGTTCGCCTCGGCCAGTTCCAGAACCGTCTTTCGCAGCGCCTGTTCGGCGTGTTTCCGGTCGGAGATATCGTGGATCGAGCCCGCCATGCGGAATGCGTAATCGTTCTCGTCCCTTTCCGCCTGACCGCGAATATGCACCCAGCGGGTCTCGCCGTCGTCACGCGCAAGGCGAACCTCGAGATTGTAGGGCGCGCCGGTTCGGATATGGGCGTTGAAGACTTGCCTATTGCGGCCAAGATCGTCGGGGTGGAGCCGGCTTTGGATCAACGATGTCGGCGCTACGGCGCCAGGCCATTCGACGCCCATGATCTCCTTAAACCGGTCGGACATATAGAGGCTGTCGTCTGCGGCTGACCAAATCCACAGTCCCGCCGCAGAGCCGCGCGTCGAGAGTTCGAACCGTTCCTCGCTTTCGCGCAAGGCGTTCTCGGCTGCGATTCGATCGGTTGCGTCGACGCCCGAGGCGACAAATCCTTGGACGGTTCCGGTCTCGTCCAAATAGGGGCTGTAACGCCAATCAATCCGCCGCAGTGAACCGTCGCGCGCTTGGACGGCGGTGCGGTAGTCGCTGGATTGGCCCGCCATGACCTTCTCGATGACCGGCGCCACTGTTTCCCATCGCTCCTCCGGCAGGAAATCCTGGATATTCACGCCGATCAGGTCCTGATCCTCGGCGGCGAAAACCTCTTGATAGGCGCGATTGACGAAGCGAAAGCGCAAATTGCGGTCGACATAGGCGATCAGGGTCGGCGAGGTCTGGGTGACGATTTCCAGAACCGCCTCATTCTCGCGCAACGCACGCTCGGTTTCGACCTGCGAGGTGACGACGACGCCGAAAGACAGATAGCCCTCAATCTCGCCGTCATCGCCGCGATGCGGCGTGATGGTCCATTGCACGACATGTTGCGCGCCTGTGAGGTCGATTACCGGCGTGACTTCGGTGACCGTTTCACCGCGTGAAACCCGGCGGAACAAAGCGCTTTGCGTATCGGGATTGAACGGCGACCCATGCGACAGCGCCCGTCCCTTGATCGCGGCGGCGCCGACCCCGAAGAATTTGGAGAACGCGCGGTTGCAGAACTCATAGCGCAATGCAGGATCGGCGTAGAAGACCAGTGTCGCCGAGGTGTCATTGACCAACCGCAGAAGCCGCTCCTTGCCCGCCAATTGGTTCTCGCGCAAAACGTCGTCGGTGACGTCTTCCAGATCGACTAGGACGAACGCGTCTCCGGCCGCGTTCGTGTAGGGCTTACCCGTGGCGGCGATCGACTTCTTTTCGCCGTCATACGGATAGGAGATCACGCTTTGTACGGTCTCGCCCTTCAAGGCGCGGTCCACGTAGGGGCGCACCACAGAGAAACGCTCCGGCCCCAATACTTCCAGGACGGTCATGCCGGCGACGGTCTGGTCTTCGGACGCCAGCCATCGGGCGTTGAACGCTCGGTTGGCGTAGACATAGCGATAGTGGCTGTCGATGATCGCAAGCAGGCTCGGCGATTGGTCGACGAGCGCGCGCAGCATCTGGTCGAATTTCGGACCTTCGATCATTCGGAAGTGTCGTCCGAGCGGGCGGTGCTGTCTAGTCGCGACGACACAGTTGTTTTTGGAAGCTAAGGCTTGTGCAGGGTCCTCGCCACGGCGTTCTCCCAGCCTGAGAGCAGCTTGCGTCGCGCGACCGCATCAATCCGGGGTTCAAACCGGCGTTCGAGGCGCCAGGCCTCGGCGATCCCGTCAAGACCCGCCAGAAGACCTGCCTGATGGGCCGCGAGATAGGCCGCGCCCAGCGCCGTCGTCTCGGTCACGATCGGGCGGTCAACCGGTTTGCCAAGCGCGTCGGCCAAGAATTGCGCAAACCAGTCATTCGCGACCATGCCGCCGTCGACCCGCACCGTCTCCGGCGCAATGCCGTCCTTCTCCATGGCGACGAACAGATCGACCGTCTGATAGGCGACTGATTCCAACGCCGCCCGGGCGAAATGCGCCGGGCCGCTGTCGCGTGTCAGACCGAACATCGCACCGCGCGCCTCTGGCCGCCAATAGGGCGCGCCGAGACCGACGAAAGCCGGCACCAGATAAACCCCGCCATTGTCGTCGAGGCTCTCCGCCATTTTCTGGCTTTCCGCCGCGGACGCGATGACGCCAAGCCCGTCCCGCAGCCATTGGATTGCGGCCCCGGCGACGAAGATCGACCCTTCCAGCGCGTAATGCGTCTTGCCGTCGATCCGGCTGGCGATGGTGGTCAAGAGCCGGTTCTTCGAGAGAACAGCACTGTCGCCGGTGTTGATGATGGCGAAACACCCCGTGCCGTAGGTGCTTTTGATCGAACCCGGCGCGAAGCAAGCCTGTCCGATCGCGGCCGCCTGCTGGTCGCCCGCCACGCCTAGGATCGGCAGATCGAGGCCCAAATGTTCGGCTTTGGCCGCACCGAAATCCGCCGCGCAGTCCAGCACGTCGGGCAGGATCTCGCGCGGAACGCGGAAGATCCGAAGCAGCTCCGCGTCCCAATCCTGGCTATGGATGTTGAACAGGCTGGTGCGTGAGGCGTTGGTGACGTCGGTGACATGCCGCTCGCCGTCCGTGAGCCGCCAAATCAAGAAACTGTCGACCGTGCCGGCGCAAAGCTCGCCGCGTTCCGCTCGCGCCCGCGCCCCCGGCACGGCGTCGAGGATGAAGTCGAACTTCGTCGCCGAAAAATAAGGGTCCAGCACCAGACCTGTCTTCGGCCGCACCGCTTCCTCGGCCCCTTTCTTGGTCAGCGTCGCGCAGGTTTCTGTCGTCCGCCGGTCTTGCCAGACAATCGCGTTGTGGATCGCTTCGCCGGTCTCCCGGTCCCAGATGATCGCGGTTTCGCGTTGATTGGTCAGGCCGATAGCGTGGACCGTCGCGCCGTCGGGGGTCTGGGCCAGCGCCTGTTTGCAAACGTCGATGGTCGAGGACCAGATATCCTCTGGATCGTGCTCGACCCAGCCGTCCTTCGGGTAGTGCTGCGGAAACTCCTGCTGCGCCGAGGCCACCGGTACGCCGGCCGCGGTAAAGAGAATGGCGCGGCTGCTGGTCGTCCCCTGATCGATCGCGAGAATAAGGTCTGTCGACACGTTTTTGGCCCTCCCAAGCCGTAACACTTTATCCAACCATGCGGCGGGTCGGAAAACCGGTCAATCTCCCGGTAGATCACCAAGGTCCTGCATCTGGCCCGTCAGGCCCGTTCCTTAGCGGCGGTGAATTGAACGTCTGGGTTCTGTTCGGTCTGGTAGTTCAATTCCCAGGCGTTGCGCGCCAGGAAGACCGGATCGCCGTCGCCATCCACGCCCATCGCGGCGCTGTTGCCGTCGATCAGCTTCTTCAGGGCCGCCTTGTCGTCGGAATAGACCCAGCGTGCGGTGTCGAACGGGGCGGGCTCCAGGCTGATGGCGACGCCGTATTCCTGGTTCACGCGCGTCGTCAGCACGTCCAACTGAAGCTGCCCGACCACGCCGACGATCCAATCACCGCCCAATGTGCGCTTAAAGACCTGGGTGACGCCTTCTTCCGACAGGCCGACGAGCGCCTTTTCCAGATGCTTGGATTTCATCGGATCGTCCAGCCGCACCCGGCGCAGGATCTCCGGCGCGAAATTCGGGATGTCGGTGAAGCGCAGCTTCTCCGTCTCGGTCAGCGTGTCGCCGACCCGCAGAGCGCCGTGATTGGGTACGCCGATAATGTCTCCGGGCCAAGCCTCGTCCGCCAATTCCCGATCCTCGGCGAAAAACAGGATTGGATTATGGATCGCCATTTGTTTGCCCGACCGCATGTGGTTCAGCTTCATGCCGCGCGAGAACTTGCCCGAGCAGATGCGCATAAAGGCGATCCGGTCCCGGTGCTTCGGGTCCATATTCGCCTGAACCTTGAAAACGAAGCCCGTGACCTTGTCCTCGCCGGGCGTAATGGCGCGTTTGTCGCTGCTCTGGCTGCGCGGCGGCGGGGCGTTGCGTCCGATCCCGGCCAGCAGTTCGGAGACGCCGAAATTCCTGAGCGCGCTGCCGAAAAAGACCGGCGTCATATGGCCGCCGCGATAGGCCTCCAGATCGAAGGCCGGGCTGGCGTCGCGCGCCAACTCCGCTTCTTCGCGCAGGGTCGTCAGTTGCTCTTCCGGCAGGCGCGCATCCAGGATCGGGTCGTCGAGGCCGGAGACCTGGACAACCTCGCTGGCGCCGCCTTCCTGCATCAGGATCAGCCGGTCGCCGACAAGGTCATAGCAGCCGAGGAAATTGCGCCCCATGCCGATGGGCCAGGACATTGGCGTCACGTCGAGCGCTAGAGTCTCGCCGATCTCGTCCAGGATTTCGAACGGGTCGCGCGCCTCACGGTCCAGTTTGTTGACGAAGGTGGTGATCGGGATGTCGCGCAGGCGGCATACCTCGAACAGTTTCAGGGTTTGGGGTTCGATCCCGCGCGCCGCGTCGATCACCATCACCGCGCTATCGACCGCCGTCAGGGTGCGGTACGTATCCTCGGAGAAATCCTCGTGCCCTGGCGTGTCGAGCAAGTTGAAGGTGATGCCGCTATTCTGGAAGGTCATGACAGAGGTTGTGACCGAGATGCCGCGCTCTTGTTCGATCTTCATCCAGTCTGAGCGCGCGCGGCGTCGTTCGCCCTTGGCCTTCACCTCGCCGGCGAGATGGATCGCGCCGCCAAGCAAGAGCAGCTTCTCGGTTAGGGTCGTCTTGCCCGCATCCGGGTGCGAGATAATAGCGAAGGTCCGCCGCATTTCTGCGGCGGCGGCGGGGGTCAGGGCGTTCATGGCGGGTCCGTCGTCTGCTGCGCGCCGGGTTCTATTCCGACCCGGGCGCAACGGCAAGCGAGTGGGTGCTGCTCTAGCGGACGCCTTCTATCGGCGCGCCGCTATCTGCGATCTCCAACAGCATCTTTTCAATCACCGCCTCGGCGAAATTCTCGTTGCGCTCGGCGATTTTGACGAAGGAGCCGATCCCGCCGATCACGTCGCGCTGATAATGGACATCCAACGGGATGCCGCCGGGTCCGCGATAGCCGCCGCGCCCGGAATTGATCACCAGGGCGTTGATTGTGATTCCCATGGCCACCGCGTCGTCCCGTGCGTCGGTGACCGGCCGGCCGCCGATATTCGGCCCGTCGCCGGAAATGTCGATAATCCGGCGGATGCCGCGATGCGGGTTGGTCTCCATCAGGGTCACGCTGTAGTCGATGGCCGCTGAAATTGAGTTGTAGCCCCAGGCCTCACGCGGTGCGCTGCGCAGCGCCTCGGCGAAGGCCTGCGCCGACTCGGGCCCATCGATCACCGTCCAATCGACGATGGTGGCTTGGGACAGCGCGTCGCCCCACTCGACATAAGCGATGGCCGTCTTGCCGTGCAGTCCGCCGGTGAGCAGCGCCAGCACCTGATCGTTGGTGACCGCCGTCGCGTAGCCGTCGCGCTGAAGCGCCAATTCGATATCGTCGATCGAGCCGGACCCATCCGCCGCCAAGACCAGTTCCAAATCGACCGGAATGGTTTGCGCCTGGGTCGACTGTGAATAGGCGAACAAGGCGAAGACAAGGGTGAAAACGACTTTCATGGCGAGGGCGCTCCCGTATCGATCGTCCAACGGTACGACGGTGGGCGTGATTTGTCGCCTGCATTGCGATCAGGCGCGAAGAGGCGCAGTGTCGCGGCATGACTGACCCACTCTATGAGAAGAATATCAAGGCCTTACGCCGCGCCGTTCCGGAAGACGTTCTGGCCGCGATCCTCGACGCGCCGACATCCGGCCTGGCGTTGGTCCGAGACGGCGCCGATGTGAATCTGGATCTGGGCGGCGGCCGGCGCCTTTATGAGCATGGCGCCATGTGCGCGGCGCGAACGCAGGTCGAGGCCTATTGCCGGAAACCGAACCGGATCACCTTGAACCCGCCCGACCTCGAGAGTTCCTGGGTCAAGGGCGGGGCCGGATTTTACCGCGCGCTGGATGAGAGCGTTGGCCCGCTTCCCGCGGGCGATCCGGCTCAGCCGCCAGGGCCACACGATCCAGCCGTGGGCGCACTCGCATCGTTCGGCTGCGGCTTGGGGCTGCATTTGCCCTTACTGCGCGCGCGCCTGTCGGTCCGGTCGTTGATCGTCGCCGAGGCGGAGCCGGCCCTGATCAAGATGAGCTTCTCTCTGCTCGATTGGGCCGCCTTGATCGCGGCGCAGGAACGGGAAGGGGGCAGGCTGGTCTTCGCCGTATCGAAAGATCCGGTTGTTCTGGCGGCGCAGGTCTTCGAAGCGATCCGGGATATCGGTTTCGAAAGGTTAGACGGCTCATTCGGCTTTCGCCATTACCGCAGCCCCGCGCTTGACGAGGCGCATCGCTTGTTCGTCGAGCAGATGCCGGTATTGGGCAGCTCCCACGGTTTCGTCGAGGACGAAAAGCTGATGATCGAGCAGGCCGCTGCGAATCTAAGGCGGCCTGCCGCCCGGATCGCTGCCGCCGATCTCGGCGCGCCGATCGAGACGCCGGTGCTCGCGATCGGCAACGGCCCGTCGCTCGACGGCTCGATCGAGCAGATAAAGCGCCTGGCGCCCAACGCAATCCTGATCTCAGGCGGCACAGCATTGGGGGCCTTGCTGGAGCATGGTTTGACGCCGGATCTTCATTGCGAGGTGGAGAATGTCGGGGATGTGTTTGACGGGTTGGCGATGACGGCCCAGCGTTTTGATATTCGCGGCATTCCAATGCTCTGCCCGCCGACAGTGAATCCCGGCATGCCCGACCTGGTCGACGGACCGGCCTTCTACTTCCAGGACACGGTCGGGCCGACGGTCCTGTTCGGCGGCGGCAGGGCCTGGCGCCAGGCGGGGCCGACGGTGGTCAATCTGGCGATGCGGGCGGCGCTCTGGCTGGGCGCGACAACAATCGTGCTGTTTGGCGTTGATCTCGGGAGCGTCGCCCCGGATAGGCACCATTCCGGCGCCGGCGCCTATGCCTGGTCCGACGATCCCTATTGGCGCGACGGTGCGGGGATCGAGGGCTTCGACCTAACTGTTCCTGGGAATTTCCGACCCAGCGTCCTGACCAACCGGGCGATGATGTTCAACAAGGCGCATTTCAACGTCTTCGCCACCACGAATCCCGGCGTGACGGTGCTGAATTGCAGCGACGGCGCGCGGATCGAAGGCGCGGTTCCGACCGACGCGGCGAGTCTGGACTTCCCGACGCCAGCGCGGCCTGGCGGCCCCGTCGTGCGCGCCGCTTTCGATCGTTGCGCGCCGGTATCGGCGCTCTCGCCGCCGCTTGACGAGGCTCTTGCGCTCTATGACGCGGCCTTAGCGGATTGGGAGGCGGCGGCGGACGCGGCCTTGGCGGCGGCGGATGGTTTCGACGGGCTGCTGACTGGATTTGCGCCCATGATGCATATGGCGGCAAGCGATCCGACGGCGGTCCGCGCGGCCAAGACCGCCTATCGGGGGAGCATGCTGATGGTGCTGCAGCACGCTTTCGCCCACTACCGGCGACTCGACGCTTCTAATCGTCCCGCCTTTTCCACGCATGTCATGCCGTTGCTGAAAAAAGAATGGGCGCGCCAGCGGTCGGTGATGCGCGCGGCGATCGCCGCAGCGTCTAGAGACCCTTGAAAATCGGTTTCCGCTTCTCGTTGAACGCCGCGACGCCCTCCTTGCGGTCTTCAGTGTCGATCAGCGTGTTGTAAATGGCGACCTCGCGATCGCGGGCGTCGGGCAAGGGACGGTCGGCGCCATCCTCTATCGCCCGCAGGGCGGCCCGGACGGCGAGGGGCGCGGCCTCGGCGATCCGCCTTGCGGTGTCCAGCGCGTCGGCTATCAGCGCCTCAGGCGGGCAGAGCCGGTTTACCACGCCCATCTCGTAGGCTTTGGCGGCGGAAATCGGTTGACCAGTCAGGAGGATTTCCTTGGCCTTCCGCAGCCCAATCGCGCGGGGCAGGTTCTGGGTGCCGCCGATCCCCGGGATCAGGCCCAGCGTCACCTCGGTAAGTGCGAACCGCGCCTGCGGGACCGCATAGGCGAAATCGGCGGCCAGCGCCAATTCGAAGCCGCCGGCATAAGCCGCGCCGTTGACCGCCGCGATCACCGGGGTCGGGCAATCCATGATCGCATAGGCCATACGCTCGAACAGGACATGCTGCGCCCGCCAGTCGGCCTCCGCCATGCCGTTCCGTTCCTTCAGATCGGCCCCGGCGCAGAAGGCGCGGTCGCCCGCCCCGGTCAGGATCACACAGCGCGTCTTAGAGGCCTGGGCCTCGCCCTCGAAAACCGCGACCAGACGCTCCGCCATCGCCGTGTTGAAGGCATTGGCGACCGACGGGCGGTTCAGCGTCACCGTCAGGATGGTGGGCTCCGGCCAGGCCGTGAGCACAGGATCGTCGGCGCCGGTCATTTGCTGGTCGCCACGAAAACGCCGTCCCAATCGCCGGGCGGCGGCGCCTTTCGGTAGTCGGCGATCCGCTCGCCATAGATCGCGTAGAAATTGGCCATCGCGCCATTCAGCATTGGTGTGTTTTGCGCGGCGATCGTCTCCGCCTTATCCCATTCCTGCGTGCGGTAGGCGGTGAGATAGGCGTCATGCGCGGATTGCAGCGCTTCGAAGGAAGCCGAGTCGCGCATCGTCTGGTCGCCGAGCAGGCAATAGACCCGCACCGCCTCGGTCTTTCCCTTCACCGCGATCAGGTCGAGCTCCAACAAAGCGAAATCCTCCGACGCGGCCTCGGCGGTGTCGGCGCCGACGACAATGTCCACGCCATAATTCTTGGATTGCCCTTCAAGCCGCGCCGCCAGATTGACCGCATCGCCGAGCACCGAATAGTCGAAGCGCTGCTCCGAACCCATATTGCCGACGACGACGTCGCCGGTATTCAGGCCGACGCCAATATTCAACGGCAGGAAGCGCTCGCCGGACGCCTCCGCTTCCGCCTTACGCTCGGCGTTCAAGGCGTCCAGCGCTGCGAACATGTCGAGCGCCGCCCGGCAGGCTTTTTTCTCTTGATCCGGCACATCCAGGGGCGCGTTCCAGAAGGCCATGATGCAGTCGCCCATATATTTGTCGATCGTTCCGCCCGTCTGCATGATCCGGTCGGTCAGCGGCGTCAGCAACCGATTGATCAGCACGGTCAGCCCTTGCGGATCGGCCTTGTAGCGTTCCGAGATCGCCGTGAAGCCGCGTACATCGCAGAAGAGCAGGGTCATTCGCTTGGTCTCGCCGCCCAGCTGAAGCTTGTCGGGATCTTGCGCCAATTGTTCGACCAGATCCGGCGACAGATATTGGGCGAAGGCGCCGCGCACCTGCTTCTTCTCCGCCGCGTCGCGCGTGTAATTCGCAAAAGCCAGGAAGGCGTAGAGCAGGATTGCGGCCGCGGTCGGGTAGGACGCGTCCAGAAGCACGAGCTTCTGAGAGAACAGGAACCAACTTGTCCCAATTGTCGTTCCAGCGACGAGCGCGAGGAATCCCAAGGAAAGGAACGGCCCGAAACGAGGGACGAGATAGAGCAGAAACAGGCCGGCGATCAGCATGACAAAGATCTCGGTCAGATGCATCTCGACCGGGTGCTGCAGATATTGCTGCTGCAGGATCGCCTCGATCAGGTTCGCATGCACCTCGACCCCGGGCAGGCGGGGCTCGATCGGCGTTGCGCGAATATCGAGCAGCCCGACCGCCGACGCGCCGACCAGGGCTAAGCGCCCCTGCAATCGTTCGACCGGGACACGTTTGTTGATCAGATCGGTCGCTGAAACATAGAGGCGGCCTTCATTGCTCGGGCTGTTGGACGCGTCCGGTTCGGCGAAATAGATCCAGACCCGGCCGTCGCCGTCTGTCGGGACGGGAAATCCTGCGGTTCCCGGAACTTGAAGCACGACGCGGTCGACGCCGCCCTCATTCATGCCCACGAAAATCGAGTTGCCGCCGAAACCGACCCGCAGCATCTCCAGCGATAGGGTCGGCTTTATGACGCCTTGAATATTCATGACGATCGGAACCCGCCGCACGACGCCGTCCACTTCATCCTCGACGGAGAAGACGCCGCGCCCAAGCGCCGCCGCCTCCAGTTCCGGCCGATTATGGATCAGGGTCGGGTTCGCGAAGATGAAATCGTTCGGATGGCCGCCGCGCCATCCCAGGACAGAGCTCTGCATGGCCGCCTCCGGCGGTGTGGCCAAAGGCGGGGCCTTCGTGCTCGCCTGACCCACCACCGTGCGCATGGTCTCCATCGCTTCGGCCAGAATCTGATCGTTGGTCGGCAGGGCTTTCAGCGCGGCGACCGTGTCGGGCGCAACGCCGGGGATGGTTTCGGCGATTACGCCGGGCGAGGTCCGGTCCGGCTCCGGAAAGGCGATGTCGAACCCGACCACCGCCATGCCGTAATCCCGCGCGGCGGTCACCAGATCGGCGATGACGGTGCGGCTCCAGGGAAACTGGCCGAGCTCTTTCAGACTTTTCTCGTCGATATCGACGATGACGACCGGGCTCGGGTCGGCGGGAATGCGCGGTTTCAGGCGGTTGTAGAGATCGAATGTCTTAACGCGGGCCGTTTCGACCGCCGTCGGGTCCCAGACCCGCAAGGACACGAGGGCCGCGAGGATCGCAAGCCCGACAAGCGTGATCGCGCTCGGTCGCCACCAGGGACCTTTGCCGCCGTGGCGTCGGGCGTCGGGTGATAACAGGCCTCGAATCCGCGCGCCCAGCGCCGGCGCACGGGTCTGCGTGTTGGCGTCGTCGGCGTTGCGGGTCACTGGCGCATCCGTCATGGCGCGAGTGTAGCGGTCGCGATCTGAGCCGTCTTTCGAAAAACAACGGGGCCGCATGTCAGCCTCTCGCGCAAGCCGCAAAGCGACTCGGTCGGAAAACGACCGGAACAGCATCGGGTGACTGAATATCATATGGTAAGATTCTGATATACATTGGATTATTGTGGCGAAGACGCGGCCGCTGGCGCGGCGATTGCTATGCGCTACACTTTCATTTCACGACTGAATTTAGGCGACGCTATGAACCGTATATTCCCGACCGTTCTACCCGCGCGGCGTGCGCTTTCGCTTCTGCCGTTCCTGGCGCTCGGGGCTTGCGCCGGCGGGACGGGCGACAGCCCGGCTGAGCAAGCGGTCCGCAAAGGCTTGTCGCCGGAGGAGATCTTGCTGGCCAAAACGCCGCCGACCTATGCGGTCGGCGACCGCTACAGTTTCGACAATCCGGCCGTGACTTGGGAAGTGACCGCGATTAAGGGCGATGAGGTCATGTGGCGCAGCGACGCCGGGGAAAAGCAGATCACCAGCGCCAACCCGCTCTTGCCCGCGCTCGCCTGGGAAAGCGCCGAGCGCGGCTCAGGCCGTCGGCTGATCAGCGACCAGAATGGCGGCCTGTTCCCATTGGAGGTCGGCGCAAGCCTGACGTTTAAATCCACCGTCAGCTCCGATAAGCCGCCCTACGCCTGGGAATATGATTGGTCCTGCGTCGTGCTCGGCGAGGCCTTTGTTCCATCTCCTGTCGGCGAATCACATGCGTTTGAGGTGCAATGCGGCCGTGATCGTTCGGACGAGTTGACCTTCTACTACGCGCCGACGATCGGCCACTACGTACAAATGCGCATCGCCGCGGAAACCGGGGAAGAAACGCCAGAGGCGGAGGCCGCGATCGTGCGGAATCTGACCGCGTTCGAGCGCCGCGCTGCGCTCGATGGCGCGGCGCAAATCGTCTCATCCTCGGGCGTTGCGGATGGACCGGTTTTCGAGGCGTCGGACGGCGCGGCGCCAGAAGCGCCGCAAGAGCTTGAAGACGCGCGCGCCGCTACAGGCCGGATCGTCAACGCCGAGCCGCCGCCGCCCGCTGTGACGGTCGATCCGGCGGGCCAGCCGGGACGGGCGCCGCTGCCGAATTCGGTGGCCGCCGCCGTCCAATCCCTCCAGGCCGCGCGACCCCAGCCAAGCGCGGGCGCTCCGCAACCCCTGACCCAGGGCGCGGCGACAACCGTCCGGTCGGGCTCTGCGGCGCCCGCCTCAGGCATGGCGGTGCATCTGGCCTCTTACCGCGACCCGGCCAACCCGGACCGCGGCTGGCGCGATCTTTCGCAGCGCTATAGCGGCGTTTTGGGAGGGTTGCAGCCGATCGTGCAACGGGTCGATCTAGGGGCGAGAGGCGTGTTCTACCGGCTGCATGCAGGGCCTGTGGCTTCGGCCGACCAGGCGTCGGACATTTGTCGGCGGCTGCAAGAGCGCGGCGCCTATTGCAAAGCGGTGAAACTCTAACTGACGTTTATCGGTGTGCGCTTCGGCGCGTCTCTATTGCGCCTGAAAAATAAAGCCTTGAGGCGGCTCCGTTTCGCGGGCGGCGTCGCGTGCGCTCGGATCGGAATCGGGCGGCTGCGCCTGACTTGGGGCGGTTTGGGCGTCGATGGACCGATCGGTTGCACGTTCGTCACTCAATTGGCTGGGAGCCTCCAACGACGCGCCGTGCGACGCGCTCTGCTGCAGGAAGAACCAACTGCCGCCGGCGAGAATGCCGACGGTGACGCCGAATATCAAAACCAGGACGGCCAGGATCATCGAGGTCGATTTGCGGCTGGCGCGCATGCTGTTGATGTCGGCGATCGCGCGGTCGAGTTTGGCTTCGGTCTGGGTTTGCCCTTCGCTGATCTCGGATTGCAGGCGGATCAAAGCGGCGGACAAGTCAGCGCGCAGGGCGCTATGAGCCTGTTGAACCGACTTCGATTCCGCGGCGATGATGCGCAAAGCGGCGCGGACCTGGGCCTCGACGGCGGACAGGTGGGCGCGCAGCTCCTCGCGGGACAAATCAGTCATGCGTCCGATCAGCTTTCCGCGGCGCCCCTGCGTCCAAGCCACTTTGACCCCGCTTCGATAGGCTGTGCTATCCGAATTCGGGTCCGCTTTGCAACGTCTATGACCTTGTTGGAGCCCTAGGATACGGGCGTCAGTCGGATCTCTCGGACCAATTTCCGAACGATCGCCCGGCGGAAATCTGTGTAATTCTTGGCCGTGATCACAAAGGCGCCGGGACCGCCGATCACATAGCGTTTGAAATAGACATCCAGCGTTCGGTCCTCGAGCAGGATCGCCAGACCGTTGACGGTCGCGCCTTGCAGGATGGCGGCGTCGCGCGCCCGGGCGACCTCTTGGCCGACATTGTTGCGGCCGTCGGCCGAGATATCGATGGTCCAGCGCAAGGCGCTGAAGGGCGCCTGGTCGAACAGCGCCGTGGAGTGGCGGATCGCAGCGGCCATCGCGGTGGCGCCGTCGGCGGAAGACCGCGGAATCGCTGAAATGACCGCGCCCAATCCCGGCGCCGATCGCGGCGTCACCAAGGTCCAGGGAACGACCGTTTCCTGATTGCGCGCGCCGGACCATTGCACCACCGCCACCGCGATGGCGCCTATGGGGCCGGAGGCGATGGCGTCGATCACCTCCGGATGGCGGAAGGCGGCGCCCAGCGCCTCGATCTGCAGCGCATATTCCGCGTCATCGACGCTGTAGGAACTGTCGACCGCCAGGACGAGCAGCAGATCGACGCGCTCTTGCGCCCAAGCCTGCGCATGCACGAAGCAAGATAGCGCCAAGGCGCAGATCACCGTGAGAGCTTTCATAGCGCGCATTTGGGAACAAGGTCCGGCGCTTTGCAACGGTCGCGGCGATCGCCCGGCGTCGCGGCTCTTTCATCGCGCGGGCCTGGGCTGTAGACACGATCCATGCCCTTCACGCATCCAGTCTTCTCTTTCATCGCGTTGCTGCTGGCGCTGTATCTGGCGTTGGTCGGGTTTCTGTATTTGGCGCAGCGGCTGCTGCAATATCATCCGAACCAGACCATTCCGACCCCTGCCGCCTATGGCGCGCCGGAGATGGCGGCGATCCGCATTCCGAACGATGACGGGCAGCCGCTCTTGGCTTGGTTCCGCGCGCCGACCGAACCCGGCGCACCGACCCTGGTCTATTTTCATGGCAACGCCGGTCACTTGGGCGACCGGGCGGATAAGGTTCGCCCCTATCTCGACGCCGGCTATGGCGTGCTGCTGGCGGGGTATCGCTATAACGCCGGGGCCGGCGGGTCGCCGAGCGAGGCGGGGCTGATCGCGGACGGCCGCGCCGCGCTGGACCATGTGATTACGGCGGGCGCGGCGCCGGGCGACGTGGCGCTCTATGGCGAGTCTTTGGGCTCTGGCGTCGCGGTGGCGCTGGCGGCGGAACAGGCGGCGCGCGGTGCGCCGGTCGCCGCCGTCCTTCTCGAAGCGCCCTTCACCAGCGTCGCCGATGTCGCGGCGCAGATCTATTGGTATGTCCCGGCGCGATGGCTGCTAAAGGACAGGTTCGATTCGCTGGCTTTGATCGACGCGATCAATGCGCCGCTGATCATCGGCCATGGCGGGTCCGACGGCTTGGTGCCGGTGACGTTCGGCCGCCAGCTCTTCGACGCCGCGGAGGAGCCGAAGCGTTTCTTCACCCATCCTGAGGCGCGGCATAGCAATATCGACGATTTCGGGTTCGCCGCCGCCGCCATCGCGTTCGTCGCGGCGCAGCGTGAGCGTCCTTAGCGGCCGGAATTCTCCCGCGCGGCGCGCAGGGCGTCGGGCGTGTCGATATCGGTCAAGACGCCCGGCCCGGCGCGGGTCTCGCAGACCACTTCCTCATGCTCGGCGATCAGCCGTCTTGCGCCCATGTCGCCCTCGGCCTGGCTCAGCAGGCCCAACAAAGCCCGGTCGAACAGGATCGGATTGCCGCGTTTGCCCTGATGGCACGGGATGCAGATCGCCCGACCCTCCAACGGGTTGAACCCGGCGATCACGCCATTCACATCGTCGGTCGTTAGGTAGGGCATGTCGCCCAAACAGATCAGCACGGCGTCGAAGTCATCGCCGGCCTGCAATAGCGCCCCGACTCCGGTCTTCAGCGACGTGCTCATGCCCTCGGCGAAATCTGGGTTATGCACAATGGCGGCGTCGATCCCGATGAGAGCGGCTGTCACCGCCTCCGCATCATGGCCGGTGACGACGGTCAGACCGGCGATCCGGCTGTCGCGCAGTACCTCCGCCACGCGCCGAACCATCGGCCGCCCGTCGATATCCAGTGTCAGCTTGTTCTGCGCGCCCATGCGGGTCGATCGGCCGGCGGCCAAGAGCAGCGCCTGCGCCCGTGGTTCCGACTGACCCGTCGGTTCGGGCGTAGAGGGGCCGGAGCGCGGCTGCGGTCTGGTCTCGATTTCCTTCAGAAGACCGCCTGCGCCCATCAGCATAATATCGCGCTTGGTCACCGGAATGTCCGCCGCCAGCCGCTGCAGCACCCAGTCGAAACCGTTCAGCTTCGGTGAACGGGCGCAGCCGGGCATGCCGATCACCGGAGCCGGACCGAGCCGGCCGAACAGCAACAGATTGCCGGGATCAACCGGCATGCCGAAATGATCCACCGCGCCGCCAGCCGCCTCGATTGCGGCGGGGATGACATCGCGCCGGTCAGTGATCGCCGAGGCGCCGGCGATCAGCAGAATGTCAGGCCGATGCGCCGCGTCCATCGCCCGGACCGTCGCGGCGAGCGCGCCCGGCTCATGCGCGCAGCGCCGCTCGTCGGCCAGCGTCAGCCCCAACAGCGTCATCCTGTCTGAGAGGACCCGCGTGGTCTTGTCCAAAATGCTGGGTTTGGTGTCGGGCAGGTTCGTCTGGATAAAGCCGACGCTTTTGGCGCGAAACGGCGCGACGCGGATCAGCGGGGCGGCGGCGCGCGCAATCGCGGCGCATTCGGCCAAGGCCGGCTCCGGCGCGGCGAATGGGATGATCTTGACAGTCGCGATCATCTGCCTCGGCCGGACGACCTCCATCGCCGGAACCGTTGCGACGGTGACGGCTTCATCGACCAGGTTCAGCGCGTCGAGCGCGGCCGTGTCGATCACCGCGACGCCGTCATGATCGGCGATCAGATTGACCCGCCCGGTAAAGGGCGCCGTCAGAGCGTAGCCGGGCGCCGAGGTTTCGCCGGATAACGCTTCGGCGATCCGAACCGCCGCGGCGTCTTCATGCACATCGTCATCTTCGAGCCGGGCGGCGATGACGCTCTCGACCCCGTACCCTTGCAAAAGGGCGATGTCTTGGTCGGAGAGTATGCGGCCTTTTTTGAGCTTTGTCGGGCCGGCGCGCGTGCTGTGCGCCAGGATCGCGCCTTCGGCGTCCGAGACCGGCGTCGTGTCGAAGATCATGCGGCCTTCGACCGTCTCGGGCCGCGCAAGGCGAGCGTCGTCTGGGCCAGCACGGCGACGGCGATCTCCGCTGGTGAGATCGCGCCGATATCGAGCCCGATCGGCGCTTGGATGCGCGCGATTTGTGCTTCGCTGAAACCGGCCTCCGTGAGCCGCGCGACGCGTTTGCCATGGGTCTTTTTGCTGCCCAATGCGCCGATATAGAAGGCGTCGCTCTGTAACGCGGCTTCGAGCGCGGGATCGTCGATCTTCGGATCGTGGGTCAGCGTCACGACCGCCGTGCCGCGATCCGGCGGGATTTCCTCCATCACCTCGTCCGGCCAGCGTTGGTCCAGCAGGATCCCGGGAAATCGTTCCGGCGTCGCCCAAGCGCTGCGCGGATCGATCACCCGCACATCATAGCCGGTCGCCAGCGCCATCGGCGCCAGGGCCTGCGAGATATGGACCGCACCGGTGATCAGCATGCGTTTCGGCGGATTGAAGGGCTGAATGAAATAGCGGCCCGCCTCGCTATCGACGATCTCGCCCTTGTCGCGGGCCATCACCGCGTCGAGCCGTGCGTCCAAGTCTTCGACAGCGGGCAGGGGCGCGCCATAGGCGCTGCGGGTTTCGCCGTCTTCGCGCAGCAATGACTGTTCGCCAGAACTCATTTCCGTAATCAGAACAGCGGATTGCCGGCGCGCCTTCACGTCCTGAATTAGGTCGAGAATGTCCCGCTTCATGCGTTTTCCCTCAATGCTGCGCCGCCGCCTCAGGCGCCTTCGAGCTTCTCGACGAAGACCTCGATTTCGCCGCCGCAGGTCAGGCCGACCTCCCAGGCCATGGCGTCGGACACGCCGAAGGCGAGACTGCGCGGCTTGCCGTCTGCGATGGATTCATGGGCTTCGGTGACCACGGCGCCTTCGATGCAGCCGCCGGAGACCGAGCCGACGAAACGGCCGTCGGCGTTCACCGCCAACTGGCTGCCGACCGGGCGCGGTGAGGAGCCCCATGTGCGCACAACCGTGGCCAGGGCGACGCTATCGCCCGCATCCAACCAGCCCTCGGCCTGTTTCAAGACATCGTCACTCGACAAAGCAGCGTCGGTCATCGTTTCTCTCCAATCTCAGACTAGGCCGCCAGGCGGCGCCATTTCGCCATTTGGGCCTTGTCCGCCGCGCTTTCCTGGCCCAAAGCGGCGGCCAGTTGGTGCAGGCTGGACAGATTATGCACGGCGCGAAATTCATCGACATGACGGATGATCGCCCGCGCGCCCGCCGCCTTCGGCTCATAGGCCTCGTAGCGCAGCAACGGATTCAGCCATATGAGGCGGCGGCAGGACTTGTGCAAGCGCTCCATCTCCTCGGCCACGCCCTGCGCGCCTTCCCGGTCCAGCCCGTCCGTGATCAGGATGCAGACCGCGCCTTGGCCGAGCACGCGCCGCGACCAATCGCGGTTGAAATCGTGCAGCGACGCGCCGATCCGGGTGCCGCCGGACCAATCGTCGACGCCTTGCGAGACCATGTCGATCGCCGCGTCTGGATCTTTGTAACGCAGATAGCGGGTGATGTTCGTCAGCCGCGTGCCGAACAGGAACGTATGCACCCGGTCCCGGTCGTTGGTCAGCGCATGCATGAAATGCAGCAGCATGCGGGCGTAGCGGTCCATCGAGCCGGAGATGTCGCACATCAGCACCAGCGGCGGCGGTCGGCGCCGCCGTTTGCGGCGCTTCAGCATAGAGAGGTCGCCGCCGGACCGCGCCGCCTGGCGCAGAGTCGCGCGCATATCGACCCGCCGGCCGGCGGGATGCGGTTGGAAACGGCGGGTGGGCAATTGCCGCAAGGGCAGGGTGAGCCGCCGGATCGCCGCGCGGGCCTGTTCCAGCTCGGCGCTCGACATTTTCTCGAAATCCTTGTCGCTGAGGATTTCCTCGCGCGAGAAGGTCAAGGTGGCGTCGAATTCCAGCGCTTCCTCGTCCGCTTCGCCGGCTTGATCCTCTTCTTCGCCCTGTTTCTCGCCGGCGAGCGCCTCGGCGACCCGGCGCGACATTTCCTCTTTGGGCGGCGGCGCCGGATCCTCCTCTTGGGTCAGGGTCGGCAGCAGCATGCCCATCATCTTTTCCAACAGGTTGGGATTGCGCCAGAAGAAATGGAAGGCCTGGTCGAAGATCTCGCGCTGGTCACGCCGGTTCACGAAGACCGCATGCAGAGCCCAATAGAAGTCTTTCCGGGAGCCGAGCCCCACCGCCTCAACCGCATTCAGCGCCTGCAGCACCTTGCCGGGTCCAACCGGCAGTCCGGCCTGACGCAGCACCCGGGCGAAATGCATGATGTTTTCGGCCATCCGGCCGCCTTCGGCCGAGGTCTCGGTTTTGCCGATCGAGCGCAGCATCGCCGCAGGATCGACCATGGCGCCGTCGCTGGCGCCATAGGCGTTGGGGGCGTAGCTGGGCGTATTATCGTCCGACATCGGGTCGTTTTCCCCGGGGTCGATCAGGCGGCCGCCGTCTTGGCCAGTTCGGTATTGACCTCATCGAGAATGCGCGCCGCTTCGGAGCCGCGGATTTTCGCGATATCGTCCTGATATTTCAGCAGCGCGCCCAGCGTGTCGTTAATCGTCTGCGGATCGAGCGAGAGTTGATTCAACTGGGTCAGCGCCTGAGCCCAATCGATCGTCTCGGCGACGCCGGGCTGCTTGAACAGGTCGAGGCTGCGGATTTTCTGCACGAACCCGACGATCTGCTTGCTGAGATCGACCGGGGCGTTGGGGGCTTTGACCTTGAGAATATCCAGCTCGCGCTCCGCGTCCGGATAATCGACCCAGTAGTAGAAACACCGGCGCTTGATCGCGTCGTGGATCTCCCGCGTCCGGTTCGATGTCAGCACCACAATCGGCGGTTCCGGCGCCGTGATCGTGCCAAGCTCGGGCACCGTGACCTGGAAATCGGAAAGGACTTCCAGCAGGAAGGCCTCAAAAGGTTCATCCGTGCGGTCCAACTCGTCGATCAGCAGGATCGGCGCGCCGCCGGACGCCGAGGGCTGGAGCGCGCGCAGGATCGGCCGTTCTATCAGGAACCGCTCGCTGAACAGATGCGATTCCAGGCTTTCTCGGCTGGTCTCGCCCGAGGCCTCGGCCAGTTTGATTTCCAGCATCTGACGCGCGTAGTTCCACTCATAGACGGCGGAGGAGACATCCAACCCTTCGTAACACTGCAGGCGGATCAGATCGCGGCCGAGCGTCTTGCTCAGCACTTTCGCGATCTCGGTTTTGCCGACGCCGGCCTCGCCCTCTAGGAACAGCGGCCTTTTCAGTTCCAGCGCCAGAAACAGGGCGGTTGCGAGACTGCGGTCCGCGACATAGTCGCCGTCGGACAGAAGCGTGACGACATCGTCGACAGTGTGGGGTAGGGCGCTGGTCATGCTGAACATCCTTGACGCTGGATGGATCGCCGCAAACGAGCGCGGCGTTGGAAACTGGCGAGCAACCTTGATATGAAGGGTGAGAGGGGGTTCAGCAAGCCAGGGAAGGCGCCAAACCTTAAAGGGGGGCCCCATGCCGCAATCGATCGCTGCTCTGGCTCTGCTCGTGCCCGACTATGATCAAGCGATCGACTATTATGTCGGCGTTTTGGGGTTTGATCTGATTGAGGACACAAAGCTCTCGGAAACCAAGCGGTTTGTCCGGGTTCGGCCGCCGAACGAGGCCGGCGGCGCCAGCATCCTCCTTGCGAAGGCGAAGAATGCGGTTGAGCAGGCGGCGATCGGCGATCAGAGCGGCGGACGGGTGTTCCTGTTCCTACATACCGACGACTTCGTGCGCGACTATGCGCGCTATCTGGAAAAAGGCGTCGATTTTGTCGAGGAGCCGCGACACGAGCCGTACGGAACCGTCGTCGTCTTCCGCGACCTGTTCGGCAATTTGTGGGATCTGGTTCAGCCCATGTCGAGGTCTGCAGACGCGCCGGCGCCAAATCAGAATTTGCGCACCCAGTCGCCGCTTTCGGCGAGGAACCAAGCGCCGCGGGGCGCCTTTTTTTGAATATGCTGGGCGTAGACGCGCGCAGCATATTCCGGGCGGGTCTTCGCGCGCTCCGCAGCTTGCGCGTAGAAGCTTCGCCGCTGCCGATTTACCGTCTTGACCAGCGCCTTGACCTGAGGCGTCGCCTCTTTCCGGCGTATGGTGAGATAGCCGTCATAGCGCTCGCCGACATCGCCGGCGACCAGAAACCGGTCCAGCGTCGACAGGTTCTGAGCCGACGCCCCGACAGGGGCAATCGCTGCGACCCACGCCAGAAAGCCGAGAGCAAGAGCCTTCGAAAGGGCGGATCGAGCGGCGCGTTTTCGGTTCTGAAACATACAGATTGGTAAGCAAAGGACATGCCAGCGCCAATTCGAAATCATGAGATTTGGATATCGAATCGCATCGGTCTATATTGGCTCTGTCACAAGGGGATTTGCGCATGGTCTTGGTCAAACGAGCTTTGTCGCCGCGGGCGCAAGAAGCGCTGGAGCTGATCGCCGCCGCCACCGTCTTTCACACGGTGCGCGATATCGACAGCATGCATCTGCACGCGACCTATGGGAATGCGACGCTCAGTCTGGTCGTGCCGCTGTCGGCCTGGGCCGAGTTGCAGGGGCTGATCGATTGGGACGAGGGCGAGGCGGGCCCCATGCCGCGTGTGATCGACCGCGCGCCGGTCTCGTTGCTGAAGTCCTTGCCGGCCGCCTCGAACGATTCGGCCGATTTGGAGGCTGCGGAACAGTTGGACCTGCCGCTGCCGACGCACAATGCGCGCGAAGCCCTGGAAGCCGCCGGACAACAGAGCCTCGATTTGGGCGTCGCCTAAGCCGCCGCGAACGCTTTCGCCGCATCGATCGCCGGATAGCCGAGCGCCTCGGCCACCGCTGGGTGCGTGACCTGACCGTTCCAGACATTCAGGCCCTGGGCCAAATGCGGATTGGCGGCCAGCGCGGCGCGCCAGCCTTTTTCGGCGATGCCCAACGCATGGGGCAGGGTGACGTTGTTCAGCGCATAGGTCGAGGTGCGCGCGACCGCGCCCGGCATGTTGGCGACGCAATAATGCACCACCCCATCGATGGTGAAGGTCGGATCGGCATGGGTCGTCGGCTTTGAGGTCTCGAAACAGCCGCCCTGATCGATCGCCACATCGACGATCACCGCGCCGCGTTTCATGGTTTTCAGCATGGCGCGCGTCACCAGTTTCGGCGCCGCCGCGCCGGGCGCCAACACCGCGCCGATGACCAGATCGGCCTCGGCGACGCATTCGGCGATGTTCGCCCGGTTGGAAAAGCGCGTCTTGGCGCTGGCCTCGAAATACATGCCGAGCCGTTCGAGCGCTTCGGGGCTGCGGTCCAGGATGGTGACATCGGCGCCCAGGCCGACGGCCATCTGCGCCGCATTGAAGCCGACCGTACCGCCGCCGAGGATCGTCACTTTGCCGGGCGCGACGCCGGGCACGCCGCCGAGCAGAACGCCGCGGCCGCCATGCTCCTTCTCTAGCGCCGCGGCGCCGGCATGAACCGCCATCCGTCCGGCGACCTGGCTCATCGGTTTCAGAAGCGGGAGTCCGCCATGAGCGTCGGTGACCGTCTCATAGGCGATGCAGACCGCGCCCGATTTGACCAAGTCGCTCGTTTGGTCCGGGTCCGGCGCCAGATGCAAGTACGTGAAAAGCACTTGGCCCGGGCGCAGCATGGCGCGCTCCGCCGGTTGCGGCTCTTTCACCTTCACGACCATCTCCGCTTCGGCGAAGATCGCTTCCGGGCCCGGCAGGATTTCCGCCCCGGCGGCGCGATAGTCGTCGTCGCCGGCGCCAATGCCGGCCCCTGCGCCGGTCTCGATCAGGACCCGATGCCCATGCGCGTGCAGTTCCGCCACGCTTTCGGGCGTCAGGCCGACCCGGTACTCGTGGGTTTTGACCTCTTTCGGTCCGCCGACGATCATGCCTTCCTCCTGTTCGTGCGCCGCGCTATTCCGCTGTCGCGTGGAAATGAAAAGGGCGGCCTTATCGAAGGCCGCCCTCTTGCAGTCTCACCGATGCCGACGCCCTACGCGGCCGCCACCGCGCGTTTCGCCATGACGCCGATCAGATGCGCACGGTACTCGGCGCTGGCGTGGATGTCTGAATTCAAATCGTCGGCGGAGACGGAAATACCGTCCAACGCTTCCGGCGCGAAGTTGGAGGCGAGGGCCGCTTCCATCTCCGAGGCGCGGAAAACGCCGTCTTGCCCGGCCCCGGTCACGGCGACGCGTGCGGCGCCGCCGGTTTGGGCGACGCAGACGCCGACCATCGCATAGCGCGAGGCCGGGTTCGGGAACTTCATATAGGCCGCCTTGTCCGGTTTCGGGAATTTGACAGCGGTCAGGATTTCATCCTCGTCCAAGGCGGTGTCGAACATGCCGGTGAAGAAATCGTCCGCGCTGTATTCGCCCTTGTTGGTGACGATGGTCGCATTCAAGGCGAGGCAAGCCGCGGGATAGTCCGCCGCCGGGTCGTTATTCGCGACCGAGCCGCCGATGGTGCCGCAATTGCGCACCTGTGGGTCGCCGATGCCTTCCGCCACCGCCGCTAAGGCGGGAATCACCAATTGGACGTCCGACGAGCCGGCGACTTCCGCATGGGTGGTCATCGCCCCGATTGTGACCGACGAGCCGTCCGAGCTGATGCCCTTGAGATCGCCGACAGCGGCCAGATCGATCAAATCGCTGGGCTGCGCCAAGCGCTGTTTCATGGTCGGGATCAGGGTCATGCCGCCGGCGACGATTTTGCCGTCTTCGGCCCCGGCGAGCGCCGACGCCGCGTCGGCGAGCGAACCGGGTTTATAATAATTGAAGTCATACATGCTTCTTCTCCTTGAAGGGTTCGCTCGAGGCTTATTCGGCCGCCATCGGCATCTTGGCGTCCTGGATCGCTTGCCAGACCTTTTCCGGGGTCGCCGGCATGGTCATGTCCGTAACTCCCAGGCCCGACAGCGCGTCGACGATGGCGTTGATCACCGCCGGCGGCGAGCCGATGGCGCCGGTCTCGCCTACCCCTTTCACACCCAGCGAGTTGTGGGCGCATAGCGTGACCGCCGTGTCGGTGTCGAAAGAAGGCAGATCGTCGGCCCGCGGCATGGTGTAATCCATATAGGAACCGGTGATCAGCTGACCGTCATCGTCATAGACGCAGCCCTCCAACATGGCCTGGCCAATGCCTTGCGCCAGTCCGCCATGGGTCTGGCCGGCGACGATCATCGGGTTGATGACGCGGCCGACATCGTCGCAGGCGGACACCTTCTCGATCGTGGTGACGCCGGTATCCGGGTCGATCTCCACCTCGACGATGTGACAGCCGCCGGGATAGGTGAAGTTCATCGGATCGTAGAAAGCCTGCTCCTCAAGCCCCGGCTCCAGCGTTTCATGCGGGAAGTTGTGCGGGACATAGGCGGTGAGGGCGACCTCGCCGAAGGCCATCTCCTTGTCGGTGCCGGAGACGGTGAACTTGCCGTCCTTGAACTCGATATCGGCTTCGGCCGCTTCCAGCACATGGGCGGCGATCTTCTTCGATTTGTCGATGACCTTGTTCATCGCCTTCATCAGCGCTTCGCCGCCGACCGCCAGTGAGCGCGAGCCGTAGGTGCCCATGCCGAAGGCGACCTTATTCGTGTCGCCATGGCTGATCTCGATTTGATCGAGCGGCAGGCCCAGCGTGTCGCTGACCAGTTGCGCGAAGGTGGTTTCGTGCCCTTGGCCATGGCTGTGCGAGCCGGTGAAGACGGTGACAGAGCCGGTCGGATTGACCCGGACATTGGCGCTCTCGAACAGACCGGCGCGGGCGCCGAGCGAGCCGACGACCGCCGAGGGTGCGATGCCGCAGGCCTCCACATAGGTCGAATAGCCGAGACCGCGCAGCTTGCCCTTGGCTTCCGACGCAGCCTTGCGGGCCGGGAATCCAGCCACGTCGGCCATGCCCTGCGCCTTTTCCAGCGTCGCCATATAGTCGCCTGAGTCATATTGCAGCGCGACCGGCGTCTGGTATGGGAAAGCGTCGGACGGGATGAAGTTCCGCTTGCGTATCTCGTCCTGGGCGATGCCCATTTCCCGCGCCGCGCGATCGACGAGGCGCTCCAGCAGATAGGCCGCTTCCGGCCGACCGGCCCCGCGATAGGCGTCGACCGGCGTGGTGTTGGTGAAGACCGCCCGGACGTTCGCATGGATCAGCGGCGTCGTGTAAACGCCGGCCAGCAACGTGGCGTAGAGATAGGTCGGCACGCAGGGCGCGAAGGTCGAAAGGTAGCCGCCCATATTGGCGATCGTATCGACTTTCAGACCCAGGAATTTGCCGTTCTCGTCCAAGGCCAGTTCGGCATGGGTGATATGGTCCCGGCCATGGGCGTCGGTGAGGAAAGATTCCGTCCGCTCCGCCGTCCATTTCACGGGACGTCCCACTTTCGGCGCCGCCCAGGTGACGATGGCTTCTTCCGCATAGTGATAGATCTTCGAGCCGAAGCCGCCGCCGACATCCGGCGCCACCACCCGCAGCTTATGCTCCGGGATCTGCAGCACGAAGGCCCCCATCAGCAGACGGATCACATGCGGGTTCTGGCTGGTCGTGTAGAGCGTGTACTCGCCTGACGCTTTGTCATAGGCGCCGACCGCCGCGCGCGGCTCCATCGCGTTGGGAACGACGCGGTTGTTGACGATGTCGATCTTGCTGATGTGATGGGCGTTCGCGAAGGCCGCGTCCACTTCCGCCGCGTCGCCGATCTCCCAATCGTAGCAGAGATTGTTCGGCGCATCGTCATGAACCAGGGTTCCGCCGGCCAGCGCCTTGTTCATATCCACCACGGCTGGCTGAATGTCGTAGTCGACCTCGATCGCTTCCGCCGCGGCTTTCGCTTCCGCAAGACTCTCGGCGATCACGACAGCGATCTGGTCGCCGACATAGCGCACCTTGCCCTTGGCGAGCGGCGGGTGCTCCGGCTCCTTCATCGGCTCGCCGTCCTTGCTATTAACCTGCCAGCCGCAAGGGATCGAGCCGACCTGCATGTCTTCGCCGGTGAAGACGGCGACGACGCCCGGGGCCGCCTTGGCGGCCGAGACGTCCAGTTTCGTGATCGCCGCATGCGCATGCGGGCTGCGGAGGATATAGGCGTAGGTCTGATTGGGCTGTTCCAGATCGTCGGTGTAGCTGCCGCGCCCTGTGAGGAACCGGGCGTCTTCGACGCGCTTCACGGAAGCGCCAATACCGGTGTCAGTCATATGTTTCTTCTCCCTGAACGTGAGCCGCGCCACTCCTGGTCCGCCGCGCGCCTTGGTTGGCTCTATGATCGGACCCTAACGCTGTCTCCGTCCCGTGCCGCTGTGACAAATCGTTCTAAACCGGGGGCCGCCTCTCGGCCGTACGGACGCTCGCTACATTTTCGTGGCGGCTTCCTGGATCGATTTGACGATGTTGTGGTAGCCGGTGCAGCGGCAGATGTTGCCTTCCAGCCACTCGCGGATCTCACCTTCACTCGGGTTCTTATTGTGGTTGAGAAGGTCGACCGCGCTCATCACCATGCCCGGCGTGCAGAAGCCGCATTGCAGTCCGTGATTATTGCGGAAAGCTTCCTGCATCGGGTGCAGGTCGTCGCCGTCGGCGAGGCCCTCAATGGTAAGGACGTCCGAGCCTTCGGCTTGCGCGGCCAGCATGGTGCAGGCCTTCACCGACTTGCCGTCGACATGAACGACACAGGCCCCGCACTGGCTGGTGTCACAGCCCACATGCGTGCCGGTCAGGCGCAGATTTTCTCTCAAATACTCAACCAAGAGCGTCCGGGCTTCGATGTCGCCCGTGACCGCCTGGCCGTTCACCGTCATGGAAACGGTCGGCATGATAGATCCTCCCTAATGATCTAAACTGACTGTGGAATGGATAAGGTGTTGGCGTTCCCTATACGTCTCTCTTCGTATCCCTGGTCGCGCGCGTGACGCCCGCGATTTCATTTGTTTGGCCGGCCCTCGTTTGACGGGGTCACGATCCGCTTAACGTGAGTGTGGGACGCTCCGGCGCCGGAATCAAGTCCGCCAAGACGGCTGTTCCGGAACGCGCGTCCCCGGCGGTCGCGCTAGGCTTCGTCGACGCGTTTGTGGGTCACCCCCGAGAGGATCATATCGACGGTTTCGCCGTCGTCTGAAAGAGGCAGGGACAGATACTCGAAGCGGTAGTCGATCCCATCGAGCGTGCGTTCACCGGCGCGGCTGATCGGTTTTTTAAGGCGTGTGGTTTCCTCGTAGCGTTCCAACAATAGCGCGATGGCCTTTGGATCGGGCAGGTCGCGCAACAGCGTCCCGGCAAGGGGCGCTCTAGAGAAGACATTGAGATCGGCGCCGACGAACCGGAATCGGTAGGAGGCGGGGTCGTCCACTGCCGAGCCGATCACCTCGACCAGCACGATCACTTTTTCAAGATGACCGATTTCGTCCAGATTCACCTGCGAACGCGCCGGAAGTCCAGTATCAGACGGCAAGCCGCGCCAGTAGTCGTGCAGCCATTCCAGGTCCCGATGCATCCTGGCGAGGGCTCGGCTCTTTAGGACGAAAAACCATAAATCAGCAGACCGGCGACAATGATCACCGCCACCGTCCAGACAAAGGGGCTGAGGCCGCGTCGCTTGTTCGAGACATCGGTAGCGGCGTCGATCGCCGCCTTCGCAGCGTCGGCCTTCACAGCCGCCGCTTCGGGGGCGGCTGCTTCGGCGGCCGGCTGCGCCGCAGTCTCAGCGGCTTCGGCGGCCGCCGGCGCGCCGGTTCGGGCGGCGACCTGTTCGACAAAGCTCCCGAAGAACTCGTTCGCCATCTTCTTGGCGGTGGAATCGATCAGCCGCGATCCGATCTGCGCCAGTTTGCCGCCGACATTCGCGTCGACGTCGTAGGTCAGCACAGTCTCACCCGCGTCTTCCGCCAAGGCGACCTTGGCGCCGCCTTTCGCGAAACCGGCGGCCCCGCCTTTGCCTTCGCCGCTGATCGTATAGCCGTTCGGCGGATCGATATCGCTCAGCGCCACGGCGCCGGAGAATTTCGCCTTCACCGGACCGACCTTGGCCTGAACCGTCGCTTCGAAAGTCGTATCCGACGTCTTGGTCAACTCCTGGCAGCCGGGAATGCAGGCGGCCAGAACCTCAGGATCGTTCAAAGCCTCCCAAACAGCTTCGCGGGGCGCGGGGATGCGATATTCGCCTTTCATGTCCATGGCGTGGCTCCTCGTGACGATCCGGCGCGGCACGTCGCCGCGACCCTTGCATGCGGTGACAGCGCGCTTTGGATTGCGCTAGACTTTTGCTGTTCATAGGCCCAGCGTTGGGCTGCGGCAAGGCGTCGGTTCTTTTACGACGAGACGGGAGCGGACGTGACGATCACAGTTGCGCCATCGGCCATTGATGTCGGCCTCTGGTTCTTCGATCAGGCGCGGAAGGAGAACGATCACCTTCAGCCGCAAAAGCTGCAGCGGCTGCTCTATATCGCCCAAGGGTCTTATGCAGCGCTGTATCATGGCCGAAAACTCATGCCCGCCGTATTCGTCGCCGGCGAGACGGGGCCGGAGGACCCCAATATCTTCCGGCTGTTTGAACGCGGACGGCCGTCGAATATCGGCAATCCGTCGCTGCAGCCGGAAGTCATCTATTTCCTCCATTCGATTTGGAAGCGCTATGGCCATCACTCGACCGAATACATCAACACCCAAATCCGGCATCACGCGATCTACCGCAAGGCCTTACAACAAGGGCTTGGCGCCGAAATCGGCTTTCCGGCGATCGTTCGGTTCTTCACGACGTTGGAACGTCCGACGGTTGAGAAAGTGAAAACGGCGGACGGTCGAATGCTGCAGAAATGGACCCCGGTCGCGGTCGGATCGCCGAAATCCTGATGCGTTGGACGGGGGCGCAAGACCGCAGCGCGCGCTTGGCGTTGCAGTTTTCGGTCAATGCAAGATACTGCGCTGGACACTGTGGAGATCGCAATCTCGGCTTACAGTTGGATACGGTCGGGCGTCGGGGGACAAGCATGACAGGCGAAGCTTTACGGCGACGCGCTCGCAACGGCGCCGGCTTGATCGGACTCGCGCTTCTCGCGCTCTTCGGCGCGGGGTCGCCGGTTCTGGCGGCTGGCGCCGGCGCACCGCATCTCGACGGCGGGGAAATGGGTCTGCTTTGGGTCGTTCCTTTCGCGGGGATCCTGTTGTCCATCGCGGTCTTTCCCCTCATTGCGCCGAGTTTCTGGCACAATAATTTCGGCTGGATTTCAACTTTCTGGGCGGCCTCTTTCCTGATCCCGTTCACCATCGTCTATGGGGTCGAGCTCGCCTTGTTCGAGCTGTTGCATGTGTTCTTCCTCGAATATCTGCCCTTCATCATCCTGTTGCTCTCATTATTCACGGTGGCCGGCGGCGTGCGGGTGCGCGGCAAGCTGACGGGAACCCCCGTCGTCAATGCCGGCCTGCTGTTGGTCGGGACCTCGATCGCCAGTTGGATGGGCACGACCGGGGCCGCAATGTTGTTGATCCGGCCGCTTTTGCGGGCGAATGAGAACCGCCGCTACAAGGTCCACACGGTGGTCTTCTTTATCTTCCTGGTGGCCAACATTGGCGGCAGCCTGACCCCGCTTGGCGATCCGCCGCTGTTTTTGGGATTTCTCAAGGGCGTCGGCTTTTTCTGGCCGACGACGCATATGTTCCTGCCGATGCTGATGGTCTCAGTCATCCTGCTGGCGGTCTATTTCGCGCTCGACCGGTATTTCTACGCCAAGGAGGACAAGGAGGCCCTAAAGGCTGCGTCGGACGAAGAGACCGGCGCGCTGAGGCTCGAAGGGTCCATCAATATACTGCTTTTGGCCTTCGTCGTCGGCGCGGTCTTGCTTAGCGGCGTCTGGCGGCCGGGGATCAGTTTCGAAATATTTCATGTGCCGATCGAATTGCAGAATGTGACCCGGGACGTGTTGCTGGTGGGGATCGCCTATCTCTCGATCCGGATAACGCGAACCGAGAGCCGCAAGGCGAATGGCTTCACCTGGTTTCCGATCGTCGAGGTCGGCAAGCTCTTCGCCGGAATCTTTATCACCATCATCCCGGCGATCGGCATTCTCAAGGCCGGCACGGCGGGCGCGCTGGCCCCGATCGTCAATCTGGTCAGCCGGGACGGCCAGCCGGTTGATGCAATGTACTTCTGGACGACGGGGATCCTGTCCAGCTTTCTCGACAACGCGCCGACCTATCTGGTGTTCTTCAACACCGCCGGGGGGGATGCTGCGCGGCTGACGACTGAACTGTCCTCGACGCTCTTGGCGATTTCCGCCGGCGCTGTCTTCATGGGCGCGAACACCTATATCGGCAACGCGCCGAACTTCATGGTGCGCTCGATCGCCGAGGAACGCGGCGTGCCGATGCCCAGCTTCTTCGGCTATATGGGCTGGTCGATCGTCTTCCTGACGCCGCTCTTCGTGTTGGTGACCTTCGTGTTCTTCTAAAGCGGTAGGGCGGGCGCGCGATGGACGACTTTCAGGCGGCTTGGCGGGCGCGATTCGGCGTTGACCCGCCCGACGGACTTCCAGACGCGGGCGAAACACTGGCGCGTATTCTAGGCCGCGCCAGTTGTCGCCAATTCCGGCCCGACCCGATCGACGCGGGCCTTCTGTCCCTGCTTTTGGCCTGTGCGCAATCGGCGCCGTCCAAGTCCGACTTGCAGCAATATAGCATCGTGGTCATCGACGACCCCGCGATCCGAAGCGCGATGCAGGAATGGTCCTCCTTCGACGCCTGGATCGGCGACGCCCCTGTCTTCCTGGTCTTCTGCGGCGATCTCAATCGCCAGCGCCGGATCTCAGAGTTGCACGGGTTCGACCATCGCAACGATTCCCTCGATACCTTCATGAACACCGCCGTCGACGCGGGAATCGCCTTGGCGAGTTTCGTCCTCGCGGCCGAGGCGGCGGGCCTTGGCTGCTGTCCGATCAGCGTTGTTCGCAACCATATCGCAGAGGCGTGCGACCTGCTCGGCTTGCCGCCGGGCGTGTTTCCGGTCGCGGGCCTGGCGCTCGGCCATGTTGCCGCAGAAGCGCAGTCGACTGTCAGCATGCGGCTTCCGCCTTCCGCCGTCATCCATCGTAACCGCTACGATAGCGCCGACTTGGACACGGCGATCGCCGCCTATGACGCCCGCCGTCACGCGACCGCGCCAATCCCGCCGGGGAAACAACGGCATGTCGATCGCTATGGCGTTAAACAGGGGCTGACCTGGTCGGAAAATGCGGCGCGCCAGATGTCGGTTCCAGAACGCACGGGATTCGCCGCTTTTCTCAAAGGGCGCGGGTTCGCCTTGGATTAGGTTTCGATCGTCAACGCTCGCCAGCGCGGGGCAAGTCCGCCTCGGATTTGACGATCGGTCCAGGCGGATGTTCCTTGTCCGCCCATAGCGACATCGCCAGGGATAGCAGGCAAAAGGCCCCAAAGCCGCCGATCATCGGCAGCACTGAGCCGGAATAGGATTGGCTGACCAAGGCCCCGAAAGGCACGGCGATCAAGCTGGCGAGCGATCCGACCAAGGCCGATGCCACGCCGGCGATATGGCCCATCGGCTCCATGGCCAACGCGTTCAGATTGCCGAACAACATGCCGACGCAAAAGAAGCTGACCATCAGGACCAGACTGACGCTGAGCAGATCGGGCTCGCGTCCAACCGCGGCGCAGACGGCGAGGAATGTGAGCATCGTGCTGGCGCAGAGGATCAGCGCGAGGCGGGATATCCGGCGCATGCCGAAACGGATGACCAGTTTGCCGTTCAGGATCGACGCCGCGCCGATCGCCAAGGACAGGATCGCGAAATGCAGCGGAAACCAGCGGCCCAGTCCGTAATCCTGCTGGAAAACCTGCTGGGCCATCGACAGGTAGGCGACGAAAGGGCTGAAGATGAAACCGGTGGCGAGCGTATATCCCAGTGTGGTGCGGTTGCTCAGCGCCTCCTTGAAACCGCGATAGATCCGGCGGGGCGAGAGGGGCGCGCGCGATGCGTGCGGCAGGCTCTCTGGGATGCGCGTCAAAAACCAGACCGTGTTGATCAGACCCAACAGGATGAAGAACCAGAAGATCATACGCCAACCGGCCGCCAGCATGATCCCCTGACCGATCGCCGGCGCCAGGGCGGGAACAAAGATGAACACCGCCATGACGAAGGACATGATCTGCGCCATCACCCGGCCTTCGAACCGGTCGCGAATCATCGCCACCATAACGATCCTCGGGCCCGCCGCGCCCAACCCCTGCAGGACGCGGCCAATCAGCATGGTCTCGAAATCGGTCGCCAGGGCGGATAGCAGACTGCCGCCGGCGAAGACGCCGAGGCCGATATAGATCAGCGGCTTGCGGCCATACACATCCGACAGCGGCCCATAGACGATCTGACCGACCGCAAGACCGATGAACAGCGCCGAGATGATATATTGCGCGTCGTTCGGGACCGGGATCGCCAGCGCCGATCCAATTTCCGGCAAGACCGGCAGCATCGCGTCGATCGACAAGGCGACCAGGGAGAACATCAGGGCGGCGATGGCGACGAATTCGCCCCGGCCCGGCTCGGCCGAGCGAAGGCGCTCCTGCGCACCCGCGCCGCGGGGCTCCTTCTCGACGGCGCCGGTCATCGCGCGATCAGTGCGACATGTAGATCGGGATCGCCGAATGCCCCAAGACGTAACGGCTGGGACCGAAAAACAGGCGTTCGCTTAAGCTGCTGCGCCCATAGCCGCCCATGACAAGCCGGTCGACGCCGAGCGTGTGGGCCGTGTCCAGAATTTGCTCGCCGATCGCCTCGTCATGGTCCTTCGAGACCACTTCGGCGGCGACGCCATGCCGGGCCAAATATTCCTGCAGCAGGTTCGGCGCCGCATGCCTCTCCGGATGCGACTGCAGGGCCAGGATCGTCACCTTTTTGCTGTCGCGGAGAATTTCCAGCGAATCGCGCACCGCCCGCATCGCTTCTTTCGAGAAGCGCCAGGCGATCATCGTGTGGATCGGTTCGTCCAGCTTGGCCGGCGCGTGCCCTTTGGGCAGAACCAGCACCATGCCGCCGGCCTCTTGAATGACCAGTTCCGGCAATTGGAACATCAAACGATCTTCGAAATGGTCGAACTGAACCTGGGTGACCACCGTCAGGTCCGTGCGATGCACATGCTCCATCAACTGATCGAAATGGTCGGTCTCGCCATAAGCCCATTCATACGAGATCCCGGACGCCGCGCAGAGCGCCTCCGCCTCGTCTCTGATTTCGCCGCTGCGGCTGCGCGCCAGATCGCGCGCCTCGGCGATATAGGCGGCCGAGGCGCCGCGTCCCGCCGCGCCGGCCGGCATATGCACGGCGGCGGCGACATAAAGACAGATCAAATGCGCGTCGAAACGATGCGCCAGGGCGACCGACGTCTTCAGCCGGATCTCCCGGTCTTCGTCCAACGCCAGATGCACCAGTATTTGCTTGATGGACATCGCGAACCACCCGCCCCAATCGGCGCCGTGCGCCGGTTTCGCCCGTGGGGGAAGCCTTCCCCTTCGGTCAGGCTAGTCCGCGACCGAAGCGGCGGCAAGGGCGGTGCGGCCCCCGACGAGGTCCTTGGCTGGGCTCCGGGCTGGGCTCCCGGCTGGGCCCCGGGCTCGGCCCCAGACGGGATCATTGAAAAACTGCGACAGTTGATCCGCGTCAATGTCCCTACTTGCTCCATGGTTTATTCGTCGAAGATCGCAGCGCGCGGGCTCCCCTCACGCGCCAGGCGGACCGTCAATAACAGTGAATGGGAGGAAAGAATGCCCGTTTCCAAGAACGCCAGTATGCCGAGCTATCCCTTTCCCGCCGAGCTCGCCGCCATGGATCCTTTCAAAGGGCCTCAGGGTCGCTCTATGTCGGCGTTGAACGAGACCGCCCTGAAAGGGATCGAGTCTTGGCATAAAGAGGTCAGCCGTTTTGTCGCGCATCGGATCAAGAAGAATATGGAGCTGCAAACCGCCCTGGGCCGCTGCGGTTCGGCCAATGATGCGTTCGAGACCTGCGTCTCGCATTGGCAGGACATGGTGAACGAGTATTGGGAAGAGAGCGCCAAGCTCGGCGAGATATCGGCGAAAGCTGGGATGGAGGAAGCGGCTGCGATCGCGAAGACTGATTTTAACGGCGGCGGAAAGTCATAGTCGCCCGCGATTGTCTTGGCCGCGGCGACGGGGTCTAAGGCGCGGCCGGGTCGAGCCCCGCGCGCATCGCTATGCGGACGAGGTGGGAGAGATTCTCCGCCTTGGTCTTCTGCATCACCCGACGCCGGTGCGCCTCCGCCGTGCGCGGCGAGATGTTCAGTGCGCGCGCCATTTCCTTCGCTGTCCGGCCGAGCATCAATTGGTCCAGCACTTCCCGCTCTCGGGCGGTCAGCCCGTCGAACGCTTCGGCTTGGTCGGGCGCGGGCGCCTTGGCGATGACAGCGCCGAGGCGGCGCAGCAGCTCCGGCGCGGCGATCGGCTTTTCGATGAAATCCGCCGCCCCGGCCTTCATCGCCTCGACCGCCAGACGGATATCGGCGTGGCCGGTCGCCATGATGACCGGCATGGAACTGCGCCGGGTCACGCGACCGAGCAGGGCGAGCCCAGTCGTATCCGGCAATTGATGATCCAGAATGATGCAGCCCGCTTCAATATCCGTGTCGAGGACCGACAGAAAATCCGACCCGCGGGCGTAGGTCTGGACTGTGAAGCCGTTGTTCGTCAGCAGGGCGTTGAGCGACTCCCGCACGGCCCGATCGTCGTCGACGACATGGATCACCGGCATCGGGTCACGTCGCGCTGGGCAGATAGATGGAGAAACGGGCGCCGCCCGTCTCCAGATTCTCGGCTTGGATCACGCCGCCATGGGCGCGGATGATTGAGGCGCTGACCGACAGTCCGACGCCGGTTCCGCCGGCCTTGGTGGAGATATAGGGCTCGAACAGCCCGTCGATCAGGGCGACTGGGATCCCAGGTCCGTTATCGTCGACAAAAAACCAGACGCCGGCCTCAGCGGCTTGAACGCGGAGCGATATCGCGCCATTTGGCGCCGTCGCGATCGCATCTCGCGCGTTTCGGAGCAGATTGATCAAGACCTGTTGCAGTTGGATCCGGTCGACATACACCGTTGTCGGCGCCTTGCTCAGATCCGTGGCGATGCGCAGTCCTTTGCGCCGGCCGCTCAAGGCGACCCCGATGCACTCCTGCACCAGGCCGTCGATCTCCTCGACCCGGCGCTCGATCGCGCCAGTCGCGAACAGCGCGCGCATCCGCTGCACGATCGACGCGCAGCGCTCCGCCTGACTGCGCGCCTTGTCCAGGAGCGCGCCGGCCTCGACGGCGTCGTCAAGGGGGCCTAGCTTTTGGCGCGCCGTGTAGAGGTAGTTCAGGACCGCGGCGAGGGGTTGGTTGATTTCATGCGCCAGCGAGGAGGAGAATTCGCCCAACGCGCCGGTGCGCGCCGCCTGGGCGATATGGTCCTGAAGCGCGGCGATACCGGCGGTTTGCCGCTCGAGCGCAGCTTGCGCCTTCTCTCTGTCCGTGACGTCCAGGATCACGCTGTTCCAGACGATGGTCCCGTTGGTCTGGCGGTGCGGCGTGCCGCGGCCCTCGAGCCATTTCAAGCGACCCGATGGCGTCACGATGCGGTAGATATGCAGCCAGTTATCCATCGTTTCGGCCGACTTAACGACCGATGCGCGCATCGCCTCGATATCGTCGGGAACCACCAATTGCCAGAGTTGCGTCGGGTCGTTCCGAATGCACTCGGCGCTTGTTTCCCAGATCTGTTCACAACCGCTGCTCATATATTCGATCTCGTCCCGGCCGTCCGGGTGGAGCAGATAGCGAAACACCGCGCCCGGCAGGTTCTCAGCCAAGTCGCGAAATCGTTCATCCGCGCCGTTGTCCTGATGATGATTAGCGGCGCGGCCGAACCCTGGATCGGCTTTCGTTTCCGAGCCGACGCCAGACGCCGGCGCGGCCAGTCGAAGAGATCGTGCGGTCAAGATCGGCGCGGGGTTCGACATTGCCAGAGCGCATGTTGATATAAGAATGACTTCATATACAAAATTTTTGCGGATATTCCAAGACGCGCGCGCCACCGCATGATTGCACCCTGACGCCAAGCCTGAATCCGCGTGATTGGGGTGCGGGCTCACCTCCCGGACGGATCGCGTCGGCGGCATTGCCCGGCGCGGCGAGAGCCGTTAGGAATTGGTCGCGCGCGGTCGAAAGCCGGACTCGTTTTCAGGCGCGTCGGCCTCAGCCGATACGGCCCCTTAGCTCAACTGGATAGAGCACCTGCCTTCTAAGCAGGATGTTGCAGGTTCGAGTCCTGCAGGGGTCGCCATCCGCCTATCAAGATAATGATATGACAGTGTTCTCAAGGTCTCGGAGAGTTCATTGACCGTCGCTTCTCTCGAAGACCGGCTGGCGCCTTGTGCGAGGCACGCGAACTCAGATCAAGCGCCGGAGGACGCTATGTGTCTCCAACGGATTGGTCGTATAGGGCGCGTGGCCGCCCGTCAGGAAGTGGACGCCGACAGAAGCGGGCAGCGTGGTCAGCGTGTCTTCCGGGCGCCAAGGAACGACGCGGTCCTCCCATGACAGGCCGAGCGCCACCGCCCCGCCGAGCGCCTCAAGATCGTCGCGCATGCTGGTCGGCGGCCCGTCTTCGGGCGCAATGTCTTCAATGAACTGCGCTAGGGCGGGTCTTGCCGCTTCAATCCGCGCCAGGAGCGCCGCCAGCGCTTCATTGGTCAGCACCGGCGCGCCGAGCGGTTCCAGCGCATCGCCCAACGCCTCTGGCGTCCGCGCCGCGAGGACGGCCTCCGGAAATGACGTCTCAAAGCGTCCGCCGAGTCCGATCGGATTGATCAGACAGATCGCCTCAACGCCGCCGCCGCTTAAGTCGGGCGTTTGCGCGGCTGCACGCACGGCGAGGGCTCCGCCCAGAGAGTGCCCGAGCAGGATTAACCGGCCTGGCGTCGCCGAAGCGATCTCCGCTAACAAATCCGCCAGCGCGGCGGCGCAGGCGTTGAATGTCATCGGCGTGTTGTCCGCCGCGCCGTGACCGGGCAGATCGATGGCGCTGACATGGACGCCGTCGCGCGCCAGCCGCCGCGCCAAAGCATCAAATCCTCGTGCGTCGGCGAACAGGCCATGTACAAGAACCACATGCGGCGCCGGGCCGATGTCGGTCTCCCGCGCAGCCTCCCAAACATGCAGAAAAAATGGGCCGCGCGGTCCGGACTGCGGCGGCGCGGCCGCGACCGCCGCGACATCGGCGGCGGTAATCCGACCGTTTCGCCCTGTCCCTTGGATCGTCTCCAGCGGCAGTCCCCAGCGTTTGGCCGCGTCGCGCGCAGCAGGACTTGCAGCAACGTCGCTTTGGGCGGGCGGTGACGTAGAGCGGATCGGCGCCGGCCTGATTTCTTTTTTGGGTCTCGGCGCCGAGTTTTCTTTCTCGGACGCGCCTGCCGGCGTCGCCAACCTCTGCCCGGGGGCGACGGCGATCCGGGCGATCGCGGCCTCTACAGCGACTTCGTCGCCCTCCGGCGCCAGGATTTCTACCAGCCGGCCGGCTTGCAGGGCAGGCACCTCGACCACGGTCTTGTCGGTTTCGACCTCCAGGATGATCTCGCCACGCTCGAACCGCGCGCCGGGCTCGATCAGCCAGGCCGTAATCCGCCCCTCATCCATCGTCTCGCCGAGGCGCGGCAGGGTCAGATCGATCTCTGTCTCGTCCTGGTCCGGCGCTAGGCCCATGCCGGCGCCTCCCGGCTCACCAGCCAGGCCATGGCGTCAGCGATCAAGCCCGGCGTCGGGATGGAGGCGGCCTCCAGATCGGGCGCGACCGGGATCGGCACATCTTCCCCGGCGATACGGATGACGGGCTCTTCCAATCGGTCGAAGCAATGTTCGCTGATCTGCGCCGAAAGCTCGGCCGCGAAACCGCCTGTCAGGCAACTTTCCGTCACCACCGCCGCGCGTCCGCAGGCCCGTACCGACTCGAGGATCGGGTCCAGGTCCATCGGGTTCAAACAGCGCAGATCCCAGACCGCGGCCTCGACGCCCCTTTCCGCCAGCGTCTCGGCGGCGGCCAGCGCCTCATGCACCATGCGGGAATAGGCGACGATCACCGCATCGCCGCCGGCCCGGCGCAAGACCGGCGCCCCCCAGGGCGCGTCAGGCTTATCCTTGTCGAGCGTTCCCTTGCTGACATAGAGGGCTTTGTGCTCGATGAAGACGACCGGATCGGGCTTTGTCAGCGCCTGACGCAGCAGGTGATAGGCGTCATTGACCGTCGCCGGCATGACCACCCGCAACCCAGGCACATGCGCGAACCAGCTTTCCAACGATTGCGAATGCTGTGCGGCGGCCGATCGGCCGGTCCCTCCTTGCGTCCGCAGCACCATAGGGACGCCAGTCTGGCCGCCGAACATATAACGGATCTTCGCCGCCTGATTGCCCAATTGGTCCATGACCAAGCCGGCGAAGTCCACATACATGATCTCGGCGACCGGGCGCAGACCCGTCATCGCCGCGCCGACCGCCACCCCGACGATCCCGGCCTCGGAGATCGGCGTATCGAGCACCCGGGCCGCGCCGAACTCGCCGATCAGGTCCTTGGTGACGCCATAGGCACCGCCGTAGAGTCCGACCTCTTCTCCCATCACGATGACATCGCCATCCGCCCGCATAGCGTCGGCCAAGGCCTCTCGGAGCGCCTCGCGATAAGTCGCGGTCTGCGCCGCCGCCGTCACCGATATTCTCTCAACACATCGCTCAACCGGTCGCGCAGCGGCTGCGGCGGCGGCTCGTCGGGGGCGTAGACATGGTCGAACATGGCCGCGCCGGGCGGTTGGGTCTGAGCCAGCGCCCAATCCAGGGCGGCGTCCATTTCCTGCGCCGCCTCGGCGTCGAGCGCGTCGAGATCGGCCTCGCGCGCCTCGCTGCGGTCGAGCAGGCGGGCGCGCGCGGCGGCCACCGGGTCGTGTCCGCGTCCCTCGGCCTCTTCCGCTGCGTCCCGATAGGGGCTCTTGTCCATCCGGGCGTGCCCGAAAAAGCGATAGCAAGTCATGGTCAAGAGGCCCGGCGTTCCGGATCGCGCCGTCGTCATCGCCGCGGCCGCCGTTTCCAGCACCATCTCGACGTCGCTTCCGTCGACATGGCGCCCGGCCAAACCGAAGGCCTCTGCGCGCGCGGCGAAATCCGTATTCGCGGCGGCGCGATCGATGCGCGTCCCCATCCCGTATTGGTTGTTGATGCAGACGAACAGCACCGGCAGCGACCAAAGGGCGGCCATGTTCATCGACTCGTAAAGCAGGCCCTGCTGCATGGCGCCGTCACCGAAGAATGCGACCGAGACGGCGTCGATCCCCTTGGTTTTGTAGCTCAGCGCGGCGCCGACTGCGTGCGGGATGCCGCCGCCGACGATCGCGTTGGCGCCAAGATGGCCGACGCCCATGTCGGCGATATGCATCGAGCCGCCCTTGCCGGCGCAGTAGCCCGCTTCCTTGCCGCCGATCTCCGCCAGCATGCGGCCCGGCTCTCCGCCGCGCGCCAGGAAGACGCCATGGCCGCGATGATGGGTGGTGAAACTGTCGCCGTCCTCCATCGCCGCGCAAACGCCGGCGACGCCTTCCTCGCCGATGGAAAGGTGCAGCATCGACCCAGCCGTGCCTTGACGCACGAACATCTCGCCGACCCGCTCCTCAAAGCTGCGGATGCGCCGCATGGTCCGGTAGAGGTCGAGCAGCGGACGGTTGCTGGCGCGCGCGACGTCACTCATCCGGCCGCATCCCGAACCGATTTGAGCGCGCCGTAGAGCGTCTTATACTGCGGGAAAATCTGTTCATAGGCGGCCATGTGATCGGCGTTGGGCTCGACCGTGTCGGTCACCCGAACCATCGCCGCGACGCCGTCTTCGATCGATGGATGCAAACCCGCGCCGACGGCCGCGAGGATGGCGCCGCCGAGCGCTGGCGCGTCGGCGACTTCGGTCAATTGCATCGGGGCCCCCAGCGTGTCGGCGTGAATCTGGAGCCAGAGCGGCGAGTTCGTAGCGCCGCCGGCGACCACCAAGCGCTTCGCCGTGAAGGCGTCTCCAAAATTCTCGACGATCAGCCGCGTGCCCAAACAGACGCCTTCAAGCATCGCGCGGAAGACATGGGCGGGTTCGTGCTTCAGGGTCAGTCCAGTGATCGCGCCCCGCGACAGGGGATCGGTGTAGGGCGTTCGGTTTCCTTGGAAATGATCCAGCACCAGGACGCCCTCGGCGCCGGGAGGCAGGGCCTCTGCGGCGGCGTTCAGGGCTTCGAAACTGGTCTGGTCGGCGAAATGCCGCTTGAACCAGGCGATCACCGATCCGGTCGAGGTCTGGCCGCCCTCGATAATCGGTTTGCGGGGATAGACGGCGTCCATATAGGTTCCCCAGACGCCTGGCGCATGCACCTCGCGGTTGGCGACGCCAAGCTGCAGGTGAGACGAGCCGGTGATCAGGCCCATCTCGCCGGGTTCGATGACGCCGAGGCCGATCATGGCGATGAACGCGTCGGCGCCGCCTTGCACGACCGGGGTGCCGGGATCCAATCCAAGGTGCTGCGCGGCGGCGCTTGTCAGCCCGTCGATCACCTCGCCCGGCCGACAGATTCTTTGCGGCCATTTCTGCGCCAGGTCCTCAAGCCCTATTGCGGCGAGGAGGGAGGTCGGCGCGCCGCCGTGATCGGTCTGATAGTGCCACCGCACGGCCATATTGTTCAGCGACGCCGCCCAGACCCCTGTCAGATGATAGGTCATATAGTCCTGGTACTCGCCGATCTTGGCGGCTTTGGCGTATATCTCGGGCTGGTTGCGCTTGATCCAGAGCGCTTTCGGCAGCATCCATTCTGCTGAGACCGGGCCGGCGCCGCCGCTATTGATCCGCAGGGCCGGGTCGCCGGTTTCGGTGATGATCCGGGTCTCCTCCGAAGACCGCACATCCATCCAGATCATCGCCGGTCGCAGCGCTCGCCCCTCGGCGTCTAGCGCCACGACGGAACAACAGGTCGTGTCAACGCAGAGCGCCCTTATCTCCGCGCCGGAAAGGTTTGCTTTTTCCAGGACGCCATTCACCGAAGCGCCCAGCGCCGACCACCAGTCATCCGGGTCTTGGTGGGCCCAGCCGGGTTGGGGAAAGTCCGTCTTATACGTGGTCGCATGTGACGCGACCGGCCGTCCTTCCAGATCGAAGATGAAGGCGCGCAGGCTCTCGGTGCCGCCGTCTATGCCCAAAACATAGGCCATGGTCAGCCGCGCCTTTTCCGCGCGCCGGCTTTCTTCCCGCTCTTCGGTGCGCGTTTCGGCCCGCTTTTCTGGTCGCTTTTTTGGGCGCGTCTCGGGGCGTCGCGGCGGACCGGCGCTTCGACCGCCAAGGCGTCATTTTCGCCCAACTCGTCCGATTGCAGGCCGTAGGTCTTGAAGCGCGCCAGGACGCCTGTCATTTCGGCGTCGCCCAGGACCACCGGTTGGCCGGCCTGACAAGCGATGAAATACTGCCTGCATAAGGTCTCGATCTCGACCGCCAATTTCAACGATTTCGGCAGCGTGTCGGCGAAACAGATCATGCCGTGATTGGCCAGCAGGCAGGCTGTGCGGTCCTCGAGCGCTGTCATCATCGTATTCGACAGCGCCTGCGTTCCAAAGGTGGCGTACTCGCTGCAGCGTAAGGTGGCGCCGCCGGTCACGCCAATCATATAGTGGAAGGCCGGGATCTCGCGTCGCAGGCAGGAAAGCGCTGTTGCATAGGTCGCGTGCGTGTGCACCACCGCCTGCGCCTCTGGCTTGCCGAGATAAACGTCCAGATGCATGCGCCATTCCGACGAAGGCAGCCATTCGCCGAAATAGCCGCCTTCCAGGTCGACCTGCACGATCTGCTGCGGCGTCATCTTTTCATAGTCGACCCCGGATGGCGTGATTAAGAACCCGCTCGCATTCCGCGCGCTGATATTGCCGGATGAGCCTTGGTTAATCCCCGCGGCGTTCATGGCGAGGCAGGTTTCGATGATTTCCTGCCGCAGCGCGCGATCGGCGAGGCGGCCCGAAGCGCGTCTCGCGGCGCCCTTTGCGGCGGCTCCCTTCCGAGAAGCGGCTTTCTTTGCGGCGGCTTTCTTGGCGTTCGCCTTTTTTGCGGGGGCTTTAGCTGGTCTTCTGGCCATGGGGCGGTACACTTTCTTGAATTGAAGGCGGGGCTTGAATTGAAGGCGGGGCGAGGGACGTCTGAAAATGGGGCGCAACCATCCGCGCGGCGTCGCGGTGATCGACGCCGGGTCGACGAATACGAAACTTTTTTTGTTCGGGCCGGAACTTGATCTGTTGGCGGAGGAGACGGCGCCGTCGGTTCATCCGCACGGCCCGCCGTATCGCTGGATCGACCCGGCGCCGGTTCTTGGCTTGATCCAAGCCGGGTTGGCGCGGTTCGATCGGATCGCGCCGGTCGATATGGTGATCCCTTGCGCCCATGGTTCGGCATTGGCGCTGCTGGATGCGGATGGCGACCTGGCCTTGCCGATCATGGATTACGAGGCCGAACCGCCGACGGACATTGTCGAGGGCTACGCGAATCTGGCGCCCGATTTCAGCGAGGTTTTCGCGCCGACCAATCCCGGCGGCCTTACTTTGGGGCGTCAATTGTATTGGCAGGAGACGGCGTTCCCCGATGCTTTCGCATCCGTGCGGACGATCCTGCCCTGGGGTCAGTATATCGCTTATCGATTGACCGGCGTCGCGCGCTCCGAAGTCTCGGCGCTGGGCGCTCAGACGCATCTGTGGGATGTCACGGAGAACCGGTTTTCCAGCCTTGCTCAAGCGCGCGGTTGGGCCGATCGGTTCGCCCCTATCGCCCCCGCATGGAAGACACTCGGAACGCTGAATCCGCCCGTCGCCGGAGCCGATTTCACGGGCGAGGCGCGAGTCGTGACCGGAATTCATGACTCGAACGCCAATCTGCTGCGTTTCATGGCGGGCGGCGTCGCCGGTTTCACCTTGCTCTCGACCGGAACCTGGATCATCGGCTTCGACACGGATGCGGATATCCGAGGATTGGACCCGCGCTATGACCTCGTCTCCAACACAACGATCTTCGGCGCGCCGATCGCCTCTTGCCGTTTCATGGGCGGCCGCGAGTTCGGCCTGATCGCGGAAGGCGAAACAGCCGCGCAGGCGAGCCTGGGGGCGGTCGAGGAATTGATCGGGCGGGGGGTCTTTGCTTTGCCGTCCTTCACCGATAGCGGCGGACCGGCCCCCGGTACAGGCGGGCAGGGCCGGATCATCGGCGCTGAGGGGTTCGCGCCCGGCGATCGCGCAAGCTTGGCGGCCTTGTATTGCGCGCTGATGAGCGCCGAGTCGCTGCGTGCGCTCGGAACCGATTGTCCGGTGATCGTCGACGGTCCCTTCGCCGAGAACCCAACCTATCTCGCCTGTCTGGCAGGGTTGATCCCGGATCGATGCGTTAAGGCCTTGAGCGCAGTCGGTGGTTCGGTCGCGGGGTTGGCCCAAGGATCCGCTGAGGGCGCCGCGCTGTTGGCGTTGATCGTCCCCGACGGTGCGTTGCCGCATCGCGCGCTCAATCTGAGCGAAATCGCGCCGCCCAATCTGCCGAACCTCGCCGCCTACCAGGCCGCCTGGCGGTCGCGGGCGGGCCTCACGCCTTAGAAAAAGGCGCCAGCGACTGCGCGGCGATGACGGCGCGGTCGCGCAAACTTTTGGGGGGCGCTGTTGGGGCATCGCGGCGTCAGTCAGCGGTCGAGCAAGCCATCGATCATCCGGCGCGCGGCCAGCATGCCGGGATCGTCGAGACCGATGCTCTTCTCGCCGAACATGCGCGCCCGGCCCAACCCGTTCGGCTTGTCGCGAAACGCGTCCAGGCACTCCGTCGCCGCCGTGTCGATCGCCTTCAGCAAGGGGGCGGGCGTGTCCAAACCATCGGCTGCCGCAGCCAGGGCGTCCACCATGTCGAGCACGCTCTTTTGACCGAGTTCACCCTTGCCGCGCGCCATCATCGCATCGCGCGCCTGGACCAGGATCGGACCGATTTCGTCCCAGCCCGCTTCCTTCCGACCTTTGGTCGCCTTGGCCGCCGCCATCAACCCGGTCGCAACCAGGGTGCCGTAGGAGGAGGGAGAGACCCGCTGAAACGCTTTCGAGAGTTCGAGAAAGGCGCGGCCGAGATCATCCGGCAGGTCGACTGAGGCGGCTTCGCGCCAGCCTTTTGAGACGGTGATCCCGAGATCGCCGTCACCCAGCTTGCCGTCTTGCACGTTCAACTCGTCGGCGACCGTCTCGGCCTTGCGCGCGACGCGCTCGGCGGCGGCCGCCAGATCCGACGAAGCGAACCCCATCAGCCCACCGTCCAATAGGCGCAGTGGCACGGCGCCTTCAGCAACGCCTCCATCTCGTCGTCCAATTTGCACAGCGTGACGGTCGCGCCCGTCATCTCCATCGAGGTGGCGTAGCGCCCGACCAAAGGCGAGACGATGCTGACGCCGGCCCCTTCGAGGCGCGCCTTGGCGCGGCGATACATGATGTAAAGCTCTTCCGGCGGCGTCGCCCCCAGCGAATTTACGAGGATCGAAACGTGGTCCCCGCTGGCGAGCGGCATATCCGCCGTCAAACGCTCGATCATTTCATCGGTGATGGCGTCGGCTTGTTTCAGGGCGTCGCGCCAGATGCCGGGCTCTCCGTGTATGCCCATGCCCATTTCCATTTCATTCTCACCCAATTCGAAGGTGGGCTTGCCGGCCTGGGGCACGGTGCAGGGGGTCAGCGCCATGCCGATCGACCGACAGGCGTCGGCGGTCTTTTGCGCGACCGCGGTGACGGTCTCAAGGTCGGCCATTTCTTCGGCTTTCGCGCCGGCGATCTTGAAGGCGTAGACCATACCGGCGACGCCGCGGCGCTTCTCCGCCTCCTCCGGCGGGGCGGAAACGACGTCATCGGCCAGCAGCACCGTGGTCGAGGCGATATCGTCCTCCAATTCGACGGTCTCGCCCGCCATGTCGAAATTCATCACATCGCCGCCGTAATTGCCGTAGAGCCGCAGCACGCCGGCGCCGCCATGGGCCTGGCGCATGCTTTCCGCCATCTGCTCCGCCGACGGCGAGGCGAAGACATCGCCAATCGCGGCGGCGTCCAGCAGCCCCTTGCCGACATAGCCGGTGAAGATCGGCAGATGGCCCGATCCGCCGCCGGTCACGATGCCGACCTTGCCTTGCGTCGCGCCGCCGGCGCGGCTGACCACACGCGGGCTGGGTTGTGCATAGATGTCGGGGTGCGCGGCGATCATGCCATCGAGCATTTCGTCGACATAGTCGGCCGGGTTGTTGAGGATTTTCTTCATGGTCCAGGCTCCGGAAACACGGCGGATGGCGATCAGTCGGATTTACGCGAAAAGGAAAAAAAGAGCCGGGCGCTCGGCGTGAGCGCCCGGCGGAAATGACGTCTAGATTTTGTAGCCGAGCGCGCGGGCGCCATCGACGAAGTTCTTATACTGCGACTTCTGATTGTCGATGCCGAGCTTCTGGACGATCTTGACCCATTCCTCAGCCGCCTCGTCGAGCGCCTGCTGCGAGGTCAACTCGCCGGAGATCGCTTTCGAGATGTTGCGGCCCAGCGCATCGGCGTATTCCGGCGCGCCTTCCCAGAAGAACTGCGGATAGCCGACCTCAACATTGGCCAGACCGGCGTCCAGGTGGTTTCGGGCGCGTTCGAAGGTCTTGAAGGTGCCGTCATTGGTCGGCCACAGATCGGTCGTGCCGCGTTGCGGGTTCGGCTCGATATAGTATTGCGCGGCCTGATCGGTGTAGTGCGACTTGCCGAACGGATCGGAGCCGCAATAGGGATCGGCGACGATCCGGTCGGAATAGTCGGGATGCGACATCCGATAGATGAAGTAGAAGGCCGCGTCCTTGACGTCCTGCGGCAGGTTCTTCGGGATCGACGCCGTCCTGCACCAGAGCGAAATCGCGCGGTGGACGATTTCGCCGTCATCGTGACGCCAGCCGGGCACGATCGCCGCGCCCTGATCCTCGGCCAATTCGACACCCTGCTGTTGAACGGTGAATTCGGCCAGATCGATCCACCAGACGCTCATCACGTCGGAGCCGGACTGCCAGCGCTGAATCGTCGTGCCGATATCCATGGCCTCGGCCCCGGGCGGGCCGAACTTGATGATCTCCCGATACATGTCGAGCGATTCGGCCGCTTTGCCCTGGTTGATCACCGGGTTCATATTTTCGTCGAAATAGTTGACCCCGGCCGAGGCGGCGATGTCCATCCAGAATCCCCAGCCGAAGTTCGGCGGGTTCACGACCATGGAGGTGCCGTAAATCCCCTGGCTGCTGAGCTCTTCGGTAAAGAACTGCGCGCATTTCAGGAAATCGTCCCAGGTGTTCGGAACATCGAGCTCTTGCTGGAAGCGGGCCGAGAATTTCTTCTGCAGTTCCGGATTGGCGAAATGCTGTTTCCGATAGTGCAGGATGTGGATGTCGCCATCCAACATCACCCCGACCGTGTTGCCGTTCCATTTCGTGTAGAACTCGCGATAGGCCGGCATGACCCAATCGAGATATTCCTGCGTTCCTTCATACTGTTCGAAATACGGATCCAGCGGCTCAAGCTGGTCGGTCGCGGCGAAGGCGCCGAAGAACAATGACGGATATTGCACGAAGTCGAACCGGGGGCGATTGGACAGAAGCTGCGGCAGGATCTTGGCCACCGCGTCGCCGCCGTCATACATCTCCCGGCTTTCGATCCCGACCCCGGCCTCTTTCATCATATGGTCCGACAACCACATCGGCGCGTGCAGCCAGTTGGAATCCTGGAAGTATTTCAGGCCGACATCGTTGAACAGCTTCTTGCCGGGCGGGACGGCTTCCTTCGACCAAGCGAGCTTTCCGGGGATCGCCGTTCCGGCGGCCGCCGCGCCCGCGCCCATGGCCACGTTCTTCATGAACTTGCGCCGGGTATATCCGCTAAATAATCCCATGACGTCGTTTCCTCCTAGGTTGCAGTGTCCTTGTCGTAGCCGGCCCCTTTTACCTGAGGCTCTTTGGTTGACGGCCGCTAATGGACCAAATCCTCCGTCTCCGGATCGAAGACCATGACATTCGCCGGATCATAGGCCAACTCGACGATCTCGTCGGGCGCAGAGCGCGTTTCCGGCGGCGCCAAGGCCCGAAACGAGACCGGGCCTCGATGCGCGGTCAGGATCGAGCGTTCGCCGAGATACTCGTTGATCGAGACTTTAGCCGATAGGGTCGCCGTTGTCTGTCCGGATGTCGCATCGGACGCGGTCGCCGGCGTGAGGTTCTGAGGCCGAATGCCGGCGATGAAACGGGCGCCGCCATGCGCCTTGACCGCGGCCCGGGTCTTCTCGCTCAAGTGCAGCGTGAACTTGGCGTCGTCGACCGCCAGGCGCAGGTCGCCGTCACTCTCGACCGCCTGCGCCTGGAAGAAATTCGTCGGCGGCTCGCCGATAAAGTCGGCCACAAAGACGTTGGCGGGCGCGTTGTACAGCGTGTTGCGGTCGCCGACCTGCTGCAGCCGCGCGTTTGACATCACCGCGACACGATCGGACAGGGCCAGCGCTTCGACCTGATCATGGGTCACATAGATCATGGTGCGGCCCAGTTCGCGATGCAGACGTTTCAGATCAAACAGCATCTGGAATTTCAGATGCGCGTCCAGATGACTCATCACTTCGTCCAGGATGAATACGTCAGGCTCGCGGATCAGCGCGCGGCCCAGCGACACGCGCTGCTGCTGTCCGCCCGACAAGGCCGGCGGATAGGCGTCGAGCAGGTCGGTGATGCGCAGCAACTCGGCGACGTTTTGAGCGCGTTTTTTCTGTTCGTCGGCGGAAAACCCGCGGACCTCGAGCGGGAAGGCGAGATTCTGCTCAACCGTGAAATTGGGATAGAGCGCATAGGTCTCGAACGCCATCGCCACGTTGCGATCCTGGGGTTCGAGCGCCGAGACGTTGCGATCGTCGAAATGAACCGAGCCGGAGGAAATGCTCTCCAGACCGACGATCATGCGTAGGGTCGAAGTCTTGCCGCAGCCGGACGGGCCGAGCAGGGCGACGAATTCGCCGTCGTCGATTTTGAGGTTCAAGTCCTGCACGGCGTGCACGGCGCTGGGCCCTTCGCCATAGATCTTGTTGACGTTCGTGAGGGTGACGTCCGCCATCACGCTGACCCCGCCAGGTTGCGCCCTGTGACGGCGTCGAAAAAGTGGAAGCGGTCGGTCGAGACAGCCAAGGTGACCCGGTCGCCGGCGTCATAATGCGCTTCCGGGTCGGTGAGTGCGGTCAGACGCACGCCGCCCGATTTCGCGAGCATGATCCCGCTCGCCCCCAGCGGTTCGAAAATATCGACTTCGGCTTCGATCGTGTCGGCGGCGGTCTGCCCGTCTTTGACCGGGCGCAGGAATTGCGGCCTTAGCCCAACCGTGACGTCGTCTTTGGTGTAGCGCTCGAAGAGCGGCGCGTGACTGTCGTCAATGCGAAAGCTCAACGTTCCCTCGGCGGCGTCGACGCGCATCCCGCCGTCGCGCCGTTTCAGCCGCGCCGCAATGACGTTGATCGTCGGCTGTCCCATATGTCTGGCGACGGCGATATTGTCCGGCCGCTCGAACAGATCGCGCGGCGCGCCCACCTGTTCCAACTGGCCGCCGGCGCCCATCACCCCGATGCGGTCGCCCAGCGACAAGGCCTCAGCATAGTCGTGGGTCACGTAGACCGTGGCGACCCTGCGCAGATCTTCGAGCGCATGGAACTGAGTCCGCAATTCATGGCGGATCTTGGCGTCGAGATGGCTGATCGGCTCGTCGAGCAGAAACACTTCCGGGTCGGCGACCAGGGTCCGTCCCAAGGCGGTGCGCTGCTTCTGGCCGCCGGATACTTCGCCCGGCTTGCGTTGGAGCAGCTGCTCGATCCGGAGCAGATTTGCGACCGAGCGCACGCGTTCGTCGATCTCCGAGGTCGCGGCCTTGCGCGCCCGCAACGGGCTCGCGATATTCTCGTAGACCGTCATATGCGGATACAGCGCGTAGGACTCGAAGGTCATGGCGATCCGCCGTCGATAGGGCGGCAGGGCGGTCATGTCGCGGCCGCCGACCCGCACCACGCCCTGGTCCGGCGTCTCTAGCCCTGAAATCAGCCGCAGCAGCGTGGTCTTGCCGATGCCGGACGGGCCGACAATGACGAAAAACTCGCCTTCCTCGACCGAGAAACTCAGATCGTCGATGACCGGGAAATCCCAGCCTTTGCAGATCCCTTCGACCTCCAGCCGCGCCATCCGGTCAGCCTTTCACAACGCCGAGGGAAAGGCCGCGCACCATGTAGCGGCGCAACAGGATGAACATCGTCACCGGCGGGATCATCGCGATCAGGGAAAACGCCATCTGCAGGTTCCACAGGGTCTGGGAGCCGTGCGTGAAGGTCGGAATCACGATCGTGTAGGTGCGGACGTCGGTGCCGACGAACAGATTTGCGAACAGATACTCGTTCCAGGCGAATATCCAACACAGCATCGCGACGGAGATCATACCGGGCAGCACCAAGGGCAGCGTCACCCGAACGAAGGCTTTCATCGGCGTCCAGCCGTCGAGATAGGCCGCCTCTTCGATTTCGCGCGGGGCGTCTCGGAAGAACACCATCATCAGCCAGGTCGCCAGCGGCAGGTTGAAGACCAGATAAAGAATGATCAGCGACAGATGGCTGTCGGTGCCCCAGGGCGTGTTGTCGAACAGGAAGAACATCGGCACCAGGATCGCCACCGGCGGGAACATTCTGTTGGACAGGATCCAAAAGGCCAGGTTCTCGCCGCCCGCTTGTTTCGGGAACCGTGCAAAGGCGTAGCCGGCCAGCGATCCGAGGAACAGCGCCAGCGCGGTGTTGGCGGTGGCGATGATGAATGAATCGACCAATGCGTTGAAATTGGTCGCTTCGGCGAACACGCCGGCGAAATTCTGCGGAAACCACTCGTTCGGCCAGAAGGTCGGGACGGTCAGGTTCGTCTCCGCCGCCGATTTAAACGCGGTGATGACCATGAAATAAAGCGGAAACAGTGTGAACAGCAGCCACAACGCCATAAAGGCCAGGAACAAGTAGCGCACGGCGCGCCATCGGTCCGCGACGGTCGATGTCTGTTGAAGCTGCGCTTCGGAATTTGCGGTCGTAACGGCCATGTACCCTGTTCCCAGTCCCGCTCAGGCGAAGCCTTGCGCCTTCATCACACGCTTCATGTATTTCAGGAAAAGTGTGATCAGGATGGCGGAGATGGCGAAAATGACGATCGCGTAAGCGGCCGCCTCGCCGATGGCGAATTCGCGAATGCCGCGCTGGAACGCGATGTAGGTCGGCAGTTCCGACGACTGGGCCGGGCCGCCCGAGGTCATGACATAGACCAGGTCGACGAATTTGAACGCGTCGGTGAAGCGTAGAATGAAGGCGATGGCGATGACTTCCTTCAGCATCGGCAGGGTCACCCGCCGCATCACTTTCCACTGGCTCGCCCCGTCGACGCGGGCCGCCTCATAAACGGCGGGCGGCAGCGACACGCGGCCGGAATAGACGATCAGCAAGGGCAGGGCGGTCCAATTCCACGTATCGGCGATGATGATCGACCACAGGGAAACGCCAGCATTGAACCATTCGATATGCGCCGAGATGAGACCCAGATCCAACAACGCCTGATTCACCGCGCCGTTCGACGGCGTCAGCAGGAATCGCCAAAGCGTGCCGACAATCGACGGCGGCAGCATCATCGGCAAGACCATCAGGATCAGAACCGTCGTGCGAATTGCGTTGCTCTTGACGAATTCGTACAGAGTGAGCGCCAGGACGGTGCCGAGAATGACCTGAAAAACGGCGCCGAACGTCAGATACTGGACCAAATGCACCAGCGAATCCTGGAACCGGTCCGACGAGAGCACCGTGGCGTAGTTTTCAAAGCCGATATAGCTGTGGTTCCCCATGAACAATCCCTGGATATTCGTATCCCGCAAGGAATGGTAGAACATCCAGATCGTTGGATAGATCACGATGGCCAGCAGCACCAAGACCGGCACGCCGACCAGGAAGATCGGCACCCAGCGCGACACGATCAGAGGTCGCGTGGTTTTTTTGTTCTGGAACCAGGCCGGATAGGTGTCCGGATCGCCGCGCACAATATCGCTCACGGCGCGCGCTCCGGCGCCGCCTGACGGCTTTCCATTCTTATTGAGACGCATCCCATGAGAAGCGGCGCCTTTTAGCGTTTTATCGGCCTCTTGCGAGGTCCTCCCTTGGTGGAACGATATCCGCCGCGTTTTGCAAAAGTCAAACATTCTTGACAATTGAATGACCGCTCATGAACCTGTTCTTCAGGTCGCCGTCCGTTAAGAGATGGTCGCCTAAGACAGTCCGGGAGGAACGTAAAAATGAGCGCGCCGCAGTCGCCCGCCGCACGCGACGCCTACGAGCCTTTGACGATCGACAGTCTCGAAATACGGCTGGCTGCAGTGGCGGCGCTGCGTCAGGCCGTCGGGCCGTCGCCATGGCGGTGCCGCGAAGTGGGTGACGGCAATCTAAATCTGGTTTTCATCGTGGAAGGCGCCGCGGGGGCCGCGGTGGTGAAGCAGGCGCTGCCCTATGTGCGTTTGGTCGGCGATAGCTGGCCGCTGTCGCTCACCCGCGCCTTTTTCGAGTTCAACGCCCTGACCCGACAGGCCCGACGCGACCCCGGTCGCGTTCCCCAGATCCTGCACTATGATCAGGATCAGGCCCTGATCGTCATGGAGTATTTGCAGCCGCACCTGATCCTACGGAAGCACCTGATCGCCGGGGTGGTCCTGCCGGGTCTCGCGAAGGATATGGGGCTGTTCTGCGCCCGCACCTTGTTTCGCGGTTCCGATCTGTCGATGCCGACCGCAGAGAAGAAGGCCGATGTCGCGCTCTTCGCAGGCAATACGGAACTCTGCGACATCACGGAGAATCTGGTCTTCACCGACCCGTATTTCGATGCGCCGATGAACCGGCACACGACGCCGCAGCTCGACGGTCTCGTCGCGTCGCTGCGCGCCGATCAAAGCTTGAAGATCGAGGCGCAGACGCTGAAGTCACAGTTCTGCAACAACGCGGAGACGATGTTGCACGGCGATTTGCATACCGGCTCGATCATGGCGACCGACAGCGATACGCGGGTGATCGACCCGGAATTCGCCGTCTACGGGCCGATGGGGTTCGATCTGGGCATGCTGCTCGCAAATTTCCTGATGGCCTATTATGCGCAGGATGGTCATGCCGAACGGCCCGGCGCCCGCGACGCTTATAAAGCGTGGATCTTGGAGGTCGTTTCCGAGATATGCGACGTCTTCGAGGCGGAGTTTTCGGCCCTATGGCGCGCCGAACGCGACGGCATCCTCTATCCCGATGCCCTGTACGCGGATCAGGGCCACGAAATGGCGTCGGAACGCGCGCTGCGCCAGACCATCGAGCGCGTCTGGCGCGACGCGATGGGTTTCCTCGGGGTCGAAATCCACCGCCGCATCCTGGGCCTCGCCCATATCGAGGAATATGAAAGCATCGAAGATCCCGACCGTCGGGCTCCCTGCGAGGCGCGCGGTCTCGAACTCGGACGCGCGGCGGTTCTCAACCGGCGCACGCTCAGCCTGTCCGGCCTTCTGGCGCTGACGCGCCGTCTCGACGATGTCCCGACCGAGAGGATCCTGAAATGAAAGTGAACGGCGTTTCGTATCGGTCGATTTGGTTCAACACCGACTCACAAACCGTTGAGATCATTGATCAACGGTGGTTGCCGCATGAATTCCGGGTGGTTCCCCTTGTGTCGCGGGACGATTTCGCCACCGCCATCCGCGACATGTGGGTGCGCGGCGCGCCTTTGATCGGGGCGACGGCGGCTTTCGGCATGGCGGCCGAGATCGCCCGCGATCCCTCCGACGCGCATATCGCCGAGGCTTGGGAGGTCTTACACGAAACACGACCGACGGCGATCAACCTGCGCTGGGCCCTGGACCGAATGCGCGCGCATGTCACGCCGCTGCCGCTGGACGCGCGGGCCGCCGCAGCCCATGCGCTGGCGCTCGAAATCGCCGATGAAGATGTCGAGATCAATGCGGCGATCGGCCGAAACGGGCTCGACCTGATCAAGAAGGTGGCAGCGGAGAAGCCGGCAGGCGATCCGGTTAAGGTGCTGACCCATTGCAACGCCGGCTGGCTCGCGACGGTCGATTGGGGGACGGCGACCTCGCCGGTTTATCACGCGGTCGAGGCGGGAATCGACATGCATGTCTGGGTCGATGAGACGCGGCCGCGCAATCAGGGCGCCGGGCTGACGGCTTGGGAGATGAACAGCCACGGCGTGTCCCACAAGGTCATTGTCGATAACGCCGGGGGCCATTTGATCCAGCATGGCGACGTCGATCTCGTGATCGTCGGCACCGACCGTACGACCGCCCGCGGCGATGTTTGCAACAAGATCGGCACCTATCTGAAGGCGCTGGCCGCTTATGACAACGATGTGCCTTTCTATGTCGCTTTACCGTCGCCGACGATCGATTGGACGGTCTCGGACGGCTTGCGCGAGATCCCGATCGAAGAGCGCGCGGGCGAAGAAGTGACCAAGGTTTGGGGTAAGACGGAGGCGGGCGATGTGCTTCAAGTTCAGGTGACGCCCGACGGGTCGCCTGCCGCCAACCCAGCCTTCGATGTGACGCCCGCGCGTCTGGTGACCGGCTTAATCACCGAGCGCGGCGTCAGCGCCGCCTCCGCCGAGAGCCTGGCGGCGATGTTCCCCGAAAAGGCCTAATTGGCCTGGCTTTAATCCGACTCGAGCAGCGCCCGAGCGGTCTTCACGCTGGTGACCGCGTGGGTCGCGAGGCCGCCGCGCAGAGCCGCCAGCATCGATCGCGTGCGCTCAGGGCCGGTTGAGACCAACAGGCGCAGATCCGCCTTGGCGAGATCGCTCAACGGTATGCCGATGATCCGCGCGTCCAGAGGTCCGGGGATCGGCGCGCCGTCGGGATTGATGAACCGCCCGCAGACGACCCCGACCGCCCCGCGCGCGGCGTACCATTGCACGTCCTCCGGGCTCGCGACGCCGCTTGTCGCGACATGACTGTCCGCCGCGCTGGCGCCGGCCGCGAAAATGACCTTGTTGCAGGTCGCGAGCGCGTCCAACTGATGTTGGATGATCGGCTCTTTGCGCAAAATCTCGGCGACGGCGGGGTCGCTTAAGACCGCCGGCGCATGCAGATTGATGCAGGCCGCGCCCAAGCGTTGCGCCAGCAGAGTCGAGCAAACCTCTGCGGTGAAGCCGTAAGGCGTCGCCATGGACCCCAGCAGTTGGATGACGGTGAGATCGGCGATTTGGGTCGGGGCCGTCGCCCGGGCGACTTCGTAGACATTGCGCCCCCAACTCACGCCCAGACGGTCTCCGGACGCCAACAGGCGCGGCAACCAGGCCGCCGCGCCGCGCGCGACTCGCAGCAGCGCTTCGTCTTCGTCGACCGTCGCGTCCGGGACCAGATAGGCGGCGCGCAGATTGAACCGCGCACAAAGTTCGGTGACCAAGCGATGCCGGGTGAAAGCGTCGGGATCGAGCGAAATGGTGACCAGACCGCGCTCGCGCGCTTCCTGCAGATAGTTGACGACGCTCGCCCTGGACAGGCCCAAGCGGTCGGCGATGTCGCTCTGATTCAGACCGTCATGATAGTACATCCAAGCGGCCTCGACGATGACGTCGTCGCCGCTGATTTGACCGCTGGCGCGGCGTATCCCGGTCGCTTTCCCACCCATGAATTATCATTCGACATACCGGACTGATATTTGTCAATTTCAGGCGGCGGAGCGGCGGATGCTTGACCGGCCGGCGCTGGTCTGGCGAGTCGGATCGACGCAGTGACGATAGAGGAGCGCGCGCATGTCGACCGACTATCCCCGTGATCTGATCGGCTATGGCCCAAAGCCGCCGAGGGCCGATTGGCCCGACGGCGCGCGCGTCGCGGTGCAATTCGTGGTGAATTACGAGGAGGGCGGCGAGAATACGATCCTGCATGGCGACCCGGCGTCGGAGGCCTTCCTGTCGGAGATCGTCGGCGCTCAGGCTTGGCCCGGGCAGCGGCATATGAACATGGAGTCGATTTACGAGTACGGCTCGCGCGTCGGCGTCTGGCGGCTGTTCAATCTGTTTCGCGAGCGGCGCATTCCGATCACGGTCTTCGCCGTCGCCATGGCCTTGGACCGGCATCCGGCGGTGGCGGACGCAGCCATGGAGGCGGGGTTCGAGATCTGCAGCCATGGCCATCGCTGGATCGATTACCGGGACGTTCCCGAAGACGTCGAACGCGAACACATGCGCACGGCCATCGAGATCATTCGGAAGCGCACCGGGGAACGGCCCCTGGGCTGGTATACCGGGCGAACCAGCGAGCGGACTCGGCGCCTGGTGGTAGAGGAAGGCGGCTTCCTCTATGACGCCGACGATTATAGTGACGAACTGCCGTTCTGGACCTGGGTCGCGGACAAGGACCATCTGGTTGTGCCCTATACGCTCGACGCCAACGACATGCGCTTCGCGACACCGCAAGGCTTCAACAGCGGCGACCAGTTCTTCGCCTATCTCAAGGACAGTTTCGATGTGCTCTATGAGGAAGGGGCGGAGACGCCGCGCATGATGTCGGTCGGCCTGCATTGCCGATTGGTCGGCCGTCCGGGCCGGTTCGCCGCTCTGCGTCGGTTCGTCGATTACGCGCTGGGCCATGACAAGGTCTGGTTCTGCCGCCGGATCGACATCGCCCGCCACTGGCGCCATAAGCATCCGGCCTCTCCCGTCTAGCACCGCGCATCGCCGCTTGCCGAATTTGGACCGATTATGAGCAAATCCTACGACACCGCGATCCTGAAGTGGATCGATCGCCACGAAGACGCCGCAGTCACGTTTCTGGCCGAGATGGTCAAGACCCCGTCTGACAACCCGCCCGGCGAATGCGCGCCGCATGCGGCCATGGCGGCGGAACGGCTGGAGGCGTTGGGCTTGACCGTCGAGAAACACCCGGTCCCTCAAGCGCTGGTCGAGGCGAACGGCATGATCAGCGCGACGAACCTCGTAGTCCGCCGCCGCTTCGGGGATGGGCCGGTGATCGCGCTGAATTCCCATGGCGACGTGGTCGCGCCGGGCGAGGGCTGGACGCACGATCCCTATGCGGCGGATATCGTCGATGGCTGGATGATCGGACGCGGCGCGGCGGTCTCCAAGTCGGATTTCGCGACCTATGTCTTCGCTCTGCTAGCGCTGGAAGAGATCGCTTCGGAGCTGAGCGGCGCGGTGGAACTGCATCTGACCTATGATGAAGAGGCCGGCGGCGCGATCGGGCCGAAATGGCTGTTGGATGAGGGGATCAGCAAGCCGGACTTCGCCTTTTCAGCCGGTTTCTCCTACGCGATCGGAGTCGCGCATAATGGCTGCCTGCATCTCGAGGCGGTGGTGAAGGGTAAATCCGCGCACGCCGCCAAGCCGGAAACCGGGCATGACGCGCTGGAGGCGGCGACCGATATCTTGCGGGCGATCTACGCGCATCGCGCCGATCTGGCGGGCCAAGTGTCGGCCGTTCCGGGCATCGGCGGCCCCAATATCACGGTCGGGCTTATCTCCGGCGGCATCAACACGAATGTGGTGCCGGACAAGGTGGCGTTGCGCCTGGACCGGCGGATGATCCCGGAGGAAGACGCCGCCGCGGTCGAGAGCGGGCTCCGCGAGTTGATTCAGGAATCGATCGCCGGGCGGGACGGGATCGCGGTCGAGATCAACCGGATCATGCTGGCCGATCCGTTGCGTGAGGTTGGCGCTTTCGAAGAGATCGCCGGGCCGCTGCAGACCCGCGCCAGCGAGATTTTCGGCGAAGACATCCCGCGCCTTGGCGTGCCGCTCTATACGGACGCGCGGCACTACTCGAACGCTGGAATTCCGACCGTGCTCTATGGCGCAGGACCGCGTTCGATCGAGGAGGCCAACGCGCACCGCGCCGATGAACGCCTGCCGCTGGCCGATCTGCATCGCGCGACCAAAGTCGTGGCGCTCACCCTGGCCGACATGCTGGCGCGCTGAGAATCGGAGGGGATTTTGGAGGTCGTCTTCACCGAATGGCTGAGCGCCGGGCTGCGCTGGCTGCACGTGGTGGCTGGGATCGCCTGGATCGGCAGCTCCTTCTATTTCATCGCGCTCGATCTCAGTCTGCGCGAGCGCAGAGGCCTGCCCGAGGGCGCGTCCGGCGAGGCTTGGCAGGTCCATGGCGGCGGCTTCTATCAGATCGCGAAATATCTCGTCGCCCCGGCGCGGCTGCCGGACCATCTGACCTGGTTCAAGTGGGAGGCGTACACGACCTGGCTGAGCGGCTTCGCCTTGATGGTCGTCGTGTATTACTTGAACGCCGAGTTCTACCTGCTCGACACCGATAAGAACGAATGGTCGGCCGGACTCGCCATCGGTGTCAGCCTCGCCGGCCTGGTCGCCGGCTGGCTGGGATATGAGGCGCTCTGCCGCTCGCCGCTCAGGAATTCAACAACTCTGATAGCCGTGATCGGCTATCTCGCGTTGGTGGCCGCGACCTATGGCTTCATGCAGGTCTTCAACGGGCGCGGCGCCTTTATCCAGATGGGCGCGCTGATCGGCACGATGATGGTCTTCAATGTCTTCATCGTCATCATCCCGAACCAGAAGAAGATCGTCGCCAGCCTGTTGAAGGGCGAGAAGCCGGACCCGGCGCTGGGCGCGGAATCCAAGCTGCGCTCGGTTCATAACAATTACCTGACCCTGCCGGTGATTTTCCTGATGCTGGGGAATCACTATCCGCTGTTTTATGCGACCGAATTCAACTGGCTGATCGTCGCCATGGTCTTGGCGCTGGGTCCGGTGATCCGGCATTTCTTCAACACGCGCCATGCGGGGAAGGGCAGCCCTTGGTGGGTCTGGGGCGTCGCGGCGGCCGGCATGTTGGCGGTCTTTTATCTCTCCTCGCTGGGCCCGCCCCGGTCGTCGGAGGAAATGACGCAGTCGGAGACGATCACGGAGGTCGCTTTCGCCGATGTCGAGGAGATCGTGCTGACCCGGTGCAGCATGTGCCACGCGTCTGAGGTCCTGTGGGACGGGATCGCCATCGCGCCGAAAGGGGTGCTGCTGGACACGCCGGCGGAGATTGAACGCCATCTGCGCCAGATGGAGATTACGGCGGTGCGGTCGAACGCGATGCCGCCCGGCAACATCACCTATATGGAGTCCGCCGAACGGGCGCTGTTGGCGGCCTGGATCGCCGCCGGCGCGCCGCTCGACGATGCGCAGAACTGAGCGAGGGGGAAGCGCAACATGAGCCGCCAGACAATCGACGACTTGAACGCCATGGATGCGGCCGGGTTTGAGCAAGCGCTGGCGAATGTCCTGGAACTGGCGCCTTGGGCGGCGCGCGCCGCTGCGTCTCAGCGGCCATTCAACGGGGTCACGGCTCTCTATGATGCGCTCTGTGCAGCGGTGCGCGCGGCGCACGATGCGCGACGGCTCGACCTGCTTAACCAACACCCGGACTTGGCCGGAAAGGCCGCCATCGCCGGCGACCTCACATCCGAATCACGGGCCGAGCAGGGGAGCGCCGGATTGGACCGGCTGTCAGAGGCGGAGTTCTCAGCCTTCTCAGAACTCAACGCGGCCTATCGGCGCAAGTTCGGCTTCCCCTTCATCATCTGCGTAAAGCGCCAAACCAAAGACGCGATTCTAGAGGCGTTCGAAGCGCGAAAGAACAACGACCCGGCGGCGGAGCGCGAGACCGCGGAGCGTGAGGTTCTACGCATCGCCGCCCTGCGCCTCACCGATCTTGTCGAGGGACCCGATCCGCTGCCGGTGCATGGCCGTCTTTCCACCCATGTGCTCGACACCAAAAACGGCGTGCCTGCGCAGGGCGTGAAGATCACGCTGATCGAACGCGCGGCGCGCGGCGAGTCCCGAATCCTGTTTGAAGGCGAGACCAATACGGACGGCCGCACTGACCGACCGCTGATCGGCGGCGCGCCGGTACCGATCGGCCGCTACGAACTGCGCTTTGATATCGGCGACTATTTCGGAGAGGAGCCGGACCAGGGGCCGCCATTTCTGGATGTCGTGCCGATCCGATTCGGCGTCTCTGAGCCTGAAGCCAACTATCATATCCCGCTTCTGGCGAGCCCGTGGAGCTACACGACCTATCGCGGGAGTTGAGACCGTACGGCTATTCGGCGCCGTTTTATTGGGCAGTTTCGCTGCAACGCACAAAGTTTGTGCCGTTTCGGCCTAAAAAGGAGTCGTCATGTCCGGGTAAAGGTCTGATACTCCTGTATAAATCATGGCTTGTGCAGGCGCTGTTGTTGGCACGCGCCTTGCCATAAGAGACGAATCGACCGGCCAAGAATATCGCTGGTCCGAGGAACAGTGGGAGATATGGCAATGAACATGAAAACCCTTCGCAACGCCGCCATCGGCGCGGCTGGCGCGCTGGCCGCCGCAACGACAGGCGCCGCGGCCCAGACCGAAGTGAAATTCGCGCTCGATTGGAAATTCGAGGGTCCGTCGGCGCCCTATTTCGTGGCCATCGACAACGGCTATTTTGAAGAGCAGGGGCTCGACGTCACCATCGATTCCGGCCCGGGTTCGGTACAGGGGATCGCGCGGGTCGCCGCCGGCGTCTATCCGCTCGGCTTCATGGACATCAATTCGCTGGCGAAGTTCCTCGATCAAAATCCGGGCGCGCCGGTCACCGCAATCACCATGGTCTACAATGTCCCGCCCTTCGCCATCGTCTCGACGACGCAGCGGGGCGTCGCTGCGCCCAAAGATCTGGAAGGCAAAATCCTCGGCGCGCCGGCCCCCGACGGCGCGTACGCCCAATGGAAGGCGTTTGTGAAGGAAAACGACATCGATGCGTCCAAAGTGACGATCGAGAATGTCGGCTTCCCGGTGCGCGAGCCGATGCTGGCGAGCGGCGAGGTTGATGCGATCACCGGCTTCTCCTTCTCATCTTTCTTCAACCTGCGGCGGAACGGCATCGCGGCCGAGGACATCAAGATCATGATGATGGCCGACTACGGGCTCGACCTCTATGGCAACGCGATCATGGTCAATACCGACTTCGCCAAAGAAAACCCCGACGTGGTGAAAGGCTTCGTCGCCGCCGTGGTGAAAGGCGTTCAGGCCACCGCAGCGGATCCGGAGACGGCGATCAAGTCGGTTATGGCCCGGAACGAGATCGCCGATGAAGCGCTGGAGCTTGAGCGGCTGAAGATGGCGCTGCGCGACAACATCATGACCCCGGCCGTGATGGCGGACGGGTTCGGCGGCGTCGATATGGATCGGCTCGCGAAATCGATCGATCAGATCGCGGTCACCTACGACTTCACCAATCGGCCGACCATCGAACAGGTCTTCGATTCCTCCTATCTGCCGCCGGCGGCCGATCGGAAGCTTTAGTCCACCTTTCCAAGGCCGGTTGAGCGCGGCGGTCGCCGCACTCGGCCGACCTTCTTAGGGTTCCGCCATGAATGTCGTGACCTTTGACAATGTCCGGCTGGATTACGCCGGCGCGAAGGCGGCGGTCACTGCGGTCGACGGGCTTAACCTGTCGGTCGACGAAGGCGAATTCGTCGCCGTGGTCGGCCCGTCCGGATGCGGTAAATCCACCCTGATGAAGCTGACCACCGGACTGGTCGCGCCGACGGCGGGCGCGGTTTCGGTGGAGGGGGAATTGGTGACCGGCCCGGTGAAGATCGCCGGCATGGCCTTTCAGAACCCGAACTTGCTGCCCTGGCGGACGGTTCTCGACAATGTGCTGCTGCCGATGGAGATCGTCGAGCCGCACCGGGGCCGTTTCCGCCGCGACAAAGCGCTCTATGCACAGAAGGCAGAGGCGCTGTTGAAGACTGTCGGCCTGGACGGGTTTGGCGAGCGTTTCCCGTGGGAGCTGTCGGGCGGGATGCAGCAGAGGGCGTCGCTCTGCCGGGCGCTGATCCACGAGCCCGACCTGCTGATGCTGGACGAACCTTTCGCCGCGCTTGACGCCTTCACCCGCGAGGAACTGTGGTGCGTGCTGCGCGACCTGTGGACCCGTCTGAAATTCACCGTGATCCTGGTGACACATGATCTGCGCGAGGCGGTCTTTTTGGCCGACACGATCCATGTGATGAGCGCGCGGCCCGGAAAGATCGTGATGACCAAGCAGGTGGATCTGCCGCGCCCCCGCGACCTGGAAATCGGCTTCGATCCGAAATTTGTCGATATCGTGCATGAGCTGCGCGGCAAGATCGCGGAGGTCCGGCAATGAGCCAGGCCATGATCGAACGGTTGGCGCCGTGGGCCTTCACCCTCGGGCTCTTTGTCCTGTGGGAATTGACGGTCCTGGTTTTCGATATCAGCCAATTCATCCTGCCGGCGCCGTCTGCGATCTTTTCGGCGATGTTTGAGTATCGGAAGCCGGTTTACGAAAACTCCCTGGTGACGCTCTGGACGACGGTCGCTGGTTTCGCTTTGGCTGTGGTGTTTGGCGTTTTGCTCGGGCTGTTCATCGGCTGGTCCCGCACCATCTATCGCGGGCTCTATCCGGTGATGGTCGGCTTCAATTCGATCCCGAAAGTCGCGGTCGTACCGATCCTGGTGCTCTGGTTCGGCGTCGGCGAAATCCCGGCAATCATCACCGCGTTCCTGATTTCCTTTTTCCCGATCGTCGTGAATGTGGCGACCGGTTTGGCCACGACCGAACCCGAATTGGAGGATGTGTTGCGGGCGCTTGGCGCCAAGAAGCTCGACATCATGCTGAAGGTCGGCATTCCGCGCGCCCAGCCTTACTTCTTTGGTTCGCTGAAGGTCGCGATCACGCTGGCCTTTGTCGGATCGGTCGTGTCGGAGACGGTCGCCGCGAATGCGGGCATCGGCCACATGATGGCTACAGCGGGGTCGAACTTTCAGATACCGCTGGTCTTCGCCGGCCTGATCGTACTCGCGGTCGAAGGGATCGCCATGTATGCTTTGTTCGCCTATATCGAAAGCCGGACGACCAAATGGGCGTTCCGCTCCTCGATGGGTGTTTAAGCCAAGCTCGGTCAATCATTCAGCGCCTGAGGGTCGATGGGGGGATCGGTGTTTTTGTTGAACGGGACGGTCGAGCGCACGGACGGCGTTCCCCCGACCACGACCCTGTTGGACTATCTTCGGCTCCAGGCCGGCCTGACCGGAACCAAGGAAGGCTGCGCCGAGGGCGATTGCGGCGCCTGTACGGTGATGATCAGCAAGCGGGATGCCGACGGCGCGCTGCGCCATCATGCGGTGAACAGTTGCCTGATGACTATTGGCCAAGCGGCTGGTCTGGCGGTGACGACGGTCGAGGGCGTCGGCGGCCCGGATCGGCTGAGCCCCGTGCAACAAGCGCTGGTCGAGGGCGACGGCGCGCAATGCGGTTACTGCACGCCCGGCTTCGTGATGGCGATGACGGCCTTCGCCAAAGGCGGCGAAGAGGCGACCGAAGGGACGATCCATGACATGTTAGCGGGGAACCTGTGCCGCTGCACCGGCTATCGCCCAATCGTCGAGGCCTGCATCGAAAGCGTCGGCGCCGATATTGAGGCGGACGACCCCAGTGCGGCGGACGCCCTGGATGAATGCGCAGCGCCGGCCTGCCTCTCGGGTCGCGGACAGGTCATGCATGTTCCTCGCAGTTCGAGCGAACTCTCGGCATTGTTGGCGGAGGCGCCGGACGCCTGGATCCTCGGCGGCGGCACGGATATGGGCCTCCGGTTCTCGAAAGGGCGCGAGTCGCCGCCGACCGTGATCTCGACCGGGCGCGTCGGGGAGATGCGGTTGTTGGAGGCGGGGGAGGACGGAGGCCTGCATTTTGGCGGCGCCGTCACCTATACCGAGCTTCTGCCGCATCTGACCCGCCTCTATCCCGCCTTCGCCGATCTGGTGCGCCGGATCGGCTCCCGGCAGATCCGCAATCTTGGGACGATCGCCGGCAACCTGGTGACGGCCTCGCCGATTGGCGACACGATCCCGTGCCTGATGGCGTTGGGCGCCGAAGTCACCTTGGCGTCCGGGACTGGGCGACGGCGCATACTGGTCGAGGATTTCATCACCGGCTATCGAACGACCGACCTGCGGGCCGGCGAGTTCATCGAAAGCGTCTCCATTCCACCGCCCGGCGATGGTGCGCTCTTTTACGCCTACAAGATTTCGAAACGTTTCGATCAGGACATCTCGTCGGTCGTCTTGGCGGCGACGTTGACGGTTACAGGCGGTGTTGTGGCCGAGAGCCGCCTCGCCATCGGCGGCGTCGGTCCGCGCACCCTGCGGTTGGAACGGACCGAGGCTGCGCTGAAAGGCGGCGCCTGGACCGAGGAAGCGGTTGAAGCGGCGTTGGCGATCCTCGATGCAGAGATCGCGCCGATGGACGATTTCCGCGCGTCGGCCGACTATCGCCGCGCTGTCTCGGGCGCGCTGTTGCGGCGTCTCTATCTCGAGAGCCAGACGCCGGACTATGATCTCCGGTTGGAGGCGCTATGAGCAAGCACGCGCCCTCTCAAGCGGGCATTGTCGGCGGCGTCCACCAGGCGATGCGGCATGACAGCGCCGTCGGGCATGTCACGGGCGGGGCGCTCTATATCGACGATATCCCAATGACGCCCAACACGTTGCACGCGGCGTTGGTGCTGAGCGAGAAGGCGCATGCGGCGATCCTGGAGATCGATATCGAGGCGGCGTTGGCTTTGGAAGGGGTGGTGGCCGTTTATACCGCGGGCGATATCCCGGGCCGAAACCAGATCGGCCCGATCCAGTCCGACGAGCCGGCCTTGGCGGACGGCTTGGTCGAGCATATCGGCCAACCCATCGCCATCGTGATCGCCGCAACGCTTGACCAAGCGCGCGCCGGGGTAAAGCGGGTCTCGGTCGCCTATGATGAGCGCCCCGCCATTCTTTCAATCGAAGAGGCCTTGGCGGCGGATCAGATGGTCTCGGCGAAGCCGGTGATGGCGCGCGGCGATGTCACAGCGGCCCTAGAAGCCGCGCCGCACCGCCTGCAAGGCGAATTCCGCAATGGCGGCCAGGACCATTTCTACCTGGAAGGGCAGGTGGCGCTGGCCATTCCCGGAGAGGCAAGCGGGCAAGCGGGCGAGATGCTCATTCACAGCTCGACGCAGCATCCCACCGAGGTTCAGCATGGCGCCGCGCATGTTCTGGGAAGGCCCTTCGCCGCGATCACCGTTCAGGTCCGGCGCATGGGTGGCGCGTTCGGCGGCAAGGAAAGTCAGGCGACGATCATCGGCGCGCTCGCGGCCCTGGGCGCGGCCAAGACCGGGCGCCCGGTCAAGCTGCGCCTGCCGCGCGATGATGACATGGTCGCGACCGGCAAACGCCACCCGTTCCTGTTCCGGTACGATGTCGGGTTCGACGGGCAGGGGCGCATCCATGGGCTGGACTTAATGCTGGCGGCGAATGGCGGCCATGTCGCCGACCTGACAGCGCCGGTCCTGACCCGCGCGCTCTGCCACGCGGACAATTGCTACTATATTCCGGCCCTGAAATTCTCCGGCGCGCCGTGCAAGACCAACACGGTGTCGAACACCGCCTTTCGCGGCTTCGGCGGGCCGCAGGGGATGTTGGCGATCGAGGGGGTCATCGACCGCATCGCCGCCCATCTCGGCGTCCCGAACGAGGATATCCGACGCGCGAACTACTATGATTGGGAAGGCGCGCGCACCGTGACGCCTTATGGTATGGCGGTCGAGGACAATATCATCGACCGCGTCAATGCGGAGCTCGAAGCGGCGGCCGATTGGGACGCTTGGCGGGAAGAGATCGACGCGTTCAACGCGTCCAATCCTGTTCTGAAGAAGGGGCTGGCGCGGATGCCGATCAAGTTCGGCATCTCCTTCAACCGACCGACCCTTAATCAGGCCGGCGCGTTGGTGCATGTCTATACCGACGGCAGCGTTCATTTGAACCATGGCGGGACCGAGATGGGGCAGGGGCTCTATCAGAAAGTCGCCCAGGTCGCCGCCGAAGGCTTCCAGATCGATATCGGCAATGTGCATATTTCGGCCACCGCGACGGACAAGGTGCCCAACACCTCGGCGACGGCGGCCTCGTCCGGCTCGGACCTGAACGGCATGGCGGCGCTGAACGCGGTCGAGCAAATCAAGACCCGGATGGCCGCGGTCGCGGCCGACCTGTTCGACGCGCCGGTGGACGAAATCCTGTTCGCGGAGAATCGGATCTTCGCCGGCAACCGCTCGATCCCGTTTCCCGACCTGGCGCAGAAATGCTGGGAGCGCCGGGTCTCGCTGTCCGCCGTCGGCTACTATAAGACGCCGGGCCTGACGTGGGACTTCAAGAACAATACCGGCGCGCCCTTCTACTATTTCACCTATGGCGCGGCGGCGTCGGAAGTCGCCATCGACACGCTGACCGGCGAATGCCGGGTCTTGCGGACCGAGATCGTGCAGGATTGCGGCAGCAGCTTGAATCCGGCGATCGATTTGGGACAAATCGAAGGCGCCTTCGTGCAGGGCATGGGCTGGCTGACCTGCGAGGAATTGTGGTGGGACGCAGGTGGGCGGCTGCGCACGCATGGTCCCTCGACCTACAAGATCCCCGGCAGCCGCGACGTCCCGCCAATCTTCAACACCCGGATCTTGACCGACGCCGCCAACCCAAAGCCGACGATTTTCCGCTCGAAAGCCATCGGCGAGCCGCCTTTCATGCTGGCGATCAGCGTCTGGCTGGCGATCAAGGACGCGGTGGCGAGCCTGGCCGGACCTGAGGCGCGCCGCCATACCCATGTCGAACTGGATGCGCCGGCGACGCCGGAACGCATCCTCGCCGCGGTCAACCGGCTCCGCGGCGCTATGCCGGCCGCCGCCGAATAACCCGGTTTGGAGCGCCCATGGCCGATCTCAGCCCCGACGATCTGGAGTTTCTCGAACACGCCGCGCGGCTGTCGCTCGAGGGCTGCGAGAACCGCGCCGGCGGTCCGTTCGGCGCCGTGATCGTCAAGGACGGCGCCGTGATCGCCGAAGGCTGGAATCAGGTCACCAGCGGCAACGATCCGACCGCGCATGCGGAGGTTGTGGCGATCCGAAACGCCTGTGCGGCGCTTGAGACATTCGATCTGTCCGGCGCGACGATCTATTCCAGTTGCGAGCCCTGTCCGATGTGTCTGGGCGCGGTCTATTGGGCGCGGCTTGACCGGCTGATCTACGCCAACACCCGCGATCAGGCGGCGGCGATTGGTTTCGATGACGCGGTAATCTACGACGAAATCCCGAAACCGCCCAGCGGCCGCACCCTGCCGACGCTTCAAGTCGACAACCAAACCGCGCAGGAGGCCTTCGCCCTTTGGGACCGGATGGCCGACAAGGTGGCGTATTGAGCGAGCGGGCGGCCCCGCCAGCGCTATTTCAACCCGCCTTGTTCCTCAATGAAGGAAACAATCGCCGCCACGCCGTCGCCGGCCTTCAGGTTCGCGAAGGTGTAGGGCCGGTCGCCGCGCATGCGTTTGGTGTCACTGTCCATGACCTCCAGGCTGGCGCCGACCAGGGGCGCGAGGTCGGTCTTGTTGATCACCAGCATGTCCGATCGAGTGATCCCCGGGCCGCCTTTGCGCGGGATCTTCTCGCCGGCGGAGACGTCGATCACATAGATCGTCAGATCGGCGAGTTCAGGGGAGTAGGTGGCCGCCAGATTGTCGCCGCCGGATTCGATCAGGATCAGGTCGAGTTTCGGAAACTTTTCGACCATCTCATCGACCGCCGCCAGATTGATCGAGGCGTCTTCGCGGATGGCGGTGTGCGGGCAGCCGCCGGTCTCGACCCCCATAATGCGCTCGGCGGGGAGGGCGCCGGTCTCGGTCAGGATGCGGGCGTCTTCCTTGGTGTAGATGTCGTTGGTGATGGCGCACAGGTCGTAGGCGCCGAACATGGCGCGGGACAGCGCCTCCATCAGCGCGGTCTTGCCGGATCCGACCGGTCCCCCGATGCCGACCCTTAAGGGGCCGTTATGGGGGCCGTGCTGGGAACGCGTCTGCGCGGTCGCCGCTTCACTCATGATCTGAACAACCTCGTATATTGCGTTTCATGTTGCATCGACGCGATATCCGCCAAAGGGGAAAAGGCGCCCAGACCAGCCGGGTCCTCGGCGCCCTCGATAGCCGCTTGCACCGCGGCGATCAGGTCGCCCTCCAATGCTGCAATCAAGCGCACGCCGTCGCTCTGACCAAGCGGGATCAAGCGTATCCCGGCCGAAATCAGGTTCGCGGCGCCGGCATGTAGAAAGGCGCCCAGGGCGGCGTCCAAGCCAATACCGGCCCGCGCCGCGACGGCGCCGACAGCGACCGGATAGGGCGCCGCCGCCAAAGCCGTCACGCCGACCAATTCCGGCCATCCGGCCCGCACCGCCTTGATGAAGGCCGCGCCTTGCGCTTGGGTTTCCAACAATCGCTCTTCACTCGGCGGCAAGGCTGAGGCCAATTCAATCAAAGTAGCCAAAGCGTCCAGATCGTTGGCTAGGCGCCAGGCGCGGACGCAAAGGGCGGCGTCCTGCTTCAGCGCGCCATGGTCAAACGACGCCCGCAGCCAATGCAGTAGCGCATCGGCGTCTGCGACCTCGCCTGTCTCGACAGCCCATTCCAATCCTTGCGAATAGGTGTAGGCGCCGACGGGGAAGGAGGGCGAGAGCCAGGTCTGCAGTTTCAGCAGAGCAGGGAGCGCGGTGGGATCAGTCATGGGCGTGCATATGCGCCGGGCCATAAGCGCCGCCTTCGGGTTGGAATGGCCGATGGACGCGTTCGACCGACCCGCCCAGCTTCTTGACCATTTCCTCGATGACATGATCGTAGCGGATAAACACCGCGCCTGGCTGGATTTCCGTCGGCAGGTGGCGGTTCCCAAGATGCCAGGCCAGGCGCAGCAATGTGTGGTCGTCGGGCGCCGTGATGCTGAGAAGTTCCTCCGGCGCGGCGGCGACCTCGACCAGCCGTCCGTCTTCCAGTTGCAGCGCATCGCCCTGGGCCAGCGCCGCGGGCCGAGGCAGGTCGAGCAAGAAAGTCAGCCCACCTGCGCCGGTCATGCGGATGCGCCGCCGGTGGCGCGCGTCATAGTCCAGCAACACCCGATCCGACGGCGCGCCCGACCAGGCGCCGCGTTGCAGGACCGACGCCGCCCTGACTAGTGGCCCCCTGACCAAAGGTGCGCTCAAAACAGGAAGTAGCGCTGCGCCATCGGCAAGACTTCCGCCGGTTCGCAGGTCAGCAATTCGCCATCAGCGCGGACCTCATAGGTCTCGGGATCGACCTCGATATCCGGCGTGTGGGCGTTATGGACCATGCTGGCCTTGCCGATGCCGCTGCGGGTGTTCGAGACGGCGACCAGTTCCTTTTTCAGACCCAGCTCGGCGCCGAGCCCCGCCGCCTTGGCCGCCTGGCTGACGAAGCTGACGCCGGTCGCGGTCATCGCCCCGCCGAAGCCGCCAAACATGGTCTGATAATGCACAGGCTGCGGCGTCGGGATCGACGCATTGGGATCGCCCATCGGCGCTGCCGCGATCATGCCGCCGACCAGAACCAGGTCTGGCTTCACCCCGAAAAAGGCCGGGTTCCAGAGCACCAGATCGGCGCGCTTGCCGGCTTTCAGAGAACCGATCTCGCCGGCGATTCCGTGCGCAATCGCCGGGTTGATCGTATATTTGGCGATATAGCGTTTGACCCGGAAATTGTCGTTCTCGCCGTCCTCGTCCGGCAGCCGGCCGCGCTGTTTGCGCATCTTGTCGGCGGTCTGCCAGGTGCGCACCAGCACCTCGCCGACACGCCCCATCGCCTGGCTATCGGACGCGATGATCGAAAAGGCGCCGATATCGTGCAGGATGTCTTCGGCCGCGATCGTCTCCTTGCGGATGCGGCTTTCGGCGAAGGCGACGTCTTCCGGAATGTTCGGATCGAGATGGTGACAGACCATCAGCATGTCCAAATGCTCTTCCAGCGTATTGACCGTGTAGGGCCGCGTCGGATTGGTCGAGGAGGGGATGACATTGGCCTCGCCGCAGACCTTGATGATGTCCGGCGCGTGGCCGCCGCCGGCGCCCTCGGTATGAAAGGCGTGGATCGTGCGGCCCTTGAAGCTGGCCACCGTGTTCTCGACAAAGCCGCTCTCGTTCAGCGTGTCGGTATGGATCATCACTTGCACGTCATGGTCATCGGCGACCGACAGGCAAGTGTCGATGGCGGCGGGTGTGGTGCCCCAATCCTCATGCAGTTTCAGGGCGCAGGCCCCGCCTTCGATCATCTCGATCAGGGCGTCCGGCTTGCTGGCGTTGCCCTTGCCGCTATAGGCCAGATTGACCGGAAAGGCGTCGCTGGCCTGCAGCATCTTGCCGATATACCAGGGGCCGGGCGTGCAGGTGGTCGCGTTGGTGCCGGTCGCCGGGCCGGTGCCGCCGCCCAGCATGGTGGTGACGCCGGACATCAGCGCGTGTTCGATCTGCTGCGGACAGATCATATGGATATGGGCGTCGAAGCCGCCGGCGGTCAGGATCTTGCCCTCGCCGGCGATCGCCTCGGTGCCCGGCCCGATGACGATATCGACATTGGGCTGCACGTCCGGGTTGCCGGCCTTGCCGATGGCGTGGATACGGCCGTCTTTCAAGCCGACATCGGCCTTGATGATTCCCCAGTGATCGATGATCAAGGCGTTGGTGATCACCGTGTCGACGGCGCCGGCGGCGCGCGTCACCTGGCTTTGACCCATGCCGTCTCGGATCACCTTGCCGCCGCCGAATTTCACCTCTTCGCCATAGGTGGTCAGATCGTCCTCGACCTCGACGATAAGATCGGTGTCGGCGAGCCGGAGCTTGTCGCCGGTCGTTGGGCCGTACATGTCGGCATAGGCGGCGCGTCCGATGCGTGCGGGCATGGCGGTGTCCTCTTGTAAGCTCTAGCGCAGGCGGGCCCTAGAGGCCGCCCATGACCTTCTGGTTGAATCCAAAGACGCGGCGCGATCCGCGATAGGGAACCAGTGTGACCTCGCGGGACTGGCCGGGCTCGAACCGCACCGCTGTGCCGGCGGCGATATCGAGCCGCATGCCGCGCGCTTGCTCGCGGTCGAAATCGAGCGCCGTGTTGGTCTCGTAGAAATGATAGTGCGAACCGACCTGCACCGGCCGGTCGCCGGTATTGGCGACGGTCAGCACCGTGGTTTCCGCCCCGGCGTTCAGCTCGATCTCGCCGTCGGCGGGAAAGACCTGACCCGGTATGAAGGCGTTTGGATCGGCGGATGAGGATGAGGTCATGATCTGGCCTTCCTAACGAATGGGGCTGTGGACGGTCACCAGCTTGGTGCCGTCGGGAAAGGTGGCCTCGACCTGAACGTCGGGAATCATTTCCGCCACGCCCGCCATGACCTGGTCGCGGGTGATCACGTGGGCGCCCGCCTCCATCAGATCGGCGACGGACTTGCCGTCTCGCGCGCCTTCAACGACGAAATCGCTGATCAGGGCGATCGCTTCTGGATGGTTCAGTTTGACGCCACGCTCCAGCCGGCGGCGCGCGACCATCGCCGCCATCGAGACCAGCAGCTTGTCTTTCTCTCTTGGGGTCAGGTTCATGGCTTACGTCTCACAGGTTGCATCGCATCAGCAGGACCAGGCGCGCGGCAGCGGGCGCCCGCCCAGATAATCATAAACAGCGGCGATCCAGCGCCTCAGCGCAAGACTGTCAGGCGCCACCGCGCGCAGGCTCAAGATTCCGCGCACGAGGCTGCAGCCCCAGGTTACGCCAAACGCGCAGATCTCCGCCAAGGCGGCGCGCAGTCCATCCCGGCGCGCTTCAAGGTCGGTACCCACATACACGCCGGCGACAAACGCGGCGGCGCCCTTGCCAGCGATGGCGGACCGCAACTGATCTGTCATCGCGCCTTCAAGCAGGCCGTCTTCGGCGTAGCGCAAGCGATCCCCGATGCGGACGCGCCAGCGGTCGAAGAACCGGCCGCGGATCTCGGTCTCGCCCATGGCGCCACGGCCGAAGACTACCGGCTCCAGCGCCAGAAGCGTGGCGTCGGGCGCCATATCGATGGTCAGTTCTCGCGATAGCGCGCCGCGATCGAAGAAGATCGTTTCCTGCGGCAGCCAGTGAAGCGCCGCGCCCTCGGCGATGGTGATGCGGTTTGCGACATGCGCATCGCTTCCCAGACTGCGATAGATTTTCTCACAGGCTTGGGTTGTGACGCGCACCTGCGCGTCGCGCGCCAGTGAAAGATCGCAGTCGAGCCGGTCGCCGCCGGTCAAGCCGCCCGATGTATTGATCGTCACCAGATCGGCGAAGTCGGACCCGAACGTGTTCGGCAGCCGCGCCTTGCCGCAGCCGCTTTGCCGCAAGCGGTCGATGCGCGTGGCGGCGCCGTCATGTTTGAAAGAGGCTGCGACGAGGCCTCGGGCGCGTTGATGGTTGATTGTAGCGTATGAAGTCGCGTTAGTGTCAGTCGGCTCAGGCGACGGGTCAGACGGTGAGATACTTCCGTACATCCGTCCCCTCCAATTCCTGCTTGCCCCCGGACGCGACCACCTCGCCACGCTCCATCACGATGAAACTATCCGCCAGTTCCTTGGCGAAATCAAAATATTGTTCGACCAGGACAATCGCCATGTCGCCGCGTTTGCGCAGATAGTCGATGGCCCGGCCGATATCTTTGATGATCGAAGGCTGAATGCCCTCCGTCGGCTCGTCCAGCAGCAGCAGTTTCGGACGCGTCACCAGCGCGCGGCCGATGGCCAGCTGTTGTTGCTGCCCGCCTGACAGATCGCCGCCGCGCCGTCCGATCATGCTCTTCAGCACCGGGAACAGCTCGAAGACTTCGTCCGGCACGAAGCGCTCGTCCGAGCCGACGCAGGCGTAGCCGGTTTGAAGATTCTCACCGACGGTCAGCAGCGGGAAGATTTCCCGTCCCTGCGGTACATAGGCGACGCCGGCCCGCGCCCGATCATAGGGCGCCAAGCCAATCAGCGATTTCTCGCCGAACGCGACCTCTCCGGCCGAGACCGGGTGATGGCCGGCGATGGCGCGCAAGAGCGAGGTCTTGCCGACCCCGTTTCGGCCCAAGACGCAGGTTACGGCCCCCGGCTTGGCCAGCACCGTCACGCCGCGCAGCGCCTGCGCCGCGCCATAAAACAGATCGATTTCTTTTACAGCCAGCATGCTCAGCGCCCCAGATAAACTTCGATGACGCGCTCATTCGCACTGACCGTGTCGAGATCGCCCTCCGCCAGGACCGAGCCTTCATGCAGCACGGTCACGCGCACATCCAGATCGCGGACGAAATCCATGTCATGCTCGACCACGACGACCGAATGCGAGCGCGCGATCTCTTTCAAAAGCTTGGCTGTCTCCGCCGTCTCGGAATCGGTCATGCCCGCCGCCGGCTCGTCGACCAGCAACAGGCGCGGGTCCTGCGCCAGCAGCATGCCGATTTCCAGCCATTGTTTCTGGCCGTGCGACAGGTCGCCCGCCGGCTTCTCGCGCAGCCCGTCCAGCCGGATCAGCGCCAATAGTTCGTCGATGCGGGCTTGTTCCGCCTCCCGGACGCCGGAAAACAGCACGGCGAAGGGGCGGCGGTCGGCCTTGATCGCCAGCAACAGATTGTCTTCGACCGTATGGCTTTCGAACACGGTGGGTTTCTGAAATTTTCGGCCGATGCCGAGATTGGCGATCGTGGCCTCGTCCTCGGCGGTCAGATCGACCCGACCGTCATAGAGAACGTCGCCCTCGTCGGGCCGTGTCTTGCCAGTGATGACATCCATCATCGTCGTCTTGCCGGCGCCGTTCGGCCCGATGATCGCGCGCATCTCGCCGGGCGCGATGATCATCGACAAGGCGTTCAACGCTTTGAAACCGTCGAAGGACACGGTGACGCCGTCGAGATAAAGCAGGGAGCCGGCCGCCGGTTTCGCCTCGGCCGACCGGTTCACGGTGACGCCGCTCGCCTCAGCCATCGCCCTGGCCCTCCTTCGCGCGGCGCCGGAAAAGGCGAGACTCGGTGATCAGGCCGATAAAGCCTTTTGGCAGGAACAAGGTGGTCAGTACGAACAGCCCGCCCAGGAAGAACAGCCAGATTTCCGGAAAGGCGACGGTCAGGTAGCTCTTCGCCAGATTGACGCCGGCCGCGCCGAGCACGGCGCCATAGAGATAGCCGCGGCCGCCGAGCGCGACCCAGATGACGATCTCGATCGAGTTGATCGGCGAGAATTCGCCGGGATTGATGATCCCGACCTGCGGCACATAAAGCGCGCCGGCGATCCCGGCGAGCACGGCGGAGAGGGTGAAGACGAAGAGTTTGTAATACTCGACCTTATAGCCAAGGAACCGCGTCCGGCTCTCCCCGTCGCGGATCGCGATCAGGACCTTGCCGAAGCGCGAGGCGACGATCATCCGACAAATGATATAGCCCAGCGCCAGTGCGAGGACCGAGGCGACGAACAGACCGTTGCGCACGCCGTCCGACCGCAGATCCAGTCCTAGGATGTCGCGGAAATCGGTCAGGCCGTTATTGCCGCCGAACCCCATGTCATTCTGGAAAAAGGCGAGCATCAGGGCGTAAGTCAGCGCCTGTGTGATGATCGAGAGATAGACGCCTGTGACGCGTGAGCGGAAGGCAAACCAGCCGAAGACGAAGGCGAGCGCGCCGGGCGCGAGCATCACCATCAGCATGGCGAAGCCGAAATTGTCGAACCCGTACCAGAACCAGGGCAGTTCCTTCCAATTCAGGAAGACCATGAAATCCGGCAGCACCGGATGGCCGTAGACGCCGCGATCGCCGATCTGCCGCATGAGATACATGCCCATGGCGTAGCCGCCGAGGGCGAAAAAGGCGCCATGGCCGAGGCTGAGAATGCCGCAATAGCCCCAGACCAGATCGACCGCCAGGGCCAACAGAGCATAGCAGACATATTTGCCGAACAGGCTGACCAGATAGGTCGGGACGTGGAAGACCGAACTTTCCGGCAACTGGTTCAACAGCGGCACGCCGATCGCCAGCGCCGCCAGGATGCCGAGGAAGATCACCGTGCCTCGGTCCGACAAATGCAGCAGCGGGGAGCGCCTGCCGCGCCCGGCGCCGCCGGTTTCAGCCAGGGTCGCCATCGCCTAACTCTCCACCGCGCGGCCTTTAAGCGCGAACAAACCGCGGGGCCGGCGTTGGATGAACAGAATGATGAAGACGAGCACCAGGATTTTGGCGACGACAGCGCCGGTGAAGGGCTCCATGAACTTGTTGGCGACGCCCAGCGTCATCGCGCCGACAAAAGCGCCCCAGAGATTGCCGACCCCGCCGAAGACCACGACCATGAAACTGTCGATGATATAGGCTTGGCCGAGATTGGGGCCGACATTGGTCAATTGGCTCAACGCCACGCCGCCGATCCCGGCGACGCCGGAGCCCAGCCCGAAGGTCATGGCGTCGACCCAACCGGTGCGGATTCCCATGGCGCTGGCCATCTTCCGGTTTTGGGTCACCGCACGCATCTGCAGGCCCAGATGCGTGCGTTTCAAAATCGCCAGTAGGGCGGCGAAGACCAGCAGGCAGAAGATGATGATGTAGAGCCGGTTATAGGTGATCGAGAGTGCGCCGTTGACCTCGTAGAACCCGCTCAACCAGTCCGGTGTAATGACGGGCTGATTGAGCGGCGAGAAGATCGTACGGACCGCCTGTTGCAGCGCCAGACTGATGCCGAAGGTCGCCAGCAGCGTCTCCAGCGGTCGGCCGTACAGCACCCGGATCACCGACCGCTCGATGCCGATCCCGATCAGACCGGTGACGATGAAGGCGGCGGGGATGGCGACAAACAGCGAATACTCAATGGCGTTCGGCATTAATTGCTGAACGACGAAGGTGGTGTAGGCGCCGATCATCAGCATCTCGCCATGGGCCATATTAATGACTCCCATGACGCCAAACGTGATCGCCAGGCCGACCGCCGCGAGCAGCAGAACGGCGCCCAGGCTAAGACCGAAGAAGATCGTCTCGAGGATTTGGTAGAGCTGCTTCTGTGAATCGATCCGGGCCAGCGCCTCACTCGCGGCCTGGGCCACAGTCTGCGTGTCGCCGTCACCCTCCGCATTGGCGAGCCGTCCGAGCACCGCCCAGACATCCGGGTTCATGGACCCGTCGAGCGCTGCAACGGCGGCCAGTCGATCCTCGACGGGGCCGGATTGGGCCAGGATCGCGGCGCGGGCCAGCGTCAGGAGTTCAGCCACGCGCGCAGCCTCTTCGGCCGCCAGCGCGCGCTCGATGCCCGACAGCATCGCCGGGTCGGGGTCGCTCAGCAGCGCCCGGGCCGCCTCGGCGCGCGCGCCATCGTCCGGCGCGAACAAACGCAGCCCGCCCAAGGCGCTCTTCAGAACGCCGCGCAGCTTGTTGTTAATGCTGACTTTTCGGACTTTGCGTTTGCCAACGTTGCCAAGCTCTTCACCGGTCAGCGCGTCGCTGATGTCATAGCCTTTTTCAGCGTCGCGCACGAACACCATGCGGTCGTCAGAACGCCGGAAATACAGGTCGCCTTCCTGCAGCGCTTGCAACAGCGTTTCGGCGCGCGGGTCGCCGGAGGCGGCGATCGCCAGGATGGCGGTTTCTTTGTCGGAGAATGATCGCGCGGTCAGCCCCGCCAGCGCGTCCTCGAGGCCCGTCTGAGCGGATGCGGCCGGCGCCAGCGTCGCAAGCAGCAAGACCGCCGAAAAGAGTTTGGCGAGGCGTCGGATCAGAACCATCGGCGCGCAATCGGCAAGTTAGGAATAGCGGGAACGAGAACCCGCGGGCGCCGATATCTGGGTGTGGCGGCCCGCGGGTTTGGCTAGTCAGTCAGGCGGTCCGGTCTAATAGTTCTGGCCGGAGCAGGCGCCTGTTGTAATGTTGAAGTTGCCGCATGAGATCGGCGCGGTCCAATCGGCCACCAGATTCTTCGATTCCGGCAGGAAATCAGTCCAGGCGTCGCCGATCACGCCCTTCGGCGTTGACCAGACGATTTCGAACTGACCGTCATCCTGGATCTCGCCGATCAGCACCGGCTTGGTCAGGTGATGGTTGGTGTTCATCACCGCAATACCGCCGGTCAGGTTCGGGTACGTGATGCCGTACATCGCCTGCCGCACCGTATCGACATCGGTCGTGCCGACGGATTCGACAGCTTTGGCCCACATGTTGAAGCCGATATAGTGCGCTTCCATCGGATCGTTGGTGACGCGGTCCTCATCGCCGATGAAGGCGTGCCACTTCTCGATGAATTCGTCATTCGCGTCCGACTCGGCGCTCATAAAGTAGTTCCAGGCGGCGAGGTGGCCGACCAGAGGGCCGGTGTCGAGACCCGACAGTTCCTCTTCCCCGACCGAGAAGGCGATGACCGGAATGTCTTCAGCGCCGATGCCCTGGTTCCCCAACTCTTTATAGAAGGGCACGTTGGCGTCGCCGTTGATGGTCGAAACCACGGCGGTCTTCTTGCCAGTCGAGCCAAAGGCCTTGATGTCGCTGACGATGGTCTGCCAGTCGGAATGACCGAAAGGCGTGTAGTTGATCAGGATGTCTTCCTGCGGAATCCCTTTGTCGAGCAGATACTGTTCCAGGATCTTGTTGGTCGTGCGCGGATAGACATAGTCGGTGCCAGCCAGCACGAAGCGCGTGACCCCGCCGCCTTCCTCGCTCAACAGATAATCGACCGCCGGAATTGCCTGCTGGTTCGGCGCGGCGCCTGTGTAGAAGACGTTTTTGGAGGATTCTTCGCCTTCATACTGGACCGGATAGAACAGCATCCCGTTCAGCTCCTCGACGACCGGCAGGACCGACTTGCGGGAGACCGATGTCCAGTTGCCGAAGATCACGTCGACTTCGTGCACTTCCAGCAGCTCGCGGGCTTTTTCCGCGAAGAGCGGCCAATCGGACGCCGGGTCGACGACCACCGCTTCCAACTGCTTGCCGAGCAAGCCGCCATTGGCGTTCTGCTCTTCGACCAACATCAGGACCGTGTCCTTCAGCGTGGTTTCGGAAATCGCCATCGTCCCCGACAGAGAATGCAAGACGCCGACCTTAATGGTCTCATCGGCCTGCGCGGCGGTCCCAACCGCCATCCCGGCCGCCATCCCGGCCGCAACGGTCGCGGCCTTGAGTCCGTAATGCTTCATTATACAAAGTCTCCCAAAGTGTTTAGGTTTTGACCGGCAAGGCGCACTGCAACAGCCGCGCCACTTTCTCCATCGTTGCGCCGTCTCGATTTTGTGTTTTGTTTCAGATAGATGACAGAGAAGTGGAGAATTTCGCGCTCTTTTGCGCTTTGAGCCGTGCACAAGAATGAAGCACAAAAAATAGGCGAGCCTAGATAATAGGCAGAGTAAACCGTCTTAGAGCGCGCGACGCCCCGCGCGCCGACGACGCCTAGGTCAAGCGGTCAGTCTCGCATTTCCAGGAATAGCGCAGCCATTCCTGGCGTTGTTTCCGCCGTTCCGCATATTGGCCGCGTTCAACCGCTGCAGCGAATTGACATCGCTCCAGCGAGGCGAAGCGGTGATCGCGTTCAAAACTCTGGCAATGCGTGTCGCCGGATAGCGACAGGCAGGTAACGAGCACAAGCACGAACATGGTTTCCACCCTTTGTGATGTGTCCCATTCGGGATCGCTCCTTATTGACCGGCGCTCTTCATTCGGGTGAGGCGCCCGCTTCATCGCGTAGCCTTGTTTCGCCTGACTTGACCTATAATGCCCCGATTCCAAGCCGCGCGGGATTAGCCGGGATCGCCGCCTTCGCTCGCGCGATGGAGAACGCCGCCGGACATTGGGGCGGGGACGCCGGTTGTGCCGGGAAAGCTGATCGGCAGGCCACGCAGGGCGCGCACCGCGAGGAAGGCGAAACAGGCGGCTTCGACTGCATCGCCTTGCAGGCCGATCGCATCGGCGGCGACCGCTTCCGCGCCGGTCCTGCTCCCGAGCGCCCGCATCAGCGCCGGATTATGAGCGCCGCCGCCGCTGACGATCAGGCGTCTCGGCGCGGCGGGCAGATGCGCGAGGCCGCGTGCGACGGACGCCGCTGCAAGCGTGGTCAGGGTCGCCGCCCCATCCTCTGGGCTGAGCCCCTCGGCGAGCGCCGCGGTGAAGTCGTTGCGGTCGAGCGATTTGGGGGGCGGGGCCGCGAAATAGGGATGGGCGAGACATGCCGTTAGGCGCGCCTCATTGATATGGCCTGTGGCGGCCAAGGCGCCGTCGCGATCCATTGCGCCCAACCCGTGCCGCGCGACCCAATCATTGATCGGTGCGTTGGCCGGGCCGGTGTCGAATGCGATCATCGCGCCGTCGGCGCCGCGCCAGGTCAGGTTCCCAACCCCGCCCAGATTCAGCATCGCCGTCTCTGGACCAGCGCCGATCCGGTCGAGCAGGGCGGCGTGGTAGATCGGGGCGAGGGGGGCGCCGTTGCCGCCGGCCGCAACATCGGCGGAACGAAAATCATTCACCGTATCGATCCCCGTCAGCCGCGCCATGAGTGCGCCGTCGCCCAACTGCCGGGTCGCGCCCTTCCGCTCAGCCGTGGGCGCGCGGTGCAGCACGGTCTGGCCGTGAAACCCGATGCAGTCGATCTCGGACGGCGTCAGCGCGTTGTCGGTGAGGAATTCCAGAACCGCGTTGGATTGCGCTTCCGTAAGGGCCCGCTCCGCTTCGGAGAAAACCGCCGGCTCGGGCCCCGAAAATCGCCAATTCTGCGCCGCCGCCAACGCGTCTTGCAGCAACGCCACGGTCTTGGTCGCGTAGCGCGCCGCCGTCGCCGGCCCGAAAGCCTCGATCGTCTCACCGTCGGTCTGGAGCAGGGCGATGTCGATCTCGCCATCCAGCACGGTGCCGGTCATCAGCCCGATCGATCGGCTCGGTTTCGAGGGGGGTGCGGTCTCGCTGGCCATGGCGGCGATCATGCCGCCGCGCCGTCCTCCCTGGCAATCGCGGATGGCGCGGACGGTGCCGCCGCGCCGCTCAATTCGGTCACGGCCTGATGATGAGAAAGGAAGATTTCCCCCGTCAGCTCGTCGAGAAAGGAAGAGCGTTTCAGCCGGTCCATTACCGGGCCTTTCACTTCCGAGAGATGCAGCCGAACGCCCAACGCCTCAAGCCGACTGTTCACCGCTTCGAGCGATTCCAAGGCGCTATAGTCGATCTCGTTGATCGCGGGGCAGGCGAGGATCACATGCCGGATCGCCGGATCGCCGACGACCCGGTTCAGCACATACTCCTCCAGATAGCGGGCGTTGGCGAAATATAGGCTCTCATCGACCCGCAGGCTGACGATGGAGGGCTCGGTCAGCACTGAGTAGCGTTTGATGTTCCGGTAATGCTCGGTCCCGTCGATCCGACCGACCTCGGCGATATGCGGGCGTGAGGTCTTGAACAGATAAAGGCCGACCGACAGAAGGACGCCGGCCGAAACGCCGACCTCGACCCCCAGCGTCAGGGTCAACAGGATGGTCGCCGCCACGGCCGCGAAATCAGCCTTGGAATAGCGCCAGGTCTTGCCGAGCACGGAGAAATCCACAAGCGACAGAACCGCGACAATGATGGTCGCCGCCAAGGTCGCTTTCGGCAGGAAGAACAGAAGCGGCGTCAGGAAGACGGTGACCAGCAATATACCAAGCGCGGTGAATCCGCCGGCAGCCGGGGTCGCGGCGCCCGCATCGAAATTGACCACCGAGCGGGCGAACCCGCCGGTCACGGGATAACCGCCGCTGACCGAGGCGGCGACATTCGCGGCGCCGAGGCCGATCAGCTCCTGATCCGGGACGATCTGCTGACGCTTCTTCGCCGCCAGCGTCTGGGCGACCGAGACGGATTCGGCGAAACCGACGATGGAGATCAAGAGCGCCGGGCCGGCGAGGTCGCGCCACAGGCTCGGCTCGATCTCCAGAAGGGTCGAAACGGTGAGGGGCGGCAGGCTGTTCGGCACCGAGCCCACCAAAGCCACGCCCTGTGCGTCGAGGCTCCAGAACCAAGCCGCCAGGGTCGTTGCAATCACCGCGAAGGCCGGCCCCGCTTTCGTCAGTAGGCCAGCCGCGCGCTTCTTCAGCCCCAATCGCATCAGAAGCGGCTGCAATCCGCCGCGCACCCAGAACAGGAACGCGAGGACCGAGACGCCGATCAGCGCCGTTGCCCAATTCACGTCGGGCGCCGCGCGCGCCAGGGAGAGCAGCACGTCGATCAGGGTCGCGCCGCCGGCCTCGACCCCCAGGATATGTTTCACCTGGCTGGCGGCGATGATCACGCCGGACGCAGTGATGAAGCCTGAGATCACCGGATGGCTGAGGAAATTCGCGAGGAACCCCAGCCGTAAGACGCCGAGCGCCACCAGCATGACGCCGGACAGGAAGGCCAGCGCGATGGCGGCCGCGATCGCCAGCGCCGGCGGCAGGCCGAGCGCCCCAATGGCGGCGGCGGTCATCAAGGAAACAACCGCGACCGGCCCGACCGCCAGCGCTTTGCTGGTCCCGAAGATCGTATAGGCGATCAGCGGCAGGATCGAGGCGTAGAGCCCCATTTCCGGCGGCAGCCCCGCCAGCAGCGCATAGGCCAGCGATTGCGGGATCAGCATGATCGTCACGATCAGCGCCGCCATTGCGTCCTCGGCGAAGAGCGCGCCCCGGTACCGCCGCCCCCAATCGAGGATCGGGAGACCGTTCGAGAGCTTCATCACTGCGACCCCGTCAGGCCGAGATCGGATCCTTGACCGTCACCTTCTCAGGCTTGGCCAGCCATTCCTTGCCGCGCAGCATGCCCTGCCAATAAAGCGGTGGCAGGATCCGCTCCTTCAACAGCCAGGCCATGCGCGACGGTTGGCGCCCGTTGACCAGCCAAGGCGGGAAGCTGGGCAGCAGCTTGCCGCCATAGCCGAACTCGGCCAGCACGATCTTGCCGCGCTCCACCGTCAACGGGCAGGAGCCGTAGCCGTCATAATGGGCGGCGGCCGAATGGTTGTGGATATCCGCCATCAGATTCTCCGCCACCACCGGCGCCTGTTTCCGCGCCGCCGCCGCCGTCTTGGCGTTCGGCGCGTTCATTACATCGCCCAGACTCCAGACATTCTCAAATGTCTTGTGGCGCAGCGTGTTCTGATCGACATCGACCCAACCCGCCGCATCCGCCAGGGGCGAGACTCGGACGAAATCGGGCGCGGTCTGGGGCGGGCAGACATGCATCATGTCGAAATCCATCTCGACCGTCCGCGCCTCTTTCTCCGGCTCCGCCACCGAGAAGACCGCCTTTCTCGCCGGCCCGTCGACCGAGATCAGATTGTGGAAGAAATTCAGCGTGGCGTCATAGCGCTCGATATAGTCCATCAGGGCGGGGACATAGTCCTTGACCCCGAACAGCACGCCCCCGGCGTTGGCGAAGGAGATGTCGATATCCTTCAAAACGCCCGACCGGGTCCAATGGTCTGCTGACAGATACAGCGCTTTCTGCGGCGCGCCGGCGCATTTGATCGGCATTGGCGGCTGGGTGAAGATTGCCTTGCCCGACCGCATGCCTTTGACCAACCGCCAAGTGTAGGGGGCCAGATCGTAGCGGTAATTCGAGGTGACGCCGTTCTTGCCCAGCGTTTCAACCAGGCCTTCGACCTTGTGCCAGTCCAGCTTCAGGCCAGGACAAACGACGAGGCGCTTGTATTTCACCACGCGGCAGCCATCCAGGATCACCGCATCGTCCTTCGGTTCGAAGGCGGCGACGGCGGACTTGATCCAATGCACGCCTTTTGGAATAAGCGAGGCCATGGTGCGTGCGGTCTCTTGCGCGTCAAACACGCCGCCGCCGACCATGGTCCAGCCAGGCTGGTAGTAGTGGACATCGGCCGGGTCAATGATAGCGATATCGAGGCTGGGGTCGCGCGCCATCAGGCTGGAGGCGACCGAGACGCCGGCCGCGCCGCCGCCGATGATCACGATGTCATGCTGGGCGTCGGCGATGTCGGTCGGCGTCTTGCCGCCATTGATGATGCGACGGACGACGCCGTTCACGTCATAGCCGGCGGCCTTGGCGTCCGACAGAATATCCGAGACCGGCTTCTTGCCGCCCTGACCGAGCGCCCAGAGCGTGATCGAGCGCGTGCCCGTCCGGCAATAGGCCAGGGTCGGTTTCGGCGCCCGCTCCAGCGCTGCATCGAACTCGGCGGCGTCTTCGTCGCCCACCTGACCGGAGACGACCGGAAGGTAGTGGGCCTCTAGGCCGGCCTTTTCCGCTTCGACGCGGATCTCCTCAAAGCTCGGCTGGTCGGCGCCTTCGCCGTCCGGCCGGTTGCAGATGATCGACCGGAATCCCTGCTCGGCCAAGCCGGCGACATCGCCGGGCGCGATCTGAGGGCTCACCGAGAACGTGTCGTTGACGGTCTTGAGTTCCATGATGCTCTCCTGATTTCAGCCGCTGAGCCCCAGCAAGGGCGCCCGCGGCGTCGCTAAAGCACGTTCACCGGCAGTTTCAGCATCGGGCGACCGTCCGCGTCTTGGGGGACCTGACCTGCGCGCATGTTCACCTGCAAAGAGGGCAGGATTAGACGTGGCACATCGAGCGTCTTGTCGCGTTCGGTGCGCATCTCGATGAAGGCGTCCTTATCCTTGCCGACGCCGACATGGATGTTCTTCGCCTTTTCCTCCGCAACCGTGGTCTCCCAGGCGACCTCGCGCCCGTTGGGGCCGTAATCGTGGCACATGAAGAGCCGCGTTTCGTCGGGCAGGGAGAGGACCTTCTGGATCGAGGCGTAGAGCGTCGCCGCGTCGCCGCCGGGGAAATCGCAACGCGCGCTGCCCTGATCGGGCATAAAGATCGTATCGCCGACGAAACCGGCGTCTCCGATCACATAGGTCATGCAGGCGGGCGTATGACCTGGCGTCGCCATCGCAAACCCGGTCAGGCCGCCGATCTGGAATGTATCGCCGTCCTTGAACAGGACATCGAACTGGCTGCCGTCGCGGCGGAAAGCGGCGTCCTCGTTGAAGACAGAGGCGAACGTATCCTGGACGACGGTGATCTGATCGCCGATCCCGATCTTCCCGCCCAAAGCGTCTTGAATATAGGGCGCGGCGGAGAGGTGGTCGGCATGTACATGCGTCTCGATCAGCCATTCCAACGTAAGGCCGCGCTGTTTCACGACGGCGATCATCTCGTCGGCGTGCTTGTAACTGACGCGGCTCGCATAGTGGTCGAAATCGGCGACAGAATCGACGATCGCGCAAGCGGTCGAGCCCGGATCCTTGACGATATAGCTGATCGTATAGGTGTCCGGATCGAAGAACCCCGTCACATCGGGTTTGGTGGCGGTATCCACCGGATAGTCTCTTGGCATTGTGCTTCCCCCATCGGTTCGCGCTTTCCGGACGACCGGCGGCGCAGGCCCTTCACATCGATACTGTTGAATGTGTATAAGTTAGATAGACAAGTGAGCTTTATGCATCAAGCAAAAAGTTGTACATTGAAGTTAGCTTTTAGGGGGCGGTTCCGATGAAACTGACCATGTTCACCAATTTCGCGCTGCGCACCTTGATGTATGCGGCGATGCGCGGCGAGACGCTCAGCCGCAGCCAGGATATCGCAGACGCGTTCGGCATCTCGAAAACGCACCTGACAAAGTGCATTCACCAGCTTGGGCAATGGGGCTATCTGGAGAATGTGCGCGGCCGAACGGGGGGATTTCGGCTCTCGAAGCCGGCCTCGGAGATCACGGTCGGCGAGATCGTCCGGCGCACCGAGGATACGTTGGAATTGGTCGAGTGTTTCAACGCGGAGACCAACTCCTGTCCGCTGATGCAGCTCTGCCGCCTCAGCCTGACCTTCAAGAAGGCGCTCTCGGTCTTCATGGCGGAGCTCGACGGGATCACGATCGCCGATGTGGTCTCCAATCGTGACGCCTTGTGGCCATTATTGGAGGCCAACACCGGCGCCGCGGCGCGGGTGGATTAGCTCAGCGCCTCGCCGACTTGTTTTAGAGCGGGGAAGTGGTTGCGCAGGTAATGCTGCAGCCAATAGGCGTATCGTTCGGGCGTTGACCGCCAATCGTCGCGCAAGTTGGGCAGGGACGAATATACCGTCTCCGTCACCTCGATCGGGTTGAGCGCCAGGTCCTGCGTGAGCCGGCCTGTGAAGACCGTGACCACTTCATTCTCCGTCATACCATTTCCGAAATCGACGAAATAGGCGGTGGTGAAGGCGGGGGTCAGGTCGGCCCAGACACCCAGTTCCTCATGCACGCGGCGACGGGCGGCGCGGCGGATCGGCTCCTTCGGGCGCGGATGGCCGCAGCAGGAATTCGCCCACAGCCCGCCGGAATGATACTTGCCCGGATGGCGTCGTTGCAGCAGCGTCCGCCCTTGATGGTCGAACAGGAAGACCGAGAAGGCGCGGTGCCGCAGTCCCAGCCGATGCACCTCATGCTTCTCGCCATAGCCGGTCTTCCGGCCCGACGGCGAGACCAGGATGACCTGCTCGTCGGTCGCGGGGAGGATTGTGTGAGGCGGCGCGGCGCCGTCCGGCATGGCGATCAGCTTTCCAACTGCGCGGGTCAAACGCGGTGAGTGACCCTGGATCGACTCTCTTGTAACATTTGTTGATCTGCGCTGTCATTCGTAATTGACGTTACACTATGGTGACAGGCGTCTGGCCGTTCGCGGCGAGAAGCACAGGAGCGAACGTGCCGTTTCCATTTTCCGCCATCGTCGGGCAAGACGACCTGAAATTGTCTCTGTTGATCGCCGCGGTCGATCCGACCATCGGCGGCGTGTTGGCCTTCGGCGATCGCGGCGCCGGCAAATCGACGGCGGTGCGGGCGCTCGCGGCGCTGTTGCCGCCGATCGAAGTGGTCGCCGGCTGTCCCTACCATTGCCGCCCGGACGCGCGGGCGCCGATCTGTCCGGTCGATCACTGCGATGGCGGAACGGTCAAGACGCGGACGCCGGTCGTCGATTTACCGCTCGGCGCGACAGAGGATCGGGTGGTCGGGGCCATCGACCTGGAGCAAGCGCTGGCCCATGGCCGCAAATCCTTCGAACCGGGCCTGCTGGCGGCCGCCAATCGCGGCTTTCTCTATATCGACGAAGTCAATCTGCTGGAGGATCATCTGGTCGATCTTCTGCTTGATGTCGCCGCGTCGGGCGAGAATGTGGTTGAGCGCGAAGGCTTGAGCATTCGCCATCCGGCGCGCTTCGTCCTGGTCGGCAGCGGCAATCCGGAGGAGGGGGAGCTTCGACCGCAATTGCTCGACCGGTTCGGACTGTCGGTCGATGTGACGACGCCGCGCGATCTGAAACAGCGCATGGAGGTGGTGCGCCGGCGCGATGATTACGAGCGTGACCCGGTGTCTTTCATGGAGACCTGGAAACGCAAGGACGCCGCAATCCGCCGCAAGATCAGCAAGGCGAAAGCGATCCTCAACGATATCGAAACGCCGGACGCGATGCTCGAGGCGGCGGCAAAGCTTTGTATCGCGCTGGGGACAGACGGGTTGCGCGGTGAACTGACCCTTGTCCGCGCCGCCCGCGCCGAGGCGGCCTTGAACGAGGGCGGCAAGAAGCAGCCGCCTGTCGTTGGTGACCGGCATATGAAGCGGGTCGCCGGCATGGCGCTACGCCATCGGCTGCGCCGCGATCCGTTGGACGAGACCGGCTCGTCGGTCCGGGTCGATCGGGCGGTCGAAGAGCTTTTCGGATGATCGAGACTTTGGTCGACGGCCTCGATCCCGACGGTCTGGCGCGGTTTCAGGCCGCCGCCGACGCGGAACGGGCGGCCGCGGTGCTGGCGATCGCGCCACACCGATTAGGCGGCGCCGTGTTGCGCGCCCGCGATGGGCCGGTGCGCGACCGTTGGTTGGCGCTGGCGACAAGTGTCATGGAAGAGGGCGCGCCGCTGCGGCGTCTGCCAAGCCATATCCAGGATGATCGGCTGCTCGGCGGCCTCGATCTGACGGCGACGCTGGCGTCTGGCGCACCGGTTCTGATGAAGGGCCTGCTTGCCGAGGCCGATGGCGGTCTGATCATCGCGCCGATGGCGGAGCGCATGGGACGCGGCCTGGCCGCGCGGCTGGCGAGCGTGCTGGATCATGGCGAGGTGCGGGTCGAGCGGGACGGGGCGGCGGACCGGTTCCAGGCGCGGTTCGGCCTTGTGACGTTGGATGAAGGCGTTGCCCCGGATGAGGCGCCGCCGGAGGCGCTGCTGGATCGCCTGGCCTTTCTGATCGATCTCAGCGCCTTGCGCGCCGCGGACATTGCCGATTGGTCCGTGCAAGCCGACGCGGTTGCTCATGCGCGGAGAGCTTTTCAGACAGTGCGCCATTCCGATGCCGATCTCGAGGCCTGTTGCGCCGCCGCTCTGGCGCTGGGTCTGCATTCCTTGCGGGCGGCGGGCCACGCGCTGGCTGTCGCTCGACTTTCCGCCGCTTTGGACGGACGCGGCGCGGTCGGTGAGACCGATCTGGCCTTCGCCGCGCGCACGGTGCTGATCCCGCGCGCGACGGTTGCGCCTGATCTCTCGCCTCCGGACCAGCCGCCGGAACCGCCGCCCGAGCCGCCGGAGCAGGATGGGTCCGAGGGGGCTGAGGAGACCGAGGACACGATCACCGCCGCCGACGATCTGGCTGTCGAGGCGGTCGCGGCGATGCTGCCGCCCGACCTGCTGGAGAAGCTGCGGCAGGCGCGCGGTCCGCGCAAAGGCGCAGGGTCCGCAGGCAAGGGGGCGGAGAAGAAGAACCAAAGGCGCGGCCGTCCGGCGGGCCTGGCCGGCAGCCCGCCCTATGCCGGGGCGCGCCCGCACCTGATCGAGACCCTGCGCGCCGCTTCGCCTTGGCAAAAGCTGCGGGCGGCGCGTCCAGGGGCCGACGCTGCGGCGCCGAACCAGATCGCCGTGCGCAAGGATGATTTCCGCTATCAGCGCCTGAAACAGCGCAGCCAGGCGGTGACGATCTTCGTCGTCGATGCGTCTGGCTCGGCCGCCTTGCAGCGTATGGGCGAGGCGAAGGGCGCGGTCGAACTGCTGCTGGCTGATTGTTACATACGGCGTGACCTGGTCTCGCTGATCGCCTTTCGGCGCGACGGGGCCGAATTGCTGCTGCCGCCGACCCGCTCGCTGACACGGGCGAAACGCAGCCTGTCGAGCCTGCCGGGCGGCGGCGCGACGCCTCTGGCGCATGGTTTGGATCTGGCCTTTCAATTGGCGGAGGCGGAGAAGCGCGCCGGGCGCAGCCCGTCTCTGGTGGTCTTGACCGACGGTCGCGGCAACATCGCGCGCAATGGCGAAGCGGACCGGCGCCAAGCCGCCGAAGACGCCGCAGGCGTCGCGCGGTCGATTCAGGCGCTCGGCGTGCCGGCGCTGGTTGTGGATACGTCCGCCCGGCCCGACCGACGCGCCCAGGAACTGGCGCAGGCGATGGCCGCGCGTTATCTGCCTCTGCCGCGCGGCGACGCGCGCACACTCGCCGCCGCCGTGCAGAGCCAGAGCGGCGCGCGCGCCGTTTCATAGGCGCGCGGTTCCGATGCGGCTTTTCCAGGACAGGCCTGACTGGGAGCGGGACGGGGCGGATTGGCCGAACCGGTCCCATAGCCGTTTTGTCGAGGCAGGCGGCGTCACATGGCATGTCCAGGAAATGGGGTCGGGGCCGGCCTTGGCGCTGGTCCATGGCACCGGTGCGGCGACGCATTCCTGGGGACCGCTTCTACCGCTGCTGGCGGAACGGTTCCACACCGTCGCGATGGACCTGCCCGGTCATGGTTTCAGCCTGCCCCCAGAGACGGAGGACCTGTCCCTACCATCGATGGCAAAGGCTTTGGCGGCTTTGTTCGACAGGCTGGGGTTTGAGCCGGAGATCGCCATAGGGCATTCGGCCGGCGCGGCGGTCCTGGCGGCGCTGGCGCTGGACGGGCGTATTGCACCGGCCCGCCTGATCGCCTTGAACGGCGCCTTGATCCCTCTGACCGGGGCCGCCGGTGTGCTGTTTTCGCCCCTGGCGCAAATGCTGAACCGGACGGCGATGGCGCCCGCCTTTTTCGCGGCGCGCGCCCGGAACCGCCAATTTGTCGAGCGCTTGCTGCGCGGTACAGGATCGCGCGCTCCGGCCGGCAGCGTCGACGCCTATTGGCGGCTGGCGCAACGCGAGGGGCATGTGGCTTCGGCCCTGCGGATGATGGCGCAGTGGGATCTGGAGCCGCTGGCGCCACGGTTGAAAGACTTAACGCCCGCTATGGACTTGGTGGTCGGGAAGGGCGACCGGACAATCCGGCCGAGCGAGGCTTTGCGGGTGCGCGCCCTGGCCCCGCAAGCGGAGATCTTCTCGATCCCGCGTCTCGGGCATCTGGCGCATGAGGAAGATCCGGAGACAGTCGCCCGTGCAATCTTCGACCGGCTCGAGCGGTCCGCCTAACATTTATGTCAATTCTGGTTGACGTAAAAATTACTTCACATTTTGTGCGGTTAAGGCTTTACTGTTCGCTGACCCCGTCTCTTTTTTCCGTTTTCGGCGGGGGTTTGGGGAGTGAAAGCGATGGCGCCGCAAGACACCGCCGTGGTTCGGACCAAGAGGCGCGAGAAAAGCCGATCCAGCACGCGACGACGCCGCTACCGCCATCTTGATTCGGTCGATTCGCCGGACGATATCAGGGCGCTGCCGGCCGACGCCATGAGACCGCTCTGCGACGATGTCCGCGAAGAACTGATCGACATCGTCTCGGAAACCGGCGGTCATTTGGGCTCCGGGTTGGGTGTGGTCGAACTGACCGTCGCCCTGCATCGCGCCTTCGACACGCCGCGCGACAAGCTGATCTGGGATGTCAGCCATCAATGCTATCCGCATAAGATCCTGACCGGCCGCCGCGCCGCCCTGCGGAAACTGCGGCAGAAGGGCGGGCCGTCGGGCTTCACCAAGATCAGCGAAAGCCGCTTCGACCCGTTCGGCGCAGCGCATAGTTCGACCTCGATTTCCGCCGGGCTCGGCTTCGCCGCGGCGCGGGATTATGAGCAGGCGCCGCATGCGGTGGTCGCCGTCATCGGCGACGGCGCGATGTCCGGCGGCATGGCGTTCGAAGGGCTGAATAACGCGGGCGCCGAGAAACGCCCGATGGTCATCGTGCTGAACGACAACGCCATGTCGATCGCCCCGCCGGCCGGCGCACTGGACCGACATTTGGCCGAGTTGCGCGCCATTCTGCCGGACAAAGAAGCCCGCATGGCCGCGTTGGCGCGCGAGGACCTGCCCAGCTTCGCGGAGACTCCGACACTCTTCGATCAGTTCGGCGTGCGCTATGTCGGCCCGTTCGACGGCCACGATGTCGAGGAGATGATCGAGGTTTTCAGCCGCGCCCGGACCTATCGCGACGGGCCGCTCTTGGTTCATGTTCTGACCGTGAAAGGTAAAGGCTTCGACCATGCGGAGGGCGCGGATGACCGCTATCACGGCGTGTCGAAATTCTGCGCCGTCAGCGGCAAGCAGCATAAATCGCCCAGCAACGCGCCAAGCTACACATCCGTCTACGCCAACGCTCTGATCGCCGAGGCGCGCAAGGACGATCGGATTGCGGCGGTCTCCGCGGCGATGCCCGGCGGGACGGGGCTCGACAAGTTCGGCGCCGCTTTCCCGGACCGCTGTTTCGATGTCGGGATCGCCGAGCAGCATGCGGTCACCTTCTGCGCCGGTCTGGCGGCGGAAGGCTACAAGCCCTTCGCGACGATCTATTCCACCTTTTTGCAACGCGCCTATGACCAGATCGTGCATGACGTGGCGCTGCAAAGGCTGCCGGTGCGATTCGCGATCGACCGGGCCGGCATGGTCGGGGCCGACGGCGCGACCCATCAAGGCGCTTATGACATCGCCTATCTGGGCTGTCTGCCGGGCGTCGTGCTGATGGCGGCGAGCGACGAGGCGGAATTGATGCATATGGTCGCCACAGCCGCCGCGATCGATGACGGGCCGTCCGCCATCCGCTATCCGCGCGGCGCCGCGGTCGGGATCGCCTGTCCGGACGAGGGCGCGGCGTTGGAAGTCGGCAAAGGCCGAATCGTGCGGGAAGGGACAGACGCGGCGATCCTTAGTTTCGGCGCGCGCCTTAACGATGTGCTCACCGCCGCTGACCATTTGGAGCGCGAGGGCGTTTTGATCACCGTCGCCGATGCGCGATTCGCCAAGCCGATCGACGACGCGCTGGTGGCGCAGCTTGTCAAGGACCATCCGCTGGTCTTGACGGTGGAGGAGGGCTCGGTCGGCGGCTTCGCAACACAGGTGGTGGATAGTCTGGTGCGGCAGAAGCGACACGATCAGCTCAACCGGCTGGCTCCGCTCTATCTGCCCGACGCGTTCGTCGACCATGACACGCCCGCCGGCCAAATCGCCGCAACGGGGTTGGATGCACAGGGCGTCGCCGCCCGGGTGTTGGAGCGGCTACAATTTGTAAGAATGGGGGCCGTCTCCTAGAGACTTCCCCTAACCATCAGAAAACACTTTACTTTCTCTCGTTGCTGAGCGCGTGAGGTCGCTTTGTGCAGGAATTATCCCAGCGCCAGCGTCAGCTTTAAGCAACGTCAAAAAAAATTGACACTTCTGTGAAATTCCCTTTATTCTGTGCGGGTACCAAAGCGCCGTTCAACAAGGCGCTCCAGGGACTGAGACCGGCGGCGCTGCGCCGGGGCGGATCCTTGGAAGGGGAAGGACAGTGTCGATGACGGCTTTCACCGGCCAGACAAGACAAGACGAGGCGGAACTTCGGTCGCCTGCTGCGCCGCGTCCGGTTCTGAAAGAACGTGGTCAGCGCGAGGTTTTCTGCGGCCTGACCGGGATCGTCTGGCTGCATCGGAAGATCCAGGACGCCTTCTTCCTGGTCGTCGGCTCGCGCACCTGCGCGCATCTGATCCAATCGGCGGCGGGGGTGATGATCTTCGCCGAACCGCGTTTCGCGACCGCCATCATCGACGACCGTGACTTGGCCGGGTTGGCCGACGCCAATGACGAGTTGGACAAGGTCGTGGACCGGTTGTTGTCCCGGCGTCCGGATATCCGGACCCTGTTTCTGGTCGGTTCGTGCCCGTCGGAGGTGATAAAGCTCGACCTGTCGAAAGCGGCGCAGCGCCTGTCCAAGACCCACATGCCGGGGGTCCGGGTCCTGAATTACAGCGGCAGCGGCATCGAGACGACTTTCACTCAGGGCGAGGACGCCTGTCTGGCCGCCCTGGTTCCGGAATTGCCGGCGGATGATGCGCCAAGCCTGATGGTGGTCGGGGCGCTCGCCGATGTGGTCGAGGATCAGTTCCGCCGCCTGTTTGACGCGATGGGGATCGAACGGGTCGATTTCCTGCCGCCGCGCGAGAGCACGAAACTCCCCGGCGTCGGCCCGAACACCCGCTTCCTCTTGGCCCAGCCTTTCCTGGCGGAGACCGCGCGTTGCCTGCAGGAACGCGGGGCGCGCCGGATCGCGGCGCCGTTTCCCTTGGGTGTCGAAGGCGTCACCGATTGGCTTTGGGCCGCCGCCCAGATATTCGGCGTGCCCCGGGACCGGTTCGACGCGACCGTCGCGCCGGGCCGCAAACGCGCGCAACTCGCGCTGGAACGCCATCGGGAAGCGCTGTCGGGGAAGAGCATCTTCTTCTTCCCGGATTCGCAATTGGAGCCGCCGCTGGCGCGTTTCCTGTCCCGCGAATTGGGCATGAAGGTGATCGAGGTCGGCACGCCCTTCCTGCATCGCGAACATATGGCCGAAGAACTGGCGTTGTTGCCGGAAGACGCCTTGGTCAGCGAGGGCCAGGATGTCGAAAACCAGTTGGACCGCTGCCGCGACGCGGCGCCGGACATGGCGGTCTGCGGTCTTGGCCTGGCCAATCCATTGGAAGCGGAGGGCGTCACCACGAAATGGTCGATCGAGCTGGTCTTCACCCCAATCCAGGGCTTCGACCAGGCGGGCGACCTGGCGGAGCTTTTCACCCGGCCGCTCGACCGGCGCGCCAGATTGGCGGTGTAGCGGGATGCAGCTGACCGTCTGGACATATGAAGGCCCGCCGCATGTCGGCGCCATGCGCGTCGCGACCGCGATGAAGGGTGTGCATTACGTGTTGCACGCGCCGCAGGGCGACACCTACGCCGATCTACTCTTCACGATGATCGAGCGCCGCAAGGAACGGCCGCCGGTGACCTACACGACCTTCGAGGCCCGCGATCTCGGCGGCGACACGGCGGAGTTGCTGAAAGCCGCCGCTTTCGGCGCTTTTGAACGGTTCCAGCCGGACCTGATGCTGGTCGGCGCCTCTTGCACGGCTGAGTTGATCCAGGACGACCCGGGCGGAGTCGCCAAGACGCTGGGCCTGCCGGTTCCCGTCGTGCCGCTGGAACTGCCGTCCTATCAGAAGAAAGAAAACTGGGGCGCGGCCGAAACCTTCTATCAATTGACGCGCGCGCTCTGCCTGTCCCAGGCGCCGAAGCCGGGCGAGGCGTTCGAGCGCTCGGAGCGGGCGCGGCCGCGCTGCAACCTGCTGGGGCCGACGGCGCTCGGCTTTCGCCATCGCGACGACATTACCGAACTGACCAAACTGCTCGACCGGATCGGGGTCGATATTCATGTGGTCGCGCCCTATGACGCGACGGCGGCGGATATCGCCCGGCTGCCGGACGCGGATTTCAACGTCGTGATGGTTCCCGAAATCGCCGGGACTGCGGCCAAGTGGTTGAGCCGGACCTTTGGCCAACCGGCGACCAAGACCACGCCCATCGGCGTCGGCGCGACGCGCGATTTCATCGCCGAGGTTGGGGAACTGTGCGGCATCGACGTGTCGGCGCTGTTGGCGGAGGAGGCGTCCCGGCTGCCCTGGTATTCGCGCTCTGTCGATTCGACCTATCTGACCGGCAAGCGGGTCTACATCTTCGGCGACGCGACCCACGCGATCGCCGCCGCCCGGATTGCGGCGGAGGAGTTCGGCTTCACTGTCGTCGGCCTCGGGACCTACAGCCGCGAACAGGCGCGTGATGTCCGCGCCGCAGCGGAGCGGTTGGGCCTGACGGCGCTGATCACCGACGACTATCTGGATGTTGAGGCGGAGATCGAGGCGCTGCGCCCCGAACTGGTCCTCGGCACGCAAATGGAGCGGCATATCGCCAAGCGGCTCGGCGTCCCTTGCGCCGTGATTTCCGCGCCCGTTCATGTTCAGGATTTCCCGGCCCGCTATTCGCCGCAGATGGGATTCGAAGGCGCCAATGTGATCTTCGATACTTGGGTCCATCCGTTGATGATGGGGCTGGAAGAGCATCTGCTCGGCATGTTCCGCGAGGATTTCGAATTCGCCGACGGCGCCGCGCCGTCGCATCTGTCCCATGGCGGGGCTGCGCAGGCGCCGGTTGTGGAAGCGGCGCCGGTCGTCCTCGAGGCGCCCGCCAATGAGGACGAAGCGGCGCCCGGCTGGTCGAGCGAGGCGCAGGATGAGTTGAAGAAAATCCCGTTCTTCGTGCGTGGCAAGGCGCGCCGGAACACCGAGAAGTTCGCGACGGAACGCGGGCTCGGGACGATCACCTTGGAGACGCTGTACGATGCCAAAGCGCATTTCGGCCGTTAAGACCGCGACATCGCGCGGCCCGGCGGGAAGGGCGGCGTCGAAGCGGAATGGGCGGGACAAGGCCGGTCCGGTCTCGCGGGTCGTGATCGTCACGATGGACAATCATCTCGCGGCCTCGACACGGCGCGCGACAGCGGAGCTACTGAGCGGTCCGGCGCCCATCGAGCTGACATTGCATTCGGCGTCGACCTTCTGCGCCGACAAGGCGGCGTTGGCGCGCTGCATCGCCGATATCGAGGCGGCGGACATCGTTATCGTCACCATGCTGTTCCTGGAGGACCAGTTCGCGCCGGTGATGGCGGCGCTTCAGGCGCGGCGCGACCGCTGCGACGCGTTGGTCGCCTGCATGTCGGCCTCTGAAGTGGTGAAGCTCACTCATATGGGCCGGCTGAATATGGCCGAGAAACAGGGTGGCGCCCTGAGCTTCCTGAAGCGTTTTCGCAAGCCCAGCAAAGGGGCCGGCGACGCCGGGTCCGGCAAGAATCAGATGGCGATGCTGCGGCGGCTGCCGCGCATCCTGCGCTTCATTCCCGGCACGGCCCAGGATCTGCGCGCCTATTTCTTGACCATGCAGTACTGGCTGGCCTGCAGCGACCAGAACTTGGTGAATATGGTCCGCATGTTGGTGGACCGGTACGCCAGTGGCGATCGCGCTTCTTTGCGCGGCGCCTTCGACGTCGCCCCGCCGAAGGATTATCCGGATATCGGCGTCTATCATCCTTCGATCAAAGGCCGGGTGGCGGAAAGCGCCGCCGAACTGCCGAAGCCGAAGCGCGCGAAAGGGACAGTCGGTCTGGTTCTGATGCGCGCCTATGTGCTGGCCGGCGATACGGCGCATTATGACAGCGTCATCGCTCTACTCGAAGAACGCGGCCTAGCGGTGATCCCGATCTTCTCGAGCGGGCTCGACAACCGAGAGGCGATCGAGGCCTTCTTCAAGAAAGACGGGCGGTCCATCGTGGACGCGGTCGTCTCCTTGACCGGCTTCTCGCTGGTCGGCGGCCCGGCCTATAATAACAGCGCGGCGGCGGAGGCGGCGTTGTGCGACCTCGACGCGCCCTATGTCGCGGCCCAGGCGCTCGAGTTCCAAAGCCTCGAAGAGTGGCGCGCGTCCGAGCGCGGCCTGTCGCCGGTCGAGACCACAATGATGGTGGCCATACCCGAACTGGACGGCGCGCGGGCGCCGATGGTGTTCGGCGGCCGTTCGACGGCGGACGGGCCGGAGGGCGCGGATCAGCAGATGCGGATCGACCCCGAACGCGCCGCGCTGTTGGCCAACCGGGTCGCCAAACTGGTCGCGCTGCGCCGGTCGGAGCGGGCTGAGCGCAGGCTGGCGGTCACGCTGTTCGGTTTCCCGCCGAATGCGGGCGCGACCGGGACCGCCGCTTATCTCGATGTCTATGGCTCGCTCTTCAACCTTCTGAAATCATTGAAGGCGGGAGGCTATACCGTCGAGCTGCCGGAAAGCGTGGACGCCCTCCGCAATGCGGTTTTAGGCGGCAACAGTGACCGGTTCGGAACCGACGCCAACGTCTTTGACCGGGTGCTTGTCGACGATCATGTCCGGCGCGAACCGCATCTGGCCGAGATCGAGGCGCAATGGGGACCGGCGCCGGGCAAGCATCAGACCGACGGCGGCGCGATCCAGATCCTCGGTGCGGCGTTCGGCAATGTGCTGGTCGGGGTTCAACCCAGTTTCGGCTATGAAGACGACCCGATGCGGTTGCTGTTCGCCAAGGGCTTCGCGCCGACCCACGCCTTCTCCGCCTATTACCGCTATTTGCGCGAAGACTGGCTGGCGGATGCGGTGCTGCATTTCGGCACTCACGGCGCGCTGGAATTCATGCCCGGTAAACAGACGGGCCTGTCGGGCGCTTGTTGGCCAGAGCGGCTGATCGGCGCCTTGCCGAATTTCTACCTTTACGCGGCTAACAACCCGTCGGAAGGGCTGATCGCGAAACGCCGTTCGGCGGCGACGCTGATCACCTATCTCACGCCACCGATGCGTCAGGCCGGGTTGTATAAGGGTCTGACAGACCTGAAAGAGTCGATCGACCGGCGCCGCGCCTTGGGGCCGGACCAGGAGAATGAACGCGCCAGACTGGCTGAAGCGATCCAGGCCCAGGCGGCGCAACTCGACCTCGCCGTCGCCGATCCAGCTTGGAAGGATGTCGAAGGCCGGATCGCCGGACTTCAGGAAAAGCTCGCCGAGGTTGAGAAGCAGCTGATCCCGGAAGGCTTGCATATTGTCGGCGAAATCCCGGACGCGGCGACGCGGGCCGAAACCCTGTCCGCAATCGCCGAGGCCTTACCGGAGACGGAGGACGAGACAGCGCAGAGCCGGTTGGATGACATTGAGGCGGCGCTTCAGGTGGATAGCGAAACCCCAGCCCTGATCAAGGCCCTGGATGGCGGCTTCATTCCGCCGGCGCCGGGCGGCGACCTGCTGCGCAATCCGGACATCCTGCCGACCGGGCGCAACATGCATGGGTTCGATCCGTTCCGCATTCCCAGCGCCTTCGCCCTGATGGAAGGTAAACGACAGGCCGATCAATTACTCGACCGGCATCTGGTCGAGAGCAAGACATTTCCGCGGTCGGTTGCGCTGGTGCTGTGGGGCGCTGACAATCTGAAAAGCGAGGGTACGCCGATCTGTCAGGCGCTCGCCCTGATGGGCGCCAAGCCGCGGCATGACAGTTTCGGGCGTCTCGCCGGCGCGGAATTGATTCCGTTGGAGGAACTCGGTCGGCCGCGCGTGGATGTGGTGATGACGCTCAGCGGTATCTTCCGCGATCTCTTGCCGATGCAGATCAAATTGCTCGCCGAAGCGGCGCGGCTTGCGGCCGAAGCGGATGAGCCAGCGGAGATGAATGCGATCCGCGCCAATACGCGCGCCCATATGCAGAAGACAGAGTGCGATTTTGAGACCGCGTCTTTGCGGGTCTTCAGCAACGCCGACGGCGCCTATGGCTCGAATGTCAATATGATGGTCGACAACGGCCAGTGGGAGGACGAGGCCGATCTGGGCGGCGTCTTCACCCAACGGAAATGCTTCGCTTATGGCGCCAAGGGCGCGCCCCAACAGAATGAGGCTTTGCTGAAAACGATGCTGAGCGGCGTCGATTTCGCCTATCAGAACCTGGAATCGGTCGAACTCGGCGTCACCTCCATCGACCATTATTTCGACTCGTTGGGCGGGATCGCGCGTGCAGCGTCGGAAGGGTCGGGCCGGGACGTGCCGGTCTATATCAGCGATCAGACCCGCGAGCAGGGCGCGATCCGCACCCTCAACGAGCAGGTCTCGCTTGAGACTCGGACCCGGATGCTGAACCCGGCCTGGTACGACGCGATGCTGAAGCACGGCTATGAAGGCGTGCGCCAGATTGAGGCGCATATCACCAACACGGTCGGCTGGTCGGCCACCACGGGTCAGGTCGATCCCTGGGTCTATCACAAACTGACCGAGACCTTTGTCTTGGATGAAGCGATGCGCGACCGGATGGCGTCCCTGAACGCCAAGGCGTCGGTGCGCGTCGCGAACCGGCTGATCGAGGCGCATGAGCGTCAATATTGGACGCCGGACGAAGATACTTTGGAAGCCCTGCGCCAAGCCGGCGACGAATTGGAAGATCGGCTGGAAGGCGTTGGCACGGGAGGGATCGCCGCATGACCTATTCGTTCGGACGTTTGGTGAAGGACGGCGACGCGCCGGCTTCACGCGTGCCGCGCCAGGCCGGGGAAGACGGCGAGGGCAGCGTCCAGGTCCAAATGGACCCGAGGCTGCAGATCGAGAGCGCCAAAGTGTTTTCGATCTATGGCAAGGGCGGAATCGGCAAGAGTACGACGTCTTCGAACCTGTCGGTCGCCTTCTCGAAACTCGGCAAACGGGTGCTGCAGATCGGTTGCGACCCAAAGCACGATTCCACCTTCACCCTGACCAAGCGATTGGCGCCGACGGTGATCGACGCGTTGGAGCAGGTCGACTTCCACTCTGAAGAGTTGCAGGTCGAGGATTTCTGCTTCGAAGGCTATAATGGCGTGATGTGCGTCGAGGCGGGCGGCCCGCCGGCCGGCACCGGATGCGGCGGCTATGTCGTCGGCCAGACCGTGAAGTTGCTGAAAGAGCATCATTTGCTGGAAGACACGGACGTCGTGATTTTCGACGTGCTGGGCGACGTCGTGTGCGGTGGGTTCGCGGCGCCGCTGCAGCATGCCGAACGCGCCCTGATCGTGACCGCGAACGATTTCGACTCGATCTTTGCGATGAATAGGATCGTCTCGGCGATCAAGGCCAAGTCCAAGAATTACGAGGTTCGGGTCGGCGGCGTCATCGCCAACCGTAGCGCTGCGACCGATGAGATCGACCGGTTCAACGCGGCGGTCGGCCTCAAGACCCTGGCGCATTTCAAGGATCTCGACGACATCCGCCGAAGCCGTCTGAAGAAACGCACGATCTTCGAGATGGACCCGACGCCGGAGCTGGAGGCGGTTCAGAACGAATATCTCCAATTGGCGCAGTCGCTCTGGGATGGGGTCGATCCGCTCGACGCCAGCCCGATGAAGGATCGCGACATTTTCGACTTCCTGGGATTCGACTGATGAACAGCGCCGCCTATCTGCAACGCCGCAGCGAGATTCAGAATTACTTCGACCGCACCGCGGTCGACGCCTGGCGCAAGCTGACCTCGGACGCGCCGGTCAGCGGCATTCGCGCGACGGTGCGAGCCGGCCGCGATCGGATGCGCGCGACCTTGCTGAATTACCTGCCGCAGGACCTTCGCGGGGCTCGGATTCTGGATGCAGGCTGCGGCACGGGGGCTTTGGCCGTCGAGGCGGCGTTGCGCGGGGCCGATGTCGTCGCGGTGGATCTCTCGCCGCAACTGGTCGATCTGGCCAGGACGCGCGCGCCTGAGGACTTGGGCGCCGGGCGGATCACCTTCCTTTCCGGCGACATGACGGCGGAGACCCATGGCGATTTCGACCATATCGTCGCCATGGATTCGCTGATCCACTATTCGACCGCTGACATCGTTGCGATGTTGGAACGGCTGTCTGAACGCACTCGCCATTCGATCCTGTTCACCATCGCGCCGCGCACGCCGGCTTTGGCGGTGATGCATGCGGTCGGGCGGATGTTCCCGCGCGGCGATCGTTCGCCGGCTTTGTCGCCCGTCGCGCCGGGTGCGTTACATCGCCGGATCGGCGAGTCGCCTGATTTGAGCCTTTGGGAAGTCGGCCGCCATCAGCGGATCAAGAGCGGCTTCTATCAATCCATGGCGCATGAGCTGGTGAGGGCGTGAGGCAGTTATGAGCGAGAAATACGTCGCCATAGCGCAGTTCTGGTCCCGTCTGGGGACCAATTTCCTGCCCTTCGCCGATGCGGCCTCGGAGGAGTTGCCGCTGGGCCGGCTGCTGCGCCTGTCGCTGTTCCAGATCTCGGTCGGGATGGCGGTGGTGCTGCTGACGGGCACGCTGAACCGGGTGATGATCGTCGAGTTGAGCGTACCGGCCTGGCTGGTCGCGCTGATGGTCTCGCTGCCGCTGCTGTTTGCGCCGTTCCGGGCGCTGATCGGCTACAAGTCAGACACCTACCGGTCCTATCTGGGCGTGCGTCGCACCCCGTATCTCTGGCGGGGGTCGCTGCTGCAGTTCGGCGGCCTCGCGATCATGCCATTCGCCCTGCTGGTCCTGAGCGGCGATGTCCGCGGCGGCTCGCCCGTCTGGGGACAGATCGGCGCCGCGCTCGCCTTCCTGATGGTCGGCGCCGGGCTGCATACGACACAGACGGCCGGGCTGGCGCTGGCGACGGATCTGGCCAAGCCGGAAAACCGCCCGCGCGTCGTCGCCTTGCTTTATGTCATGCTGTTGGTCGGGATGGGGCTCAGCGCCTTGGTCTTCGGGCTTTTGCTGCAAGACTTCACGGAAGTGCGCCTAATCAAGGTGATCCAGGGCGCCGCTGTCGCCACCATGGTCCTGAATTTCGTCGCGCTTTGGAAACAGGAGGCGCGCGATCCGCATCTGACCCGGCACGACGCGAAGCGGCCGAGCTTCCAGGCGGTCTGGCGCGAGTTCAATTCGGAGGGGCGTGTCCCGCGTCTTCTTTGGACCGTCGGCTTGGGCGCCGCCGCCTTCAGCATGCAGGACGTGCTGCTGGAACCCTATGGCGCGCAAGTGCTGGGGCTTTCCGTTTCGGCGACGACGGTGCTGACGGCGATCCTGGCCGCCGGCACGCTGTTAGGCTTCGCGCTGGCCGCGCGGCTTCAGGCGCGCGGGTCGGATGAGCTGCGGGTCGCGGCTTTGGGGCTCGTGATGGGCGTCCCGGCCTTTTCTTGCGTGATTTTCGCCGATCCGTTGCAGAGCGCCGCTTTGTTCCAGGCCGGCGTCGGCCTGATCGGCTTTGGCGGCGGCCTGTTCGCGGTCGGGACCATGTCCGCAGCCATGGCGATGGCCACCAACGGCAATAGCGGCATCGCGGTCGGCGCCTGGGGCGCGGTTCAAGCGACCGCGACCGGCGGCGCGATCGCCCTTGGCGGGATCATACGCGACATTTTCGACGGGCTCGCCCGTTCCGGCGCGTTAGGCGAGGCCTTGGACCACGCCGCCGCCGGATACGGCATCGTCTATCACCTTGAAATCCTTCTGTTGTTTATGGCTCTGGCGGCCTTGGGCCCGTTGGTGAGAACCAGCGGCCGGGGCGTCGGGGCGGCCGCATCGCGGAAGGATGTGAAATTCGGATTGGCCGAGTTTCCGAACTGAAGCGGCAAATCTAGGAGGGCGACATGGAAGTCGGCGCGATTACTGGATACATCGATGTGGCGCAGGTCACGCTCTATGTATTTTGGATCTTCTTCTTCGGACTGATCATCTATTTGGTCCAGGAGAACAAGCGGGAAGGCTACCCGTTGCACACGGACTCTCTGGACCCGGCCGGACGGCGCGAGATTGCGGGCCTGACTGGTCTGCCGAAGCCGAAAACCTTTACCATGCTGGACGGCTCGACCTTCCAAGCGCCCAATCCGGCGAACGCCGACATGCGGACGTTGAACGCCACCCATGGCGGGCGCGAAAGCACGGGCTTTCCAATCGACCCGACGGGCGATCCGCTGCTGGCGGGCGTCGGGCCCGGTTCCTGGACCGAGCGCGCGGATGTGCCGGATATGGGGCTGGATGGCCGTCCGAAGATCATTCCAATGCGCTTGGACGAGGCGTTCCATGTCGATGAGGATGACGCCGATCCCCGGGGCATGCCGGTCATCGGCGCCGATGGCGAGACCGGCGGGACGATCACCGATATCTGGATCGATCCGGGCGAGCATCTGATCCGCTTCCTGGAAGCGGATGTCGGCGGCGGCAAGACGGCGCTCATCCCGATGAATCTGGCCAAGGTCGAAGGCGGTCGCGGCTGCGTCACGGTGCGCGCCATCACCGGGGCCCAGTTCGCCAATATCCCGGCCTTGGCGAAGCCGGACCAGGTCACACGGCTCGAGGAAGAGAAGATCTACGGCTATTTCGGAGCCGGTACGCTCTATGCGATCCCGGGCCGGGCCGATCCGATCATCTGATGGAACAGGCAGCGACGAGGGAGTCGGCGATGAAAGACGCAGCCGAAAACAACGCCGGGACGCAGGCGGATGCTCACGGTCACGATGACCTTGAGATCGAGCCGGTGCCCGGCCTGCCCGGCCATCTGCCCGACGGCGAGACGCTGATCTGGCAGGGCAAGCCGCATTGGTGGGGCATCGCCCTGCGCGTCTTCCATATCCGCAAGGTCTTCGTCTATTTCTGTCTGCTGGTCTCCTGGCGTGGGGTCACGGCGATCTATGACGGCGAAGAGGGCGGGGCGGCGCTCGCCGGCATGCTGAATTTCACCGGGGCCTCGATCCTGGGATTGGTGCTGCTGGCTGTGCTGGCCAAACTCTACGCCAGGACGACGATCTACACGATCACCAGCAAGCGCGTTGTGATCCGGTTCGGCGTCGCGCTGAGCATGGCGGTGAATTTCCCATTCGCCAAAGTGACCGGCGCGGCCCTGCGGACCTGTCCCGACGGCACCGCCGACATCCCGCTGACCATGCAGGGGCCAGATAAGATCGCCTATCTGCACCTGTGGCCTTTCGCCCGGCCTGGGCGTTATCGCAAGCCGGAACCGATGCTAAGGGCGGTAAAGGAACCGGAACGCGTGGCGGCGTTGTTAAGCGACGCGCTCAAGGCCGAAATCGGCGCAGAAGTGACCGAGGTCAATGCTGGGACTCAGGACGCCGCCCAAACTGCTCAAGATTCTGCCGCGCGTCCGGCGCATTCGGGACTAAAACCCGACCTGGTCGCCGCGGAATAAAGGGCTGAGAGGGGAAAGGATCGGGGAAGGCCCGAGGAAGGCAAGATATGGCCGAAGCTCACTCGCATCGTTCCGCGCCGCCGTCGCATGATCCGACGGTCCCGCGCTTTATGCTGATTGCGACGGCGATCCTGCTGGTCGGCGTCATCGCGGTCGCGGCCTTGTCGCGTCAGGGCGTGATCGGCCGCGGCGGCGAGGCGCCGATCGTCGCGCCGGAGCAAAGCCGGGCGCTTTTCTTCAAGGATCGCAGCCAAGGCGGGATCGCTGTCATCTCTGCGGAGACCGGCGACGTGGTCGCTGTCGTCGCGCCCGGCGAAGGCGGCTTCCTGCGCGGCGTTGTGCGCGGTCTGGTCGGCGAGCGAAAGCAACGGGATATCACCGCCGCCACGCCTTTCGATCTGAACCGCTATGCGGATGGCCGCGTCACGCTGTCCGACCCAATGACGGGCAGGTCGATTGAGTTGGTCTCTTTCGGCGAGACGAATCTGGCTGTCTTCACACGGCTGTTTGAGGATTTGGAGGCGGCGGAATGAGCGCGTTGATGACGGATTTGTTCGGGAGCCGGTTCGATGTCGGCTGTACGGTCGATATCGAAAACTCGTTCGAGAACCTGCACGCCTATGTCGATCTCGACGGCGACCCGGAGATCGTACCCGGAGACCGCGTCAAGGTGCATGGCGAACCGGTCACCGTCAGCTATGGCGAGAAATTGGTGCTGCGCCGTATGGCGACGGTGCATAAGGCGACGGCTTTGGAGCGGGCTTGGAGCCGGTTCACCGGCAATCTGGATTTCATTGAAATGTTCGAAGTGAGCTTTACACCGAAACGCGCGCTTTAGGCGCGGTGTAGAGCGCCAATTGGCATGCTACAGTCTGGGAACTTGGGGAAGGAACCGGGACAATGACCATAGAAACGCTGTCGGTGACGTCGGAAGATACGACGCGCATGGCGCAAGAAAACACGGTGCTGAGCCCGCGCTTCTACACCACCGATTTCGATGCGCTGGACAAGATGGACGTGACGCCGGTGCGGGCCGAATGGGATCCGCTGATTGAGGAGATGCGGTCCGATCCGAACAAGAACCATTTCCGCAAGGACAATCGTTGGGACCCGGCCAGCCTCCAGGATCTGCCAGAGGACCTGCGCAAGGAATTCATCGATTTCCTGGTCAGCTCGCTGACCGCCGAGTTTTCCGGCTGCATCCTCTATGCGGAGATGAAGAAACGCGGCAGCAATCCCGATATCTGCGAGCTCTTTTCGCTAATGGCGCGCGACGAATCCCGGCATGCGGGCTTCATCAATGACGCGCTGAAAGAGTTCAATATCGGGATCGATCTGAGCTTCCTGACCAAGACGAAGAAATACACCTTCTTCAAACCGAAATACATTTTCTACTCGGTCTATCTGTCGGAGAAGATCGGCTATTCGCGCTATATCACCATCTTCCGCCAGTTGGAGCGGCATCCGGAACTGCGCTTCCACCCGATCTTCAAATGGTTCGAAGAATGGTGCAATGACGAATTCCGGCATGGCGAGGCCTTCGCGCTTCTGATGCGCGCCAACCCGCATCTGTTGCGGGGCCATAACAAGATCTGGATCAAGTTTTTCCAGCTCGCGGTCTTCGCGACGATGTATGTCCGCGATCATTCCCGCCCGGCCTTCCACAAGGCGTTGGGGCTGGACCCGACCGACTACGACTATCGCGTGTTCCGGATTTGCAGCGATATCTGCGAGCAGGTCTTTCCGGTGACGCTGGATATCGACAACCCGCAATTCCGCTCCCTGATGGAAAGCATCCGGCGCTGCGCGGACGGGATCGAGCGCGGCAAGCAACAGGGCGGCGTGCTCGGCCTCGCCAAGCAACTTGGCTATCTGTCCGGCACCGCCTTCTCCTTCGCCCGGCTGATGATCCTGCCCGGCAAGAAGAAGGGCCTGCCGGAAACCTGCCGGCTTCAACCGGCCTGGTGAACCTATTCATGCGGCGCCTGACCCAAATGATGGAGCGTGTGTGAGCATGGCGGATTACCTGATCCCCGTGGCGACCGCGCTTTTCGTCTGGTGGTTCAGCACCGGCTTTGTGCTGTGGCTGAACCAACTGCCGGCGTCGACCCATCGGCGCAGCCTGATTGGGGCCTCGATCCTGTCAGGCGTCGCGCTTTATGTCCTGGCGGCGACGGCGGATCTACAGACGCAGTTCAGCGCCATCGCGGCCTTCGCGGCGGCGATCGTGATCTGGGGCTGGTGCGAGTTGAGCTTCCTGCTCGGCATGGTCACCGGGCCGCGGCGTGAGGGGTGCCCCGAAGGCGCGGACCGCTGGACCCGTTTTGGCTTTGCGGCGAAAGCGTTGGCTTACCATGAGGCGGCCCTGCTGATCGGACTGGGATTGGTCGCGCTGGTCACCTGGAACGGCGAGAATCAGGTCGGGTTGTGGACGTATCTGGTTCTCTTCTTCATGCGCCTGTCTGCCAAGCTGAATATCTTCCTCGGCGTGCCGAACATGAATGAAGAATTCCTGCCCAAGCGGTTGGCCTATCTGAAAAGCTACTTCGCGACCCGGCCGATGAACGGGTTGTTCCCGATTTCGGTGACAGCGGCGGCCTTGGCCGGCGCGTATGTCTTTCATGCCGCCTTCGCCGTGGATGTCACTGAGTATGGGATCGCCGCCTTCATGCTGACCGGGTCCCTAATACTTCTGGGCACGGTCGAACATTGGCTGCTCGTGCTGCCGATCCCGGATGCGGCCTTATGGCGTTGGGCGATCCGTTCGGAGATCGCCGATCTGACGCCGATCGAGAACGAGCCAGAAACGTCTGGTCCGGACATAACCGGGGCCGAAATCAAACCGTTTTCCCGTCCTACCGCCGCCTTGGAAGGGGGCGGGCGTGTGGATGACGGGATGAAGCCGCTCGCCGCCGCCGCGGCGAGTCGACAATAAGGGGGAGAACCTGACATGGATTACCAAGCTTATTTCAAACAGAGCCTGGATCAGCTGCGCGACGAGGGCAATTACCGCTATTTCGCCGATCTCGCGCGCAAGAAGGGCTCCTTCCCCTACGCGACTCATCACAACCGGGCCGGCGAGCAGGAAACCGTCACCGTCTGGTGCTCGAATGATTATCTCGGCATGGGCCAGAACCCAATCGTGCTCGAGGCGATGCACGCGGCGCTCGAAGAATGCGGCGCCGGCGCCGGCGGCACGCGCAACATCTCCGGCACGAACCATTATCACGTGCTGCTCGAGCGTGAACTCGCCGACTTGCATCAGAAGGAATCGGCGCTGCTCTTCACCTCGGGCTATGTCTCGAACTGGGCCGCGTTGAGCACGCTCGCCGCGCGGCTGCCCAAGTGCATCGTGCTGTCAGACGCGTTGAACCACGCGTCGATGATCGAAGGCATCCGCCATAGCCGCGCTGAGAAGCATGTCTTCAAACACAACGATCCCGAGGATTTGGACCGGCTGTTGAGCGACATGGACCCGGATCGGCCGAAACTGATCGCCTTCGAGTCTGTCTATTCGATGGATGGCGATATCGCACCCATCGCCGAGATCTGCGATGTTGCGGACAAGCACAACGCGATGACCTATCTCGACGAGGTGCATGCGGTCGGCATGTATGGCCCGCGCGGCGGCGGGGTCGCCGAACAGGAAGGCTTGATGGACCGGCTGACGGTGATCGAGGGCACGTTGGGTAAAGCCTTCGGCGTGGTCGGAGGCTATATCACCGCTTCTGAAGCGCTTTGCGATTTTGTACGCAGCTTCGCCTCAGGCTTCATCTTCACGACCGCCTTGCCGCCGGCCGTCGCCGCGGGCGCGCGCGCCAGCATCAAGCATCTGAAGAAAAGCGACAGCGAGCGCCGGCTGCAGAAAGAGCGTGCCGGCTATCTGCGCCAGCGTCTCGATGCGGCGGGCATTCCGCATCTCGACAATCCCAGCCATATCGTCCCGGTCATGGTCTATGACCCGGTGCATTGCCGCGAAATCAGCGACCAGCTGATGGAGGGCTATGGCGTCTATGTGCAGCCGATCAACTACCCGACGGTGCCGAAAGGGACGGAGCGCCTGCGCTTCACCCCCGGCCCGCTGCACACCGAAGACCAGATCGACCGCCTGGTCGATTGCCTGGCGACGATCTGGGCCTCTCGGGGGTTGCGCAAGGCGGCGTAGCTGGGGCGCGACGCCGGTCCGCGCCTGGGCGCCAATGGCATGCCCTGGCGACTCGGGCGGGGCCTTCCGCCTCCGCCGCAGCCTGCTTTGCGAACAGCGGTACCAGGTTGTCGCGCATGCGAGACTCCGCCTATATGCGTACGATGCACCGTAAATACGCATATCCGATAGTAGGAGTCGCAGCACCCTGGGGAACAGCCGTGCGGTCTCTCTTGGCGGCCGCGCTTATTGTACTTTTCGGTGCAACGGCTCACTCGCAATCTCCGGCCATAGCTGAAGACGCTCTTACGGAATCAGATAAACCGACCTTTATGATTGGCGACTGGAGGGGCCGCGCTTTTCACCAGGATGATGGCGGATTGGACTATTGCTCCGTCGCCAAAGTGATGCGCAACGGCGCGGTGCTGCTGATCGGCCTGTCGGCTCGGAATGAGATGGAAGTCGTCTTGGTCGGAGCGGATTTCCGCCTGCCGTTGGACGTCACCGGGCGCGTTGAGCTGTCGGTCGATGGGGACGTCGTTGGCACGGCCAGCGGTCGCGTGGAGAACGCCGACATTCTCAGGGCGCCGCTGGGCCAAAATGATGAGGCCTTCGAACGGCTCAGGACTGGGGAAGAGTTAACCATCCGGGGGATAGCGGATAGCGACTTCAATCCGCCCGCGATCAGTTTCCTCGCAAGCTTGAACGGCGCTGAGGCCGCTCTGACCGCGCTTCGGCGCTGCGCCGGAGTTGATGAAGTCCTAATCGCAGACTCGGAAAGACAGGATGAGCCCAAGCTAGGGCCGACCTTCGTCAGCGGCCAGTGGCAGGGACGCGCCTACTATGCTGCGAACGGAGGTGTGGCCTATTGCACGATTGCAAGGGAGAAGCAGAACCGCGACGCGCTCCTGTTCCGCCTGTTCGTGGGGAACGGCTTGACTCTTGAAATCTCCAGCGCCGATCGAACACGCCGGTTGGGCGATCCCGTGCGCATTCAGGTTGAGGTCGATGATCAGCCCATCGGTGCGTTTGATTCCGTCGTCAGCCTGGCCTCTGTGTTGGAGGTTCCAATAGGGGATGACGAAGAATCCTTCCGGCTCCTGCGCTTTGGCGAGGAACTTAGGGTTCAAACCGCAGGCGATGACCTGCGGTTTGACTTGGACGGCGCCGCTGACGCTTTGCTCGCGTTGCGGCGTTGTGTCGGGTCGCCCCCTTCGTCGATCGCCCGTTCGCCAAGCGGAAGCCCGCCGCCCTTTGTCGTCGGACGATGGAGCAGCCGCTTGTACGAAGACTCCCAAGGGCGTGTCGACGGTTGTGCGGTCACGACGGTGGTCGCGGGCTCTGACTCGCTGGTGCTTAGTCTTGCCTCTGAAAATGAACTGGAGATGGGCGTCAGCTTATCGGCGTGGGAACCGCCCTATGGGACTATAGGGCCGGTTCAAGTTCGTATTGATGGACAGGATATCGGCGAAGCCTCGGCGACTGTTCGCGCTGATAGGATGCTTCGGGTTCCTCTGGGCGACAACGCTGACGCGCTCGAGCGCCTGCGTGAGGGCGATCAACTCGCAATAACCGTCGAAGAGCGCGTCGTGCGCCAAGGCGAGGAGCCTACGGTGACCGTTTTTGAGCGTGGCTTTGAATTCGATCTGGACGGGGCCGACGCGGCTCTGAACGCGGCGCGCGGCTGCCTCCGCGCTGAGGGGTAGGTTGGAAAAGCGCCGCCGCCAATCCGCTCCACGTATGGGAGGGCGTGCATCGCGTGGCGGTCCGGCTTGGCGGATGCGGTCGTCGCAGGCCTGTTCTCAAAACTTCCCGTTTTGGTTCTTCCATTCGGCGCGCGGCGGGATGGTCTCGATCGTGTCCCAGTGCTCAACGACCCTGCCGTCGGCGAGGCGGAACAGGTCGTAGAAGCTGGTATGCGCGCCCTTGAGCCGCCCCTCGCTCATGCACAGCACGAAATTGCCTTCGGCCAGGACCTGGTGGAGCGTCTCATAATGGACTGCAAAACCGTCATCTGATCGCGCCTCGAGCGCCGAGCGCAACGGTGCAATGCCGTCCGCCAGATCCGGACTGTGCTGGATGAGGGTCGGATCGAGATAGCGCGCGAGCCGGTCGAGCCGGCGGTCGATCAATACCTCCTCGACAAAGGCGCGCGCCAAGGCGCGATTGGCTTCGGTCTTGTCGAGATCGACAATCTCGGTCGCGCCGTCAAGCATGCCGCGCCCCGACGGGTTGGGGCCGCGCAGAGGTTGGATATTGTCCCAATGCTCCACCGCCTGGCCGTTCTCGAAGCGGAAGACCTCGAACGCAACCCGAACGCTGGCGAAATCATACTCATTATGGGCGAAGGCGTAGTCGCCATCCTCGAACACCCGCATGAAGGTCACGCGCGGCGATGTCTTCGACAGCCGGGCGAACAGCGCCGCGATCCCCTCGCTGCCTTCATGGGTCTGGGGATTGTGCTGGATATACCGCGCCTCATTGACGACGGCGGCCGCCATCGCGTCCCCGGTTTCGATCCCTTTCAGGAATTTCCGCAGCAGGTCCTTTTTCGATGTCATTCTGAGCGCTCCTTGCCGGTGGGCCACACGCAACCTCCGCACAGAAAGAGGAGGCCGGACGAGCCGACCTCCTTTAAGTCCCTCGACGGGACGCCGCTTGCGCGGCGGTCAATGGGAAGGTGCGTCGAGGGGGGAAGAGACTTTTATCCTCTCTTTATGATTCTTCGGACTGGTCGTGTGGCCCGTTCCCTTTGTTCTATTCAGCCCGTTGCGTCAGCGCTTTCGGATGGTCGCTGACCATATCGGCGCCGTACATCGGCTTCGGAATGCCTTGGTGACAGGTGGCGCATTTGGCCTTCGGCGCGTCGCCTTTCGGTCCCAGCCGGTGTTCGGGCAGTTCGGAGGCGAGTGGGGCCAGATACTCGGCGTTCAGATGCTGCGCCATTTCGATCCCATGCCAAGCGACCAGGCGCGCCGGGTGGCTCTGTTCCCAGTTCGAGAAGGCGCGGGTGTTGTGGCAATAGGTGCAGTTCACACCCAGCCCCTGCGACATGCTCATCATCAGGGAATAGGTCGTCTCCGCATCCTGGATCGGCACGAGGTCTTCGCCGAAATAGGGCAGGGCGTTGTCCGACTGAACCCGGATCAAGACATCGTCCTGGGTGAGCTGCTTGTCCAAGGCGTCATAGGGCAGGGATGAGTAGACATTCTCGTCCGCCGCGAAGTTCTGGTTGTTGCGGCTGGCCGAGAACCCGCCGGCCTCAGGCTGCAGATCGTCTTCGACGAAATAATACGCCGGCACGTTTTGGCCGCGGTGGCAGGTGTAGCAATTCACCCCGGCGCCGCCGACATGCGCGCCCCAGTCCGCGTTGATGGTCTGGGTCATCTGCATCATACGCCGCGAGACGGTCTTGGTGTAGAGACCTTCCTCAGCCAAATTCTCCTCATTGTGGCAATAGCCGCAGCCTTGCTCCGGCGATACCCATTCGGTGATCGAGGCCATATAGGAGAGAAACTCGTCCTCGGTCAGATGTCCGAGAACCCGAACATTCTCATAGACCTCGCTGGCGAGGGGGCCGCCTGGCTCCGTCGGCCCATAGGATTCCGGCGGTTGATTGAGTTTCGCCAGGGCCGCCTCGGTCCGAGGATTGTCGACCTGGACGATCCCCGTGCCGCGGAAGCCGAGCTGGGTCGAATCGATGGGCGGATGCTCGAACTTCAGGATCGCGAAGATAGCGAGTACGATCCCGAAGGGGATGAGTGCGATAAGTCCGTATCTCATCTTAATTTCCTCCCATGCCAGGATCGCCCAGCGTGCTGGCGTCCGGATAGGGCGGCGCGATGCCGTGTTTCACGCCCCACAGGTACCAATTGTCGACGACCGTGCCGGTCAGCAGGATCCCGATCCCGCCGGTCAGAGTGACCAGGACCGCGAACCACCACGCCCAGCGGTGGATGGACTCCATTGTGGCGTTGAAACCCATGGTCCAGCGCCAGAACAGCGCGGCGCGCTCGGACGCCGTACCGCGATCGACGATCTGTTCGATCTCCCGCTCGCCGCCGAACCGGCTGACCGCCAGGATCGTCGCTCCGTGCATGGCGAACAGCAGCGCCGAGCCGTACAGGAAGACGATCGAGAGCATGTGGAACGGGTTGTAGAACAGGTTGCCGTAGCGGATCGAGAAGGCGGCCGTCCAATCGAGATGCGAGAAGATCCCGTAGGGTACCGCCTCCGACCAACTGCCCATCAGCAGCGGGCGGATCAGGCCGAGCACCAGGAACAGCCAGATCGCCGAGGCGAAGGCCCAGGCGATATGCGTGCCCATGCCGAGATCGACCGCTCGCGTGTAGAGCCGGATCCACCAGCAAATGACAGAGATCAACAGGAACGTACTGGCGACCAGGAACCAGCCGCCTTCCGCCATCGGCGGGAAACTGAGCCCGTATTTCGGGGCTGGCGGATCAAGCGACAGCCAGAAGAGCTGGCGGATGAACTCGATGACGTCCCAATTGACCGAGGCCAACATGTTCAGCCCGACGATGACAAACCAGGCGACCCCGGTTGCGATCGCCGCCACGCCCCAACCGCCGAGCCAGAAGGGCCCGATCTGCGCGTCGCCGATACGACCCAGCAGCGAGGACGAATAGGCGTTGTCTCCGCGCGGCCACACGCCGGCCGCTTCGGGCGCCGCGCCGCCGCCCATATCCGGCGGTCCATGGATCTGGGTCCGGGTGAAGATGTTCTGATATTCGATCATGTCGATGATCCTCCCTTAACCCAGCTCGTAGCCTTTGCCCCAGACGGGCAGGTCGAGCCACCATGTCCACCATTCCGGCCAACCGGCGGTCCAGAACGGGCCGCTGATGACGATGCAGACTGCACTGAAGAAGACCGCCGCCAGGGCCAGGAACAGGCCCAACCGGTGGATGCCGAGCGGGCCGATCGAATAGCCGATAGCGTCGCGGAAGAACGCGTTTTCATGCTCGGCCGTTTTAACGGCTTTGCCTTTGCCCGGATTGGTCGCGGACAAGACCAGCGCGCCGTGCAGCGCCAAGGCCAGCGATGTGGTGAAGAAGAAGCTGACCGCGATCATATGCGCGGGATTGTAGTGGAAGTGCAGATATTGATAGCCGACATTCGAGACCCAATCGAGGTGGCTCATAATGCCGTAGGGGAACCCGTGTCCCCAGGCTCCCATCAGCACAGGCCGGATCACCACCAGTGAGACATAAGCGAAGATCGCGACCGAAAAGGCGAAGGGCACATGCAGCCCCATGCCCAGTTTTCGGCTGATTTCGACTTCGCGCAGCGCCCAGCATCCGAACGAGCCGATGGCGCAGATCGTGATGATCTGCCACAGCCCGCCTTCCGCCATGGGGGCCAAGGCTAATCCGTAGGACAGGTCCGGCGGCGCGATATTGATCTGCCAGAGATTCCAGGTCGGCCCGATCGCCGCGCCATAGATGATCAGCACCGTGCCGAGAATAGTGAAGAAAGCGCCGACGACGCCGAAGAACCCGACATAGAAGGGACCTACCCAGAAGTCGAATAGATCGCCGCCGAGCAGCGTGCCGCCGCGAACGCGGTATTTTTTCTCGAAGTCTAGCATCGCCATAACGCTTGTCCCCGCATTGCCGAACTCGATTGTCCGTCGAGCGATTTCATGCGCCCGCCCCAAACGGCGGGCCTAGTCCGCATTCCGTTTCGGGAGGAGCGGGTGGGCCGCATCGCGCTGGCCGCACCCGCTTTCCCGTACCTGCAAACGTCGTATTCAATTTGGAAGACTCTTTCTTCCCCCCAATCGCATCGACGTTATTCGGGACTGGTTCTAGCCCGGGGGCAGGAACCAGTTATACCGTTCCGTGCTCAGCAGGACGAAGTGGATCATCGCCGCGAGACTGAACAGGAACACACCCTGCGCAACCAACACTCTACGAGGGTCCCAAACGAGCCAAATTCGCCACATTGGTAATCCCTCCTATCCAACTAAGGTTGTTAGAGTGGTGGCCGCAGTGTGCAGTAAGCTCGAAGCGGTATCGCTGCTCGCCGAGTGGAACCACGGGCGCCAAATCCAAACGAGGAGATGGGCGACCACAGCCACTGCAGTGAACAGCATGAATCCCTGCATATAGTATTTGTGGAATTCTTCTGCTTCATTGGGGGTAAGACCTGACATACTGTCAGCCATATCTACCTCCTACTCACTGGCCCTGGGGCCGTTACCACGTAGTCCCCACGCGGCGGGGGCCTCCATGACATCGACAACGTCATGGTGGATCGGACGCTCCCGGAGAGATCGGCCGAAGCCGCATCCCGTCAGTCCGGGGCGAATCTCAAAAAAGGCGAGGAATTTCTCCAACAGGCTCATGCTGCGGCTCCTTCCACGAGTGTCAGGCGGGCGCGATCGAGGCACTGACAATCGACCTCCGCCAAGCCCGCGACGCGGGCGTTTTTTTCGGCGGCGTCGCGCAGGCGTTTCGCCGCCGAAATCCGGGTCAGCACCGGGGTTGTCTCAAGTATTCTGTCGAGCTCGCGCTGGGCGTCGGCGCTCCAGGGCAGTTCCGCCGCCGCGCGCGTCGGGGTCGGCTCGGTTTTGTCCAAGGTCGTTCCAAGCGGCAGAATGTTGAACAGCGCGTCGAACAGCGCGTTACAGACCTCTTGGACCAGATAGGTCGCCCCGGCGTATCCCATGAAGGGGGTTCCGGTATGCCGCCGGATGACCGTGCCGGGGAAAGAGGCGGGGATATAGACGCCGCGGCCGCCGGCTTCCGCCATATACATCCGCTCGTTGTAACTGCCGAACAGGATCAGCGGGGCCTTCTCATGCACCGCCTGCCGGATTTCGGCGTTGTCGGTCTTCGCGCCCGCCCGCCGCGCATAGGCGAAGCTGCAGGGCAGGCCCATATCGCCTTCCAGGAAGCTCTTGATCCCGCGCGTGTATGTCTCGCCGGCGACAATGCCGAAGCTGGCGGTGCCGAAGAAGTCTTGGGTCACCGACCGCCAGAGGTCCCAGATCGGTTTGATCGTCGTGTGTTTCTCGCGTTCGATGAAAGGCTCCGGATCGAGGTCGGTCAGCTCGCCCAGCGTGCGTAGGAACTTGGTCGTGCTCTCCAGACCGATCGGCGCCTGCAGATAGGGCCGGTCCAGATTCTCGCAGAGCAGGCGGCCGAATTCGCGATAGAGGCAGATATTCACATCCGCATCGACCAGCCGGCCGGTGTCGCTGAGATTGGCGCCCAGTGGGAAGACCATATTGATCTCGGCGCCGATCCCTTCGACCAAACGGCGGATTTCAGCCAGGTCGGACGGCGTGTTGAAGGTTCCGTAAGCGGGGCCGATGATGTTGACGCGCGGCTTGGCGCCGTCCTTTTTCGGTTTTCGCTTCGGCGTCCGGCCCTTGGTCTGACCGAACTCGGTCCAAAGCCAGTTCAGGGCGCGGTCGGCGCTTTCCCATTGATCCTCGTCGATGGTGCGCGGCAGGAAGCGCTTGATCCCGGTTCCTTCCGGCGTCACGCCGCCGCCGATCATCTCGGCGATCGAGCCGGTGACCACCACCGCGGGCAGGTTGGGATCGAGCGCCTGATGTGCGCGTTTCATCGCCTCTTCGGTGCCCGTCTGCCCCAACTCTTCTTCGGCCAAGCCGGTGACGACGATCGGCAACTCATGCGGGGGCAGGGCGTCTGTGTAATGCAGGACCGAGGTGACCGGCAGGTTCTCGCAACCGACGGGACCGTCGATGATCACCTGCAACCCCTTGATCGCCGTGAAGACATAGACGGAGCCCCAATAGCCCCCGGCGCGGTCGTGATCGAGCACTAGCATCCGACCGCTCCGTCCATGGCTTGCTCGGCCGCCGCGTCCTTCGCTGACTTCCCCGCCTTGCGGGCGCGTTTGGCGGCGTTCTTCTTGCGGACCTTCGATTGGTCCCCGGGCGTGTCTTCCCAGACTCCGGCCGCGTCGCCGGTTCCGACGCCCGTGAAGAAGGCCTGCATCTTGTCGAAGCGCGTCTGGTTCGCCATTGCGGCGTTCAGGATATGGCCGAGCGTCCCGGCGCCCGCCGCGCCCATGAGCGGGCGGGCGGAAATCAGATTGGTGAAATAAAGCGCCGGGATGGCTTGTTCCTTGGCCTTTTGAACGACCGGGGTCGTGCCGATGGCGACATCGGGCTGATACTCCTCGACCGCCGCCAGATCCTCTTCGAGCGAGGCGCGGTAATTGACCTCGACGCCATGCGCCTCAAGCCAGTCGCGATCCGGGTCGGACCAGGGCGTGCGCGGACAAGCGGTCCCGACATAGCGCAACTCGGCCCCGGATTCGACCAACAGCCGGGCGACGATCAGTTCCGAGCCTTCATAGCCGGATAGCGTAATCCGTCCTTTGATCGGGGCTGCGCGCAGCGCCTCAGCGATCGGGTCCAGCGCGGCTTTCTGGGCGGCGGCGATCCGCGCCTTGGGCAGGCCACAGGCCTCGCCGATGGATGCGAGCCAGCTTCCGGTTCCATCGACCCCGACCGGGGCGGAGCCGACGACCGGGCGACCGGCGGCGTGGAATTCGCGCACCGAGCTTGTATAGAACGGATGGATTGCGGCGGCGGCGGCGCCATCAAGCGCGGCGTAAAGCTCGCGCCATTCACGCGTCGGGACGACCGGTCCGGCGGCCAGTCCCATCGGCGCCAGAAGCTGACCGATGGTCACCGGATCGACCGGAAACATTTCGCCCAGCAGGCTGATGGTCGGCAGATCGCTAACCCCGTCGCGCGGCGCCATGACCGGGCCGGCTTCCGCTTCGGTGCGCGCATATTTCAACATCGCGCCGGCCAGCACATCCTTCGCCTCGGCATGGGTCGGCACGCCGAAACCGGGCACGTCGATGCCGATGATCCGGACGCCGTTGATTTCCTTAGGCAGCATTTGCAGCGGCACGCCGGACGCGGTCGGCACGCAGAGATTGGTGACGACCACCGCGTCATACTGTTCCGGATCGGCCAGCTCATGCACCGCGTCGCGGATGTCTTCATAAAGCTTGCCGGTGACCAGCGTCTCCGAATCGAACGGCACATAGCCCACCGTTCGGCGCGCGCCATAGAAATGCGAGGTGAAGGTCAGGCCATAGACGCAACAGGCCGAACCGCACAGGACCGAGGCGGTGCGCCGCATGCGCAATCCGACACGCAGCGAGCCGAAGGCGGGGCACATGCTTTGCGGTTTGTCATGGGGACCGGCCGGATAGTCCTGCGCATAGCGTTCGAGCACCGCGCTTTTGCCTGCCTGCTCGGCGGCCGTGCGCAGCGTTTCGGCGCCGGCGTGACAGCCGACTCCTTCCGACACAGGCGCGGCCGAACCGGAGTCGGCGGCGTCCGCATCGAACGAAATCGGTTTTATCGCGTCCTCATAGCTCATGGACAGACAATCACACTTCCCCAAACTGTATTCCGACCGGCGCCGTCAGACGGCCCCGTCAAACCGAGTCATAGATCACCTCAAGCGAGTCCTTTTTCAGCGAAGAGGCGTCGCACATGTCTTCCAGTTTCGCGGGCGTCAGCACGACGTCCGCGCCCGTCTCCTCGCTGTCGAACAGGCCGAGCAGCGCGTCATGCTCCAAGGGCGCCGGCTGAACCGGCGGCGCTTCGGCGACATTTTCGGACAACGCTTCGAAGAGAGCGGCCCAGTCGCCGCCCGGCTTTCCGATGATTTCGTAATTCGCGCTCTTGCGCCGGATGTCCTCATCCGCAGGGATCGCCGAGAGAACCGGAATGCCGACCTCTTTTGCGAAGGCCTGGGCCTCGCCGGTGCCGTCATCCTTATTGATGACCATGCCCGCCACGCCGACATTGCCGCCCAGCTTGCGGAAATATTCGACCGCCGAGCAGACATTGTTCGCGACATAAAGCGATTGGAGATCGTTCGAGCCGACGACGATGACCTTCTGGCACATGTCCCGCGCGATCGGCAGGCCGAAGCCGCCACAGACGACGTCGCCCAAGAAATCGAGCAGGATGTAGTCGAAGTTCCAGTCGTGAAAACCGAGTTTCTCCATGGTCTCGAAGCCATGGATGATGCCGCGTCCGCCGCAGCCGCGGCCGACCTCCGGCCCGCCCAGCTCCATGGCGTAAACGCCGTCGCGGACGAAACAGACATCGCCGATATCAAGCTCTTCGCCCGCTTCCTTCTTCTTCGACGAGGTTTCGATGATGGTCGGCACGGCGCGTCCGTTGAACAGCAGCGAGGTCGTGTCGCTTTTCGGATCGCAGCCGATCAGCAACACTTTCTTGCCCTGTTGCGCCATCATGTAGCTGAGGTTGGAGAGCGTGAAGCTCTTGCCGATGCCGCCCTTGCCATAGATGGCGATGATCTGGGTTTCCTTGGTCACCGGGCCGGTCGCGACGGGCGCCGGTTCCTGCGCCGCTTCTTCACGCAAGGCTTCGGTCATCGCGCTTGTCGGCGAGTCGGTTTCCGCTTCGTCAGTACGGAAATCGGGTGCGTTATCCATGCTCATGCGCGGCCGCTCCAATCCAAGATCATTTTCAGGCAATCCGCGTCGGTGAAGGCGGTTTCGTAGGCCGCGGCGGCGTCGACTGGATCCGCACGATGGCTGATGAGCCCGTCGAGGGTGAGGACGCCGCTCGCCAACAGGCGTTGAACCGCCGCCATATCTTCGGGGCGCCATTCGGCGGCGACCCGGAACCGCGCCTCGGTCATGAAGGCGGGCGGGAAAGAGAAAGAGGGGCGGTGCTCGTAGAAGCCGCCCAGCACGATCTCGCCATTTTTAGCCAGACGCCGGACCAGCGTGTCGAGAATGTCCGCCGCGCCGCTGACATCAAGAATGGCGTCGTAGCGCGCTTCGTCTGCGCCGCCGTCAATGACAGAATAGCCCTCTGCGCCGTCGCGCCGCGTCGGGTTCGATTCCCAAACCGTGGGGGCAGGGCCGCCCAAGGCCAATGTCAGGCGCGCGGCCAGCCGGCCCAACACGCCATGACCGACAATCAGACTGGGTGGGGCGAAAGCGCCGGTGTGATCACAGAGCACGTGATGCGCCGTCGCGGCCAAAGCCAAGAGCGTCGCGCGATCTCCCAACGCGGCGTCCACCGCCACGGTTCGACTGGATTTGGTGACCAGACGCGCCGCCGCGCCGCCAAACAGGCCATGCGCGTCGATGTAGCATTGCGCGCCGGGAATGAAGACGGTGTCGCCGACCTTCTTGTCAGCCTCGGGACCGGCTTCGGCGATGACGCCGACTGACTCATAGCCGGGCACCAGCGGGTATCCCAAACCGGGGAAGGGGGGCATCCGGCCCGACCAGAGCAACCGCTCGGTGCCTGTGCTGACGCCGCTCCAGCGGATATCGACAACGACGTCATCGCCGCCCGGCCCTAAGTCCGGCGGCGTCAAAGAAACCGCGCGAAGCGCCAGTTCCTTTGGCCTGTCTATGACGATGGCGTTGGTTTTCATCCCCTGAACTCTCGACCCGGCAAATTCTGGCGACCCGGTCGCCGCAGAGTCGAAAGACCCTGCTTAAATTAGGTGTAATAGTACCGGGGAGTCATTTGTTGTCAAGAAAGATTAACACTCAGTCTTGTCAAATTGACTAGGCGGCTCGTCTGGGTGGAACAGCGCCGCCGCGGCCGCGTCAAACGGCGGCGACTATCAACCGCGCGAGGCCTGGCAGCGGGGTCTCCATCAGCTTGATTTCCCCGAACCCAGCCATTTTCAACAGCGCGCGGTGATCGTCGAGCCGGCGGGTGCGGCCGGAGCCCATGGCGGCAAGATAAAGGCCGAAATAGGCGTCCGCCACGCGCGCGCCCGGCTCTTCGCCGGACACCGGTTCGGCGATAAGCAACACGCCGCCGGGGGCGAGGGCGGCGCGGCACGCGTCCAGCACTGTCGCGACCGTCGCATCGCTATGGTCATAGACCACCCGAACCAGCGTGATCAGATCCTGATCCGGCGGTAGGGCGTCATCGTGGAAACTGCCTCCGACGCAGGCGATGCGGTCGCCGAGCCCTTGCTCCGACAGGGATTTCCGTGCGACCGCCGCGACCCCCGGCAGGTCGAACAAGGTGAGGGCGGACTCCGGCGCGACCTTGGCGACTTGTGAGAGGAAGGCCCCGGTCCCGCCGCCGACATCCAGGATCCGGCGATGGCGATGGAAGGGGAAACTGGCGGTCACCGCCTCGGCGATCATCGCCTGTGAGATCGCCATCAGACCGCTATACTCTTCGACCTCCGCATCGCTTAGCGCCGCCGCTTCATCATGGGCGAGATAGCGCCAGAACCGATTCGTCCGGGTTTCACGCACCTCATTGCGCAGCAGCGCCAGCGGATCGGCTAGGTCGCGATAGACATCCTGATGATGGCGGATCATGGCTGTCACGCCCGGGTTGTCGAGCAAAGCAGCGCCGCGCATGCCGAGCCCGTAGCGCTCGCCGCTTCGGGTCCCCGCGAGGCCGAGACTAACCGCGCCGCACAACAGCCGATCGCTTCCCTCTTGCGGTAGGCCGCAGCGTTTGGCCAGCGCGTCCGCCGATGTCGGCCCTTCCGCCAGGGCGTCTAGCATGCCGCTCTCGACAAAGGCGAACAGGAGTTGGGAGTGGATGAAACCGGCGACAAGATCAAAGACCGCCTCGGTCTCGCGCCTTGCAAAGCGTCGGGCGATGGGCGTGGCGGCGGCCCAGCGCCGAAAGCCGGGCGCGGCGGCGGCGCGGCAGGCCATGTCTTTCAGCCGGTCGCTCAGGCTGGGTCTTACGCGGCGCATCCGTTCCGGATCGGCCAGACTGTCCATCGGAGAGGCGCCGCCGCCGCGCGGTCTAGGCGACGTCGCGCACCAATTCGCGCGGCATGAACCGTTTCGATTCGGCCTGAATCAATTGCTGAAGCCGAGCGGAGCCACGGCCCGGCGGCACCGCCTCGATCGCGTCGCTGACCAGTTGCTTCAGGATGCGCACCGCCCCGTCCATGCCATGCTGGTGAACGACATTGGGGCGCGAGAAGAGAGCGTCCTGACCGCAGGGCTTGCCCATTTGCTGCGCGTCGCCGGCGACGTCGTGGATATCGTCGGCGATCTGATAGGCCTCGCCCAGGCGCTCGCCCAACATGCGCCACAGCGCCGCGTCGCCGCCGGATGCGACGGCCCCGGCCTCGGTCGCGGCGGCGAAGAGCGAGCCGGTCTTGGCGCGTTGATAGTCGGCCAGGATGGCGTCGTCTTCTTCCTCCCAGGCCTGACCGGCGACAATACCGAAGGGCATGCCGACCGAGCCGGAGACGATCCGAATCAGATTGGCGGCGCGCCGGGGCGCGCGCTCGACCTGCTGTCCCAACGCTTCAAAAGCCAGCACAATCAAGGCGTCGCCGGCCAACACCGCCGTGGGCTCGCCGAATACTTTATGCACTGACGGCTTGCCGCGCCGAATATCAGCGTCGTCGAAGCAGGGCAGGTCGTCATGAACCAGCGAGGCGCAATGCAGCAGTTCGATCGCCGCCGCCGCCGCGGTGGCCAATTCAGGCTGGTCGTCGCCGCAGCTTTCCGCCACGGCGAGACAGAGTTTCGGCCGAATGCGGGCGCCGCCGGGAAAGACGGCGTAGGAAAGCGACTTCGCCAGACTGGGCGGCGCGCCTGCGCGTCCGGCGTGATTGACCAGATGGGTCAGCGCCCGCTCGATCCTGCTTTCGACCTTCATGACGGCCCTCTCACGGTTCCCGCCGCCCCGTATTTCACAATGGTTGGCGGTGGAGTCTCGGTGCGATGTTCCAAAGACTTTACAGTAGCTGCTCAGAAAAGTGTAATGCAAAATACACTTTCATGGGAAGTGGGTATCGATTTCTGAGGTGGCGCGTCGGTTTTTGGACGCGGGCGAAAGGGTGAGGCAGGCGTTGGACAGAGTGGACGGCAGGGTCGCAATTATCGGCGCCGGCGTCGGCGGGCTGACGGCCGCTTTGCGCCTGCAGGCCGCCGGACGCCCTGTCACGGTCCTGGAACGCGCGCCGGCCCCCGGCGGCAAGATGCGTCAGATCCAGGTTGGGTCGAAACGGCTGGACGCCGGTCCCACGGTCTTCACGATGCGTTGGGTCTTCGACCGGCTTTTCGCCGACCTGGGCGAACGGTTGGACGATCATGTCACGTTGAAGCAGGCCTCCGTCCTGGCTCGGCACGCCTGGCAAGACGGATCGCGTCTGGACCTATTCGCCGATATCGAGGCGTCGGAGAAGGCCGTGGCCGACTTCGCCGGCCGAGCCGAGGCGCGTGGGTTTCGCGCCTTCTGCGATGAGACGGCGGCGATCTTCGATCTGCTCAAGGACCCGTTTCTCTGTTCGCCGGCCCCGGATATCGGGGCCATGGTCCGGGCCTTCGGTCTGAAAAGTCTCGGCGCGATGCGGAAAATGAAGCCGTTTAGCACCATGCAGAACGGGCTGGAGCGGCATTTCCGCGATCCCAGGCTGCGGCAGCTTTTCGGGCGCTATGCCACCTATTGCGGGTCATCGCCCTATCAGGCGCCGGCGACCCTAATGCTGGTCTCCCATGTCGAGCAGGCCGGCGTCTGGTATGTCGACGGCGGCATGCATGCGCTGGCGCAAGGCTTGGCGCGGCTGATCGAGGCGCGTGGCGGAACGATCCGCTATGAGTGCGAGGTCGCCGAGATAACGGTCCGCCAAGGGCGCGCAAGCGGCGTTCGACTGTCGGACGGTGAGGCGATTGCGGCGGACGCGGTCGTGATGAACGGCGATAACGCCGCCCTTTTTCAAGGGATGTTGGGGCCGGATGTCCGGCGCGCCGCCGCCGCCTTTCCACCGCGCGACCGCTCGCTGTCGGCGCTGACATGGCTGATCGATGCGGAGACGGACGGATTTCCGCTGGTGCATCACAATGTGTTTTTCTCACGCGATTACCAGGCGGAGTTCGATGCGTTATTCAAGCGCCGAACCCTGCCGGCGGAACCGACCGTCTATATTTGCGCGCAAGACCGGGAGGACGCCGCCCAGCCGCCGCCTGACGGACGCGATGGCATGCTGTTGATCGTCAATGCGCCGGCGCTCCAGACCACCGGCATGGCGGCGAACGATCCTGGCGCGCATGAGTTTTTGGAGGAGGAACTGGACCGATGCGAGACAGCGAGCTTCGATCTGCTGAGGCGCTGCGGCCTGACGATCCGCCGCCAGCCGGACCGGGTGGTCCGAACGGGACCGGCGGAATGGAGCCGCTTGTTTCCGGGGACAGGGGGCGCAATCTACGGTCGGGCGTCGCACGGCTGGCGGGCGAGCCTGCAGCGTCAGGGATGCCGGTCGGCGGTGCCGGGCCTGTATCTGGCGGGGGGCAGCGTGCATCCGGGGCCGGGCGTGCCGATGGCGGCGCTGTCCGGCCTTATGGCGGCGGAGAGCTTGGCGACGGACCTCGGTTCGACCCGGAGGTCGGCAAGAACGGCTATGTCTGGTGGTATCTCGACGCGCTGAGCGATGACGGCCGCTATGGGCTGACCGTCATCCTGTTCATCGGCAGCGTGTTTTCGCCCTATTATGCGCTGGCCCGACGGTTCGGCCCGGCCGAGCCGCGCAATCATGTCTCCTTCAATATCGCGCTCTATGGCGAGAGCCATCGGCGCTGGGCGATGACCGAACGCTCGGAGGACGCTTTGTCGGCCAGTCCGGATCGGTTTCAAGTTGGGCCCAGTTCGGCGGTCTGGGAAGACGGCAAGCTGATCCTGGAGGTCGATGAGGTGGCGGTTCCAGCGCCGCGCCGGGTGCGCGGCCGAATTGTGCTGCATCCGCAGGCGGTGACCGACCGCTGCTACACGCTCGACCCCAACGCGCGCCACCGCTGGTGGCCGATCGCGCCCTTAAGCCGGGTCGAAGTGGACCTGCCGCGGCCGGGCCTGAAATGGTCGGGCGAGGGCTACATGGACAGCAATGAAGGCTCCGAGCCGCTCGAGGCCGGGTTCAAGGAATGGAGCTGGTCGCGGGCGCATCTCGGCCAAGGCGCCAACCAGCGCGCGGCGATGCTCTACGATCCGATGTTCAAGGACGGTTCGCGCCACTCGCTGTCGGTGACGATTAAGCCGGACGGCAGCGCCGAAGAATTCGAGCCGCCGCCGCTGGTGGATCTACCCAAGACACTGTGGCGGGTCGGGCGCGAGACACGCGCCGATATCGGTGCGGAACCGTGCATCGTCTCAACGCTCGAAGACGCGCCCTTTTATTCGCGGTCGATCCTGTCGACTCGGCTTCTGGGCGAAGACGTGACGGCGATGCATGAAGGCTTGGATCTCGGACGCTTCGCCTCGCCGGTGGTGCAGTGCATGCTGCCCTTCCGCATGCCGCGCCGGCGGCGATAACGGGCCGCAAATCAGCCCGTCAGCGGTTGCGCATCCACCAGGGCGGCTCATCTTCGGCGGCGGGGGCCGGCTCTTCTTCCCGCCGTTTGCCGGCGTGGCGCACGGTCCAAAGCTGCCAGGCGCCGAAGGCCAGCATGCCGCCGAAGATCAAGCCCCCTTCGATGATGATCCCGATATAGGACATGACGAGCCCTCTTTTCCTGCCTAACGGGTGTGCGCGGCTTCGAGGCCCGCGGCGTCATGGATCGGCGCGGGCGGGACGCGCGATTCCAGCTTTTCGAACAGCAGGATGATCCATTCGATCCGAGAGTCGATGTCGGTATGCGCGCGACTGAAGATCTCTTTCGGATAATCCGAAACCGCGCGGACCAGAAATTCGGTTTCGTCCAGGCAGGGCGCCGTATCCGCCTTGCCCAGGAAGGCCGCCTCGCGCGCCGCCTTGGCCGCCAGGATCAGCTTGCGCTTTGTATCGACATAGGCGCGTTGATCGATGGTGTTGTAGTCGAGCAGCCTTATCTCATCGCCGATCGCCTGATAGAGCCGCCGCGCGGCGTTGATCGCCGGGCGACAGCGGCCGGGTAGGGCGGCGATCCCGGCGCCGGACCTCTCGTAAAGCGTGTCGGCGTGATCCAGCAGCCTTTCGATCACCCGGCCCAGGGCGGGCGACATGCGCGGGTCCGCCAACAGCACTTCAGCCTCGATCCCCGCCTCGCGCAGCCATACGCGCGGCAGGTAGATCCGCCCGGCCCGGGCGTCCTCGCCGACATCGCGGGCGATGTTGGTTAGTTGCATGGCGACGCCCAGATCGCAGGCGCGCGACAGGATGACGGGATCGCGCTTGCCCATCAGGCAGGTCATGATCGCGCCGACGGCGCTGGCGACGCGCGCCGAATAGCCGTGCAGATCGCCGATCGTTTCATAGGCGCGCCCGGCGCTGTCCCATTCCAGGCCTTCGATCAAGGCGTCGAACAGGCGGCGTGGAATATGATGGCGCAGCACGACATCGGTTAGCGCGCGGTCGACCGGATGGTCCATCGGCTTGCCCGCATAAATATCATCCAAGCGCGCCGTCAGATCGGCGACCGCCTGGATCGGATCTTCGCCGAGATCGACGTGATCATCGGCGATCCGGCAGAAAGCATAGATCGCATAGGCCGGGTCGCGGATGCGGCCGGGCAGCAGAAGGGAGGCGGCGTGGAAACTCTTCGAGCCTTGCTCGATCAGCGCCTTACAGGCCGCCCGGTCGTCCAGGCTGGCGTAGCGCCACTCAAACCAGTTCTTGCGCATGCGGGATAACCTGATCGAGCACCATGGCGGACGCGACGACGCCGGGAATGCCGGCGCCCGGATGGGTGCTGGCCCCGACCATATAGAGCCGGTCGATTTCTTCGCTCCGATTGTGCGGCCGGAACCAGGCGCTTTGCCAGATCACCGGCTCAGGGCCGAAACCGGCGCCCTTGTAGGAATTCAACCGAGTCTCGAAGTCTTTCGGCGTAACGAAACGGGACGAGACCAAGTGCGCGCCCAAGCCCGGCATCACCGTCTCTTCCAAGCGGCGTTCGACGCGCAGGCGCATCTTCTCGCCTTCCGTCTCCCAGTCCACATTCGCATCGAGATGCGGCACCGGAACCAGCGCATAGAAAGAATCGCAGCCGGGCGGCGCCAGCCCCGGATCGGTCGCGGTCGGTCGGTGCAGATACAGGCTGAAATCCGGCGACAGCTTTTTCTTGTGGAAGATATCGGTCAGGAGGCCTTTGTACCGCGGGCCCAGGATCATTGAATGATGCCGGACGTCGTCGAATTTCTTGTCGGTTCCGAAATACCAGACAAACAGGCCCATGGAATAGCGCGTTCGGCGGATTTTGCCGGAGGTCCAGCGCCGGCGTTTGCGCTTGCCGATCAGCTTGTCATAGGTCCAGGGCGCGTCGGCGTTCGAGACGACGATATCCGCGGCGATCGTCTCGCCGCCTTTCAACGCGACCCCCACGGCGCGGTTTTCTTCGATCAGGATCTCCGACACTTCGCTGTTGCAGCGCACCGTATTTCCTTGGCCCTGGATCAGGCCAACCATGCCTTTCACCAATTCACCGGTGCCGCCCATCACGAAATGGACGCCCCATTGCTTCTCCATATGGTTGATCAGGCAGTACATCGCGGTCACGGAGTAGGGATTGCCGCCGATCAACAGCGGATGAAGGCTGAGCGCGATTCGCAGTTTCGGATGTTTGATGAATGAAGAGACGAGTTGGAAGACCGTCCGATGACCGCCCAGCATTAGGATCTTCGGCAAGGCCGCCAGCATCGTTTTGATGGATGAGAAGTGCCTGTAGGCCAGGACGGCGAAACCGTAATCGTAGATCGCCTTGCTGCGGGCCATGAATTTCTGGAAACGGGGTACGTCGGCCGGGGAAAATTTGGCGATCTCCGCCTGCATCCGCTCCTGGTCGCCGCCATAGGTGAAGACCGAGCCGTCATCGAAGCGCACGTCATAGAATGGTTCGAGTGATTTCAGCTCGATATCCTCTGCGAGCCTTTTACCGCACATTTCCCACAGCTCTTCCAACAGCCATGGGGCGGTGACGATGGTCGGGCCGCTGTCATAGATGAAGCCCTTATCGCGGAAGACATAGGCGCGGCCGCCCGGCGCATCGAGTTTCTCCAGCACGGTCACGCGATAGCCGCGCGCGCCGAGCCGCGCCGCCGCCGCCAGCCCGCCGAAGCCGGAACCGATGACGACAGCGTGCGGTCTGCCGTCGCTGTCGGCGTCGATCGCCTGGCTCTGCTTCTCATCTGTCAGCATGGATTGACACTACCGTTGATCTTGTTGTCCATTCAAGCAGATTATCCACACTGTCAGTCCAGTTTTACGCAGCCGCCGGCAAGAGAGGGGCAGAAGAGGGGGCAAGATGACCGTGACATCGCTCTCATTCTTCCGCTTCGACGGTTGGGCGGATCGGCTTTGGGCCTTTGGTCAGATGGGGTTTGCGCGCCGGCGTCTGGCGCGGACCGAGGGGCTGGGTTTTCACAAGATGCTGGGGACGGGAACCGGCGAAGGGTTCGATCCGCGTCCGAATTTCGGCGTTTACGCCATTCTCGGCGTCTGGCCGTCCCTAGATGCGGCGCGCAGGCAGATTGCCGACAGCCGAGTTTTCAAACTCTACGCCGCCCACGCGGCCAAGAGCTGGACCGTTTATATGGAGGCGGCGCAATGCCGCGGCGTTTGGGATGGAACCGCGCCTTTCCAACCGATCTATGACGCGGACGACGACGCGCCCGCCTTGGCGGTGCTGACGCGCGCCACGGTGAAGCCGCAACATGCGCTGTCCTTCTGGCGGCAGGTGCCGAGCATCAACAAGGTCTTTGGCGCGCAACGCGGACTGATCTTCAAGAAAGGCCTGGGCGAAGTCCCCTTGCTGCATCAGGTGACCTTCAGCATTTGGCGCGACCGAGAAGAAATGATGGATTTCGCGTATCGCGGCGCCCACGGCGCGGCGATCGAGAAAGTGCGCGCCGGCGGCTGGTTTTCGGAAGAACTTTTCGCCCAATTCCGCGTCGTCCACGCCGAGGGCGCCTGGGGTGAAGATGGCGCCTCCGGCTCGGTCAGCGGCGATCCCGTGGCGCAACTGACCCTGCCGAAAGAGCCGAAACCGTTGCTGCGGGCGGTGCGATGAGCGACGTCGCGACAGAGCTGCGCCCGCCGAGCGACGCCGTCCGTCCGCCGCGGACCGCAGGCGCTCACAACGAGGATCCAGCGCAGGACTACCGACCGCCGGCGCCGGTTCCGACGACGCCGACCCGGGCCTTGCTGCGCGGTTTTTTCAGCCGCGGCCGCGACATGCTCAGCCTAATGCCCGAACAAGCCTATCGCGACCGGGTGATGAAGGTCGGCCGGACCCGCCGCACCATTATTCTGGTGAACGACCCGGAGATCGTCCGCCGCCTGATGTCCGACGATGTGGAAGAATTCCCGAAAAACGATCTGATGTCCGGGGCCCTGCGGCCGCTCGTCGGCGACAGCGTCTTCGTCTCCGACGGCGCGGCTTGGCGCCGACAGCGCCGGATGATCGATCCCGCCTTCGGCCATATCCGAATCGACCGGTCGTTTCTAGCGATGCAGGCGGCGGTCGACGCCTATCAGAACCGGCTCGACGATTTGGCCGGTACGGGCGCGACCGTCTCTTTGGAACATGAAATGAGTCATGTGACGGCGGATGTGATCTGCCGCACGATCTTCTCGCGGTCGTTGGAAAGCGAAGAGGCGCAGGAGGTCTTCCGGTCTTTTACGCAATTCCAGGGATCCGTCGCCAATTTGCAATTGGGCCGGTTGCTGTTTGGCAAGGCCTGGGCGGAAGTGGAGCAGCCGCCGGCGGCAGTCGATTCGGCGCGCCGGATCCGTCACCTCCTTGGCGGCATGATCGACCGACGGATCGAAGAGGGCGGCCCAGAAGGCGGCCCAGAAGGCGGCGACATCGCCGGCGACCTGATTGCCGCGATTGATCCGGACGACGGGTCGCGCTTCAGCCGCGACGAGCTGATCGATCAGATCGGCGTGTTCTTCCTGGCCGGTCATGACACGACCGCCGGCGCCTTGGCTTGGTGCCTCTTCATGCTATCGCAGCAGCCGCAAATTGTGCGCCGGATGCGAGCGGAAATCGCTGCGGTCGGCGGTTCGGAGGCGACCATAGGGCTCGCCCAGATCAAAAAAATGAGCTTTGTTCGGCATGTCTTTCGCGAGGCGCTGCGGCTTTATCCGCCCCTGGCCTTCATCCCGCGCGTCGCCCAGACGGAGGGCCATTTCCTCGACACACGCTTCCCGCGCGGCGCGATGATCCTGATCTCGCCTTGGATCATGCAGCGGCACCGCGCGCTTTGGCGCAAGCCTGACATTTTCGACCCCGACCGGTTCGCGCCGGGACGTGAAAAGGACCGTTGCGACGCCGCCTTCCTGGCGTTCGGTCAAGGGCCTCGGGTCTGTATCGGCGCCGCCTTCGCAACCATCGAGGCCAGCTTGATCCTGGCGCGGATCGTTCGGCGCTACGATATCGAGGCGCTGGCGCCCGAAACGGTCTGGCCCGCCTCGCGCCTAACCACGCGCTCTGTTTCCGGCATTCCGGTTCGGTTCCGCCGATTTGTCGACAGGTAAGGCTCTGGTTATTCGGCGGCGGCTGGCGCTGCGCTTTCGAGGCGCGCCGCACGGAGCTTCAAGAGGAACTGCGCTGCGTTGACCACATAGACCGCATAGGCCGCCAGCGCCAACGCCATCATCTCGAAAGGCGTCAGCCCGCCAATCACAAGGGCCGCGAGATAGGCGGTGTGCAAGGCGATCACCAGCATCGAGACCACATCCTCCCAATAGAAGGCGGGTGCGAAGAGATACTGATCGAACACGGCCTTTTCCCAAATCGCGCCAGTGACCATGATCGTGTAAAGGATCAGCGTCTTGATCACGATGGAGAGCGTCGCGGCCTCATACCCGGCGCCGGTCGCCAGATACCGCAGCACCAGGCCGAGCGAGACCAGAAAGACCAGGAATTGAACGGGCGCTAGAACGCCCTGAACCAGCGTCCAGCGGGTTTTGTCGCGCCGGCGCCGCTGTTCTGGCGTGTAAAGACCGGTCGACGTTTCGCGGCCGGCGCCCTTTCCGAACCGGCCGCGCCGGCGTCCGACATGGGATCGCCACGGATTGGAGTCGTACCGGGCGATAAGCCTGTCCATGGCGTCGGTTACAGTGGAAATCATCGCAGTCGCCTGTTTCTTTATGCGCCGAATACGCACTAAGCCCCTACATCCGCTTGGTTTAAGCCGGCGCAACGCCGGTTCCACCGCCAGCGCCGGGACGCATTGTCACGATATCGCGCGATCACTTTCCGCGTCGGTCTTTCAGATACGGCGCCAGGATGAAAGTAACGCCATGACCGGTAAGGTGTCAATTTTACTGGTCAATCAGTGTGTCTAGTCAACTTTCCAAAATCCATTAAAGTTTTACGGATTTCTTGACACTCTTGTTGTAACAGAGGTTATCCTTAATCAAACCAGCGTAAAACGACAGACAAAAAACAGCGGCGATAGGCCTAGTTTGGGCGGCGGATTTCATTCCCTGCGAGGGAACGCAGATGAAAATCAATTTGGGGAAGCCGAGCGCAGGGCGATAGGCCCGACTAACGGCCAGGCGATGCGCTCACATAAGGTCCGAAAAAGACCCGACACAAAACGGGCGGGTCGTAATTTGGGCCAATATGGGGAAGGTCGATGAACAGCTTTCTTACGAATTCCGATAATGATGAGTCGTTGGCGCTCGATACACAGGACGCTGCGCAGTCGAGATACCGCCCAAGCATCGACACACCAAAACGATCCGACAAGGAAGCGCCCGCTCGTCTCAACGGCAAGGCGGCTCCGAAAGGCTGGTCCGGCCGCGAATTAGAGAAGACGATTGTCGATACGGTGGTGCCATCCCTGCGCGGCGCGATGCACAGCCCAAACGGCAAAGAGGCGGTGTTGCAATCAAAAAGCGCCCACCAAGGCTTGGTTGGATCTGCTGAACAGATCGACGCGCCGCCTTCCGAGGCCAGCCAAGCAGGACATTCCAGCGCGCGGCGGGAAGGAGAGGCCGACGCAGTCGCCGCCTTGATCGCCGCCTTGGTCGCGGACGACCTCGTCACGGCCGGCGGCGTCTGCGACCCATGGTTCGAAGCGGACGGTTTCGAGCAAACCTGTCGCCTCTTGCTGACGCCGGCGGCGGAGGAATTGGGGCGTCGTTGGGAAGATGACACGCTCGATTTCGCCCGGGTGACCATCGCCATGACCCGGCTTCAACATGTCCTGAACGACCTTTCGATGCGCGAGGGCGGTCATTCGATCGCACAGGGACCCAGCCCATCGAAGGGGGCCATACTGGTCACCACGCCGCTTGGCGAGCAGCATGTTTTTGGGGCCAATATGGTGGCCGAATTCTTTCGGCGCGCCGGCTGGGAGGTTGTTCGGATTGAACCTAACCTGGCGCTCGATATCGTTTCAAATCAACACTTTGATATCATTGGCCTGTCGGGATCGACTGAGGATCGTGCGCGCGCCGTCGGCGGTTTCGTGCGCGCTCTTCGGAACCAGTCCAGGAACCGGAACGTTCAGGTGCTGTTTGGCGGCGCCGCACTCGATCCAAGCGTTTCTTCATTGGCGGATTTGGCGGATGGATATGCCGCCGATGGCGCGTCGGCGCTAAAGACCGCACAGAAATTGTTGGCTTAAAGCGGTAAATTTGTCTATGTAGCGCGTTGGGAAATCGTCGCGCGCACCGCTCGGCGATCGGTCCGCCTTTCGAGACGCCGGCGCCATGCTATGACAGCAAAACATGAATTTTCGGCGAAATTCCGGGACGCTCTAACCAGTTCTGCGCTGCGTCGCGTGGTCCCGGCGGCCTTCGATATCATCCTCCTTTTGGACCGTGACGGCGTCGTCTCCGACGCCGAATTTCTTGATGAATCCGGCATGCGTGAATGGCGGGCTCGGCTGCAGGATCGGTCTTGGGAAGAAACTGTCACGATCGAAAGTAAACCGAAGATTGTGGATCTATTGGCTGCGGCGCGGAAGGGCGCTGCGCCCATCTGGCGCCAGGTCAACCATACGGCCGGTGACGGCGAGTCGATCCCGGTTCGATATATCGCCCTCTCTTTGGAAAAAGGTCATGGCGGGATGATCGCGCTCGGCCGCGACATGCGCGACACCGCCCGAATGCAACAGGAACTGGTTTCGGCCCAGCAATCAATCGAGCGCGAATATATCCGATTGCGCCATGCGGAAACCCGCTATCGCGCGCTCTTTCAGTCCTCCGTCGAACCGCTCTTGTTGTGCGACAGCGTCAGCCTTCGGATCGTCGACGCAAATCCGTCGGTGTTTCGGCTGCTCGAAATGACGGCGGGTCAATTGGTCGGCCGGAAACTGCCTTCGGCCCTGGATGTGGCCGATGCGTCGAAAGTCGGGGATTTGATGGCGGCGGTGCGCCATTCCGGACGACCCGGATCGCAGGCCGCCGTGTTGACCGCCCCGAACGGGTTGGCGGTCGATATGTCGGTCTCGTTGATTCGGGAAGGCGCGACGGGTCAGTTCCTGATCCGGCTGTCGCAAGGGGCCGGGGCGGACGGCTTGGTAAATGGCCGCCGGCGCTATGGCATCTCCGAGGTTTTGGACGTATTGCCGGACGGCATTGTCGTCACAGATCGCAAGGGCGCGGTGATCAGCGCAAATACCGGTTTCCTGGATTTGGCTCAGATTTCGAGCCACGACATGGCGGTCGGCCGTCCGATCAGCCGCTGGCTCGGCCGCTCCGACTTCGACGTCAATGCGCTGTTGTCGAACTTGATGGATCATGGCGTCGTGCGGATGTTCACCAGCCGAATCACCGGCGAGTTGGGCGTTCAAGAGGATGTCGATATCTCGGCGGCGCGCCATACGGTCGGACCGGAAACCTATCTGTGCTTCTCAATCCGGTCGCGCGGACCGCAGACGCGGTCCGATGGGGCGGATGTCCTGAACGACGCCAAGCCGGTGCATGAGTTTACCGAGCTGGTCGGGCGCGTGCCGCTGAAGGAGCTGGTGCGCGAGGCGACCGACATCATCGAAAAGCGAGCGATCGAAGCGGCGCTGGAGATCACCGGCGACAACCGCGCCTCCGCTTCGGAACTGCTCGGCGTCAGCCGGCAGAGCCTCTACGCCAAACTGCACCGATACGGAATCGGCGACTTGTCAGGCGAGTCCAACGGCAAGAATTAGCCGCTTCAGCGGGGCGCGCGGCGGGCGTCTATGCCTTGGCGAAAACTGTAAAAGAAAATTGACGCTTTGCAGTGTCCAGAGTAATATTCGGGCATGGACAGGCCCGCCTTTTCCTCCGTTCTGGAACTCCTGAAGCCGATCACGTGGTTCGCGCCGATGTGGGCCTATGGCTGCGGCGTGATCTCGTCGGGAATCCCGGATTCGAGCCGTTGGCCTTTGCTGCTGGTCGGCGTCGTCCTGTCGGGGCCGATGGTCTGCGGCGCCAGCCAGGCGGTCAACGACTGGTATGACCGTCATGTCGATGCGATCAACCAACCCGAACGGCCGATCCCTTCGGGCCGGATTCCCGGCAGTTGGGGGCTTTATATCGCGATCATCTGGACGTTGTTGTCGCTCCTGGTGGCGAGCGTGCTCGGGCCTTGGGGGCTGGCGGCGGCGGTCGTGGCGCTGCTCTTCGCCTGGGCCTATAGCGCGCCGCCGTTCCGGCTGAAGGAAAACGGCTGGTGGGGCAATACCGCCGTCGCGATCTGCTATGAAGGCGTGCCCTGGTTCACCGCCGCGGCGGTGATGGCCGCCGCCTTCCCCGATTGGCGCGTGATCACCATCGCCGCGCTCTACAGTATCGGGGCTCACGGCATTATGACCTTGAACGATTTCAAGGCGGTCGAAGGCGATATCCAGATGGGCGTCCGGTCGCTGCCGGTCCAGCTTGGGGTTGATCGCGCCGCGCGATTCGCCTGCGCCGTGATGGCGGTTCCTCAGATCATTGTGGCGGGCGTTCTCGCCTATTGGGGCTTTGGCTATTTCGCGTTGGGAGTCGCGGCATTGCTTTTGGTTCAGCTGCGCTTGATGGCGACCTTCCTGAAGAACCCGCGCGAGAAAGCGCCTTGGTACAACGCCACCGGCACCAGCCTGTATGTGCTTGGAATGCTGGTCAGCGCCTTTGCGCTGTATCAGAGCCAATAGCGCCGGGCCGCGGCGGAGGTCGGAGACAAAGGGATGGATGTCGACACACTGGCGATGACACAGGACAGAAGGCCCGCTGTTGAAGGCGGTCTGTCTTGGCTGGGGATCATTCGGCTGGGTCTGGTCCAGGCGGCGCTTGGGGCCATCGTGGTGTTGACCACCTCGACCTTCAATCGGGTCATGGTGGTGGAATTGGCGCTGCCGGCGATGCTGCCGGGCGCCTTGGTGGCGTTCCACTATGCGGTGCAGATGCTGCGCCCGCGTTGGGGCTACGGTTCCGATATCGGCGGCCGCTGCACGCCCTGGATCATCGGGGGTATGGCGGTGCTGGCGGTGGGCGGCGTCGCCGCGTCCCTTAGTGTCGCGCTCTTGGAAATTGATCATCTTCTCGGGATCATCGCCCTCGTCGGCTCCTTCGCCTTGATTGGCGTCGGCGTCGGCGCGGCCGGCACCACCAACCTTGTCCTGATGTCCAAGGAAGTGGCGCCGCAGCGCCGCGCGCCCGCAGCGACCATCGTCTGGCTGATGATGATCGCCGGGCTGGCGATCACGGCGGGCATGGCGGGCGGTCAGCTCGATCCGTTCAGCATGACGCGTCTTGTCGTCGTCACCGCCGTCGTCGCGACGGGCGCCGTCATTTTGACCATCATCGCCGTGGCCGGGCTCGAGAAGGGCCGCATGGCGAATGAGCAAACACGGTCCGACGCCGCGGACGCAACGGAAAAACCCGCCTTCCGAAAAGCGCTCGCAGAGGTGTGGGCCGAGCCCAAGGCCCGCCGATTTGCGATCTTCGTCTTCGTCTCGATGCTGGCCTATAACGCGCAAGACCTGATCCTCGAACCCTATGCAGGCGCTGTCTTCGGCCTGACGCCGGGCGAATCCACCAAGCTTGCTGGCCTTCAGCATGGCGGGGTTTTCTTGGGTATGATCCTGATCGGCGTGCTGGGCGGCGCTTTTGGCGGCAAGCGCTTGGCGGGCATTCAACTCGGCTCGCTTCGGGATTGGGCGGTCTATGGCTGCATCGCCTCCGGTCTGGCCTTTTTCTTCCTCGCGTCCGGCGCCTATATCGGCCAAGCCTTTCCGCTGAAAGCGGCGGTCTTTGCGCTTGGCGTCGCTAATGGCGCTTTCGCCGTCGCCGCGATCGGCTCGATGATGGCGCTGGTCGGCGAGGGACGGGCGGGGCGCGAAGGCGTGCGCATGGGCGTCTGGGGCGCCGCGCAGGCGGTCGCGTTCGGCCTCGGCGGCTTCGCCGGAACCATGGCGGTCGACGCGACACGCGCATTGTTCGCCGACGCCGGGATCGCCTATTCGACAGTATTTTTCCTGGAAGGACTGCTGTTCCTCCTGTCGGCAGTTCTGGCTGCGCGGGTGACGCGATCGGCTGCGACCTCCTTGAGCGGCGACGACCGTTCGGACGCGCGGGATCGAACGGACTATGGCGAGCGCGACCGGCCGCTCGCCCCTGCGGAATGAACGCCGAGCGCATCGGAAAGGGTGGGGACGATGAAAAGCTATGACGTGGTGGTGGTCGGCGGCGGTCCGTCAGGCGCGACGGCGGCTGAAGGTTTCGCCAAGAACGGCCTGTCGGTGCTGTTGCTCGACCGGCAGGACCGGATCAAACCCTGCGGCGGGGCCGTTCCCCCGCGTCTGATTCGCGATTTCCGCATTCCCGATTCTCAGATCGTCGCCCGCGCGCGCTCGGCCCGTATGATCGCGCCGTCGGATCGGTCGGTGGATATGCCGATCGACGGCGGCTATGTCGGCATGGTCGATCGCGAGCATTTCGACGAATTCCTGCGCGAGCGCGCCCATCTGGCCGGCGCCGAACGCGCCACCGGCGCCTTCGAGCGGGTCGAGCGCGATACGGACGGAACGGCGATCATCGCCTTCAAGCCGGGCGCCGGGCGCGGCGGGGACGAGATCGAACGGGTTCGGGCGCGGCTGGTCATCGGGGCCGACGGCGCCCGCTCCCAGGTCGCCAAACAATGCGTGAAGGGGGCCGAGCGCAATCCGTGCGTCTTCGCCTATCACGAAATCATCGAATCGCCTGCTGAGACGGCGGGCGGCCAAGGCGGTCTGGATGGCGCCGCCGACTTCGACGGCGCGCGCTGCGATGTCTATTACCAAGGCAAATTGTCGCCGGATTTCTACGCCTGGGTATTCCCGCACGGGCCGCAGACCAGCGTCGGCGTCGGTTCGGCGAACAAGGGCTTTTCCTTGAAGGGCGCGGTCGCGGAACTGCGCCGCAACGCCCATCTTGACGGCGTCAAAACGATTCGCCGTGAAGGGGCCCCGATCCCGCTGAAACCGCTGAAACGCTGGGACAATGGCAAAGACGTGCTGCTGGCGGGCGACGCGGCGGGCGTCGTGGCCCCGGCCTCGGGCGAGGGGATTTACTACGCCATGGTCGGCGGGCAGTTGGCGGCGGAGGCGGGCTTGGCCTTCTTCGCCACAGGCGACGCCAAGGCGCTGAAAGGCGCGCGCAAGGCTTTTATGAAGGCGCATGGCCGCGTTTTCTGGATTCTCGGGATCATGCAGAAATTCTGGTACACCAGCGACAAGAGGCGCGAGAAATTTGTCAGCATCTGCCAGGACCCGGACGTTCAGCGGCTGACCTGGGAAGCCTATATGAACAAAGAACTGGTCAAGCGGGAACCGGTCGCCCATGTCCGGATCTTCTTTAAAGACCTGGCTCATTTGTTTGGTTTTGCAAAAGCTTAGCGTGCGCGCTTCACAGTTCTTCTAAATTGAAATCGTCATGAAACCGTCCTACGCGGCCGTGATCGCCGCGCTCTGGGCGCTCGGCGTTCTGGGAACCGGCGGCGCGTTGACCAGGTTGGGGCCCTGGTACGATTCCCTGGTTCAGCCAGCCTGGAAACCGCCGGACTGGGCTTTCGGGCCCGCCTGGACCGCGATTTTTGTGATGTCCGGCCTTGGTTTCTACCTGCTGCTGCGCGCGCTTGACGCCCCGGCCCGACTTCGCTGGTCGATCGGTCTGTTTCTCCTCAACGGCGCGCTGAACGCCGGATGGAGCTACCTCTTCTTCTACAGCCAGGACCCGCGCGCTGCGCTCTATGAGGTTGGTTTTCTCTGGCTTTCGATCGCCGCGCTGATTGTCTTTTCCCGAAAGGCAAGCGCGACTGCTGCGTTGCTTCATACGCCCTATCTGGTCTGGGTCGCGTACGCCGCGACGCTCAACTGGGGTGTCGTTGATTTGAACGGGCTTTAGGCGGTCGGGCGGCGGGCAGCAAAACGGCGGCCCGAAGGCCGCCGTCGAAATCCGTCTGTATCAGCCGACCGCCTCAGCTGCCGCCGCTGAACTGCTTCAAGTAGGCGATCACATCCAACCGGTCCTGTTCCTTTCTCAATCCGGCGAAGGCCATTTTCGTGCCTTTCAGGTACTTGCGGGGATTTTCGAGATAGGCGTTCAGCGTCGGCTCGTCCCAGACCAGACCGGAATCCGCCATTGCCTTCGAGTATTTGAACCCTTCGACGACGGCGGCTTCGCGTCCGATGACGCCGACCAGATGCGGGCCGACCCGGTTCTTTTCCGAGTCCACCACATGACAGGCCTTGCATTTTGCAAATACCCGCTTGCCCTTATCGGGGTCGCCTTCTGCGTGCGCCGCTCCGCCAAGAGCCAGGAAAAGCGCGGCGGCCAGGAGACCAGTCGTTTTTCTCATTACAGTTTCCTCTTACTAATTTCGCACCCGAGCGCTCTTGTCCAAGCCAAGTTCGACAAAAGCAACCGGTCAAATGATCACATAGGCCAAATCCGGCCAGAATTGGCGTCACATATTCGCGACCAATCAGCCAGATAGACCGAACTGTGACAGACACAACAGCGTGCTATAGATCATAGCCCCAGCGCGTCCGTCTATCCCGGATCGAACCCAATCTCGCGAGAGGCATGGTGACATTTCCAAGGAAAACGGCGATTCCATAAAGGGAAGCGGGTCCCATTCGGTCCCGACTATGCGTCTTGGAGCCGTCGCCATGTCCGATTTCGCCATCATGCGCCGTTGGGACGGAGATCCCCGCATCGCGATTCTGCTGATTGAGAACCCGCCGGTGAACGCCATGAGCATCGGCGTTGCGCGCGCGGCGATCGCGGAACTCGACGCCGCCAACGCCGATTCTTCGATCGCCGGCGTGGTGCTGGCGGCGGGCGGTTCGGGCGTCTTCGGCGGCGCTGACGTCAAACAGCAGGGCAAGGGCTGGCCGCCGGGCGAGCCGACCCTGTCCGACTTGATCGCGGCGATCGAAGGCAGCCCTAAGCCGGTCGCCGTGCTCTTGAGCAAGGCGGCGTTGGGCGGCGGGCTTGAAATCGGTCTTGGCGGCCGATTTCGACTCGCGACGGCGGGAACCAGGCTCGGCCAACCCGAAGTGAAACTCGGCATTCCGCCCGGCGCCGGCGGTACGCAGCGCTTGCCGCGCTTGGTCGGCGTCAAACGCGCGCTCGAGATGATTCTCCAAGGCGAGCCGATTTTGGCGGAGGAGGGCGCCCGTATCGGCTTAATCGACACGGTGATCCCGTCCGACGAGCAAGACAGGTTAGGATTCGCCGCCCGTTTCCTGCGCGACCGGATTGATGCGGGCGATCTGCCGCCGCCGGTCTCGGCGCGCCCGGTCGCCGGTGCGGATCCGGCGGAATTCGACGCGGTGCGGTCAATGGCGGCGAAGCGATCGCGCGGCCAGACCGCGCCGCTCGTCTGTATCGATTGCGTCGAGCAGGCCGGTCGCTCTGACTTCGCGGACGGTCTGCGCTACGAGCGCGCCCGGTTCGAGGAATGCGTCGTCTCGGATCAGGCGGTCGCGCTGCGGCATGTCTTTTTCGCCGAACGGCAGGCGCGCAAGGTGGTTGGGTTGGACACAGACGCCAACGCTAGGCCGATCGCCCGAGTTGCGGTGCTGGGCGCAGGGACCATGGGAACCGGGATCGCTTTGTGTTTCGCGGCGGCCGACTTGCCGGTGACGCTGATCGAGCGGGACGCGGCGGCGTTGGAAAGCGGCCTCAAGACGATCGCCGACACATTGGACGGACTGGTGGCGCGCGGCCGGCTCGACGCGGAAGCGCGGGCGGCGCAGGAGCGTTTAGTAGCCGGTTCGGTCGATTTGGAAGGTGCGGTCCCCTCGGCCGATCTGGTCGTCGAAGCGGTGTTCGAGGACAGGACCGTGAAGCAGGAAATCTTCGGCCGGTTGGCGCAGGTCGCCAAGCCAGACGCTATTCTCGCCACCAACACCTCCTATCTTGATGTCGATGCGATCGCCGCCGCCGCGCCGGGCCGCGAAACTGACGTGCTCGGCCTGCATTTCTTCAGTCCGGCGCATGTGATGAAGCTGCTGGAAGTCGTGCGGGCGTCGAAAACCTCGGACGCGACGCTGCTAACCGGGCTTGAGATCGGGCGGCGGCTGGGCAAGACCGCCGTTGTCGCAGGCGTCTGTGAGGGGTTTATCGGAAACCGGCTGTTCACCGTTTATAACCGCGAAGCCGAATTTCTGCTGCAAGAAGGCGCGTCGGTCGCGCAAGTCGACTCGGCGCTGAAGGATTTCGGCATGCCGATGGGCAGTTTCGCGGTGCGCGATTTGGCGGGGCTGGATATCAGTTGGGCCAAGCGCAAGGCGGCGGCGCATCGCCGCGACCCGGCCGAGCGCTATTCCAAGATCGGCGATATCCTCTGTGAGCAGGGCTGGTTCGGCCGCAAGACCGGCAAGGGCTTCTATCTCTATCCAGACGGCAAGCCGGAACCCAACCCGGATCTCTCGGCGATCATCGCGCAAACGGCCGAGGAGGCCGGGATTTCTCCGGGCCCGGTCGATGAGGGGCTGATCCTGGAACGCTGCCTCTACGCGTTGGTCCTCGAAGGCGCGCATATTTTAGAGGAGGGGATCGCCCAGCGCGCCAGCGATATCGATCTGGTCTATATAAACGGCTATGGCTTTCCGCGCTGGCGCGGCGGCCCGATGCATTGGGCCGACCGAACCGGCTTGCCGACCATCCTAGAGACGATCCAAAAGTTCCATGCCGAGCATGATTTCTGGGCGCCGGCGCCGCTGCTCGAACGGCTGGTCGCCGAGGGCAAGAGCTTCGCCGACTGGGACCGGGAGCGCCTGTAGGGCGCGGGCCTGCTATTCGATCCCGACCACTTCCAAGGCCCAGGCCATTTCATCTTCGCTGAGCGGATAGTCTCCGCCTTTGGCTTGCGCCAAGGCGTGTTTTTCAATGCCCAACACCGAGACCATCAGGGCCTTGGCGAAATCCATTGGGAATCCGCACTTCCAGGCCAGCGCCACGGCCAACTTGGCGTCCTTGGTCGTCAGGACCTTGCGCGTGACGGAGCCGGCGACGCCGGTCAGCAGGGCCAGCGCATGGACCAGGAACTCCCGCTCGTTCGCTTCGGCCGCCTTGGTCATCAGCGCGCCTGTCAACTCCCCCTTATCATGCAGCGCGCGGGCGCGCGCTTCCTCGCGTTCTTGTTCCGCCTCGTCCGGTTCCGAGTCGAGTTGGTCTTCATCGTCCTCAAGTCGCGCCACGACCCCGGCCCGCAATTCAGCCGCCATCGCCTCGTCGACCAGGACATTATCCTCGATCAACGTATCGAGCAGGGCTCGGCTGACGAAAGCGCCGATTTTCGAAATCAAGCCTCTGGTGAGATCGCGACGCCCCACGAGACTCGCGTGCCAGGCCGGTTGATTGGCCGCCGCATCGACCAGCGCGGCCAGCGTGGCGGGCGGCATCGACGCGGTCTGGTTGGCCAGAAAGGCGGCGACGCCCTCCTCATCCAGCGTTCCCGCCACCGCCTCGGAGACCGGGGCGCTGAGAGCCTGCCGTTTGCCGACCGCGGCAAGGGCGCCGCCCCGCAGGCCGCCGGCGATCAAATCCAGGATGAAGGCGTCGCTCAATAGCGGCGAGAATTCGAGGACCGGTGCACAGACGATCTCTTCCGCATCCTTGGCGAGGCGCTCGACGATGCGGGGCGGCACATTGCCAAGCTGTTTGACTTGATCGGCGACAATCGCCCGGACTTCGGGCATGGCGTCCCGCGACAGCGTATCGACGATCTCGAACACCATATCGCTCAGCTTCTGGTTATGCTCCGTGGACAAGTCCGGCAGGATCCGGCCGATCTTCCTTCCCAGATCGGCGCGCACGAATTGATCCGGATCCTTGGACAAAAGGACGTCAGCCTGAATCGGCGTGCCGTCGTTGTTCGCCACGGCACGACGCACGTCCGGCGAGGAATCGGTTGCGAAATAATATAGGAACTCCGGCTGCAGACTGTTGATCGCGGCCAGCTTGCGCCGGGCCGCCTCATCGCCTTTTTCGGCGATGGTCCGTGCTTCTTCGTAGTTCGGCGCCGGTTCGGACGCCGCCTTTTTCCTGCCGAAGACCCAGTTCAGCATGCCGCCTCCCCCCCAATGCGCGCCGTCAACAGGCGGACCCTACCACTCAATGCGATCAACGCCGTCGAAGACCAACTGGCTGCCGTCATCCATTTGGATCGTCCCAGCCGCATCCTGCGACAGTGCGATATAGCCTTCCGCTTCCTCTTCGATTGATCCCGACCGCAGCGTCAGCGACCAGGAACCGGCGTCCGGCGCGTCGCCGTCGGCGTTTTCCAGCCGGACCGTGTCCAGCCAGCCCGACCCGCCGGAGGCGCGGTCGTGGCCGCCGCCTTCGCCGAAGATGAAGACATCGTCACCGGCCCCGCCATAGAGCTTGTCGTCGCCAGCCCCGCCCGACAGCACATCATCGCCGCTCTCGCCGCGCAGCGTGTCGCGACCGCCGCCGCCGGAGATCACGTCGTCTCCTTGCGAGCCATAGACGGAGTCGTTGCCGCGCCCGGTATCGATCCCGTCGATATTGCGCAGTTCGGCGTTCCGGAAGTCGAGCGAGTCCGCCTTCGAGGTTCCAACGATGCGGCTGGCTTCGTCCCCGCCATCCACCACTTCGATGGAATTGTTGCCGGCGAAGCGGTTGAAGGTGATGTCGCCGCCATCATCGGCCACGACGGTGTCAGTTCCGGCGCCGCCTTTCAGCGTGTCATTCACATCGTGCGCTCGGTTCAGTACGAACGTATCGTCGCCCGACCCGCCATCGAGCACATCCCGCCCTTTGCCGCCGGTCAGCACATCATCGCCCGACCCGCCATAGAGCTTGTCATCGCCAGAGCCGCCGTCGAGCAGGTCTGATCCGTCCTGGCCCCTAAGCGTGTCGTTGCGGCCGAGACCCTCGATATGATCGTGCCCGTCGGTTCCGGTCAGCGAATCTGCACGCGGCGTGCCGGTCATAGAGCCTCGATCGATGACGTCGTCAACCGTGATTGAAAGAAGGTCGCCGGTTGAGGCTTCCGCCCCGCCATTGCGCTCTGTCGCCGTTGCGGTCACGTCGAGATCGATGGTCCCGAAAAAGTCCTGGGGCGGCGTTAAGGTCAGGTCTTCCAACTCGGCCGGGTTCAAGAGCCACACGCCATCGCCCTGATCGACGCCGGCCGAGAGCGCGGCGCCCTCCGGCACGTTCGCGATGGTCACGGACAGAGTTTCAGAACCGTCCGTGTCGGTCAGTTGGGTCTCGATATGAAGCGGGATCGCCGTATCTTCGTCGCCGCGCGCCGCTTGTATCGTGAGCGTCGGGGCTTCGGCGGTATTTTCCGGGCCGGGACTTGAAACCGTTTCGGGCGTCGCGGCCGGCGGCGGAGCGGGCGGGAGATTGGGCGTTCCGTCGCCATCGCTAGAGATTGACGTGTCGCCGGACGGCGCGCCGCTGGATTCGGAGTCGGCCGCAACCGACGCGCCGTCGTCAAAGCGCGTCGCGGCGTCCGTCTCTTCGCCAAGGGAGTCGCGTCGCGTCGCGTCGCTGACAACGTCCGGCGGGGGCGCGATTTCAACCTGGAATTCGATCGGGCCGGCGCCGCCCTCCGGGATCCGAATATACAAGGTCTCGGCTTGTGCGGGATCCAGCCGTATATCCGACCCCGCTTCGCCTTTCGGACGGCCATCTTGCCGGAATCCATGGAGAATCACTGTCGCGCCTTCCGGCGCGCCTTCGAGAATGTCGCCGAGATTTAGTTGGACGACGCCGCGCATCGCCCCATCCGTTTGCGCCGCCTGGGCTTGCGCCGCCGCGTCGACCGTGACCCGGAGGATCTGTATGGCGAGTTCTTCCTCGCCTTGAATGGTCGCCTCCGCCGCGCCTTCGCCTCGGTCGATGCGCCGGATATCCTGGCTGCCGGTATGCATATTGGCGTTGGTGACGTCCCAATCCTCGCTCACCAAGGCTTGGGGGGTGAGGGCCACCTCTTCATACGCCTGATCGTCAAGACTTGAGTCGCTTAGGTCAAAGAGCTCCACATGCCCTTGTTTTCCCAATATTTTCTCGCCGGGAATCATGCGCAACGCTTTCTCTTGGCAAATATTTGACGCTAGTTATATTGCATTTTACACAAATTTTTCTAGATGGCTGTGACGCCCATCACGCGCGGGATAGGCGTTTCAGGTCAAACAAGCGTATAAAGATCATAGTATTCTAATAACGCAAGCGGCTGAAGAAGCCGATGCGCGTCCACGCCCGACAGCGAGAGAATGGCGGGCGGCGTTTCGGCGCCCGGGAATGGGCGCTGCGTTCTGAGTGGGGACAGGGCGGCGTCATGGCCACAACAACACAGGACAGGATGGGCGAGGGCGCTGGGGGCGGCTTTTTGCGCTCGTATTTCCGCGCCGCCTTGGGACGTTACGACGTCCTTCTGGCCTCTATGGGGATTAATATCCTCACTCTGGCGCTGCCGATTGTCATTCTGCAGGCCTATGACCGGATCATTCCGGAAGAGTCGCTCCAGACTTTTGCGGCCTTGATGGTCGGAATCGTCCTTGTGATCATCGCGGACGCTTTTCTGAGGGGCGTTCGCAATCGTATCACCAACTGGTCCGGCGCCCGGTTCGAGCACGCGACCGCGCGGCGCGCTATCGACAAGCTGATCGACGCCGAGATCGACTCGTTCGAGAAATATCCGGCGAGCGAGCATTTGGATCGCTTGGCCGCGATCGAGCCGATGCGGGATTTCCACTCGGGCCAAGGCCTGATCGCCTTGTCCGATCTTCCTTTCGTCCTGGTTTTTTTGGGCTTGATCTATGCGATCGGCGGCGACTTGGTCTATGCGCCGCTGGCCTTGGCCGCCGCCGCCGCCTTGTTCGCCGTCTGGATAGGGGCGCGGCTGAATATCGCCATCCGCGAGCGCGCGGCGCTCGATGACGCACGCTACAATTTCGTCTTCCAGGTCTTGAACGGCGTTCACACCGTCAAGGGTTTGGGGATGGAGGCGCAGATGACCCGCCGCTATCAGGCGATCCTCGGCCCGGTGGCGGCCGCGGTGGAGCGAGTCGCCTTTCTCTCTACCCTCGGCCAGTCCATGACCGTGACGCTGAGCAACCTGGCGATGGTCGCGACCGCGGCCTTTGGCAGCCTGATGGTGATCGAGGGCGCGATGACCGGCGGCGGCCTTGTCGCCTGCATCCTGCTCTCCGGTCGCGCCGTTCAGCCGCTGATGCGGATGATCGGGGTCTGGGTGCAGAGCCGGAATCTCGAATTGGCGGAAGAGCGGCTTGACGCGCTGATGACCATGCCGGCGGAACGGGATCGGGTGATGGGCGAGGGCGCGCCGCTTGAGCGGATCGGCGAGATCAAGCTCAAGAACGTCACGGTCGTCCGCGGCGCGGCGGATTATCCGGTGCTGTCTGACATATCGATGACCATTCCGCCCGGCGCTTTTGTTGCGCTGACCGGGCCGGTTGGGGGCGGTAAATCGACCTTCCTGGACCTGATGTGCGGATTCGTGACGCCGGATCTGGGGCGGCTGACTTTCGACGGTAAAGACGCCAAACAAATCGACCCGACGGCGCTTCGCAGCCATGTCGGCTACGCCAAGCAGGAAGCGGTGCTTTATCGCGGCGACATCGCCGACAACCTATCCTTCTTCCGCGGACGCGCCGACCTGGCCGCCGCGCTTGAGGTCGCCCATAAGCTGGGGCTCGACGCGGTGATCGCGCGTTTGCCGAAAGGGTTGCGAACGCCGGTCGGCGACACCGCCTCGGACGTTCTGCCGGGCAGCGTGCAGCAACAGATTTCGCTTTGCCGCGTCTTGGCCTCTAAACCGGACCTGCTGTTGCTGGACGAGGCGAATGCAGCCTTCGATCTGATCACGGACCGCCGGTTCCGAGACCTGATACAGAGTTTGCGCGGGCAGGTGACGACAGTCGTGATCACAAGCCGGCCGAGCCTTGTGGCGGCCGCCGATTTGGTGGTGACGCTCGACCGCGGCGTCGCGACGGTGCGGGAGCAGAAGGCCGCTGGGTCGGTGGTCGCGCGGAACGGGGAGAGCGTCTAATGGGGCCGACGCTTCTGGAAACCGCCCGCGTCGATGCGCATCTGGATTGGCGCGAGGGTCTGGAAAATGCGTTTGGACCGGACCGCGCGGCTCAGCCGGCGCTGACGGCGCTTACCGCCTTGCTGGCGGCGTTGAACTGGTCCGGCGGCCCCAGGCAAGTGCTCGAAGCGCTGCCCTATGGGGTCGAGACTTTCAGCATCGATGACCTGCGCGACGCGTTGGCCCGTCTGAAGCTCAAGACGGTTCCCGTCGGGTTTCACCCGAGCAAATTGGCCGAGAGCCGGTTTCCCTGCCTCTATGTGACCAGCGCCGGCGCACCAATGGTTCTGCTCGGGCGGGAAGGCGGCGCGTTGCTGGCGGCCTCGGAGTCCGGCGAGTCCGACGCTGCGCCGACGCCGGTCAAACGCCTGCCGGCCGGTCAGTGTTATGTCATCGAACGGCTGCGCGACGCGCCGGTTTCCGGCCCCGAAGCCTCGCGCCGTTGGTTGAGAAGTCTCGTCTCAGAGTTCCGGCCGGTCATCCGCGCCGCTTTTCTCACCGCCCTGCTGGTGAACCTGTTGTCCCTGGTCGGGCCGCTGTCGATTATGGCGGTCTATGATCAGGTAATCGCCAAGGAGGCGGTCGAGACGCTGGAACTGTTGATGATCGGCGTCGCGGTCGCTGCGACCTTCGAGATCGCGCTTCGGGTCTTACGGGCGCGCGGGCAGGCCTATGTCGGAGCGAAACTGGACTATCAGGTCGGCGGCCGGGTCTTCGAGCAGGTGCTGCATTTGGCGCCGACCTTTACCGAGCGCGCGCCGGTGGGCGGCCAGGTCACGCGCATCCGCGAGTTCGATTCCTTTCGGGAGGTCTTCACCGGGCCGCTTTCGGCGATCGCCTTGGACCTGCCGTTTTCGCTGCTTTTCATCATTGTGTTGATGATCGTCGGCGGCCCGATCTTCCTGCTGCCGATTGCTTTGGGCCTGGTCTATCTGATCATCGCGCGTCTGGTGATCCCGGAATTGCGCGAGCGCACGCGTCAGGCGGGCAAGGCGCGATCCGAGCGCTACGCTTTCTGGGTCGAATTGATGTGGTGGATGCGATCGGTGAAGCAGCAGGGCGGCGAAATGGTCTGGAAAGATCGATTTCGGCGCATCTCGGCCGACGCCGCCTGGGCCAATTACGAGGTTCAGAAGATCCAGTCCGGCGCGCAATCTGTCTCGCAGAGCCTGATGCTGATCGCCGGCGTCGCGACGCTGGGTCTCGGCGTGCTCCGAGTGTTGGACGACGCCATGACGCTTGGCGCGCTGATCGCCACCATGATGCTGGTTTGGCGCGTGCTCGCCCCAATGCAGACCCTGTTCACCCTGTCGAACCGGTTGGAGCAGATCCGCCAGTCTCTGCGGCAATTGGTTGACCTCTTGGGCTATCGGCGTGAGCAGGAGCCGGGCCATAGCCCTTCGACCGCCATTCGGTTTCGCGGACAGGTGAGTTTCAACCGGGTCTCGATGCGGTTCACGCCTGACGCCAATCCGGCCTTGTTGGGCATTGACTTCACGGTCCGGCCCGGCGAGCTGTTCGGCATCGTTGGGGAAAGCGGCGCGGGCAAATCAACCATCGCAAAGCTCGCCCTGGGGCTCTACACGCCGCAAGCGGGTTCGGTCACTGTCGATGGCGTCGATATTCGGCAATTGATGCCGATCACGCTGCGTCAAACGCTGTCTTACGCGCCGCAGCGCAGCCACGCCTTCCCGGGCACGCTCTTGGAGAATATCCGCCTGGCCGACCCGACCGCATCGATGGAGCGGGTCCGGCACGCCTGCCGGATGGCCGGCCTGCTGCACAAGATCGAGGCCCTGCCGGACGGGTTTGAGACCCGCTTCAAAGACGGGCTGCAGGCCGGCGCGCCGCAAGGGTTGCTGCGGCAATTGGCGCTGGCGCGCGCGTTTCTGACCGACGCGGCGGTCTATATTCTGGACGAACCGGCGGCTGCGCTGGATGACGAGGACGAGCGCTATTTCCTGCGCGCCTTGGAGGCGCTGCGAGGGCGGGCGACCGTCATTATGATCACCCAGCGGCCAAGCCACATGATGTTGTGCGACCGATTGCTGGTGATGGAGCAGGGACAGATGCGCATGCTGGACGAACCGCAGCGGGTGGTCGAGGCGATGCGCGGCGATCTTTCTGAGAAATACCGAACGGCGCCGGTTCAGGCCCTGGCGCCGGCCGCCCTGGCGCGAGGAGAATAGAGCATGAAACGGTCCGAACTAGCGTATCTGACGCGGGAAGAAGCGCTTGAGCAGGTGGCGCCGTCACGCTTCGCGCTTGTGGCCGCGTTGTTGGCGCTGGGGCTCCTGGCGGCGGCGATTTTCTGGGCCAGCCGGGTCGAGATCACCTCGGTCGCAACCGCGCCGGGCGAGGTCATCCCGACCGGCGACGAGCGGGTCGTGCAGCATCTCGAAGGCGGTATCGTCCGGGAGGTGCGCTTCCGCGACGGCGATCTTGTCTCGCGCGGCGATATCGTGATCGCTTTCGACCCCACCCTGCGCCAGGCGGAGCTCGATCAGATCCGCGCCCGAGACGCGGCCTTGACGATCCGGGAGCGCCGGTTGCGCGCCTTCATCGACGGCGGCGAGCCCGGCTATGACGAATTCGCCGAAGAGTATCCCGAACTGGTCGCCGAAGCGCAGTTCAATCTCGCTTCGGCCCGGGAGCAACTGCTTGGTCAGGTCGCAGTGCTGGAAAGTCAGATCGCGCAGCAGCGCCGGACCGTCGGCATTTTCAACGACCAGGTGTCGACCCTGGTCAATCAGGAGAAGCTTGTGGCCGAGGCCGCGGAGATGCGCCGAACCCTGTTCGAACGCGGCCACGGCTCCCGGGTCAACGTAATCAGCGCCCAACTCGAACTGTCCGCGGTGCAGGGGTCGATTATGGAGGCGCGCTCCTCGGCCGAGCAGGCCAAGGTCGCCATTGAGGAAACGCAGAACGAAATCCGGCAAGTGCAGCTGACCGAACGCGGCGCCGCGATGGAGGAGTTGAGCCTCACTCTGGCGGAGCGCGCCGAAGTGCGGGAGAATCTCGAACGGCTGAGCGATCGCGTGGCGCGGCTATCGGTCCGCGCGCCGGTCGACGGCGTCGTGCACCGGCTGCAGATCAATACGCCCGGCGCGGTGGTCGAACCGGCCGAGGTGCTGATGACCATCGTGCCGCTCGAAGAAGAGGTGGTGATCGAGGCGCGCATCCAGCCGAAAGACATCGGCCATCTCGAGATCGGCCAACCGGCGCGAGTCACGGTCAGCGGATTCGACGCTAGGCGCTATGGCGTCTTGCCAGGCCGCTTGGCGCAGATTTCGCCGACCACCTATACCGACGAGACCGGTCAGACCTATTTCAAGGGCCGCGTCTTGCTGGACCAGAAGACAATCCAGTCCGACGGCGTACGCCACCCGATCGTGCCGGGCATGACCGTCCAGGCGGATATCGCGATCGGCGGACAGAGCTTCCTGCAATATCTCACAAGCCCGGTCTATCTTGCTCTGAACCGGGCCTTTTCCGAGCGCTGATCGTGCTGGCAGGGCCGCAAGTCTATTCGCTCAGATCGTCCCAGGCGATCGCATGGTGTTTCGGCAGGTCGCGGGCCGCGCGGCTGGCGAGGACGCGCCCAAGATGTCTAGGGGCTAGCCCCGCCGCCGGTCGAATGGACCGCGTATTCTCGGCCGTAAAAGGCTCGCCCTCTTTGATCTCAGCGATCGTATAGAGCGAACGCCGGAACGGCAGCGTGGTCTTCTCGCTCGCCGTCGGCCCGTAGTGAACGGCGCCGCGCGCAGAGGCCGCAGCCCGCGCGTCGTCGATCAGGGCGGTCAGTTCCGCTGGCTCGACCGAAAAGGCGGCGTCGGGGCCGCCGTCGGCGCGACTTTCGGTAAAGTGTTTCTCGATGATCTCTGCGCCTAGACCGGCGGCGGCCGTTGCAACGGCCGATCCTAGAGTGTGGTCCGACAAGCCGATCGGTAAATCGAACCGCGCCTTCAGATCGGCCATGGTCGCGAGATTTGCGTCTTCCGGCGGGGTCGGGTAGCCGCTGACGCAATGCAGCAGGGCCAAATGGCCGTTCCGGCGCGCATGGTCGGCCGCCGCCACCGCTTCCTCGATTTCCGTCAGGCTGCCCATGCCGGTGGACAGGATCATCGGTTTGCCGGTCGCCGCGATCTTCTCGATCAGGCCGATATCGACCAGTTCGCAGGAGGCGACTTTGTAGAGCGCGGCGCCTAGCTCTTCGAGCATCGCCAGCGCGCTTTCGTCAAAGACCGAGGCGAGGGGCAGAATCCCGATATCTTGCGCCCCGCGCCAGAGAGCCGGAAACCAATCGAACGGCGTCTGCGCTTCGCTGTAGAGGTCGTAAAGCGTCCGGCCGCGCCAGAGCGGCGTCTCGACAATAAAGTCGGGATCGGCGCAATCGACCGTGATCGTATCGGGCGCGTAAGCTTGGAACTTGATTGCGTCGGCGCCGCTTGCTTTCGCCAACTCGATCAGGCGCAGCGCCTTGTCCAACGCGCCCAAGTGATTCGCCGACGCCTCGGCGATAATGAACGGCTCTGCGCCGGTCCATGGCGGCGGTTCGCGTACAGGCATAGCGCGCAGTTTTTTCCTTTCGGCCCAACAATGACGGGCGCTCTTTCTCTGATCACGATCCGCCGCGCGCGGCAAGCGGTCGGGCGTCACCCTTTCCGAAAAGCGGGCGCGCGCTCTAAACCAAATGTTAATAGCTCCCTGCTTTAATGGACCACTGGGGATTTGGAGGCGCTGAAAAGCTTGATGCGTGCGGATCAACAAGGGACTTTGCCCTGCCCGGGGCCTAAGACGCCGACCCGGTTCGCCGGCGTGCGCTCGGTCTTGGCTGACGTGCAGCCAGTCGCGCCGCGCGGACCCTTGGCCAAGGACGCGCTCGATTGGTGGCGGCGGCCGTCTGCGCCGCCGATCTCAGGCGGGTTCGATATCCTCGACCATCCGACCTGGGCCGCCGGCGTCTATTTCATCCGCCGCTGCGGACCCGGCGAGTTCGATTACCGCCTGGCTGGGGAAGACGTCATAAAGCTCGTCGGCCGCAATGACGCCAGGCAGCGCTTCGCTTCGGCAAGCGGCGATTTCTATGTTCGAGATCTGGCGGACTATCTCGAAAGCGTCGCCGAGAGCAGGCGGCCCTGGATTTGTTGGGGAACCAGCATCCAACCTGATGGAGAGCGCATCCGCTTTGAGAGTATCGATATGCCGATGCTGAACGACGCCAGAACCGCTGTAGACTCGATCATAGGCGTGATGAGCCCGATCAACGACGCCCGATCGCCCGACTGGCCGGCGACCACGGAGGTTCGACCGGCGCTGCTGGCCGTCGCGTGAGGCCGTTTGAGCTGATCAAGACGGCGCCGGCGATCGGCGTGAAAATGTCCGTACACCGACTGGGCTATTGTTTCCGTTAATCAAGATAGCTATCTCCCTGGCGACGGTCCTGACGTGAACGCTTTAGCCATTCAGGTCGGGGCGAGGGGCCGCAGGGTGGTTGGATGAACGGGAACACGCCTGACATTAACGGCGATCGGCTGCGCGTCTCGGTCGAACGCGCGCGGGCCGAGTTGCGCTATGGGCGCGCGGTTCTGCTGCGCGACTTGGCGCGCGCGGTGCTGGTGGCCGGCGTCGAGGCGATGGGCGAAGCGGCCCTGGCGTCTGTCATGCGGCAGTCGGGCGGCGCTATGCGCCTGTTGCTGACAACGCGCCGCATAACGGCTTTAGGCGTGGCCGACGATCATCAGGACGAAAGCGGCGCGCATTGTTTGGCGGTCGCCGCGCCGCATGACACATTGGCGGGCGCGCGCGCCGTCGCTTACGGCCGGGCGGTCGATCAACGCGCGGCCCTGCGCCGCATCCGACGCGGATCAGAGGCGTTGGACGACGCGGCGCTGGCGCTGGTCCGCATGGCGCAGCTGGCGCCGGCGCTGGCCGTTTCCGACGATTTGGACCCGTCGGCGCCGGACATCGCGGCGGCTTTGAAGAGCGGCGATTTACTGTCGGTCGAGGCGCAGGACGTTCTGGATGCGATCGATTTGCCGCCTGTTCTGCATCGCGGCGGCGAGGCGACTGTGCCGCTGACGGACGGCGTCGAGACGCGCTTCGTCGCCTATCGCGGTCCGGCCCCGTCTGACGAGCAGGTCGCGGTGATCATCGGCAAGCCCGATTTCAGCGCGCCCGTGACAATCCGTATCCACTCGGCCTGCCTGACCGGCGATGTGTTCGGCAGTTTGCGTTGCGATTGCGGTGAACAATTAGGCGCGACGATCAAACTGCTCAGCGAGCAGGGCGGCGGCGTTGTTCTCTATCTGGCGCAAGAGGGGCGCGGCATCGGTCTCGCCAATAAGCTGCGCGCCTATCAATTGCAGGACGCCGGCGCCGATACCTATGACGCCAACGCCCGCCTTGGATTCGGCGATGACGAGCGGCGCTTCGATCTGGCCGCGGCGATCCTGAAGGATCTCGGCGTGAGCCATGTACGCCTGCTGACCAACAATCCGCGCAAGGTGGACGCGCTTGGCCGGGAAGGCGTGAAGGTCGTCGACCGGATCGCGCTGTCGGGCGGGCTTAACCGCTACAATGCGAAATATCTGCGAGCGAAAGTCGCCCGAGGCGGGCATTTCGACGAGGCGTCATTCTGAATTTCTGAGTGTTTGGGGAAGGGGCCGGTCCGATCCGGTGATCAAGCGCGCGGCCGCGGGCGGCGCGAGCAGCTATGAGGAGAGTCCCAATGCGGGTATTCAGTATTTCGGCCCTTTCCAAATCCGCCGCCCTATGCGGCGCCGTTCTGAGCCTCATGCTCGCCGGTCCCGCCAAGGCGGCCGACGAAGACTATGAGTTGGACCCGGAACATACCTTCGTCGCCTTCATGGTCGACCATATCGGTTACGCCAACGCCATCGGCATGTTTCGCGAAATCAGCGGCTCTTTCACCTTCAACCCCGAGACCCAGGCGTTGAGCGATCTGGAGGTCGTCATTCAAACCGACAGCATCTATACCGCGAACAAGCGGCGGGACGATCATCTGCGCAACCCGGACTTCCTGAACAGCCGCGAATTCCCGGAGATGACCTTCGTCATGACCAGCGCGCAAAAGATCAGCGACACGACCGGCAAAATCGACGGTGAATTGACCCTGTTGGGTCAGACCAGGCCGCTCAGCCTGGACGTCACCCTGAATAAGGTCGGCCCCTATCCGTTCGGGAACAATTATGTAATGGGCATGTCGGCCCGCGGCACCGTGACGCGCAGCGAGTATGGCATGATGTACGCCGTTGAGAACGGCTGGGTCGGCGACGACATCCATCTGATGCTGGAAGTCGAGGCGATCCGGCAATAGATCGCGGCCTATTGAAAATCTCGCCAGGTGGATGACGGGGAAGAGACGGCCAAGACATCGGTTGGGCTGATCCTGTTGCTTTGGGTCGCGGGCCTATGCGCCGCCGCCCAGTTCGGCAAGATTTCCGTCTTTTTCCCGTTTTTTCAGCAGGCCTATCCGGAAGCGGGGCCGGAACTCGGATTCCTGGTGTCGCTGATTGGTGTCGTCGGCATCCTGCTGGGCGGCGTCGCCGGTCCCTTCGTCAGCGCCATAGGGTTGGGACGAGCGGTGGTCGGCGGTCTCACGGTCGGGGGCGCGTTGTCGCTGTTTCAGGCCTTGGAGCTGCCTTTGCCGGTCCTTCTGGCCAGCCGAGTCGTCGAAGGGCTATCTCACCTCGCCATCGTGGTCGCCGCGCCCGCCTTGATCCTACGCTTCGCCGCGCCGCGCCACCAGGCCAACGCGATGGTCCTGTGGAGCACCTTCTTCGGGGTAGCCTTCGCGCTGCTGGCCTATCTCGGGACGCCCGTCGTGCAGGCCTTAGGGACTGAAGGGTTGTTCGTCGCGCATGGCGTATCCTGTCTCGCCGTAGCGGGCGCGCTGGCGCCGTTCGTCTTGAAGCCCGGCCCGGTCCGCGGGGCCCTGGTCGGAGACTGGACGGCGCGTGGTCTGTTGCGGCGGCATCTCGAGATCTATCGGTCGCCTAGCGAAGCCGCCCCGGCATTCGGTTGGTTCTTCTACACCATCAATTTCGTCGCCTTGTTGACGGTGCTGCCGTTGTTTTTGCCAGAAGCGCAACGGCCGATCGTCGGGACGTTGGCGCCGCTTGTCAGCATCGGTTTCAGCCTGGTGATCGTCGCGCTGCTTTTGCGCGTCCTGTCATCCGTCAAGGTCATCCTTGTTGGCTTCGCCGCGTCGCTCCTGGGCGTCTTCACTATCGCGTCGTTGGAGGGCGTCGGCGCTTTGGCGGCGCCGATCGCGATGATCGCGCTCTACGCGGCGTTCGGCCTGCTCCAAGGGGCCAGCTTCGCCGCGATCCCTGAGCTCAACAAGAGCTCGGGCTCGGTTACGAACGCAACAGGCGCGCTGGCGCAGACCGGCAATCTTGGCAACACGATCGGGCCGCCGTTGCTGCTCTACGCCGCGGCGCAGTTCGGCCTGTCCGGCGTCGTGGCGGTGTCGGCGCTCTGTTTCGTGTTGGGCGCGGCGGCGCATCTTTGGCTCGCGCGGCGCCGGATGACGGCCGCTTAAAGGTCCCTAATAGCCGTACTCGTCGCCGCCGGCCTGTAGCACCAGGAAGACGCTAACGGCGATCGGGATCAGGCAAAGCAGTGCGGTGAGCGCGCCGGCGCCGATCGAACCCAACAGCGTACGCCCTTCCGGGAAGCCCAGCCGGCGGGCCGCGGCGACGCCGAGAAAGGCCAGCGGCGCAACCGCCAGCGCCGCAGCGTCGACATCGGTATAGAAGACCGCCTGCGCAAAGATCGGCGCGACACAGATCATCGCCGCCGCCGAGAGCGCAGGGCCGAGGTTATGCGCGCTGAGACGGGGCTCTAGCGCCGCCGACGACCCGAGCGCGACGGCCAAGGCGATCAGATAGAGGCCTGTTGTCGCTGTCGCGCCGAGGATCATCACGACCGCAAGACCGAGTGCGAAGGCGCCGTGCCCGGCGCGGATCGCGACGCTGGAGCCGGACGCCGAGAGCGTGGCGAACGCCATCAGCCCCAGCGCCGCCAACACCAACGCCAGGTTCAGAACCGCCTCGCTGTCCAATCGGCTAAACTCGTTGCTCAGCACCCAGACGATCTGGCCGATGGCGATGCAGAGCCCGAGCAACAGGGTCGCGCGCCCAGACAACGCTTTGGCGAGGAGCGCCCCGACCAGAACCGCCCCCACCAAAAGCGCACCGCCGATCAACGGCGCGTAAAACAGCTTCTGAACCGACGATACGGGCGGAAAGGGCGGCGCGCCGACTTCGGCTCCGTAGGAGCCCAGGAAGCCGGCGATGATTCCCAACGCCAACAGGCCGGCGGCGACGCCGGGGCGCGCCATGCGCAAGGCGATGAGCGCCGGCGCCAGGCCAAGCGCCAACGGAATAAGCAATTGGTTCAGGATCGGGGTCAGCATGTTGCGGGATCCTCAATATCGCGACGCTTCGCCAGCCACAAGAAATCCGTTGCGAAGGAGGCCAGCAAGAGAACCAGGCTCGCGGCCGCTATCGGCGTCGACACACCGGTCGGCGTCAGCGGGATCAACGCGACGATCAAGGCGCCGACCTGGATGACGCAGATGACCCGGCGGCGCTGGCTAAAGGGCAGGGGGCGGCGCATCCAGGCGAGGCGGAATCCGGCGCCGATCCAGAGATAGCGCAGCGCCCCGGACGCCAAGATCCACCAGCCGGCCTTGCCGGTCTGGGCCGCCAGGACACAGAGAACCAAGATCAGCGCGGCGTCGGTTTCCTGGTCGAAGATGGCGCCAAACTCGGAGCCGAGCCCGAAACGTCTGGCCAACCATCCGTCAACGCCGTCCAGCGCCAAGCCAAGGCCGGCGATGGCGACGATCGCCCAGGCGTTGCCGGCGGGGGCGACCGTCCCGCCGATATAACCGGCCAGGAAACAGACCAAAACCGCACGAACCAGCGTCACGGCGTTTGCGGCGCCGAAACGGCCCGGGCGCGGCCGGCGGCGTTCGGCGCTGAGAAGGGCGATGACCAGGACCCCAAACGCGACGGCCGCGACGGGCGCCGACCGACCGGCGGCGCCGGGGTCAAATGCAACGACGATTTCAAGGCAGGCAAGCGCCGCACCCGCCCAGAGCAGATGCGTCCAGACTGGCCAACCGGCCGAAGCAGCGCCGGCGGCGTGCTTGGCGCCCGGTTCCGGGCGTGGGTTCTTGTCTTTGAGGCCGAGGGTCATGATGCTAGCGGTCAGGCTTGGCGGCGCACTGTCCGCCATACCGACTTGACCGGTCGGTCCATTTGCGGACGCCGCGCCTCTCGCGGCGGAGTGTCAGACTATGAGATCAGCTCGATCCTATTGGATTAGCGCCCCGGGCAGAAGCGAGATTCGCGAGGAGCCGCTGCCTGATGTCGGGCCCGGCGACGTCTCGGTCAAGGCGCTCTATGGCGCGCTGAGCCGTGGCACCGAAGCGTTGGTCTTCGAGGGACGGGTGCCGGAAAGCGAATATCAGCGTATGCGCGCGCCGTTTCAGGAAGGCGCGTTCCCGGGCCCGGTCAAATATGGCTACATCTCTGTCGGCCGGGTCGTGGCGGGGCCGGACGGTCTGGAGGGCCGTACGGTGTTCTGCCTCTATCCGCATCAGACAGACTATGTCGCGCCCGCAAGCGCGGTTCAAATCGTGCCCGACGATGTGCCGCCGGAGCGCGCCGTGCTCGCGGCGAATATGGAAACGGCGGTGAATATCCTGTGGGACGCCGCGCCGATGCTGGGGGATGCGATCTCCGTAATCGGCGCGGGCGTGGTCGGCTGCCTGACGGCGCGTCTCGCCGCACAAATCCCAGGTTGCGACGTCGAACTGGTCGATATCGATCCGAGCAAGGCGGACATCGCGGCGCGGCTCGGCGTCCGTTTCAGCGACCCGCAGACAGCCGCCGACGAGCGGCGGATCGCCATCAACACGTCTGGGGTGGATTCGGGCCTTAACCTCGCGCTGCAACTCGTTGGTTTTGAGGGAAAAATTGTTGAGGCGAGTTGGTTTGGCGAACGCCGGGCGCAGTTGGATCTGGGCGGCGCATTTCACGCGCGGCGTCTGACGATTATCTCGTCGCAGGTCGGTTCAGTGCCGTCGCCGTTACGATCGGTGCACGCCCATGCGGACCGACTGAAGCTCGCCTTGTCCCTGTTGACGGATGACGCCGTGGAAGCGTTATTCACCCATGAAATCAGTTTCGACGATCTGCCCCAGATCATGCCGCGGATCGCGGCGGCGCCCGCCGGCGTGGGCTGCGTGCGGATCAGTTATCCGCAATAGCGCGCCGCCAGCGCCCCGCTCTTGGAAGGAAAAGCGATGTACGCATTGAGCGTCCGCGATCACATGATGATCGCCCACAGTTTCACCGGAGAGGTTTTTGGCCCTGCGCAAGGGCTGCACGGCGCGACCTATGTGGTCGATGCGGAGTTTCGTGTGTCAGGGTTAGACGCGGACGGTCTGGTCGTCGATATCGGCCTGGCGGCCGAGGCGCTGAAAGCGGTGTTGGCGCGTTACAATTACAAGAATCTCGACGAGTTGGACGAGCTGGCGGGCGCGAACACGACGACAGAATATATGGCGCACCGCGTCTTCCTGCATATGAAGTCGGCGATCGCCGCGGGCGATCTCGGTCCGGGCGCGGCGCGGATCGAAAGCATGAAAGTGACGCTTCACGAATCGCATACCGCCTGGGCCGCCTACGAGGGGCCGCTCGATTGAGTGACGCCGCCGCAGGCCGGCCGGCGCCGCAGCGCCGCGCAGCTCTGATCTTTCCCGGCCCTTTAGATACGGTTAGCGGCGGGTTCGAGTATGACCGGCGCCTGTTGAGCGCGTTGCGCGCCGAGGGGTTGGCGATCGAGGGGGTGGAACTGGCCGGCGGTTTCCCGTTCCCAAGCGACGCCCAGCGCGCCGCGTCCCGGGCGACGCTTGAAGGATTGCCGCCGGGCTGGACGGTGATCTTCGACGGTTTGGCCGCCTGCGCTGATCCTGGCCTCGCGGCGACGGCGGCGCGCGGGCGCTCCTTGATCGCGCTGGTGCATCATCCGCTCGCCGACGAGGCCGGATTGGAGCCGGCGCAGGTCGCCGCCTTCACCCGAAGCGAGGCCGAGAGCCTGGCGCTGGCCGAACGGATCATCGTCACCAGCGCCTTCACCAAGCGTCGCTTGGTCGCTGGATTCGGCGCGCCCGCGGAGCGGATCGACATCGCCGAGCCCGGCACCGAGCGCCGGCCCAGATCGCGTGGGTCAAAAGGCGAGCGGCTGGAAATCCTCTGTGTCGGTTCGGTGACGCCGCGCAAAGGCCATCTGCTGTTGCTTAAGGCGCTATCTCAGGCGACGGCGCAGACAGGGGTTGAATGGCGGCTGACATGCGCCGGGCCGCTCGATTTCGATCCGGATCATGCGAAGCGCGTAAGAGCCCAAGCACAATCCTTTGGGGAACGCGTACGCTTCTTGGGGGCCGTGGAGCGCGACCATCTGGACCGATTGTACGCTTGTTCCGATCTGCTGGTTTCCGCCGCCTCCTACGAAGGGTTCGGCATGGCGATCGCGGAGGCCGTCTCGGCGGCTCTGCCGGTGATCGCCGTCGCTGGCGGCGCCGTGCCGGACACGTCCGCGGGACGTGCGGCGGCGCTGATCCCGGTCGGCGATGCGAACGCTTTGGCGTTGGCGCTGTCGCGCTTCATGACCGATGCGACTTGGCGCCAAGATTTGAAGTCGCGGTCGCTGGCGGCGCGCGAAACACTGCCGGATTGGGCCGAGACGGCCCGGCGGGTTCAGGCGAGCCTGGCGCAATGCGCTATCGGCGCGGCGGCGTGAAATGCGCTTGCCCGCTTTCACGGACTCGTTTGACGCCGATTGGCTCTCCCTGCGCGAGCCGGCCGATCGGGCCGCTCGCAATGAGAAGGTCGCAGCTAAGCTCAACGATTGGCGCGGCCGTCTGGGGTCGCGGAAAGGCGCGGCCCTGAAAGTGGTCGATCTCGGGGCGGGGACCGGCTCAGCCCTACGGTATCTCGAACCGCGGATACCCGGGCCTCAGGACTGGACCCTGGTCGAACGCGATCCCGACCTGATCGCCGAAGGCGCGCGGCGCTTGAAGCGTCAGGCGAGCGCCTGGGGCTACCGGCCGGCCGATCTCGCACAGGACGACCTTGTCGCGCTTGTCGCGGGCGCTGACCTGATCACCGGCTCGGCGTTGTTGGACCTTTGTTCCGCCGCGTGGATCAACCGGCTTGTCGCGGCCTGCGCCCAGGCCGGCGCGGCGGCGTGGTTCAGCCTTAATGTGACCGGCGATAAACAATGGTCTCCGGCCGATCCGGCGGACTGGCTGGTCGAGCGCGCTTTCGCGCGGGATATGCGCCGGGATAAGGGCTTCGGTCCGGCCTTGGGGCCCCAGGCCGGTTTCCAGGCGGCGGAAGCCTTCGCCCAAGCCGGATATAGCATCGCGTTGGGGCCGTCCAACTGGCGGCTCGGCGCCGGGTCGGCCGCGTTGCAACGCGCCTATCTAAAGGGCTACGCGGAGGCCGCACGGGTGCAACGGCCGGACCTGACGCGCCGAATTTCAAATTGGCGGGCCGATCGCCTGCGCGCGGTTTTGGAGGGTCGCTCTCATATCCGGGTCGGCCATGTCGATCTATTCGCCGCGCCGTCGGGCTCAAGCGCGTGAGGTTCATGGATCGGGGCTGGCTCTGGCGGCTGGGCAAGCTCGCCATCATGATCGGCCTGTTTGGTGCGATCTTTGTCAGCATCGACCGGCAGACCGTCCTCGACGCGTTCCGATCCGTGTCGCTGGTTTGGCTGGCGGCGGGGTTAACGCTGTCAATTCCGCAAATCCTGCTGTCGGCCTTGCGGTGGCGTTGGGTCAGCGCGAGTCTCGACCAACCGCTCCCGTTTAGCACTGCGGTCCGAGAATACTATGTCGCGAGCTTTCTCAACCAAATCCTGCCTGGCGGGGTTGCGGGGGAAGCGGCGCGTATCGTCCGGCGCGGTCGAGAATTGAGCCGCCAAGGGGCGGAGAGGGCCTATCGCGGCGCCGCCAAGTCGGTTGTCTTCGAGCGCGCCTCGGGCCAGGCGGTGATGATCCTGCTTTGCCTTCCGGGTCTGACCTTGATCGGCTTCGCCGCAGCGGTGACGGCGGCAGGCCCGCTGGCGGCGCTTTTGGCCGCGATCTTACTCCTGGGCGGGCGTCACATGGCGCGGTCAGAGCACGGCGTTGTCCGATTATGCCGCGAGTTTCGGCAGGCCCTGTTCGGCGACCGCAACTGGGCGCGTCACGGAGCCGCTTCGGCCCTGATCGTATTTTCCTACGTTCTTGTATTTTGGATCGCCGCGCGCGCGATCGGGGTCGGGCTGAGTTTCACGGATGCTTTGGTCATCCTGCCGCCGGCTTTGTTGGCGATGACGCTGCCGATCACGCCCGCCGGATGGGGGGTGCGCGAGGCGGTCAGCGCGGTGCTTTGGGGCGCGGCGGGGCTGTCTCCAGCGCTCGGCGTCACCGCCGCCATCGTCTATGGCGTCGTGACGCTGATCTCAACCCTGCCGGGATTGCTCTTCCTGGCTTTCTCCGGCCGCACCATGCGCTAGTCATAGCGCAGTTCGGTCGCCTTGCCGCGGAAGATGAAATAGGCCAGGACCGTATAGCCGATGATGACCGGCGCCACGACGCAGGCCCCGACCAGGATAATGAACAGGCTGTCCGGCGCCGCGGCGGCCTCGTAGATCGTCAACCGTTCGGGCGCCACATAGGGGTAGAAACTGTAGGCCATGCTGAGATAAGAGAGCGCGAATAGACCGGTCGAGACGGCGAAAGGCAGCCAATTCAGCCGATCCTCGGCGAAGGGCATTCGACGCAGCATCCAGAAGAGCCAAAGCACCAGCGCGCCCGAAATCGCCGGCAGCGGCAGGATATAGAAGATCTCAGGCACGCTGAACCATTTGTCGAAGATGCGCGGCGAGACGAAAGGCGTGGCCACCGAGACCGCCGCGATGCCGAGGATGACGCCCCAGAGCCCGCCGCGCGACCAGCCGACCGCCTTACTCTGCAACGCGCCTTCGCCATTTTGCGCGAACCGCAGGCGAAAGAAGAAGAGCACCCAGCCGAGCGCGATCGTGATCGTTGGGAACAGAATGTGGAACGAGATGTTCGCCGCGAACTGGATGCGGCTGAGCAAAAGCGTGTCGAATGTTTCCATCTTGGCGGCCCCCTAGCGCCGCGTCGGCAGGGTCGGGATCACGACGCTGGCCTTGTCGATCAGGCCGGCGATCCGGCCGCCCAGGGTCAATAATTTGACGAGCCGCTCGGTCTCAAGCTTTTCCATCTCTTCGTAAAACCCGGTCAACATTTCGACCAGCTCCCTTAATTCGGCGATGCGCGCCTCGGCATAGCCGTCGCCGGCGCGCCTGAGGCTGCGTTGGTTTTGCGGAGGCTTTAGCCGGCGTCCGGCGTCCCGATCGGCGGGGCGCAGTCCTCCGCCGGCGCGGCGTCGCCGAAATGTAGGACGAGCCTTTGTAGGATCAATTCCATGCTATAGAGCGGGCCGTCGCGGTCCGGATCGATCCCGTCATTATAGCCGTCTTGCAGGAAGCAGCGCAGGATATCGTCCCGGCCCGTGAACAGATGGATCGGCACCGAATGGCCGCCCAGATCGTTGCTGATCACCGTCCAAGGCTGATGGTCGCCCATCACGATGACGATATCGTCCGGTGTCGTATGCCGATCGACAAAATCCAGCGCGCTGCGCAGGCTGTAGGAGACGCCGTCGATATAGCCGTCGAGCGGGGTGGCCCAATCCTGACGCGTGAAGCTTCCCGCCGCCTCGGCCGCCGGGGCCCAGGCCTCCCGGACCATCAAATCGTCGCGATTCTCCAGGAAGGGCGGTATGGGGATGAAGGGATAGTGACTGCTGACCAGCGCGATCTGCGCGTATCTCGGTCCCGCCGATGGCAGAAGCGACGGCACGCGTTCCAGCGTGAATTGGTCGGGAATAAAGAAATAGCCGAATTCGACGCCTGAATAGCCGAAGTCCTGCGCCACAAAAGTCCGGTCGAATTTCAACAGTACGCCTTCCGGCCAGAGCCGCCTGATGCCCGGCATAAAGACCGACGTGTCATAGCCGCTGCGCCGCATGATGGTGGACAGCATATCGAGATCGGATTGCAGGAAAGCCCGATACTCCAAGTTCTCGTCGATCCAAGCCCCTGTCGTCGTCGTCAAATGAGCAAGCCAGCTCAACCCGCCGAAGGTTGAAGATCGCACCAGGGTAGACGCGACGCCCCGTCCATCCGCCGCAAAGCTCTGCGCATAGTCTGCATAAAGCGCGTCGATCCGCGCACGATGCTCCGGACGCCTCAAGATGCTGGCGCCGTAGGACTCGATGAATATCAAGTAGACATCGGCGCCTTTGAGGCCGGGCAGGGTGGTCTGGCCGTCCCGCACCGCGCCGCGCTCTGCTCGGTAGGTCTCGACGATCAAGGCGCCATCGTCGATCCACAAGAGGGCGACGCGCGCATGATGGCGGGCGGCGCCCCAAACGGAGGCGCTGGTGAACGCGTCCCGTGGCTCAACCTGTCGCGCCTGGTCGAGCGCGCCCCCGGCCAAAAGGCAGAAGGCTACTACGGCCATCACCGCGCGGCCGCCGGCGCTTGTCGGCAATCGGGAACCGATCGAAAAGCTATGCGCCGTCACCCAACCGGTCGCTGCGATCAACAGCGCGGCGGCAAGCAGGATTCCGGCGACCGCCAGGATCACGATGGCCCAGCCCATCGATGCGGCGAGCAGGTCCAGAACATGCGGGATCTGCGCGGCGTCGAAGACCAAGTCGATGGATCGGCCGTAGATGGACTTGGCGGCCATATCCATGACATGCAGGAAAACGCCCAGCGGCAACAGGATGACGGTGAGCAGCTTCAACGCCGGCCGCAAGACGGGGGCGGCTTGGGCCAAGAGGATGGCGGCGGCCAAGCCGAGCAACTCGACCGGCAGCAACGCGTACCAGCGCCAGTTCTGGCTATTCGCGGAAAACCCGGTATTGAGAACCAGGAATAAAGCGACCCAGCCGATCAGCATCGCCCAAGTGAAAGCCGCCGCGCGGCGTCGTCGAACCATCGCTGTCGTCTATACCGGCCAAACCGGGCCGGTCAATGAAGGTCACGGTCAATGAAGGTAGCGGTCATTCGCCGGTTGTGCGCCGTGCAGCACTTGGCCGACCCAACGGTCTTCGGCGACATAGGTTGGGAAATCCTCCCAATAGCCTTCGAAATCGCCGACCTGACCGGTCACGAAACGTTGCCGGTCGATATGGATCATCACCTTCCGCGTCTTGAATGTCTCGCCCGAGCGGAACGCGAAATACCAAACGCCGACGCCGTTGAAGCCGAGCGAGATGCGGGGCGGTTCGGCCGTGGGGTCATGTCGGTTGACGCAGTAATAATCGATCGGGTCGTTCAGCGCGGCGCGGTCATAGAGCGCGAAGACCGTGACATCCGCCTCTTGCGCCAATCGATGCAGCTCTTTGGAAATCAGATCCGCCATGACTTTCTTCAAGGCGCGCGGGTCTTGGCCAGCGTCGGCGGGTAAAACCATCACCAAATCTCCTCTGCTGCTGTTTGAACGCAAGCACGAACTCTTCCTCTGCAAATAAAGTTCAGTGATTTGGAAATAAAATCAAGTAAACCTGAAAAGCGATAATTTGAGTTTACTTGCGAAATGTTTCAGCTGGCTGCGGCTGCGCTTTCAAAAGGCCGGTGCGCGGTTTTGACAAATGCGCGCGGCGCCAAGACCCTATCGCCGGTGCGTCGAGCGGAAAGGGCTTTTCTTGTTCAACGGAATAGACGGGACGCTGATCGGTTTCTTCACCGCACTGGCTCTGTTCGCGGCCGTCGCCGGGTCGATCCTGTGGTTCACAGTGCGGACCGGGTCGTCGCCGACGCCGTCCGGTCCGGCGCTGAGGCGCGCGATCCTAGCCGCGGTCGCGGAGGCGGAAGCGAACGCGCCGCCTGGGCCGATCATTGAAATCGGCGGCGGCTGGGGCGGACTCGCGCGCGCGCTCCACCATCGCTTCCCGCACCGACCGGTCGTGGTTTTTGAGCCTTCTTGGGCGCCCTATTGGGTGAGCCGGCTGCTGAGCCCGCGTTCCGCCGCCAACCGTCCGCGCTTTAAGAATAGGGCGGTGCGATCGGAGGATCTGGCGGCCGGCGCCGTGGCGGTCGCCTATCTCGCGCCGGAGACGATGAAGCGGCTGGCGCCGCTCTTCCACGCGCTTCCGCCCGGCGCGGCGGTTGTCAGCGCCATGTTCGCGATTCCCGGATGGACGCCAGGAATGACGCTGACCGCCGACGATCTCTATAAAAGCCCCGTCTATCTGTATCGCACGTGACGGTCGTCTCGGCGCTCGCACTGGGCGGGCGAGTCCGGTAAATCTCGGCGATGGATTGGCGCGACGACGGCATAGTGTTGAGCCTGCGCAAGCATGGCGAAAGCGGCGCGATCGCGGCGTTGCTGACGCGCGATCACGGGCGGCATGCCGGGCTGGTGCGCGGCGCGCGGTCGGCCAAGCTGCGCGGTGTGCTGCAGCCGGGCAATCTGGTGCGCGCGGACTGGCGGGCGCGCCTGGCCGAACATCTGGGGCATTTTACCATCGAGGCGCTGGAGGCGCGGGTTGCGCCCCTGTTGACCAGCCCCGGTCGGCTGGCGGCCCTGACCAGCGCCTGCGCGCTTCTCGACATCGCCCTGCCGGAACGCGCGCCAGTCCCCGAGATTTACGACCTCACCGACGCCTTGACCGAGCGTTTGGCGGACGATGACTGGGCCGAAGCCTATGTGAAATGGGAGGCGGCGCTGCTGGCCGCGCTCGGGTTCGGGTTGGACCTGAACGCCTGCGCCGCAACCGGGGTGACCGACGATCTGATCTTTGTCTCGCCCAAGAGCGGCCGGGCGGTCTCGCGGGAGGCGGGCGCGCCCTATAAGGAGCGCCTGCTGCGTCTGCCCGGTTTCCTGCTGCCGCGCCCGCAGACGGCGCCGCCAACGCCGGAGGACGTTGTGCGCGGCCTGCGCCTGACCGGTTATTTCTTGAATGAGCAAGTGGCGCGCCCCGGCGGTCAGACACTGCCGGACGCGCGGTCGCGGCTGGCGTCGATGATGGACCGCGACGCGACGCGATGAGCTTTCCGTCCGCCAGGAAACGAGGCGGAATCGCACCTACAAGCCAATACACTTTGCTGGACTATGAGGCGCGCCAATAGAGAACTAGAGAAACTGGGAATATTTCAGCTCAAGTCAGGCAGATGTAACGCCGCACTAACCGTGCTTCTGCTCTTCACCTCGCCGATGACAAAGTGCGTCGCGTGCGAGACAACGTTCGCGTCCGAGTGCAGTATGCGGTCTACAAGGTCCGTGTAATGGTTCATATCGCGCAAATGGATGAGCAGAAAACAGCTCTCGTCGCCAGCGACCATATAGGCGAGCGAAATTGCAGGCTCGACCCTTACAGAGTCCATAAACGCGCGGCGATGCTCTCGACCGTGGCGCTCCAGCCGCACTGCGACCAAGGCGGTCAAACCAAACCCCAAATACTGTGGATCGATTTCCGCGCTGATCCGGCGGATTGCTCCGGTCTCCTTTAGGCGGGCGACGCGGCGCAAACAGGCCGAGGGGGACAGCCCAATCAGATCGGCGAGTTCGACATTTGAAAGATCGGCGTTCTCCTGCAGGACTTTCAAAATCTTCAGATCGAACGGATCGAGATCGGCGCGTTCGGACAGCATGCCGCAAAAAATTCCTCTTCCTCTCCAAATGGGCAATTTTAATGCGCATTATTGCTCGATTCTAGTCGAATCGAGCGCTCGATGCTTGATAATTTTGCGCTACGTGAATTCCTTGAACGGAGAAGAACTATGCAAGACGGTGTAGCCGGTTCGAAGACAGTATCGTTTACGAGAATGGATTTAGGGACGCGGGAAGATCGCGACATCATCGCGACCTTTCACGAGAGTGAACTCACTCTCGCCGCTGAGCATTGTTTGTCTTTGCTTAAAAAGTTGCGTTCGCCGCCCGGGCGCGCGCCGTGGCGCGTTGATCGCTTTACGCATTCTCTTCAAACGGCAACCCGGGCTTTTCGGGACGGCGCCGATGAAGAGCTTACCGTGGTGGCGCTGTTGCACGATATCGGCGACGCCGTCTCCCTGGAAAATCACGCCTTTGTTTCGGCTGAAATTCTGCGTCCCTACATCTCGGATCGGAACTACTGGCTGGTCCGCCACCATGGTCTTTTCCAGACGCGGTATTATGGAAAAGCAGCAATCCATGCGGAGGATCGTCGAGCCCCATTTTTCGACCATCCCTATTTTGCTGCTACTGAGAAGTTCTGCCGAGATTGGGATCAGATGTCGTTTGACCCGGACTATGACACGCTTTCGCTGGATTTCTTTGAGCCCTTCGTGAGATCCGTTTTGGCGCGCCCGGTTTATTCAGAATCGGCCTTGTTCGATTCTCTCCATAGCGAATGAGTTCGTTAGTGGCGTCGCGCTACTTCATGCCTGGCGTGAAGGCGTCTGCAAGCTGCCGCGTTCCGACCTGGAGGCCACCCGTTGGCGGGACCTGTGCGCCATTGCGACATTGCTTTCCCGGGTCGCGCGCCTAGAATGCGGCCCACAAGATGTAGTAGGGAAGCCGATCATGGCCACAGCATCTGAGCCTTCTGATCCCGCCGCCGAAATCCGCCTGACGCCGCTGGCCGACGCCTTGTCGGAGCGGTATCTGGCCTATGCGCTGTCGACAATCACCTCGCGCTCCTTGCCGGATGTGCGGGACGGGTTGAAGCCGGTGCACCGGCGCCTTCTGCATGGGATGCGGGAATTACGCCTGAACCCGGATGCGGGTTTCAAGAAATGCGCGCGGATCGTCGGCGACGTGATGGGGAAATACCATCCCCATGGCGATCAGGCGATCTATGACGCGATGGTGCGGCTGGCCCAGGAATTCGCCGTGCGCTATCCGCTGGTCGACGGGCAGGGGAATTTCGGCAATATCGACGGCGATAACGCCGCCGCCATGCGCTATACGGAAGCGCGGATGACCGATGTCGCCCGCCTGCTGCTGGATGGGCTCGACGAGGACGCGGTCGATTTCCGCGCGACCTATGACGGCGAAGGCGAAGAGCCGGTCGTCCTGCCGGCGGCCTTCCCGAACCTGCTGGCCAACGGCGCGGCCGGCATCGCGGTCGGCATGGCGACCAGCATCCCGCCGCATAATGTGGCCGAGCTGTGCGACGCCCTGCAGCATCTGATCAAACATCCGCAGGCGACGATCGAAAAGCTGGTGGAGTTCGTCCCGGGCCCGGATTTCCCGACCGGCGGCGTGCTCTGTGAAACCCGCGCGACCGTCGCCGAGGCCTATGCGCTGGGGCGCGGTAGTTTCCGCATACGGGCGCGCTGGGAGGTGGAGAAGATCAAGGGCGGGCTGTGGCGCATCGTCGTCACCGAGATCCCCTATCAGGTTCAGAAAGCCAAGCTGATCGAAAAGATCGCCGAGCTGATCAACGCCCGCAAAGTCCCCGCCTTGGCGGATATCCGCGACGAGTCCGCCGAAGATGTGCGGATCGTGCTGGAGCCGAAATCGCGCAATGTCGAGCCGGACGTGTTGATGGAGCATCTGTTCCGGCTGAGCGATCTCGAATCTCGCTTCTCGCTGAATATGAATGTGCTGGCCGAGGGCGGGCGGGCGCCGCGCGTCATGGGGTTGCGCGACGTGCTGCGCGCCTATCTCGATCATCGGCGGGATGTATTGCTGCGGCGCAGCCGTCATCGGTTGGCGCGGATAGAGCGCCGGCTGGAAATTCTCGAAGGCTATCTCGTCTGCTACCTCAATCTCGATGAGGTGATCCGCATCATCCGCGAGGAGGATGAACCAAAGAAGGAACTGATCGCCGCCTTCGACCTGACCGAGTTGCAGGCCGAGTCGATCCTCAACATGCGGTTGCGCTCGCTGCGCAAGCTGGAAGAGATCGAGATCCGCAAGGAAAACGATGCGCTGATGCAGGAGCGGGAAGGGCTCACCGATCTGGTCGCGGACGAGAAGAAGCAGTGGAAGGCGATCTCGACCGAATGCGCGGAACTGAAAAAGACGTTCGGGCCGACGACCCCGCTCGGCCGCCGCCGCACCGAGATCGGCGACGCACCGTCGGCTGTCATCGTGCCGTTAGAGGCGATGATCGAGCGCGAGCCGGTCACCGTCGTCTGCTCCGCCAAGGGCTGGGTCCGGGCTATGCGCGGCCATCTCGAGTCCGGCGCCGAGGTGAAATTCAAGGAAGGCGACGGGCCGCGCTTCTCGCTGCATGCGCAGACCACGGACAAGCTGTTGGTCTTCGCCACCAATGGCCGCTTCTACACGCTGGGCGTCGACAAGCTGCCCGGCGGGCGCGGCCATGGCGAGCCGCTACGCCTACAGCTCGACCTGTCGAACGAGCACGATATTGTTGAACTGCTGATCCACGACCCGGCGCGCAAATTGCTGGTCGCCAGCAGCGAAGGAAATGGCTTCATCGCGCCGGAGAAAGAGCTTGTCGCCCAGACCCGCGCGGGCAAGCAGGTGTTGAATGTCGGCGGCGCGGCGGAAGCCCTGATCTGCCGCCCGGTCGCTGGCGATATGGTCGCGACCGTCGGGCAGAACCGAAAACTCCTCGTCTTCGCGCTCGACGAACTGCCGGAAATGACGCGCGGCAAGGGCGTACGGCTTCAGAAATACAAGGATGGCGGCCTCTCAGACGCCAAGACCTTCAACCGCGGCGACGGCCTCACCTGGCGCTCCGGCGACCGCACCCGCACCCTCACCGACTTCACCGAATACGAGGGCAAACGCGCCCAAGCCGGCCGGCTCCCGCCGCCGGGCTTTCCGCGGTCGAATCGATTTGGGTAGGGGGGTGCACATTCGGGCCCTCGAAACGCTAGGCCTAAAGCCGCGGCGTCCATTTGTTGGACCCGATTAGGACAATTTCACTCTGATAATAAGTCTGCCCTCCAGTGTAAGGCTCCTTTGGCTTTCGCCGTGTGCGAGGGTAGTCTCTATCTTTCGTTCCGATTCAGACGTCGTGTCCTAGCCAACTATCCACCCGACCATAGTGCCGCCGGAGGGTGTAAGTTCGACTTCATCAAACTCAATAATTGACTTCCACCAGTCGGCGCTCTTGACCGTTCTGTGAAGATTGTCCCCGAAAATATCAACGGAAATCGAGGGCCTTAAACTAATGCTCATGACTGCTACGCCGTCCGGCGCCATGCTGCGCGTGATTTCTTCTGTCAAAGCGATCGCGTCCTGCTCATCCAAGTGTTCCAAAACATCAAAACAGGTCACTATATCAAAATGATTGTCTGGAAACGGTATCTTGGCGTCCTCAATAAGACGGAAGAATTCGGGTCGTAGACGCTCGGATGCGACTTGGATCATCCGCGGGCTTACATCGACGCCAAAGCTCGTCTTGTTGAATTCCGGACCGCGCATAAGCTCGACGGCAAACCCTTGGCCGCACCCGACGTCAAGATGCCGTGGCCCTTGTTCTCTAAGCCTTTCCCCATATGCGCGGCAGAACTGGTATCCTGGAGAGCCGCGCGCCGACTGATACCCTTTGTGAGTGTCACAGACGACGTCGTAAATTTTTGAATAATCGACCATTTTCAACTCGACCTGAACCGCTACCGACAACGAGCGAGCAGTCACGTTGGTCTCGTTGCCCTGGCGCTGTCAATAGCGAATTCCGTTGGTGAGTAGCGCGTACTAGGGCACTAGCGCTAATCAGCTTGGTCAAGCACCTTACTCTCGGTCTGGCTATATTCATTTAGTCGTTGTGGGCGACCAATCCCGCGCTTTTCGCCGACTTCGTCGAAGACGGAAGCAAACGCGCCAAAGACGGGATATCTTCGCGACATACTCGGAATTCTAGAGGCGTCGTTTCTTGTCGACAAAATGATCGTCAGCGCCCAACTGCTTTGTTCTGACGGTTCGACTAGGCGCTATCTCCTAAACCCCGTTCGTCGTACGCTTGACGCGATTGAATGATCGTCTCCCGATTGGCGTCAGCCCATTCGGCCAGGGGCGCCAGTTGCGCGACGAAGGAACGGCCGAGATCGGTTAATTCATAGTCCACGCGCGGCGGGATAAGCGGCGTGACCTCTCTGTTTACATACCCGTCTCTTTCAAGTTTTCGAAGTGTCTGCGTCAGCATCCGTTGAGAAATGTCGGGCACCAACTTTTTCAGTTCCGAAAACCGACGCCGTTCCGCTTTCAAGCCGGCGATGATCAGGATCGCCCATTTATCCGTGATGCCTTTCAACACATGCCGCACCGGACAAATCTGGGGGTCATAGTCGCCGCGATACTGACCGTCGAGATAGTCGTCCGGCCATCGGCGGGCGGTATAGTTTTGTGAACTTGGTTCTGAATTTGTGCCGTCTTCCATGATCCTCTCCCCGGCGTAAGTATGAGTCTCAAACAGTAACCGACACTCATCTTACAACCGAGGACAAACCAATGAAAGCCGCAGCGATAACAGGATTTGGCGACCCTTCTGTGTTTCAACTGATCGATTTGCCCCAACCAGAGCCGAAGCGGGGTGAAATTCTGGTTCGGATTGAAGCCGTCGGTGTGAACCGATTGGATCACTACATCCGGGAAGGGGGGGTAAATCCGTCTCTCTCCTTTCCTCATGTTCTCGGCTCGGACGCGGTCGGCGCCGTGGCGGGCCTGGGCGAGGATGTTTCCGAGTTCGCCATCGGTGATCGTGTCATTCCCATGCCGGGTTATCCGACCGACCCGGAAGACAATGGCGGCGATGTGCTCGGCCTCGCGCCGTCTTACGCGATCCGCGGCTTGGTCGAAAACGGGACCTATGCGGAGTATATGACCGTTCCCGCGCGCTGGACCTTGAGGGCCCCAGACACTGTTGCGTCGATTGACCTGGCGACCCTGCCGATGGCGCTCGTCACGGCGGTTCGGGCCGTGAAAGTTGTTGGCGGCGTTCAACGCGACGATCACGTCTTGATCCAGGCGGGCGCGTCCGGCACCGGGTCTTTCATGATCCAGGTCGCCAAAGCGCTGGGCGCCAAGGTCGCCACCACAGTTCGTTCGGAAGCCAAACGGCGGTTTGTCAAAGACCTCGGCGCCGACTTGATCGTCGGGCAAAGCGACGAGGGCCTCGAAACCGTACGCGACTGGTCCAATGGCGGCGTTGATGTGGCGCTGGACAATTTGGGCGGAAGCAGCCTGGCGCGATCTGTCGATCTGACGCGTCCGCTTGGCCTCACCGTGCTCCTGGGCAATGTCCTGGGGCTGGAATCGACGTTGCCGGTGCGCAGTGTTTTCTTTCCGCAGAAACGCATCGCGGGCACGCTGATGGGCGGGGTTGAGGATCTGGCGTGGGGCCTCGAGCAAGTGCGGTCCGGCGCCATCAAACCAACGCTGGACCGAACCTATGACCTAGACGAAGTCGCCGACGCGCATAGACGGCTCGCCGCCGGCGATGCGGTGGGCAACATCGTTTTGAAGGCGACGTAGGCGATGGGACGACTCACGCTGCCACCGCCGCCGCGGCCTGTTGGCGCCTACGAACCCGTTGTCGTTCGACGCGGCGTCGGGTTCGTCTCGGGCCAATTTCCGATTGAAAATGGAAGCCTGCGGTTTCGGGGACGCATCGGCCAAGCGCTCTCATTGGAGGACGCGCGGGAGGCCTGCCGGATCGCTGGGCTCAACGCTCTGTCCCAGATCAACGCCGCAACGGACGGGTTCAACACATTGGAGGGCTTGTTGCGCATCGACGGCTATATCGCGAGCAGCGATGATTTCTTCGACCAACCGACAGTGCTGGACGTTGCGTCCGAGCTTTTCCTAGAAGCGCTCGGCCCGCGCGGCGCCCACGCGCGAACAGCATTCGCCGTCCCGCATTTGCCGTTGAATGCGCCACTAGAGCTTTGCGTGAGCTTTGCGACGGTTTGAGATTTTAGCGAGGAGCCGGCTGGCTTTTTGGACGGCGACCCGCAGGCTTCGCCTCAATAGTTGCGTCGAAGAATCGCGTGCGCTTAGGAGGGACCGGCGGCCCGTGTGCGCGCTGGCTTTCCGTTTATCAGTGGCGCGCCTCAGTCAGTGGTCCAGCGGGTTTCATAGACCCAGTCGGTTTGCGGGTTCACCACGGCCCATCCGATGAATGTGCCGAAAGGGTGATCGATGGCGTATTGGCTCTGCATCAATTGCGGCGGGTCGTGTCGGTCGACAGGATAACTGACCAAGCTATAGTCCTGATACGGGCGATCTTTGGAAAACAGGATCCAGACCGAGAGCAAATCCGTCGCAGTGTATGTGACAACCGGAATTCGGACAGTCTTCGGGTAATTGGCGACAGTGGCTTCCAACACGATGGTGACCGGATCCTCGCGCGGCAGTTCGGACAAATCATAGGTGAATTCATAGACTCTGTTTTCTGGGTTCGCCGATCCGTCGGCCACCCGGACTTGGTTGATTTCACCCGGAAATGATCCATCCCCATGCCGGAATTGGATGCCCAGATGGTCCGTGGCGGGTGAGCGGAACGTGATGCGTCCGTCGCCCTGATAGTTGCTGTCCAACTTCAATGTGATGCGATCGCGCGCATAGACTTTGCCGCGCCGTTCCTCCGCGTCGGCGTCGGGGTTCCAGCGCCTCAGATCATAGATACGGTTGTGATAGAGGATCTCGACGCCGTCATAGTCTGTCGGCGACAGCGTCGCCTTCTCTTGGGCCTCATCTGCGGCCCATTCGACAAGCGGGTTTGAGTTCGCCAGTTCGAGTATATGGCGAATATCCGGGTTCCCGCTCGCAATCGATTCAATGATCGCCGATTGATTCTGCGATGTCCGATAGAGCGTGTAGATCTCTGAAGGAATGAAAACAAAAAGCAGAAGCGCGATGGTCAGGTAAACATAGCTTGGCCAATCGCGCCAATCTAGGAAGTCTGATAGGAGTTTTCGGCTACTCGATCTGTGCAGCAAGCGGGATAAATACGTGTTGGATGAGGGTTTTTGAAAGTCCGCCCGCCCATCGCCGCCTCTCCCGCGTTCGGCGGTCGGAATCGGGGTCCAGGGAGGCGCGTCCGGCGCCGACCGGCTTCCCAAAATGTCAGAGTCCCGACATCTCTTGCGGGCGATTTCATACCCATGGCGGCAAAGCGCGTTGATCTCGTCGGGAGAGAAGCTGTCGAGATCGGTGCGGATCGACTGAACCTCGGCCTGCACAACGGGGTGCTGGGCCGTTTGATCCTCGGACAGATTGACCTTGTCTGTGATCGAGACAAATACAAGGTTCTCTTGTGCGTTGAATATTTCACGCTCCAACTGTCCAACGCGGTCATAGAGAATATCATTCGCACGGATCGATCGGCCGAGGATGCCGGTCGCCGCTTCTGTCACAATCTGAAAAGGCCGGCCGGCGTCGCTGATAAGGATGCGATCGAATTCCTTGTTCTCGGAGGCGAGCCAGGAAAAAGCGCGGAGGCCAAGATTGTCATAGACCCCGCCATCGGTGAAATACTGCGTCGTAAACTGACCCTCTCGAAGGCCGAGATCGGCGGCGGTGAACTTCGTTGGCGGGAAGAAGCCGGGAAAGGCGGAGGACGCCCCAACAACCTTTGATACACTGGCGAGGCGGCCCGGAACATGGTCGAATGAGGTTTTCTCCCTGTCCTGTATATAAAGGCCGTTCTGATTGAACACAGACAAGGCCCCGGTGCTGATGCTGGTCGCCAAAATATGCAGACTCGGCGCGGTGCGGATTTCGTATAGACAGCGCGCGCCGTACAGGTGTTTTGTGTAGTAGCTTTCGAGAAGCGCGTTGGGCGAAACGATCCTGGGGTCGAGCAAGGCGACTCTCGCAAATGACCGGAGAGGCAAATACAGAGGTAGGCGGCGCAGAATACGGTTTCGGATATCGAATTGCGTGAATTCGACAATTTCTGAAGCGGCCTCGGCGAAGCTTTTCTCAGAATCGTTGTACCGCTCCCAGTTCAAGACCAAGTGCGCCGATAGAATGCTTCCGCCCGAGACTGAGGCGATGTCTGTTACCTGGCCGAGCATGCCGGCGTCCCGCAGAAAACGTACAACCCCCAGGTGATAGAGGGTCGCGCGAAAGCCGCCGCCGGAGAGAGAAAGCCCGAGCTTCTTCATAACAAGTGCGATGCGCTCCAAGCCCGGTTTCTACGTTGCTTGGCGTCTGATTTCCCGATCACTTTCGCAAGTCGCCGCCGTTGTTTGACCTAAGACCTAACATTCGTCGACACGAAAGCCCCATTTAATTCGCCGCCCAACCCTGCGGCGGTCTCTGTTAAAATGATGTGCAACAGAGTTAGTCCGATATATCAGCGCCATTCAAACAGACTAAGTAATTATTGCGCAATCATTTAGAAGCAATATGCAATTCCAGCATCGTTTCATATCGGTCTCGGTTTGCGCCGAGGACTTTGTCCTGTCGTCCTTGTGTCATCGGGCTTGTTATCTGCGTTCGGTTCGACATCGGCGTCTCGCAATGATGCGACATCCATACCTGTTCCCTCGTTCCGAAAGCGCCGTACTCGTCGCAGCAGCATGTTTCGAGTGACGTTTCGGTGTTGTACGATGCGGCTTGCGCGCCCATGGGCCTACTCTGCTTTCGGAAAGGTTCGTGATGAGATCGATCTTCCTCGTTCTGCCGTCCGCCCTTCTGGCGGCTTTGCTGGTTGCGTCGTCGCTGCTCCACACCCCCGCCGCGCACGCTCAGGAGGCGCTACCCGCCTACGCCATTGAGCAATTCGGTTCCCCGCCGCCCATCTCTGAGGGACCGCTCTCGCAGTCGCTGCAAACCGCTGTGCGGACCGTCTTTGTCGATAGTCTCGAACAATCGGCTTGGGGGCGGGATCAGGAGGCGGCGCTTTGGGAGATCGCGGAGTCCGGGGACCCTCGGCTGGTTTGGGTGATCAGCGATATGATGCGCTTCACCTGGCGGCGGTCGTTCGATGATGCGCTGGCGAGCGCCGCGGCCGAGTTGCTGCAGATCGAATACACGTCGCCGCGGCGTTGGGGGGAGATCACCGATCATCTGATCGCCTGGGACATCCCGTCCTATCCCGGCTATTTGGAGACCAAACGCGCGATCTTCACGCAATTCGCGCCGGGCTGGGAGCGGATCTTAGTCGAGGGGGAGATCGATTGGCGGCTGGTCTCCTGGGGCGGCGTGCAGATCGACGACCGGCCCTATGATACGACGGACCAGCCCTGCAACTGCATCCCGGCGGCGGACAATCCGAAGGTCAGCAGCGCCGAGGAAGCGACCTGGCTGAAGGATGACGCTATCGTCTTCGGCATCGGAGTGAACGGCGCCTACCGCGCCTATCCGCGCCGCATCATGGAAGTGCGCGAGATGGTGAATGACACGTTGGGCGGGCGCGATCTGGGCATTCCCTATTGCACCCTTTGCGGCGCCGCCCAGGCCTATTTCACCGACGATCTGCCCGACGGCGTCGAACGCCCGATCCTGCGCACCTCCGGCCTGCTGATCCGGTCCAACAAGGTGATGTATGACATCACCACCTATTCGGTGTTCGACACGTTCCTGGGCAAGGCGGTGACCGGGCCGCTGGCGGAGAAGGGGGTGCGGCTGAAGCAGGCCAGCGTCGTCACCACTGATTGGGGAAGCTGGAAGGCGGCGCATCCGGAGACGACAGTGTTGGTCGAGTCGCTGGCGTTGGGTCGGAATTTCGACTTCCGCAACGGCCGCGACGCGAACGGTCCGATCTTTCCGGTCGGCGATGTCGATCCGCGCCTGCCGGTGCAGGAGGATGTGATCGGCGTTATCACCGCGGCCGGCAAGCCGGTGGCTTTCCAACGCAGCACGGCCATCGCGGCGCTGAAACAGGGCGCCGAGATCGCTTTTGAAAATGTCCGGCTCACGCTCGACGCCGGCGGCGTGCGGGCGGTCGGGGCGGACGGCGCTGATCTTGGCAGCCATGAGGCCTTCTGGTTCGCCTGGTCCCAATTCCATCCCGATACGGCGGTCTGGACCCGAGACGGCGATCTGCGCTGAGCCGGCCTCTCGTTCCGTTGATCCACGGCGGACTCGGATCATTGCCCACACCGGGGACGCGGCTTATAACCGCTTGAAGCATCGACATTGGCAATAAGGGGACGACACATGAGCAGCAGCGCGGCCAGATTACCGACAGCGCCGGCCATCACATTGATCGACGCGATTTGGGACGGTGAGGGCGCCTCCACGCAAAGCCGTCTGGCCCGGAACACGCTGCTGGCCGTCGCCGGCTCGCTTTTGATTTGGCTCTGCGCCAAGATTCAGGTCCCGTTCTATCCGGTGCCGATGACCATGGGCACCTTCGCCATTCTGGCGATCGGGGCCGCTTTCGGCAGCCGCTTGGGCGCGGCGACGGTGCTGCTCTATCTGGCGCAAGGCGTGGCGGGTCTGCCAGTCTTCGCGGGGACGCCGGAGAAGGGGATCGGTCTCGCCTATATGCTGGGCGGCACCGGCGGTTATCTGATCGGCTATGTCGCCGCCGCCTACGCCACGGGTTGGCTGGCCGAGCGCGGATGGGACCGGAATGCGTTCCTGACGGCCGCCGCGATGCTAATCGGCTCCGTCCTGATCTATGCGCCCGGGCTGCTCTGGCTCGGGACGCTGTTCGGCTGGGACAAGCCGATCCTGGCATGGGGCCTGACGCCCTTCCTAATCGGCGATCTCGTCAAACTCGCGCTCGCCGCCGCCCTCCTGCCGCTCGCCTGGAAGCTGCTCGGCCGCAAGTAGGGGACGGTATCATTGAAAGAGATGCGAAAAGGCCCGCCTGAGCGGGCCTTTTTCATTCAGCCCTTTTTAGGCAGAACGGGCGATGTCGACCTGGGACTGGGCGCAGGCGCGCAACACATCCGCCATAATCTCCAGCGCCGCCTCGACATCCTCGATGGGCGGGTAACCAAAGCCTAATCGGAACAGACGCCGCTCCGCCCCAAACCAGGCGCCGTCGCCGACCCGGACTCCCTTTTGCGCCAGAGCGTCGTAGAACGCCGCGACCTCCGCTTCGCCGAATCGCTCGGGGCGCAGGCGCACCGCGCAGAAGGCGCCGGCGTCGGGCCGGATCCACTCGACCAGTTCCGCATTGGCCTCGACCCAGTGGGCGCAGGCGTCCAGGCCGTCTCCCAACCGCTGGCGGCGGTCGTTCAGAATGCGTGCGCGGTTCTGCAACACTTTGAGCGCCAGGAACTCGTCGATCGCCGAGAGCGAGATCACGGTGTGGAATTTGCCCAACATGATCTGATCGCGCAGCGCCCGGTCGCGCGTCACCGCCCATCCCAGGCGCACCCCTGGCGCTCCATGGCATTTCGACAGAGACGCGGTCGAGACCACGCGCGAACTCCGATCGACATAGGCGGGGGCGCAGGGCGCGTCCCGATAGGTCGCCTCGCGATAGGTGGCGTCCAGCAGCAGGCGGGCGTCGGGCGCTCTCTCTTCCATCAGACGCAAAATGGCGTCGACCGTCTCTTCGGGGATCGCCACCCCGGTTGGGTTCTGAGGCGTGGCGAGGCTGACCAGTTTTGTCGCTGGACTCAGCAATGTGGCGAACCGGTCCAGATCGATCCGGTAGCCGTCGTCGAAGGCGCCGCGCAATTCCCGGACAGAGACCCCCATACTTTCCAGCGCGCCCTGTTCCAAAGGAAAGACAGGGGTGCGCAGGACCGCTTCGTCGCCGGGCCGGCACAGTGCGTAGGCGGTCAGGAACAGCGCGTGTAGGGCCCCGACGGTTATCACCACATCCTCGGCGCTGACGCCGTGCAGCCGCGCAATTTCCTCCCGCAGGCTGATATCGCCCGGTGCAGTGCGGTACCCGAGCAAGAGGTCCTCAAGCGCCTCCTTGTCCTGCTCTCCGGTCAGGTCCGAGAGGCGCAGATCCGGACCGACGCTCTCGGCCAGGTCGTATCGCGGTGTTTCCTCGGTCAAGCTGATGATGTCGTTCGCCGAAAATCTGTTCATCGGATCGCCTCCCTATACCTGTCTGTCGCGCCATCGCGACCAGCGGCATACGGATAGCGGCATACAAATTTACATAACAGATACAGAAATAGAGTATTGTAGGCATAACAGATGAGCAGTGATAGTGTGACGCTTGGCGTCACGGAGCGGGATCGCAATGACGGAAGAAATAGTACCGACCAACGGCGATCGCCGGTACGAGGCGGTTTTGGGTTTCATCACCGATCTTGTCGAGCAGGGCGCTCTTGTCCCTGGCGACCGGGCGCCGTCCCTGCGGGCGGTCGGGCGAAGGCTAGGCGTCAGCGTCACCACCGCCATCAAGGCCTATCAGGTCTTGGAGGATCGGGGCGTTCTGACAGCAAAACCGAAATCCGGTTTCTTTGTCAGCAAGCGTCCGGCGTCGGTGTTGGCCAGTCCCCGGTCGTCGAAGCCGGCGCCGCGCGCGAACAGCGTCGCAATCGCGGGTCCGGTCCTTCGTCTTCTCGAGGTTGCGGCCGATCCTTCCTATTTGCCTTTCGGCTGCGCGATCCCCAGCGCGGATTTACTGTCGTCCGGTCGGCTTGATCGATGCCTCGCGCGGGCGGCCCGCGTCAGGGGGACCGAGAGCAATACATATGGCGAGGCGCGCGGGGAAGCAGCCTTGCGACACGAAATCGCGCGGCGGGCGATCGGCTGGGGGCAGGCTTTATCGTCCGAAGATATCGTCGTCACGGGCGGATGCACCGAGGCCCTGGCGATTGCGTTGAAGGCGGTTGCGACGCCAGGCGACACGATCGCCATCGAATCGCCGACTTATTTTGGCCTGCTTCAAATCCTCGAGGCCCAAGGGTTGAAAGCGTTCGAATTGCCCACGCATGCGACGGACGGCGTGGAGCTGGACGCGTTGGAAGCAGCATTGCAAAGCCAATCGATCGCCGCCTGTCTGTTCTCATCCAGTTTCAACAACCCGCTGGGCGCCACAATGGGTGAGGAGAAGAAACGCGCTTTGGCGGTTCTTCTGACACTCCACGGCGTTCCGCTGATCGAGGACGATATCTATGGCGATATTCATTTCGGTGAAGAGCGTCCAAGACCCTTCATGGCGTTGGCGCCTGAGGCCGACATTATCTATTGCAGCTCTTTCTCCAAGACGTTGGCGCCGGGATATCGGGTCGGTTGGGCCGCCAGCCGGCGGCGAATGCGGAAACTGTTGGAAGCGAAATTCGCTTCGACATTGTCCGGCCCGCCATTGCTGCAATTGGCCGTCGCCGACTTTCTGTCCTCTGGCGGCTATGACAGCCATCTCCGTCGGATGCGCCGCATCTTCCGGTCGAACCTGGAGCAGACGCTGCGTGCGATCGAGCGCTCTTTCCCGGCCGGAACGCGGGTGTCGCGCCCTGCCGGCGGATTTGTCCTGTGGGTCGAACTGCCGGGCGCCGCGTCCGCCGAGGCCTTATGGGACCAGGCGATGGCGGAGCGCATCTGCTTTGCGCCGGGCGGTCGGTTCACGACCACCGATCAATTCGATCACTGTCTCCGGATCAGCTGCGGCTACACATGGTCGCCCGCGCTCGAAGACGGGATTGTTAGGCTCGGCGCGTTGGCGTCCGAACTAGCGTAATGGCCTTCGCCTCGCGCTATGACACAAAGCTGGTGCCGAAGATGACCTCGGGCAGCCAGTTGGCGAGGATCGGGAAGAAGCCGAGGACTAGAAGCGCGACGACCTGGATGCCGACAAAGGGCGCGACGCCGCGATAGATGTCCATTGTCTTCACCGTATCCGGCGCCACCCCTCGAAGATAAAACAGCGCGAAGCCGAAGGGCGGCGTCAGGAAGGATGTCTGCAGGTTCATCGCCATTAGGACGCCGAGCCAGACCGGGCTGATATAGTCGTTCGCCAGCAGCACCGGCGCCACAATCGGCACGACGACGAAGGTGATCTCGATGAAGTCCAGGAAGAAGCCCAGGAAGAACATCACCAGCATGACGATAATGATCGCCGTGTAGGTGCCGCCGGGCAGTTGGGTCAGGAAGGCGTGGACCGCATCGTCGCCGCCTAGGCCCCGGAACACCAAGCTGAACATCGCCGCTCCGATCAGGATCGTGAAGACCATGGCCGAGATTTCCATCGTGCCGCGGTTTACCAGGCGCAGGATGCCGGCCGCCCAGACGCGCCAGCCGGCGACCAGCACGCCCCAGACCACAACCAGCGTGGCGGCCGCCGCCAGCAAGGTGAAAGCCATGTCGCTGCCGGAAATCTCGTCGCGCCGGATCCGCAGGTCGACATAGTTCGACAGGATCAGCATGAAAACGAGGCTGAGGGCCGCGGCGTAAATCGGGCCGTTGCCGCGTGAATCCAGCATGGCCAGGAGGCCGCGCACGCCGCCGGCCCGGGTCAGAACCGCCAGCACCGCCGCGCCGACAACGCCCCCCACGAGGGCCGAATCGGCGCCGCCGAGCAGTTCGTTGGCGACCAGCATGCCGCCGACGAACCCAATCAGAGCCGCCCCTGCGATTCGGCTCAGGCTGCCGAATTGCACGGGCTTTTCGGTCAGCATGACATAATCCATGTTCAGCTCGCGGACCCGTAAACCGGCGAGCAGCGTCGCGCCCATCGCACCCACCGCCGCCGCTTCCGTCGGGGTCGCCACCCCGGCCAGGATCGAACCCAGCACCGCGATGATCAGAATCACCGGCGGCAGCAGCGCGTGGACCACCCGGCTGCCGAGATCGTCGGCGCCGTCGCGCAGTTCCTCAGCGGGAATGGCGGGGGAGGTCTCCGGCTTCCACCAGGCCATGAACAGCTGATAGGTCAGATACATGCCGACCAGCATCAGGCCCGGCAACAAAGCCCCGGCGAACAGGTCGCCGACCGAGACCGGCTCCGGCGACCAGTTGCCGGCCTCGCGTTGGGCGTCGACATAGGCGTTGGAAATCTGATCGCCCAGGATGACCAACACGATCGACGGAGGGATGATCTGGCCCAGCGTCCCGGCCGCGCAGATCGAACCGCAGGCGAGAGACGGCGAGTAATTCCGGCGCAGCATGGTCGGCAGGGACAACAGGCCCATGGTCACGACGGTGGCGCCGACAATGCCGGTCGAGGCGGCCAGCAACGCGCCGACCACTGTGACCGACACGCCGATCCCGCCGCGCATTGCGCCGAACAGCTTGCCCATGGTTTCGAGCAGTTCCTCGGCGACTTTCGAGCGTTCCAACATGACGCCCATGAAGACGAAAAGCGGCACCGCCAGCAGCACTTCGTTCCAGATCGCGTTGCCGAAAATGCGCTGCGGCATGAAGCCGATGAAGGACATGTCGAACACGCCGAACGCCCAGCCGATCCCGGCGAAGATCAAGGCCGTTCCGGCGAGGGTGAACGCGACCGGAAAGCCCATCATCAAAAAGACGCAGGCCATCGCGAACATCAAAAGGTCGAGGAGTTCACCCATGGATCAGAGGCCTTCGTGCTGTTCTTCCGCCGGCGGCGCTTCGCGGCCCAGCAGGATATTGACGGAATGAATCACCATCGAGAGGCCCTGAAGCATGATCAATCCACAGAATAATGGAATGGCGGTCTTCAACAGATAGCGCGCCGGAATGCCCGAGGTCTCTGTCGAGCCCTCGCCGATCGACCAGGACTGCTGAACGTAGGGCAGCGCGTAGTACAGGATCGCGATACAGACCGGGAAGAGGAAGACGACAACGCCAAAAATATCCACTTTGGCTTTGGTTTCCGGCAACGCCTCGCGATAGAAGACATCGACCCGGACATGGCCGCCATGCAGCAGCGTGTAGCCAGCGCCGAGGCAGAACAGGAATCCATGCATATAGAGGATCGACTCCTGCATGAAAATCGACCCATAGCCGAAAACGTAGCGCAGCAGAACGACGAAGAATTGCACGCAGACCATCAGAATCGCCAGCCAAGCGACAGACATGCCGACCGACTGATTGAATCCGTCTATGGCCCGCGCGACACGGGTAAGTGCGTCCACGAGACTCTCCCTCGATAGGATAAGGGCCGGTTCACACCCCGATCCGATCATCAACCGAGGGCCATTTATCGACAAGCCGCGGTGATTGGCAAGCGCGAATGCCTGCACAAGGGCGGATAATCGCGATGGATCAATACCTTATCGGCCAACGGATCAGGGGCGCCGCGCCAAGGTCGGCGGGCGCAAAAGAAAGGCCCGCTCGAGAGGAGCGGGCCTTTCAACAGGTCCTTTGACGACCGGCGCTTAGCCGCGCTCGTACTTGAACGGCAGCAGACGCGAGTTCCAATAAGCTTGCTCAGAGACCCGCGACCAGCCGATCGACTGACGACGGAAATTGATGAAGCTTTCGTAGGTGCGCGCGCCGAGATCGTCGACGTCGGCCACCTCGGCGACAACGGCGCCGGACTGTTCGCCAATCGCGTTCAACACGTCGTTCGGCATCTGACGAAGCTGAACGCCATGCTCATTGATCAGCGTGTTCAAAGCGTCGTTGTTCCGCGCGTTGAATTCGGCGAAGGACTTGTTGTTCTCCGCCGCGGCGCATGCCGAAATCAAAGCCTGATCGGACGCAGAGAAACTATCCCAGACACCTTTGTTGACGCCCAGGCTCAAGGTCGAGCCCGGCTCATGGAAGCCAGGCCAGTAGTAGAACTGCGTCACCTTGTAGAAGCCGAAGGCCAGATCGTTCCAAGGGCCGACCCATTCGGTGGCGTCGATGGCGCCGGACTGCAGCGACGGAAAGATCTCGCCGCCCGGCAGCGCGATGGCGGAGGCGCCGATGCGGCGCAGCACTTCGCCGCCCAGACCGGGCATCCGGATTTTGAGCCCTTTGTAATCCTCCAAGGAGGTGATTTCTTTGTTGAACCAACCGCCCATCTGAACGCCGGTGTTACCGCAGGCCAGGCTCTTAACGTTGAACTGCGCGGTCAATTCATCCCACAGTTCTTGTCCGCCGCCGTGATAGATCCAGGCGTCGATCTCGTTGGCGGTGAAGCCATAGGGAACGGCGGTGAAGAAGTTGAAGGCCTTATGCTTGCCTTGCCAGTAATATTCCGCGCCGTGATACATATCCGCGGCGCCCGAGGAAACCGCGTCGAAGCTTTCGAACGGCGGCACCAACTCGCCGGCGGCGAACAGCTTGACCGTGATCCGGCCGTCGGTCGCGTTGGTCACGCTATCGGCGAAACGCTGAGCGCCGGTGCCCAGACCCGGGAAGTTCTTCGGCCAGGTCGTGACCAGTTTCAGCTCGCGCCGGTCCTGCGCGATCGCCGGCGTGGCGAGAGCCGAGACGGCGGCGGCCGCTCCGGCGGCGGCGGTGGCGCCTTTCAGAAATTGACGACGTTTCATGTTAGTTTGTCTCCCATAGACACTGATGAACGTATGTGGAGACCGGTGGCGCGGCTGGTTTGCAAGCCGACTGCTCCCTAGGCGTTCTCCCCGGTTCGACAGGATCGGTCAAACCGTTCGCCGCAGTTATTCACCCACGATCTCTTGCGGCGAGGGGGTAGCACAGCGGCGCCGGTCGGGCAACTGATAGCGTAGGCCCTGGAAAACCGAAGAAAAGTGCGGCGCTAACGTGACTTTCGCATGCGGATCAAAGGGCAATCCAAGCCGGTGTTTTCGGTCTTTCGCCGGCTACCCGGCGGTCGGTTCCGCGCGCGTCCAGCCTGTCGGTCCGAACAGTTCCAAAGGGCGAAAGCGGCCCTTATAGGCCATTTTTGGGCTATCATCGATCAAGAAACCCAAATAAACGTAGTCGAGTCCCAGGCGCTGCGCTTCCTCAATCAGCCACAGAATCATATAGCTGCCCAGGCTGCGTTTCGCAGCGCCGGGATCGAAGAAACTGTAGACCGCAGACAAGCCGTCCCGTGTGCTGTCGGCCAGGCATGCCGCAACCAGCGCGCCTGACGGATCTTTGAATTCGAACAAGGCGGTATCGACCGGACTGGCGGTCACCAGACTGACATAATCGCGGGCCGACATATGGGCCATGTCGCCATCGCCGTGCCGGCTGAGTATATATTGTCTGAAGAGATCGAACTGTTGCTGCGTCACGCGCATGCCGACATTGCGCGCCGTCAAATCGTCATTCGCCTTGATGATGCGTTTCCAAGACCGCGTCATCTCGAAATCGGCGACAGGGATGCGCACCGGCTGGCAGGCGTCGCAGCCCGTACAGGCCGGCCGATAGATGATGTGATGCGACCGACGGAAACCGGCCTCGCTCAACCGGTCGAACGTATTTTGCGCCGACACGCCGACCAGTTCGGTAAAGAGCTGCTGTTCCACCCGGTCCGGCAGATAAGGACAGCTCATCGGCGCAGAGCGATGGAAGATCAGCGGGTCGGGTCGGCGCGTGTTCGACATTCTGTCTCGGTCTTAGGCCCCAACATCGACTCAAATGCGCGCCCCCCGCCCGATATCAGAACCGGGTCGATCTGCGCCGGCGGACTCCTGTGCGCCATGCAGAGATTACAATCCCTGCTCGGCTTTTCCAGTGATCACGCGAACGCCGCTGAAAATATCATGCAAGAAACGGCCCTGTTTGTCGAAAAGGCACCAAATCAGCGGGATCGCGGACAGGCTGAGGCTGCCATAGAACAGGACCGTCATGATGAAAGCCTGGATCAGGCTGGGCGGCCGGCGGCTCTCGGCGTCGACGGCGCGCAGACCGACCACGCGCATGCCTAATGTCGCGCCGCCAAAAGCGCCGATCATCAGGCTGTGATAGGCCAGCGGGGCCACGACCAAAGCCGCCACGGTCAGCGGACTTGCGAGAAAGAATGTCAAAAGGTTGAACAACAGTGCGGCTGGATACAGCAACAGCAGCAGCGCCGCGTCGATCAGATAGGCGACCAGCCGCATACCGATGACATTGCCGCCGCCTGTTTCGGCCGCCCCGCGTTGGTAAAGCGAGAATTGTGCGGGCGTTCCGGCCCTTGCGCCTGAAGCCCGGTCCGGTCCGTCTTCCGCGCTCTGATCGGCGCGGGATTCCCCGGAGGTTAAGCGCGGCCGGCGGCCGCCGTTGTCGGGAATCTCACCTGAAAAAGAGTTGGCGTTCAGAACAGCCTCCTTTGGTCGCCGCTGACGATACTCTTTTCTATGTGGGCGCGACGCATGGGCGGCGCAAGTAAAGCGCGCCTGGCGGCCGAAACGGTCCCTCAGCGGGGGTCGTTCTGAATGATCGGGGGCGGGCCGCCGCCTGGGGCCGTGGTTGAGAACGGGCTGCGCCCCTGCCGCAGCATCACGATGGACATGCGACGGTTTTCGGCCGCCGTCGGTTCATCCGGATTGGCGAGATCCGCCGCGCCGCGTCCGATGACCGTCTCGGTGCGCGGTTCCGGCAGCCCAGACGCCAGCAACGCACGGCGCACGGCGTTGGCGCGTTGCAGCGACAGCGCCCAGACATTCTGGTCGCCGCCGTCATCGCTTGCGGTATGGCCGGTTATCGCGATTTTGTTCGGCAGCCGTTGCACGAAGGCGGCGACGAACCGCACAGCCTGTTGGCCATGGGGCGTCAGGTTGGTCGAGCCCCTCTCGAAGCTGGCTTTGCGATTGTGATCGAGGATTTGGATACGAAGGCCGTCCTCGTTTACATCGACCTTCAGCGACTCTTTCAGATCCTGGAGTTCCGGCGGCAATTCGTCGATCGACGTCTCCAGGATTTGAGCAATCCGCATGAAGCTTTGCTCTTCCGCCGCCGCGTTGACCAGGCCGACATCGCCGGAACTGACATCGTCGTCCCGGCCGGACGCCTCCGCCCCGGTATCGAGATTGGTTTGCGAGTCCGAATCCGAATCGCGGAAAGCCTGGGTCGTCGTCACTTCCAGCGGGCCGGGATCATTCGCCGTCTCGCCGCCGAAGATGCCGCCCGAGCCGCTGGTGCTGGGCGTTGTCTGTAGGGTCGGTTGAAAATAGTTGGACAGCCCTTCCTGCACTTCCTCGGAGGTGGCGTTCAACAGCCAGAGCAACAAAAAAAAGGCCATCATCGCCGTCACGAAATCGGCATAGGCGATCTTCCAGGCGCCGCCATGGGCGCCTTCCTCTTTCACCTTTACGGTCTTGAAGATGATGTTCTCGGGATCCTTAGCCATCTCGGGCCCCGGTTCCACCGCCGGATGGCGGCTCGCGGATAAGCAGGATGGATACGCGTCGGTTTCGCGGGGCTTCGGAATCCCGCAGGTCTAAGGGTTCGGAATCCGCGCGGCCGACCACCTCGACAAAACGTTCTTCCGGCAGTCCGGCGAACAGCAACCATTCCAAGGCGGCGGCGGCCTGGTCTGACGTCAATTCCCATTTGGTGTAATTGGGGTCGATTGCGCTGTACGCGCTCGTGTCGGTATGGCCTGACAGGGAGATCTTGTTCGGCAATTCGGCGACGATGGTTCCCACAAGCGCCAGCAGCCGCTTGGCGTAGGGCGTCAGTTCGCTGGTGCGCCCCTCGAATTTGGACCGTTCCCGTTGATCGAGGATCTGAATCAACAAACCTTCCGGCGTGCTTTCCAGCGACAAGCTATCCTGTAATTCGGCGAGTTCCGGCGCCTGTTCGATCGCCTGTCTGATCCGCGCCTGGGCGATTTCAAGCGCCTCATCGTCCTGGTCTGGGATCTTGGTGGCGCCGATTTCGGGATTGGTTTCGATTGGACTTGCGCGTTCCTGGCCGGACCCGTCGCTTTCCGCCTCGTCCCCGAAGGTCGGGACCTGTGTCGAGATCTTCGGACGCGCCGAAGCGGAGCGCAGCGCGCCTTCGGCCAACACTTCCAATCCCGCCAGCGCCTCGCCGATGCCGGTGTCCTCTTCCGACACGTTTTCCGGCGCGAAGAAGTCCGACAGGCCCTCCATCTGCTCTTCCGTCGTGGCGTTCAAAAGCCAGAGCAGTAGAAAGAAGGCCATCATTGCGGTAACGAAATCGGCGTAGGCGATCTTCCAGGCGCCGCCATGGCCTTCGGCCGGAATCTTTTTCTTCTTCTTGAGAATAAGCGGCTTGTCGTCGAGCGTATCGGCCATAAGTGCTCAGCCTGTCTTTCCCGTCGCCTATAACCTACCGCTGGGCGCGCATCAGGCGGGCGCCGGCAGACTCCCGACCGCTTCCTCGACCTCTATAAAGGACGGTCGGTTGTGATGCGCCAAGGCCTTGCGCGCGAACTCCACCGACACTTGCGGCGCATAGCCCTGCAAATGCGCGGTGATGCCCGCCTTCATGCAGGTCATGTAGGTGCTTTCCTCATCCATGATCTGCTTCGCCGCGCTGGCCAGCGGCGCGAACCAGCCATAGCACAGAAGAATGCCCAGGAACGTGCCGACCAGCGCGCCGGCGATCAATCCGCCAAGCACTTCCGGGGGCTCCGAGATGGAGCCCATGGTCTTAATCACGCCCAACACGGCGGCGACGATCCCCAAGGCCGGGAAACTTTCCGCCAGATTGGTCAGCGCGTGCTGGTAGGTGTGATCCTCGGCGTGGTGCACCTCCAACTCTTGCTCCATCAGCGATTCGATTTCGTGCGGGTTGTCCGAACCCAAGGTCATCAGGCGTAGATAGTCGCAAAAGAAATCGACGGCGTGATGGTCGGCGTGGAATTTCGGGAACTCGCTGAATAGGGCGCTTTCATGCGGGTTCTCGACATGTTGCTCAAGCGCCAGGGCCCCTTTCTGCTTCATCAGTTTGAAGCACTGATACTGCATGGTCAGCAGTTCCAGATAGTCCTCTTTCTTGTATTTGACGCCTTTGAAGACGCTGCCCAGTTTGGCGAAGCCGGCTTTCACGACGCGCATCGGGTTGGCGATGACGAAGGCGGAAATGCCGGCGCCGAAAATGATCACCACTTCGAACGGCTGGTTCAGAACCGACAATTTGCCGCCCATGGCGACGTAACTGCCGATCACGCAGACGACGACGGCGACCATTCCGATGAGCGCAAACATCCAGTTCTTCCCATCTTCATTCTAAAGGACGGATACGTCCGGGCGAGCCGGCTCATCCCCATCCAGTTTCGCCCCTCTTGCGAACCCGCACGAGAATATAGAGCCGCCTTTCAGTACGTCCAACAAAACCGATTCCAACAGAATTGACAGCATGAAAACGTGTCAATTGAGTAGGGTTGAAGGGGAAAAAGCTAAAGATTCCAGATATAAAGCGTTGTCTCGCGTCGATCGTCCACGCGCACGCGCCGGTCGGGGCGCAGCGCTTCGGATGCAGCGGCGGCCATCGCGCCGGCGCCGTCCAATTCGGCGCCCACAGGGGTGAAACTGTTGCTGACCAGGACCGCGCCCGGCTTCATTTCGGCGCGCGCTTTGGCGACCAATCGCGGCATCGGCTCGCTTGAAAGAAAGCAATAGACGATGTCATAGGCGCCTAAATCGACCGACCAGATGTCCTGATAACGAATGTCGGCGTTCGACGGTCCGAATAGAGACAGCAGCAGGCGGGAGGCGGCGAAGGGTAGGGGCGCCGTTTCGACTCCGGCGACCTTCAGGTCCGGCCTTGCGCGCGCAAGACCCCGGACCACGCCGCCCAGGCCGCTGCCCAGATCAATCATGCGCGCGCCGTCGGGCAGGCTCTCAGCCAGCGCCGCCAGAGCCCGCGTCGTCGCGCTGTTGGTCAGATAGAGCGGCACCCGATCGCTGCGCACGTTCCAGAACAGGCCGGCCAGAAGCATGATCGCCAAGGGATAGAACCAGAGCGGCGGTGCGAGCGCGAGGATTGCGACCGCGCTGAGGACGAGAACACCGCTTAGCAACGGCCAGACGCCGCGTTGTCCCAGAAGAAAGCCTATCGCGCCCGCGGCCAACGCCGCAATGGCCGCGGCCGGCCAGCCTGGCGGGACGGGAAGCGCGTCCAAGGCCCCGCGCGTCAGCAGGAAATAGCCGACCGCGGCGCCGGCGATCGCGGCGACAAGCAGGCGCAGTGCCGGCAGTCTCACCAGCGGGGCCCGCGCCACCGCCGTCCGGTCGATCCCCGACGGCGCTTCATCATCCTCGGCCATGCCGGTCGCGCCCCGCTTCCGATTTCGCCTTGCGCTGTCATGGACTTGATTGGGCGGCTTGTCTATATCAGCCCGACTTCAGGATTGGACCTCTGGTCCGAACCAGCCCGCCGATCCGTATGGGTCGTGTCTGTTCAAGCGCGCCGCGCCAAAACTGAGTGACGGATGACTGTTGACGCCCGCTCCTTTCGGAACGCCTGCGGCCTGTTCGGCACGGGTGTGATCATTGCAACCTGCGCCGATCCGAGCGGCGCGCCGGTCGGCGTGACGGTGAACTCGTTCTCGTCTGTCTCGCTCGACCCGCCGCTGGTCCTGTTCTGCATTGACCATCGCGCCTTTAGCCGAACCGCCTTTCGCGACGCGAAGACCTTCGCCCTGAATGTGCTGGCGGACGATCAACAGTCCCTGGCCGACAGGTTCGCGCGCGCGTCGGCCGATAAGTTCTCAGGCCTCGACTACGTCCAGGGTCACGGCGGCGCGCCGGTCTTGCCCGGCGCCTTGGCGACGTTCGAATGCGATGTGGAGGCGCAATATCCGGGCGGCGACCACGACATTCTGGTCGGACGCGTCGCCGCGGTGGATATCGGGCCGGATGAGGCGAAGCCGCTGCTCTATTTCGGCGGCGCCTATCGCGCGCTCGCCGAGCGCTGAACTGGTCCGTCAGCCCCTTCTTTCAGCCAGCCTCCGACTCCGACAGGATCTTGGCCGTGTAGCCTGCCGCCTGCAGCCGCGCCAGCACATCGTGAATATGGCTCTCGTCGCGGGTTTCGATCATGATGTCGAGGCTAGCCTGTTTCACCGGCACGTCATAGAACATCCGCTGATGCATGACTTCGACGATGTTGGCGCCGGTCTCGCCGATCTGCGAGGCGACTTTTGACAGGGCGCCGGGCGCGTCGGCGATTCCGACCCGGATTCGGGCCAGGCGGTGCGCCCGCGCCATGCCGCGCATTAAGACGCCCGCCATGATCCGCGAATCGATATTGGCGCCGCAGACGATCACCCCGACTTTCTTCCCGGCGAAACGCGCCGGGTCCGCCAGGACCGCCGCCAGCGGGGCCGCCCCGGCGCCTTCGGCCACCAGCTTTCCGGTCTCCAACATGGTCTGGACGGCGTGCTCAAGGGACGGTTCGTCCAGCAGCACTAGATCATCAACGAAGCGGCGGGCGAGCGCGATATTCAGGGCGCCCGGCGTCTTCACAGCGATGCCCTCGGCGATCGTGTCGCCGCCGCATTGGACCGGCAGGCCGTTCAGGCTCTGGTACATCGACGGATAGAGCGCCGCCTCGACGCCGACGATCTGGATCGACGGCTTGATCTGTTTCGCCGCCAGACCAACGCCGCCGATCAAGCCGCCGCCGCCGATCGGGATCACAAGCGTTTCCAGATCAGGCGCGTCGGCAAGCATTTCCAGCGCAATAACACCCTGACCCGCGACGATCTTCGGATCGTCATAGGGATGCACCAGCGTGAGGCCCTCCGCCTCGGCCAGGTCGCGGGCGAAATCCTGGCTCGCGTCGATCGTATCGCCGCGCAGAATCACGCGCGCGCCATGAGATTGGGTGCGGGAGACCTTGGTGAAGGGGGTACCGGCCGGCATCACGATCGTCGCTGACGCGCCGAGCCGTTTTGCGTGATAGGCGACGCCCTGCGCATGATTGCCGGCGGAGATCGCAATCACGCCCGCCTTCCGCTGCGCCTCACTCAGCGACGACAATTTCACGAAGGCGCCGCGATCCTTGAACGAACCGGTGCGCTGCAGCGTTTCGAGTTTGAGATAGATTTCCGCTCCGGTCATCGCGCTCAAGGCGCCGCTATACACGAGCGGCGTGCAGACCACCGAACCGCGCATCAATTTGGCCGCCGCTTCGATATCGGCGAATGTCAGGCTGGCGGCAGGGTCGTCTGTCACGGGCGCTCTTTCTTCGGCGCGGGATTCAGCGTCCAGTGTCGCCTATTTCGGCGTTAGGATCATCACTCTTCGCGCTGTCGCGTCGGAACCGACCCTGAAATAGCGGCCTTCGACCCAATCTTCGAGCAAGTCGTCATAATGGGGCGACAGGAAATGGCCGGACTGGCCGCCGGCGACGGAGAAACGGCTGTTGGAGAGGTCCGCGAGGTCATAGACCGCACGATAACCGGGACCGTGGATATGCGGAAAACTCCCATCGTCGGCGGCGGCCGCTTGACCGCGATTGAGCGTATGATCGCCGCCGGGCGAGGGGATCGACCGGTTCGCCAGCCGGTTCAGCAACGGGATCTGGCCCAGAAAATTGTGCTCGAATTGGGCGATATGCGCCTCGCCCCAGCGCCAGGCTGCGACATCCGCGCCATAGGCTTCGCGCAGGCTGGCCAGCGCTGCCTCCAGGGTCTCGTTGAGCACTTGATCCGCCGGCGTCGGGGCCGCGCCTTCTGATTCGGTGCGCCAGACCGCCTTCTCCAGGGCGCGCAGGATGAAGCCGTCCCGATCGCGCCAATAGCGCGGGACGTCCTCACCCAATTGCGATTCGGCCAGGCGGTGCGCGAGGGTCTGGGACCAGACTGAATAGATCAGCGGCTCGGGCCCGTCGCGCCGCATTTCACCGTTCCAGCCCTGCAAGAGCGTCAAAGCGGTCTCGGCGTCGTCGGACGTCGGCTCGGTCTGCAGCAGGACAGGCAGCACAAGACGCGCGCTGTCGGACGTGACGTCCATCTGCCAGGCGATGCTGTCCTCTAGCCGATGCCCGACATTGTTTCCGCCATCGGCGGCGCCGGCTTCAATCAATTCGTCTAGACGGCGTGCGCGATGGGCCGGTTCGGCCTCGGCGGAGATTAGGCGCGGGAACGTATCCGGCACGATCTTGTTATTAGCGTTTCGGATGACCCCGCCCGGCGGATTGAGCCATTGCGGCAAGTCTTCGAACGGTACTTCGCCAATCCAGTCGAAGGCGCCGCTCGCCCCATCGACCGGCGCGAGCCCGTTCCCCGCTTTGCGGATCGGGATCCGGCCCGCCGCGACAATGCCGATGTCGCCATTGATATCGGCGTAATGCACATTCTGGATCGGCGCGCTGAACAGGCGCAGCGCCTCGCGAAATTCGGCCGCATTCCGGGCCTTGTTCATCCGATAGATGCCGTTCGGAGATGTGTCCGGTCCGCGATGGGCGGCGAAGGCGAGGGCGACGGCGACATCGGTCCAGGCCGCCGCCTCGGGCCAGACATCGCTGATCAGCGGGCCGTTGCGGGTCTCACGCACGGTCAGAGGTTCGTCTTCGCCGAATCGGACCGTGATGATTTCTTCCCGCGTCTCAAGCGGGCTCGGCCCGTCCGGGGTTTGGTAGCGGGCGCCGTCCTCCAGCAGCGTCTCGACGAACAGGTCCTGCGTGTCGGCGTAAGTCGTCGTCATGCCCCAGGCGACCGCGTCATTATGGCCGAGAATGTGGAATGGCACGCCCGGCACGGTGACCCCGGTCAGGCTTCGGTCCGGCAATTCGATCCGCGCGAAATACCATAGCGACGGCGCGCCGAAATTCAGGTGCGGATCGTTGGCGAGGATCGGCGCGCCGCTGGCCGTTTGGGTTCCGTCGAGAACCCAGGCGTTGGAGGCCGAGACCGGTTGCAGAAGCCGCGGCGGCGGCGCATAGGCGTCAAGCAACGCCTGGGCGTTCGACGGCAGCGTGATCGGGTCGCTGGGGGCGGGCGCCGGCAATAGGTCCTCGACAAGGTCCGGCCCGAGAATCCGGCTCCAGCGCTCGCGCAGCCGCTCCGACCCCATGTTGAAGGACAAGGTCAGCCCCATCAGCTGGCCCCAGACCAAAGAGTCCGCCGGCCGCCAAGGCTCGGGACTGTGAAAGGCGATCTGGAACTCGGGCGGCAAGGGTCGGTCGCGTTCGGTCAACCAGGCGTTGACGCCGTCGGTATAGGCGGCGACCGCTTGCAGCGTGTCGGGCCCCAGATGCTCGAGTTGCGCCGCGGCGCGGCCCGGAACGCCCAAGGTCCGAATATAGCGATCGAACCGCGTTCCCAGGGATCCGATCACCTCAGACAGGCGGCCGGTCCCGATCCGGCGGGTCATTTCCATTTGCCAGAGCCGGTCTTGGGCGTGGACATAGCCGAGCGCGAAATAGGCGTCGCGCTCGTCTTGCGCGCGGATCGTGACGAATCCGCGGTCGTCGCGTTCGATCTCGACGCGCTCCGACAATCCCTCTAGAGCCGCGTTTTCGGTGTAGTTGGGCAGGGAGAGGTGAAAGAGGACGGCGAGCGTGGCAACTCCGGCCCCGACCAGTCCGACCACGCCAATGACAATGCGTTTCAACCAGCGGAGCAGCATGACAAATCCTTACGTCTGTCACTACGGGCGAGCCGGAGCGCGCGGCCTGATTATAGACGTTCTGCATGGATAATAGGATCAGACACCGCATATAGGGCGCGTAGGCGCGGATGTTACCTCGATAAGAGAGTCGGTTTCATGAAACAGGTTGGGTTCGACCCGGCATGGCCTTGGCTGACCGGAGACTTGCAGACGATCCGGAATGCGGTCGTCCATAACCTGTTCAAGCGGCCGGTCCCGGCGGTTCAGTCGGAAAGAATCGAACTGCCGACAGCCGGCGGCGCCGATCGGCTGGTGGGCGCCCTGTCGGAAGGCGTCGAAGGCTGGCCTTTGGCGGTCCTCGTGCATGGCCTGACCGGCTGCTCGGAGTCGATCTATCTACGGCGTACGGGCCAGGAACTGAGCCAGGCCGGTTATCCGGTTTTGCGCCTGAATCTGCGCGGGGCCGGGGCGGCGGCCGCGACCTGCGACGATTGCTACCATGCGGGCCGCAGCGAAGATCTGAACGCCGCCCTGGATGGGATGGCGCGGGATCGTCCGGACCTGATCTCGGCCGGCGTATTCCTGGTCGGGTTTTCGCTGGGCGGGAACATGCTGATGCGGTTCCTGGCCGTTGAGCCCAACGCGCGGATGGTGCGCGCGGCGGCGACTGTATCGAGCCCGTTGGACCTGATGTCGACCTCGCAGCGCTTCATGCGCCCGCGCAACCGCCTGTATCATCGCTGGCTGCTGGCGCGAATGAAGCAGGACATGGCGAAGATCGCGCTCAATGACGGCGAGCGGACGGCGCTTCGAGAGGCGCGCACGGTCTACGAGTTCGACGACCGGTTCGTCGCGCCGCGCTTCGGCTTTGACGGCGCGCCGGACTATTACGCGCGCTGCAGCGGCGGCCAGTTCCTCGCGCAAGTTCGCACGCCGACCCTCTTGATTCATGCTCAGGACGATCCGTGGATATCGATCGAGGATTATCACGCGGCGCCGAGGCTGGAATCCCGCTATCTGACTTTGCTTGCGCCGAGCGGCGGCGGACATGTCGGCTTCCATCGCCGGAGGCAGTCGCGTACCTTTCATGATGACGCGATCCTCGCATTCTTCGCCGAAGCGCTGTCGCGAAACCATCAGGAGCGCGTGAATTGACTCCGTTTCGCAACAGCCTGCTGCTCTTGGCCCTGATCATCGCGGCGCCCGCGCCGGCCCTGTCCGACCTGTTGACACGGGACGGTCTCGGCGGCCGGGCCGACTATCTCGAACGCGTCCAGACTTTGACTGCGGCCTTGCCGACGACAGGCGGCGACGCGCCGCTGGACGCTCGGGTGCGGGACGAATGGCGCGCCACGGCGCGGACCATCGCCGCGGCCCTTCAGGATATGATTCTCTCGGAAGGGCGCCAGCGCGAAGGTAAAGCGTCCTTGCCTTTGGCCTTGCGCGCGCCGGCCTCGCTCGACGCATCGGGCGGCTTTGACGATACAGCCGCCGGGCCGAAGGTGGCGGTCGGCGCGATTCCGCTGGATTGGTTGCTGGTGCAGGCGACGCGCGCGCGCGACACCGCCAGCTTATTGGCCGATTCTTTAGAGCAGCCGGAATTCAACGGCGCTGACGCCGCGTTTCTGACGGCGGAATTGCGACGGGCGGTCGATTTGATCGACCGCCCGCCCAATTAGCTGCATTTCACCCCAACCGTCAGGCCGCTTTCGACACCGCCTGCGAGGCGTCGAGCGCCTGGTTCAGATCGGCGATGATATCGTCGATATGCTCAATCCCGATCGACAGCCGGACATAGGAGTCCGTGACCCCGGACGCCAGTTGCTCCTCGGCGTTCAACTGCGAATGAGTGGTGGTCGCCGGGTGGATCGCCAGCGACCGCGCGTCGCCGATATTCGCGACGTGATAGAACAGCTTCAACGCGTCGATGAAGCGCGCGCCGGCTTCCGCGCCGCCGCGGATGTGGAACCCGATAAGCGCGCCGAGGCCGCCATCGAGATAGGCTTCCGCTCGGCGGCGTTCTTCGCCTTCCGCCTGTGAGGGGTGGATGACGCTCTCCACCGCGTCGTTGCCCGACAGGAACTCGGTCACCGCGAGCGCGTTGTCATTATGCTTCTGGAAGCGCAGCGGCAGCGTCTCCAAACCCTGCAGGAACTGGAACGCGTTCTGCGGGCTCATCGCCGAGCCAAGATCGCGCAGCAAGGTCACCCGCGCCTTGATGATATAGGCGATCGGGCCGAGCGGCTTCACCGCCTCCGTCCAGACCGCGCCGTGATAGCTTGGGTCCGGCTCGTTCAGATAAGGCTGTTGCGCCTTGAAATCCTCCCAAGGGAAGTTGCCGCCATCGATAATCACGCCGCCGATCGAGGTGCCGTGACCGCCGATATATTTGGTCGTCGAGTAGAGGGTGATCGCCGCGCCATGATCGAAGGGACGGCAGATCAACGGCGCCGCCGTATTGTCGACAATCAGCGGCACGCCGAGTTCACGGCCGATCGCCGCGACCTCGCCGATCGGGAAGACGCGCAGCCGCGGGTTCGGCAGGGTCTCCGCATAGTAGGCGCGGGTCTTCTCGTCGGTCGCTCGGCGGAACGCCTCCGGATCGGCCGGATCGACGAAGCGCACCTCAATGCCTTGATCCTTCAGCGTGTTGGCGAACAGGTTCCAGGTGCCGCCATAGAGATCGGTGGAGCTGACGATATTGTCGCCCGCATGCGCTAGATTCTGCACGGCCACCGCGCTCGCGGCCTGACCGGACGAGAACGCCAGACCGGCGACGCCGCCTTCCAGCGCGGCCAGTCGTTTCTCCAGCACATCGACCGTCGGGTTCATGATGCGCGAATAGATGTTCCCCAATTCTTCAAGCGCGAACAGCTTGCGGGCGTGATCGGCGCTGTCGAACTGATAGGATGTCGTCTGGTAGATCGGCACGGCGACGGCGTTGGTCGCCGGATCGGCGCGATAGCCTGCATGCAGGGCCAGGGTTTCGGGATGTAGCTTTTCGGTCGTCATGGAATGCTCCTCCAGATCGGTGGTGATGGCGCGCAACGGCGCCGCTATGTCGAGGGCCCACGTTTCCGTGTCGCTTTAGCCGTTGGTGACGCGGAGCAAGCTGGTCCTCAAATCGCCGCGGAGATCGGAACGACATCCGTCGATCCAATCTCAGAAACACCGAAGGTCATTCGCGCGGGGAGCATGACGGCCACGAAAAAACCGCCGTTCTGGAACGGCGGTCGGTCCGGACTTTCGTCCGCCCTGTTTAGCCGTTCTTGTAAAGCGCCCGCAAGCTAGGACAAATCAGCGCTGCACAGCTTATGACCGAAAGGGGGAGCGCCGGTCAAGGCCAAAACCACCCGCTGTGTTCGCTTTCTGTGATCGGGCCTGAACGTCGCCGATATTGACCGGGCGCGGGCCGCCCCTAAACTCGCCCGCGCCGTGATTTTCGGCGCCGATAGGAGCGTCTCGTGGATTTCACCCTCAGCGAGGAACAGGTCGCATTTCAAGACATGGCGCGCAGTTTCGCCGAGCGCGAAATGGCGCCGCATGCGGCCGACTGGGACGAGGGATCGATATTTCCCGAAGAGACACTGCGCGCGGCGGCCGCCCTGGGGTTCGCTGGTATTTATTGTTCGGAGGAGCATGGCGGTTCAGCGCTGAAACGGCTCGACGCCGCCGTGATCTTCGAGGAACTGGCGGCGGCCTGTCCCTCTACCGCCGCTTATATCTCAATCCACAATATGGCGGCTTGGATGATCGACCGTTTCGGCGGCGATGCGCAGCGCGCCCGGTTCTTGCCCAAGCTGATGACGATGGCGCATTTCGCCTCCTATTGCCTGACCGAGCCGGATTCGGGCTCGGACGCGGCCAGTCTAAGCGCCAGGGCCGCGCGGGACGGCGATGATTACGTGCTGAACGGCGCCAAAGCCTTCATTTCCGGCGGCGGCCGTAGCGACCTGTATCTGGTGATGGCGCGCACCGGCGGTGACGGGGCGGACGGGATTAGCTGTCTGGCGGTGGAGCGCGGGACGGCCGGCCTGAGTTTCGGGGCGCAGGAAAGGAAACTCGGCTGGAAGTCGCAGCCGACCGCGATGGTGCTGTTCGAGGACTGCCGCGTGCCGGTAGAGAACCGGATCGGCGAAGAAGGCCAGGGCTTTCGGATCGCGATGCAGGGTTTGGACGGCGGTCGGGTCAATATCGGCGCCTGTTCGCTCGGCGGCGCCCGCGCGGCGCTTGACGCAGCGCTGGCCCATGTCGGCGAGCGCAAACAATTCGGCAAGCCTCTGGCGGCGTTTCAAGGGTTGCAGTTCAAACTGGCCGATATGGCGACCGAATTGCAAGCGGCGCGCCTGATGCTGCACAAGGCGGCCAGCCTGATCGACGCCAAAGACCCGACGGCGACGGTTCAGGCGGCGATGGCCAAACGCTTCGCCACCGACGCAGGCTTCAAGATCTGCAACGAAGCGCTGCAGCTTCACGGCGGTTACGGCTATCTGCGCGATTATCCGATCGAGCGGCTGCTGCGCGATCTGCGGGTCCACCAGATCCTGGAAGGCACGAACGAAATCATGCGCGTCATTATCGCCCGCGCGATGCTGAAAGGATAAGCGGCGTGTCCGGATTGCAAACAGATGAAGCGGGGAGCGCGCTTTTGGTCGAGCGGCGGGGTCCGCTTGTCATCGCCACAATGAATCGTCCCAAGGCGTTGAACGCGCTGACCTTGCCGATGATCCGCGCGCTCGATCGGGTGTTGATCGAGGCGGCGTCCGATCCGGCCGTTGCGGCGTTTGTCCTGAAAGGGGCGGGCGACCGGGCCTTCTGCGCCGGCGGCGACGTGGTCGCGCTGGTGCAGGACGGGCCGGAAACGGCGGCGCTGCGGCGCGACTTCTTCTGGGACGAGTACCGCCTGAACCGGCGAATCCATACTTTTCCGAAACCTTTTATCCCGTTGGTCGACGGCGTGGCGATGGGGGGCGGCGTCGGCGTCTCGGTCCATGGCTCGCACCGGATCGCAACGGAGCGGGTTCTGTTCTCAATGCCCGAAACCGCCATCGGCCTGTTCCCCGATGTCGGCGGCGGCTATTTTCTGCCGAGACTGGCGGGCGGTCTGGGCGCTTATCTCGCGCTGACCAACGCCAGGCTCAAACTCGCGGATGTGATCTGGGCCGGCCTTTACGATCATTTCGTACCCAGCGACCGGCTCGATCCGTTGGTTGAAGCCCTGGCGGGCGCGGACTGGACCGGGGACGCAGACGCGACCATCGAGAGCGTCCTGTCGGATTTTCAGCAGGACGCCGGCGCCGCGCCTCTGGCGGCCCATGCGGGCCTGATCGACGCCTGTTTTCAGAAAGGCGGCGTGGCGGAGATTCTGGCCGCGCTCGACGCAAGCCCAGAAACCTTCGCCGCCGACGCCGCAGCCATGATCCGGTCCAAGTCGCCCCTGATGTCGGAGGTGTCGCTCCGTCAGTTGCAGCGCGGCGCAATACTGTCTTTCGATGACTGTATGGTCATGGAGTACCGCATGGTTCAGACCTGCATGGCGGGCCACGAGTTCTTTGAGGGCGTGCGCGCTTTGCTGATCGATAAGGGCCGGAAACCGGTCTGGTCGCCGGCCGATCTGGCAGGCGTGACCGACGCGATGGTCGAGGCCTATTTTGAGCCGCTCGGCGCCGGCGACCTGACTTTTGGCGATTGAGGCGGCGCGCCTAGCCGTCCGCGCAACGACAACAATCTTGGGAGGGCGGCATGGCTGGTATTGGATTCATCGGCGTCGGTAATATGGGCGCGCCGATGGCGGCGAACTTGGTGAAAGGCGGTCACGTCGTGAGCGCCTTCGACTTGTCGCGCGAAGCGGCGGCTAAGGCGGCGGAGGCGGGGGCGACGCTGGCTGACACTGCGGTCGAAGCGGTCACGAACGCGGATATCGTCGTGACCATGTTGCCGGCCGGCGCCCATGTGCGCGCCGTTTATGAGAATGAGGTCCTGCCGGCGATCGGCGCGGGCGCGGTGCTGATCGACTGTTCGACGATTGATGTCGACACCGCGCGCCACGTCCACGCATTGGCCGCGGAGCGCGGCGCGCCGATGCTGGACGCGCCGGTCTCAGGCGGGATCATGGGGGCGCACGCCGGAACCTTGACCTTCATGTGCGGCGGGTCCGAGGCGGCCTTCAATCAGGCTCGACCTTTCCTCGATTTGATGGGTAAGACGGTGGTGCATGCCGGAGGCGCGGGCGCGGGCCAGGCGGCCAAAATCTGCAATAATATGATGTTGGGCATCCAGATGATCAGCGTCTGCGAGGCCTTCAACTTGGCGGACAAGCTTGGTCTGGAGCGCCAGAAACTATTCGACATCGCCTCGCAAGCAAGCGGGCAATGCTGGTCTCTGACTACCTACTGTCCGGTTCCAGGACCGGTGCCGACATCGCCCGCCAACAACGACTACAGGCCAGGTTTCACCGCGGCGATGATGCTAAAGGACCTGCGGCTGGCGCAGGAGGCGGCGGGTTCGGCCGGGGCCGAGACGCCCTTGGGCGCCCGCGCCGAGGAACTTTACACCAGGTTTGTTGAGAACGGCGGCGGCGGCGTCGATTTTTCTGGCGTTATCAAGGCGCTGCGCGACGTTTAACTACCCTGGCCGGAAAGCTTCATGTCACGCCAGCGACACTTTTTTTCTGTAATGGGAGGTGAATCGGGTCATGGCTAACCGACCATCTTGGCGACGGGCTTGGCGCCGCCGTTGAATTCTGGGATTAGATTTGTGAATACTGAACTGCGCACAGGCTGTTGATTGACGAAGAATGCAGCGGCCTATCGCACCAGCGCGCGTGGCGATGGCCGTTGAGTAAATGAGCGGAGTGTTCCGTTGAAAGAACAATATCTCGAAGTCATCCGCCTCATTGAGCGTCTGCACCGTCAGTTCCTCGAAGTCATAAAAGGCGAGTTGGATCGCGCAGGCGTGCGCGATATCAACAATATCCAAGCGCTGATTCTGTATAATATCGGCGAAGACGAGCTCACGGTCGGAGAGTTGACCCATCGCGGATATTATCTCGGGTCGAACGTCTCCTATAATGTCCGGAAGATGGTCGAGAACGGCTACCTGATCCAGGAACGTTCGGCGCATGATCGGCGCTCGGTCCGCGTAAGGCTCTCGGACAAAGGCCTCGACGTGCATGGCAAGGTCAACGAAATCATCGACACCCAGTCCGCGCGCCTCAATGAAACCGGGATCACGGACAGTCATTTGGACGGGACGGGACAGGTTCTAACCCGGCTCGAACGGTTCCTGCTTCATACGTTCGGCTATGGGCCGGTGCGCTAACCTCTAAAGACGGCAGCCCAGTTCTGAGTTAACCGGCGAGCCGGTCGACCCGTCGTTTGAGGGCCGTCATCACCCCTTCAAAGCCGCCGCTGCGCAAGACTGAGGCGAATTGATCGCGCTCCGTCCGCAGCATGCTCACGCCCTCCACGACGACGTCGATGATTTTCAATTGGCCGCCGGAATCACGCACACGCCATCCTGCGGCGATCGGCGGCGCGCCTTCCTGCTCGATCCTGGTGGAAACGAGTTGATCGCGCTTGCCGATAGGCGTGCTGCCGCCGATCTCGAATCTCTGGCCGGAATAACCACCCAATCGTTTTGCATATGTGATCACGACGAAGTCGGAGAACAGGTCGGTGTATTCTTTGCGGTCGGTTTCCGACGCTTTGCGCCAGGCCGATCCGAGGACGAACTGCGCCATTTCGTTCAGGGCCAGATTATTGCGCAGCAGGTCCTGGACCTTTTGCTCACGCTCTTCCGCCGAGCCCTGCGTCAGCGTCGATAAGGCCGTCTCGCTCAGCTTTGTTATGTAAGCTTCAGCGTCATTTGGCGCCACTTGAGCACGAACCGCGTTGCCGGACGCCAGCAGCGCCAGCGCTAACAGCGCGGCCGATCCAAGGCGCAAAAAACTGTATCGTGATAGTGAAGCAGCACGCGTTTGGCGGACGGTATCTCGGTTCATGTCTGGTTTTTCCTTAACTCGGTCCAGTGCGACAAACGCCGCGCCCTAGAAGAACGCTTGAATACCTGTTTGGGCCCGGCCCAAAATCAAGGCATGCACATCATGCGTGCCTTCATAAGTGTTGACGGCTTCGAGATTCATCACATGCCGGATCACATGATATTCGTCCGATATTCCGTTTCCGCCGAGCATATCGCGAGCGTCTCGGGCGATGGTCAGCGCTTTGCCGCAGGAGTTCCGCTTGATCAATGAGATCAATTCGGGCGGGCAAGCGTCAGCGTCTTTCATGGCGCCGGCGCGCAGAACCGCCTGCAGGCCGATGGCGATCTCGGTCTGCATGTCCGCGAGTTTCTTCTGAATTAGCTGATTGGCGGCGAGAGGACGGCCGAATTGCTTCCGGTCCATGACATAGTCCCGAGCCGCCTTCCAGCAGGATTGGGCGGCCCCCAGCGCGCCGAAAGCGATTCCGAAGCGCGCATTATTCAAACAGCCGAAAGGCCCTTTCAAACCAGACACATGCGGCAAAAGGTTCTCTTCAGGGACGAACACGTCGTCCATCTGTATCATCCCGGTGATTGACGCTCTGAGCGAGAATTTACCTTCGATCTTCGGCGTTTCCAGCCCCTCCATGCCGCGTTCCAGGATGAAGCCGCGGATCACATCGTCATCCGTCTTCGCCCAAACGATCATGACGTCGGCGATCGGGGAATTCGTGATCCAGTTCTTGGCGCCGGACAGCCGATATCCGCCGTCCACAGCGCGTGCGCGCGTCACCATCGAGGCCGGGTCGGAGCCGTGATCCGGCTCCGTCAGCCCGAAACACCCAACCCATTCGCCGGAGGCGAGCTTCGGCAGGTATTTCCGCTTCTGCGCGTCGGTTCCATAGGCGTTGATCGGATGCATCACCAGCGAGGATTGAACGCTGAAGGCGGAGCGATAGCCGCTGTCGATCGCCTCGACCTCCATCGCCGCCAAGCCATACGCGGTGTAACTGACCCCGGCGCAGCCGTAGGTCTCAGGCAGCGTCATACCCAAAAGCCCGAGCGCGCCCATCTCTGTGAAAATCATTCGGTCGAAACGCTCATACCGATTCGCCTGAAGGATTCTCGGGGCCAGCTTTTCTTGGCAATATTGATGCGCCGTGTCGCGGATCATCCGATCTTCTTCGGACAATTGCTCGTCCAGCAGGAAAGGGTCTTCCCATTGAAATCTGGGGCGCATCTCGGTCATCGTTTTGTCCGCCTCGTCTCTGGCGTCTTGCCTATGGCGCCCTGTGTCGAGCACCTCGTCGCGTGCCCCTACTATTCGGCGCGGCGGTCGCCATCATTGACGACGCCGAAGCGCGCCCGGTACTACTCAACGACCGCACCTTGTTGATTGACGCAGTCATAAGCCGAGCCCGCCGCCATGTCGAGAGCGCCGGAGCAAGAGAGCGCGCGATTTCCTCGCGGCCTTTTCAATTCCGTGTTAGCGGAGGCGGCATAGGACCGAACCAATGGCGCAAAAGTACAGGTCCAAAATCCTGCCCAAAGGCGCGTTGATCGAATACATCAAGCAGGGCGCTTATGTGAAAGTGTCCGCGGTGGATCCCGTCACTACCGTTGAGGTCGCTTTGGTAGGCGATCCGGCGGCCGGCGCGGACCGGTTGGCGCGCGAAGCCGTGAAAAAGCTCGAATATGTGCTGCGGAAAAACGCGCAGAATCAAGACGCCAGCCAAAGGTCGGGCGCAAGCGGCGCGGCGGGAACCCCGCGCGGCCGACGGCCGGAGACCCCGAGCGGCTGGGATTTCTAGACTGCGCCGGGGGCTTGGCTCGGCGTGGATTTTCAGATCAACGCATCCGGTGCGATGATCTCGGCGGAGGATAAAGCGTTTGGCGCGCGTGTTACTGAGCGGCGCGGTGGGCGGGACGGTCGCCGGGCGACTTGCCCAGGCCGATCTGTTTGGCGAACGCCGAACGTTGCGCCGCATAGTTGGGCGCGACCATCGGATAGTCCGCCGGCAAGCCCCATTTGGCGCGGTATTCCTCAGGCGTCATGTCGTAAGTCGTGCGCAAATGCCGCTTGAGCATTTTCAGCTTCTTGCCGTCTTCCAAGCACACGAGATAGTCCGGCGTGACCGAGCGCTTGATCGGCACCGCCGCTTGGCTGACGTCGGCTTTCGCGCTCTTGGGCGCGCCGCGGCTCAAGGCTTCAAATGTCTTGAAGACTGAATTGATGACGGCGGGAACGTCCTTCCCGGCGACCGTGTGGTTGCCGAGATAGGCGGCCGCCACGTCTGATGTCATCTTTAGAAGAGCCGCGCGGTCCACGGCGATCTCTCGGGAGGATCCTTCAGCCATATGCGGTTCCTGTCCATGTCCGGCGCGGATGGCCAGGAACGCCGACTCCAACTCGCTGAAGCGCGCCGACTCTGAACCTCATCGCCAGGGTTTCGATTCGTTTTGTTGTCAATACTAAAGCATTCGGCAAACAAAATTACAATATCGAAATTGCGCGTTACTCATTTTCTCCTTTCGAATACTTGATCGGAGCGAAACATAATCACTGAGCGTCTGGGGGAATACGCCGCGATCATCTCGCGGGTCGGCCGGGATTTCGGATAGTCCGGTCGCGGCCTTCCCATCTTTGCGGCGTCCGTGTTACCACCCGATCGCGACATTGACCTGAGGCGTGATTCCGACGGCGCGGGGAGGGAGCGGGACCATGAATGATCCAAGCCCGACAGGGCGTGCCGAAGAAGGGCCGACCATCTGGGTGGCGAGCGATCACGCGGGGCTGGCGATGAAGCGCGACATCGCGGCTTGGCTCGCCCAAGCGGGGTGGCGTGTTATCGATCTCGGACCCGACGAGCCGGCCTCGGTCGATTATCCGGACTACGCAAATCGCTTGGCGGAGGCGCTGAAGGATAAAGAAGAGGCTTTCGGCGTGCTGGTCTGCGGCACCGGCATCGGCATATCGATGGCGGCCAATCGCCACCGGCATGTGCGCGCGGCCTTATGCCACAACGCGACGGACGCGCGGCTCGCGCGCCAGCACAACGACGCCAATGTCATTGCGCTGGGCGCCCGCACGCTGGGTCCGGAAATCGCTTTGGATTGCGTCTCGGCGTTCCTTGACGCGGAGTTCGAAGGGGGACGCCACGCTGCTCGGGTCGCCAAAATGTCGTGATCGCCAGATTGTCTCGCTTTCCGATGACCGACCGCGTCGGAATCGCGTATAGACGGGAGCGCGCGCGCCGCCTATAGCAAGATCCCCTAAGGCGCGCTGTCTTTCGCGCCGCGCCATTTCTCCGAAGACTGACCGCCACCAAGGACTGACACGATGAGCGAAGCCGCCCTTTCCCAGCCGTTGAACGCCGCTTTTCCGGAGGCGGAGATGGAATCCTTCTTTTCGGACGATCTGGCCCATCGCGACTCGGCTGTCTTTTCCGCCTTGAAGTCCGAATGGGAGCGGCAGCGTGACGGAATCGAACTGATTGCGTCGGAGAATATCGTAAGCCGGGCGGTAATGGACGCGGTTGGCTCGGTCAACACCAACAAATACGCCGAGGGCTATCCGGGCCGGCGCTATTACGGCGGCTGTGAATATGTCGACGAGGTCGAGCGGCTGGCGATCGAACGCGCTCAGAAACTGTTCGATTGCGACTTCGTGAATGTTCAACCGCATTCCGGCGCCCAGGCCAATCAGGCGGTCTTCATGGCGCTGTTGCAGCCGGGCGACGCCTTCATGGGGCTTTCGCTCGCCAGCGGCGGTCACCTGACCCATGGGGCAAAACCGAACCAGTCCGGCAAATGGTTCACGCCGATCCTCTACGACGTTCGGAAGCAGGACGCGTTGATCGATTTCGATCAGGTCGAAGCGCAGGCGCGGGAGCACAGACCGAAGCTGATCATCGCCGGCGGCTCCGCCTATTCGCGGATCATCGACTTCGCCCGATTCCGGGCCATCGCCGATGAGGTCGGGGCGCTCTTCATGGTCGATATGGCGCATTTCGCGGGTCTGGTCGCAGGCGGCGTGCATCCGAACCCGCTCGATCACGCCCATGTCGTCACCACCACGACGCACAAGACGCTGCGCTCGGCGCGCGGCGGTATGATCCTCAGCCGGGACATGGATCTCGGCAAGAAGATCAACTCCGCCGTTTTCCCAGGGCTTCAGGGCGGGCCGCTCATGCATATCATCGCCGGCAAGGCCGTTGGTTTCGGCGAGGCGCTGCGGCCGGAGTTCAAGACCTACGCCCAACAGATTGTCGCGAACGCCCAGGCTTTGGCGGAAACGGTGATGAAGGGCGGATTCGACGTCGTTTCCGGCGGCACCGACACGCATCTCTTTTTGATGGACCTGCGGCCCAAGGCGCTGACGGGGAATATCGCGTCCGAAAGCCTCGAGCGCGCGGGGATCACCTGCAATAAGAACGGCGTACCGTTCGACCCGGAGAAGCCGATGGTCACCTCAGGCGTGCGGCTGGGCACGCCGGCCGCCACCACGCGCGGCCTCAAGGAAGATGATTTCCGTTTGGTCGGCGAGCTGATCGTCGAGGTGTTGGACGGACTGGCCGCGAACCGCGACGACAATTCGGCGGTGGAGGAGAGCGTCCGTCAGCGGGTATTGGCGCTGTGCCAGCGTTTTCCGATCTATCCGGACGTCTTTTAGGCCGGGTTACATTCTCACCGCTTGCCGCGCCCGTCGCCGCGCCCGCATTTTTTCGCCGAACCCCAAAGGCTAGATGTTGTAAGGCACGGCCCGCTAGGCGCAATATGCGCCCACAAGATCAGAGAGCATCGCTGAGGCGCGTCCATCACGCGCCTTCTCGGTCGTTAAGCAAGGATTTTCGGCATGAGGTGTCCGTTCTGCGGTCATGAAGACACGCAAGTCAAGGATTCGCGTCCAACAGAGGACAACGCCGCGATCCGGCGCCGTCGCCTTTGTCAGAATTGCGGCGCGCGCTTCACCACCTTCGAGCGGGTCCAGCTGCGCGAACTGACCGTGACCAAGACAAACGGACAGCGCGAACCGTTCGACCGTGAGAAGCTCTTGCGCTCGATGCGGATTTCACTTCGGAAGCGCAATGTCGATCCTGAGCGGATCGAACGGGTCGTGAATTCGATCGTGCGGCGCTTGGAAAGCAATGGCGAGAGCGAAGTGCCGTCCAAGTCCATCGGTGAAATGGTCATGGAGGCGTTGAACCAACTGGACCCGGTCGCCTATGTCCGTTTCGCCTCGGTCTATAGAAACTTTCGTGAAATCAGTGATTTCGAGAACTTTATTGATAAAGAAGTCACGGTTCGTCCAGATCAGTGAGCGCCCAGACCGGTGAGCGCCGCGTTCACAGAGCGCGACCGATGGGCGATGAGCGCCGCGCTGGGGCTGGCGCGGCGCGGCCTGGGGCAGGTTTGGCCGAACCCGTCGGTCGGATGCGTCATCCTTGACGCCGATGGCGCCGTTGCGGGGCGCGGATGGACGCAGCCCGGCGGCCGCCCGCATGCGGAAACCGAGGCGCTGAAGCGCGCCGGCGCCGCGGCCAGGGGCGGAACCGCCTACGTCACACTCGAGCCCTGCAATCATCACGGCCGGACGCCGCCTTGCACGGAGGCTTTGATGGCGGCCGGGATCGCGCGTCTCGTCTCGACGATCGAGGACCCGGACCCGCGCGTCTGTGGGGCGGGTTTTGAGCGTCTCCGACAAGCGGGCGTTACGGTCGAAACCGGTTTGTTCGCGGATCAGGCGCGGCGGCTGAATGAAGGGTTCCTGACCAGAGCTTCACGGGGGCGTCCCTTTGTGGCGCTGAAGACGGCGACCTCGCTGGACGGCAAGATCGCCTTGGCCAACGGCGAAAGCCAATGGATCACCGGGCCGGAAGCGCGGCAATACGCCCATCGCATGCGCGCCGAGTCCGATGCGGTCATGGTGGGATCGGGCACCGCGCGACAGGACGATCCTTCGCTGACCTGCCGTCTGCCCGGCTACGACGCGCCATCGCCAGTGCGCATCGTTGTCGCCTCCGATCCGGACGCTGCGGTGGCTCGGGACGCCAATCTGCGCGACGGCGCGGCGGAGACGTGGCTGATCTGTCCGGCCGATATCCAGGCCGCCCACCCCGACTGGGCCGCAGGCCCGGGCATCGCTGAAACGCTGCCGGTTCCGGTGGATGGGCGCGGGAAATTGGATCTGGCGGCCGCCCTGAAACGCTTGGGCGAGCGCGGTCTGACGCGGGTGATGGTCGAAGGCGGCGGCGCCCTGGCGGCGTCGCTGCTGCGCGCCGATCTGGTAGACGAACTGCACTGGGCGCGGGCCCCGAAGATAATCGGGGCCGAGGGGCTGCCGGCGATCGGCGGCTTGGAGCGCGCGCGCCTCGCTCAGAGCGAAGGGTTTCGCTTGGATCGCGTCTTAGGGCTTGGCGCGGATGAAGTGGCGGTCTACACCCGGCGCGATCCGATTTGGCGCGGCTGACAGCGGCCCGGACGGATCGGACTGAAGGTCTCAAACTGGCGCCGAAGCGAGAGAAGCGTGTTCACCGGAATCATCACCGAAATCGGCCATGTGCGGCGGGTCGAGAAACGCGGCGATTGGCGCTTTACGCTCGGCTGCGCCTATGACCCCGCCGGCATTGCGCTGGGCGCCTCGATCTGCTGTTCGGGGGCCTGCCTGACCGTCATTGAACGGGGCGCGGACGCGGACGGCCCCTATTTTGTGGTCGATGTCAGCGCCGAGACCCTATCGAAAACCACGCTGGGCGATTGGACCGAAGGGACGCAGATCAATCTCGAACGCTCTTTGAAGATGGGCGACGAGCTTGGCGGCCATATCGTGTCCGGTCATGTCGATGGGGTTGGGACGGTGCTCAGCGCGACGCCCGAAGGCGACAGCGCGCGCTGGATGTTCCAGGCCCCGCGCACGCTGGCGCCCTTTATTGCGCCGAAGGGCTCGATCGCCGTCGACGGGGTCTCGCTGACCGTCAATGAAGTTGAAGACGACCGGTTCGGGGTCAATATCATTCCCCATACCGCCGAAATGACCACCTTCGGCGGTTTGAAACCGGGCGACGCCGTGAATCTGGAAGTCGATCCCTTGGCGCGCTACGTCGCGCGCTTTCTGGAACAAACGGCCCGCGCGGACGCCGCGGCCTGAAGGACTATTAAATGACCAAGTCGCTAAACATCGCTTCGAAACAGGATATCCGTCGTGCGACGGAGGATCTGGCGTTCCTGTCTTCGGTCGAAGAGATCATCGAAGACGCGCGGAACGGCCGCATGTTCGTGCTGGTCGATGACGAAGACCGCGAGAATGAAGGCGATCTGGTGATCCCGGCGCAGATGGCGACGCCGGAAGCGATCAATTTCATGGCCAAATATGGCCGCGGCCTGATCTGCCTCGCCTTGACGCCGGATCGGGTGGCGCAGCTTGGTCTGGAATTGATGCCGCGTTCCCATTCCTCGCGCTTCGAGACAGCCTTCACCATCTCGATTGAGGCGAAAGAGGGGGTGACGACGGGGATATCGGCCCCTGACCGCGCGCACACGATCGCTGTTGCGATCGATCCCAACAGCGAGGCCGGCGACATTGTCACACCGGGCCATATTTTCCCGTTAAGCGCCCGCGATGGCGGCGTTCTGGTGCGTACCGGCCATACCGAGGCGGCTGTCGATATCTCGCGGCTCGCCGGGCTGAATCCGTCGGGCGTCATCTGCGAGATCATGAATGATGACGGCGAGATGGCGCGGCTGCCGGACCTGATCAGCTTCGCGCAGTTTCACGGGTTGAAGATCGGCGCCATTAATGACTTGATCGCCTATCGCCGCCGGCATGATACGCTGGTCGAGCGGGTGTCGGAGACCGATTTCACGTCTGATGTCGGCGGCGCCTTCCGCCTGATCGTCTATCGCAACACCGTCACCGGCGGCGAGCATATCGCCCTGGTGAAAGGCGAAATCACCGCCGAGGAACCGATCCTCGCGCGCATGCATGCGGTGAACATCTTCAATGATATTCTGAGCGACGCTGAAGCCGGCAAGGGCGGGCAGTTGCATTCGGCGATGCGCAAGATCGGCGAGGCGGGCTCAGGCGTGATCGTCCTAATCCGAGAATCCGCGCCCAACACTGTCTCCAGCCTGGTCCGCGCGATGAGCGGTGAGACGCCGCCCGACGGCGCACCAAGCGGCGCGCGCGAGTTGCGCGACTACGGGGTCGGGGCGCAAATCCTGCTTGATCTCGGCGTCAAACAGATGCGCCTGCTCTCCAACACGGAGAAAACCATCGTCGGGCTGGATGGCTATGGCCTGTCCGTCGTCGGTCAGGTCTCGATTTAGACTATGACTTTTGAAAAGGTTCGTCGGCGTGTCTGAAGTCTCCAGCGACGCGGGCCCGAAAGGGCCGCACATCATGATCGTCGAGGCGCGGTTCTACGCGGATATCGCTGATGCGCTGTTTGACGGCGCGCGCACGGCGTTTGAGGCGGCGGGCGCCACCTACGAACGGTTCGAGGCGCCCGGCGCCTTTGAAATTCCCGCCGCCATTTCCCACGCCTTGATCCATCAGCGGCTGTCGCAGACCCACCGTTTCGACGGTTATCTGGCGCTCGGCTGCGTCATTCGTGGTGAGACCTCGCACTACGATCATATTTGCGAGGAGAGCGCGCGCGGCCTGATGGGCCTGTCGATCGATTTTGGTCTGGCGCTGGGGAACGGCATTCTGACCGTCGAGAATGACGATCAGGCCTGGGCGCGGGCTAAACGCAGCGACAAGGACAAAGGCGGGGAGGCGGCGCGCGCCTGTCTGGCGATGATCGACCATAAACGCCAGTTCGACCTGTATCCGCGCCACGCCGCGGACGCGTCCTGATCCCGGCGGAGGAGCCCGAACAATGTCCGCCAAAGGCAAACAGCCGAAACGCGCCCGTCGCAGCGCCGCCCGATTGGCCGCGGTTCAAACGCTCTATGAACTTGACTTGTCCCGGCGTCCGGCTGTCTCGGTCATCGATGAATTTATCCGCAAGGGCGGCAAGGCGGATCTGGACGAAAGCGGCGTCTCGGCGGATATCCCGTTCTATGAGGCGCTGGTGACCGGCGTGGTGAAGCGTCGGGAGGACCTCGACCGCATGATCGACAGCTGTCTGGGCGCGGGCAAGAGCGTCGAACGCATGGAGACGGTGTTGCGCGGGGTGCTGCGCGCCGGCGCCTATGAGCTCGCTTTCTCGTCGGAGGTCGACGCGCCGGTTGCGATCTCGGAATATGTCGGGGTCGCGGATGCGTTCTTCGGCGGCGGCGAGCCGGCCATCGTGAATGGCGTGCTGGATCGGTTGGCCAAGACCGTCCGCGAGAAGGGCGCGGCTGGGGCGGACGGCGGCGCCGATTTAGGGCTCGATCCGGAACCGGAGGCCGCGGCCGAGCCGGCCCCTTGATGGCTGAACCGACGTCCCGCGCGTCCGGGCTCGGAGAGTTCGGCCGTATCGCCACGTTCTTCGCGCCGCTGACCGAAGGCGAGCCGGGTGCGCGACGCCTGACTGACGACGCGGCGGTGTTGAGGGTGGAGCCCGACCGGGACCTCGTGATCACCACCGACACGCTTGTTGAAGCGGTGCATTATCGCGGGCCGGAAGCGCCCGGCGCAATTGCGCGCAAACTGCTCCGGGTTTCATTGTCGGATCTGGCGGCCAAAGGGGCCGCGCCGCGCGCCTATACGCTCAATTTAGCGTTGCCTACCGAGACCGACGACGCCTGGGTCGAGGCTTTCGCACGCGGTTTGGCCGAGGATCAAAGCCTCTATGGCGTCACTCTGATCGGCGGCGACAGTGTCTCGACGCCGGGCCCGGCGGTCCTCACCGCGACCTTCATCGGAAGCGCGCCGAAAGGCGGCGCGCTGCGGCGCAGCGGCGCGCGAGAAGGGGATCATGTTTGGGTCACGGGGACGATCGGGGACGGCGCGTTCGGACTGGACTGCGCGCGCGGTGACTTTCCGGATCTGCCCTATGCGGCGCGGGAAGCGCTGATCGGCGCCTATGAGACTCCAGAGCCGCCCGTCGGGTACGGCGCCGCTCTGATCGGCCTGGCGCGCGCGGCGACCGACATTTCGGACGGGCTCGTCGCCGATCTTGGTCATGTCTGCCGCGTCTCCGGCCTTTGCGCGACCTTAGAGACGACGACGATCCCGCTTTCTGACCCGGTCGCGGGCCTTATCGCCGATCAACCGGATCAGATGATCCAGGCGATCACGGGGGGAGACGATTACCAGATCCTGTTCGCCGCGCCGGCGGACGCCGCCGGGGAGGTCATCCGACGGGCCGAGCGGGCCGATGTCCGCGTCACCCGGATCGGCGTGATGGGGCCTTCGATATCGGCTTCCGAGGACCCGGTGTCGGTCCTCGATTCCGAAGGCCAACGCCTGGCCATCGGCGCGCCCGGGTATCAGCACCGCTGACAGCGGTTTCTTCGCAACAATCGGCCCCACTGTTCGATGGCCAATTTGGCGACGATTGCCTATGTAAGCCGAATGAAGGCGGACCGATGAAGAAGCTGCTTCTGATCCTGATTCCGGTGCTGTTGCTGCTCGGCGGCGGCGGCGCGGTGGTCTATTTCCTGTATTTGAAGGACGAGTTGGCCGCGAATTCCGAGCCGGAACCGCCGCCGCCCCCGCCGCCGCCTCTGCTCGTGCCGCTCGAATCGATAACGATCCCGGTGATCCGCCAAGGCTCGATCAAGAAGTTCGTGTTGCTGAAGATCACGCTTCAAGTGAAACATCAGGAGGGCAAGGAACTGGCCATCGTCGCCATGCCGCGCATCCGCGATCACAGCATCCGCGCGCTTCACAGCTTTTTTGCCTCGGTGCCGGTTGACGCGCCGATCAGCATCGTCTCCCTTAAGAATCGTCTTCGCAAAGTGGCGGCTGAATCGATCGGGACCGAACCCCTGGTCGATGTGCTGATCGAGGGCATTTACGAGAAACGCGGCGGATAGCCGACCGGCGAACACGGGCTCCTGAGGCCCCGATGGGCATGAGCGCCTGAATGATCGACACGACAGCCGATAACGCCGCCAGAAGCGCCGGCGGCGACCCGACCAAGCGGAACGTCTTCATCCTGTCCGCCTGTCTGGCTTTGTCGATGACGGGCACCAGCCTGAATATGGTGATCTCGGCGCTGACCGGCCAGGCGCTGGCCAGCAAGACGGCCGCGATCGCCGTGCCGTTTTTCGGCGAGATTCCGGAAGTCGCCTTCGCCACTTTGCCGCTGACCATGCAATTCATCGGCACGATGATCGCGACGATCCCGGCCTCGATGTTCATGCGCCGGGTCGGCCGCCGGATCGGATTCACCCTGGGTCAGGTGATCGGCGTCGTTGGTTCGGGCCTGGCCTGCTACGCGATCATCCTGGGCGAGTTCTGGATGTTCGTCGCCTGCGGCTTGCTGATCGGCTTCCACAATGCGTTCTGGCAGTATTACCGGTTTGCGGCCTCGGAGACGGCGAGCCCTGCCTTCAAGAGCAAGGCGATCTCCCTGGTTATGGCGGGCGGGGTCGTCGCGGCGATTTTCGGGCCCGAATTGGCGAAACTCAGCAATGATCTTCTGGCGCCGGTCTCCTTCGCCGGCTCTTTCGCGGCGATTTCGGTGTTGTGCATGGTCACGATCGTCCTGCTGCAATTCGTGCGCATCCCGAGTCTGACCGCCGAGGAGCGCAAGGACAGCGGCCGGCCCCTGGCGGAAATCGCGCGGCAGCCGGCCTTCCTGGTCGCGCTTCTGGCGGCGATGTTCGGATACGCGTCGATGTCGCTGGTTATGACGGCGACGCCCTTGGCGATGGCGGTCTGCGGCTTCGGATTGGCCGATACGGCGTTCGTGATCCAGTGGCACGCCTTGGGCATGTTCGCACCGAGCTTTTTCACCGGCTCCCTGATTCGCAAATTCGGGGTCCTGACCATCATCAAGGCCGGCGCGGTTCTCGTCGGCGGCTGCGTTCTTGTCAGCCTCTCCGGCATCGCGCTGTCGGATTTCTGGGTCGCGCTTGTCTTGCTCGGGATCGGCTGGAATTTCATGTTCATCGGCGGCACTGCGCTGTTGACCGAGACCTATCGACCGGCCGAGCGCAACAAGGTGCAGGCGATGAACGATTTCCTCGTCTTCGGAACCGTCTCCGTCGCATCGCTGTCCGCCGGCCTGCTGCAGCATATGGTCGGCTGGGAGGCGGTGAATCTGGCGATCACGGTTCCGGTCGGGATCGCCTTTCTCGCGGCGTTGACGCTGCGCCTGCGGGGCGGCGTTCGGGCCTAGGCCCAGGCCGCCGCAAGAGACCGTCACGCGGCGCAAAACTCCGCCAGCGCTCACTTGCACTGGCCGCAGGCTTCCCGTACTTTTCGCGCGCCTTTCGCACCGGACTCCTCCGAGCGCTGGAAGGCGCCTTACAGAGTGGGAAAAGCGGGGCGCGGCAATGGGAAGGCGCGCACCGTCTCAGCAATATCAATAGGCGGCCGGATCGGACCCCCCGACTTGGCGTCGACCGTTGGCCCCTGCAACACGCGGGCGCCGGTCGACGCGTATCGGCCGCAGCGAGTGGGAAGGGTTACCAAGGGAATGATTACGCTCATCATTGCGTGCGGCGTTCTGGCCATCGTCTACGGCGTCTGGGCGTCCCGCAGCATCCTCAGCGCCAGCGCGGGCTCGGAGCGGATGCAGGAAATCGCCGGCGCGATTCAGGAAGGCGCGGCCGCGTATCTCAATCGGCAATACACCACCATCGGCGTGGTCGGGATCGTTGTCGCCGTCGTGCTCTTGGTGACGTTGGGCGTCACCACCGCCGTAGGTTTTCTGATCGGCGCCGTGATGTCAGGCGCGGCCGGCTATATCGGCATGAACGTCTCGGTGCGGGCCAATGTGCGGACGACCGAAGCGGCCCGGACCAGCCTGACGCACGGTCTGGATATCTCTTTCAAGGCGGGCGCGGTCACCGGCATGCTGGTGGCGGGTTTGGCGCTGCTGTCGATCGCCGTCTATTACGTCATCCTCGACGCGATTGGGGCCACTGGGCGCGACATGATCAACCCGATCGTCGGCCTCGCCTTCGGCGCGTCGCTGATTTCGATCTTCGCACGGCTCGGCGGCGGCATCTTCACCAAAGGGGCCGATGTCGGCGCCGATCTGGTCGGTAAGGTCGAAGCGGGCATCCCCGAGGACGATCCGCGCAATCCGGGTGTGATCGCCGATAATGTCGGCGACAATGTCGGCGACTGCGCCGGCATGGCGGCCGACCTGTTCGAGACCTACGTCGTCACCGTCGGCGCGACCATGGTCCTGGCGCTGATCTTCCTGGCGAACGATCCGAACCTGCAGAACATGCTGCTCTATCCGATGGCGATCGGCGCGGTCTGTCTGGTGACCTCGATCATCGGCACCTTCTTCGTCCGTCTCGGCGCGTCGAACAACATCATGGGCGCGCTCTACAAGGGCTTCTTCGCCTCGGCTGTGTTGGGCGCTATCGCGCTCTTTCCGGCGACCGCGTTCACCGTCGGCACGGCGACGGAATTCACCATCGGTGGGACCACCTTCACCGGGCTGGATATGTTCTGGTGCGGCGTCGTCGGCCTGGTGCTGACCGGCCTGATCGTCTGGGTGACCGAATATTACACCTCGACCGAATACCGTCCGGTGCGGTCGGTGGCGCAATCGTCGGAAACCGGGCATGGCACGAATGTCATCCAGGGCCTCGCGGTCTCGATGGAGGCGACGGCGGTGCCGGCTATCCTGATCTGCGCCGCGATCATCGTGACCTATCTCTTGGCCGGTCTGTTTGGGATCGCCATCGCGGTGACCACGATGCTGGCGCTGGCCGGCATGGTCGTCGCCCTAGACGCCTATGGTCCGGTGACCGACAATGCGGGCGGGATCGCCGAGATGGCCGATCTGGAGGAGAGCGTCCGGAACACGACCGACGCGCTCGACGCCGTCGGCAACACGACCAAGGCGGTCACCAAGGGCTATGCGATCGGCTCCGCCGGTCTTGGCGCGCTGGTGCTGTTCGCCGCCTACACGGCCGATCTCGACGTCTATTTCAGCGATGTCAGCGTGGATTTCTCCCTGAGCAACCCCTATGTCGTCGTCGGTCTGCTGTTGGGCGGCCTGCTGCCCTATCTGTTCGGCGCAATGAGCATGACGGCTGTCGGTCGCGCCGGCGGTGCGGTCGTCGTCGAGGTACGGCGTCAGTTCAAGGAACTGCCGGGCATCATGGAAGGCACCACCAAGCCGGAATACGGCCGCTGTGTCGACATGCTGACCAAAACGGCGATCAAAGAGATGATCATCCCTAGCTTGCTGCCGATCTTCTCGCCGATCGTGTTGTATTTCGTGATCGCGGCGATCGCGGGCCAAGGGGCGGCCTTCGCCGCGCTTGGCGCGTTGTTGCTCGGCGTGATCGTGACGGGCCTGTTCGTTGCGATCTCGATGACCGCCGGCGGCGGCGCCTGGGACAACGCCAAGAAATACATCGAAGACGGCAACCACGGCGGCAAAGGCTCCGAGGCGCATAAAGCCGCGGTGACCGGCGACACGGTCGGCGATCCCTACAAGGACACCGCCGGCCCGGCCGTGAACCCGATGATCAAGATCACCAACATTGTGGCGATCCTGTTACTGGCCGCGCTCGCCCACTAAGCGCGCTCCGGCTGACTTACACACAACCCGCGAGGGCCTCTCCGGCGCTCGCGGGTTTCTTTTTTCCGCGCGAAGGGCGGGATTAGGTCAGCGCGTCCTTTGGATCAGCCGGTTCCTCCATCATCATGTGGACGGTTCGGGTCGGGAAGGCGAAGGAGACGCCGACCTCATTGGCCAGATCGATCACGTCGCCAATGAAGGCGTGCCGCGCCCGGACATGCGCCTCATAGCCATAGACGTTGAAATAGCCCCAGAACTCGATATCGATCGAGGAGGCCGCGAAGGTCTTCAGGCCGATATAGCTTTCCTTTGCGTCCGACCGGGGCTGGTCAACATAGATCTCTTTCAAACGCTCGACGAACCGGTCGAGTTTCTCGCGCGGCGTGTCGTAGGTCAGCGAGATGTCGAACGCCACCTTGCGCCGCTGGCGCTTGCCCCAATTCACAATCGCCCGGTCTGAGAGCTGGGCGTTGGGAATAATCAATTGCGCGTCATCGAAGGTCCGCATCCGGGTTGAGCGTAAGCCGACATCCTGCACCATCGCCCATTGACCGTCGGTCTCGACCAAGTCGCCGCGCTTGAACGGCCTGTCGGCCATCAACAGCATGCCGCCCAGCATATTCGAGATTGTATCCCGGGAGGCGAAGGCGAGGGCGACGCCGCCGACCCCAAGACCGGCGATGACCCCTTCGTAGGGCAGACCGACAATGTCGGCGCAGGTGATGACGCCTAGGATGACGATCACCAGCTTGATGATCCCGGTCGCCAGCGAGGCGACGATTTCATCGACATAAGTGCGGGTCTCTTGCGCCCTGGAGAGAAACAGCCGGCCGACGCCATGCGTTATCTTATACAAAAGCAGCGTCAGGCCGACGATGGTGATCACGCCGATCGTTTGTCCGACCACGCCAAGGCCGCCCTGACCGACGCCAAGCTCGGCGATCGCGATCAGCAGCACGGCGCCGAAGATGACGACCCGCGCCGGCCACGTGTATCCGCTCGTGGTGTTCAGGCCCGTCAATCGGGACGCCAGAGGAAGGATCACACTTGTGAGGATCAGGCCCGCCAGCACGGCGACGATGAAAGCAACCGCCAGCGCGATCCATTGCCAATTCTCGAGAACGAGATCTCGCTCCAACAACACCGGCGCGGCGAGTCGAACCCGCTCACGCGTCTTGAAGAAGTTCGTGAACGGCTCTACCGGGGTCACGCCCGGCGCCAGAGGCAGGTCTTGGATTGCGTTGTATAGGGCTGGCGCCGATCTCAACGTGCTTGGCGAGAACCGCCATTGGTCGAGTTCGCCATCTTCGCCCAACGTCTTTTCAAGCACGATTGAACCCAACGGGTGGACATAATGGATGTAAGCCGCCGATCGGCCCGGATCGTTGGGGATTTCCTGCATCACGAACAGGCCTGCCCGATCGATGATCTGAACCAGATAGTCCGCCAAGATCGGCCCCTCGACCGCGGCCAAGGCAGGGGCCAAATAAGACAGGTCCAGCGTCGCCAGCGCCTCCTCGCGGCCGCCCTGAAACCATGTGTCGACGCCATGCATGAATTGCCGCATCGCCCCGCGTGGGCTGTTGTTCGTGGCCTCCTCAAACTCCGCGTAGGAGGTATGGCCCAGGTCTTCGAGCATGCCTTGCACGATATCCTCGAGCTCGACCATGGATTCGAGCAAGATATCCCAGCGGCCGTTCTCGTCCCGCTGGAACCGCAGTTCGTAGCTGACATTGCTGTTGACCGGGCCGATGCCGAAACTCGCCGTGTCTCCAGGCGGCGCGCCGGGCGCCTGAAAGATACGGAAGGTTGACAAGTTCAATATGCGCCACAGCGCTGTTAGACGCCGTGTGCGAGAGGCGTTTTCCGAGACGTCGCGGGTCTCCTCCGCTTCAAACTGTAAGAGCGGCGCGAAGAACCGGATCGCCGATGGCCGTCCGCCGACGAAGGCGTCATTCATCCCGGTTATGACGGTTCGCAGCGTCTCTCGAGGCGAAAACTCGGCGCTGATGCGGCGTCCGCTCGCTGCGACATTTTCAACACGACGGGCGTTCAGATACTCGCCAGCGTCGTACCGCCCGGTTAGGGATTGGCCGTCCGCCGAAAGGGCAAAGACCAAGGCTCCGCTTTGATCGCCGACGGTCCAGGTTCCACTGATCTGGCGGCCGTCGACGCGCGCCGTGATCCGGCCGTCTCCCGGTTGTACGGTTCCTGTTACCCGGTCGCCCTCCTGGGTCAATGTGATCAGCGAAGCTTGGTTTCGTGAAATGGCCTGCCACTCGCCGGTCCAACGCGGCGGTTCCTGCGCCCAGACGGCGTCTAAGCACAGCAGAATGCCGGCCAGCGCGAGGAGCGTAAGCAGCAGCGGCGCAGGACGTGAGACCCGTTTCATACGTCAGTATGGTAAATGGATTCGGGCGCGGGCCAGAGATAAGCCGAGCGACGTTCAGGCGATATGCAGTTGGTGTGGCTTTAACCGCCCAACGGATTGCCGCGGCCGAGATTCCCAAAGATTTGTTCGAAAAAGCCCAGCTCTTTCCCGGCCGTCGGCGTGACCCTGTCGCTGGAGGCGATGTCGCGCGCATCGTCTTCCGAATAGCGCTCAACGTGCTGCAGCACGCCTTGTTCGTCGAAATACATCGCCAGAACCTGTTGCTCGACGATTTCCTGGTCCATGAACGCCCACTGTTCCGTGGTGCGGCTCATATAGTACCAGACATTGGAGTCGAAGGTGCCGAGTACAGAGGGCGTGCCAATCATGGTGGCCACGTCATTTTTGTTGGCGACGCCGAGCTCCAGTTTCTCCAATTGCGCTTCGCGCGGAAGGTTCCCGCGCAAAGAGGTCTTCGGCGTGCAGGCCCCAAGCGCCACAGCGACAAAGACGCCGAGCGCGATCGGGCGGATCAAGGCTTTGGCAAGCGTGTGTGTCATCAAAATCGGTTCCGTTCGTCCTGTCGGCGCCCCCAGCACTCTTGACGGGGCGCTTGCGCGACCCGTTATAGGGCCAGCGGCGGACAGCGGGAAGATGCCCTCGGATGGCGGTATTTGTCAATTCAGGCCTCGGTTTCGTCGCCTCGCGGACGCGTCGCGCAATACGCCGATGAAAGGGAAAAGAGTGGACCTTGGGAGAACCATTCGCCGCGTAATGGGCTTCAACACCGGCGTTGCGCCGGCGGAAGCGCTTTATGGCCAAGTCGTCAACGCGGCCCGCCAGCCTATGCTCTACAACGCGTATGGTGTGCCGGACACGGTGGATGGGCGGTTTGACATGATCGTTCTGCATCTCTTTTTGCTGATCGACCGTTTCTCCGGCGAGGGTCGTCAGCATCCGGTCTTGCAAGCGGTGCTGGAGGAGTTGTTCGTCGATATGGACCGATCGCTGCGAGAGCTGGGTGCAGGGGATACAGGTGTGAAAAAGCGTATTCACGTGATGATCGATTCGCTCTACGGCCGACTCGAGGCCTATAATCAGGCGCTAAAGGGCGGAGAGGCAGAAATGGCGGCGGCCTTGGCCAGAAATGTCTACCGCGCGCCGGACGCCGCTCCCGCCGGCGTAGAAAGTCTGACCGGCTACGTCTACCGGGCGCGGGAGACGCTGGCGGGGCAAACGGAAGACGCAATCCTGGCGGGCGCTGTTCAGTTTCCGATGGGCGAGGCCGGCGAGCCGCAATGGGCGGGGCGATTATGACGACCAGCACGGAATCCAAACCGAAAGACGCGCAAGACCGCGAATTCTCGCACTGGATTCAGCCTGGAGATATTCCGGCCGGCGGTCGCGGAATACGACTTGAGGCCAATACAGAACAAATGGCGGCCTTAGCCGGCCGTTTTGGTTTGCACAGCATCGACGGGCTGTCGCTGGAAGCGAAGGCGCGGCCGGTCGGCGGCGGGCCGAATGTGCTCGTGCACGGGCGGGTCTTGGCGAAATTGCAACAGATCTGTGCGGTCACGCTTGAGCCCGTTCAGGCCTCGATCGACGAGACATTCGATACGGAATTCGGACCGGTCGAAGAAGCGGTCGGGGTCGAACTGAGTCTAAGCGACGCAGACCCGGTGGAGCCGTTCGAAGAAGGGGGGATCGATGTCGGCGAACTGGCGGCGCAGCATCTTGCGTTGGCGCTTGATCCCTATCCGCGCGCGCCCGGGGTCTCGCTGGAACAAGCATTGGCGCCGAAGGGCGCCGGCGCGGTGCTCGAACTCAACCAACCGAGCGGCCCCTTCGCGGCGCTGCAGAAACTGAAGGACTCGGCCGAACCTCAAGGGTAGCGCTGCTCTGAGCGCTCCGTTGAATGATGGGATGCGCTTTCCGTTTCCGCCGCTTGCTCCGCCAGAGTAAATCGCCTATGAACCCGCTCGCTTTTCACAAATTCGAAAGTCAAGAAAATGGCTGTACCTAAGAGAAAGGTGAGCCGTTCGCGCCGAAACATGCGACGGGCTCATGATTCCATCACCACTTCCGCCTACGTTGAGTGTTCAAACTGCGGCGAACTCAAGCGTCCGCACCATGTTTGCCAGTCATGCGGCTACTACGACGGCCGTGAGGTGGCTGAGACGGCGTCGGTCTGATCTCGGCCCTTCCCATCCTTAGCGACCTTGGCGGTACGCCGGTCAAGCCGACCGGCGCGCGCCCGTCCGGCTGTCCGGTCGGCGCGGCCGCCCCAGCGCGCGCCGCCAGCGCATGATCGGACCGATAGCGTGGCCGAAAAGCTCAGGATCTCTCTGGACGGCATGGGCGGCGACGACGCCCCGGCGATGGTCGTCGAGGGTGCGGCGGTGGCGCGCGAGCGTCTGCCCAACGCCTGTTTCATCATTTTCGGCGATGAAGCCAAACTGAAGCCTCTGGTCGAGCGACAGTCGATCCTGCAAGGCTGCGTCGACATCCGGCACACCGATCAGGCGATTTCAAACGACGCCAAGCCGTCCCAAGCGCTGCGATCGGGCCGCAAATCGAGCATGCGGTTGGCGATTGACGCGGTCCGCGAAGGCGAGGCCGATTGCGTCGTCTCCGCCGGCAATACCGGGGCCTTGATGGCGATGGCGATGTTTGGTCTGCGCACGCTGCCCGGCATCGACCGACCGGCGATCAGTTCATTCTTCCCGACCATGCGCGGGGAGAGCTGTATGCTCGATCTGGGCGCGAATGTGGAATGCGACGCCCAAAACCTGATCCAGTTTGCGGTGATGGGCGAGGTGTTTGCGCGCACCGTGCTGGGCATCGAGAAACCGACGGTCGGGCTGCTCAATATCGGCGTCGAGGATCTGAAGGGGAAGGACGAGGTGCGTCTGGCGGCCAACACGATCCGAAACAGCACGCTTCCGATCGAATTCAAAGGCTTTATTGAGGGCGATGACATCGCCCGCGGCGCCGTCGACGTCATTGTCACCGATGGGTTTACAGGCAATGTGGCGCTCAAGACGGCGGAAGGCACCTCGCGTCTGATCAGCAATTTCATCCGTGAGACCTTCCAGACCTCCTTCCTCTCCAAGATCGGCTATCTTTTCGCCCGCGGGGCGATTGGCAAACTGCGCCTGCGACTCGACCCGAATCGCTATAATGGCGCGGTCTTTCTCGGTCTGAACGGGATCGTGGTGAAGAGCCATGGCGGCACCAACAAGATCGGCTTCGCCAACGCCATCGGCGTCGCCGCAGACATGACCGTGCACGGCTTCATCGACAAGATGCGCACTGATTTCGCGGCGCTACAGGATTCGTCCGATTTCGACGGCGAGCCAACCACCGCGCACAATGACGGAGAGGCGGAGGCCGCCGGATGACCGGATCAGGGTCAGGAAATGGAAATGGCCGCGCCGCCGCCTGCGCGCCGCGCAGCCAGGTGGTCGGCGTCGGCAGCTACCTGCCGGAAAAGGCGGTGACCAACGACGATCTGGCCGAGATCGTCGACACCTCGCACGAATGGATCGTCAAACGCACGGGAATTGAGAAAAGGCATTTCGCAGCCGACGGCGAATTGACCTCCGATCTCGGCTTGAAGGCGGCGAAACGCGCGCTCTCCGCGGCGCATCTCGACGCCGAGGCGATCGACCTGATCATTGTGGCGACGACGACCCCGGACAACACGTTCCCGGCGACGGCGGCTCGGATCCAGGGACGATTGGGGGCGACCAGGGGCTCTGCGTTCGACGTGCAGGCGGTCTGCAGCGGCTTTATCTTCGCCCTCGCCATGGCGGACAACATGATCCGACTGGGCCAGGCGACGACCGCCCTGGTCGTCGGGGCGGAGACCTATTCGCGGATCCTCGATTTCGAGGATCGGTCGACCTGCGTTCTGTTCGGCGACGGCGCCGGCGCGGTGGTTCTTCAGGCCTGCCACGATGAGAAAGATCGGGGTCTCATTTCAACACATCTCTATTCGGACGGGACGCGCTACGACCAGCTCTATGTCGATGGCGGGCCGTCCTCGACCGGCGCCGCCGGCCACGTCCGCATGAACGGGCAGGACGTCTTCCGTTTCGCCGTGACCAGCATGGTTCAATCGGTGCGCGACGCTTTGGACCATAACGGCTTGACGGTCGACGATGTCGATTGGCTGATCCCGCACCAGGCGAACAGCCGGATCATATCGAAGGTCGGTCAGAGCCTCACCGTTCCGGACGAGAAGGTGATCGTGACGGTTCAGGATCACGCCAACACATCGGCGGCGACCATACCCCTGGCGATGACCCACGGTTTTGAACGGCAACTGTTTAAACCGGGCGATTTGATCGCGCTGACCGCCATGGGCGGCGGCTTCACCTGGGGCTCGGCGCTCTTGCGCTGGTAAAGGCTGGGTTGTCGTAAGCGCCTCCGGCTGCGTATGGGCCAAGCCACGCATGCGACAAAATCGCGAACGGCTGATTGACCTTCTCCAGGTCGAAAGATAACCTCATGAAATAGCGAGATTTATCTGGTCTGGGGGAGGTCGGTTTATGGCCGAGAATACGATGACACGCGCCGAACTGGCCGAGTCGGTTTATCAGGAGGTGGGACTGTCGCGGAATGAGTCGGCCGATCTGGTTGAAGCCGTCCTTGGCGAAGTGTCCGACGCGTTGACGCGCGGCGAAACCGTCAAAATCTCGTCCTTCGGCAGCTTTTCGGTGCGGCAGAAGGGCGAGCGGATCGGGCGCAACCCGAAGACCGGCGAAGAAGTTCCCATTTTGCCGCGAAAGGTGCTTGTGTTTCGCCCCAGTCACGTCCTGAAAAAGCGGATCAACGACAGCCTGACATGAGCGATCCGAAAGCCGGCAAATCCGCCGGCGCATTCCGCACCATCAGCGAAGTTTCCGACGACCTGGGCGTCCAACAGCATGTTTTGCGCTTCTGGGAGACAAAATTCTCCCAGGTGAAGCCGATGAAGCGCGCGGGCGGGCGGCGCTATTATCGACCCGAAGACCTCAAACTCTTGGCGCGCATTCGCGATCTACTCTATGCCGAGGGCTACACGATCCGAGGCGTCCAGAAACTGTTGAAGGAAAAGGGCGTCCGGGCCTTTGTCGCGGAAGCCGGCGCCGAAGGGGCGGCAGACGGCGCTGAGGGGTCCGCCGTCGCGCCGCCGCAAGCCCCTTCGGAGAGCGGCCCGGGTGACGCCGCTCAGAGCGCCGCGCCGTCCGCGGCGGCTGGCCTTACGGAACAAGACAGAACGGCCCTGCAATCCGCTCTCGACCGGTTGATCAGGCTACGCGAAACACTTGACGACGCGCCGCGGGCGGAGCGATCAACCTAGCTCTGAGACCGACTTGCCTAGGGCCCGGAATGGCTTGCCAAGAGACGGCGGGCCGCGTACACCCCGCCACGCAGGGTCATGGTGAAACATGATCCCGCGCGGGGCATGGCGCAGCCTGGTAGCGCGTCCGTCTGGGGGACGGGAGGTCGCAGGTTCGAGTCCTGCTGCCCCGACCAAATTCCGAGCATCGAGAGCGTGGTCTTTCCACCGCCTTGGATCGCCAAGCCGGGCAATCGTTTGATTTTCCGGTTCGAATAACGCCATAGTCGAAGGGTGAGGGCGGCCTGACTTGTGTTGAACGCCGCCAGAGCGGTGTGTGCGCCGCCCAATCTCGACCTGTAGAGCGGTGGAAGCGTCTTGAGTGATCACGCCATAAAGTCTCCCGGTCCGGCCGCTCTGGTTAAATCGGAAGAAGACGCGGTCAAAGACAGCCTCCATCTTCTTGGACTTAATATCCTGCCGCTGAAGACGCCGGGCTTGAAACGGGCCCGATTGGTCAAGAACAGCCGCCTGGAGACGATGGTTGAACTGTTCAACGACGCCGGCGGCGCCGGCAGTGGTCAAGTGGCGACCGGCGAGTTGGCGGGGTTCTTTCCGAACGAAGACGAAGACCTCAAATCGGATCTGGCGTTGATCCAGCGTTTCGATCTTGTGCCGAGTTTCGACGTCTATTCAATCCGGATCGAGTTGCGGGCCATGCAGATCCCGATTGACGACGCTGCGGACCTGCAGCTTTCGGAAGCCAAGCGCGCCGAACTGACCGACCGGATGAAGAGCTTCACCCATCCGTTGATCCTGCATGTCTATGGCGCCGATCAGGGCATCCAGGATGTCGGGGACATTCTGGCGCTGTTCAAGGATCCGGATCCGGCGACGGCGCTGTCGAAGCTGAAGAAGATGGCCGAGCAATTGGACGTCTCGCTGGCCGAGATCCCAAAATTCCTGGAGGATTACGGCGATATCTTCCTTTCGCTCGCCTATTTCCGGGACATTCTCGATAACACCGTTCCGACCATCTATGAGTTTCTCGAATGGATGAAAGAGTTGCGCGGCAACTATCAGGTCAAGCATGACCGTGCGTTGGACAATATCCTGAAGACGATCGATTCGGACCTGACGGATGTGACCGGGTCGATCACCGGTCGGTTCGAGAGTTTCGATCGCAAGACGAAGGATTTTTGGGACGATATCAGCGCCGAGCGCTTTCATGAGGTGCGCGACCTGATCGCCTCGCACCACACCACGATCGGCGGCGTTTTATGCGGACTGACCCTGAAAATGGACCATTGGCGGTCGCGCTTCAAAAACGCCAGCGTCGGCGGTCCGCAACAACGCGTCGAGTTCATCCGCAGCGAGGTCCTGCCGGGCCTTGATTGGATCAAGTCCCTGGAGATGAAAGCCGCCAAAGGCTGATGCGCTCAGGCGCGGCGCCGAAACGCCGTCCGAACGCTAAATTCCCGCCATAGTCGGTCCGCCCGATTGGCGAATACGTAATGAAACCTGGATGCGCCGGCGACGCCGCTCGCCGATACGCCGTCCGATGTGAAAGTAGGATGACCTGATGAACGCCGATGTGACAGCCCTGCACGCCGTTTCCACCGCGCCGGCTCCGGTGCGGCGCGGCCGTGAGTTCTTGAATGTGCCGGGTCCGACCAACATTCCGGAACGTGTCCTGCGCGCAATGAACCGCGCCGCCATCGACTTTTCGGGACCGGAATTCATCGACCTGTCCAAATCGGTGTTTCACGACCTGAAGCCGCTGTTCAGGACCGACGGCGAGGTATTCCTTTACGGCGCGAATGGTCATGGCGGCTGGGAAGCGGCGTTGGCGAACACGGTCGTGGCGGGAGACGCCGTCTTGTTGCCGGAGACCGGCAATTTCTCGGCTGGTTGGACCGAGATGGCGAAGTCGATGGGGGTCGAGGTCGTCACGATTCCTAATGATCGACGGCACGCCATTGATCCGAACGCCGTCGAGGACATCCTTCGCGCCGATGCGGACCGCAAGATCAAGGCGGTCTTGGTGGTCCATACCGACACCGCGACCGGCGTCACCAGCGACCTCCGCGCTGTCCGCGCCGCGATCGACGCGGCCGACCATCCGGCTCTCTTCATGGTCGACGCGATCGCCTCCTTTGCGACGGTTGATATCCAGATGGAAGCCTGGAATATCGATGTCGTAGTCACCGCCTCGCAAAAAGGCCTGATGTGCGCGCCTGGCGTCGCGTTGGTCGCAGCCGGCCGAAAGGCCTTGGCGCATGCCGAGACGATCGAAACGTACACCCAATATTGGGATTGGGGCTTTCGCCGTCAGAAGGAGCATTATCGACGCTATTGCGGCACCGCGCCGGAGCATATCGTCTTCGGGTTGCGCGAGGCGATGGATATGATCGCCGAAGAGACCTTGGAAGGCGTTTTCGCCCGCCACGCCCGGTTGGCGGAGGCGGTGCGGCTCTGCGTCGGCAAATGGTGCGAGGCGGGCGCGCTGCAATTCAACGCGGTTGTCCCCGCCGAACGTTCAAACGCCGTCACAACGATCCTCCTCCCCGAAGGCTTCACGACCGACGCGGTGCGCGATGTCTGCCGCGACCAATTCTCGGTCTCTGTCGGCGGCGGGCTCGGCCATCTCAACGGCCGTGCGTTCCGGATCGGCCATCTGGGCGACAATAACGAGCCGATGATCCTGGGCTGTCTCGCGGCGGTCGAGGCGGGCTTGAAGCGGATCGGCCTGCCGATCGGCGAGGGCGGTTTGCCGGCGGCCATCGACTGGCTTTCCCGGCCGACAATTCCAGGACGCTAGACCGATCGCGACGTACCCGGACGCTTACGAGAGGCGCGCCGCGCCGCCGGTCTCACTCCTGTCGGTCTCGGATGCATTTCCATCCTACCGGCTGACCCAGGGCGACGCGCTGCAAGCGCTGCACGGGCTCTTCGGCGACCGGTTTTCGGCCGACCCGGGTCTAGCGGCGCAGATGACGCAGGCCTTTTCCCGCGCTGGGATTGATCAACGCGCCGCTTGCTTTCCGCTGGAATGGTATTTGGAGCAACGCGGCTGGCGCGATCGTATGGCGGCGTTCGAGGCCCAGGCCCAGGCGCTGCTGCTTGAGGCCGGGCGGGCGGCTCTCGCAGAAGCGCAGATCGAAGGCGCGAACATCGACGCGGTTGTGTGCGTGAGCACGACAGGCGTGTCCACGCCAAGCCTCGACTCCTATCTGATCGAGCCCTTAGGATTGCGCCCTGACGTCAGCCGAACGCCGATCTTCGGTTTGGGTTGCGCCGGCGGCGTCAACGGTCTTTCCCGGGCCTCGGACCTGGCGCGGGCCTTGGCGGCGGCGCAGGGCGCGGCGACGGTCCTGTTGCTCGTGGTCGAGCTGTGCACCCTGACTTTCCGGCCGCAGGATGACAGCAAGGCTAATCTGATCGGCGCCGCGCTTTTCGGCGATGGCGCGGCGGCCATGGTGTTGCGCTCGGGCGACGGGCCCCAAGAGGGGGCGAAGGCGCGGCAATTGGGCGGCTACGATCATATCTTCCCCGCGTCCCACGATATCATGGGCTGGACGATTGAAGAGGATGGTTTCGGCGTCCTGTTCTCGCGCGATATTCCCAAATTGGTGGAAAATAGCTTGCCCCCGGTTTTCGAGCGGTTTCTCGACCGGTTCGGCTTGGCGCCCGGCGCGCTCCGGGGGGCGATCGCGCATCCGGGCGGCGCCAAGGTGTTGGAGGCTTACCGCCGTGCTCTGCCGTTCAACGCCGACACCTACGCGGAATCGGAAGACATGCTGCGGCGTCACGGCAACACATCGGCCGTCACTGTCTTGTCGGTCTTGAAGCAGGTTTTGGCGACTGGCGAACGCTCCGGCCTCCAGGCGATGATGGCGCTGGGTCCAGGCTTTTCGGCGGGGTTTGGACTGCTCGATTTTGGCGACGCGGCGTGAGTTGGGCTGTCGGCCTGGTGCTGCTGGTGGCGGCGCAGCGTCTTGGCGAAGTAGCGCTGGCCAACCGCAACACCAGGCGTCTGTTGGCGGCGGGCGGCCGCGAGGTCGGCGCGCGGCATTACCCGCTGTTCATTCTGTTGCACGGCGCATGGTTGGCGGCGCTGCTATGGCACGCGCTGGGCGCGCCGACGATCGATCTGCCGCTTCTGCTCGTGTTCCTGCTCTTACAGGTCGGCCGGGTCTGGGTGATCGCCAGCCTGGGGCGGTATTGGACGACGCGGGTGATCACCCTGGACGACCGGCCCTTGGTTCGAACCGGGCCGTTCCGGTATTTCGAGCACCCGAACTATCTGATCGTGGTGCTGGAAATCGCGGTTCTGCCGATATGTCTAGGGGCGCCCTGGATCGCTCTAGTTTTTTCCCTGCTCAACGCCGCGCTGATCGCATTCAGGCTGTCGGTTGAGAACCAGGCGCTCGCGGCGCGCCGTTAGGGTTAGTCCTCGGCGACGACCGAGCGGCCGGAATCGGTCAATTTGCAGACCAACCAGTCCGGTTTCAGCGGATTGTGGAACCAGGGTTCGGCCCAACCGTTGTCGATGCAACTTCGAATGGTGCGTTCCGGGTATTTCTGGCCCTGCAGGTCGAATAGGGGGAGTTTTCCGCCGGCTTGGTCGACGCCGCGTTTCAGATACGCCATTTGCGCCTTGCTCGGTGACCGTGGCGTGCGCCCGCGACCGCTGCGCCCGGTCGATTTCACCTGACGCAATCGCACAATTCTGGTCGACGCCGTCATCTCGTCCCCACCGAAGGCTGAAATCGTGATCCCCGCCCACGATCCTATGTCATTTAGCCCTCTGCGAACAAGGGAGCGCCGCACGGCCCGGTTAGGCGCCGCTCCGGACCAACGCGTCGAGCGTCTCGAACCGCACTAAGAATCGCTGTTTTGCGTCATCGGTTGCGATCGGCTCGGCGCTGTAGCGATCGAAATTCGCAGGCGGCGGACCAAACAGCGCACGCGCCTCATCTTTCGAGAAGCCCGCGACTTCGGTCGCTTCGATATAGGCCGAGGCGTGATCCGCCTTTTTGATCAGTTTTTTCAAGCGCGGTTTGATCCTGGGCGGCAGGCCGAAGCGAAGATGGATGGCCTGGGTCAACCGGTCTTCGACAGACTTGTAGTCGTCGCCGATTACGTTCTTGAAGGGCGAAATCATATCGCCAACCACATATTCCGGCGCGTCATGCAACAGTGCCGCGAGCAGCCAGTCCGGCGGCGCGCTCGGTTCGATCAGCCGCACTAGCGCCTCGACCAACAGCGAATGCTGGGCGACAGAATAGGGGTGCGCGCCGGTCGTCTGGCCGTTCCAGCGGGCGACCCGTGCCAGACCATGGGCGATATCCTCGATCTCGATATCGAGCGGCGAGGGGTCCAACAGATCCAGACGGCGACCGCTCAACATGCGCTGCCAGGCGCGCGGCGCACTGCTCTTGGCGGAATGTCGGGGCATGACCTTCGGCGCGATCAGTCGGAAAGGGGCGTTGAGTGGACAGCGGAAAGAGGCGGCCGGCGGACGGCGGTGATCGGCCCGTCGCCCTGCGCCTCAATCCGGCGCGCAGTCGGCGCCAAGGGCGCGAGTGCGGTCGTCATGTCCCCGGCGTTGGCGTGCAGGAACCGATCTTCATCGATCCAGATCCCGATATGCCCGTCCCAGAACACCAGATCGCCCCGCCTCAAAACGCTCTCGTCGCCGTCGAAAGGAACCGCCTCAGAAAGCGCCGCCAACTGCATGTCGGTGTCGCGCGGCAGGCGGACGCCGCAGGCGGCCCAGGCCAGTTGCACAAAGCCGGAGCAATCGACCCCGAAGCCGCTGCGGCCGCCCCAAAGATAAGGCGTGTTCAGGAAACGCAGCGCCGCGTCGACCGGGTCGCTCAAGGGTTCATCGATCCGCCGAAGCAGGTCTGAATAGAGAAACCCGACGCCCGCGATCTCCGAAAAGCCGTCTTGCGTGCCGATGATCGCGACTCGCGCCTCGAAGCTCAGCGTCATCAGAGGCGGGGCCTTCATGGATGGGATTGGAAAGACGAAGGCGCGCAGGGCGCGGACCGCATGGCTCGCCGGCGCCACTTCCCCAGTCCGGTCCGGCGCTTGGTCCGATGTCAGGGCCTGAGTCGGCGTGTAGCCGACATAGCCATCAATGTCCGACTGAACCCAAGCCCAGCCGTCGCGCCGCTCGAAGACGCGCACGGTCTCGCCAAAGAGCAGTTCAGTGTCCAGAGCTGAGCTTGGACGCGGCGCCTGTCGCAGCGGCGCTACAGGGGCGTGAACGGTCGCCGGCTTGGGATCGACGAAGCGCGTTGCGGAGACGCGGTCGCGCAACGCGCTGTCCGCCAAATCCGGACGCACCGCGTTCAGCCTGCGATCAAGCGCCTCAGAGGAGTCGAAAGGCGGCATGGGGCTCTATCCTGTCAGTGACCGCGCCAACGCCATCGCCTAGTCGAACAGCGCGTCGATATCCGCCTGGCTGATCTGCTGTTCGCCCTCCAGGGCCGGACCGTTCAGCAGCGCCGCGTCGCCGGTGCGCTTTTTGGACTGATCGGAATAATCCTCGGCCAGCGACTGTACTTCCTCCCGTCCCCAGATATCGAGCATTCGGTCCACGCGTTCCTCGACGAATTGCATCGACCGCACGATCTTGGTCACGCGTTGGCCGGTGATGTCCTGGAAGGTGCAGGCTTCCATCGTGTGCATCGCGGCGCCCTCTAGCGCATCGCAGAGTGCCGTGACCTCCTCTGGATCGGTCGCCCCGCGGATCTTCTCGGTGATATCGCCGATTTGCTCCATGCCTTCGAGAATTTGGTGGGTCGCTTTCTCGGTCGCGCCGATAATCGCGTCCAACTGCTCAGAGATATTTTCGAATTGGGTCTTCTCACTGTCGGCGTCGGGCTGAACCATCTGCGCGATTTCCTCTCGGAAGCGCTGAATATACTGGAATAGGCCCTGAACCTCGCCGCGCAGCCGCTCTTCGTCGATATCCCGAAACCCAGTCATGTTCTGAAATCCCAATCCTAAGACCAGCGTGTCCGGCCGTGACCGCCGCCTTAGCCGCCGCCCGCCAAAAACACGCGCCCGATCCGGCTAACCAAAAGCCTTGAATGTGATGATCGTGAACGTATCCCGCACGCCGGGCAGGGTCTGGATGCGTTCATTCACGAAATGCCCTATATCGTCCCCATCATCCAAATAGCATTTCAGCAGAAGTTCATAATGGCCGGAGGTCGAATAGACCTCCGACACGCCGTCGATTTCAATGGCGGCGTCTGCGACCTCGTAGGTCTTTCCGAGTTCGGATTTCACCTGGATAAAGATGGTTTGCATCGGCCTGGCGGGCTCCCCGGATACGCGTCGGCGCGCGGCTCTCGACCGTCGAGAGCTGAAATTACCCATATCTTATAGGGGGATGCCGCCTAGTCCGTAAAGGGAAAGGCCGGTCCGTTGAGGTTCGACCGGTCCAGCTGTCAGCGCCTGAGAAAAGCCGGAACCTGATCGCTGTCGCCGAAGGCGGTGGTCAATTCAGGCTCGACGCCCGCATCATAAGCGCCGCGTCCGCGTCCGCCGCGGGACCTGCCGCCGCGCGCCGGTTCCGCGCCGTTGCCCTCGTCGCGCGCCGAACGGCCTCGCCCTCGGGAAGAGCGGCGAGGCTTTTCCGTCGCGTCGGACGGCGGCGCTTCTTCCGGAATGACGGCGGCGCTGTCTTCGGCCGCCTCGTCCTGGTCGGATTTCTCCGGTTGGCGGCCGCCGGCCAAGGGAATTTCCAACTCCAGGATCTCTTTCTTGACCATCTTCTTGATGGAAGCCCAGGCCTTGGCGTCGTCGTCGGTCAACAACGTATAGGCCGCGCCGCTGCGGCCGGCCCGACCGGTGCGTCCGATCCGATGCACATAATCCTCGGCGTTGATCGGCACGTCGAAATTATACACATGGCTGACGCTGGCGATGTCCAAGCCGCGCGCCGCGACATCCGAACAGATCAGGATCTTGCATTCGCCGGTGCGGAATTTCTCCAACCATTCCATGCGTTTGTACTGATCCATATCGCCATGAAGCGCGCCGACCGGGTAATTCGAGCGGGCCAGACTGCGATAGAGTTCGGCGACGTCGCGCTTGCGGTTGCAGAAGATCAGCGCGTTGTCCAAGTCCTGGCTGTCGAGCAGGGCCCGAAGGGTCTTGCGCTTGGCGCGGCGTTCGCATCGGACGAAGCGCTGCTCCACGGTCTCGGCGGTCGAGGAGGGCGGGTCGACCGCCATCTCCTTCGGGTTCATCAGGAATTTTTCCGCCAATCGCCGAATTTCTTTCGGCATGGTGGCCGAGAACATCAAGGTCTGCCGGATCACCGGCATCAGCCCGACCAGACGTTCGACATCGGGGATGAACCCCATATCGAGCATGCGGTCGGCTTCATCGATCACCAGCACCTTCACGTCGGTCAGGATGACCTTTCCCCGTTCTGTGTGATCAATCAGACGGCCTGGCGTGGCGATCAGCACGTCGACGCCCCGGTCGAGCTTCTTCTCCTGCTCGCCGAAACTGACCCCGCCGATCAGCAGCGCCATGGTCAGCTTGTGATATTTGCCATAGGTCTCGAAATTCTCGGCGACCTGAGCCGCCAGTTCCCGCGTCGGCGCCAGAATGACAGAGCGCGGCATCCGCGCCCGGCCGCGCCCTTGCGCCAGAATGTCGATCATCGGCAGGGTGAAAGAGGCGGTCTTGCCAGTGCCGGTCTGGGCGCAGCCCAGAATATCGCGGCCCATCAGAACATAGGGGATGGCCTTAGCCTGTATTGGCGTCGGCGTCTCATAACCGGCGTCGGCGACGGCTCTCAGCACGTCCTCGCCGAGGCCCAAATCCGTGAATGTTTCGGTCATTAAATCCTTTTTCGGGGCGGTCCCCGGGGCGACGGCGCCCAATCCAGGGCGTCCTAACTTGCTTGGATGGTCAAAGCAGGCGGTTAATGTCGGCGTCGCGAAGCGTGCGGCTTCGCCGCCGGTGTGTCCGCGCTTCGATCCCAGCGCGCGGCCCTTCAATGCGGCGCGATCATAGAAAGAAGGGGGCCAATGTCAATCTGAGAAACCGGCTGAAAGGGCGTAAATGGTTGCAAAACGCTTGGATTCGCCGCGATTTGACGGTGAAACGCCCTATTTGCGCATAGGGGAGCCTCATGCAGGACGTCATTCTTGTTCCAGGGCATCTTTGTGATGCGCGTCTTTGGGCCGCGCAGACCGAAGCATTGCGGGGCACGCACCGGGTGTCGATCGGCGACACGGTGCAAGATGATTCGATGGCGGGCATGGCGCGCCGCATCCTCAACGCCGCGCCGCCCGAATTCGCGTTGGCCGGTCTGTCAATGGGCGGGCATGTCTGTATGGAGATCATGCGGCAAGCGCCGGAACGGGTAAGCCGCCTGGCGCTTCTCGACACCGGTGCTAGGGCCGATTCGCCGGAGCGCGCCGCGGAACGCCGGCGGATGATCGCACAGTTCGAAGCTGGCGCGGTCACGCGTCTGGTCGACGACTTCCTCAAAACGCTGTTCTGGTCGGAGCGCTATGACGACGCGGCCTTGGTCGAGACGGTTCGTACGATGATGACCGAGGTTGCGGGCCGAGCCTTCTCCAACCAAGTGCGCGCCCTGGCGGCGCGGCCCGACAGTCGTCCGGACATGCCGCTCTATCGGGTTTCGACTCTGGTGTTATGCGGCGCCGAGGACCGGCTGACCGTACCGGCGCTCAGCGCCGAGATCGCCGCGCTCATCCCGAATGCGAGTTTGCTTGAGATCCCGGACTGCGGGCACATGTCGACGATGGAACGTCCGAACGCGGTGAATGACGCGCTATTGGCGTGGCTTACGGCTTGAGCGCGGCGCGTTTAGGCGCAGGAGGGCCCGTACCGGCAGCGCCGATCGCGGTTGCCCCGGGCCGGGTTGTTCGCCGGCAATAGGCGCACCGTCGCAAGCCGGATAAAATCCACCATGGCCGGCGTTTCAAAACTGTCCGCCGCCGCGCTGCCGACCACCGCGCTCATGTATCGATCGTCTTTACAATAGACAAAATGCACATAAACCCGTCCGCCCCGGTCGGTCCTCTCCGGCGCTTCGGGCGTCGTCTCTTCCCGGCAATACTCTCGGCCGAGGCCCACCACATTCAGATTCAACAGCGCGTATACCCGCATGTTCGGAACCGTGTCTTCGTCCGGCGTCGTCGTGAACCGGGTTCGCGCGCCGAGCGGCGTTCGTTGCATCAGCGCGGTCAGTTGTGGACCTTCCTCATCCTTGCTCCCGCCAAAGGCGCTGCCGATCGGCACGACTTCGATGCTTTTCCCGGTTGCTAGCAGCAAAACATCTGCAAAATCATACCGGTAGGAGAAGTAGCTCGACCCCGTATTGAAGGTGTACGAGCTTGAACAGGCTGCAAGCGCCAGGGCCGCCACGATCAGCCATTGCGGCTTCGTGAGCCTACGAGCCCATCCGACAGTGAGTCTGCGCATCGATTTGCCCCTTTCCCGCCAGCGACCGGTCTATGAAAGCATGACAGCACGCGGGCGCAATAGGTTCAAATATCGATATCGTCGACGAAGCGGGCGTTTTCCTGAATATAGTGGAAACGCAATTCCGGTTTCTTGCCCATCAGCGCGTCGACGGTCTTTTCGGTCCGGCGCGCCTCGTCCAATTCGTCGTCGCGGGCGCGGTTCGGGACGTGGACCTGGATGAGCACACGTGTCTTCGGGTCCATCGTGGTGTCGCGCAATTGCGCCGGCGGCATTTCGCCTAACCCTTTGAAGCGGCTGATATCGACCTTGGCGTTGGGCTTGAACTCGGCCGCGATCAGCGCGTCTTTGTCGGCGTCGTCCATGGCGTAGAGCGTCTTGGCCCCTTGCGTCAGCCGGTAAAGCGGCGGCGCCGCGAGGAACAGGCGTCCCGAAAGCGCCAGTCCGGGCATCTCGCGATAGAAGAACGTCATCAGAAGGGAGGCGATGTGGGCGCCGTCGACATCGGCGTCAGTCATGATGATGACCCGTTCGTAGCGCAGTTTGTCGAGATTGAAATCCCCGCGCGTCCCGCAGCCCAGCGCCTGAACCAGATCCTTCAATTCCTGGTTCGCCTGCAGCTTGTCGGAACTGGCGCTGGCGACATTCAGGATCTTGCCGCGCAGGGGCAGGATCGCTTGGGTTTTGCGGTTGCGCGCCTGTTTCGCCGATCCGCCAGCCGAATCGCCTTCGACCAGAAAGATTTCCGTCCCGTCCGCGCCGCTGTCGGTGCAATCGGCGAGTTTTCCCGGAAGCCGGAGCTTTCGAGTGGGCGTTTTCCGCGCCAATTCTTTCTGTTGCCGCCGCTTCTGCCGTTCGTCGACGCGCTCTAGGACGCGGTCTAGCAGTTCATTTGCGGAGGCCGGGTCCTCGGCGAGCCAGTGATCGAACCGGTCCTTGACCGCCGTCTCGACCAGGCGCGCCGCTTCGGGCGAGGCCAGTTTCTCCTTCGTCTGGCCTTGGAACTGCGGATCGCGAATGAAGACCGACAGCAAGATGCAGGCTTCGCCGACCGCGTCGTCGGCGGTTATCTGCGACGCCTTCTTGTTGCCGACCAACTCGCCATAGCTGCGCAGGGACTTGGCCAGGGCGCCGCGCAGCGCCGTTTCATGACTGCCGCCCTGCGCCGTCGGGATGGTGTTGCAGTAGGAGTTCGAGAACCCATCGCCATCGAACGGCCAGTGGATCGCCCATTCAGCGCGCCCGACGCCCGAATCGTCCTTCATCTCGCCGGCGAAGGGCCGGGGCGTCAGGGTTGGTCGCTCTTTCAGGACCTCGGCCAGATAGTCCCGAAGACCGCCGGGGAAATGCAGTTTCGCCTTTTCCGGCGTCTCTTGCGCTGTTTTGGCGGTCAAATGGACCGGATCGCAGGCCCAGCGGATCTCGACGCCGCGGAAAAGATAGGCTTTGGAACGCGCTAACCGGTAGAGCGTCTCAGGCCGGAACTTGGCGCTCGCGCCGAAAATCTCCGGGTCTGGGTGGAAGCGCACGGTCGTGCCGCGCCGGTTATTCACCTCGCCGAGTTTTTCGAGCGGCCCCAAGGGCGCGCCGCGAGAAAAACTCTGGCGATAAAGCTTGCGGTCCCGGGCGACTTCGACCGTCAGCCTGTCGCTTAAGGCGTTGACCACCGAAATACCGACCCCGTGCAGCCCTCCGGAGGTCGCATAGGCCTTGCCGGAGAACTTCCCGCCGGAATGCAGCGTTGTCAGAATGACTTCCAGCGCGGATTTCTTCTTAAATTTGGGATGCGGGTCGATGGGTACGCCGCGGCCATTGTCGCGGATCGTGATCGAGCCCTCGGCGTCCAACTCCATCTCGATCCGGCTGGCGTGACCGGCCACCGCCTCGTCCATGGCGTTGTCCAGCACTTCGGCCACCAAGTGATGCAGAGCGCGCTCGTCCGTGCCGCCGATATACATGCCGGGCCGGCGGCGGACCGGCTCCAATCCTTCCAGGACTTCGATGTCTCGCGCGGAATAGCCCTTGGCGTCGCCCTGCGCGTCGTCTTTTGTGAACAAATCGTCCATGTGTCCAGTATAGAATGCGTCCCGCGCCTCAACAAGAAGCTAGGGCTTATACGGGGGGTTGGCCTCAAGAGGCTACAACATCTTGTGGACACGCGCGGTCGGATTTGCTGCGGCAGAATCCGATTGGCGCGCGCCGTCCGCCTCGGCAGACTAGTGTTCGGAATAACAAGAGCAAACAGCATGACGGAAGAACCACGGGGCGAGTTGTCGATCCGGACCCTGGCCATGCCGGCTGACACCAATCCGGCCGGGGACATTTTCGGCGGCTGGCTGTTGGCCCAGATGGACGTCGCCGGCGGCGTCGCCGCGCGGGTGATCGCGAAAGGCGGCCGGGTCGCCACCGTCGCGGTCGACAGCATGGTTTTCCATATGCCGGTTTTCGTCGGCGATGTGGTCTGTTGCTATGCGGAGGTCACGCGTGTCGGACGCAGTTCCATCACCATCGATGTGCAGGCCTGGGCCTTGCGCGGCGGCGCCGGAGAGCGAATCAAAGTGACGGAGGGCGTGTTCACCTATGTTCATGTCGATGAAGACCGCAAACCCACGCCTGTCCCGGTTTAGAGACTGCGCGATCCTCGGCGCGCTCTTAACGGCGCTGGCGGGTGCGGCCGTCCAGGCCGGCGAGGCGTCTGTCGTCGGGGCGACCGTCGTCAGGACAGGGGACACGTACCGTTTCGACGTGACCGTCTCGCATGCGGACGAAGGCTGGGATCATTATGCGGACAAATGGGATGTCGTGGCCCCGGACGGCGCTATCCTGGGCACGCGGGTCCTGCACCATCCCCATGTTCAGGAACAGCCTTTCACCCGCTCGCTGAGCGGCGTTTCCATCCCAGACGGGATCGACACGGTGATCATTCGGGCGCATGACAGCGTGCATGAATATGGCGGCGCTGAGTTTGTCGTCTCCGTGCCGCGGTAGCGCGGCTCAAGCAGAGGAGCCTTATGTCATGGCCACAGCCTATGGGGATTTCAGCATCGACCGTGACACACGCGGGACGATCGATCTGCGCAGCGATACGGTGACCCGCCCGACCAAGGGCATGCGCGCGGCGATGGCGGCCGCCGAGGTCGGCGACGACGTCTATGGCGACGACCCGACGGTCAACGCGCTGGAGGAAAGGCTGGCGGATATGACCGGCAAAGAGGCGGCGCTGTTCGTCGCGTCCGGCACGCAGAGCAATCTCAGCGCCCTCTTAGCCCATTGCGCGCGCGGCGAGGAGTTCATCGCCGGCGGCGACTATCACACCTTTTGCGCCGAGGCGGCGGGAGCGGCTGTTCTTGGCGGCATCGCGCCGCACGCCATCCCGGTTCAGAAGGATGGCGGATTGGCGCCGGAGGATGTGGCCGGGGCGGTGAAGCCGGACGACCCACATTGCCCGATCAGCCGGCTGCTGTGCCTCGAAAACACGGTCTCGGGTCGCGTTCTGCCGGTCGAGAGGTTGGCCGCGCCGGCCGCCGTCGCCCGCGATCACGGTCTGTCGGTGCATCTGGACGGCGCGCGCGCCTTCAACGCCGCGGTTGCACTGGGACAGCCGCTGTCGGAGATCGCGGCCGTTGCGGACAGCGTCTCGATCTGCCTCTCCAAAGGGCTGGGCGCGCCCGCCGGGTCGGTCCTATGCGGGCCGGAAGACCTGATCCGCAGCGCCCGCCGTTGGCGCAAGATGCTCGGCGGCGGGATGCGGCAGGCGGGCCTGCTTGCGGCTTGCGGGCTCTACGCGCTCGATCACCATGTCGAGCGCCTTGCAGAGGATCACGCCAACGCCAAGCGTCTGGCTGACCGATTGGCGGAGCTTCCTCTCGGCGTCGATCTGAGCCTGGTTCAGTCCAACATGGTCTTCGTCTTTCCCGACGAAGCGCTGATGGATGCTCTGACGGCCCATATGGCCGATCATGGCGTCACCATCGCCGGACGCGGAACCGTGCGTCTGGTGCTGCATCTCGATATCAGCGCGCGCGATGTCGAGACCGTCGCGGACCTGTTCGAGTCATTCTACGGGAAGGCCCATGCGGCAGCTTAACCCGGCCGGCTCACAACAAAGGCCTCGTCCAGGAACCACAGCCCGCCATTTCGGCGCAGCACCTCGCCGGTGACGCGCAGGTAATCCTCGCTGGTCATCGCGTCGGTCAGCCGCTTGTCCTCGATCTGCGCGACATACACCGCCGCGTTCCAGGCCGCCAATAGCGTCGAGGTGCCGATATTGTCGCCCAATTCGCTCGGCATTGCATGAAGCTGATATCGAAAGAGCGACCCGTCGCCGCCCATCTCGTCATAGCGGAGCGTGGGATCGCTCTCCGCCAGCGCCTCGCGCATCGTGCTGACCAGAAGCGGCGCCGGCGTGGCGAAGGGATTCTCACCGGGCCAGAGGCCATGAATGATCTCCATGCCCGGATCGCGGCCGGTCGACTGGATGACGATCATCCTGCCGCCCGGTCCCAGGGCTCGGGCGAGGGGCGCCAGCACATTCTTCACCTTGAAGGGGGCGGGCTGGCGCGCCCGATAAGGCTGCGAGGCGATCACCAAGTCATAGGCCGGCTTGGCCTCGTCGAAACTCGGCGGATCGTCCTTGCGCGGGATCACCTGATCCAGGACGAAGCGATGGTCTTCGCGATAAATCACAAGCACCGACGGCTCTTCATAGACCGGATTACCGGATTTCTCGCTGTGTTTGGTCCGCCAGATGTCCGACAGGCCGTGCTGAACCTGCTTCAGTTGTTCGTCGAATTCGTGGCTGGTGCGGCCTTTCAGCCGAACCTCGCGCCAGTTCAGTTTTGCCAGAGTTTCAGGCTTCTTCGGGCGCAGCGCCGGCGCCTCGCTATAGAACATGTTGGTGACGACATAGACCGTCGCCGGGTGCTCGACGAACCGGTCGGCGATCTTGTCGAGCGACAGCCGGACATCTTCGAGGCTGATTTCCTTGCCGACGATCAGGTAGGGAATTGTCGGAAACCGGCAATGCAACTCGCGCATCACCAAGGTCAGCACGCTGGCGTCGCCCATGCCGGCGTCGAAGATTTTCAGCGCCGGCGGTTTGGGAGTCAGCCGCCCCAGCTCCTTGCCGATCCGGTCCGCGATCGCCCATTTCTCGCTGCAGGTGGTGACGAAAAGCAGGTATTTCTCGCGGTTGTCGAAGAAGCGGAAGGCGCGGCCGGTCCCGGCCAATCCGTCGAGCGGCGGGCGGTCTTGCGCGGCGTCGGGGGTGTCGGGCATGACCTGACCTCCATACTTTAGTGTCTCTGTTAGATAGGCGGTCCCGGACGCAATGCGAAGCGAAACTGGTTGGGCGCCGCCGCAACACGGTTGCCAAGGGGGCCGCGCCGCCCTATCGCAAGCCCCAGGGCGCGACAAGAGAGTGGAGAGGTCGATGGATATGCGCGCGGCGGCGGCCGTCAGTCAGGACAGGCTCTGGGGTCGCCTCGCCGAGATGGCGCGTCTCGGCGCGACGCCGAAGGGCGGGGTCAACCGCCAGGCCTTGACCGAAATGGACGGTCTGGCCCGCCGGACGCTGGCGGATTGGGCGCTCGGCCGCGGCTTTTCGATCTTTCAGGACGAGATGGCGAACCTGTTCGTCCGCCGGGAGGGCCAAGACGAATCGCTGCCGCCTGTCACCACCGGCAGCCATCTGGACACCCAGCCGACAGGCGGTCGGTTCGACGGCGCCTATGGCGTGATGGCCGGGTTCGAGGCGTTGGAGGCGCTCGAAGACGCCGGCGTCGAGACCCTGCATCCGGTCGAGGTCGTCGCCTGGACCAATGAGGAAGGGTCCTGGTTCCCGAACAACGCCATGGGCTCCGCGATTTATGCCGGCAAACGTCCCTTGGAGACCGCCCTGGCGACGCAAAATCCCGACGGCGAGCGTTTTGCGGACGCTGTGCGCCCGATCCTCGCTTTGACCGATGACGCCGCGCCGCGCGCGCTGGGCGCGCCGATGGCGGCCTATGTCGAGGCGCATATCGAACAAGGCCCGGTCCTGGAGGCGCAAGAAGAAACGATCGGCGTGGTGACCTCGATCCAGGCGCAGCATCGCTATACGGTCGATATCCTGGGGCGGGAGGCGCATGCCGGTACGACGCCGCGCGCCAATCGGGCCGACGCCGTGATGACCGCGGTTGAGATCATCGCCGCGCTCGAGCGCGAGGCCCGCGATCCCGACGATCTGCTGCGCTTCACAGTCGGCCGGTTGCAGGCCTATCCGGGCTCCCCCAACACCGTGCCCGGCAAAGTGCATTTCACCATCGATCTCCGGCATCCCGATGATTCGACCATCGAGGCGATGGCCGAAAAGATCACCACCATACCGGGGCGGATCGCCGCTCAGAACGACTGCGAGGCGACGGTCTCGCCTGTTTCAGGGGACGGCGCGACGCCCTTCGACGCCGGCGTGATCGATCTGGTCGATAGCGTCCGAGACGCTTTGGACTTGCCGGGCCGCCGCATGGCCTCCGGCGCCGGGCATGATGCGATGTATATGGCGGCGCGCTGTCCGACCGGCATGATCTTCGTGCCCTGCGTCGGCGGGATCAGTCACAATGAGGCGGAAGATGCGAAACCGGAAGACCTGGCCGCCGGCGCGCGGGTTTTGGCCGGTTGTCTCGAAAGGCTGGCCTGTCCCGCCTGATCGGGGTCGCTAAACCGGCGATCAGACCGCGATTTCGAACACATCCTCGTCGAGCGTGAAATCATGCTGCGCGTCGATGGCGTCGCGCACCGTTTCCGTTCGTAGGATATCATCCAAGAGCAGGGTCAGGCTGCGGGCGTCGAGAAGCTGCGGGTTGATCTTCGGCGCGTTGACCAGACACAGGCAGCGTTCGGCGGTGAAGGCCTCGGCCCCAACGAACCCCATGCGCCAACGGCTGTAGGCCCGTTCCGGTATTTCCTCGACCCCATAGAGTACGAAGTCGCGATGCCGCGGATCCCGGCTTATCCGACCATATAAGTGAGACACCGCCTCACGACCGCCCTCCAGGATCTGAATGAAATGGGTCCGGGACAAGGCCATGACGCCGGTGATGTCCAGCCGCACATTGTTTCGCGCGGACGCGCGCAGAATCGGCCCCAGATCCGTATAATGGAACTCAGCGGTCGGCCGGCTGCTATAGATCAAGCGTATTTGTCTCATGAAGACACGCTAACGCCGAAATATTTACAATTCCTTACTAATATAAAAGAATTTGAGGAAGGCTTCCTCGGCAGCGTCGCGGGTGGGCAGGGGTGAAGAACGGAGAAGCCCGCCTAGCAGCGTAACACGCGATCTACTGCATCTTGATCCTTTGAGCGGTTAGCCGCCGGTCCAAGGCGCCGGCTGGCCCGCGCCAACCACCAATCCCATCTCAACCAATCTCCGCAGAATTACGGTAATCGGGTCGCGGTCGACCATGGCGAAGACTTGAAGGTCGAGAGGTTGACGCGACGGATCGTCAAGGCTGAGGGGGCGCGATCCCGTCCAGCCAGATTTTTAGGTCCCAAGAGCCCATCGCTATCTTAGCGACAACCGCAATCGCCGCGACGAGCAGCAAGCCCCGAACGACCAGGAGCCAGGACAAAGTCAGATAACTGACAACGGCCGCCCACGGCTTTTTGACCGCTGCCAACAGCTTTTTGAGTAAACTCGCTCCGATTTCTTTTCCGGGCGATGACGCGCGTTTTCTTCTGCTATCCAATACTATGATATAGTAGAAAAACGACAGTGTGATCGCTCCGACCCATGCGCATATGGCGACTTGAAACGCCGAGCCGACTTTAGAGACAAGTTCCCGCACGAGTTCGGACTTTTCCGCAGCCGGCGTCAACGTGACAATCGCGCCGAACAGCGTCACGACGCAAATACTGAGACCGACGACGACCCATTGGGCGAGTTGCGTCGTTATGGCGTGCTCCTCGGGCGAAAGCATGGTCGGCCGCTCGGCGTCGTGAGTCAAAGGGTTGCTCCTAAAAGTTTGGATCGCACGATCTTACCCATGATTCGGAAGTGTGGCGCATGGCCCGATCGGCGCGTGACGACGCCGGGAGCGTTCCATGGATCTCGACATTCCGACGGCTGAGGTCTTCGAGCCGCGTCTGATGCTGGCGCGTTGCAATGCGGCGTGGAGCGGGCTCGGCTCTGGAAGTCGTATTTCTTCGCCGGCGCCATCGTCGATCTGACGGAGTGCTGGTCCGGGTCGCGCGTCGCTTGCTTCCGCGAGGTGCAGCGGTCGCTGGTGGAAAGCGTGATCGGCCGCACCCGCACGCCCACCCAAAAAAAGGGGCCGACCCTGGGAGGGCCGGCCCGTAGGTAACCGCAAAGTCGGGAGGATTATGCGGAATAGTACATGTCGAATTCGACCGGATGCGTCGTGTGCTCGAAGCGGTAGACTTCTTCCCACTTCAGCTCGAGATAACCGTCGATCATCTCGTCGGTCATGACGCCGCCCGCTTTCAGGAAGTCGCGGTCCGCGTCCAGGCTTTCCAGCGCCTCACGCAGCGAGCCGCAGACGGTCGGGACGTCTTTCAGCTCTTCCGGCGGCAGGTCGTACAGATCCTTGTCCATCGGGTCGCCCGGATGGATTTTGTTCTGGATGCCGTCCAGGCCCGCCATCAGCATCGCCGTGTAGGCGAGATACGGATTGGCGGTCGCATCCGGGAAGCGAACCTCGACGCGCTTGCCGTTCGGGCTGGCCACGAACGGTATCCGGCAGGAGGCCGACCGGTTGCGCGAGGAATAGGCCAGCAACACCGGCGCTTCGAAGCCCGGGATCAACCGCTTGTAGCTGTTGGTCGAGGGGTTCGTGAACGCGTTGATCGCTTTGGCGTGTTTGATGACGCCGCCGATATAGTAGAGGCAGGTTTCGCTAAGGTCGGCGTAGCCCGACCCGGCGAACATGTTCTTGCCCTCTTTCCAGATCGACTGGTGGACATGCATGCCCGAGCCGTTGTCGCCAACGACCGGCTTCGGCATGAAGGTCGCCGTCTTGCCATAGGCGTGCGCGACCATGTGCACGACATATTTGTAGATCTGCATATTGTCGGCAGTGCTGACCAGCGTGCTGAATTTCATGCCCAATTCATGCTGAGACGGGGCGACCTCGTGATGGTGCTTTTCCATCTCGAGACCCATTTCCGCCATGACCGTGACCATCTCGGCGCGCATGTCCTGGCCGCTATCGACCGGCGCGACCGGGAAATAGCCGCCTTTCGGGGCCGGACGGTGCCCGATATTGCCGTCTTCGAAATCGGCCGCGGAATTGTACGGGCCTTCCTCGGAGTCGATCTTGTAGGCGGTGTAGTCCTGGGCGGTGGACCATTTCACATCGTCGAAGACGAAGAATTCCGCTTCCGGACCGAAGAAAGCGGTGTCGCCGATGCCCAGGCTTTCCATATAAGCCAGGCCCTTCTTGGCGACCGAGCGCGGATCGCGGTCATAGGGCTGACCGGTCGAGGGCTCGTAGATGTCGCAGAACAGCACCAGGGTCGGCTGCGCGGTGAAAGGGTCCATACAGGCCGACTCAAGGTCCGGCTTCAGGATCATGTCCGACTCGTTGATCGCCTTCCAACCGGAGATCGACGAGCCGTCGAACATGATGCCGTCGGACAGCATGTCTTCATCGACCGTGGAGACATGCTGCGCCGTGTGCTGCCACTTACCGCGCGGATCGGTGAAACGGAAGTCGACATATTTGACATCGTTTTCCTCGATCATTTTCAGAACGGTGTTTGCGTCCGTCATACTCAATTTCCTCTATTGTAAAGATTACCCCAAATGCCTGGTCGTCATCGTCCGCGGCGCAAACCAATTGGAGGGCCGCCGCCGGACAATGCGTCAGATCGCGTCCACGCCGGTCTCGCCGGTGCGAATGCGGATGACCTGATCGATGCTGCTCAAGAAGATCTTGCCGTCGCCGATGCGGCCGGTTTTCGCAGCGCTTTCGATCGCTTCGACCGCACGCTCCGCAAGCGTGTCCTCAAGAATGATCTCCAGTTTCACCTTCGGCAAGAAATCGACCACATACTCGGCCCCGCGATAGAGCTCCGTGTGGCCCTTCTGCCGGCCGAACCCCTTGGCTTCGGTCACCGTGATGCCCTGGATGCCGATCTCGTGCAGCGCTTCCTTCACTTCGTCCAGTTTGAACGGTTTGATGATCGCTTCAATCTTCTTCATCTGTTGTCGGCGGCCTTCCCTCATGCGTTCGGCAGCATGCGCCCGTATGGGGGCCAGGCTGCGACGCCATATCCTCTCGTTTCGAACTCGCCTACATGTCGGAGCCCGTCTGACTTCCGACGCGTGGGAGAGTTGTTTGCGCCGGTAAACTTCCGGCAGGCCGCGGAATTGCATAGCGCGTGCCAGAATTCAGGATGCTGAAAGTCAAGTGATTACAGAGGATTAGCGGCGGCTCTGCGCATTGGGCACCCTCAAGATAGCCTAAAATACAGGCATATGCCTAAAAAACAGCAGATCGCGCTCTAGCTCAAAATCGCCGCCATGCGCTCGATTGCGCGCGTGATATTCTCGGCCGAATTGGCGTAAGACACGCGCAAGTATCCGGCCCCATGATCGCCGAAGCTGGTTCCGGCGATGGTCGCCACGCCGGCTTCGCTGAGAAACCGGTCCTGCGCCTCCGCCGCCGTCATACCGGTCCCCTCGATATTCGGAAAAGCGTAGAAGGCGCCCGCCGGCTCTATACAACGAAAGCCGGGCAGGCCATTCAAAGCGTCGGTTACGATCCGCCGACGTTTGTCGAAGGCGTCAGTCATGGCGTCGACGGCGTCGCGCGGCCCTTCCAGCGCCGCCAGTCCCGCCCATTGGGTCGCCGCGTTGACGCAGGAATGACAGTTAATCGCCAGACGCGTGGCGATCGGAGCCAGCGCCTCCGGCCAGACCGCATAGCCGGCGCGCCAGCCGGTCATCGCATAGGTCTTGGACCAGCCGTCCAGCATGATCGCCCGGTCGACCAGCGCCGGGTAGTTCAGGATGCTGCGATGGCGGCGGCCGTCATAGAGCATCTCGCTATAAATCTCGTCGGATAGGATCGCGACATCGGGATGGTCTTCGAGACCCTTGGCCAGCTTGTCCATTTCGTCGGCCGGCGTGACGCCGCCAGTCGGGTTGGCGGGGCTGTTGATGATGATCAGCCGCGTCGCGGGCGTGATGCGCGCCAGCACTTCCTCGGCCGAAAAGGCGAAGGCGTTTCGCTCGAGCAAGGGCAGGGGAACCGCTTTGGCCCCGCTATAGTCGATCACCGAGCGGTAAATCGGAAAGCCGGGATCGGGATAAATGATCTCTGCACCCGGCTCGCCGAACATCAGAATCGCGAAGAACATCGTTACCTTGCCGCCCGGCACAACGACGATCCTGTCGGGATGCACCGCTATCCCATGGCGCTTGGCGAGGTCTGCGGCGACGCCCTCTCTGAGCGGAGCGATCCCGTTCGCCGGCGTATAGCCGTGATGGCCGTCGCGCAGCGCCTTCACCGCGGCTTCGACAATATGCTCCGGCGTCGGGAAATCCGGCTGGCCGATGCCGAGATTGATGACATCGGTTCCTGAGGCCTGAAGCGCCGCTGCGCGCGCCAACACGTCGAACGCAGTCTCGGTTCCCAGGCGCGAGAGGTTTTCGGCGAGATGGAGCATGCGCGGATTCTCCTGATAGATGTCGATCTCGGGTGAGGGTCGATGCGGCGGGGATTTAAGGCCTGGACGATGTTTGGCCCACATGCGGGAAGAAAAGCGGGCGGGGCCGCTCAATCCTTCTCCTATCGACCCTGCATCAGCCTGCCGGCGGCGCCAAGCCTGATCGGCGAATTCCACGGCTGGCCGCTTGACGGGTCGGGAGCGTGCGGCGTAAGACCAGCGCTCGATTGCGGTGGCTGTAGCTCAGTTGGTTAGAGCGCTGGTTTGTGGCACCAGAGGTCGTGGGTTCAAAACCCATCAGCCACCCCATTTCCTCTTTTTCCTGTCCCACAAACAAACGGCCGATCATGCGTCGCGCGGCTTGCGCGTCATCGTTCGTTTGCAGCGAAGCGGGGCGCGGTCGCGCCAGACAGAAAGATGGCGAGCGACGGCGTACCTTATTCTCATCCGCCATCGCTCGCCATAGGACCCGAAGGTTCGGGTGGTCGGTCGATCCAACTAATCTAGACAGCGATTGTGACGCTTTTTCGACGACGGCGTGACGGCTTTGTGAGCGGCCTCACTTGGACTGGCATTGTTCGCTCAATCATCTTCCTCGCTCAAGCCCAGCGCCCGGCGCGCGAGATCGTGAAGGAAAGCTTCGATCTGCGCCTCGCCGGCGCGCTCTATGTCGGGCATCACGCTGCGCACGGCGATCAGGCGGCGGCCGTTGGCGCAACTTGCCGCGACGATCACCAGGCTGCGGGCGCGGGGCGTTGCGCGGCCGATCCGTTTGCCTTGGCAGGCGCTGATCGCGCTGCGTCCCTCTGGCGGGTTCACCACTATCCGAAGCGTCAGCGGCAGCGCGGCGGTTTGCCGGCCCAGGGTCAATACGGTCGGTTGCACGGCGGACAAGCGCGCTTCCAGACCGTTGACGATCCGTTCTGTCATCGGAATCAGGTCATCATCCGTGCGGTCAAGATCGACCAGGATGGGACCCTCGATCGCCGCCAGCGATTTAGTCAGGGCGTCGGCGTTGCGGTATTCGGTCTTTACGAGCGGACCGCTGTCGCAGGCTGCGAGCGCCAACACCGCCGCCGCCAGGACACCGAGCGCCAGAGGCGCGCGCGCCGGTTGCGTCGGGTCGGGCCGCTGGGCCGGCGCGCTTGGCGCAAGGCCTTGTTGGCGGTGGAAAAACAGCATACTCCGAACCTAGATATTATGCGGACGCCGTCCACACCCGATCTTTGCGCCTTTCAGGGCGATTGGGTCCAGGTTTGGTCGGGTTCCGGCTTGCAGCGGGAAAGGTGATGTCGGACAGCTCCAGCGCGCCGCTCGACACAAGGACCGACATTTCGGGCGCTCAAGGCGGGCCCGGCGGATCGCTGTTTTCGGCGCATTCATCGATCGGCGCGGCCTCCGCTCTGTTGACCGTGTCTGAGATGGGGCAGGCTGACCGGCTCACCATCGAGGGTGGCGTTCCCGGCTACGACCTGATGAAGAAGGCCGGCGCCGCCATCGCGCGGGCCGTGTCCGAGCGTTTCCCGGAAGGACCGGTCGTCGCGCTTTGCGGGCCCGGCAATAATGGCGGCGATGGATATGTCGCGGCGCAGCTGTTGAAAGAGCAGGGTCGCGAGACTGTTTGCGTCGCCCTGAGCGACCCGGCGCGGCTTTCCGGCGACGCCAAGACCGCCTTCGAAGACTGGACCGGCGAGAGCGTGCGGGTCGAAGGGGACGGCGAAGAGGCGGCCTGGCGCGCCACGCTCGAGAAAGCCTCTGTCGTGATCGACGCCCTGTTCGGCGCGGGCCTTGTCCGCGCGGTGGACGGCGTCGCTCTGGACCTGCTGCGGGCGGCGGAGGGAAAACGCGTCGTGGCCGTCGATATGCCCTCAGGCGTGCATGGCGACACCGGCGCGGTTTTGGGGCATGCGATGGCGGCGGATGAGACTGTCACCTTTTTTCGTGCGAAGCCCGGCCACTATCTTTTTCCGGGGGCGGCGGCCTGCGGCGCCATTACGGTCGCGGATATCGGCATAGAAACGGCCCGGCTACATGAAATCGGGCCTCAGCAATGGCTCAACGGGCCGGATTTTTGGCGCGACCGACTTAAACCGCCGAGAGCGACAGACCATAAATACAGCCGCGGTTGCCCGCTCGTCGTAGGCGGGGTCACAATGACAGGCGCGGCGCGGCTGGCTGCGCGGGCGGCGCAACGCAGCGGCGTCGGGGCCGTTGGCGTCGCAGCTCCGATCGACGCTCAGACCGTCTACAAAGTGACCCTGGAGAGCGCGATTATCCGACCCTATCGCGATACGGCCGCGCTTCAGGAAATGGTCGAGGATCCGAAGATGAACGCGGTTCTGATCGGCCCCGGGCTCGGGTTGGTCGGCGCGACGCGGGAGAGGACCGCGGCTGCGGTGCGTTCAGGCAACCCCTGTGTCGTAGACGCCGACGGCCTATCCGTCTTCGAGGGGGTGGCGCAGTATCTGTTCGACGCGATCGCCGGTCCCTGTGTGCTGACGCCGCATGAGGGCGAGTTCAAGCGCCTGTTTCCGGACCTGACCGGCGGTCGACTGTTGCGGGTCCGTGCGGCGGCGGCGCGCTCAGGCTGCGTGGTTCTGCTCAAGGGCGGCGATACGACCATCGCGGCGCCGGACGGCAGGCTCGTGATCAACTCTCATGCGACGCCGGAATTGGCGACGGCCGGATCGGGCGATGTCTTGTCCGGTCTGCTTGTGGGATTGCTGGCGCGGGGCCTGCCGGCTTTCGAAGCGGCCGCCGCCGCCGCCTGGATCCATGGCGAAACCGGCCGCATGATGGCTGCGAGGCTGGGCCCAAGCTTGATCGCCGAAGACCTGATCGAGGCGCTGCCGGATGCGTTCCACACCGTGACGACTGTTGAGCCCTGATCTTGAGCACAAATTCAATCCAAAAGTACATAAGTAAATGATGATTCTTTACTGAGACGGCGTCAGTTTATAGAAGAATGTTACAAAAAATGTTTTCGAATACTGCAAGTTCGGATAGCTTCCCGAAGTATTGTTCTGTAACGCGCTTTTCCAGGCCTGTCGGTTTGCAATTCTTTTAAAGGCCGCCTGGAACGCTGGGGAGTAAAGATATGGGCCTCTTGTCAATGAATGGCCGGTTGTCCGGACGCAAGTCATCGGCGGTCGTGGGATTTCACGAGCGGGAACGCTCGAGCCTTTTCTACAAAGACGCGGGCGCCGTCCAATTCCTCAAGGCCGGCTCGACTTTTCGCCGGCGGCGCGACAACGCAACCGTCGAGACGGCGCGGGTTCTGTCCGTCGCCACCGACAGTTTCGGCATTCCCCATGTCCGGTACGAGATCGAAATCCGCAAAAATGGCGCGCACGCGCAATTCCGCGACGGGCCGCGCGTCTTGGCGCTGCGCTCTTTCATCGGCGCCTATCGCGAACGGGTGGACTAACGATCCCGGCGCTAAGCCGGTCGCGATTTCAGACGCTCGAATATCAGCGTCAGCGGCGCTGGAACGTCTGCGGAACCGGCCCCTGTCAAACCTGTAAGAACGGCTTTGACCTGCAAGGGGCGCGTTGCTATAGAACGCGCCGTTTTGGCGGGGCGCGCCCCTCCGAAGATCGGTCGGTTGGCCGCTCGGCCGAGACTGCAGCGCGGCGCCCGTCGCGTCGGTTTCGGCGGGTCGTCGGCTCGGGCGGGCGTGGCGGAACTGGTAGACGCGCTGGTTTTAGGTACCAGTGGAGCAATCCGTGGGGGTTCGAGTCCCTCCGCCCGCACCATGCCGATCAGATTTTACAGGACGCCGCGTCATAGGCGCCGGGGTTAGGACGCCGGAGTACGGCACAACACTGCAACAGGAAACTCCATGCAAGTCGAAGAACTGAAGAGCGACGGCCTGAGCCGTGAATTCTCCGTCACCATTCCGGTCGCCGACATCGACAAACGGATCGATGCGCGCCTTGGAGAGTTGCAGGGCGACGTCCGTCTGCCGGGTTTTCGCCCGGGCAAGGCGCCGCTGAAAATCCTGCGCCAGCGTTTCTCGAAATCCGTGCTGGGCGAGGTGCTCGAAAAAGCGGTGGGCGAAACCAGCCAGGAGCTGTTGAGCGAACGCGAATTGCGGCCGGCGGTGCAGCCGAAGATCGAGATCACCAGCTTCGATGAAGGCCAAGACCTCGTCTACACGATGGGCGTCGATCTGATGCCAGAGATCGAGCCGATGGATTTCTCGAAGCTCAGCCTGACTCGCCTGAAGGCGAAGATCGAGGACAGCGAGGTCGACGAGGCGATCGAGCGGATGGCCAAAGACTTCCGCAAGTCCGAGCCGGTTGACGGCGACCGGGCGGCCGAGATGGGCGACCTGGCGATCATCGACTTCAAAGGCTCGGTGGACGGCGAATATTTCGAAGGCGGCGAAGGCGAAGGCCACCGCCTTGAGCTTGGCTCCGGCCGCTTCATCCCCGGCTTCGAGGACCAGGTCGTCGGCATGAAGGTCGGCGAGGAAAAAGACCTGAAGGTCACATTCCCGGAGGAATACGGCGCCGAGAATCTAGCCGGCAAGGACGCGGTGTTTGAGACCAAGCTGCAAGGACTGGAAGCCTTTCTCGATACTGTGATCGATGACGAATTCGCCAAGACCCTCGGTCTGGAGACCCTGGACCAACTCAAGGGCCAGATGCGCGAGCGGATTGAAAACGACTATGGCCAGGCGAGCCGGGCGCGGTTGAAGCGCGCGCTCTTGGATGCGCTTCACGAGGCGCATGATTTCGAGGTGCCGCCGGCGATGGTCGAGACGGAGTTCGAGCAGATTTGGACCCAACTCGAACAGGCCCGCGAGTCGGGTCAAGTCGATCCGGACGACGAAGGCAAGTCCGACGATGAATTGAAGGACGAATATCGCGATATCGCGGCGCGCCGGGTCCGGCTGGGGATGCTGCTGTCGGAAGTGGGCCGGAAGAACGACGTCTCGGTCTCGCAGGACGAGGTCAATCGCGCGATCTTCGCCGAAGCGCAGAAATATCCCGGCCAGGAGCAGCAAGTGCTCGAATTCTACCAGAAGAATGCGGAAGCGGCGGCCAGCCTGCGGGCGCCGGTGCTGGAAGACAAGGTCGTCGACTATATCCTGGAGCTGGCTCAGGTGACTGAGCAGGAAGTCACGGTCGAGGAATTGCTGCGCGATCCGGACGAGTCGGCGGAAGCGGAAGCCAAACCCGCCAAGAAAGCGGCGGTGAAGAAGTCGGCGAAGAAATCCGGCGCAAAAAAGGCCGCAGCGAAAAAGGCCGCCGCCAAAAAGGACGGCGACGAAGCCTGACCCTCGGGCGCGCTGAGGCCGGCTCGGCGATTCTCGGCCCTTTTGCGGCGAAATTGCAACAAAGCGGGTGATTTCGTCGCGGGTCCGCCGAAGGCTCCCCTTTCGGCGTGCAACCACCTGCGGCGCTCAGTAAAGTTCCCTAAGAGTGCGGTGTCACAGTCCGCCGCGCCGACACGTTTTTTTAGTCTCCCGCTGGCGGCGCGCCGGACGAGAGAGTGACCAGCATAGTTGAGGCCTTCCGATGCGCGATAGAGATCCCTTTGACCTGTATATGAACACGTTGGTCCCGATGGTCGTCGAACAGACGAATCGCGGGGAGCGCGCTTACGATATTTATTCGCGGCTGTTGAAAGAACGCATTATCTTTCTGACAGGCGGCGTCGACGATCATGTCGCAAGCCTGCTCTGCGCCCAACTGCTGTTCCTGGAGAGCGAGAATCCCGGTAAGGACATCGCTTTCTACATCAATTCGCCGGGCGGAATCGTGACATCCGGCATGTCGGTCTACGATACGATGCAGTATATCAAACCGGAAGTCTCGACCGTATGCCTCGGTCAGGCGGCGTCGATGGGCTCGTTGCTTCTGATGGCTGGCGCAAAGGACAAACGCTTTGCGCTGCCGAACAGCCGGATCATGATTCACCAGCCGTCTGGCGGCGCCCAGGGCCAGGCGACGGATATCGAGATCCACGCCAAAGAAATCCTGCGCACCCGTGAAAGGCTGAACCAGGTATACGCCGATCATACGGGCCAAAAGCTCAAGGTGATCGAGGAGGCGATGGAGCGGGACCGGTTCATGAGCCCGGAAGAGGCCCGTGATTTCGGCTTGATTGACGAAGTTGTGACCAGCCGCGAGCTGCCCGATCTGGGCGGCGAAAACGGTTCCGGCGCCTAGCGCGCGGCGCGGTCTGCATTGTAAGCGCCCGCAAGAGCGCTGGGCTGAATCGCCTGGCGAATGCGATATTGGAGACAGTTGGGGATTGAGGCGCCGGGCGCAGCAGGCGTAAACTAGAGGGTGAGGGGCGTATTTGGTGGGCTTGCGGGACATGGGGTCCCGTTAGACAACGGTCGAAGCACGGGCGCTGCGGCGTTCGGGATGAGAGGCGTTAAATGAGTAAGGCCAGCGGCGGCGACGGCAAAAACACGCTCTATTGCTCCTTCTGCGGCAAGAGCCAGCACGAGGTCCGGAAACTGATCGCCGGTCCGACCGTGTTCATCTGCGATGAATGCGTCGAACTGTGCATGGATATCATCAAGGAAGACCATAAGGCCGCGGTCTCCAAGAACGCCGACGGCGTGCCCACGCCTCAGGAGATCCGCGACGTTCTGGACGATTACGTCATCGGTCAGGACCATGCGAAGCGCGTGCTGTCGGTCGCCGTGCATAACCACTACAAACGGCTGGCGCATGCGACGAAGAACAACGATGTCGAACTCGCCAAATCGAATATTCTGCTGATCGGCCCGACCGGTTGCGGCAAGACGCTGCTGGCCCAGACACTCGCGCGAATTCTGGACGTGCCTTTCACCATGGCTGACGCGACGACCCTGACTGAAGCCGGCTATGTCGGCGAGGATGTCGAGAATATCATCCTGAAGCTGTTGCAATCGGCCGACTACAATGTCGAACGGGCGCAACGCGGGATCGTTTATATCGACGAGGTCGACAAGATCAGCCGAAAATCCGACAACCCGTCGATCACCCGCGACGTGTCGGGCGAGGGCGTGCAACAGGCGCTGTTGAAGATCATGGAAGGCACGGTCGCCAGCGTGCCGCCGCAGGGCGGGCGCAAGCATCCGCAACAGGAATTCCTGCAGGTCGACACGACCAATATCCTGTTCATCTGCGGCGGGGCCTTCGCGGGGCTGGAGAAGATTATCTCGCAGCGCGGGCGCGGCTCCGCCATCGGGTTCGGCGCCGACGTGCAGGACGAAGACGAGCGTCAGGTCGGCGAACTGCTGCGCGATATCGAGCCGGAAGATCTGCTCCGTTTCGGTTTGATCCCCGAATTCGTCGGCCGGGTGCCGGTTCTGGCGACCCTGTCCGATCTCGACGAGGACGCCCTGGTCGACATCCTGACCGGCCCGCGCAACGCGTTGGTGAAACAGTATCAGCGTCTGTTCGAGATGGAGAGCGTGCAGATCGAATTCACCGACGACGCCTTGCGCGCCGTCGCCCAGAAAGCGATCCAGCGGAAGACCGGCGCGCGGGGCCTGCGCTCCATCATGGAATCGATCCTGCTCGACCCGATGTATGAATTGCCGGGTCTAGAGGGTGTTGAGGAAGTAGTGATCAACAAGGAAGTTGTCGAAGGGCGCGCTGAACCGCTCTACATCTATTCCGACCGCCGCGACGACGTTCCCTCGACCGCAAGCTGATTTTTGGGCCGAGGCAGGGCTCAAAGTCCCGTTCGTTCCCCTTTGGCGCCTCTGAATACCGCGCATACAGGCGCGAGAACCGGTTTCCGCTCGACGCCGTATACTCTTCTGTGCGGGCGCTGTTGATTCGGCCTGAATCGCGTCACCTTCCAAATCGGTGCGATGTTGGCCCCGCCGCATCGGCCTCGATTTTCGGGTTGAATGCCGGTCGTTCGTGGCCAACTTAAAAAGGGTCGGTCGAACCCCTGTGACCGGCGCACCTTTGGCGTAATTCTGGGACGCCGATACGGGTCCCGCCCTGTCACGCGCGAAGGCCGGAAGGCTTCGCCAGTTAATGAAAGAAGCAAAATCATGCTCGAGATGCCCCGCGGCGTTCAATATCCCGTGCTGCCGCTCCGCGATATCGTTGTTTTCCCGCATATGATCGTGCCCCTGTTCGTCGGCCGTGAGAAATCGGTGCGGGCTCTGGAAGACGTCATGAAGGATGACAAACAGATCCTTCTGGTCACGCAGCGGAACGCCGGCGATGACGATCCGGCGACGGACGACCTCTACGAAATCGGCACCATCGCGACGGTTCTGCAATTGCTGAAACTGCCCGACGGCACGGTGAAAGTGCTCGTGGAAGGGGTCAGCCGCGCGAAGCTGACGGGCTTCACCGACAATGCCGATTTCTTCGAGGCCTATGCCGAAGTGGCCGCCGCCGAGCAGCCCACGGATGATGAGGTTGGCGCTCTGGCGCGGGCGGTGGTTTCGCAATTTGAGCAATATATCAAGCTGAACAAGAAGGTTCCGGCGGAAGTTCTTGTTTCAATTAATCAAATCGATGATTTGAGCAAGCTCGCCGACACGGTCGCCCAGCATTTGGCTGTGAAGATACAGGACAAGCAGGAAATCTTGGAGATCGAGTCCGTCGCCGAGCGGCTGGAGAAGATTTACTCGATGATGGAGAGCGAGATCAGCGTGCTCCAAGTCGAGAAACGCATCCGCACCCGCGTCAAGCGCCAGATGGAGAAGACGCAACGCGAGTATTATCTGAACGAGCAGATGAAAGCGATCCAGAAGGAGCTGGGCGAGGGTGAAGACGGCAAGGACGAGTTGGCCGAGCTTGAAGAGAAGATCAACGCGACCAAACTCTCCAAGGAAGCCAATGAGAAAGCGCTGGCGGAGCTGAAGAAGCTGCGGGCGATGAGCCCGATGTCGGCCGAGGCCACGGTCGTCCGCAATTATCTCGATTGGTTGCTGAGCATTCCGTGGAAAAAACGTTCGAAGGTCAAAAAGGACCTGAACGAAGCCAAATCGGTCCTCGACACCGATCATTATGGGCTTGAGAAGGTCAAGGAGCGCATCCTCGAATATCTCGCCGTCCAGGTGCGGATGCGCAAGGTGAAGGGCCCGATTCTCTGCCTGGTGGGGCCGCCCGGCGTCGGCAAGACCTCGCTCGGCAAGTCCATCGCCAAGGCGACGGGCCGGGAATTCGTGCGCATGTCGCTCGGCGGCGTGCGGGACGAATCGGAGGTGCGCGGTCATCGGCGCACCTATATCGGCTCAATGCCGGGTCGCGTCATTCAAGGCATGAAGAAGGCCAAGAAATCCAATCCGCTGTTCCTTCTGGACGAAATCGACAAGCTGGGCGCCGATTGGCGCGGCGATCCGTCTTCGGCCCTGCTGGAAGTCCTGGACCCGGAGCAGAACAACACCTTCAACGACCACTATCTCGAGGTCGATTACGATCTGTCCGATGTGATGTTCGTGACCACCGCGAACACGCTGCGCATGCCGCAGCCGCTGATGGACCGGATGGAGATCATTCGCATCCCCGGTTACACCGAGGATGAGAAGGTTGAGATCGCCAAGCGCCATCTGCTGACCAAGCAGATGAAAGAAAACGGCTTGAAGGCGGAGGAATTCTCGATCACCGACGCCGCGCTGCGCGACCTGATCCGCTACTATACCCGCGAGGCCGGGGTGCGCAGTCTGGAGCGCGAAATCGCCAATTTGGGCCGCAAGGCGATCAAGGAAATCGTCGGCGACGCCAAGGAAAGCGTCGAGGTCACCAGCGACAACCTCAACCAATATGCCGGCGTCCGGAAATTCCGCTTCGGCGAGATCGAAGAGGATGATCTGGTTGGCGTGGTGACCGGTTTGGCCTGGACCGAGGTCGGTGGTGAACTGCTGAACATCGAATCGGTTCTGGTGCCGGGCAAGGGCAAGGTGACCAAAACCGGGAAACTCGGCGATGTGATGCAGGAGTCGATCCAGGCTGCGGAGTATTTCATCAAGAGCCGCGCGCCGTCCCTGGGGCTAAAGCCGACCGCGTTCGAGAAGAGCGACATCCACGTCCATGTGCCGGAAGGCGCGACGCCGAAAGACGGACCGTCGGCTGGCGTCGCCATGGTGACCTCCATGGTCTCGGTCCTGACCGGCATTCCGGTCCGCAAAGATGTGGCGATGACCGGCGAGGTCACGCTGCGCGGCCGCGTTCTGCCGATCGGCGGCTTGAAGGAAAAGCTGCTGGCGGCGCTGCGGGGCGGGATCAATCTGGTCCTTATTCCGAAGGACAATGAGAAGGACCTCGAGGAAATCCCGGACAATGTGAAGGAAGGCCTGACGATCGTGCCCGTGGCGACGGTCGACGAGGTTCTGGAGCAGGCGCTGACCGAAACGCTGACGCCGATCGAATGGAACCCGAATGACGACGAGGGCGAAAATGTGGACCCGGCGGCCAAAGCGGCCGGCGATGACGCCGAGCATGATGCGGTGACGACACACTGACGCGCCATTGAAGAGAGGGATCGATATAGATCGTCGGCGGCGCCGACGCCCCGTCGATCCGATAGATGAAATCGGCGCGGCCTGATCTTTCGCGAATCGGGCCGCGCCGATTCCTTTTCGCGCGGCGCAATTTTCCACAATTCGACGCTAACGGCGTAACATTGTTTCGCCAGTGTCCATCCGCGCTTGGAGGGATCGGTCCGCCATGGAACAAATCGGGCCGATGCTATCCGCTTTTTCCGGCATTCGAGCTAAAACCGCAGAATTCTGCGGTACTTCAGCGCTTTCCAATTGACGCCGATTTTCGAATACCCGTACTATCCGACCCGTTCGAGAGCAGTTCAGCCGCTCCGTTCCAGTCTTAACGCAGTCATGCGTCCCACCCATAACCCGATATTCAAAAGGGGGCCCAACGTGAACAAAAACGATTTGGTGGCGGCCGTCGCCGATTCTTCCGGTCTGTCCAAAGCCGATGCGGCGAAAGCGGTCGACTCTGTCTTTGACGGCATTACCGGCGCCCTGAAGAGCGGCGACGAAGTCCGTCTGGTCGGTTTCGGCACTTTCAGCGTCGCGCAGCGCGCGGCGAGCGAAGGTCGCAACCCGCGCACCGGCGAGACCATTCAGATCCCGGCGTCGAAACAACCAAAATTCAAGGCCGGCAAAGGGCTTAAAGACGCCGTCAACTGACACTGGTTGACACATCAGTCTTTGAAACGGCCGCGCCAAAGCGCGGCCGTTTCCTGTTTTAGAGATTGTTCCGTGACGGCGACCGCGTGATTGACCCTTAAGGCTGGGTCGTCTATCGCTCGCGCATAGATTATGGGCCGTTAGCTCAGCTGGGAGAGCGCTTCGTTTACACCGAAGATGTCGGCAGTTCGATCCTGTCACGGCCCACCATGAAATCCGATCAGACGTGCGAATCGCTGGCGCTTCGGCAGGGCGTGTCGACAAAAGGCCAGCTCGCTTGAGAAACCCAGTTTGGCTTGCTTGACAGTGTCTGGTTCCGGCTTTACGACACGGCCCTCGCCACGGTGTGACGCCTGTTTCAGGGCTTTGCGACGCTGGCGACGCGGGTGTAGCTCAGTTGGTTAGAGCGCCGGCCTGTCACGCCGGAGGTCGCGGGTTCGAGCCCCGTCACTCGCGCCACTTTTCAAAGCCTCCGCCTTCCTAAGAACCAACGCTGAACGGTGAAATCACGCCTTCAGGCGAGGCGCATTGCAACGCACTCCGTGCTGTTTTCACGCTTGCCGCCGCAACCGGTGTGTTGCGATGTCACGGCGGCGGCTCAGCATCCGTTTCGCACTTGCGAGCCCCCGCCAAGTTCCTATAGTGACGCGAAAATCCGAACGTACCGATTGTGATCGTCCCGCCGGCGCCTGAGCCGGTCGAAATGGGATGGGGTGAAAAAAGTCGGACGCAGGCGCATGGTCTGGGGAAGGGCCGATGGAAGAGCTTCTGAGAGAGTATTTCGCCATCCTCGTCTTTATCGGGTTGGCTGTCGGTTTGGCTCTGATCATGGTTTTCGCCAGCATGATCGTAGCCCGGCAAAAGCCGGATTCCGAAAAGCTCTCCGCTTATGAATGCGGCTTCGAGGCGTTCGACGACGCGCGCTCCCGATTCGATGTCCGTTTCTATCTGGTCACGCTGCTCTTCATCATTTTCGATCTGGAAGTCGCCTTTCTGTTCCCGTGGGCGGTGACGCTTGGCGATATCGGCCTGTTCGGTTTCTGGTCGATGGTGGTGTTCCTTGGCATCCTCACCATCGGGTTCATTTACGAGTGGCGGAAAGGCGCGTTGGAGTGGGAATGACCTGCATCCTGCACGCCGCGCGCCTGAGGAGAGGTTAGATGTCGGTCGCCAACCCGGCGGGCGCGCCATTGCCGCCCGGCGCCGCACAAGACGCCGCGCTGCAAGCCGTTACGGACGAACTGCAGGACAAAGGCTTTGTCATCGCCAATGTCGATAAGGTGGTGAACTGGGCTCGGACCGGCTCGATGTGGCCGATGACCTTCGGCCTGGCCTGCTGCGCTGTCGAGATGATTCACGCCTATATGCCGCGCTATGATCTGGACCGGTTCGGAGTCGTCGTGCGCGCCAGCCCGCGCCAATCGGACGTGATGATCGTCGCCGGCACCCTGACCAATAAAATGGCCCCGGCGCTGCGCAAGGTCTACGATCAGATGGCCGAGCCCCGCTGGGTGATCTCGATGGGGTCCTGCGCCAATGGCGGCGGCTATTATCATTACTCTTACAGCGTCGTGCGGGGTTGCGACCGGATCGTCCCGGTTGACGTCTATGTGCCGGGCTGCCCGCCGACGGCCGAGGCGCTGGTTTACGGCGTCCTGCAACTGCAAAAGAAGATCAAACGCACGGGCACGATCGCGCGCTAGCGTGGGCCGCGCATCCCAAGATGCGGACGACGCGGGCGACCCCGGACGAGAAAGGTGAGTATGGACGAGAAGATCGAAGCGCTGCAGGAGCTCGGCGAGCATCTTTCCGCTCGCCTGGCCGACGACGTCATCTCTTGGGAGATCAAGAATGGCGAGCTTATCCTGGTCGTCGTCACGCTATCGGTGGCGAAAGCTGGCAAGCTTCTGCGCGATGACGCGAATTGCCAATTCAAGCAATGCGTCGATGTTTGCGGCGTCGACTATCCCGACCGCGATCCGCGCTTCGAGATCGTTTATAACCTTCTGAGCCTGAAGCATAATCTGCGCATCCGCATGAAGGTGCTGACCGACGAGGACACGCCGGTGCCGTCCGTCGCCGGCGTCTGGCCAACCGCCAATTGGTTCGAGCGCGAAGTCTGGGATCTGTATGGCGTCTATTTCACCGACCATCCGGACATGCGCCGGATTCTGACCGACTATGGGTTCGAGGGACATCCGCTGCGCAAGGACTTCCCGCTGACCGGCCATGTCGAGGTTCGCTATGATGACGAGTTGCGGCGCGTCGTCTATGAGCCGGTGAAACTGGTGCAGGATTTTCGCTCGTTCGACTTCACCTCGCCTTGGGAAGGCATGACGCCGACCCTGCCGGGCGACGAGAAGGCGACCGATGGCGCAGGAGAACCGGCATGAGTGCGGAAGCGCTGGCGAGCGGGACGAAGCCCGAAGATCCCACGATCAAGACGCTGACGATGAATTTCGGGCCGCAGCATCCGGCGGCTCATGGCGTGTTGCGCATGGTCATGGAGATGGATGGCGAGGTGGTCGAGCGGCTCGATCCGCATATCGGCCTGCTGCATCGCGGCACCGAGAAGCTCATCGAATACAAGACCTACCTGCAGGCGATCCCCTATTTCGACCGCTTGGATTATGTGGCGCCGATGTGTCAGGAGCACGCGTTCGTGCTCGGCGCCGAGAAGCTGTTGGGGGTCGAAGTTCCGCTGCGCGCCCAATATATCCGGGTGCTGTTTGCGGAGATCTCGCGGCTGCTCAATCACCTGTTGAACGTGCCGGCCTATGCGCTGGATGTCGGCGCCATGACGCCGATGCTCTGGGCGTTTGAAGAACGCGAAAAGCTGATGGAGTTCTATGAGGCGGTCTGCGGCGCCCGACTTCATGCGGCCTATTATCGGGTCGGCGGGGTGCATCAGGACATGCCGGCCGGTCTGGCGGACCGGATCGGCGAATGGGTCGATCAGGCGCCGAAATTCATGACCGACATGGAGACGCTGCTGGTCGATAATCGGATCTTCAAGCAACGCTCGGTCGATATCGGGATTATTTCGCCGGAAGACGCCTTGGCTTGGGGCTGCACCGGGCCGGTGCTGCGCGGCTCCGGCATTCCTTGGGACCTGCGCAAGGCCCAGCCTTATGACGTCTATGAGCGGATGGATTTCGACATCCCGATCGGCAAGAACGGCGATTGCTACAGCCGCTTCCTGGTGCGCGTCGAGGAAATGAAGCAATCCTTGAAGATCGTGAAACAGTGTCTCGAGGAAATGCCGGGCGGGCCGGTGATGGCGACCGAGGGCAAGATCGGACCGCCGAAACGCGGCGAGATGAAACGCTCGATGGAATCGCTGATCCATCACTTTAAGCTCTATACCGAGGGCTTCCACGTGCCCGAGGGCGAGACCTACACAGCGGTCGAAGCGCCGAAAGGCGAGTTCGGAGTCTATCTGGTCTCTGACGGCGGCAACCGGCCTTATCGCTGCAAGATTCGCGCGCCGGGCTTCGCGCATCTGCAGGCGATGGATCATGTCTGCAAGGGCCATATGCTGGCCGATTCGGTCGCCGTGCTCGGGGCGATGGATATTGTGTTTGGCGAGATCGATCGATGAGCGAAGTGTTTGAATTCACCGGCGACTTCCTCAAGGAAGCCGAGCGCAATATCGCGAAATACCCGGCGGACCGGAAGCAATCCGCGGTGCTCGCTCTGCTGTTCCTGGCCCAGGAGCAGAATCACGAAGACGGCCATTATGTGACGCAGGCCGCCATGCGGACGATCTCCGAGATGCTGGAGATGCCTTATATCCGGGTCATGGAGGTCGCGACCTTCTTCACAATGGTTAATCTGAAACCGGTCGGGAAGTTCCATGTCCAGCTTTGCGGCACAACGCCTTGCATGCTGCGCGGGGCCGAGGCGCTGATGGACGCGGTGAAAGAGAAGTTCGGTATCGGTCATGGCGAAACGACCGAGGATAAGCTGTTCACCTTGACCGAGGTTGAATGTCTCGGCGCCTGCTCGAACGCGCCGATGGTTCAGATCAACGACGATTATTTCGAGGATCTGACGCCTGAGACGCTGATCTCGGTGATGGAGACTCTGAAGGGCGGCGGCGACCCGACCATCGGCTCGCAGATGGGCCGCGCAAGTTCCGAACCGTTTGGCGGACCGATGACCCTGACGACGGGTCCCGGCGCTCAGACCGCGGACGCGCCGAACGCGCCCAAAGAAACGCCGGTCTATATCGGTCCGGGAGAATAGAGGATGGCCCTGTTGGAAGATAAGGACCGCATCTTCACCAATCTCTACGGCTACCATCCGTGGAACCTGGAGGCGGCGAAGCAGCGCGGCGATTGGGATCACACCAAAGCGATCCTCGATCGCGGTCGCGATGCGATCATCGACGAGATGAAGGCGTCCGGCCTGCGCGGGCGCGGCGGCGCCGGGTTTCCGACCGGCGTGAAATGGTCCTTCATGCCCAAGGAGAATACCGGCAAGCCGCACTATTTGGTCGTCAACGCCGATGAATCCGAGCCCGGGACCTGCAAAGACCGCGAAATCATGCGGAACGATCCGCACAAGTTGGTCGAGGGCTGTCTGGTCGCGTCCTACGCCATGGGCGCGGAGGCCGCCTACATCTATATCCGCGGCGAATATCGCCATGAATACAAGGTGTTGGAGGCCGCCGTTGCGGAAGCCTATGAGGCGGGCCTGATCGGCAAGAACGCCTGCGGCTCCGGCTTCGATTTCGACATCTACGTCCATCACGGCGCCGGCGCCTATATCTGCGGCGAAGAAACGGCGTTGCTCGAGAGCCTGGAAGGCAAAAAGGGCCAGCCGCGGCTGAAACCGCCTTTTCCGGCGATGGCGGGCCTCTATGGCTGTCCGACGACGGTCAACAATGTCGAATCGATCGCGGTCGCGCCCACGATCCTGCGGCGCGGCGCGGCTTGGTTCTCGAGCTTCGGGCGCGAGAACAACACCGGCACCAAGTTGTTCTGCATCTCCGGCCATGTCGAGAAGCCGTGCAATGTCGAGGAAGCGCTGTCGATCCCGATGCGCGAGCTGTTGGAGAAACATTGCGGCGGGGTGCGCGGCGGCTGGGACAATCTGCTGGCGGTGATCCCCGGCGGCTCGTCTGTGCCGTTGCTGCCGAAACATATCTGCGACGACGTCCTGATGGATTTCGACGCGTTGCGCGAGGTTCAGTCGGGCCTGGGCACAGCGGCGGTCATCGTGATGGATAAGTCGACCGACATCATCAAGGCGATCGCGCGGCTGAGCTATTTCTATAAGCATGAAAGCTGCGGCCAATGCACGCCGTGCCGCGAGGGAACGGGCTGGATGTGGCGCGTGATGGAACGTCTAGTGCGCGGCGAAGCGGAGGTCGAGGAAATCGACATGCTGCTCGATGTCAGCAAACAGATCGAAGGCCGCACCATCTGCGCACTGGGCGACGCGGCGGCCTGGCCGGTCCAGGGCCTGATCCGTCATTTCCGAGATGAAATCGTCGACCGCATCAAAAACCGCACCCGCGTTCAAGTGCCGGCGGCGGCGGAGTAGCCTGGTCGCGAACGGCCAAGAGAAGAGGGAAGCTGCGTGCCGACACTGAAGGTCAATGGCGAAGAGGTCGAATTCGAGAAGGGCATGACCGTCCTTCAGGTCTGCGAATCCGCGGGCGTCGAGATTCCGCGCTTCTGCTATCACGAGCGCCTGTCGATCGCCGGCAATTGCCGGATGTGCCTGGTCGAGGTGAAGCCCGGACCGCCGAAACCGGCGGCGAGCTGCGCCTTGCCGGCGGGCGACGGTATGGAGGTCCTCACCAACAGCGAGATGGTGACCAAGGCGCGCAACGGCGTCATGGAGTTCCTGCTGATCAACCATCCGCTCGATTGCCCGATCTGCGATCAAGGCGGCGAATGCGACCTGCAGGATCAGGCCATGGCCTATGGCTATGACGGCTCGCGATTCGAGGAGAACAAGCGGGCGGTCGAAGACAAATATATGGGCCCCTTGATCAACACGATCATGACCCGCTGCATCCATTGCACCCGCTGCGTCCGCTTTTCGACCGAAATCGCCGGCGTCGAGGATATGGGTCTCTTGAACCGCGGCGAGTCGGCGGAAATCTCGTCGCTCGAACAGGCGGTCGCCAGCGAGTTGAGCGCCAACGTTATCGATCTCTGTCCGGTTGGCGCGTTGACGTCGAAACCCTACCAATTCAACGCGCGCCCATGGGAGTTGAAAAAGACCGAATCAATCGACGTGATGGACGCGGTCGGCTCAAACATCCGCGTCGATGCCCGCGGGAACGAAGTCTTGCGCGTGCTGCCGCGCCTGAACGAGGACGTGAACGAGGAATGGATCTCCGACAAGACGCGCTATGCCTGCGACGGCTTGCGCAAACGCCGGTTGGATAAGGTCTTTGTGCGCGGCGCCGACGGCAAACTGGCGCCGTCGGACTGGAATACGGCCTTCAAGACCATCGCCGACAAGATTGCTTCGCTCGAACCGTCGGAAATCGGGGCGATCGCCGGCGATCAGTGCGATGTTGAAAGCATGTTCGCCCTGAAAGACCTGATGGGCCGGCTCGGCGTGACTAGTCTCGACTGTCGTCAGGATGGCGCGAAACTCGATCCGTCGGTCCGGTCCTCTTACCTGTTCAATACATCCATCGCCGGCATCGAACAGGCGGATGCGATCCTGATCGTCGGCGCCAACCCGCGTTGGGAGGCGCCGCTGATCAATGCGCGCATCCGCAAGGCCTGGCTGAACAGCCCGGTAAGGATCGGCGTGACCGGCGAGAAGCTCGATCTGACTTATAGCTATGACTATCTCGGCGCCGGGCCGGAGACGCTGAAGGCGGTCGCCGACGGGTCGCACAGTTTCGCCGAGACGCTGAAAAAGGCCGAACGGCCGATGATCATTCTCGGGCCCGGCGCTGTCTCGCGTTCCGACGGGGCGGCGGTTCTGGCGGCCGGGCGGGCCATCGCCGAAGCGACCGGCATGATCGCGGACGGTTGGAACGGCTTCAACGTGCTTAACACCGCGGCGAGCCGGGTCGGCGGGCTTGATATCGGATTTACGCCGGGCGAGGGCGGGTTGGACGCCGCCGGCATACTGGACGGCGCTGCGTCCGGCGCGGTGAAGCTGGTCTATCTGCTGGCGGCGGACGAGATCGATGCGGCCAAGCTGAAAGACGCGTTCGTCATCTATCAGGGCCATCACGGCGACGCCGGCGCGCATGCGGCGGATGTGATCCTGCCGGGGGCCGCCTATACCGAGAAGCCGGGGATCTATGTGAATACCGAAGGCCGGGTTCAGATGGCCCGCCGGGCCGCTTTCCCGCCGGGAGACGGGCGCGAGGATTGGACGATCCTGCGCGCCCTGTCTGATACCGTCGGTCAGACCTTGCCCTATGACAATCTCGGCGAATTGCGGCGCGCGGTGCATACGGCCTGCCCGCATATGACAGAGATTGACGCCGCGCCGACCGCCGAGTGGGCGCCGTTTGCGGGCGACGCGTCCCTGTCTGACCTCAGCGACGCGCCCTTCGCTTCGACGATTGAGAATTTCTACCAGACCGATCCGATCAGCCGGGCGTCCGAGACCATGGCGGCCTGCACTGAGGAAATCCTAAGCCGGGCCCAAGCGGGAAGGGACGCCGCCCATGGTTAATCCCGAACTGTGGTTCGAAGGCGTCTGGTGGAGCGGCTACGCGCTGCCGACCGCGACCATTGTCATGTATATCCTGGCGATCGTGATCCCGGTGCTGATCTCGGTCGCCTATCTGACCTACGCCGAGCGCAAAGTGATCGGCTGGATGCAGCTGCGCAAAGGGCCGAACGTGGTTGGGCCCTTCGGACTGCTGCAGCCCTTCGCGGACGGCCTGAAACTGTTCTTGAAGGAGACGATCATCCCGTCCGGCGCGAACGCCGCCTTGTTCGTCTGCGCGCCGATGTTGACCTTCATCCTCAGCCTGATCGCCTGGGCGGTGATCCCGTTTGATGAGGGCTGGGTCTTGGCCGACATCAATGTCGGCATCCTGTACTTGTTCGCGATTTCCTCGCTCGGCGTCTACGGCATCATCATCGCCGGTTGGGCCTCGAACTCGAAATACGCCTTCCTCGGCGCGCTGCGGTCGGCGGCGCAGATGGTTTCCTACGAAGTGTCGATGGGTTTCGTCATCGTCTCGGTGCTGATCATCGTCGGCTCGCTGAATCTGAGCGCCGTGGTCGAGGCGCAGCGCGGCCTCTGGTTCGTCGTCCCGATGTTCCCGATGTTCGTGATCTTCTTCGTCAGCATCCTGGCGGAGACCAACCGTGCGCCCTTCGACTTGCCGGAGGCGGAGGCGGAACTGGTCTCGGGCTACAATGTCGAGTATTCGGCCATGACCTTTGCGCTGTTTTTCCTGGGCGAATACGCGAACATGATCCTGATGAGCGCGATGGCGACGACGCTGTTCCTGGGCGGCTGGCTGCCGCCGGTCGATATCGCGCCCTTCAACCTGATCCCCGGCGTGATCTGGTTCGGGTTGAAGACGGCGCTGATCCTGTTCGGCTTCCTCTGGGTGCGCGCCACATTCCCGCGCTACCGCTATGACCAGCTGATGCGCCTGGGCTGGAAAGTGTTTCTGCCGTTCTCGCTGTTCTGGGTGGTCGCCACGGCGGGCGTGCTCGTCGCCTTCGACTGGCTTCCGGACTGATCGGCGGGCGCGGCGTGTGATGTTTGAAAGAAGGATTTGATCGGTGCTCGATAGAACTGTCCGCTCATTCTTCCTGACCGAGTTGGTGGAAGGCATGGCGTTGACCTTGAAAACCATGTTCAAGGCCAAGCACACCATCAACTATCCCTATGAGAAGGGGCCGCTGAGCCCGCGCTTCCGCGGCGAGCATGCTTTGCGGCGCTATCCGAACGGCGAGGAACGCTGCATCGCGTGCAAGCTGTGCGAGGCAGTCTGTCCGGCGCAGGCGATTACAATCGAGGCGGAGCCGCGCGACGACGGCAGCCGGCGCACAACGCGCTACGACATCGATATGACCAAATGCATCTATTGCGGCTTCTGTCAGGAGGCGTGCCCGGTCGACGCCATCGTCGAAGGGCCGAATTTCGAGTTTGCGACGGAGACGCGCGAGGAGCTTTTCTACAACAAGGACAAGCTGTTGCTGAACGGCGAGCGGTGGGAGGCGGAGATCGCCAACAACATTGCTCAGGACGCGCCGTATCGCTAAACACGCGGCCGGGCCCGTTCGGGCCGCGCCAAGGGGAATCAGCCGGGGACATCCCGGGGGGAAGACATGATCGTAGAGGCGCTCGCCTTTTACCTTTTCGCGGCCGTCGCGGTCGCCTGCGGTGTGATGGTCATCACGTCCAAGAACCCGGTCCATTCGGTCCTGTTCCTGATCCTGGCCTTCTTCAACGCGGCCGGCCTGTTCGTGATCCAGGGCGCCGAGTTCCTGGCGATGATCCTGGTCATCGTCTATGTCGGCGCGGTCGCGGTGCTGTTCCTTTTCGTCGTGATGATGTTGGACGTGAATTTCGCGGAACTGCGTGAGGGGTTTGCGAAATATCTGCCGATCGGCGCGGCCATCGGAATCGTGCTGTTGGCGGAATTGGTGCTGATCGGCGCCGGCTGGGTATTCGGGCCCGATGTCGCCGGCGTCGCTGCATCGCCGACCCCCGCGCTGAGCGAGGCGACCAACACCGAGGCGATCGGCCGGATCCTCTACACGAAATATGTCTACCTGTTCCAAGGCGCGGGCATGGTCCTTCTGGTCGCGATGGTCGGCGCCATCGTCCTGACGCTGCGCCAACGCTCGGGCGTCAAACGTCAGAATATCGCCGCCCAGGTCGCGCGGGACGCCAAGGCCGAAGTCACGGTCGTCAAAGTGCCGACCGGTAGCGGGGTCTGACCATGGAAATAGGGCTCGCCCACTATCTGACGGTCGCCGCGATCCTATTCACGCTGGGGCTGATGGGGATCTTCCTGAATCGGAAGAATGTCATCGTCATCCTGATGTCGGTCGAACTGATGCTGCTGGCGGTGAATATCAATCTGGTCAGCTTCTCGACCCATCTGGGCGATCTGACCGGCCAGATCTTCACCATGTTCGTGCTGACTGTCGCGGCGGCGGAAGCGGCGATCGGTCTGGCGATTCTGGTCGTCTACTACCGCAACCGCGCCTCGATCGCGGTTGACGACATCAACGCCATGAAGGGCTGAGGGGGAGCGCGCGACTATGGAAGCCGCCATCGTATTTCTGCCCCTGGCCGGCGCTATCCTGGCCGGTCTGTTCGGCCGGCCGCTGGGCGCCAAGGGCGCGCAATGGCTGACCAGCGGTCTCATGGTGATCGCCGCCGTCCTGTCCTGGATCGTCCTTTTCGACATTACAAGCGAAGGTAAATCCTACACCGTGACCCTGTTCACCTGGGTCGCGTCGGGCAGTTTCGCCTTCGATTGGGCGTTGCGGATGGATTCGCTGACCGCGGTGATGCTGATCGTGGTCACCACCGTCAGCGCCGTCGTGCATATCTATTCGATCGGCTACATGTCGCACGATCCGCATCAGCCGCGCTTCTTCGCCTATCTCAGCTTCTTCACCTTCTCGATGCTGATGTTGGTGACCGCCGACAATCTGGTTCAGATGTTCTTCGGCTGGGAGGGGGTCGGCGTCGCTTCCTATTTGCTGATCGGCTTCTGGTTCCAGAAACCGTCGGCGAATGCCGCAGCAATCAAGGCCTTCCTGGTCAACAGGGTCGGCGATATCGGCTTCGCGCTAGGCATTTTCGCGATCTATGTGATGACCGACAGCGTCAATCTGACGGTGATCTTCAACACGATCCCCGATCTGGTCGGAACCAAGCTGGTCTTCATGGGCGTCGAGTTCGACGCGATCACGGTCACAGCGCTGTTGCTGTTCCTCGGCGCCATGGGCAAGTCGGCTCAGTTGGGCCTGCATACCTGGCTGCCGGACGCGATGGAGGGGCCGACGCCGGTGTCCGCCCTCATCCACGCCGCCACGATGGTGACCGCCGGCGTCTTTATGGTCTGCCGTCTTTCGCCGCTCTTTGAGTATAGCGAGTTCGCCCTGGCGGTGGTCACCATCGTCGGCGCCTCGACCGCTTTCTTCGCCGCAACGGTCGGTCTGACGCAGAACGACATCAAGCGGGTGATCGCCTATTCGACCTGCTCGCAGCTCGGCTACATGTTCTTTGCCGCGGGCGTCTCGGCCTATCCGGCGGCGATGTTCCACCTGACGACGCACGCTTTCTTCAAGGCGCTGCTGTTCCTCGGCGCGGGCTCGGTCATTCACGCCATGTCCGACGAGCAGGACATGCGGCGCATGGGCGGGCTCGCCAAACTAATCCCGGTCACTTACGCCTTCATGTGGATCGGCTCGCTCGCCCTGATGGGGATCGGCATACCGGGGACGCCGGTCGGCTTCGCAGGCTTCTTCTCGAAAGACATCGTGCTGGAGGCGGCCTATGCGGCGGAGACGATGGTCGGCGGCTACGCCTTTTGGCTTGGATTGATCGCCGCCTTCATGACCGCCTTCTATTCCGGTCGCCTGCTGTTCATGACCTTCCACGGGACCTCGCGGGCGGATGAGAAGACCCTGGCCCACGTCCATGAATCGCCGCGCGTCATGATCTGGCCGCTTTATATCCTGGTGCTTGGCTCGCTGTTCGCGGGCGTCGCCTTCTATGGCGGCTTCGTGGGCGACGGCATGGCGAATTTCTGGGGCTCTTCGATCCTGATCCTACCGGAAAATCAGGCGCTGGCGAACGCGACGCTCGTGCCGATCTGGGTCAAAGCCGCGCCGCTCGCCGTCGGTCTGTCCGGCCTGGCGCTGAGCTATTGGATGTATGTGAAGCGGCCGGACGCGCCCGCCGCCTTGGTCGTGCGGATTCGCGAGCTGTATCTGTTCTCGCTGAACAAGTGGTATTTCGACGAGCTGTTCAATTTCCTGTTCGTGCGGCCCAGCTTCGCGATCGGCCGGTTCTTCTGGAAACGCGGCGATCAGAAGACAATCGACGGGCTCGGTCCGGATGGGGTGGCGCAGACCACGCTGCGGGCGTCGAAAGGGGTCAGTCTGCTGCAGACCGGCTATGTCTATCACTATGCGTTCGCGATGCTGATCGGCGTCGTCGTGTTCGTCACCTGGTATGTGGCGACGTCTTAACAAGGTTTGGGGATTGCAGGCCGCGCGACAGGCACGCGCCGGGCTGTAGGTGAAGGGTTAGACGCGGAATATGTTCGAAGGCTTCGGTTGGCTGTCGATTACGATCTTCCTGCCCCTGATCGGGGCGGCGCTGATCCTGTTGCTGGTGCGCGGCGACGACGAAGACGCCCACCGCAACGCGCGCTACGCTGCGCTCGCCACCTCGCTCTTCACCCTGATCGCCTCGCTGATCGTACTGGCGAATTTCGATGGGACCGAGGCGGGATTCCAACTGGTCGAGACGGTGGCCTGGCTGCCGGACCTGTCGATCTCCTACACGGTCGGGGTCGATGGCGTCTCGATCTGGTTCATCTTGCTCAGCACGCTTCTGACGCCGCTCTGCATTCTCGCCAGTTGGGAGGCGATCAAGAAGCGGGTGCGGGAATATATGGTCGCCTTCCTGGTCCTTGAGACCATGATGGTCGGGATGTTCTGCGCGCTGGATATCGTGCTCTTCTATGTCTTCTTCGAAGGCGTGTTGATCCCGATGTTCCTGATCATCGGCGTCTGGGGCGGCGGGCGGCGGGTCTACGCGGCCTTCAAATTCTTCCTCTACACGCTGCTCGGCTCCGTTCTGATGCTGGTCGCGGTGCTGGTGATGTATTGGCAGGCCGGAACCACCGACATCGCGTTGTTGATGCAGCACGATTTCCCGTTCGAGCTGGAATTCTGGCTCTGGCTCGCCTTCTTCGCATCCTTCGCCGTGAAAGTGCCGATGTGGCCGGTCCATACATGGCTGCCGGACGCCCATGTCGAGGCCCCGACGGCGGGCTCGGTGATCCTAGCCGGCGTGCTCTTGAAAATGGGCGGCTACGGTTTCTTGCGTTTCTCGCTGCCGATGTTCCCCGAAGCGTCGGATTTCTTCGCGCCCATGGTCTTTTGGCTGTCTGTGATCGCGGTGATCTACACCTCGCTCGTCGCGCTGGTGCAAGAGGATATGAAGAAGCTGATCGCCTATTCCTCGGTCGCCCATATGGGCTTCGTGACGGCGGCGATCTTCAGCATCAACGAGCAGGCGATCGCCGGGTCGATCATTCAGATGCTGAGCCACGGGCTGGTATCGGGCGCGCTCTTCCTCTGCGTCGGCGTCGTCTATGACCGGCTGCATACCCGCGACATCGAGCGCTACGGCGGGCTGGTCGAGCGGATGCCGAAATACGCGCTGGTCTTCATGGTGATGACCCTGGCCTCCGTCGGCCTGCCGGGCACCAGCGGCTTCGTCGGCGAGTTCCTGATCCTGGTCGGCGCCTTCCAAGCCTCGACCTGGCTGGCGGTCGGGCTGGCCAGCGGCATGGTTTTGGGCGCGGCTTATATGTTGTTCCTCTATCGCCGGGTCGTCTTCGGCAAGCTGGTCAAGGAAGACCTGATGACCATGAAGGACATGAACGCGCGGGAAATCGCCGTATTCGCGCCGCTGGTCGTGCTGGTCCTGTGGATGGGAATTTATCCATCCAGCTTCATGGAGCCGATCGAGCCGAGCATTCAGAAGCTGATCGGCGACTATCAAGCCGCGCTGGCGGCGGCGGAGTCGCGGGACGCGGGGAACGCCTTGGCGCTGCTGTCGGACGCCGCGACGGCCCTGGGCCTGAAATAGGCCGGCGCGTGATGGGAAGAAAAGCGCGATGACCGAATTACCAAATTTCCAGCCGGCGACGCCCGAGATTTTCCTGGCCGCGGCCTCGATGGTCCTGATGATGGTCGGGGTCTTCGTGAAGCCGAAGCAGGCCTATCGCACGGTGAATACGCTGGCCATTCTCAGCCTGCTCGCGGCCGCCGTTTTGGTGATCATGGTCGGCGGCTCGACCGAGGCCGGTCCGCAATTGGCCATGTTCGACCTGTTCATCATGGATGATTTCGCGGTTTTCGTGAAAATCCTGATCCTGATCGGCTCTGTCGCGGCGCTGATCATGAGCCAAGGCTATGTCCAGCGCGAAGGCATGGCGCGGTTCGAGTTCCCGATCCTGATCGTTTTCGCGACGCTGGGCATGTTGATGATGGCCTCGGCGAACGATCTGATGGCGCTCTATATCGGCGTCGAACTACAGAGCCTGTCGCTTTATGTCGTCGCGTCCTTCCAGCGCGACAGCCTACGATCAACGGAATCGGGGCTGAAATACTTCGTGCTGGGCGCGCTCTCGTCAGGCCTGCTTCTGTATGGCGCGTCGCTGGTCTATGGTTTCTCCGGCGCGACGCAGTTCGACTTGATCGTTCAGTCTATCGCCTCGTCGGAGGAAACGCCGCTTGGCCTGATCGTCGGCATTGTCTTCATCATCGCCGCCCTGGCCTTCAAGGTCTCCGCTGCGCCGTTCCATATGTGGACGCCGGACGTCTATGAAGGCGCGCCGACGCCGGTTACCGCTTTCTTCTCGGTCGCGCCGAAGGTGGCGGCCATGGCGCTTCTGCTGCGCGTCATGCTCGACCCGTTCGGCGAGCTGATCATCGAATGGCGCCAGGTCATTGTCCTGGTTTCGATCCTGTCGATGCTGCTGGGCGCCTTCGCGGCGATCGCGCAGACCAACATCAAGCGTCTGATGGCCTATAGTTCGATCGGCCATATCGGCTACGCCCTGATGGGCCTGGCCGCGGGCGGCGAGATCGGGCTGAAAGGCGTGCTGGTCTATCTCGCCATCTATGTGGTGATGAATATCGGCGTCTTCGCCTGCATCCTGACGATGAAGGTCCAGGACCGCATGGTCGAGGGGATCGAGGATCTGGCCGGACTGAACAGCCACGCGCCGATCACCGCCCTGGTGCTGTTGGTCCTGATGTTCTCGATGGCGGGGATTCCGCCGACAATCGGTTTCTTCGGGAAATACTATGTCTTCGCCGCCGCCTTGGACGCAGAGCTCTACGCGCTCGCCATCATCGGCGCGGTCACCAGCGTGGTCAGCGCCTTCTACTACCTGCGCATCATCAAGGTGATGTATTTCGACGAGCCGAAAGAGGCGTTCGACAAGAGACAACCGGCCGGACTGCGCGGCGTCATGGTCACGTCCGGCTTCCTCAGCGTCGCCCTGGCGCCGTTCCTCAGCGTCATTGTCACCCCCGCCGGGATCGCCGCCGCCTCCATCCTGGCGCCATAAGCGCGCCCGGCGTGACCGGTTCCGTATCGCCAGAGGCTGCGGTCGAAGCGCCGCCGGGCTTCACCCTGCATTGGCGGGAGAGCGTCGGCTCGACCATGGATGAGGCGCGGGCGCTGATCGAAAGCGACCCGCCGACCGCTCAGATCGTTTGGGCCGGCGAGCAGATGGCCGGACGGGGCCGTCTTGGACGGAGCTGGTCCTCGCCGCCCGGCAATCTCTATGCGACGACGGCCATCCGAAACCCACGCGGCGCCGCCGAAGCGCCCGAATGTTCCTTCATCGCGGTTCTGGCGATGCGCGACGCCATGATCGCGGTCACGGGTTTGCCGTCCGAGCAGGTCCGTCTGAAATGGCCGAACGATATCCTGGTTAACGGCGCCAAAGCGGCGGGATTGCTGTTGGAGATGGGCGGGCCGCGCAACGGCTGGATCCTGATCGGCTCGGGCGTGAATATCACGAGCCACCCGCCGGACACGCCCTATCCGGCGACCGATTTGGCGGGAGAAGGCGCGCCGATCAAGCCTGGAGACTTGTTGGGGCGCTATCTATTCGCTCTGTCTACGCGGCGAGAGACATGGCGGCTTCAGGGCTTCGAGCCGATCCGGCGCGATTGGATGGCGGCGGGTCCGCCGCTTGGCGCGCCCGTGACCATACGCGCGGACGCCGCGCCGGTAACAGGCGCTTTCAAGGGTCTCGATACGCGCGGCGGCTTGCTGTTGGAATGCGAGGGCGTGACCCGTAAATTCGACGCGGGCGACGTGCTGGCCGCCCCCGCCGATAGGGCGGTTTTCGGAGAGAGCTGAGATGCTGCTGGCGATCGATTCAGGCAACACCAATGTGCAATTTGCGCTCTATGACGGCGCCCGACAGGTCGCGAGCTGGCGCTGCGGCAACGATCCGCACCGGACCGCGGACGAATATGTCGTCTGGCTGAGCCAGTTGATGAGCCTTCAGGACATTCGCCTCGCCGACCTGACCGGAACCATCATCGCCAGCGTCGTGCCGGACACGCTGTTCAATCTGAAACGGCTCTGCGAAAAACATGTGCCGGGCGACGTGATGGTGGTCGGCGAGCGCTTGGTCGATCTCGGGATCGAGGTGCTGATCGATCGGCCGGAACAGGTCGGGGCCGACCGTCTGGTCGGCGTGGTCGCCGCGCATGCTAAATATGGCGGGCCGGTGATGGTGCTGGATTTCGGCACCGCCACCTCTTTCGACGTCGCCGACGCGGCGGGGAATTTCCGGGGCGGCGTTCTTGCCCCCGGGGTGCGCCTGTCGGTCGAGGCGCTGTATATGGCGGCGGCCAAATTGCCGCGCATCGAGATCAGGCCGCCGGAGAGAGTCATCGGCCGGGCGACGATCCCGGCGATGGAATCAGGCGTCTATTGGGGCTATGTCTCGATGATCGACGGCATGATCGGGCGGATTCAGGCCGAATATGGCGAGCCGATGAAGGTGGTGGCGACGGGCGGCCTGTCGGCTCTGTTCGCCAACGCCACCGACCGGATCGACATCACAGACCAGAATTTGATGATGGACGGCTTGATTGAAATACACCGGCGCAATACCTAGCGCGCATGGCATCCTCTCACAGCAACGACGCCGGCGGCTACGATCGCACGGGCGTTCCCGGTCCCGACGAAATCCTGTTCCTGCCGCTGGGCGGGACCGGCGAGATCGGCATGAATCTCAACCTCTATGGGCATGCCGGCAAATGGCTGATGGTCGATCTAGGCATCACTTTCGACAATGGCGCGACGCCCGGCGTCGATGTGATCACCCCGGACCCGGCCTTTATCGAAGAGCGGTCCGAAGATCTGGCCGGACTGATCCTGACCCACGCCCATGAAGATCATTTGGGCGCGGTGCCGTATCTCTGGGACGGCTATGATTGCCCGATCTACGCGACGCCCTTCACCGCCGCAGTCCTGCGCAAGAAGCTGGCCGAAAACGGGTTTGGTACCCAGGCGGAGATCATTGAGATCCCGACCTCCGGGACATTCACGGTCGGGCCTTTTTCGGTCGAGCTGATCACGCTGACGCACTCCATCCCTGAGCCCAACGCCCTGATCATCCGTTGCGCGGCCGGCTCTGTCATGCATACCGGCGACTGGAAGCTCGATCCCGATCCGGTGCTGGGGCCGACGCCGGACGAAGAAGCGCTGATCCGCGCAGGGGAGGAGGGGATTCTGGCGATGGTCTGCGACAGCACCAACGCCATGGTCCCGGGCCGCTCCGGTTCCGAAGGCGATGTCCGGGACGCGCTGGCGGCTGTGATCGCCGCGCAAAAGGGACGGGTCGCGGTCGGTTGTTTCGCCTCCAACATCGCGCGGGTCGAGAGCGTGGCGCGCGCCGGCATCGCCTGCGGCCGGCATCCGGCCCTGATCGGACGCTCGCTCTGGCGGATGACCGACGCGGCGCGCGAAACCGGCTACCTGACCGACCTACCGCCTTTCCTGACCGAGGAGGACGCGAAACGTCTTCCGCCGAATAAGGTGCTGTTGATCTGCACCGGCAGCCAGGGCGAGCCCCGCGCGGCCCTCAGCCGGATTGCGCGCGACGATCATCCGCATATCTCGCTCACGGACGGCGACGCGGTCATTTTCTCCAGCCGCGAGATCCCCGGCAATGAAGTGTCGATCGGGCGGTTGCAGAACGACCTGACGGCGCTGGGATGCACGGTCGTCACGGCGCGGGATTTCGACATCCACACCTCGGGCCATCCGAACAAGGAAGAGCTGGTCCAGATGTATCAGTGGATCCGCCCGACCATCGCTGTGCCGGTCCATGGCGAAACGCGGCACCTGCGGGCGCATGCGCAAATCGCCAAAGACTGCCAGACCCCCCACACGATCGTTTCGCGCAACGGCGATGTCATGCGGCTGACGGAGGACGGAGTCGCGGTGGTGGACGAGGTCTATGCCGGCCGGCTTGCGCTGGACGGCGACCGGCTGGTGCCGATGGACAGTCAAGGCATCCGCGAACGCCGGCGCGTGGCCTGGAACGGCTGCGCAGTGGTCAGCCTGGCGCTGGACGGGCGGGGTCGCTCGGTCGCCGCGCCGCAGGTCAGCGTCTTCGGCCTGTTCGACGAGGACGATCAGGATCTCGACCGGGTGATCGAGGCCGCCGAGCGCGCCTGCGGCCGAGCGAACGGGAATGGCGGCCGGGACATGCGCGAAGCGGTCCGAATCGCCGTCCGGAAAGAGCTGCAGGCGCTGACAGGCAAGCGACCGCCGGTTACAGTCCACGCTTTGGAAATCTGACAGGAAAGGCCTTTGCCGATGATCGGTCGACTAAACCATGTGGCGATTGTCGCGCCCGATCTGGCGCAGGCGACGGCGACCTATCGCGCCAGTCTCGGCGCCGAGGTCTCCGAGCCTTTGGACCTGCCGGATCATGGGGTGACGACGGTCTTCGTCAATTTGCCCAACACCAAGATCGAACTGCTACACCCGTTGGGCGAAGACAGCCCGATCGCCAAGTTCCTGGAGAAGAATCCGGCCGGCGGCATTCACCATGTCTGCTACGAGGTCGAGGATATCATCGCGGCGCGCGACAAGCTGGAGGCCGACGGTATGCGGGTGCTCGGCGATGGCGAACCGAGGACCGGGGCCCATGGCAAACCCGTCCTGTTTCTGCATCCCAAGGACTTCGTCGGCACGCTTGTCGAATTGGAGCAGGTTTAGGCGCGCAGCGCGCAGCCGAATAAGGTTGGCGGTTCATGGGTATTGTCAGCGGCGTTGTCGTTTTCGTCATCATCTGGTGGCTGGTCTTTTTCATGGTGCTGCCGCACGGCAATGCGCCGCCCGAAGTCGTTGAGAAGGGCCACATGGATGGCGCGCCCGCCCGGCCGCGCCTGTGGCGCAAGGTGTTGATCACCACAGCGGCGACGATCGTCCTGATGATCGGCTATTACTTCCTGGCGGAAAGCGGCTTGATCAGTTTCCGCCAGCCGGTGGAGTAGGGCGCGCTTAGCCCCATGGCGTGGTACTGCGACTATGCGATCGGCGACCCGCTGCATGGACCTTACCATGACACGGAATACGGTTTCCCCGAGCGCGACGAGTCACGGCTCTTCGAACGCTTGGTCTTGGAGATCAATCAGGCGGGCCTGAATTGGGGCCTGATCTTGAAGAAGCGCCCGGACTTTCGGCGCGCCTATTCAGGCTTCGCCGTTGATGCTGTCGCCGCCTACGGAGAGGCGGATCAAGCGCGGCTGTTGGCCGACGCCGGGATCATCCGTAACCGGCTGAAAGTGGCCGCCGCGATCCACAACGCCCAAGTGATCCAGCGCCTGCGCGCGGAGCACGGCGGTTTCGCCGATTGGTTGGACCGTCACCATCCGCTGCGCAAGCCGGACTGGGTGAAGCTGTTCAAAAAGACCTTTCGCTTCACCGGCGGCGAAATCACCGGCGAGTTCTTGACGTCCACAGGCTACTTGCCCGGCGCGCACCGACCCGATTGCCCGGTTCAGGCGGAGATCATAAAGGCCGACCCGCCCTGGTTATCGGCGCCGACAGGCTTCTTCGACCCCTGGATCTGAGGACAAAAAAAACGCAGCATGCCGAAGCCGCTGCGTGTCTCATTCGATACCGATCGTCCGCGTCTGTGGCCGGAGCGCATTCTCGTTGGCGCGCTTATTGCGGAGCGACAGTCCTCCCCAAACTTTGGGCCGAAACGTCTATCGCGTTCATGGGCGGGAGTGTACGTGGCGGAGGCGGAATGTCACGGTGTTTTTGTGAATAGTTGCGTATATTTCGGCTGAAGTGAGACATTATTTCCGTATTTTGTATGACGTATCACAAACCCACTCTGTCGCAGGTCCATTATCCCTTATGGTGACACAATGATCCGTGCAACGCTGATTACCGCGGTTCTCTGCGTCGCGCCGATCGCGGCTGCGCAGGAGAATCCCTTCACGAACCAAGGTGAGTCGGTGCGGCCGGCGCCGGTCCCGCCGGTGCGCATCACCATCCCGCCGCCGGGGGAGGAAGGGGCGGGGCAAGCCACGGCCCCGGATCCTCAAGCGCAGCCGGCCCCGCGCGCGCCGGCGCCCACGATCCGAATCAGCAAACGGGATTGCCGGCGCCTGGTCGTGACGCACAAACCCCGCGCCGATGTCGCGCATCGTCCCGGCTTCGACGCCGACGGCGCCCCCGTCGCCAAGGTCGATAATGCTCAGGAATATGCGCGGCTCACGCCCGATGTCATCGAATTTGCGCTGCGCTTCGACGTTCTGCGCAACACCGGCCTCGACCCTGATGATTTTGGCGAGACAGCGGCGACAGTCGGGATTGTGAAATATGACATTTTGAAAGGCCGGCTGACCGTGAACGGCGAACCCCTGACCGATCCTTTGGCCGACGCGATCGAAGAGAAATGCCGCGCGGCCGGTTATTTGGATTGAATGCCTAAGACCGAATAGCTTTGATTGAGAAGATTGGATCGATTGCGCGCCGGTTGCGGCGCCACTAAAGTCCGGCCCGCCTGGGATATGGGTCTAAACCGATATCCTGTTTCGTCTTCAAGGATCACACTCTATGCGTCTTTCCCCCGCCGTGCGCGTCTCCGAGTATTTCCTGCCGACGCTGCGCAATGACCCTGCGGAGGCCGAGATCGTCTCACACCGGTTGATGTTGCGCGCGGGCATGATCCGGCAGGAAAGCGCCGGAATCTATTCCTGGCTGCCGCTGGGCTTCCGCGTCTTGAAGAAGATCGAACAGATCGTGCGCGAGGAGCAGGACCGGATCGGCGCGCACGAGATCCTGATGCCGACCATTCAGTCGGCCGATCTCTGGCGCAAGTCGGGCCGCTATGACGATTACGGCAAGGAAATGCTGCGCATCCAGGATCGGCATGAGCGGGACATGCTGTTCGGCCCCACCAATGAAGAGATGATCACCGACATCTTCGCCGAACACGCCAAATCCTACAAAGACGCGCCTTTGGCGATGTATCACATCCAATGGAAATTCCGCGATGAGGTGCGGCCGCGCTATGGCGTGATGCGTGGGCGCGAGTTCCTGATGAAGGACGCGTACACGTTTGATCTTGATGCGGAGTCGGGCCGGCACGCTTACAATAAACAGTTCATCGCCTATTTGCGGACCTACGCGCGCATGGGGCTGACGGCGATTCCGATGGCCGCCGACACCGGCCCGATCGGCGGCGATCTCAGCCATGAATTCATCATCCTGGCGGCGACCGGCGAGAGTAAAGTCTGGTGCGATCAGGCGCTGTTGGATTTCGATCTGACAAACGCGGATGTCGATCTCGGCGACCGAGCGGCGGTTCAGGGCCTGATCGATCAACTGACCGCGCCCTACGCCGCAACCGACGAACAGCATGACCAGGACGCGTTCGAATCCGCCGTACCCGAAGAACGACGGGTCGCCGAAAAAGGCATCGAGGTCGGCCATATCTTCTTCTTCGGAGACAAATATTCGAAGCCGCTTGACGCCTATCTCGACACCAAGGATGGCGCGCGCGTCCCGGTTCAGATGGGGTCCTACGGCGTCGGCGTCTCGCGGCTGGCCGGTGCGATCATCGAGGCGAGCCATGACGAGGCCGGCATCATTTGGCCTGAGGCCGTGGCGCCCTTTAAGGCGGCGCTGATCAACTTGCGCCAGGGCGACGACGGCTGCGATGCAGTCTGCGAAGACCTCTACACCAAACTCCAAGCGGCGGGGGTCGAGGCGATCTATGACGATCGCGACGAGCGGGCCGGCGTTAAATTCTCCGACATGGACCTGATCGGCGCGCCCTGGCAGATCATCGTCGGGCCAAAAGGCGTGAAAGCCGGCATCGTCGAACTGAAGCGCCGCGCCGACGGCGAACGCGACGAGCTGAGCGCCGAAGCGGCGCTCGCAAAGCTCAGCGCGTAGGGCCGCCTTATGTTCGGACCGGTCGAACGGCTGATCGCCTTCCGCTATCTGCGCGCCCGGCGCCAAGAAGGATTCATCTCGGTGATCGCCTGGTTCTCGATCGCCGGCATCACGCTGGGCGTCGCGACCTTGATCATCGTCATGTCGGTGATGAACGGCTTCCGCGAGGATATTCTCAGCCGCATTCTCGGCCTGAACGGCCATATCCGGGTGCAGGCCAATTTCGCCGAGGACGGGCTGCGAGACTTCGCACCGATCCTCGACGATGTGCGCGCCGTCGAGCGCGTGGTGGCGGCGGCGCCGTATATCCAAGGCACGGTGCTGGTGAATGGCAAAACCGCGTCGAGGGGCGGGGTCGTGCGCGGTCTGCGCATGGAAGACCTGCGGCAGCGCGAGGCGCTGAACCGCGCGCTTGAGAGCGATCTGCGCGGCGATGTCGAAGCCGGCGATGGCGTCATTCTAGGGTATCGGTTGGCTTATGGGCTCGGCCTGCGCGTGGGCGACTCGGTAACGCTGATCTCACCCAGAGGATCGCCGACACCGGTCGGCGTGGTGCCGCGGACCAAGACCTATCGGGTCGCCGCCGTCTTCAACGCCGGGCATTTCGAGTTCGACAACGCCTTCATCTACATGTCCCTGGATCAGGCCCAGATCTATATGCGGATGCAGGATCAAGTTTCGGGGCTGGATGTGATCGTCGATGACGCCGAGAGCGCCCGGATTATCGCCCGAGACGTCGCGCAAGCCGTGGCGGGACGGGCGGTGACTGCAAGTTGGCAGCAGCTTCACCGCAATATCGTCACGGCGCTTCAGGTCGAGCGCGTGGTGATGTTCGTAATCCTGACCCTGATGATTTGCATCGCCGCCTTCAACATCATCTCCAGCCAGATCATGCTGGTGAATGACAAGGCGCGGGGCGTCGCCATCCTGCGCACCATGGGGGCGACCCGACCGATGATGCTGCGCATCTTCTTCATGACCGGCTCGTCGGTCGGACTTGTCGGCACTGCAGTCGGGGCTGCGCTTGGAATCGCCTTCGCGCTGAATATCGAGACGATCCGGCAGTGGTTCCAATCGCTCTCGGGAATCGAGCTTTTCCGAGCGGAGATCTATTTCCTGTCGCAACTGCCGGCGAAGATCGATTCTTTCGAGACTGTGTTGGTGATCGTGATCGCCATCCTGTTGACCCTGCTAGCGTCGATCTATCCGGCTTGGCGGGCGGCGCGGCTCGATCCGGTGGAAGTGCTGCGCTATGAGTGAGCCGGTCATGCGGCTTGAAGCCATCGACCGCACCTATACCGGCCTTGGCGAGCCGCTGCGCGTGTTGCGCGGCGCCTCGATGGCAATCGGGCGCGGCGAGCTGGTCGGGCTGGTGGCGCCGAGCGGGACAGGCAAATCGACCCTGCTTCATGTCGCCGGTCTCTTGGAACGGCCCGACGGCGGCGATGTGTTGTTCGAGGGGCGATCCTGCGGCGCGATGGGCGATCGGGCGCGCACCGCCGAACGCCGCGCCAGTCTCGGATTTATCTATCAATTCCATCACTTGCTGCCGGAATTTAATGCTCTGGAGAATGTCGCCCTGCCGCGCATGTTAGCCGGCGAGGGCCGCAAGTCGGCGCAATCCTACGCACAAGACTTATTGTCGGCTGTTGGCCTGAGCAATCGGCTGAAGCATCGCCCCGCAAGGCTGTCCGGCGGCGAACAACAGCGCGTCGCCATCGCCCGCGCCATCGCGAACGAACCGAAACTGCTGCTGGCGGACGAGCCGACGGGCAATCTCGATCCCGGCACGGCGGACACGGTTTTCGATCTGCTGCTGTCACTGGTCCGGGACCGGGGCATGTCGGCCCTGATCGCCACCCACAACACCGACTTGGCGGAACGCATGGATCGTGTGGTCACGCTGGAGGATGGCGGTATCGTTCCGCGCCAATAACGGCTTATCCACAAGTTTCGGCGTTCGTCCCCGCTATCCTCAAGCGCCGACGCTCGACAGGCGGTTAGAGTCGCGGCACATCTGATTGATGCCTGACGCCTCCGTGAAACCCGAAGGGGAAGCGACCGCCAACGCGGGGTTCGTGCATCTGCGCGTGCGCTCCGCCTATTCGCTATCGGAGGGCGCAATCCGGATCAAGGATCTGGTCACGCTGTGCGCGGAACAGCGCATGCCCGCGGCGGCGATCTCGGACCGCAACAACCTTTTCGGCGCACTCGAATTCAGCCTGGCGGCGCGTGCGGCGGGCGTTCAGCCGATCCCGGCGGTCTTGCTTGGCGTACGGGCCGAGGATAAGCGCGGCGCCAACAGCCTGGCCCAGGCCCCGCCGCCGGACGAATTGCTGGTGCTGGCCAAAGATGAGGCGGGGCTGGCCAATCTTCTGAAACTCTCGAGCAAGGCCTTCCTTTCGGTTGATGGCGGGTCGGAGCCTCAGGTCGATTACGACGATCTCGAAGCCTGCTCGGAAGGATTGATCTGCCTGACCGGCGGCTTGAACGGCCCGGTCGGCCGGCTCCTGGCGCAAGGGCAGGAGGAGGAGGGGGAACAGGTCCTCACGCGGTTGGCGGCGGCCTTCCCGGGCCGGCTCTACGTCGAGATCATGCGCCACGGTCTGGCGGACGAGGACCGGATCGAGCCGCGGCTGATCGATATGGCCTATCGGCTCGACCTGCCGCTGGTCGCGACCAACGACTGCTACTTCGCCGATCGCGGCATGTATGAGGCGCATGATGCGCTGCTCTGCATCGCCGGCGGGACCTATGTCGGGCAGAGCGACCGCCGGCGGCTGACGCCGGAACATTGTTTCAAGACGGCCGGCGAGATGCGCGTCCTGTTCGCCGACATCCCGGAGGCGGTCGACAACACGCTTGTCATCGCCCGGCGCTGCGCGGCGATGGTCGAATGCGTGAAGCCGTTGCTGCCGACCTACACCAAGCTGGACGGCAGAACGGAAGAAGAGGCGCTGCGCGAGCTTTCCGTCTCCGGCCTGCGCGCGCGTTTGGAGACGCAGGTCTATACGCCGGATATGGATGAGGCGGCGCGTGAGGAGGCCGCAAAGCCCTATCTTGAACGGCTGGAATACGAGCTCGGCACCATCATCCAGATGGGCTATGTCGGTTACTTCCTGATCGTCGCCGACTTCGTGCAATGGGCGAAAGAACAGAAGATACCGGTCGGGCCGGGCCGCGGGTCGGGCGCCGGTTCGGTCGTCGCCTGGTCTCTGACGATCACAGGACTGGACCCGCTTCGTTTCGGCTTGCTGTTCGAGCGGTTTCTGAACCCCGAACGTGTCTCGATGCCGGACTTCGACATCGACTTCTGCCAGGACCGCCGGGATGAGGTGATCCGATATGTGCAGCAGGAATATGGCGACGATCGCGTCGCCCAGATCATCACGTTCGGAAAGCTGCAGGCGCGCGCGGTCCTGCGCGATGTCGGCCGGGTTCTGGAAATGCCCTACGGTCAGGTCGATCGGATCTGCAAGCTGGTGCCGAACAATCCAGCGAAACCGGTCACCCTGCAACAGGCGATCGACGGCGAGCCGCTGTTGCAGGAGATGAAGGCGGAAGACCCGGCGGTCCGGAAATTGATCGATACGGCGCTGCCCCTGGAAGGGCTTTATCGCCACGCCTCGACACATGCCGCGGGGGTGGTGATCGGCGACCGACCGCTGACGGAACTGGCGCCGCTCTACCGCGACCCCCGCTCGGACATGCCGGTCACCCAGTACAATATGAAATTCGTCGAACAAGCGGGCCTGGTGAAGTTCGACTTTCTCGGGCTCAAGACCCTGACAGTCATCGCCCGCGCCAAAACGCTGATCGACGCGCGGCCTGATCGCGCCGAACCATTGGATATCGACGCGCTGCCGCTGGATGACGACAAGACGTTCGACATGCTGTGCCGGGCCGACACGGTTGGGGTTTTCCAGTTGGAAAGCTCGGGCATGCGGGATGTGCTCAAGAAGCTGCATCCAAACAGGTTTGAAGACATTGTCGCCCTGCTGGCGCTGTATCGGCCTGGACCGATGGACAATATCCCGACCTACATCAAACGACGTCACGGCGAGGAAACGCCGGTCTATCCGCACGAGAAACTCAAACCGGTCCTGGAAGAGACCTACGGCATCCCGGTCTATCAGGAGCAAGTGATGGGCATGGCGCAGGTTCTGGCGGGTTACACGCTCGGCGGGGCCGACCTGCTGCGCCGGGCGATGGGCAAGAAGATCCAGTCCGAGATGGACGCTCAGCGCTCGACTTTCGTGCAAGGGGCGCTCGAGACCAGCGGCGTCGAGGCCAAACAGGCCAACGAGATCTTCGATATGATCAACGCCTTCGCCGGATATGGTTTCGTGAAAGGTCATTCCGCCGCCTACGGTCTGATCGCCTATCAGACCGCCTGGTTGAAAGCGAACTATCCGGTCGAGTTTCTCGCCGCCTCGATGACGTTGGATTTGCACAACACCGACAAGCTGGGCGTGTTCAGAAGCGAGATCGATCGCCAAGGCATCGCGCTCCTGCCGCCGGACGTGAACGCCAGTGAGGTCGAGTTCAGCGTCGAGCGGCCGGCGGAGCATCCGGACGGTCAGGTGCGCTACGCCTTAGCGGCCCTCAAAAATGTCGGGGCTGGCGCGATGGCCGCCGTCGTTAGAGAGCGCGAGGAGAATGGGCCGTACGAGGATCTGTTCGATTTCGCCAACCGGCTGGACCCGCGCGCCGTCAATAAGAAAGCGCTGGAGAATCTGGCCAAGTCCGGCGCTTTTGACCGCCTCAATCCCAACCGCAAACAGGTCTTCGACTCGGTTGATACACTCGCCGGCCACGCCGCCGCCGCCGTCGCAGAGCGCGAGAGCAATCAGGTCAGCCTGTTCGGCGAGATCGACGACGCGGCCCCGAGGCCGAAACTGGCCGACACACAAGACTGGCCGCAGCAGGAACGGCTGACCGCCGAGTTCGAAGCGATCGGCTTCTATCTCTCGGCGCATCCGCTGGAGGCGTATGAGAAGACCTGTCGCAAGCTCGGCGTCATTTCCTATCGCGATGTCGCCAGCGGCCGGGCGCGGGGGAACCGGGTGAAACTAGCGGGCATTGTCGGCGGCCGCCGGCTCATGACCACCTCACGCGGCTCGAAAATGGCGTTCGTGCAGATGTCCGACGCCAGCGGCGCGTATGAAATAACGCTGTTCCAGGAAGTCCTAAGCGCGTCGCGGGACCTGCTCGACGCCGGCGAGCCCCTGGTCGTGACCCTGGACGTGCAGTCGCGCGGCGAGGATGAGGAGCCGCGCCTGACCGCACTGGCCCTGACCAGCCTGGAGCAAGAGGCGGCGAACGCGGCGGACGGGATGGAAATCACGCTCGCCTCGCCGGACAGTGTGAAGAACCTGTCGGGCATTCTACACAAGCACGGGACCCGCGGCCGGGGTCTGGTGAAGCTGCATCTGCCGGACAGGCCCGAAGGGGATATCGAGCTGGACCTCGGCGAGACCTTCACCATCACAGCCGATCTGCGCAAGGCGGTGAAATCCATTCCTGGCGTTATTGCGGTTCAGGACCTCTAGAGACCGTCGTATCTTCGGGCGGGTCAGCGTCGGTCCGGGCTTGCAAAGCCGCGCGTCGCACTATACATGCCGCGCCATCACACACATGAAGCCGGCGTCCGTGCGGACGCCATCCGGTGTCGGGAAACCGACCGTCAGCGCTTCGTGGAGGACAAACCGGAGAAAAGGAGGCCGCCGCCATGGCGATGCCAACATTTACCCTGCGCCAATTACTCGAAGCAGGCGTGCATTTCGGACATACCACCCGTCGCTGGAACCCGAAGATGAAACCGTTCATCTTTGGTGAGCGCAATGGCGTTCATATCATTGACCTTGAACAAACTTCGCCGATGCTTGCGCGCGCGTTGCAAGCCGTGCGCGACGTCGCCGCCTCGGGCGGCCGGGTGCTCTTCGTCGGCACCAAGCGCCAAGCCCAGATCCTGATCAAGGAAGCCGCTGTCAAGTCGGGCCAGTACTACGTCAACCACCGCTGGCTGGGCGGCATGCTGACGAACTGGAAGACGATTTCCGGCTCGATCAAGCGCCTGAAGGACATGGACCAGAAGCTCGCCGACGATCAAAGCGGCTTTACCAAGAAGGAGCTGCTGCAGCTTCAGCGCGAGCGCGACAAGCTGGATCTGTCCCTGGGCGGCATCCGCGAAATGGGCGCGCTGCCGGACCTAATCTTTATCATCGACACGAACAAGGAAGCGATCGCCGTCCAGGAAGCCAACAATCTCGGTATTCCGGTCGCGGCCATCATCGACTCCAACAGCGATCCGGACGGCATCACCTTTCCGATCCCCGGCAATGACGACGCGATGCGCTCGATCAATCTCTATTGCGATCTGATCACCGCCGCGATCCTCGACGGTCTGCAGGTCTCGCTGTCGAAGTCGGGCGTCGATATCGGGGCCGCCGCCGATCCGGTTCCGGAAGAGATCCCGGCGCCGGTGATGGAAGCGTCCGCCGAGGAGCCTGCGTCGGCTGAGGCCGCGCCTTCGGAACCAGCTGACACGGCCGAAGCGCCCGCGGAAGCCGCCTCGGCGCCGGCCGACGAAAAGCCGGCCGAGGCGCCCGCCCAGTAAGGCGCGCGGGGCGCGCCGGGTCCGCCTGCCGCCCCGCAAAGCAATCGGTTACATGACTCCGCCGCCGCCGAGAGCGCGGCGTGCAACACGCGAAAGAGAACGAAGATGGCTGCGATTACCGCCGCAATGGTGAAAGAACTGCGCGACAAATCCGGCGCGGGCATGATGGACTGCAAGAAGGCCCTGGCCGAGACCGACGGCGACATGGACGCCGCCGTGGATTGGCTGCGCACCAAGGGCCTGGCCGCCGCCCAGAAGAAATCCGGCCGTGTCGCCGCGGACGGGTTGGTCGGCGTTGTCGCGGACGGGACCAAGGGCGCCGTCGTCGAAATCAACGCCGAAACCGACTTTGTAGCCCGCAATGAGGGTTTTCAGGGTTTCGTGTCTGACATCGCGAAGATCGTGCTCGACCAAGGCGACGACACGGCGACGATCCTGGCGGCGTCCTATCCGGGTTCGGAACGCAATGTGGAAGAGCAGTTGACTCATAATATTGCGACCATTGGCGAGAATATGAGCTTCCGGCGGGCGCAGGTTTTGGAAGTCTCGAACGGCGTCGTCGCCTCCTATGTGCATAGCGCGCTGGTCCCAGGCCTCGGCAAGATTGGCGTGCTGGTCGCCCTTGAATCGGAGGCCCCGCGCGAGACGCTTGAGGCGCTCGGCAAACAGATCGCCATGCATATCGCCGCCGCGCGTCCGGAATTTCTCTCGATCGCCGATGTCGACGCCGAGTCCCTTGATCGCGAACGGGCGGTCCTGACGGAACAGGCCCGCGAATCGGGTAAGCCTGAAGCGATTATCGAGAAGATGGTCGAAGGCCGTTTGCGCAAGTTCTATGAAGAAGTCGTCCTGAACGAGCAGGTCTTCGTCATCGACAACGAAACCAAAATCGCAAAGGTTGTCGAACAGGCTGCGAAAGAAGCGGGTTCCGCGATCGCCTTGACCGGTTTCGCGCGGTTCGAACTCGGCGCTGGGATCGAGAAAGAAGAATCCGATTTCGCGGCCGAGGTCGCCCAAGCGGTGCAAGGCTGAGCGGCGCTCGGACAGACCGGCCGGAACCGGGTTCGAGGGTCCGATAGGATTGGGAGAGACCATGGCCGCCGGCGTGTCCACAAGCATCGATCAGACGCAAAGCGCAGAACTGGCCGAGGCCGGCGAACCACGTTTCCGTCGCGTTCTGTTGAAAATCTCCGGCGAAGCCCTGATGGGCGAGCGCGACTACGGGCTCGACCCGGCATTCGTGGCGCGTGTCGCCGGCGAAGTGAAGGAAGCGGTCGCGACCGGCGTTCAAGTCTGTCTGGTAATCGGCGGCGGCAATATCTTTCGTGGCGTTTCAGCGGCTGCGCGTGGCATGGAACGCTCTACCGCCGACTATATGGGTATGCTGGCGACGGTGATGAATTCGCTGGCCATGCAAAGCGCGCTTGAGGCGGCGGGGGCGCCCACACGGGTGCTCAGCGCGATTCCGATGCAGTCGATCTGCGAGCCCTATATCCGTCGGCGCGCCGTACGCCATATGGAGAAAGGGCGCGTGGTCGTATTTGCGGCCGGGACCGGCAACCCCTATTTCACCACCGACACGGCGGCCGCGCTACGAGCGTCGGAGATGCACTGCGACGCGATGATGAAAGGCACGAAGGTCGACGGGGTCTACGATTCCGATCCGGCCGAGAATCCCGATGCGGTCCGGTATGAGTCGCTGACGCATAAGGACGTGTTGGCCAAAGATCTGAAAGTCATGGACGCGGCGGCGATCACGCTGAGCCGGGACAATCAAATCCCGATTATTGTGTTCTCAGTATTGCAACCTGGCGGTTTCGCCAAAGTGTTGCGCGGCGAGGGGCGGTATACGATAGTGCGCAGCCCCGAATAACCTGGGAGCCTGGCTTGGGCAGCGCCTGAGCCTCACCGGATAACACGCTGTAATCTATCGAAAAACTCAGAGGCTTGATTGATGTCCAACGGCGATATGACGGATCTCAAACGTCGCATGGAAGGGGCGCTCGACGCGCTTTCGCGCGAGTTCAACGGCCTGCGCACCGGACGGGCTTCGCCGTCGCTTCTGGAGGACATTCAGGTTGACGCCTATGGATCGGCCGTGCCGATCAAGCAGGTCGCCGGCGTCAGCGCGCCGGAAGCGCGTATGCTGAGCGTGCAGGTCTGGGACCAGAGCGTCGTGAAGGCGGTCGAGAAGGCGATTATGGAATCCGGGCTTGGCCTGAACCCGCAGACCGAAGGCGCCGTTATCCGCGTTCCACTGCCCGAACTGAACGAGGAACGCCGGGCCGAGATGACCAAGGTCGCAGGCAAATACGCCGAACAGGCCAAGGTTGCGATCCGCAATGTCCGCCGGGACGGGCTCGAAGGCCTTAAAAAAGCCGAAAAGGACGGCGATATCAGCAAGGACGACCTGCATCGACAGTCCGATGAGGTGCAAAAGCTGACCGATGCGCATGTCAAGAAAGTCGATGATGCGCTGGCGCTGAAAGAGTCGGACATCATGACGGTCTGATCGGCCGAACCGATTGACGAGCCCAAACGCTATGGACCTTTCTCAAACGGAAGCCCCGCCGCCCAACCATGTGGCAGTGATCATGGACGGGAACGGCCGCTGGGCGAAATCGCGCGGCCTGCCTCGGCTCGAAGGCCATCGCCGCGGCGTCAACGCGGTGCGGGAGACGATCGAGGGCGCCGCGGAAGCGGGGGTCCGGTATCTCACCTTGTTCAGCTTCTCGTCGGAGAATTGGCGGCGTCCGCCGGCGGAAGTCGCGGAATTGATGCGGCTTCTGAAGCGCTATCTGCGCTCGGAAATCGCGGAGTTGCACGCCAAAGGCCTGCGCTTTCGGGTCATCGGCGACCGCTCGGCCCTGGAGACCGAGATCGTTCGGCTGATTGAGGACGCCGAACGCCGGACCGCCGACAATGACGGCATGACGCTGATCGTCGCCCTGAATTACGGATCGCGCAGCGACATTGCGGCGGCGGCGCGCAAATTGGCGACTTCTGCGGCGTTGGGTCTGATTAAGCCGGAAGCGATCGACCAGGATGTTTTTTCCGCGCATCTCGACACGGCCGGCGTCCCGGACCCGGACCTCCTGATCCGCACCAGCGGCGAACAGCGGATCAGCAATTTCCTGCTTTGGGAATGCGCTTATACCGAGTTTGTCTTCACGTCCAAATATTGGCCGGATTTCGAGAAGGCGGACCTGGCGGCGGCGCTTCGGGAATACGCGGCGCGGGACCGTCGCTATGGCGGTCTTTCCGCATCGCGGATCGCCGCGAACGACAAGGCCTGATCGGCGCGGCCACGGTATGGCCTCTTTCGCGCTCTCGCCGGAACTTCGGTCCCGCGTCGTCTCGGGCGCGGTCATGGCGGCGTTCGGCGGCGTCTGCGTCTATTTCGGCGGTATCGTGTTCGCCGGCGTCACCGCGGTCCTGACGGTCATCGCCGCGCTCGAGGCGATGGCGATGTTCGGCGTGAATTCGCGCCCCTTGGCCGTCGTTCTCTCGGTCGTGGCGGCGATCCCGGCCTTGTCCGCGCTCCATCCGACCCTCTCGGTCGAAGCGGTCTTGCCAGGGGTGGTCGTGGCGTTGTTTGTCGCGGTGCTTCTGCTTCGCTTGGCCCCATGGCGGGCCGCGTTGGCGGCGAGCTATATCGCCATCGCCGCGGCGGCGTTGGTATGGTTGCGCGAAGGCCCGGACGGGTTGGCTTTTGTCAGCGGTCTCGTCGTTATCGTCGTTGCGACCGACATTTGCGCCTACTTCTTCGGCCGAGCCATCGGCGGCCCGAAACTGGCGCCCAAAATCAGCCCCAACAAGACGATTTCCGGCGCGCTCGGCGGCGTCTTCGGGGCCAGCGGGCTCTGTCTTGTGTTCCTTCTAGCGCTCTTCCCGGGGCTGGTTGAAGATCGCCTGCTTTCTGTCATCCTCCTCGCAGTCGTCCTTTCCGCCGTCGCGCAATGCGGGGACCTGCTGGAGTCCTCCGCAAAGCGCCGCCAAGGCGTGAAGGATTCAGGCGACCTGATCCCCGGACATGGCGGCATCCTGGACCGGGTGGATGGTTTCCTGGCCGCCGCGCCGACGGCCGCTTTGATGGTCATGGCGTTCGGGACGTCCGGCTTATGGTGAGCGCCCCGGTAGAGAACCCTGCGCCGACGCCCGACCGTCGCGCTATCAGCGTCTTGGGCTCCACCGGCTCGATCGGCCGCAGCACGCTCGATCTGGTGCGGCAGGCGCCCGACAGCTTCGAGATTGCGGCGCTTACGGCCTTCCAAAACCTGGATCTTCTCTGCGAGCAAGCGGCGGAATTCCGACCAAAGCTGGCCGTGATCGGCGACGAGACCTTGTTCGAGGCGGCGAAATCCCGGTTGCGCGGACAGGGCTTTACGGGCGAGATCGCGGCAGGCCCGTCCGGCCTTCTGGAAGCAGGCGTCGGCGACGCCCACACCGTCGTTGCGGCGATCGTCGGTGCGGCGGGTCTCGCCCCGACCCTCGCCGCGGTCGAGGCCGGCAAAACGGTCGCACTGGCCAACAAGGAATGCCTGGTCTGCGCCGGCGATATCTTGATCGAGCGGGCGACCCGATCCGGGGCCACATTGCTGCCGACAGATTCAGAGCACAACGCGATCTTTCAGGTGCTGTACGGCCGGAAACAGGATGTCGAGAAACTCATCCTAACCGCGTCCGGCGGCCCGTTCCGCAACTGGCCTGTTGCGGATATCGCAAAAGCCACGCCGGCTCAGGCGGTGGCCCACCCGAACTGGTCGATGGGCGCGAAAATCTCTGTCGATTCAGCCACGATGATGAATAAAGGCCTGGAATTGATCGAGGCGGCCTATCTGTTCGACATGACGGAGTCCGCCGTCGAGATCGTGGTGCATCCGCAATCGATCATCCATTCGATGGTGCAATATCGCGACGGATCGGTTCTGGCCCAGATGGGCGCGCCCGACATGCGAATCCCTATCGCCTACACACTCGCGTGGCCGGATCGGATGGCGACGACGTCACCCCGGCTCGATTTCGCGACGCTGGGCGCGCTGACTTTCGAAGCGCCCGACTTGCACCGGTTTCCGGCTCTGCGGTTGGCCCGAAACGCCTTGAAAACCGGAGGAACAGCGCCACCTGTGCTGAACGCGGCGAACGAAGTCGCGGTGGCGGCGTTTCTGGACGGGTCGATCGCCTTCGGGGCCATTTCCCGTGTCGTCGAAACCTGCCTGGACAACCATTCCGGCGGCGGCGTTTCCTCTCTGGATGATGCGCTGGCGGCGGACGCGGACGGACGCCGACGCGCGCTGGCGGCGGTCGCAGCCCTTTAACGCGCCCACGCGGCGTCGGATCCCTATGAGCTAAGGCGGCATTATGTTGGACGCATTCGTTGGATCGATCGGATATTGGAACGCCCTCTGGGTCTTGTGCCTGCTGATATTCGTGCACGAGTTGGGGCATTACGCCGTGGCGCGCTGGTGCGGCGTCCGCGTGGAGACATTCTCCATCGGCTTCGGCCGAGAGTTGATCGGTTGGACGGATCGTCACGGAACCCGTTGGAAGATCAGTCTCATTCCACTGGGCGGGTATGTGAAAATGTATGGCGAGCGGATGGCTCCGGGCGACGATGCCGTCGGCGATGCGGCGCGCCTGAGCGCCGAGGAGATGTCGACGTCCTTCGCTCATAAATCGCTTGGCGCACGGGCGGCGGTCGTCGCCGCGGGGCCGGCCGCGAACTTCCTATTCGCCATCATCGTGTTCGCGATCACCTTCGCCACGATAGGCCGTCCGCAACCGCAAAGTTTCGCAGAAGCAGGAATCGGCGGCGTGGTTGCGGACTCGGCTGCGGCGGAAGCGGGCTTCGAGGCCGGCGATCGTGTGCTCAGCATCGAGGGGGCCCCGGTTGAGACGTTTGAGGACCTGCGCGACGCCGTGATAGCAAGCGACGGGGCGATGCTGCGGTTCGAAATCGATCGCGCCGGCCAGTTTCTGATCCTGCAGGCGCAACCGCGCGTCTTTGAACTCGCCCAGGATGACGGGTCGAGCGTCACGCTCTACAGACTCGGCGTCCAGGGTCCGTCGCCGGTCTTTGTCAGCGCCGGGCCGCTTGAGGCAGCGAGCCTGGGCGTGACGGAGACTTGGCGGCTCTCTGTGGCGACGCTGACAGCGGTCGGCGAGATGATCATCGGATCGCGCGGGGCCGACGAGTTGGGCGGCCCGATCCGGATCGTCGAACTGTCGAACGATTTCGCACAACAAGGCTTGTTGGCGCTAGTTTCGTTCGCGGTGTTGCTGTCCATCAATCTGGGGCTGATCAATCTTTTTCCGATACCGATGCTCGATGGCGGGCATTTGCTCTTCTACGCGTTCGAGGCGGTGCGCGGAAAACCGTTGGGCGAGCGGGCCCAGGAATACGGACTCAGGATCGGCTTGGCGCTGATCTTCTGCCTGATGGTTTTCGTTATTTTCAATGATTTATCGAGATTTGACCTATAGCCAAACCACGAAGACTTCAGTAGAAGAATCCGTGCGCGATCCTTTGCGCAGGTAGGAGTTTTTTGTGTTCGGACTGATGCGCCGTAAGACCTGGAAGGCTGCGGAGACTCGACGAGTCTCTGCGGTCCTGATGTCTTTCGCGGTGATCGCCGGATTGCTGGCGGCGCTGATCACAGCCGAAGCGCAGGCGCAGTCAGGCCCGATCGTTGTGCCGGAGCCGGCGGACGGCGCGGGGCCGGCGCAGCCGACGAGGCCGCGCGTGGTGGCGCCCGGCACGCCCTTGGTCGAGGAAATAATTGTCGAAGGCGCGCGTCGGATCGACCCGGAAACCGTCCGCACCTATTTGGCGATTGGCGAAGGCGACCCGTTCGATCCACAAGCGGTGAACGATTCGCTGAAGAACATCTTCGCGACAGGCCTTTTCGCAGACGTCACGATCAGCCGGGAAGGGGACAATCTGGTCGTCCGGGTGGTTGAAAATCCGATCATCAACCGCATCGCCTTCGAAGGGAATCAACGAATCACCGATGCGGCGCTGCAGGCCGAAGTGCAGCTTCGTCCGCGCGTGGTCTACACCCGCACCCGGGTCCAAGAAGACGTGAACCGCATTCTAGCGGTCTATCGGCGGAGCGGGCGGTTCGCCGTCACCGTCGAGCCGAAGGTGATCCAACTGGAGCAAAACCGCGTCGATTTGGCCTTCGAGATTTCCGAAGGCGAAGTCACGGGGATCGAACAAATCAGCTTTATCGGCAACAAATTCTTCTCCGACAGCGCGTTGAAAGCCGAAGTCGCGACAAAAGAGACGCGTTGGTATCGGTTCCTGACCAGCAATGACACGTACGACCCTGATCGCTTGACCTTCGACCGGGAATTGCTGCGGCGCTTCTATCTGGCGAACGGCTTCGTCGATTTCCGTGTGATCTCGACGGTCGCGGAGTTGAGCGAAGATCGGGAGAACTTTTTTATCACGGTGACGCTTGAGGAAGGCGAGCGTTACAATTTCGGAACCTTCAGCGTGTTCTCCGAAATTGAGGAAGTCGACCCGGAGCCGCTGCAGCCTGTCATCGAGTTGGAGTCCGGGGACTACTATGACGCAGACGCCGTTGATGAAGCGGTCTTGGCTCTGACCGACGCTGTCGGCGAATTGGGTTACGCGTTTGTGGAAGTGCGTCCGGTCGTCAACCGTGACCGCGAGAACAGGATTATCGATATCGAGTTCCGGATCGGCGAGGCCCCCAAAGTCTATGTCGAGCGAATCGATATCCGCGGCAACGTACGCACCTTGGACCGCGTGATCCGTCGCGAGTTTGAATTGGTGGAAGGCGACGCGTTCAATTCGGCGAAGCTGAGACGGTCTCGGAACCGGATCCGGGGGTTGGGGTTCTTTGAGAGCGTCGATGTCAAGAACGTGCCAGGTGCGGCGGGCGACAGAACCGTGATCGAAGTCGACGTCACCGAACAGTCCACGGGCGAACTATCGATCGGGGCCGGGTTCTCGAGCGACGCCGGCGCTTTGGGCGAGGTGTCTGTCCGGGAGCGGAACCTTTTGGGGCGGGGTCAGGACCTGCGCGCGACCATCCGCTTAGCCCAAGAAGAAACCGGCTTCGACATCAGTTTCACCGAACCCTATTTCCTGGGTCGCGATCTATCCGCCGGTATCGACGCCTTTCATTCCGTTGTGGATGCGCAGGATGAGAGCTCCTTTGACCTGCAACGTAGCGGCGGCGGCGTGCGGTTGGGCTATAACATCAACCGGGAATGGAGCCAGCAGCTCTTCTATCGCTTGAGCATCGATGACGTTCAGAGCGTCGATAGCGACGCATCGCCCCTGATCCAGGCGGAAGCGGGGGAAAACACGCGAAGCATCATCGGCCAGACATTGACGCTCGATCGGCGAAACAGCCGGATCGATCCGACGGACGGCTACACGGCTTCGCTGACGACGGACTATGCCGGCGTTGGAGGCGGTCTCGGTTTCGCGCGGTTCCGCCTCGGCGGCACTTATTTTCAACCGGTCTATGAGGAAGTGCGCGCTGTACTCTCGGCCGAAACCGGCTTCATGTTCGGCGTGGGCGACGATGTGCGGGTCAGCGATCGGTTCACGCTTGGCGGCGCCAATCTGCGCGGCTTCGAGGCCGCTGGGGTCGGACCGCGAGATGTCGCCACCGACGACGCGCTGGGCGGCCAGCAATTCGCTAGAGGATCAGTCGAACTGTTGTTCCCGCTTGGACTGCCGGAGGAACTCGGCATCAACGGGGCCGCGTTCAGCGATTTCGGCACGTTGACTGAAATCGACAATACAAACAGCAATGTCGAGGATTCAGGAAATCTGCGCGCCTCGGTCGGCGTTGGCATAGGGTGGGCGTCGCCCTTCGGCCCGATCCGGGTGGATTTCGCGAAGGCGGTCGTCAAGGACGGTTCCGACCAGGAAGAGTTTTTCCGGTTCAATTTCGGCACCCAATTCTAAGGCCAAGCGGCGTCCCCGCCGGGACCGCCGCCTACATTGTTCGATAAGGAGACCGCCCTATGCGGGTCATACTCATTGCGTTCTTCATAGCGGTTTGCGCGGCGCCCGTTGCGGGTCCGCGCCAGGCCGCCGCGCAACAGCTACCGGCGCCGGTGATCGCCGTGATCGACGTATCCGAGGTAGAGCGCCGTTCCATCGCCTGGCGCGATCTAACCACGAAGATCGACGCGCAGCGGGAGGCGATCAAAGGTCAGCTTGGCGCAGAGGAGCAGGCGATACGCGATGAGGACGCGGCGCTCAGCCAGCAACAGACGGTTCTTGATCCTACGATCTTCGCGCAGCGTCAGAACGCGTTGCGGGAGCGGGTGGCGAACCTGCAGCGGGCGGCGCGTCAAAACCAACAGGAAATTGAGCGGCTCTTCAATCTTGGACGGGCCCAGATCCAAACGATCCTTCGCCAGGCGGCGACCCAGATCGCGGCCGAACTTGGCGTTAACATCATGTTGAACATCAGCAACAACGACCAATCCGTTCTATTCGTCGATCCGGCCTTCGTGGTGACCGAGGAAGCGCTGAAACGTCTCGACGCCGCGATCCAGACTGTTGACCTGACGCGGCAACCCGCGCCGCAGCAATAGGACGTCCCGATCATGGCCGATCCCCGTTTCTTCGAACGATCCGGACCGTACACCTTGCGCGAATTGGCGGAGATCGGCGAGGCGTCTCTTCCCGACGACGCCGATGGCGACCGCCTGTTCAACGACGTCGCCGCCTTGTCTGATGCCACCGCAGAGCAGGTCTCCTTCCTCGACAATCGGAAATATGTGAAGGCCTTGGGCGAAAGCGCGGCGGGCGCGGTCGTCTTGGCGCCGGACCATGTCGAACAGGCGCCGAAGACGGCGTCATTGCTGATCAGCGAGACGCCTTATCGCTCTTTCGCCTTGATCGGACAGGCTTTCTACCCGCTTCCCCCGGTGACGCCTGGTGTGGCGGCGAACGCGTTTGTCGACCCTTCGGCGACCGTCGATCCGAGTTGTCAGATCGATCCCGGCGCCGCCATTATGGCGGAAGCGGTGGTCGAGCGCGGCGGCGCCATCGGTCCGAACGCGATAATCGGGCCAGGCGTGACGATCGGCGCAGAAACCCGAATCGGCCCGAACGCGTCGGTTGAATACGCGCTGGTCGGATCGCGCGTCCAGATCCATGCCGGCGCTCGGATCGGAACGCGGGGCTTCGGCGTCGCCATGGACGGGCGCGGCCATGTCGAACTGCGGCAGACCGGCCGGGTGATCATCGGCGACGATGTCGAGATCGGCGCCAACACCACCATTGATCGCGGCATGGGCCCGGACACCGTCATCGGCGACGGCTGCAAGATTGATAACCTGGTGCAGATTGGGCACAACGCGCGCCTGGGGCGCGGTGTTGTCGTCGCCGGCCTCTCCGGCATCGCCGGCAGCGCGGTCCTTGAGGATTTTGTCGTCTGCGCCGCCATGGTGGGCGTCGCCGGCCATCTAACGGTCGGACGCGGCAGCCAGATCGCCGCAACGTCGTCCGTCGCTAAATCTTTGCCGCCCGGCGGCGTCTACGGCGGTACGCCCGCTGTGCCGATGGATCAACTATACCGGCGGATCGCCGCGCTGAATCTGTTGGCGCGGCCCCGTAAATCGGGGAAGACATAAGCCAACGCCGGCGAGCCTCCAAAACGACAACGCCGACCCGTGGATCGGCGATAAGAAGATTGAGAAGAAATATGCCCGACAGCGACACCGTCCCGAACCCTGTGATCGACATTAACCAAGTGATGCAGCGGATCCCGCACCGCTATCCGTTTCTGATGGTCGATCGGATCGTCGATTACGCGCCCTATGACAGCGCCGTCGGCATCAAGAATGTCAGCATCAACGAACCGCATTTTCAGGGCCACTTCCCCGAGCGCCCGATCATGCCGGGCGTCTTGATCATCGAGAGCATGGCCCAGACCGCCGGCGTGTTGGTCGTATCCTCTTTGGGCGAAGAGGCGGAAGGCAAGCTGGTCTATTTCATGACGATCGAGGAGGCAAAGTTTCGTCGGCCGGTCGAGCCCGGCGACCAACTGCGCGTCCATGTGAAGCGCAAGGCGAATCGCGGCCCGGTCTGGAAATGCGAAGGCCGAGCTATGGTGGACGGCGCGTTGGCGGCGGAAGCCACGATCTCCGCCATGATCCGGTCCTGACGATGGCCGACATCCATTCTTCGGCGGTCGTCGACCCTGGCGCGATGCTGGGAGACGGCGTTCTTATCGGCCCCTATTGCGTGGTCGGCCCCAATGTCGAGTTGGCGGCGGGCGTAAGCCTGAAGAGCCATGTCGTGATCGACGGACGGACCAAGATCGGCGCGGGAACGGAGATTTATCCTTTCGCCTCGATCGGTTCGGCGCCGCAGGACATGAAATATGCGGGCGAGCCCTCGACGCTGACGATCGGCAAGAACAACCGCATTCGCGAACATGTCACCATGAACCCGGGCACCGAAGGCGGCGGCATGAAGACGGTCGTCGGCGATAACGGCCTGTTCATGGTCGGCGCGCATGTGGCGCATGATTGCATCCTGGGCGACAACGTGATCATGGCGAACAATGCAACTTTGGCCGGCCATGTCGTGGTCGGCGATTTCGCCATCTTGGGCGGTCTGTCGGCGGTCCATCAATTCGTCCGTATCGGCGAGCACGCGATGGTCGGCGGCATGTCCGGCGTCGAGAATGACGTGATCCCATTCGGGTCGGTTATGGGCGACCGCGCTCGGCTTTCCGGACTGAACATCGTCGGGCTGAAGCGGCGCGGCTTCAGCAAGGATGATGTGCACAGCCTGAGACGCGCCTATCGGATGCTGTTCGCCAATGAAGGCACCATGGCCGAGCGCATCGCTGATGTGTCGAAACTCTTCGCGGATCACACAGTGGTTCAGGACATCATCGCCTTCATGAGCAGTGAGACCTCGCGCGGCATCACCCAACAGCGCAATGGAAATGCCGGCTAAGCTCGGCATCATCGCAGGGCGCGGCGATGCGCCGGTCCTGATCGCCGAACGGTGCCGCAGCGAAGGCCGGCCGCATGTCGTCCTGGCCCTAGAGGGCCATGCAGAGACGGACCGCTATCCCGGATCGGCGCTGCACACGATGCGGGTCGGCGCCGTGGGGTCTATCCTGGGCGCGCTCGATAAGGAAAAGGTCGAGGAAATCGTCATCATCGGCGCCGTAAAACGACCAAACTTGCTTCAGCTTCGCCCGGACGCCGCCGCGCTGAAGCTGATGGCTAAGATCGGCTACGCCAACCATGGCGACGACGGCCTTCTCCGCCGGTTGATCGACTATCTCGAAACGGACTTGGGCTATCGGGTGGTTTCCGCCGATTCTCTTCTCGCGCCGGACACGCTGCTGACGCCGTCCGATTTGACGACACGCGCGCAGCCGTCGGATCAGGACCTCGCCGATATCGCCCGGGGCCGTTCGGTCCTCGAGGCCCTGGCGGCGGCGGATGTCGGCCAATCCGTGCTTGTTCAGGAAGGCGCGGTCCTCGGCGTTGAGGCGATCGAAGGCACTGATGCGTTGATCGACCGCTGCGCCGCTTACCGACGGGAAGGATCCGCGCGCGGCGTTCTGGTCAAATTGGCGAAACTAGGTCAGGAGAGACGGGCCGATCTGCCGACCGTCGGCGCTGAAACCGTTCGGCGCTTGGCCGCGTCGGGTTTCGCCGGGTTGGCGATCGATCCGACCGCCGCTTTATTGATCGATCCGCCGGGCATCGTCTCAGCGTGTGATGAAGCCGGGCTTTTCCTTCAATCAATCGACCAGGGCGACGGGCGGTGACACGGGAGGATCGGCCGCTTCGGGTCTTTATGGCGGCTGGCGAAGCTTCCGGCGACGTCCTCGGCGGCCGATTGATTCAGGCCCTGAAAGAGCGGGCGGGAGCCGATGTTGAGTTTCACGGCGTCGGCGGTCCGCAGATGGCCAAGGCGGGTCTGAGCAGTCTTTTTCCGATCTCGGAACTGGCGGTGATGGGGCTTATCGAGATCCTACCGCATGCGCGACGCCTTTTGCATCGGATTGATGAAGCGGCGGCGGCGGCGCGGCGTTTCCAACCCGACTTGATCGTCACCATTGATGCGCCGGGTTTCGCGCACCGTTTTATCGATAAGCTGAAAGACCTGCCGGCGTTGCGGGTTCATTATGTCGCGCCGACAGTCTGGGCGTGGAAACCGAAACGGGTTCACAAATTCAAGGCGCGATACGACCATTTGATGGTCCTTCTGCCTTTCGAGCCGCCTTATTTCACATTGGTTGGCTTGCCGACGACCTTTGTCGGACATTCGGTGCTGGAAGCCGGGATAGATCAGGCCGACGGCGCCGCGCTGCGCGCGGAACTCGGCCTTGCGCCGGATCGACCTCTTCTTGCGGTGCTGCCGGGAAGCCGGAAAGGGGAGTTGGACCGACATCTCCCGGTATTTCGCGAGGCGATACGGCGTTTCGCCAAAGAAGCGGGGGATATCGCCTGTATTTTTCCTACCGTTGAGCATTTAGAGCAACAGATCGAGACCGAAATTGCGGATTGGCCGACCGATGCTTTCTGCGTCACGGGACAGGCGCGCCGCTACGCCGCGATGCGCGCCGCCAACGCCGCGCTCGTGGCGTCAGGCACAGCGACGCTTGAGATGGCCGCAGCGGGAACGCCGATGGCGGTCGCCTACCGGGTCAATCCGCTGACCGCAGCCATTGCGAAACGCATGATTTCCGTTCGCTACGCCAGTATCGTCAATCTGCTCGCCGATTTCAGCGGGCGGCCCGCTCCTATTCCCGAATATCTGCAAAGGGCATGCGCTCCCGAGCCCTTGGCGCAAGCATTGCGCAACCTGTTCGGTAAGGCCGGCGAAGCGCAAAGCCGGGCGGTTTCGCAGGAGCTGGCCGCCTTGCAGCCGCCGGCGGGCGGCCGGCCGTCGGATGTCGCCGCCGACTTGCTGCTGCGTTTAATGTCCGAGCGAGCGGACATGAAAAGAGCCGCGCCGGTCTGACCGGGTGGCTCTTCGGCAGTCGGAACTCAGGATCGTTAGCGTTTGTCGATCGGGACAAAGGCGCGTTCGCCATGTCCGGTGAACAATTGACGCGGCCGACCAATCTTTTGCGTCGGATCGGTGATCATCTCGTTCCATTGCGCGATCCAGCCGGTCGTCCGGGCCAGGGCGAACAAGACGGTGAACATGCTGGTCGGGAAGCCGATCGCCTTCAAGATCACGCCGGAATAGAAATCGACATTCGGGAACAGTTTGCGTTCGACGAAATAGTCGTCCTTCAACGCGATCTGCTCCAGCTCCCGCGCCAGATCGAGCAACGGATCGCTGACCCCCAATTCGTTCAAGACGTCGTCCGCGCTCTTCTTCAGTACTTTCGCCCGTGGGTCGTGGTTCTTGTAAACCCGGTGGCCGAATCCCATGAGGCGGAAAGGATCGTTCTTATCCTTCGCTTTTTCGAGGAATTCCGGGATATTCTTCTTATGCCCGATCTCCGCCAGCATGTTCAGCACCGCCTCGTTGGCGCCGCCATGCGCCGGGCCCCAAAGGCTTGAAATGCCCGAAGCGATACAGGCGAACGGATTCGCCCCAGACGACCCGGCCAGCCGCACCGTCGAGGTCGAGGCGTTCTGCTCGTGGTCGGCGTGCAGGATGAAGATCCGATCCATCGCGCGCGCGACCGTCGGGCTGATCTGATAATCCTCCGCCGGCACCGAGAAGGTCATATGAAGGAAATCCTCGGCGTAAGTCAGATCGTTGCGCGGGTAGATGAAGGGCTGGCCGACCGAGTATTTGTAGGCCATGGCGGCGATCGTCGGCAATTTCGCGATCAACCGGTGCGAAGCGATCATACGCTGTGTCGGATCGTTGATGTCGGTTGAGTCGTGATAGAAGGAGGACAGCGCGCCGACCACGCCGACCAGAATCGCCATCGGATGCGCGTCACGCCGGAAGCCGCGATAGAAATTCAGAAGCTGTTCGTGGACCATCGTGTGATAGGTGATGGTCCGCTCGAAATCGTCCTTTTCCGCCTGATTGGGCAACTCGCCGTTCAACAGCAGATACGCGACCTCCATATAGGTGCAATGTTCGGTCAGGTCCTCGATGCTGTAGCCGCGATGGGTTAGAATCCCGGCGTCGCCGTCGATATAGGTGATCTCGGACTGACAGGAGCCGGTCGAGGTGAAGCCTGGATCATAGGTGAAATAGCCGGTCTCGGCGTAGAGCTTGCGGATATCGATCACGTCGGGGCCGATTGAGCCGCTGAGGACCGGCAGGTCGATGCTCTTGCCGGATTGGTGATCGACCAAAGTCACATATTTCTTATTATTCTCTTTGGGCTCGGCCATCTTCCTCTCCTCAACTCGCTCGCTTCAGGCACGCGTGACACCCTCAAAGGCATGACGCGGTGCAATATCACCTGCGCCCGCTTTATACGTGCTGAGCCGGGGGCACGCAAACAACAGGACGGGTTTGGCTGGTGCGGCAAGGTCCCGCGCCGGCCGGTCAGCCTTGGTCTACAGCGGCCTTCAGCCGTTTCAGAGCGTCATCCTTTCCCAGAACCGCCATCACTTCGAAGACGCTCGGCGATACGGTCGATCCGGAGAGTGCGGCGCGCAATGGCTGGGCGACTTTCCCCAATCCCAGACCGGCTTGCTCCGCGACCGCGCGGATAGCGCTTTCGATTTCGGGCGCGGTCCAGTCGGTCAACGCGCCGAGCGCGGCCGCCGCTTTATCGACCAGGGCCAGACCGTCGCCGGACAGCAATTTCGCCGCTTTCGCATTCTCAAGCGGAAAGGTCGGCCCGGAGACATAGATTCCGGCGCTGTCAGCCAAATCTTTGACGGTTTTGGCCCGTTCCTTGAGCCCGGACATGCCGCGCTGGATCCGGTCGATCGCCTGGGCGTCCTCCAGCCCCATCGCGTCGGCGGCGAGTTGGGCGAGACGGGCGTCGTCGGCCTGACGCATATAGTGGCCGTTGAGATTCTCGAGCTTCGCGAAATCGAAGCGTGAGGGCGATTTGCCGACGCCGGCCAGGTCGAACCAGGCGACGGCCTGATCGCGGGAGATGATCTCGTCATCGCCGTGCGACCAGCCCAGGCGTAGCAGATAATTGCAGACCGCTTCCGGAAGATAGCCTATCTCACGATAGGCCTCGACGCCCAGCGCGCCATGGCGTTTTGACAGTTTCGCCCCATCCGGACCGTGGATTAGCGGAATATGCGCGAATGCCGGCGTGTCCCAGCCACAGGCGGCGTAAAGCTGATGCTGGCGAAAGGCGTTGTTCAGATGGTCGTCGCCCCGGATGACATGGGTGACGCCCATATCGTGGTCGTCGACCACGACCGACAGCATGTAGGTCGGCGTCCCGTCAGAGCGCAGCAGGATCATATCGTCCAACTGCGCGTTGGCGACGGTGACCCGGCCCTGAACCCGGTCCTCGATGACCGACTCGCCCACCTGCGGCGCTTTCAACCGCACAACGGGCTTCACCCCCGCCGGCGCGTCGCTTGGATCGCGGTCGCGCCATCGTCCGTCATAGCGCATCGGCCGGCCCTCGGCCTTTGCCCTCTCGCGCATTTCCTGCAATTCTTCCGGCGTGCAATAGCAGTGATAGGCCTTGCCTTCTTCCAGCAGCGCGTGCGCCACCGCCGCGTGGCGCTCGGCGAAATCGGACTGATAATGAACCTCGCCGTCGTGATCGAGCGCCAACCACGCCATGCCGTCCAGGATCGCGGCCTTGGCCGCGTCGGTCGAGCGCGCCTTGTCCGTGTCTTCGATCCGCAGCAGGAACAGGCCGCCATGACGGCGCGCATACAACCAATTGAACAGAGCGGTGCGGGCCCCGCCGATATGCAGAAAACCGGTGGGCGAGGGGGCGAAACGGGTGACGACAGTCATGAAAGGCTCCAAGCGGGGCGGCCAAAGGGGCGGCCTAAGCCCGCCGGCCGAATAACGCATGCGCGCGCCGTTTAGCATAGGGGATTGGCTTGGCAAAGCCGGCGGAAGTCGGTTCAGAACCCAGACCGTCTTTGCAACACCCGCCGCGCGCGCCCTCGCCGAACGCGACCGATGGATTCTTTGGGCGCCGGTGGCGTTAGGGTTGGGAGTCGCGGGCTATTTCGGCCTGCCGCGCGAGCCTTGGATCGGCGCTGGCGCCAGCTTGATCCTGGTCAGCGCGCTGCTTTGGCTCGGCTGCCGGACGCGCTCGGAGATCGCCGCGTCTGCGATGATCGGACTGGGACTGGTCGGGCTGGGCCTGCAAGTCGCCGCCTGGCACGCCCATGGGGTCGCCGCGCCGGTTTTGGAGCGCGAGTTGCGCGCGGTCGGGGTTGAGGCGCGCATCCTGCGCATAGAACAGCGTCCTGGACGCGATCGCTTGATCTTGGCGCCCGACCGGATCGACCGGCTGAACCCAGACCGGACGCCGGCGCGAATCCGGCTCACCGCGCCGGATCGGGCGGCGCAAGATCTGTCGGTCGGTCAAGATGTGACGCTGCGGGCGACATTACGCCCGCCGGCCGGCCCCGCCTATCCGGGCGGCTTCGATTTCCGACGCTGGGCTTGGTTTCAACAGATCGGCGCCACCGGTTTCGCCATCGGACCAATCGAGGTTCAGCGTCGGGACGGCGACCATTCCATCGGCCTGTCTATCGGCTTGTCTCTGGGCCTCGCGGTTCAGACGGTCCGGGACCGAGTTGCGCAGCGGTTACGCGCAGCCCTACCCGGCCAGACCGGAGAGGTCGCCGTCGCCCTGGTGGTCGGCGATCGCAGCGGCCTTAAGCCGGAGAGTCTGAACGCGATGCGGGATTCCGGGCTGGCGCATTTGCTGGCGATTTCCGGATTGCATATCGGTCTGGTCGCGATGACCTTGTTCTTCAGCCTTCGTCTCGCGTTCCTGGCCTGGGATCGCTTGGCGCTGCGCTTTCCGATCAAGAAATGGGCGGCGGCCGGCGCGCTGGTCGGAGCCTTCGCCTATATGATCCTCTCGGGCGCGCCGCCGCCGACGCAGCGCGCCTTCGTGATGACAGGGTTGGTGCTGATCGCAATCATGGTCGATCGGCGCGCCGTCTCGATGCGCCTTGTCGCCTTGGCGGCCGTGATCGTGCTGCTTTGGAATCCATCGACCGTTACGGGCGCCAGTTTCCAACTCTCCTTCGCCGCGGTCGTGGCGCTCGTCGCCTTCTATGAGGCCTGGAGCGCGCGACGAATGGGGGCGGCGGAGAGAGAAGGCGGACCGCCGCGGACGCCGGGGCTGGTGCGATATGCGGCGGGGGTTTGCGCCACGACCCTGATCGCCAGCGCCGCCACCGCGCCCTTCGTGCTACACCATTTCGGCCGACTGGCGCTTTATGGGGTCGTCGCCAATCTGGCCGCCGTGCCGATGATGGCCTTCCTGGTCATGCCCGCGGGCCTACTGGGTTTGCTGTTGATGCCCATCGGGTTGGAGCAGGGGCCGCTCTGGCTCATGGGATTCGGGATCGACGCGGTTCTGGTCATCGCCAAGACGGTCGCCGCGTGGGAAGGCTCGCATATCATCGCGCCGACAACGCCGCTTTGGGCGCTGTTCCTCTGCATCGCCGGCGGCGTCTGGCTGGCGATCTGGCGCGGCGGCTGGCGCTGGTGGGGCGCGGCCGGACTTGCGCTCGGGTGTCTAGCCCCGCTCGCCATCGACGACCGCCCGGACATTCTGATCGCCGATACGGGCGGCGCGATCGCGTTTCTCGACCGTGGGACCGACCGGGCCTTCCTCATCGGCGCCGAGACCGACGGCTATCTCGCGGGAAGATGGGCGCGGCCCTTGGGCCTGGCCGAATTCGCGGCGGTCGGCGACGGCGAAGCGGACACAGGCGCGCCGATTCGCTGCGACGCGCTGGGATGCGCCGGACCGCTTGATGGCCGATTGGTCGCCTTGTCCAACGATTCGCGCAGTCTGAAGGTCGATTGCAGCCGCGCAGCGCTCGTGATCGCGCCCGCCACGCCGATCCCGCGCGCCCTGTGCCGAGAGTCGCGGTCGGTCGGTTTCTTCGATCTCTGGCGCGGCGGCGCGCATGCGGTTCGTTTCGAGCCTGGCGGCGCCATCGATATCCGCGCTGCGCATACAGAGGGACGGCTTTGGAGCAATCCGGACCCGGCGCGCTGACGTCGAATCGGACGGTAGCTGACAATAGGACCGCCGGGGAGCGCTTTAATATTTCCGCAGCAATCCGACAAGACGGCCCTGAACGGCGACCTGGTCCGGCGTGTAGACCTGGGTCTGATAGGTCTGGTTGGCCGGCTCGAGCCCGACGCGTTGGCCCAACCGGCGGAACTTCTTCAGAGTCACTTCCTCGCCTTCGACCAGCGCCACCACGATCTCGCCTTCCTGGGCGGTTTGGCAGCGTTCGATAATGACGCAATCGCCGTTCAGGATCCCGGCCTCCATCATCGAATCGCCATCCACTTCGAGCGCATAATGGTCGCCGCGTCCCAGCATCGTCGCGGGCACTTCGACCGTGGTGGATTGATCGCGCAACGCCTCGATCGGCGTCCCTGCCGCGATCCGGCCATAGAGCGACAGGCTGACGGACTCAGCGGCGCCGCGGACGATGGACCCGCGCGTCCCGACCTCATTCTGCCGGATGTCCATCATCCGCTTGTTGCGGGTCGGCAGTCGCTCCGGCGTGGCGTTTTCCGGCAGTTTCACCACCTCCAAGGCGCGCGCCCGATGGGGCAGGCGGCGCAGATATCCGCGCTCCTCCAACGCCGTGATCAAGCGGTGCACGCCCGATTTCGAGCGGAGCTGCAACGCCTCTTTCATCTCGTCGAAAGAGGGGGAGACGCCGCTATCCTGCAGGCGTTCATGGATGAAAAGCAGAAGATCATATTGTTTTCGAGTCAGCATCGCGGCCCTGTCCCCCGTGTACTTGTTCCTGACGGCTCGTCTCTCCAGGTGCGGCTCAAGTCTTGAACAAACATAGAACACACGATGTTGTTCTAGAAGTGTTCTTCAAGACGGTCAAGAAAAAAGCGGAACAAGCGGCGAACAAGCCGTGCTGCTCGGCGAGACGGTTTAGACTCTCAGGACGCCGCCGGGAAAGCCCAGACAATCGACCCGGGCGCCGGCTGCTAACGCCGGGGCGTGCGGCGCGCGAATAACGAAACAGTCGGACTGCTGCAGCAGCCGCATCATCGAGCTATCCTGCTTCAGGTAGGGGTCGACCCGAAGGGCGCCCTTCGCGTCTTTGCTGAGCGCCGCACGCAGATAATCCTGGCGGCGGTCGTTCGCCGGAAGATCGCGCCCCAAAGTGGCGCTAAATTCATCGCCTTCCGGGCCTGGATCCGTCTGACCCAGCATGGTTCGGATCGCCGGCGCGAGGAACAGGATCGCGCAGACGATGCTGGAGACCGGATTGCCCGGCAGGCCAAGCATCTGCGCCTCGCCGATCTGACCGAACATCAGGGGTTTGCCCGGCCGCATGGCGATGCGCCAGAAATCAAGCTCCAACCCCTGCTCACCGAGCGCCGACTGTACGAGATCATGCTCGCCGACCGAGGCGCCGCCGGTCGTGACCAGCATATCCGCGCCCCTGGCACCCGCGGCCAACTGTTTCAATCCCGCTGCGTCGTCGGGCGCGACGCCCAACAGAACCGGATCGCCGCCAACCGTCTCAATCAGGGCGGCCAGCGCCAGGCCGTTGGAGCTGACGATCTGGTTCGGGCCCACCGGATCGCCGGGCATGACCACCTCGTCGCCAGTGGCGAGGATGGCGATGCGCGGACGCCGCCGCACCATCAGCCAGGGGATGTTCATCGCCGCGATCAGCCCGATGTCGCGGGCGTTCAACAGTTTCCCCGCTTTCAGCAAGACCTCGCCATCCGCGAAGTCCAGGCCGGCGGGGCGCACATAGACGCCAGGCTCGGCGGACGCGCGTAGGGTGACCGCGTCGCCGTCTCGTTCGGCGTTCTCCTGGATGACGATGGCGTCAGCGCCCGCCGGCAAGGGCGCGCCGGTGAAAATCCGCGCGGTTTCGCCCGGGTTCAAAGGCTGGTCATAGCTTTTCCCGGCCGGGATTTCAGCGACGATCTTTAGCGTGGCCGGCGCTGTCTCCACGTCTGCGGCGCGGACCGCATAGCCGTCCATGGCCGACATGGCGCTGGGCGGCTGGGTGCGCCGCGCGGCGATATCTTCTGCAAGGACCCGGCCGAGCGCCTGACGCAAAGAGCACTGTTCAGGCGGCTGCAGCCAGGCAGCCTCAAGGATCCGAGCTTGCGCTTCTGCGACGGCGAGCACGCTCAGTCCGCCGAGTAATCGCCGGACTTGCCGCCGGATTTCTGCACCAGGCGCACGGCCTCGATCCGCATGCCGCGATCGACCGCTTTGCACATGTCGTAGACAGTGAGCGCTGCGGCGGAAACGGCCGTCAAAGCCTCCATCTCGACCCCGGTGCGGCCTTTAAGCTTGCAGGTCGCCTCGATCTCCACGGCGGAGGCGATTTCGTCCAGATCAAGCGTTACGACGACGGACGTCAGAGCCAAGGGATGACACAGCGGAATCAGGTCCGGCGTCTTCTTGGCCGCCATGATCCCCGCCAACCGCGCGACGGACAGCACATCGCCTTTCTTAACGCCGCCATCCCGGATCAAGGACAGGGTTTCCGGCTGCATGACCACGCGGCCGCGCGCCGTGGCTTTGCGTTCCGTGACCGCTTTATCGCCGACATCGACCATGACGGCGTCGCCCTGATCGTTGAAATGGGTGAAGCCGCTCATTCAGCAGCGTTTCCGGCGGCGTTTCCAGCAGCGGCTTCGGGGCCAAAAAGCAACGCCCGCGTCGCCGCCGTGACATCCTCATGCCGCATCAGCGATTCCCCCACCAAGAAACAACGGGCGCCGACATCGGCCATCCGACGCAAGTCGTCATGGCTATAGAGCCCGCTCTCAGCGACCAGCATCCGGTCGTCCGCCAGCACCGTCTCCGCCAAGGCTTCCGTCGTCGCAAGATCGACCTCTAAGGTCTTAAGGTTACGGTTATTTACGCCAACCAAGCGGCTATTCAGCTTCAGTGCGCGCGTCAGTTCTTCCGCGTCATGAACTTCGACCAGCACATCCATGCCGAGCGCGTGGGCCAATGTTTCGAGAGTCGCCGCCTCCTCATCGGTCAAGGCGGCCATGATCAGCAGGATGCAATCGGCGCCCAAGGCTCGCGCCTCAAACACCTGATAGGGGTCGAGCATGAAATCCTTGCGCAAGGCGGGCAGGGTGACCGCCGTCCGGGCGGCGGTAAGATAGGCGTCGCGCCCTTGGAAATAGGGCTCGTCGGTCAGGACCGACAAACAGGCGGCGCCGCCGCTTTGATAGGCCCGGGCCAACGCGACGGGCGCGAAATTCTCGCGGATCAGTCCCTTGCTGGGCGAGGCCTTCTTAATCTCCGCAATCAGGGCGAAGCCCGTTTCCGCTTTCGCTTCTAATGCGGCGATGAAGCCGCGTGGGACCGGGGCGTCGGCGGCGCGCTTCTCCATCTCGGACAACGGCGTCGCGTCCATGCGTCCGGCGATATGGCGGCGCTTATCGGCGCAGATCTTCTCAAGAACGTCGCTCACGCCGAGACCTCGTCATCGGAGACCGTGCCGGTCAACAGCAGCATATTGTCCAACGCCTGTTTGGCCCGGCCATTGTCGATCGCTTCGGCCGCCTTCGCCGCGCCGGCGGCCAGATCCTCGGCGACGCCGGCGACGACCAGCGCGGCTCCCGCATTTAGGAGCACGATATCGCGGAAGGGGCCGGTGTCGCCCTCCAGCAGCGCACGGATCGCCGCCGCATTCTCTGCAGGCTCGCCGCCTTTTAGATCGGCCAGCGTCGCGCGCGGCAATCCGGCGTCTTCCGGCGTCACCTCGAAAGTCCGCACCGCGCCATTCTCCAACGCCGCCACCTGAGACGCCCCGGTCGTCGACAGTTCGTCCAAGCCGTCCGCGCCGTGCACGACCCAGGCCGCCTCCGCGCCGAGCTTGCCCAGAGTCTGCGCCATCGGCTCGATCCATTTCGCGTCATAGACGCCGACCAGCATGCGTTTGACCAGCGCCGGGTTGGAGAGCGGTCCGAGGATATTGAAGATCGTGCGCACGCCCATTTCGACCCGGGTCGGTCCGACATTGCGCATCGCGCCATGATGGCGCGGGGCCATTAGGAAGCCGACTTTGGCCGCGGCGATCGATTGTTCGACCTTCCTGAGATCCGCCTCCAGATCGAGGCCGAGCGCCGTCAGGACATCCGCAGCGCCGCTCTTGGACGAAAAGGCCCGATTGCCGTGCTTGGCGACCGGGACGCCGCAGCCCGCAACGACAAAAGCGCTGGCGGTCGAGATATTGTGCGTGCCCGACGCGTCGCCGCCGGTGCCGACGATGTCGATCGCATTGGGCGGAGCGGTCACCTTGAGCACCCGGGCGCGCATGACCCGGGCCGCCCCAGTGATCTCCGCCACCGTCTCGCCCCGCTGCCGGAGCCCCATGAGGAAGGCCCCCATCTGCGAGGGCGTTGCATCGCCGGCCATGACGATGTCAAACGCCGCTTCCGCGTCGGTTTCACTCAACGTGTCGCCGTCAGCGAGACGGTTCAGATAGTCTTTGAAGGCAGGCGTCGCGTCGTTCATCAGGGACTTTCGACTGGCGCCGCGGCGGGCGCGCTCTCTCTATTGGCGCTGGCGGTCAGGCGGCGTCGCGCCGCGCCGAAGGATCGGTTCGATCGAGGAAATTCTTCAGCAAGGCGTGGCCGTGCTCCGTGGCGATGCTTTCCGGATGGAACTGCACGCCATGGATCGGCAGGGTTTGATGTTGCACGCCCATAATGACGCCGTCATCCGTGCGCGCCGTCACGCGCAGCTCCGTTGGCGTCGAATCCGGATCGATGGTCAGGCTGTGATAGCGCGTGGCGATCATCGGCGTCGGCAAGCCTTCGAACACGCCCGTATCATCGTGATGGATCGGACTGGTCTTGCCGTGTTTGATTTCCGAAGCGCGAACGATCCGGCCGCCGAAATGCTGGCCGATGCTTTGATGGCCGAGGCAGACGCCAAGCAGCGGCAGGCCCGTTTCCGCCGCCATCGCCACCATGCCCAAGCTGACTCCCGCCTTGTCCGGGGTCGCGGGGCCGGGCGAAATCACAACGCCCGCCGGCGCCATCGCCGCGACATCTTGGGTCGAGACCGCGTTGTTGCGATAGACCGTACATTCCGCCCCCAACTCGCCCAGAAAATGGACCAAATTGTAGGTGAAACTGTCAAAGTTATCGATGACGACCAGCACTGCGCCCGCCTTGCATGCTCGGATTTTGGATTTGCTGGACATAGCCGGAAAACAAGGCGCATTCAAACCCTGATGGCGTCAGATCGCGTTTCCGCGCGCCTTGGGCGTAACAACCGCCCACTGGCGCCCACGGCGAATCCGGTCTACCTATTTCTTGGAAAAACAAATGGTTGGAACTGAAGGGCGACGCGCGTGCGCGGACCAATCGAACGATCGAAACCGATAGCCGCAGCCAGGACTGACCCTCGGACCGCCGGTATGGCTGACCGCGCTGCGCCGTCTCGGCGCGCCAAAACGGCGCGTGCGGCGGCGGCCGGGGCGACTCGGAAGGCGCTCAGCGACCGCCGTGTCGTCAGTGGCCTGATCGCGGCAAATGTCTTCGCGATTGGCATCGGCGTCGGTTTAGGCCTCGGCGCTATCTTCGGAGAAGCGCCGGTCCGGCAAGTCGCCTCGGCGATGATCCAGGAACGCCCCGCCGAACCCGCGGCGCCGGGCGCAGCCGGTTTCCGATCCGACGAAGGCGCTGCAGACCTGGAGCTTTCCGTTCGGGTGCGCCGGTCCGAGCGCGCGCTGGCGGGGTTCGTGTATGAGGAAGCCGCCGATCCGCCATTGCCGGCGACACTGCGCGCTGCACCACCGCAGAGCGTCGAATTCCTGGATCCGCATGAAGCGATGACGGCGTCGGCCCGATCGGCGGAACCAACGGCGCCGCTCAGGCTGGCGTCTCTGACGACCCCCGCTTTCCCTGACAAATCGGTCGTCCGCGCAGGGCCCGCCGCCGAATCGCCCGCCGGCGCCCTTTGGCGACGCAACGCCGCGTCTTTCAACCGTGATTCGTCCCGTCCGGCGATCGTGGTGGTGATCGATGATCTCGGCATTGACCAGAAACGCACCAGGCGCGCCATCGCGCTCGACGGCGCGCTAACGCTCGCCTTCATTCCCTATGGCTACAATCTGCGTTCGCATGTCGCGGCGGCCAAAGCGGCCGGGCACGAGATTATGCTGCATCTGCCAATGGAGCCGATGAACCCAGATGTCGATCCGGGGCCAAACGCCTTACTCACGACGCTTGATCCAGCCCAGCTACAGCAGCGGATTGACTGGGCGCTGGCGCAGTTCTCCGGCTATGTCGGGGTGAACAACCATATGGGCAGCCGCTTCACCGCCTGGCCGGACGGTATGGCGCAGGTGGCCGCAACGTTGCGCAAACGCGGCCTGTTGTTTCTCGATTCGATCACGACCCAGGACACCATCGCCTATCGGGTCGCAGCCCGGGCCGGCGTGCCGCATGTCACAAGAGACGTCTTCTTGGACAACGATTTAAGACCTGAGGCGATCGTTCGCGCTTTGCGCCGCGCCGAACTGATCGCCCGCGCGCATGGCCACGCAGTCGCCATCGGGCATCCGCATGACGCGACCCTCGTGGAATTGGCGAAATGGATCCCGACATTGGAAGGAAAGGGGCTGCAGCTGGCGCCGATCAGCGCAGTGGTGGCGACGCCGCCGGTCGGGCCGGACGGCTAGGCCCTCAGTAGATCGTTTCCTTCAATCGCGCCGGGTAGGCGGCGTCATAGGCCGCGCCGTCAAAGTCCCGCGCGCCGAGGTCCGACAGGATATCGCCGGCCGTCGGCAAGGTCTTGCGATCGACCCGCGCGGCCGGATCCCAGAGCCGCGAGCGGGCCAACGCCTTTTGGCATTGGAAATAGACCGTCTCGACATGGACCGAAATCACGCTGCGCGGCGTTTTGCCTTGCATCTCGAAGCGCGCCAGCAGGTCCGGATCAATCAGGATTTCCGCTCTTCCATTGACACGCAGGGTCTCGCCAACGCCGGGAATAAAGAAGATCAGCGCCACGCGAGGATCGCGGATGATGTTCTTCAGCGTGTCTGCGCGGTTGTTGCCGCGCCGATCCGGCAGGAGCAGGGTGCGCTCGTCTTCGATATGCACGAACCCGGCGGGATCGCCGCGTGGGGAGCAATCGACGCCTTCCGGCCCGACCGACGCGATCACCAGGAAGGGCGACGCTTCGATCAATTTCCGGTAAGGCGCGGCGATGTAATCGACCTCTTTCTCGATCGAGCGCGGGTTCGCCGGCCCATACAGCGCCTCGAGCTCTTCGATGCTGGTGATCTTGCCTTCAACCTGAGCCATCCACTCCCCCGTCTAATTCGCGCCGATCGAGAAACGCACCGCTTCTTCGGCCGCGCGCACCAAAGCCTTGGCCTTGGCGACGCATTCGCGGTGCTCGCTCATCGGATCGCTATCATAGACCACACCGGCCCCGGCCTGAATGATCATCCTGCGATCATGAACTATGGCGGTGCGCAAGGCGATGCAGGTGTCCATCGCGCCGTTGGCGCCGAAATAGCCGATGCAGCCGCCATAGACCCCGCGCCGGTCCGGCTCCAACTCGTCGATGATCTCCATCGCCCGCACCTTCGGCGCGCCGGAAACGGTGCCCGCCGGGAAGCCCGCCATCAGCGCTTCGATGGCGTCGACGCCGTCCTTAACGGCGCCTTCAACGTTCGAGACGATATGCATGACGTGGCTGTAATACTCGACGATATTGCGTTCGGTGACGGAGACGCTGCCGATCTTGGCGACCCGGCCGACATCGTTCCGTCCCAAATCCAGCAACATAAGATGCTCCGCCAACTCTTTGGGATCGTTCAACAAACTCTCTTCATTCGCCTTATCTTCGACGGCAGTGGCGCCACGCGGCCGTGTACCTGCGATCGGCCGGATCGTGACGATCCCGTCACGCAAGCGGACCAGGATCTCTGGACTCGATCCGACGATGGAGAAATCGCCGGAGCCAAATCCGCCGAAATCCAAGAAGAACAGGAAAGGCGAGGGGTTCGTGCGCCGGAGCGCTCGGTAGAGCGAGAATGGCGGCAAGGTGAAGGGCGTCTCGAACCGCTGGCTCAGGACCACCTGGAACACATCGCCGGCGCGGACATATTCCTTGCCGCGCTCGACCATATGGACATAGTCGTTCGGGCTCATATTGCTGACCGGTTCCGGTAGGTCTTCTATCGAGGCGCGGAGCGAGGCGTCATGCGGCACAGCGCGCTCCAGCGCCGACTTCGCCGCATCGATCCGCGACAGCGCGCCATCATAAGCGTCGCCGCTTGAGATCGCCGGGTTGGGTCGGACCGGGGTGACGATGGTGATCACATCCTCGATCGTATCGAAGACCGCGATCACCGTTGGGCGCATATAGACGCCGTCGGGCAGGGGCAGCGCTTTCGGATTGGCGTCGGGCAGCGTCTCGACCAATCGCACCGTGTCATAGCCCATATAGCCGAAGAGGCCCGCGGCCATCGGCGGCAGGTCTTCAGGCAAATCAATCCGCGATTCGGCAAAGACCGCGCGCAAACTGTCCAGGGTCGGCTCGGGGCAGGTCTCAAACCGGTCGAGCCGATCGAGCGCCCGCCGATTGATCTCCGCCCGGTCGCCGTCGCAGCGCCAGATCAAGTCCGGTTTGACGCCGATAAAGGAATAGCGGTTCCGAACCGCGCCGCCTTCGACCGATTCGAGCAGGAAGGCGTTCGGCTTGCCGCCCGCCAATTTCAGATAGGCCGAAACCGGCGTTTCCAAGTCGGCCACGATGCGCGTCCAAACGACCTGGGCGCGGCCCGCCTCGTATTCGGCCTGGAACGCGTCAATTTCTGGACTAATTTGCAAGGCCGCCTCACTCCAACGCTTGCCGACGACGCCCGACCGCTCATCCGAATGGGGCGGCGGGGTCAGTAGACCAGATCGACCGCTTCCTGGTTGACCGTGACCGAGTATTCGTCCTGCAACGCCCGCCGCAATTGCGCAACGAGATCGATGCTGAGGCCGATGGCGAGTTGCTGACCGAACGCATCGACCGCCTCGTCGCGCGCGGCGCCGGCGGCCGCCTCTTCTGCTGCGCGCACTTGGGCGACGACATAGCCGTCCTGCGCGCGCTCCACCAGGACGGCGCCGTCTTCGACCTCGAACAATTGGTCGCGGATCGCCAAGGGCAGGGCGCCGCCGCCGCTGCGCCGGGTGATATCGCCGACATTCGACCAAGTATAACCGTCGGCGGCGGCGATGGTCTCGACGCTCTCCCCATTCTCGAGACGCGACACAACCGCATCGACCTCGGCCTGCGTTCGTTCGAACCGATAATCGACTTGCCAGGCCTCAGCCACTGCGTCTGTGATCTCGCTGAGGGCGGGAATGCGGCTATCAATGATCTCATCGAGGCGGACGACGAAATAGCCGTCCGTACGCGTCTCTTCCAACAGGCTCTCGTCGCCCGGGTCGAGATCATACAGGACTCGCAGGAAGGATCCCGGATCGGACAGCCCGATTGGCGCGCCGCTCTCCAACAGGCCGGTCTGGTCCACCACCGCCGTCTCGGCCGTCAGATCCAGCGCAGCGGCCGCTTCCTCGAGCGTCGCGCCGCCGCCCAGCTGATCGTCTAGATCGGTGGACAGCCGGAAAACGTCTTCGATGGCCTGATCGGCGGCGAGGTCGGCGCGGATTCGCTCTCGCACCTCATCGAGCGATTGCACGCCGCCGGGTTCGATGGAGACAGCCTGCACAACGAACCAGCCGAACAGGCCTTCCTGCGGTTCAGAGACCTCGCCGGGACCCAGGGCGAAGGCCGCTTCGGCGACCGCTTCGTCGGCGATGGCGTCACGCGACAGCATGCCCAGCGAGACGGTTTCCGCGTCGGCGCCCACCAGATCTTCTGCCACCGCGACGAAATCCTCACCGTTGCGCGTGCGCTCCACGGCGCTACGGGCGGTCTCCTCATCGGGCGCCAGTAGCTGTCGGATCTCGCGACGCTCGACCTGGGTGAACTCGGCGATCCTGGCGTCATAAGCCGCGGCGATCACGGACTCGTCGATCTCGATGGAATCGCGCAGGTCCGCGAATTCAAGCGAGACATAGGTGGCGCGGCGATATTCCGGCCGGCGGAACTCTTCTTGATTCTCAGTGTAGTACGCCTCAACCGCAATGGCGTCGGGCGTCGGAGCGGCCATGTCCGGATCGACCGGAACAATCAGTGCGTCCGCCGTGCGGGTTTCGTTGCGCCAATCATAGAGGCGTTGGGTCATCGCGGCGGGCGAAGCTGCGCCGGCGATTACCGAGGTCAGCAATTGGTTGCGCGCCACTTCTTCCCGAATGCGGGCGACGAAAACTTCCTCAGATTGACCGGTCGCCGCCAGAAAGGCGTCATAGCGGCCGCGGTCGAACGCGCCCGTAATCTCACTGCGGAAAGCCGGATCGCTCTGAATGCGTTGAACGACCGCCTGGGCGCCCGCCGTAAGTCCCAAGGATGCGGCATGTTGGTCGATCAGCGCCTCGGCCACCAAGCCGTCCAGGACACTGTTCGCAACGCCGAGGCTGCGCGCCTGGTCGGGATTGAGCCCGAGCTGCAGGACCTGTTCGCGATAAGCGCCGCTCAGCGACTGGACCGATACTTCGCGGTCGCCGACATAGGCGGCTGTGTTGCCCGGATGATCGCCGCTCGAGACATAGTCCGCCAAGCCCCAGGCCCCGAAACTGAGAATCAGGATGCCGAAGAGGAAAATCTTGGCGAAGGTCGTTCCCGCCATCTTGCGCATCGCGCTGAGCATTCACAGTCTCCCGCGTCGTTAGACGCCCGAAATCTTGGATTTATTGGCAGGTGATATGTTCCGTCTGGCCCGGGTTCGCAACCGAAATTGACGGGCCGCGCTTCTCAGACCAGCCCCTTTCTCCATCGGGACCCGCGTGCTACGCCGCCACCTGATTGAACAAGACGCGGCGGCGGCGCGATCGCCAAAGCGCGCCTTGGGCGGAGGAATAGAACGATGGCCGCGCGAAAACCCCTGGTGGCGGGCAATTGGAAGATGAACGGGCTGATGTCCTCGGGTCCGAACCTGGCCGCTCAGATTGCCGAGCGCGCCGAGACCGGCATGGTGGATGTGGTTCTGTGCCCGCCTTTCACCCTGACCGCCGCCATCGCCGAGGCGTTGAAAGGCTCAGGCGTGTTCGTGGGCGCTCAGGACTGCCATTACGAAGCCGACGGCGCCTATACCGGCGATATCAGCCCGGTCATGCTGAAGGAGATCGGCGTCAGCCACGTGATTCTCGGCCATAGCGAGCGCCGGGCCTATCACGGGGAGCCTGATGAAGAAGTGAAGGCGAAGGCCGAAGCGGCGCATGCGGCCGGTCTAACGGCGATCATCTGCGTCGGCGAGACCGAAGCGCAGCGCGACGCCGGCGAGACATTGTCGTTCCTCTCGACCCAGCTCTACAATTCGGTCCCGGCAGGCGCCGACGCCGAGAACACCGTGATCGCCTATGAGCCGGTCTGGGCCATCGGCACCGGCCGCACCGCGACACCGGACCAGGCGGAGGAAGCGCAGGACCATATCCGCAACTTCGGCATGGCGACCTTCGGCGCCGGTTTCAAATCCGTACGTATTCTCTATGGCGGATCCATGAAGCCCGGCAATGCGGCCGAACTGATGGCGCAACCGGCCATCGACGGCGGCTTGATCGGCGGCGCCAGTCTGAAGGCGGAGGATTTCCTGGCCATTGTCGCGGCCGCCGCTTCCTCATCAGCGGCGGACTGAAGGTCCCTCAGCGGCTAGGACCGAAATGTGTCGGATCGGTCTGGTCAAGCGGGCGCGGCTTCTGTAGAACCCCGCGCTGTCGATGCGGCGGTCCGCGGCGGCCTTTGAATTGCGGTCGACCAAACCCAGATAGTGGTTTCCAAAGACCGGCGCGCGGTCCTTGCGGAAGCCCAGAAGCGAAACTGATCATGGAAAATATCGTTCTCCTCGTCCATTTGTTCCTCGCCATCGGTCTGGTCGTCGTCGTGCTGCTTCAGCGCAGCGAAGGCGGCGCCCTCGGAATCGGGGGCGGTGGCGGCGGAGGCGGCGGCGCGGGCGGGATGTTCAGCGCACGCGGGGCGGCGAACGCCTTGACCCGAACCACAGCCATCCTGGCGATCTGCTTCATGTGCACCAGCCTGACGTTGGCGATACTGGCCGGGAACAGGACCGGCGGGACCTCGATCCTCGATCAGGCGCCGGCGGCGCAAACCGCGCCCGCCCCGGCGCCGGTGCAGACCGATCCCGACGAACCGGTCGTACCGCTGTCTCAGTAGCGCCGAACCGCAATCCTAAGCCCTTTTATCCGTCCGGGTGCCCCCGGATTTCCAAGGCTGGTCGCGCGCGGCCCGAATAATTCCGCCCAAGGCGCATTTTCTATTCGCTCCGGCGATGGAAATGGATAGTGTCTAGGTCCATGTCGGCTCGATTCATATTTGTCACTGGCGGCGTGGTCTCTTCTCTCGGCAAGGGCTTGGCCTCGGCTTCTCTCGGCGCGTTGTTGCAGGCGCGCGGCCATAAGGTGCGTCTGCGCAAGCTCGACCCTTATCTCAATGTCGATCCCGGGACGATGAGCCCGTATCAGCATGGCGAGTGTTTCGTCACGGACGACGGGGCCGAGACCGATCTGGACCTCGGGCATTATGAGCGTTTCACCGGCGTCTCGGCGCGGCAGAGCGACAATGTCACGACCGGCCGGATCTATTCCGACGTCATCGCGCGCGAACGGCGCGGCGACTATCTGGGCGGCACGGTCCAGGTCATCCCGCATGTCACCGACGCAATCCGCGATTTCGTGCTGAGCGACCTGAGCGACGAAGAGTTCGTGATCTGCGAAATCGGCGGCACGGTTGGCGATATCGAAGGCCTGCCGTTCCTCGAGGCGATTCGGCAGTTGGGGAACGAGTTGGGCCGGGCGCGCACCTGTTACATCCACTGCACCTTGCTGCCTTATGTCGGGGCGGCGGGTGAATTGAAGACAAAACCGACCCAGCATTCGGTCAAGGAACTGCTGTCCGTCGGGATTCAGCCCGACATCCTGCTCTGCCGCGCCGATCGCGACATTCCGAAGAACGAGCGGCGCAAGATCGCGCTGTTCTGCAACGTCAAGGAAGGCCGCGTCATTCCGGCGCTGGATGTCGATACGATCTATGACGTCCCCAACGCCTATCACAGGGAAGGACTCGACACAGAACTGCTGCGCTATTTCGGCCTTCTCGGCGAGGATGATGACGGAGATGTCGATCTGTCGCGCTGGCACGATATTGCGCATCGGGTGAGGGCGCCCGAAGGCGAGGTCACAATCGCGATCGTCGGAAAATACACGGTCCTGCTCGACGCCTATAAATCCCTGAACGAGGCGCTGACCCACGGCGGCATCGCGAACAATGTCCGGGTCAACCTGAAATGGATCGAGTCGGAGGTTTTCGAATCCGCCGATCCGGCCCCGCATCTGGAAGGCGTTGACGGCGTGTTGGTGCCGGGCGGCTTCGGCGAGCGCGGCTCGGAAGGCAAGATCAAGGCGGTCACTTTCGCCCGCGAACGCAAGGTGCCCTATTTCGGCATCTGCCTGGGCATGCAAATGGCGGTGATCGAAGCGGCGCGGAACATCGCCGGGATCGACCACGCCAGTTCGACCGAGTTCGGCCCGACGCCGGAGCCGGTGGTGGGCCTGCTGACCGAGTGGATGAAAGGGAACCAGCTGGAAAAGCGCGGAATCACCGGCGATATGGGCGGCACGATGCGGCTCGGCGCCTATCCGGCGCATCTCAAACCCGGCAGTCTGGTCTCTCAGATTTACGGCGGCGCAACCGAGATTAAGGAAAGGCACCGCCATCGGTACGAGGTGAACGCCGCCTACAAAGACCGGCTGGAGCAGGCGGGCATGGTGTTTTCCGGCATGTCGCCCGATGGCGAACTCCCAGAGATTGTGGAATTTCCGGATCATCCCTGGTTCGTCGGCGTGCAATACCATCCGGAGCTGAAGTCGAAACCGTTCGACCCGCACCCGCTCTTCGCCAGCTTCGTCGCCGCCGCGGTTCAGCAATCCCGTCTGGTTTAGCGCGTGCGCCCAAGGCGGCCCTTGGATAGACGCGCAGGGCGCGCTATAGACCGCCCGTCCCACTTTGGAGCCAAGCCATGACCCCGTTCCACGTGACCGTCGGAAAAGTCACTTTCGGCGCCGACCTGCCCTTCGTCTTGATCGCCGGACCGTGCCAGATGGAGAGCCGCCAACATGCGCTGGAAATGTCGCAGGGCATCAAGGAAATCACCGACGCGCTGGACGTGCCGCTCGTCTATAAGACCTCCTACGACAAGGCCAATCGGACCTCGCTCTCAGGGCGCCGCGGCGTCGGGCTGAGCGGCGCGCTGGACGTGTTCAACGAAGTGCGCGAGACGCGCGGCTGTCCGGTCCTGACCGACGTACACGCGGCGGATCATTGCGCGCCGGTGGCCAAGGCCGTGGATGTCCTGCAGATCCCGGCCTTCCTCTGCCGGCAGACCGACCTTCTGGTCGCGGCGGCGCAGACGGGTCGCACTATCAATGTGAAAAAGGGCCAGTTCCTGGCGCCCTGGGACATGAAGAACGTCGTCGCCAAGCTGGTCGACAGCGGCAATCCGAACGTGCTGGTGACCGAGCGCGGCGCTAGCTTCGGCTACAATACGCTGGTCTCGGACATGCGCAGCCTACCGATCATGGCGGAACAGACCGGCAAGCCGGTCGTGTTCGACGCCACACACTCGGTGCAGCAGCCGGGCGGGCAAGGGACCTCTTCCGGCGGTCAGCGCGAGTTCGTGCCGGTCCTGGCGCGCGCGGCGGTCGCGGTCGGCGTCGCGGCCGTCTTCATGGAGGTTCATCAAGACCCGGACAATGCGCCGTCGGACGGACCCAACATGGTGCATCTGAAGGACCTGCGCGACCTTCTCGCCACCTTGAAAGCTTTCGATCAAATCGCCAAACCGGCCGCCAAACCCAGCGCCCACGCCGCCGAGTAGGCCTCTCTTCAGCAAGGAATTCCAGATTATGACCTCCATCGTAGATGTGTTCGGACGCGAGATTTTGGATAGTCGGGGCAACCCGACGGTCGAGGTCGATGTCGTGCTCGAAGACGGCTCCTTCGGCCGCGCGGCGGTTCCCAGCGGCGCCTCGACCGGCGTCTACGAAGCGCATGAGCTCCGCGACGGCGGCGACCGCTATCTCGGCAAGGGCGTCGCGCGCGCCGTCGAGGCGGTGAACAGCGAAATCTTCGACCTGCTGGTCGGGCTGGAAGCGGAGGATCAGGTCAAGCTGGATCATATGATGATCGAGCTCGACGGGACCGGGAACAAGAAACGGCTCGGCGCGAACGCGATTCTCGGCGTCTCTCTGGCGGTCGCCAAAGCGGCGGCGGATGCAGCGGGCCTGCCGCTCTATCGCTATGTCGGCGGCGCCTACGCCCGCACCCTGCCGGTCCCTCTGATGAACATCGTCAATGGCGGCGCCCATGCGGACAACCCGATCGATATTCAGGAATTCATGATCATGCCGGTGTCGGCCCCCAGCTTCGCCGAAGCGCTGCGGCATGGGGCCGAGATCTTCCACGCGTTGAAAGCCCGGCTGAAAAAGGCGGGGCATAACACCAATGTCGGCGACGAAGGCGGCTTCGCGCCCGGCCTTTCTTCGGCCAAGGAGGCGCTCGATTTCATCTCCGGCGCGATCGAGGACGCCGGGCTGAAACCCGGTTCCGACGTCGCCCTGGCGCTCGATTGCGCCTCGAGCGAGTATTTCAAGGATGGGAAATATCATCTAGCGGGCGAGGGCGTGACGCTCGACGCCTCAGGCCATGTCGACTATCTCGCCAAGCTGGCTGGCGACTACCCGATCATTTCCATCGAGGACGGGATGGATGAGGACGATTGGGACGGCTGGGCCGCCCTGACCGCGGCCATCGGAGACACGGTGCAACTGGTCGGGGACGATCTGTTCGTGACCAATCCGGAGCGGCTGGCGACCGGCATCGAGAAGGGCGTCGCCAACTCGATTCTCGTAAAAGTGAACCAGATCGGCACGCTGAGCGAGACGCTCGAGGCGGTAGAAATGGCCCACCGCGCCAACTACACCTCGGTGATGTCGCACCGGTCGGGAGAGACCGAAGACGCGACCATCGCCGATCTCGCGGTCGCGACCAACAGCGGCCAGATCAAGACGGGCTCGCTAAGCCGTTCGGATCGCTTGGCGAAATACAATCAACTGCTGCGAATCGAGCAGGAGCTGGGTCCGGCCGCGCGCTATGCGGGCGCGGCGGTGCGGCGCGCTTCAGCCTAAGGCGAGACACGGGCCGCATGGGCTCCCTCCGGTTGCAGGCGCGGCAGATATTGCCCATTGACGGCGATCCCAGCCGCGTGATCCTGTCATCTGCATGGCGGTAATGGACGAGATCAGAAGACGGTTCCGGCAAATCGCCGCGCCCGTGCTTGGCGCGGTGGTGCTGGCCTATTTTTGTTACCACACGGTTCAAGGCGACCGGGGCCTCTTGGCCTATCATCGGGTGTCGCAAGAAGTGGCGCGCGCGCAGACCGCCCTGGACGCGGTGCGTGAGGAACGGCTGCAGTTGGAGCATCGCGCCGGATTGCTGCGCGCCGACAGTCTCGATCTCGACATGTTGGAGGAGCGCGCGCGCGCTCTGTTTAACCATGTTCATGCCGACGAGCTGTTGATCTACGAGAATTAGCGGCATAAGTCACCGAGAGGTGAATATAGGGTTATTCAGATTTTCCTTAACCCGATCAGTCGGTTGCGCCGACTCTGTCCAAATTGAGGATTTTGGGCCCTGCAAAAAATCCGCGCACACGGCTTGCCCCCCTTAAAGATACCGACTACCCAACCGGTCCGAGGCCGCTAAATCGCTTGGATTTCAGCCTCCGGACGAGCCGCCGCACCGTGTGATTCGGCGGCGGCTTATGCAGGAACAGGGTGCGCCGCGCGGGGTCAGACACGCCGCCCGGCCAATCGGGAGGGAAACGCATGGCGAAGTCGCCGGCCGCCGCGACGTCCAAAAAGGGCGCCGCGAAAAAGGCGCCGAGATCGAAATCGGCGAAACCGAATGTCGACGTCGATCAGCTGAAGCAAGACTACCGGATGATGCTGCTGATCCGACGCTTCGAGGAGAAGGCGGGCCAGCTCTACGGCATGGGCCTGATCGGCGGCTTCTGCCATCTTTATATCGGTCAGGAAGCGGTCGTGACCGGAGTGCAAGGCTCGGCCACCGGCGATGACGGGGTGATCACCTCCTATCGCGATCATGGCCATATGCTGGCCTGCGGGCTCGACCCGAAAGGTGTCATGGCCGAACTGACCGGGCGCGAAGGCGGCCTGTCGAAAGGCAAGGGCGGCTCGATGCACATGTTCTCGAAAGAGAAGAATTTCTATGGCGGTCACGGGATCGTCGGGGCGCAGGTGCCTTTGGGCGCCGGCATGGCCTTCGCCTATAAATATCGCGGCCAGGACCGGGTCAGTCTGACCTATATCGGCGACGGCGCGATGAACCAGGGCCAGGTCTATGAAAGCTTCAACATGGCGGCGCTCTGGAAACTGCCGGTCGTCTTTATCGTCGAGAACAACCAATACGCCATGGGCACCTCGGCTGAACGGCATTCGGCGAGCGGCCTGTCCCTGTGCAATCGCGGCGCGTCCTATGGCATTCCGGGCGTCGAGGTCGACGGCATGGATGTCATGGCGGTGCGGGAGGCGGCCGCCGACGCGATCGCCCATTGCCGCGCCGGCAAGGGGCCGATCATCCTGGAGATGATGACCTACCGTTATCGCGGCCACTCGATGTCCGACCCGGCGAAATATCGCAGCAAGGACGAAGTGAACGAGATGCGCAGCCAGCGCGACCCGATCGAGAGTGTCCGCAAAGTGCTTCTCGAGGGCGGTTATGCGACGGAGGAAGATCTCAAGGCGGTCGACAAAGAAATCAAGGCGATCGTCGCGGAAGCCGCGGATTTCTCGCAGAAAAGCCCCGAGCCGGACCCGTCCGAGCTTTATACCGACGTTCTTGTGGACGCCTGACCCCCTTCGCCCGCGCCGCCCGAAAGCGGGCCGGCGCTGCGCGCGCTAGGCGATCCCCATCAGACACCCGACTAGGGAGGAATTCATGCCCATTCAGGTCCTCATGCCGGCGCTGTCGCCGACCATGACCGAAGGCAATCTGGCCAAATGGCTGGTGAAAGAAGGCGATGAAGTCGCCTCCGGCGATGTGATCGCCGAGATCGAAACCGATAAGGCGACCATGGAGGTCGAAGCCGTCGACGAAGGCGTCATCGGCAAGCTGCTGGTCGATGAAGGGGCCGAAGCCGTCGCGGTCAACACGCCGATCGCGGTTCTGCTGGAGGAGGGCGAGGACGCCAGCGCGATGGACGCCGTTCCCGCCGCGCCCGCGCCCGCGCCCGCGCCGGCCGCCGCCGAAGCGCCGACGCCGGATCCGGCGCCAGCGGCGGCCCCAGGAACGGCGGCGCCTGCACAGCCCGCCGCGGCCGAAGCCGCGCCGCCGGAACCCGAATGGACCGGCGCGATGAAGCAGCAGACAATCCGCGAAGCCCTGCGCGACGCCATGGCAGAAGAAATGCGCGCCGACGGCGACGTCTTCCTAATGGGCGAGGAAGTGGCGCAATATCAGGGCGCCTACAAGGTCAGCCAGGGCTTGCTGGAGGAATTCGGCGACGCGCGCGTCATCGATACGCCGATCACCGAACATGGCTTCGCCGGGATCGGCGTCGGCGCCTCCTTCATGGGGCTGAAGCCGATCGTCGAGTTCATGACCTTCAACTTCGCCATGCAGGCGATCGACCAGATCATCAACTCGGCGGCCAAGACGCTGTATATGTCCGGCGGCCAGATGGGCGCCCCGATCGTCTTCCGCGGTCCAAACGGCGCCGCTTCGCGCGTCGCGGCCCAGCACAGTCAGTGCTACGCCAGTTGGTACGCCCATTGTCCGGGCCTGAAAGTGATTGCGCCCTATTCGGCGGCGGACGCTAAAGGGTTGCTGAAATCGGCGATACGCGATCCGAACCCGATCATCTTCCTGGAAAATGAGATTCTCTACGGCCAAAGCATGGATGTGCCGGATTCCGACGATTGGACCGTGCCGATCGGCAAGGCCAAGGTCGTGCGGGCCGGAACGGATGTCACTATCACCGCCTTTTCGATCATGGTCGGCAAGGCGCTGGAAGCGGCCGACGCTCTGGCCGCCGAGGGGATCAGCGCCGAGGTGATCGATCTGCGCACCATTCGGCCGCTCGACACCGCGACCATCGTGCAGTCCGTGCAGAAGACCAATCGTCTGGTGTCCTGTGAGGAGGGCTGGCCCTTCTCCGGGATCGGCGCTGAATTGGCCGCCCAGATGATGGAGCAGGCCTTCGACTGGCTCGATGCGCCGGTCGCCCGGGTCCATGGCGAGGATGTGCCGCTGCCTTACGCGGCGAATTTGGAGAAGCTGGCCTTGCCGCAAGCCTCTCACATCGTCGAGGCGGCGAAGGCCGTCTGCTATCGCTAACCGGCGCCGGAAGGGGAGGAAAGACCATGCCCGTCAGTATCTTGATGCCGGCGCTGTCGCCGACGATGACCGAAGGCACGCTCGCCAAATGGTTGGTGAAGGAGGGCGATGAAATCTCGTCCGGCGACGTGATCGCCGAGATCGAAACCGATAAGGCCACGATGGAGGTCGAAGCGGTGGACGAGGGGGTCGTCGCCAAACTGGTCGTGGCCGAAGGCTCTGAGAATGTCGCGGTCAACGAGCTGATCGCGGTGCTCGCGGAAGATGGCGAGGATGTCGCGGAGGCGGCCGCGTCCGCCGATTCCGCGCCGGCGCCAGCCGCCCCAGCCGAAACCAAGGCGCCCGAACCGGCGCCAGCGGCCGCAGCCCCAGCAGCGAGCCCAACGCCTGCGCCAACTGCTGCGCCCGCCGCCGCGCCTGCACCGGCTCCCTCTGGCGGCCGTGTTTTCGCGTCTCCCTTGGCGCGCCGAATCGCGGCGGACGCCGGGGTTGAGATTTCGGCGATCGCGGGCTCAGGACCGCATGGCCGCATCGTAAAAGCCGACGTCGAAGCCTTTATCGCCGCGGGCGGCGCCAAGCCGGCGCCTGCGGCCGCGTCGAAAGCCGAGGCCAAACAAGCCAAAGCCGAACCCGCGCCGGCGCTGAGCCTCGACGATCCGATCTTCAAGCTGCTGCCTGAGTTCGAGGCGGTTTCGAACAGCAACATGCGCAAGACCATCGCCCGGCGCCTGACCGATTCCGCGCGCGACATTCCGCATTTCACCCTGACGGTCGATGTCGAGATCGACGCATTGCTGGCCATGCGTAAACAGCTTAACGAGCGGGACGGGGCTGATTACAAGATTTCAGTCAACGATTTCATCATCAAGGCGACCGCGTTGGGTCTGACCCGCGTGCCCGACTGCAACGTCGCCTATACCGACGACGCGATCCTGAAGTTCAGCCGGGTCGATATGGCGATCGCGGTCGCCATCGAGGGCGGGCTGATCACGCCGATCATCAAGGATTGCGCCTCCAAGGGTCTGGCGACGATCTCGAAAGAGGCGAAGGAACTGGCCGGCAAGGCGCGCGAGGGCAAATTGGCGCCGGAGGAATATCAGGGCGGCACCTTCACCATCTCGAACCTCGGCATGTTCGGGGTGAAGAGCTTTAACTCGATCATCAACCCGCCGCAGGCGGCGATCCTCTCGGTCGGCGCCGGCGAGCAGCGCGCGGTCGTCAAAGACGGCGCGCTCTCGATCGCGACGGTCTGCACCCTCAGTCTGGCGGTCGATCACCGTTGCATCGACGGGGCGGCGGGGGCCGCCTTAACCAAGGAACTGAAGGCGCTGATCGAAGATCCGATCGCGTTGATGCTGTAGAGACCGGCGGGAGGCGAAATCATCATGGATAAGCAAAGCTTCGATGTCGTGATCCTCGGCGCCGGACCGGGCGGTTATGTGACCGCCATACGGGCGGCGCAATTGGGCCTCAAGGCGGCGGTCGTGGAAGCCAACCATCTCGGCGGCATCTGCCTGAACTGGGGCTGCATTCCGACCAAGGCGCTGCTGCGCTCGGCGGAAATCTATCACTACATGACCCATGCGGACGCCTATGGGCTGAGCGCCGGTCAGCCGGGCTTCGATCTCGAGAAAGTCGTCGCCCGCAGTCGCGCCGTGGCGAAACAGCTGAATGGCGGGGTCGGCCATCTCTTGAAAAAGAATAAGGTCCCGGTCTTCGACGGCTGGGGCAAGCTGACCGGCAAGGAAGGCGCCCGCAGCGTCACTGTCGAGAAAGACGGCAAGCCCTTCGCTGAACTATCGGCGAAGCATGTGATCCTGGCGACAGGGGCTCGGGCGCGGCAACTGCCGGGGCTTGAGGTCGATGGCGACCGCGTCTGGTCCTATCGCGAGGCCATGGTGCCCAAGACCATGCCGAAATCCCTGATCGTCGTCGGCTCCGGCGCGATCGGGATCGAGTTTGCGAGCTTCTACCGCACCATGGGCGCCGAAGTGACCGTGGTCGAAGTGATGGATCGTGTGCTGCCGGTCGAAGACGCCGAAATCTCGAAGGCCGCCGAAAAGGCGTTCAAAAAGCAGGGCATGACCATCCTGACCGGCGCGACGGTCAAGGGCGTCGCGAAAACGGCGACCAGCGTCACTGCGACGGTGGAGAAGAAGGGCAAGACCCAGGAAATCACCGCCGAGCGCCTGATCAGCGCCGTCGGCATCGTCGGCAATGTCGAGGATATCGGGCTGGAGAGCGCGCCCAAGATCAAGGTCGACCGCACCCATGTCGAGGTCGATCAATGGTCCCAGACCGGCGAGCCGGGCGTTTACGCCATTGGTGATCTCACCGGTCCGCCCTGGCTGGCGCATAAGGCCGAGCACGAGGGTGTGATCTGCATCGAGAAGATCGCCGGGGTGAAGGATGTGCATCCGCTCGACACGGGCCGGATCCCGGGCTGCACCTATTGCCATCCGCAGGTCGCGTCGATCGGCCTAACTGAGCAGGCGGCGAAAGACCAAGGGCGGGCGGTCAAGGTCGGCCGCTTCAGCTTCGTCGGCAACGGCAAGGCGATTGCGCTCGGCGAGCCCGAAGGGCTGATCAAGACCGTCTTCGACGCCAAGACCGGCGAGCTGCTCGGCGCGCACATGATCGGGGCCGAGGTGACGGAACTGATTCAAGGCTATTCGGTGGCGAAGACGTTGGAGACGACCGAGGCGGAACTGATGCATACGGTCTTCCCGCATCCGACCCTGTCGGAAATGATGCATGAGTCGGTCTTGGACGCCTACGGGAAGGTCATTCATATGTAACGCCGCGGCGGGTCAGGGGCTTGGCATCGTCGATGACCTCGTCTAGGGCTCCCCCAGGGGTGAATCGGAGCATACGGGAGCGATGGATCGAGCCGCCTGAGGGGATCGGATGCCGGACGACACGACGAACCATCCCGGCGTGATTCGGATCGAACGGGAGTTATCTTGGTCGCCCGCAGGATGGGAGCATGTCTTGGTGATCGTGACATCCTTGCAAGTCGATCCAACCGACCCGACCTATGACGCAACTGCGTTGCACGCGATGACAGAGGCGGTGGCCGCTGCATTGCGCGCAAAACGCCAAGGCTTCAACCGGATTGTCGTTCGGACCGAACGCGCCGCCCCCTAACCGCCCTTAGAGATATAAGAAACACGTTATGGCCAAAGAACAGTTGGACGCCGCCGCACGCCGTCATCCGGAAAAACGCAACCGCCCGGACAATCCGATCCAGCGCAAACCCGCCTGGATACGGGTCAAAGCGCCGGTCAGCCGCGACTATCAGGCGACACGGAAAATCGTGCGCGACCACAAGCTCAACACGGTCTGCGAAGAGGCCGGCTGCCCGAATATCGGCGAATGCTGGGCGAAGAAACACGCCACCATGATGATCATGGGCGAGGTCTGCACCCGCGCCTGCGCCTTCTGCAATGTGACCACGGGCAAACCGGGCGCGCTCGACCCGATGGAGCCCTACAATGTGGCCGCGGCGGTCGAGAAACTCGGCCTGGAACATGTGGTCATCACCTCGGTCGACCGCGATGATCTCGACGATGGCGGCGCCGACCACTTCGCCCAAGTGATCCGCGCGATTCGCGAACGCGCGCCGGGGACCACGATCGAAATCCTCACGCCCGATTTCAAGGACAAGCCCGGCGCCGTCGAGACCGTGGTCGAAGCGCGGCCGGATGTCTTCAATCACAACCTGGAGACCGTGCCGCGGCTTTATCCGACGATCCGGCCCGGCGCGCGGTTCTTCACCTCTCTGGCGTTACTGCAGCGGGTCAAGCGGCTTGATCCGGCGATATTCACCAAGTCCGGCCTGATGGTGGGCCTCGGCGAGGAAAAGGTCGAAATCGGCCAGGTGATGGACGATTTGCGCGCCGCCGATGTCGATTTCCTGACCATCGGCCAGTATCTTCAGCCGACCCCGAAACATGCGGCCATCGACCGCTTTGTGACGCCCGAAGAGTTCGACCAATATGCGGCGGTTGCGCGGGGCAAGGGCTTCCTCATGGTGTCGAGCTCGCCCCTGACCCGCTCGTCATACCATGCCGGGGATGACTTCCGCCGCCTTCGGGAAGCGCGCGCGGCGCGGATCGCCGCGGCGGAATAACCGGCCTAAAATCCGTCCCCTAGTCGCCGCAAGTCGAGCCGCCGATGCCGCGTCACGAAGAACGCAAATTGCTGCCCTACACGCCGGATCAGCTCTATGGGCTGGTGATGGATATAGAGCGCTACCCGGAATTCATCCCCTGGTGCACCGGCCTGCGCATCCGGCGTCGGACGCCGGATGCGGTGATTTCGGACGTCCGGATCGGCTTCAAGGGAATATCGGAACGGTTCACCTGCCGGGTCCAACCGCATCCGGAGGCGCGTCGCATTGATGTGTCCTATGAGGATGGGCCATTTAAGTATCTGAAAAACACGTGGATATTCGAGGATCACCCGGATGGGTGCGTTGTCGATTTCTTCGTTGATTTCGAGTTCAAGTCCCTGATTCTCAATAAGATCATGGGGTTGGTCTTTACCGAGGCGGTAAAGAAAATGGTCGGCGCGTTCGAAGCCCGCGCGCGAACGCTTTATGGGTCCGGTGGGGGGATCGCAGCCTCCGCCTGACTGGGATTCATTTGTAGTTTCCCGATCGCGGCGCCGCAGTTCGTTTCTTGCGGACGCGGTCACCGTCGGCGCCACCCACCATATCTGGTTTCGGCCCCGCAACATCTTGCGTATCGCCAGCCAAACTAGGTATGAAGCCTGATAAACCCGTATCAGGACCTGTTAGCCATGCCGGTCACTCCGCGCCGTCTGTCGCGCCGATCGCCACCCCGCCGATGATCCGAGGGCCGCAAATTCGCGCCGCGCGCGCGCTGTTGAATGTCAAACAGAGCGAACTGGCGCGTTCCGCCGGGGTCGCGCTGGCGACGCTGAACAATATCGAACGCGGCGTCGGCGATCCGCGCAGCAGCACATTGGCGGCGATCGAACGCGCGCTGTCGGAGGCGGGTATCTATTTCGAGGCCGATCCTGAACGCCAAAGCGTCGGGCTGCGCCGGATCGAACGGCCGCCGACGCGCGATCCCTACAGCGCTGGTCAACGCATCCTCGACCTGTTCGCGCCGGACGCATTGGTCAAGCCGAACCGACTGTTGGCCTTTGCGCGCCGGGCTGAGTCGCTCGGCGGCGACGGTAGGCCGCGCGCCGGCTTTCTGGTAGAGGCGGCGGGACGGCGCATCCTGTTCGATCAGGCGGAATTCTCCGCCGCGGATAGTGTGCGGATCGCCGAAATCGCGCGGATCCTGGTCACCGCCGCCAGCATGATCCGGGACCAAGTCTGGTATCTTGACCAGCTCTGCGCCGATACGACGATTGAAAGCCCGCTGGAGGCGCTGCGCGCCTTGGATTCGGCACACGCCAAGCCGTTGCGCGGCCTATCAGGCTTTTTCGGACTGCTCGCCGACTGGCGCGCCGAAATTCGCCCCTATGCCGAAAAGGAAGGGCACCCCTTGCGCACGCTGCTGTTGCTGCACGGCGAATAGGGGTCAACGCACGTTTTTAAGAGCCACCTTGGCCGCCATCTCGAGCGCCGTGAGCACGCTTTGGGTCCGCACCGACTCGCGGTCGCCGTCGAAGCGGTTCTCAACGATCGTCACGGGGCCGCCGCGTGCGCCCGCGCCGATATAGACCAGGCCCGCCGGTTTGCGCTCGGATTCGCCGGGGCCGGCGACGCCGGTGACCGAGACAGCGACCGAGGCGGTCGAGCGGTCGAGCGCGCCGATGACCATCGCCTCGGCGACCTCTGCGCTCACCGCGCCCACTGTCTCGAAAAGCGGCGCGGGCACGCCCAGCATTTCTTGCTTGGCCGCATTGCTATAGGTCACGAAACCGCGCTCGACGACCGTGGACGAGCCGGCGATGGCGGTCAGGCAGGCGCTGATCAAGCCGCCGGTGCAGGATTCGGCCGATGCGAAAGTCAGCCCCTTCGCTTCAAAAGCTTCGAGCAGGCGCTCGGCGGCGGCGCGCAGATCAGGCGGCGGAAAGGACGACGCGCGCATAGGCGACCTCCAAGAGGATGACAGTAAGTCCGGCATAGAGACCGGCGGCGATATCGTCGAGCATCACACCCAAGCCGCCTTGCACCCGCCGATCCAAGAGGCCGACCGGGAACGGTTTCGCGATATCGAACAGGCGAAATGCGAAGAAACCCACGATATAATGGGTCAGGGACAAATCTCCCACCGTCCAGGCTGCCAGGGCGAAGGTCAGCCATTGGCCCGCCACTTCATCCACCACGATCTCGCTGCTGTCATGGCTTTGGCTCAGCCGATCGAAGCCTTGCGCCGCCCAAACGCCGAGGGCGAACACCGCCGCTGTTGCAAGGGACAAGGCCAACGCGCCGCCCAAACCCAATAGACCATAGGCGAAGGGCAGGGCGGCCAAGCTGCCCCAACTGCCGGGCGCCGGTTTCAGATAACCCGATCCGAACCAGGTGGCGATCAAGATGGCCGGCGTCGCAAGAGACGGCCGGGACGGGGGCGCGTCGGCCATGCGTCAGACGGGGAACAACAAGGTGGCGACGGCTTGCGCCGCGACGCCTTCGCCCCGGCCGGTGAAGCCGAGCTTTTCGGTCGTCGTCGCCTTTACGCTGACCGCATCCGGCGAAATGGCCAGGATCTCGGCGATCCGGGCGCGCATGGCCGCCTTGTGCGGCCCGATCTTCGGCTGTTCGCAGATCAGTATGACGTCGAGATGCGCTATACGCGCGCCGCGATCCGACGCGAGGGAGGCCGCATGGCGCAGGAAATCGGCGCTGTCAGCGCCCTTCCAGCGCGGGTCGGAAGGTGGGAAATGATCGCCGATATCGCCGGCGCCCAGCGCGCCGAGGATGGCGTCGGTCAGCGCGTGCAGCCCGACATCGGCGTCGGAATGCCCTTTCAGCCGCGCCGGGTGTGGGATATGCACGCCGCAGAGCGTGACCGCATCGCCGGGCTCGAAGCGATGGACGTCAAAGCCCTGACCGACGCGTGGGGTTTCGAGACGGCGCGGCTCTGCGGCCACGCCCGACAGAAAATCCTCGGGATGGGTAATCTTCATATTGGCTTCCTCGCCCTCGACGACCTGCACAGCGAGGCCGGCTTCCGCGGCCACCGCCGCATCGTCGGTCAGCGCCGCGCCCGCGCAGGCTCGATGCGCCGCCAGGATCGCGTCGAAGGGAAACCCTTGCGGCGTTTGCACCCGGCGCAGCGCCCGGCGATCGAGCGTCTCCGCCACGAGGCCGTTCAACCCGAGTCGCTTCACCGTATCGGTCACGGCGAGACCGGGGACGACGCCCGCCGCGCCTGACTTCAGCGCGTCGATGACCCGATCGATCAGAGCGGTTGAAACGAAGGGCCGCGCGCCGTCATGGATCAGCACGAAATCGGGCCGTTCCGCCGTCGACGCCGCCGCCAGCGCCTCCAAACCCAACAAAACAGACTCCTGCCGCTCGGCGCCGCCATGGATCGCCGGACCGACGCCGCCCAGCTCTGCGCAGGCCTCTTCATAGAGCGGTGTATCACCATCGGAAATCACCGCCTGAACCGACGCGGCGCCGCCATGGCGTAGAAAAGCGTCAAGCGCGTGCGACAAGACGGCGCGGCCGTTCAAACGCTGATATTGCTTCGGAAGCGCGCCCCCGGCGCGCAGTCCTTTTCCAGCCGCCACCACCAGAACGGCGACTGAGGCCGATTTATCGCCGGCGTGTCCTTGTCGGGACGCAACGTCTTCCTTCATGACTTCCGCCGCTGGACAGAGTATAGGCCAATCATGGTTTCCGTCTCGCCCGCCATTCTGCACATTTCCGCTGTCAGCAGCCTGATCCCGATGATCGCTTTTTCGGTGCTGAACCGGCATCGGTCAATAAGCGACAAGGCCGGTCTCTATTGGGTTTGTCTCGGATTTGCGACCCTCACCCTGGCGGGCTGGATCGGCTGGCGCCTGGCGCAGCAATGGGCTTTCGGCTTCGGCGCCGCCCTGGATGTCGCCGCCGCGACCACTTTTCTGGCCTTTGGCGTGACGGCCCTGTTCGCGCCGTCTGCGCGCGGCCTGACGGCGCTGATCCTGGCCTATTGCTTCCCAATTCTGATCCTCGCGCATATCGCCGGCGACTGGCGTCCCGCCGGGCCCGACGCGGCGGTACGTGACGCTTGGTTCTGGGCGCATATCGCCTTTTCGGCGCCCGCCTTCGGATTTATCGGGGTCGCGGCGATCGCCGGGGTCGCGGTCTGGCTGCGCGAACATATGCTGAAATCCCGGCGCAACGCCCGTTTCGTCGAAGGGCTGCCCGCTCTTACCGTCGCTGAGGCGCTGCAATTCCGGCTGTTGTCGTTGTCGGCCGCCTTCTTGTTCGGGGCCGTCGCCACCGGGGCCGCAACCTCTTTCACCGCCGCCGACACGTTGGCGCCGCTGGACCACAAATCGATCCTGTCAGTCGTCGGCCTCGGTCTCGTGGTCGCATTGTTGGTCATGCATGCTTGGTTCGGCTTGCGCGGCCGCAAAGCGGTTCGGGTCGCTCTGGCCGCCTTTCTCGTCTTCCAACTCGCCTATCCCGGCGTCAAATTCGTGACCGAGGTCATGGCCGGGGCCGGCTAAGATCAGATTAAGGCGGCGTCGACGCCTGGTTTTTCGGGAACCCGCCTTGTTAAGTGCCTAATTCTTGTGCACAAGACGGCCGGACTCAAAAAGCGGCGATTTTTGATGCAGGATTTATCAGGCCTCAGACCGATCACGCTTAGCCGGAAGTCCGGCGGCTCGATCACGATCCCAACACCGGTCTATCTGGCGCCGATGTCCGGCGTCAGCGACTTGCCGTTCCGGCGCCTAGCCCATCGGTTGGGCGCGCCGATTACGGTGTCGGAGATGATCGCCAGCAACGAGGCCCTTCGACATACCGAAGGCACCGCCAAGCGAGTGATGCGCACCAACGCGTCCGGCCCGTCGATCGTTCAACTGGCGGGCCACGATCCGGCGGCGATGGCCGAGACGGCGCGGTTCGCCGTTGGCGAAGGGGCGGATATCATAGACCTCAATTTCGGCTGCCCGGCCAAGAAAGTGACCTCGAAATATTGCGGCTCGGCCTTGATGCGCGAGCCGGCTGCGGCGGCGGCGATCATGAGCGCGGTTGTCGCGGCGGTGGATGCGCCGGTCACAGTGAAAATGCGCACGGGCTGGGACGCCGAGCACCGCAACGCGCCGGAAATCGCCCGGATTGCGCGGGAAACCGGGATCGGCCTGATCACCGTCCACGGCCGGACCCGCGACCAGAAATACGGCGGAACGGCCGATTGGCGCTTCATCCGGACCGTTCGTGAAGCCGTCGATCTGCCGCTGATCGTCAATGGCGATATTATCTCGACCGAGACGGCGCGCCGGGCGCTGCGGGAAAGCGGCGCGGACGGTGTGATGATCGGACGCGGCGCGCAGGGCAAGCCATGGCTGCCGGCCGTCATCACGGCTGGATTGACTGGCGTGGAGGAACCTGGAACGGCGCCGCCCGACGGTCTGTCCGATATCGTCGCCGGCCATTTCGAGGCGATGTTGCGCCATCATGGCGCGCATCGCGGCCTGCGCATGGCGCGCAAGCATCTCGGCTGGTACGCCGCCGGCTTGCCCGACGCTGCACGGTTTCGAGATCGAGTGATGAAACAGGAAGACCCCGCACGGGTCCTGGCGGAAATCCAGGCCTTCTTTTCGAAAGCGCGCCGGCCGCGCGCCGATCAGGGGCGCTCAATCTTGGAGTTGGCGGCATGAGAAGCGCGATCAAGAAACTCTCCGGCGGCGTGTTTGACAGCTTCAGCGGCGCGCAGACGGTCAGCGCCGACGCGATTTTGGAGGCGATTCCGAGCCCCTTGCTGGTTCTGGATAAAGAAGACGGGGTCACGCGGGTTAATCAGGCGGCGGAACAGTTTTTCCGCTCGTCGGCCGCAGCGCTGGACAAGGCGTCGCTGCAGGACCTGATTCCGCATGACAGCCCGATCCTGTCGCTGGTGCGCCGCGCGCGCCGGAAGGATTCCAGCATGACCGAGTATGGGGTGTCGTTGACCACCCCACGGCTCGGCGATCACTCGCTCAGCGTCCATGCCTCGCCGATCCCGGGTAGCGACGGGGCCATCGCCGTCGCCTTTCAGGAAGCCTCAATCGCCGGACAGATGGATGAAACCCTTGTGCAGCAAGGGGCCGTGCGATCGGTCTCGGCTCTGGCGCGCATGCTGGGCCACGAGGTCAAGAACCCGCTGTCGGGCATTCGCGGCGCGGCGCAGCTGTTGGAAAGCATGGTCGATCCGCAGGACAGGACCCTGGCGCAACTGATCATTCGCGAGACCGACCGGATCGTGAAGCTGGTCGATCAGTTCGACGATTTCGCGGACAATCCGCAGATCGAACGCTCGGCGGTCAATATCCATGAAGTGCTCGATCAAGTGCTGGCCGTCGCGCGCGCCGGTTTCGCAAGCGGCGTGCGGGTGCGGGAGAGTTTCGATCCGTCCTTGCCGCCGGTCTTCGGCAATCATGACCAACTGGTTCAGGTCTTTCTCAACCTGGTGAAAAACGCGGCCGAAGCGATCCAAGGCGAAGACGGCGAAATTGAGGTGGCGACCGCGTTCCGGCATGGCGTGCGCCTCGCGATTCCCGGCGTCGAAAGCCGGATGTATCTGCCGATGGTGGTGATGGTGCGCGACAACGGGGCGGGCGTGCCGGAAGACATTCGCCCGCATCTGTTCGACCCTTTCATCTCGACCAAGAAAGGCGGCGCCGGCCTGGGCCTGTCGCTGGCGGCGAAGCTGGTCGGCGATCATGGCGGCTTGATCCATCTGGAGAGCCGACCGCGGCGGACCGAGTTCAGCGTTATGCTGCCGCTGATCCGCAATGACGCGCCACGACCGGATCAAAGTGCGCCAAAGGCCGCGCAGAGCGCCGCGGCCAAGACCAAAAAGGCGGCCAAGCAAGGGGATGTGCGATGAGCGCGCCCGCCACCATCCTTGTCGCCGATGACGATGCGGCGATCCGGACGGTCCTGAACCAAGCGCTATCGCGGCAGGGCTACGCGGTGCGCACGACCGGCAGCGCAGCGACGCTTTGGCGCTGGGCGACGGACGGCGACGGCGACCTGGTGATCACCGATGTGGCGATGCCCGACGGCGACGGGCTCGATCTGCTGCCGCAGATCCGCAAACGGCGCGAGGATCTGCGCGTCATCGTCATGAGCGCGCAAAACACGTTGCTGACGGCGGTGAAAGCGACCGAGCGCGGGGCGTTCGAATATCTTCCGAAGCCGTTCGACCTGCCGGAATTGATCGGGGTGGTCGAACGCGCGCTGGCGGACGAGGGCCGCCAGGACGACGCGGCGCCGGATCCGGAGAACGCCGAGAATCTTTCCTTGATCGGGCGCTCTCCGGCGATGCAATCGGTCTATCGGGCCATCGCGCGCCTGACCGCCACCGATCTGTCGGTGCTGATCAACGGCGAGTCCGGGACCGGCAAGGAACTGGTCGCCCGCGCCTTGCATGAATACAGCAAGAGGCGCTCCGGACCGTTCGTCGCGATCAACATGGCGGCGATTCCGCGCGACCTGATCGAAAGCGAGCTTTTCGGTCATGAGAAAGGCGCCTTCACCGGAGCCGCCGCCCGCTATTCGGGCCGGTTCGAACAGGCGCAGGCGGGCACGCTCTTCCTAGATGAGATCGGCGACATGCCGATCGAGGCCCAAACAAGGCTGCTTCGCGTTCTGCAGGAAGGTGAATACACAACGGTCGGCGGGCGCACGCCGATCCGCACGAATGTCCGCATCGTCTCGGCGACCCATCGCGATCTCCGTCAGTTGGTCGCGCAGGGCCTTTTCCGAGAAGACCTATACTACCGGCTGAATGTCGTGCCGATCCGCCTGCCGCCGCTGCGTGAACGGCGCGAGGACATCCCCGACCTGGTCGCGCATTTCCTGGAAAAGACGGCGGAAGAGGGGCTCGGCGCGAAATCGATGGGTCCTGACGCCATGCGCGCGCTGCGCGACTATCATTGGCCCGGCAATGTGCGCGAACTGGAAAATCTCGTCCGTCGCATCAGCGCGCTGTATAATCAGGATGTGATCACCCGTTTGGAAGTCGAGCAGGAACTGGCGGCTTCCTCGCCCCCGCAGATCGGGGAGGGCGAGGACGTCCGGGACGGCGGCGGCTTGGCCGGCTCTATCGAGCGGCATCTGAAGGCCTATTTCGATGGTCACGGCGCGGAGTTGCCCGCGAGCGGCCTTTACGACAGAGTCCTGCATGAGATGGAACGGCCGCTGATCCAGCTTTCCCTGGCCGCGACCGGGGGCAATCAAGTGAAAGCCGCGGACATGCTGGGGTTGAATCGGAACACCCTGCGCAAGAAGATCCGTGAGTTGGGCATTCCGGTGATCCGCGGCGCATCATGAGGTCCGCGCCAAGAAACCGGCGTGGCGAGGGGCCGACAAGGACGCGATGACGGAAACCGCCGAGCAGCCGTTGACGGCGAAAACCGGCGGTCTGGGCCGGTTGCTGTCGGTGCTGGACCGCCCGAAGGTCTCGCGGACCCTGACGGTGCTCGTCGGGCTGGCGACCTTAGCGGCGGGCGCGGCGACCTACTATGTTTTTTCCGGGGCCGGCGCGGGCCTCGAGCGCGATCCGGAACAGCTCGTCACCCTGATCTATGTCGATCTGGTGGTGCTGCTGCTGTTGGGCGTAATTGTCGCGCGGCGGCTGGCGCGGCTTTGGACGGAACGGCGTCAGGGGGCGGCCGGCGCGCGCATGCATGTGCGCCTCGTCGCCCTGTTTGGGGCGCTGTCGATCGCACCGGCGATCGTCGTCGCCGGCTTCTCTCTGCTCTTCTTTAATTTCGGTCTGGAATCCTGGTTCTCGGATCGCGTGCGTACGGCGGTGCAGAGCAGTTCCGCGATCGCCGAAGCGTATCTCGAGGAGCATACCCGCAATATCGAGGCGGACGCGCTCTGGGTCGCCGGCGCGGTCAATCGCGACGCGCCGCTTTACGTCACAAATCCGCGCCTCCTTGAACGGCGGTTGAACATCCACGCCAATCTGCGCCAGTTACCCGAGGCGCTGATCTTCGAAGAAGGCGGCCAAATCCTGGCGCGCGCCGGATTGACCATCGCCTTGGAATTCGAACCGATCAGCAGCCAGTCGCTGCAGCGCGCGCGCAGCGGCGACGTCGTCATCCTGCGCGCCGACGGCGATGAAAGGGTCCGGGCCCTGGTGCGGTTGGAGAGCATTCTCGACACTTTTCTGATTGTCGGTCAGATCATCGATCCCGTGGTCCTGGGCGATGTGGCGCGAACCCAAGGGGCGGTGCAGGAATATGTCCGGCTAGAGACCGAACGTTCTCAGTTCCAGATCTCCTTTGCGCTCGCTTTCGTCATGGTCGCCTTGCTTCTGCTGCTGACGGCGGTCTGGTTCGGGTTGAACGTCGCCACCGGCTTGTCGGCGCCGATCAGCCGGTTGATCGCCGCGACCGAACAGGTGCGGGGCGGCGATCTGTCGACGCAGGTGGTCCCGTCCGAACGCGACGACGAAATCGACCTGTTGGGGCGGGCGTTCAACCGAATGACGCAGCAATTGCTGACGCAACGGAACGACCTGCTCTTCGCCACCGATCAGGCGGAAGCCCGGCGCCGCTTCACCGAAACCGTGCTGACCGGCGTGTCAGCGGGGGTGATTGGGCTGGACCAAGAGGGTCAGATCGATCTGCCGAACACGCGCGCATCGGAACTGCTTGGCGTCGACCTGGATCAGCGTTTGGGACAAAGCCTCGCTTCCGTCGTTCCGGAGATGGCGGAACTGGTCGGGCGGGCGCGGGCCGGCGGTCAAATCGGCTTCATCGAGCAAGAGGTGCAAATCGGCTCGCAAAGCGCAGGGCGCACGCTTTTCGTCCGGATCGGACCGTTGCGCCAAGCCGGCGCGGTCTCTGGCTATGTGGTCACGTTCGACGATCTGACCGCTCTGGCCAGCGCCCAACGCACCGCGGCCTGGGCCGATGTCGCCCGGCGTATCGCGCATGAGATCAAGAACCCTCTGACGCCCATCCAGCTCTCCGCCGAACGCTTGAAACGGAAATATTTGCGCGATATCGAAAACGATCCGCAAGTCTTCGAAACCTGTGTCGATACGATTATCCGGCAGGTCGGCGATATCGGCCAGATGGTCGACGAGTTCTCGAGCTTCGCCAAAATGCCCTCGCCGACGATCCAAATCGTCGATCTCAGCGATTTGTGTCGGCAACAGGTCTTCTTGCAACAGAACGGGAATCCGGGGATCGATTACAGCCTGTCGGCGCCCGAAGAAGCGGTGGAAGTGGCCTGCGATAGCCGGCAGATCGCTCAAGTGCTGACAAACATCCTTAAGAACGCGCAAGAGGCTATTGATGGGGCGAGACAATCCGGCGTTGATGAAAAGCGCCGCGGCGCCATCAATCTGGACCTGACAGTGACGCCTGAGGCGACCGTCATCACGGTCAGCGACAACGGAAAAGGCCTGCCGCGCGAGAACCGCAACGCTTTGACGGAACCCTACGTGACCACCCGGGAGAAAGGCACAGGCCTGGGATTGGCGATTGTGAAGAAAATTATGGAGGATCATGGCGGGGCGCTCGTCCTGGGCGACAATCCCAGCGGCGGCGGCGCCGCGATCCGCCTTGTCCTGCCGCCTCCGGGCGCTCAGGTGCAGACCGTGAACACTGACGCGCAGCTTGGGGCCGCCGATGTCGCATGAAATCCTGATTGTCGATGACGAAGCCGATATCCGGTTTCAAATCGCCGGCATCCTCGAAGACGAAGGTTTCACAACACGTGACGCGGCGAGCGGCGAGGCGGCTCTGGAGGCCGTCGCCGCACGGCTGCCCTCTCTTGTGATCCTGGATGTCTGGTTGGCGGGCAGCGCCTATGACGGATTGCAGCTCTTGGAACTGCTGAAACGCGATCATCCCGCGCTTCAAGTGGTCATGATCAGCGGCCATGGCGCCATCGATATGGCGGTCAACGCCACAAAAAAAGGCGCCTACGGCTTCATTGCCAAACCGTTCAAGACCGAAGTGCTGCTGCACACGATCGAGCGCGCTCTGCAGGACGTCAAACTGAAGCGCGAAAACGAGGCGCTGAAGGCGATCACAGGCGGGGCGGAATCAGATTTGGTCGGGACGTCCGCCGCCGCGCTCGAAATCCGACGCACGGTCGAAAAAGTGGCGGGTACGGACAGCCGCGTTCTGATCACCGGCCCGTCGGGGGCGGGGAAATCATCGATCGCCCGCGCCCTGCACGGCAAATCCCATCGCGCCAAAGGCCCGTTCGTGGTGATGAACTGTTCGGCGCTCGATGTGCGCACCGTCGAAGCGACGCTCTTCGGGATGGAGCCCAGCGGCGACCGGCCGCGCATGACCGGCGTGCTGGAGCAGGCGCATATGGGAACGCTGCTGCTGGACGAGGTGTCTGAGATTCCGTTGGACGTCCAGGGGCGGCTGGTGCGCGTGCTACAAAACCAACGGTTTCAGCGTGTCGGAGGCGGCGCCTGGGTCGATGTCAATGTGCGCGTCCTGACCTCAACAAGCCGGGACCTGACGACGCTGATCGAGAAAGGGATGTTTCGCGAGGACTTGTTCTATCGTCTCAATGTGGTGCCGCTGGCGGCGCCGGCCTTGCGCGATCGCCGCGAGGACATCCCGGATCTCGCCGCTCAGATCATGCAGCGCTCGGCCCACGCAAAGGGACGTACGGCCCGCACTTTGGCTCCCGACGCCCAATCGGCCCTGCAGACTCATGACTGGCCGGGCAATATCTGGGAGTTGGCGAATGTCGTCGAACGGCTGTTGCTCCTGATCGGCGGACCGGATCAGCCGGTGCGCGCCGACGCCGTCGCCAAGGCCATCGGCGGCGAAAGCACCGATGTGTTGCGCTGGGAACGCGCCCAGGAAGTCATGAATATGCCGCTTCGCGATGCACGCGAGTCTTTCGAGAAGGAGTATTTGCTCTTTCATTTGACCCGATTTGGCGGAAACATCAGCCGAACGGCGGAGTTTGTCGAAATGGACCGCGCGGCCCTGCATCGCAAACTGAAGGGGCTGGGCCTTCAGAATATCAACAAGGCCGCGCGTTAAGCGCGATCGTCGCCTGACCTGATCTGGGCGTATCCTCGCCGTAAACGCCGGCCCGGCCCTGGGGACCCCATGGAGTTGCTGCTCGCATGAAAGTCGTGATCTGCGGCGCCGGCCAAGTCGGCTTTCATATCGCCCGTTACCTCGCCAGCGAACAGAATGACGTCACGGTCGTCGACCAGTCGCCGGAATTGATCAGCCGAATCAACGATTCGCTGGATGTGCAGGCAATCGTCGGCCATGCCTCGCACCCCGACGTGTTGGCGCGCGCCGGCGTCGCGGACGCCGACATGCTGATCGCGGTGACCTATGCGGACGAGGTGAATATGATCGCCTGTCAGGTCGCGCACTCGCTGTTCAACGTGCCGACCAAGATCGCGCGAATCCGGCAACAGGACTATCTCCAGGCCGAATGGTCCAACCTGTTCGCCACCGATCAATTGCCAATCGATGTGATCATCTCGCCCGAAATCGAGGTCGCACGCGCCATCCGTCGGCGCCTCAACGTACCGGGCGCCGCCGATATGATCCCGATGGCCGACGATATGGTGCGCGTGATCAGCGTGCGCTGCGAAGAGGATTGCCCCATCGTCCATACGCCCTTGCGGCAATTGACCTCGCTGTTTCCCGATCTGGCCATCACGGTGCTGGCGATCATTCGCGGCGGCGCGATGATCATCCCAGAGTCGACCGATCAGATGCTGCCGGGCGACGAGGTTTATTTCTGCGCCGATACCGGCCATGTGCCGCGCGCCATGGCCGCCTTCGGGCATCAAGAACCGGAAACGCATCGGGTGATCATCGCCGGCGGCGGCAATATCGGCGTCTATCTGGCCAAAGAGTTGGAGGACGATCCCGACTACACCGCCAAAGTGATCGAGTTGGACCGAACAAGGGCCCGACGGGTGGCGGAAATGCTGCCGACAACCACCGTCATCCAGGGCGACGGGCTTGAGGCGGAGATCCTGGAAGAAGCGAATGTTGGAATGGCCGAGGCCATTGTCGCCGTCACCGACCATGACGAGACCAACATCCTGGCCTCTCTGCTCGCCAAGCAATATGGCGTCAATCGCGCGGTCTCCTTGATCAACAAATCGAGCTACGGCTCTCTGATAACCACGTTGGGCATCGATGTGGTGGTTAGCCCGCGCGAGATCACCGCCTCGAAGATCTTGCAGCATGTCCGGCGCGGCCGGATCCGCTTCGTCTATTCGATCCGCGACGGGTTCGCCGAGGTGATTGAGGCGGAGGCGCTGCAGACCTCGCCTCTGGTCGGCATGCCGTTGAAAGACGCCAAACTGCCTGACGGCGTGATTGTCGGCGCGGTGGTTCGCAATGGCGGCGAGGTCATTCTGCCGCGCCCGGACACCGAGATCATCGTCGGCGACCATGTCATTATGCTGGTCAGCGCCAAGGCGGTGAAAAAAGTGGAGAAAATGTTCGCCGTTCGCTTGGAATATTTCTGATCCCGCGCATCGCTTCGAGAAGGACGCCCCGCCATGCCCCGCTACTGTTACGTCAACGGACGTTTTACGCCCCATAATCAGGGCGCGGTCCATATCGAGGACCGCGGCTACCAGTTCGCCGACGGCGTCTATGAGGTCGTGACGGTGGCTGACGGCAAGCTCGTGGATGAGGAAGGCCACATGGCCCGGCTGGACCGCTCGCTTAAGGAACTGCGCATGCCGGCCCCGATGAAACGCGCCGTGCTACAGCTTAAAATGCGCGAATTGATCCGTTTGAACGGGCTGACGGACGGGTTGGTGTATATGCAGGTGACGCGCGGCGTCGCCCCTCGTAATCACGCCTTTCCGGCCGAGGACACGCCGCCGGCGCTGGTGATGACCACGAAACGCATGGATTTCGCCTCGATGCGCAAATTCACCGACGGGGTATCGGTGGTGACGCGGCCGGACCTGCGCTGGGCGCGCTGCGATATCAAAACCGTATCCCTGCTGCCCAACTGTCTGGCCAAGCAAGAGGCCTACGAGGCCGGGGCCTATGAGGCCTGGCTGGTCAAAGAGAATGGCGAGGTCACCGAAGGGTCCTCGTCGAACGCCTGGATCGTGACCGCCGACGGCAAGCTGATCACACGGCCGCCGACCAACGAGATCCTGAATGGCATCACCCGCAGAACCATCATCACGCTCGCCGCAGAGGAAGGCCTGACATTCGAGGAACGGGCCTTTTCAGTCGATGAGGCGCATGCGGCGGCGGAGTGTTTCGTGTCCAGCGCCACCTCTTTCGTCACCCCGGTGGTGAAAGTAGATGACGCTGTAATTGGCGATGGATCCCCGGGACCGCTGAGCCGCAAGCTGTTGGACGCCTATAAGGATTATATCGCCGGGCGCCGCGACCGCGCCGCATGAATGGAATAAGCCGCACCGCCGAAAAACGCGGCGCACGACCGACCGCGCCGCCGACCGCCATTGTCTTCGATTGGGACAACACATTGGTCGACACATGGGCGGTGATCCACACGTCACTGAACGAGACCCTGACGGCGATGGGTCACGCGCCTTGGCGCATGGAGGAGACCCGGCGCCGGGTCTCCCGATCGCTCCGGGACTCGTTCCCGTCGCTGTTCGGCGATCGTTGGGAAGAGGCGCGGGACATCTTCTACGCGGCTTTCGAGGCGCATCACCTGGCCGACCTGTCGCCGCTGCCAGGCGCGCCAGAGATCTTGCGGGCGCTGCATGCGCGGCCCGTTCCGCTTTTCATCCTCTCCAACAAGCAAGGCCGCTATCTGCGCGACGAAATCGAGCATCTCGGTTGGGGCCGCTATTTCACCGCGGTCGGCGGCGCCGGCGACTTTGCGGTCGACAAGCCGGATCCCGGCGCGCTGACCGCCTTGATGGGCCTGCCGCCCGGCGGCGGCGGCCGTGATATCGTGGTCGTCGGCGACACAGTGTCCGACATCGAACTCGCCAATAGGAGCGATTGCGGCGCCGTTCTGTTTAATCCAGACGCCGGCGCCCGTGACCCAAAACTGGATGGGTTACGCGTTGATCGGGAGATCGACCACCTCTCTAAAACCCTTGATTTATTTGGGCTTTAGACATGTTGCAGTGCAACCTAATTTACCCTAATACAGTGATTGCGATTGCTGTTCGGCGCAGGGGACGCGTCGTTCGCGATTGATTCTTGTCGGAGCTGCGCTAGAGATATCTTGGTGCATCCGATGCGAAAGCCCGAAAACACGAAGAAGAAGGGGCATGACCATGTCGTCCGATAAACCGCAAAATCTTCAAGACGCGTTCCTGAACGGCGTGCGCAAGTCGAAAGTGCCGGTGACTGTGTTCTTGGTGAATGGCGTCAAACTTCAGGGCGTGATCACCTGGTTCGATAATTTCTGCGTCCTGTTGCGTCGGGATCAACTATCCCAGCTCGTCTACAAGCACGCGATTTCGACGATCATGCCGTCGCAGCCGTTGAACCTGTTCGAAGCGGGCGAGAAGTCGGACGACGCCTGATCGGCGTCGCCGTACCCGCGGGATTTTTCAAACCCCAACTGGCGTTTCGCTGGGCGCGCTCCTATCTATTGCGCGGAATGGCCACTACTTTCCAACATACGACCGGTTGAATGAGCCGCGTCGATAAATCAGGCGTGCAGGGCGACGCTCCCGACGGCCGCCGGCGCGCCGTCGTGCTGCATCCCGACATCAGGCCGGCGCAGGGCGAGACACGGTTGCGGGAAGCTGCCGTGCGTCTCGAGGAGGCCGTCGGTTTGGCCGCCGCCATCGATCTGGCGGTGATCCACGCCGAAACGGTCCGCGTCGACAAGCCAAAGCCGGGGACGCTCTTCGGAGGCGGCGTCATCGAACGCATCGCCGATCTGGCGGAGAACGCGGCGGCGGAACTGGTGATTGTCGACGGACCGCTGAGCCCGGTTCAGCAACGCAATCTAGAGCGCGCGCTGGCCGTCAAGGTCATCGACCGGACAGGCCTGATCCTGGAAATCTTTGGCGCGCGCGCCAAGACGCGGGAAGGGGAGTTGCAGGTCGAACTGGCGGCCTTAAGCTACCAACGCTCGCGACTGGTGCGCAGTTGGACCCACTTGGAGCGGCAACGCGGCGGGCTGGGCTTTATCGGCGGTCCCGGCGAAAGCCAGATCGAGCTCGATCGGCGCTTGATCGACGAACGCATCGCCAAGCTGAAACGCCAGTTGGAACAGGTGAAACGCACCCGCGGGCTGCACCGGTCGGCGCGGGCGCGCGTGCCCTATCCGGTCGTGGCGCTGGTCGGCTATACAAACGCCGGAAAATCGACGCTGTTCAATCGGCTGACCCAAGCGCGGGTCGAAGCGAAGGACATGCTGTTCGCCACGCTCGACCCCACGATGCGGGCGGTCACGACGCCGAACGGCGCGCGGATCATTCTGTCGGACACGGTCGGCTTCATTTCAGACCTGCCGACCGATCTTGTCGCGGCGTTCCGCGCCACGCTGGAAGAGGTCGAGACGGCGGATGTCATCCTGCATGTCCGCGACGCCGCCAGCGCCTCCAGCGAGGCGGAGAAGCAGGATGTCGATCAGGTGATGCGCGCTCTAGGCCGAACCGATTCGGAGAACCAAATCGAGGTCCTGAACAAGATCGATCTGGTCGATGCGACAGGCCGGGCCGATCTGGCCGCGAAAGCGGCGCGCACCGCGAATACGGTGATCGCCAGCGCCGTCACAGGCGAGAATTGCGGCGCAATCATGCGTCAAATCGATGAGTTGATCGCGCGCGGCGCCGCAGAGGTTGAGCTGCACCTGCCGCACAGCGCCGGGGACGCGGTCGCCTGGCTCTATCGCCATGCGGATGTTCGAGACCGCTGCGACACCGAAGCCGGCGTCTCTCTGCGTCTGCGCGCCGCCCCGGCGGTCCTGGCGCGGTTCGCCAGCAAATACCCTTCTTTTGCGCCGACCGCTGGCGTCCACGACCGGGCGGCCGACAAACTGGAGCGACCTGCGACAATCTCGCCATCGGCCGCTTGACAGACAGCACGGGCATCCTTATCTCGCCAAGCACTCGCCTCGGGTGAGTGCTAACATTCCGCATCTCGACACCGGCGCGCGCTCGCGCGGCCCGTGGAGACGCGGTCTTGAGTTCCAAACTGCGATAGCTCGAAAAGGGAGAGCGCATATGAAATTCCGTCCCCTGCATGACCGTATTCTGGTCAAGCGCGTGGAAGCTGAAGAGAAGTCGGCCGGCGGCATCATCCTGCCCGACACCGCTCAGGAAAAGCCGATGGAAGGCAAGGTCCTGGCGGTCGGCACCGGCCATAAGGACGAAGACGGCAAGGTCCGCCCGCTGGACGTGAAGAAGGGCGATCTGGTGCTGTTCGGCAAATGGTCGGGCACCGAAGTGAAGATCGACGGCGACGATCTGTTGATCATGAAAGAGTCCGACGTGATGGGCGTGATCGGCTGACCCTAGGCGGCCGCACCCTTTACCCGACACAGACCAAATTACAAAGAAACGGAGTCATCCAATATGGCTGCTAAAGACGTTAAATTTTCCGTCGACGCCCGGACGAAGATGCTGACCGGCGTGGACATCCTGGCCGACGCGGTCAAGGTCACGCTCGGCCCGAAGGGCCGGAACGTGGTGATCGACAAATCCTTCGGCGCCCCGCGCATCACCAAGGACGGCGTCACCGTCGCCAAGGAAATCGAACTGAAAGACAAGTTCGAAAACATGGGCGCGCAGATGGTCCGCGAAGTCGCGAGCAAGACCAATGACATTGCGGGCGACGGCACCACAACCGCCACCGTTCTGGCCCAGTCGATCGTGCGCGAAGGCGTGAAAGCGGTCGCCGCCGGCATGAACCCGATGGACCTGAAGCGCGGCATCGATCTGGCCGTAGACAGCGTCGTCGCGGACATCGAGAAAAAGTCCAAGAAGATCAAAACCTCCGAAGAAGTCGCGCAGGTCGGCACCATCTCGGCGAACGGCGATGTCGAAGTCGGCGCCATGATCGCCGAGGCGATGCAGAAAGTCGGTAATGAAGGCGTGATCACGGTCGAGGAAGCCAAAGGCCTCGAGACCGAGCTGGACGTTGTCGAAGGCATGCAGTTCGACCGCGGTTACTTGTCGCCTTACTTCGTCACCAACAGCGATAAAATGATCTGCGAGCTGGAAAGCCCGATGATCCTGCTGCACGAGAAGAAACTCTCCTCGCTGCAGCCGATGCTGCCGATCCTCGAGTCGGTCGTTCAAAGCGGTAAGCCGCTTCTGATCATCGCCGAGGATATCGAAGGCGAGGCCCTGGCCACCCTCGTGGTCAACAAGCTGCGCGGCGGCCTGAAGGTCGCGGCCGTCAAGGCGCCGGGCTTCGGCGATCGCCGGAAGGCGATGCTGGAAGACATCGCGATCCTGACCAAAGGTCAGGTCATCAGCGAAGATCTCGGCATCAAGCTCGAGAATGTCACGATCGACATGCTCGGCTCCGCCAAGCGGGTTTCAATCACCAAAGACGAGACCACGGTCGTCGACGGCTCGGGTACGAAGAAAGAGATCGCCGCACGGTGTGACCAGATCCGGGCTCAGATCGAAGAGACCAGCAGCGACTACGACCGTGAGAAGCTGCAAGAGCGTCTGGCCAAACTGGCGGGCGGCGTTGCGGTGATCCGCGTTGGCGGCGCCACGGAAGTCGAGGTGAAGGAACGCAAGGATCGTGTCGATGACGCGATGCACGCGACCCGCGCCGCGGTCGAAGAAGGCATCGTCCCCGGCGGCGGTTCGGCGCTGCTGTACGCCGCTAACGCGCTGAAGAAATTGGAAGGCGGCAACGCCGACCAGGATGTCGGCATCGAAATCGTGCGCCGCGCGATCAAGACGCCGGTTCGTCAGATCGCCGAAAACGCCGGTGAAGACGGCGCCGTGGTTGCGGGCAAGATGGAAGAGTCCAAGTCCAGCACGTGGGGCTTCGACGCCCAGGCCGGTTCGTACACCGACCTCGTCAAAGCCGGCATCATCGACCCGGCCAAGGTCGTGCGCGCCGCGCTGCAGGACGCCGCTTCGGTCGCCGGTCTGCTGATCACGACCGAAGCCATGGTCGCGGAGAAGCCGGAAGACAAACCGCCGGCGCCGCCGATGCCCGACATGGGCGGCATGATGTAAGTTGACGGGTGCTTATCTAAGCGACTCAGCTTATTGAAGGTCGAGTTTGGAGGGGCGGCGCTTCGGCGTCGCCCTTCTTTTTGATCACCTTGAAGCGTCAAAATCTTATTTAAATCAAAGAATTGCCGCCCGATGTTGACTCTTGATCCAGACCGCGTCACGGACTTTCTGAAAGAATCGGCGGCGCTCGACGTGTTGCCGCGATTCCGCGCGCTTCAGCGCCATGAAGTGATGGAGAAGAAGCCGGGCGATGTGGTGACCGTCGCAGATATCGAGGCGGAGCATCGGCTGACGCCCCAGCTTGAAGGGTTGGTTCCCGGCTCTCTTGCGATCGGGGAGGAGGCGGTATCACGCGACGCCCGCATCCTGGCGCGGTTCGAAGAGGATGCGCCGATCTGGCTGATCGATCCGATCGACGGGACGCACAATTTCACCCAAGGCGATCCGCGTTTCTGCATGATGGTGGCGCTGGTCGCTAAGAACGAGACGGTTTGGAGTTGGATCTACGATCCGACCACCGAACGGATTGCGATCGCGGAAAAAGGCGCGGGGGCGCGGTTGAACGGCGCGGTTCTGCAGGCGCCGCCGCCGCGGCCGGCCAATGAAATGGTCGGTCAGGTCAATTACGGCTCGTTTGAGAAGGCGCATCGCGGCGAAATCCGATCCTTGGTTACATCGTCCTTCGGCGGCGAGGACAAGCTGCGCTGCGCCGGGCACGACATGCTCGGCCAGTGCCTGGGCGCGCGGGATTTCGCGCTATATCGCCGGCTCTGGAGTTGGGATCACGCGCCTGGCGTGCTGATCCTGCGGGAATCGGGCGGCGTCGCGGAGCGCTTGGATGGCGGTGCGTACCGGCCGCGCGACCGGGTCAAGCATCTGCTGACGGCGCGCAATCGGGAGACGTGGGAGCAGGTCAGGGACGTGCTGATGGGCGCCGGGCGCCCGCTGGCGGAATGACGGGCGGGTTCGGCCGTGCGCGGCGTGACATTTCGTCAGGGGCGGCCGCCGCAATGCAACAAGGTCGCGCGCGTCGCCCGACCGGACTTGCGCGCGCTCAAACGCCGCTTACAGTGTGCGCGCCGAACGAGACGCGCGGTCGACTTTCCGCCGGACCGCGGGCGACAAAAAAGAGACACAAGGGGACGGAATATGGCGAAGACAGCCTTCATTGGACTGGGTGTGATGGGCTATCCGATGGCCGGACATCTGAAATCGAAAGGCGGGCATGAGGTCACCGTCTTTAACCGCACGACCGCCAAGGCGGAACGCTGGGCCGACGAGCATGGCGGGGATTTCGCCGCAACGCCGCGCGAAGCCGCGGAAGGCGCCGATTTCGTCTTCACCTGCGTCGGGAATGATGACGATCTCCGAAACGTCGTGCTCGGCGCGGATGGGGTGCTCGCCGGGATGCGGTCGGGCGCGGTCCTGGTCGACAACACCACCGCCAGCGCCGAAGTCGCCCGCGAATTGGCTGCGGTCGCTGCGGAACAAGGCGTCGGCTTCATCGACGCGCCCGTCTCCGGCGGTCAGGCCGGCGCTGAAAACGGCGCTCTGACAGTGATGTGCGGCGGCGACAAAGGCGTCTATGACAAGGCCGAGCCGGTCATCATGGCCTTCGCCCGAGCCTGCCGCCTGATGGGCGAGAGCGGCGCCGGGCAATTGACCAAGATGGTCAATCAGATCTGCATCGCCGGCCTGCTGCAGGGCCTGTCGGAAGGCGTGAATTTCGGCATGAAGGCTGGATTGGACATGGAGGCGGTCCTAGATGTGATATCGAAAGGCGCCGCCGGTTCCTGGCAGATGGAGAATCGCGGCGGCACCATGAGCAAGGGCGCGTTCGATTTCGGTTTCGCGGTGGACTGGATGCGGAAGGACCTCGCCATTTGCCTGAATGAGGCCAATCGCAACGGCGCACGGTTGCCGGCGACCGCCCTGATCGACCAGTTCTACGCCCAGGTGCAGCAGCGCGGCGGCGGGCGCTGGGATACGTCGAGCCTTGTGCATCTCTTGGCGACAGATTGACGCCTGATCGGATTCGGAGCATCGAACCTTGCCAGACGAGATCGTGAAACCTGCAGCCTTCAAAGAATCGGCGGTCCACGAGATCAGCGATTGGATCATCGAATCATCGCTGAACGGGATCGGCGCCGACATGCTGATCAAGGGCTTCTGCGAACGTCTCAACGCCGCCGGTTTGCCCATGGACCGGTGCAGCGTCGCGATGTCTTTTCTGCATCCGATGTTTCGGGCCTTCAGCGTGAATTGGAGCACCGATCGCGGCGTACAGCGCAATCGCTTTCCGCATGCCGGCGCCCAGACGGACGCCTGGAAGAAGAGCCCCTTCAAGGCCATGCTGGACAGCGACGACCATGATATCCGGCTGCGGATCAAAGACGGCGAGGGCATGCGCTTCAGCGTCATCCCGGAATTGAAGGAGCGCGGCTTCACCGACTATTACACGACGATCACAAGCTTCACCTGGCCGCAATCCAAGGCCCGCAGTTTTCTCGACGGCAGCATGTCGAGCTGGGCGACGAAACACCCGGACGGATTCGATGACAGCCATATCGAGGCCTTGCGCCGATTGATCCCACGTCTTGGGCTTGGGCTGAAGATCTATGCGCGCGAGGCGACGACGCATAATGTGGTTAGCGCCTATCTCGGCAATCACGCCGGCAGCCGCGTTTTGGACGGCCAGTTCAAGCTGGGTGACGGCGATGAGATCAACGCGGCGATCTGGTTCAGCGACCTGCGCGGCTCGACCGAGGCGGCGGACCGGATGCCGGCGGAACTGTTCCTGACCAGGCTGAACCGCTATTTCCAATGCACCGCCGGCGCCGTGATGGATCATGGCGGCGAGGTGCTGCGATTCATCGGCGATGCGGTGCTGGCGATTTTCCCGATTTCCGGCCCCGGCGGCGCCGAGCGCGCGGCCCGCATGGCCATCTCGGCGGCGCGGGACGCTATTCGGCGCATTGAGGAGGACAACAAAAAACCGCCGGACGACGACCCGGAACCGCTGGATTTCGGCTTGGGCCTGCATATGGGCGATGTCTATTACGGAAATATCGGCGTCGTCGACCGGGTCGAGTTCTCCGTCATCGGCCATACCGCAAACGAAGCGGCGCGGCTTCAAGACCTGACCAAGGAGCTGCATCGCACGGTGATCGTGTCGGACAGTTTCGCCAGCGTCGCCACCGAGGACTGGGAGGCGATGGGCAGCTATCAACTTCGCGGCGTCGCCGAACCGCAGCCGATATACGCCATGAAGATCGAGGGCGACTGATCGCGTTCAAGATCAAAGGATCTTTCGCCCCTTGGTTTAGACCAGTAGGCCTCGACCCACGCCAATGCGGAGCGCGTGAAAGGGCGCGCCATTTCAGTGCAGCCGGTGATCGCACCGTCAAGCGGCTAGGTCCTGGGCGATCATCAATGCATTCCCATCAGGGTCGTAGAAAGTCGCCGTGCTCACCATTCCCTCTATGGTCTCCGTCGGCCCGTCGAAAACCGCGCCCGCCGTCTCCAAGTTAGTGCGGGCGGTCTCTATGTCGGCGACGCCAAAGACAGGGACCATATTCCCAGGCTTTGGTTCTGTTTGCTCCCCAAGGCCAAGAGTGACGCCGTCGACATTCGTCCGCAATTCAGACCATCCGACTTCGTCACTATGGTAAAGGAGTTCGAATCCCAAGGTATCCTCGTACCACTGGGCGCTGACATGTCGGTCGCGCACTGACATAGCGAGCGTGATCGTCTTTTCCAACGCGACGGTAGACATTGCGCTTTCCTTCTCTGAAAAATTATATAGTTACTATACTTTATGGACATACAATTTCTTGTCAAGCTGACGTCCAGAGCGTGGTCGGTGAAAATACTAGCGTTGATGCACGACGGCGTTCCGGGCCGCCAAGCGCCGCTTCTCGCCGCCTCGGGCGCCAGTCGGACCGCGTTCGCACAGAGCCTTGAGCATCTGACAAGCCTTGGTTTGCTGGAAAGGAACCCGGGTCACGGCCATCCGCTGAGGCCAGAGTTTCGACTGACCGCGCAGGGCGTGGAAATCGCATCGACCGCCTATCGGATAGAAGCGGCGGCGCCCGTTTCCCTAGACGCCGTGTTGTTGCGTCGAATGTGGACCATTCCTGTCCTGGCGGTGACCCGAAGGCCGAAATTCTTTACAGAGATAAAGAGAGACCTCGCGCCAGTCACGGATCGCGCCTTGTCAAACTCGCTTCAACAGCTTCACAAGCGGGAATGGATAGCGCGACAGGTCAACGTGGAAATGCGTCCGCCTCGGCCGTTCTATCAGGTCGTAAATGACGGCGCGCGGATCAGCGATGCGGTGGACCTGGCCGGATAAGAACCGGCAGGCGATGAGCGGTGATCGACTGATCACGGGCGCCGAACCCCAGCGTTTCTATTCCATGGCAATCGACAGGGTTTGAGGCCTCAGCCATTCTTTGGTTGGGAGGCGCCCGCTTTCTCGGCCTGTTTGGCCCGGTCCCATCCGGCGTCCATTTCTTCGAGCGTGTAGTCCGACAGCCCACGCCCGTCCGCGGTCAGGGCCGTTTCCATTTGCTGAAATCGCGCGATGAACTTTCGATTCGTCCGCTCCAGCGCTTTTTCCGGATCGACGCCGAGCAGGCGGGCCAGATTGGCGACGACGAACAGAACATCCCCCATCTCATCTTCGAGCCGGTCCGGGTCGGCGCCGTTGTCGATCTCAGTTCGCAGCTCGCCCACTTCCTCGTCCAGCTTTTCCAGAACGGCGGCTGCATCAGGCCAGGTGAATCCCACCCGCGCCGCGCGCTTGGAGAGCTTTTCGGCGCGCATCAGGGCGGGCAGGGACAGCGCAACCCCGTCTAGAACGCTTGAGTCCTGACCCTTTTCCGCGCGTTCGCGCGCCTTCACCTGCTCCCAGGTCTCCGTAACACCGGCGGCGTCGCCGCGTTCCTGCTCGCCGAAAACATGCGGGTGGCGACGGACCATCTTGTCCGCGATGCCGGCGGCCACATCCTCGAACCTGAATGCGTTCCGCTCCTCGGCCATGCGCGCGTGGAAGACGACCTGGAGCAGAAGATCGCCCAACTCGTCCCGCAGCTCCGTCATATCGCCGCGATGGATGGCGTCGGCCACTTCATAGGCTTCTTCGATCGTATAGGGCGCGATGGTCGAGAAATCCTGCTCCAAGTCCCAGGGGCAACCGGTCTCGGGCGTCCGCAGGGCGGCCATGACATCAAGCAGGCGGTTCAGGGAGTCGCTCATAAAAGGTCCATGTTGGCGCGGTTAAGGGCGGGCGAACCGGGCGAGGGCGGCCATCAAGGCCGCGATATCCGCCTCATCATTGTAGGCGTGCAGCGATATCCGCAGCTTGCCGGCGCGCGCCGAGATGAAGACGCCATTGTCCTTCATATCTTGGGCGGCCCTTTTCGCGTCCGCCGCCTCGATGACGGTGATCCCGGCGCGGCGGCCTTGGACGCGCGGCGAAACGATCCTGTAGCCCGCAGCTTCCAACTCGCCATGCAGCCGGTCCGTCAGCGACGCGATGCGGGACTCGATCGCGGCGACGCCGTAGCGCTCGAACAGTTTCAGCGTCTCGCCCAAGGCGAGCACAGCCGGGATCGGCGGGTGGCCAAGCTCGAGCTCTTTCGCGGCGCCGGTTGCGGTCAGCCGGTCGGCGATCAGCAGGTTGGGCTCCGCCGCCGTGCGCCAGCCGGCCGCCGGGTAGCCATATTCCTCCAACAACCCATCGCGCAGATACAGAACGCCCGCACCATAGCCCGCCGCCGCCCATTTATAGAGCGAGAAGGCCATCGCATCGATCCGTTGGGCCCGCACATCGATCGGCGTTACGCCGAAAGACTGGGTGACGTCGAGGATGAGCCCCAATTCATGCCGGTCGGCGAGGGCGCGCAAAGCGTCGAGATCAAGCCGCACGCCGCTGCTATACTGAACATGGCTGGCCAAAAGCCAGCGGATCGACGGGTCGAGGGCGTCAATTTCTTCTAGTGATCCGTCCGGCGCAATCGGCAGGGTCTGAAGCGGCGCGCCGCGATTGAGCCAGGCGAGCGAGACGCTGGGAAATTCATCGGACGGGGCGAGGGCGCCCGCCTCCGGTCCGGCCAGCATCGCCGCCACATGGTTCAAACCGAGCGAGGCGTGCTGCACGAAGGCGATTTCATGCGGCGCTGCATTCAGCATTCCCGCCAGGCGCGCGCGGGTCTCGTCCGCCGCCGCGACCCAATCGGCCCATTTCAGATCGCCGTAATCCAGGCTCTCCTGATAGTACCGCTGTCCGGCGGCGGCGGCTGCGCGCGGGATCGGCCCGCCGCCCGCCGCGTTCAGATACGTGATCCGGTCGAGCGCCGGAAACTCAGCGCGAAACGCTTCCCAATCCAAGCGGCGCCCATCGCTGTCGGACGACTCTTTCAGCTCGGCCTCAACGTTTGCTCTCATATCCATTCGGCAGATGTCCCTTGGCGTAGATCAGCTGCCACACATGGATGTCGCCGACCGCGAAATTCGCGGCGCAGATCCGGAGATAATAGTCCCACATCCGCCGAAAGGTTTCCTCGGAACCCCAGATCCGGGGCCGTCCTTCCGCATTGCCGCTGCGCCGCCAATAGGAGTCGAAATTGTCGGCCCATGCAAGCAGGGTCGGGGTGTAATGAACCCCGATATTGTGCAGATCGTGGAGCGGTAGAAGGCTCTCCGACGATTCCGACAATTGCCTCATCGAGGGGATCACGCCGCCGGGGAATATGTAGCGCGAGATCCAGGCGTCGGCGCTGGCGGTTGTCACATTGTTGCCAATCGTATGCAGCAGGAAAAGGCCCTGGTCCCGCATCGACTGCTCGGCCGTCTCGAATAGAGCGCGGTAATTTCGATAGCCGACATGCTCGATCATGCCGACCGAGACGATCTTGTCGAACGGCCCGCCATGCGCGTCGGCGGAGAACTCGCGATAGTCGCAGAGCACGAATTCGACATTCTCGTTTTCGCAAAACCGCTCGGCATAGTCCGCCTGTTCCTTGGCGATGGTCAGGCCGACGACCTGAACGTCGTACTGTTCCGCCATATATTTGGCGAGGCCGCCCCAGCCGCAGCCGATATCCAGCACGCGCTCGCCTGGTTTCAATTCCAGCTTGCGGCAGATCAGGTCGTATTTGGCGTATTGCGCGTCGTCGAGTGTGTCCGCCTTGGCCCAATAGCCGCAGGTATAGGCCATGGATGGGCCCAACATTTCTTCGAACATCTCGTTGCTGAGATTGTAATGCGCGTCCGCCATGCTGCGCGCCTGTCGCGGCGTCTGGACGTTGGTCAGCTTGGCTTTGACGAAGGCGAGGCTGGTGCGCAGCCCCGCATGGCGGTAGGCCTTGATCTTGGATGATTTCAGGAGGCGCTTGAAAAAGCCGACCAGATCCGGGCAATCCCACCAGCCGTCCATATAAGACTCACCAAGGCCGAGCGAGCCTTCGGCCACGATCCGGTCATAGGTCCTGTCGTTATGGATGCGCATATCCCATGACCGATCGCCGTTCAGCGCGACGTCAACTTCATTGCATATATCTTGAACGATCTCCTGTGCGGACATATCGACCCTCCCACGCAAATTGTCCTATCCGTTGGGCGCAATTGAGCCTTTCCGCCTTAACGGTAAGAAATCAGGCGCGGGTTGTTAAGCTTTTTCGAGCATCTTTTGACTAATCGTGCGGGCCGTCTGCGATAATCGATAGGGTTCGGTGTCGTTCCTTACACTCCTGTCACAACGGTGAGAGGAGGCCTGTGGTTCTTGAAGCTCCTTCGGGCATTCAGCCAAAAAGGAGGCGCAAATAATGAAACGAACACCGGTCAATCCATGGGCCTGGTCTCTGAACCATGGCTACAACCAGGCGGAACTCGTGGAAGGCGCGTCGCGACGCCTGATTTGCGCAGGCCAAACAGCCGTCGACGGCGAGGGGGCGCCGCAACATCCTGGAGACATGCGCGGCCAAATCGCGTTGGCGCTCGACAATCTGGAATCCGTCCTGGAAGCGGCGGATATGGGGCTCGCCAATGTCGTTCGGCTGGGCCTTTACACGACTGATGTGGACGAAGCCCTGAAACATTTTGATATTCTCGGCGCGCGCTTCGGACCCTTGAATGCGGCGCCGCCGATGACCCTGCTAGGCGTCTCGCGGCTGGCGATTCCGCCGCTTATGTTCGAGATCGAGGCTGAAGCGCTTGGTTAAACAAGGTCAGGCTCGCGACGTCGCCGCCGGCTTGTGCTACAAACAGGCGGTCAAGCGGTAGCGTGCGAGCGTATCCGATGCGGCGGGCCGAACGACTGTTCAGATTGGTGAATGAGCTGCGGACCCGGCATGTCAGCCGGGCCCATGACCTTGCCGAGCGGTTCGAAGTCAGCGTCAGCACGATCTATCGCGACATCGCCCATCTGCAGGGCTCCGGCCTGCCGATCGAGGGCGAGGCTGGCGTTGGATACATGCTTCGGCCCGGCTTCGACCTGCCGGCCATGACCTTCACCCACGATCAAATTGACGCGTTGGCCGTCGGCCTGTCCTTTGTCGAGAGCGCCGGTGATCCGACGCTTGCGGCGGCGGCGCGCGAGACGCGGGCCAAGATCCAGGCGAACCTGCCAGCTCCGGAAGAGCGCAAGCTCGCCGACGCGCCTTATTTCAGCCTGCAGAAGCGAAACGACGCAGCGCGGGATGTGGGGTTGGTGCGTGAAGCGATCAGGCGGCGTCAGGTTCTGCGGATTCGTTATCGCAATGGGGAAGGGCGCCCGTCCGAACGGCAGGTACGCCCACTGGTCGTCTGGAATCTAACCGACGGCTGGATGTTCTCCGCCTGGTGCGAATTACGGGGAGATTTCCGGACCTTCCGCTTTGATCGTCTTTCATCAATCTCTACGACCGATGACATTTACATGGAGGACAAAGCCACCGGGCTGCGCGCATTCCTAGCAAAAGAACGCCGCGAAGCGAAATGTCGTGTTGGCGCACCGCCTTCGCCCCTAAATCGTCTCTAAAAAGCCCCATGGCTCAGGCGCCAACCTTAAGAAAATCCAGCTCTGGGACCGAGCGTTTCGGATCCATCTCTACCGTCTCGGCCGCCACAACGCAGTGCGCGACAAAAGGGTCCGACGCGATTCGCGCTTCGTAGTTCGTCGGCGCCTCACCCCGCGCCAGAATGACGCCGCCCGCCGCCGGTTTGATCGACCCAACAGCGAGGAAAACACCGTCGCTGAAGCCCTTGGCGATCCACCGATTGTGCGCGTCCATGAATTCAGCGGCTTTGGATTTGTTCCCAGCGAACCGTAGAAATGTAATGAACATCGGATCCCCCTAGTCACCTTGCAACTTAAGCGTATCCAGCCAGTCGGCGATACCGGCCGCCTCTCTATGGATGAAGGCGTCATCTCGAAATGCGGCGGCGATAGAGGCCACACCCTGCGACCAAGACAGAACATGCAGCGCGTGCGCCTCGGCCTGTTTGCCGGCGCCAAGCGCCCTGAACTGGCTGGTCAGCCAATCTCTGAATAACGCGAAAATCTCGGTCGCCCGGCCGTGCGCGGCGTGGTTCAGTTTCGCAAGCTCGGCGCTTAGGGTTCCAACAGGACAACCGAACGCCATGATCTTGTCGCGGTTGACGATCAAAATCCGAACAAAACACAGGATTCTGTTTCGGGGCGCGGGGCTCGTATCTTCCCACGCGCTCAGCATCGCCCACGTTTTGTCGAGCCGGTACGCGATGACCGCATCCAAGATTTCATCTTTAGTTCTGAAATGGTGGTAGAAATTGCCGCGCGACAAACCGAGAGCCGCCGCGATGTCGGCGAAGGATGTCGCTTCGAAACCGACCTCGTAGAAGAGGGTGTCGGCTTTCTGGATAATTCGGTTGCGCGTCGAGACTTTCGGCATCGTGACTCGTGCAATCCAACATTTGGCGTCGATGGAGATTAGGACGTTTGTCCTAAATTAGTCAAGGTGCATTCGGCGCGCCGACAAGCGCAACCCTATGCGTGGTGTTGGCCGACCAATCGGAAGCACAGCCAGCAAGCGGCGTAAGCGGAAAGTTCGCTGGTCTAAAATCTTTACGGCGTTTATGTTTTCGATTGATGGAAGGAGGGCGCGAGGGCCGGTCTCAATGCGCGGCGCTGAATTTCGAAAGCGCGGGCCAGTGAACGAAGATACTCAGCCTAGCTTATTTGATGTTTTGACCCCGGACAACGCCCGCCGCTGTGGGAGGGTGTTAGACAAGCTGGCTGACCATCTGGATCGCTTCGTTCTGGTCGGCGGCTTGGCTCAGCGCTGTTACCTTTCCACCATGGAGAAGGCGCCAAAACAAGGGGGCCTAAATGACATTGATTTTGCGATAGAACACGCAGCTCTTTTGCCTTCGGCCCTGAAGGACGAATTCCTCGTTAATCATTTCCATCCGAACGCCACGCCCGGACAGATAATTCTACAGCTGATTGATGAGGATGACGCTGTTCGTATCGACATATTCCGAGCAAATCGCGGGGCGGCTTCTCGATCAGTTCCGCATCTTTTCTTCGGCCACCGAGTTAAGGTTCTCTCATTGCAGGACGCCGCCGCGAAAGTTACGGCGTTGTTGTTGGCCTTGGAAAAAAACGAACAGACGCCGCGAAAGTTCGCCGAGCAGCTTCTGCGTATCATGGCGGTCGTCGATCCGGAAGACGTCGCACGCGTTTGGCCTATCTACCGGAAGGCGGACCATCCAGAAAAATTCAGTGACGCCGCCGGCCGAGTTGAAAGACTCTTGGCTTCGCATAGGGGCTTCTTGCGCGTTCCTGTTTTAAACGAGGATCCCGACCATGAGTGTCGCCGGTGTGTTTCCGACGGCCAGTTTAGTCTCGCGGATCGGAAAAGGGTCTTTGCGGTTATGGGATATGTCTGAACCCTGGCCGTGTTTTTTCATGCTCGATACTGTTTGCATAAGGCGTCCTTTAGTCTCGAGCAACTAAGAGGGCCCAATCCATGAAGTCGGTTCAATGGCCACCCATGGTCTCCAGGAAAAATCGCATAATTTATATTATGGAAAATATTCAGAAGGCTGCAGGCGCTCTTATAGACAGAGAACTTGGCCGTCATACGCAGGTTCGACATTTGCCGGGCATTCCGCTTTCAGTGTCTCGTAGTCCAAATCCACATGCATGTTGGTCAAAAGCGCGCGGTCCGGGCCCAGGCGATCGATCCATGCCAGGCTGCGCTCGACATGGGCGTGGGACGGATGCGGCCGATAGCGCAGCGCATCGACGATCAAAAGGTCGAGCCCATGCAGAGCGTCGAATGCCGGCTCGGGGATTTCCGACACGTCCGGGAAATAGCCGACCCGCGCACCGCCCGGCGCCTGAAAGACGAAACCGAGCGCATCGATCCGGCCATGGCGCACGGTGATGGGCGTCACCCCGACCGCGCTCTCGCCTGCCCCAACGCTGACCGGCGCCGCTAGTTCATTGCCCTGTAGAATGGGCGGATAGTCTTCTATTTCCTCAAAACAGTAGTCAAAGCGCGCCTCCAAAGCCGCCAGCGTCACCGGGTCCGCATAGACCGGAATCCGGCGCCGCTCGCGCAGAAAGAAAACCCGCAGATCGTCGATGCCATGCGCTTGGTCCGCATGGAGATGCGTGTAGAACACTGCATCCAACCGGCTGACATTCGCATCAAGCATCTGCTGGCGCAGGTCCGGCGCCGTATCGACCAGAATCGTCGTGTCGCCGCGCTCGACCAGGATGGAGCAACGCGAGCGCCGGTTTTTCGGGTTCTCCGGATCGCAGGCGCCCCAATCATTGCCGATGCGCGGCACGCCGCCGGAGGACCCACTGCCGAGGATCGTGACCTTCATGCGGTGAAAGACCCTGCGCCGATGCTAAGCGGCGGCCAAGACTGCGCGCGGCGTTTTGTTGAAGAGCCTGAAGAAGTTCTCGGTTGTCGCCGCCGCCAAGTCGACCTCCGTCACGCCTTTCAGCCCCGCCAACGCCTGGGCGGTGAAGCGCGTATAGGCCGGCTCGTTCTTCTTGCCGCGTTTCGGGACCGGCGCGAGATAGGGCGAATCCGTTTCCACCAGCAACCGGTCGAGCGGCGTCTTGGCGACGATGTCACGCAGCGCTTGCGCGGACTTGAAGGTCAGAATGCCCGATATCGACAGCGAGAAGTCAATTTCCAACGCTCTTTCAGCAACTTCGATGCCACTGCTGAAACAATGAATGAGGCCGGGAAACGCGCCCTTCGCATATTCCGCTTGCAGAATATCCATCGTGTCGCGATCGGCGTCCCGAGTATGCACGACCAGCGGCAGACCGGTCTCGCGCGCCGCCTCGATATGGGCGATGAAAGAGGTCTGCTGCGCCGCGCGCGGGCTGTGTTCGTAATAATAGTCGAGGCCGGACTCGCCGATCCCAACGACCTTGGGATGCTGCGCCCAGTCGATCAGCTGGTCCGCCGTCACCGCCGGTTCGCGCGCCGCTTCATGCGGGTGGACGCCGACGGTGCAGAACACATTCGGGAAGCGCTCGGCGATCCCCAGCACGGTCTCGAATTCCGTCACCTTGGTGCAGATCGTGACCATCGCGGCGACGCCCGCGCGCTCGGCCCTGGCGACGACTTCGGCGAGGTCCTGGCCGTCGCGCTCCAGATAGTCCAGGTGGCAATGGCTGTCGATGATCGTCGGCAGGGCGTTGGTATCGCTGTCCATTGGTATCGCCCCTTCCCTACGCCGCTTCCGGATCGACATAGCGCGGAAAAACCGGCTTCGGCGCCGGCAGCGCCGTTCCCGGCGTCAGCCGCGTCTCCAGATCGGCGAAAGACCGCGCGTCTGCCGGCGCGGCGAGTTGGTCCAGCATCCGAGACGCCGCATCCGGCGTGAAAGGCTGGGCGTAGATCGCCAGCATCCGGATGACGTCCCCCAGAGTGTAGAGCACGGTCGCCATGCGCGCGGGGTCGGTCTTCTTCAAGGCCCAGGGCGCCTGCGCGTCGACATAACGATTGGCCGCGCCGACCACGGTCCAGGCCGCCTCGATCGCCTTATGAATGGTTTGGGCCGCCATGGCCTCGCGCATGGCGGCGGCGACGGACAAAGCCTGATCGACCAACGCCTTATCCTCTGCCGTCTCCGGCCCCGGTTCCGGAACGGCGCCGCCGCAATTCTTGGCGATCATCGACAGAACACGCTGAGCGAGATTGCCGAAATCATTGGCCAGATCGCTGTTGATCCGATGGACCATACTGTCCTTTGAGAACGACCCGTCATTGCCGAAGGGCACTTCGCGCATCAGGAAATACCGCATCTGATCCAGACCGAATTCCTCGACCAAAGCGTCCGGCGTGATGACATTCCCCAAAGACTTGGACATTTTCTGGCCTTCGACATTCAGATGGCCATGACCGAAGACGCGCTTGGGCAGCGGCAGTCCGGCCGACATCAGAAAGGCGGGCCAGTAGATCGTGTGAAAGCGCATAATGTCCTTGCCGATGACATGCAGATCGGCGGGCCAGTATTTCCGGTATGTCTCACTGTCCTCGTCCGGAAAGCCGGCCCCGGTGATGTAATTGGTCAGCGCGTCCAGCCAGACATACATGATATGTTTGTCGTCGCCCGGCACCGGTACGCCCCAGTCGAAGCTGGTGCGTGAAATCGACAGGTCGGTGAGCCCCTGTTTGACGAAATTGACGACCTCATTGCGGCGGAAATCCGGCTGCACGAAACCGGGATTCTCGGCGTAGAGCGCCAGCAGAGGCTCGGTATATTTCGACAGGCGGAAGAAGTAGCTGGGCTCCTCAACCCAATCTACTTCGGCCCCCGACGGCGCGATCCAGGCGCCGCGCTCGTTCTTGGTCAGTTCATCCTCGCCGAAGAACGCCTCGTCCCGCACGGAATACCAGCCAGCATAGGCGCCGAGATAAATGTCGCCGGCCGCTTCCAAGCGGCGCCAGATCTCACGCACAGACTCATAGTGCCGTGGCTCTGTCGTCCGAATGAAATCGTCGTTTGAGATGTTCAAGCGCCGCGTCATGTCTTGAAAGCTCGCCGCGATGTCGTCGCAGAAGGCGCGCGGCTCCAAACCGGCGGCCAGCGCCGTCTTCTCGACCTTCTCGCCATGCTCGTCCGTGCCGGTCAGAAAGCGGACGTCATAACCGTCCAGCCGCATGAAACGCGCGATCACATCTGTGGCGATCACCTCGTAAGCGTGACCCAGATGCGGTCTGCCATTCACATAGGAGATTGCGGTGGTGATATAATAGGGCTTCATGGCGGCGCCGGCTTTCGAAGGGCGAACGAGCGATTGGGGTGTGCGCAAGGGTCGGCGGAAAGCCATCGCCTTCCGCGCGCTTGGTTTACCCAGCCTTTACAGCGCGCTCAAGCGTAATAAAGGCGGACAACAACACATGTTTCTTGCCGAGATTCGCGGGCGGTCCGGCGCGATCCAGCAAGGACAGAGCAGCTTCGCGCGCCTCGATCCACCGCCCGGCCCGCAAGGCCTGAGCGGCCCGCGCGACAATTGCGCCGTCGCCCGGCGCCACATCCCTTGGCGCGCGGCCGGTCGCGCCGGCCTTGATGATCCGCTGCAGGAACGCGTCCAGAAGGTCGCGAAAGGTCTGGTAGGCGTCCTCCGCGCCCTTCTTCGCCAGGATGTCGCTAAGGCCGGAAACCTTCTCGAAATCGAAACCGGCCGGTGTTTCGAACAAGGCCGCCAACGCGCGTGCGAAATCGACCGCACTGTGCTCTGCATAGGCGAGCGCCCTGCCCGGACGTCCTTCCGTCAACGCCGCCAGAAGCGCCAAGTCCGCCTCCGGCGAGTCGGGTAGTTCGGTCCTCAGGATCGCCATCACCGCCTCGGGCGCCATCGGGCGTAGCGGCAAGGCGCGGCAGCGGGACCGGATCGTCGGCAGCAGCCGTCCGGGCTGGTGCGCGACCAACAGGAACACTGTCTGAGCCGGCGGCTCCTCAAGGCATTTAAGCAATGCATTGGCGCCGCTGGCGTTCAGATCGTCCGCCGCATCGATCAGGATCGCTTTCCAGCCGCCCTCCGCCGCCGTCTGATAGGCGAAATCCAGAACCTTGCGCAGATCGTCGACCGGGATGGTCGTCTTGTCCTCCGGCTTGGCCAGAAGCCGGAAATCGCTGTGCCCGCGCGCGGCGATCCGGCGGAAAACCGGGTCGTCGGCCGAGACATCCAGGCTGGCCGGCGCCGCGTGAAGGGGCGCGCCGAACATATCCAGCCCTGGCTCCGACGCGACGCCGCCCTCTGTGCTGGCGCCATATTTCAATACGAACCGCGCGATCCGATAAGCCAGCGTCGCCTTTCCGATCCCGCGCGCCCCGCCGATCAGCCAGGCATGCGGAAAACGCTCGGCGTTCCAAGCCGTCAAAACGCGCGTTTCAGCCTCCGCATGGCCGTAAAGCCGCTCCGTATAGGCCGGGCCGGCGGGCTCGAGCGTTTCCTCATCCATCGGCATCGACCATGAACCGTGCGGCGACGGCGGCCCGCACAGCCTCGGCCACGCGCTCTTCATCCTCGGAGGCGTCCAACACAACGCAGCGCTCAGGATCGGCGGCGGCGATGCCTAGGAACGCTTCGCGGATCGCCCGATGCGCCTCCGGGTCCATCCGGTCATAGCGGGTCTCGGCGTCTTGGCGGGCGCGCATTCGGGACAAACCCTGGTCCGGGTCGATATCCAGGATCAGCGTTAGGTCCGGCCGAAAGTCCGCCAAAAACATCGCCTCCAGGCGGTCGATCGGCCCTAAGCCTAATCCTTGCATCACGCCCTGATAGGCCCGCGTGGAGTCCGTAAACCGATCGCAAAGCACCCACTCGCCCCGTCGGCGCGCCGGCGCGATCAGTTTATCGACATGGTCGCAGCGCGCCGCCGTCATCAACAACGCCTCAGACGCCGGCGTCCATCCAGACAGGTCCGGGTCGAGCACAAGCGCCCGGATCCGCTCCGCCGCGGCTGAGCCGCCGGGCTCCCGCGTCTGCACCACCGTCTCTCCGGCGGCGCGCAGCCAATCCGCCAAGCGCGCGATTTGCGTGGTCTTGCCGGCCCCCTCACCGCCTTCGACTGTGATAAAGGCGCCGCTCATGGCGCCGCGCGGATCATCGCGACTCGCCCCAAATCAAATAATTCAGGGCTGCATTCAGCCGGCCGGTTGGGCCCAGCTGCTGAACCGCCGCCGGCGCGATCAAGGGGGCCTGGATCGGCTCGATTCCAGGTGCGGTCACGATCAACGCGCCGACGGTCTGCCCGGCTGCAATCGGCGCCGGCAATGGCTCGTCGAAGCGCACGACGACCTTCAAGTCGTCCCGCGCACGCCGTCGGATCGTCACCGCCACATCCTGTTGAACAATAAGCGGCGTCGCCCCGCTCTCACCCAGCCAGACCTGCGCTTCGGTGACCGTATCGCCGGCCTCGAACAGCGCGTAGCTGCTCCATTCCCGGAACCCCCAATTGATCAGCTTCTCGCTTTCCTCGGCCCGGGCGCGCCGGGACTCGAGACCGTTGACGACCATGATCAGGCGCCGTCCGTCACGCACCGCCGAAGCCGTCAATCCATAACCCGCCGCCTCGGTATGGCCGGTCTTCAACCCGTCCGCCCCAACATTGCGATAAAGAAGCGGGTTCCGGTTCGACTGCGTTATTCCATTAAATGTGAATTCGGTTTCAGCGTAGAGCTTGTACATCTCCGGAAAGTCCCGGATTTTGCGGATCGCCAAGACCGCGAGATCACGCGCCGTGGTATAATGCTCCGGGTCGGGCCAGCCGCTGGCGTTCTTGAATTGGGTGCCGGTCATGCCGATTTCCCGGGCGACTCGGGTCATCTCGACGGCGAAGGCTTCCTCGCTGCCGCTGATCGCTTCGGCTACGACGATAGTCGCGTCATTGCCGCTTTGAATGATGATGCCGTAGAGCAGATCCTCGACGCTGACCTGCTTGCCGACCTCGACGAACATTTTTGAACCGCCTTTGCGCCACGCCTTCTCGCTGACCGGCAACAGGTCGTCCATGGCCAACACGCCCTCTTTGATGCGCTGCATCAGCACATAGACCGTCATCATCTTGGTCATCGAGGACGGATACATCTTCTCGTCCGCGGCCTTGTCCAGCAGAACCGCGCCAGTGTCGAAATCCAAGAGGAGCGCCTGTTTCGCCGATGTCTCCAGGCTCTGGCCGCGCGCCGGCGCGATCGCCAGCACAAGCGCTAAAAGCAGAGCTGCGACCGTGGCGAACAGGGCGCTCGACGGGCGAAGACGGAGATGAGAGACAATTCGCTGGGGCATGGTTCGGTCATCCAAAAACGGATCGGCGGGATGGTACAGGTTGAAGCATAGGGTGCGGCGATCGGCAATCATCCGCTGGAAACCAACCGCATGACACGATCTCATGGCGCCGCGACGACGAAATGAGGCGCCGCGAAGGCGCCTAATTGACGACGACGATTCGCGCGTCGGGATAGCCGGCGTTCTGGACCCGGATGAGCAGACTATTGGCCGCGATGGCGGAGGAGGCCGGGCCGACGCGGATCCGGAAAAGCGGCACGGACGAGGACATGATTTGCTCGACCGAGACATCGCCGATCGGCGAGAGCAGGGCCTGCGCCCGCCGCGCATTGGTGAATTGGCTGAAAGCGCCCGCCTGCACATAGATCACCGGCGTTCCCGCCAGGCCCGGAGTGACGGTCGCGACCGTGTCGGATTCCGGCAAAGACGCTGACGTCTCCGGGCGCGCGGCCACCTGCACCTCTTCCGCCTTAGGGGTCGCAGCAGGCTCTGCCGCGGACCGGACGCCCGGCGGCGGCGCCAAATCGGTTCCGCTGACCGAGACCGTCGGCGCGGCTCTTGGCGCCGCGCCCGCCTCTTCCCCGCTTCCCGCGACATTCGACGCAGCGACAACGCCCTCGCCTTGGAACGCGGCGGCCAGTTGTCGGCTTTCGCCTTCGACAATCTCAACCCGCACCAGCGCCGTGCCCTGACGCTCGAACCCCAACAGCTGAGCTCCGCGGCGGGACAGGTCGATGATCCGGTTATGAGCGAAAGGCCCGCGATCGTTCACCTTGACCTTGAGCGAGCGTCCGTTCTCGAGATTGGTGACTCTCACCATCGACGGCAAAGGCAATGTGCGATGCGCGGCCGATACGCGGTTCATGTCGAATATGGCGCCGTTCGCCGTCGGCCGGCCGTGGAAATTGGGGCCGTACCAAGACGCGATCCCCTCTTCCTGATAGTCATAATCAACGCGCGGGTAGTACCAGACGCCGTTGATCTCATAAGGCCGCCCAACCTTGTAATGCGTGCCGTTCGGCGTATCGCGGGTGGCGCTGACCGGTCCGCTCACCTCATCGGACGACATTTCCTTCGCGGCGTGCGATAGGAACTGGAATTCCGAGCATCCGGCGAGGATCAGGATGGCGATTAAGGGGAGCAGTCGGGTCATTCGGAGACAGCCGCTGTTGCGCATTCGGAGATGGATCGCCAAGCGCGCGTTGTCCGCATTCTACGCCCGGCCTTCCAATCTTCCGATAACCACGATTCAAGCGCAATACCAAGCGTCGCCGCAGGCCGACCGACCGTCACAATCGACCGGCCCGCTCCGTCACCGCCGCCACAAGAGCGCTGTCGGCGTAGCCGTCTTGCGGCAGACCGGCGCCGGCCTGAAAAGCGCGCACCGCCGCCCGCGTCTTCGACCCGGCGATGCCGTCCGGCGCGCCGGCGTCGAAACCCAACCGGTTCAGCGCGGTTTGCAGAGCCAATACGTCGTCCCGCGACAGGGGTCGGTCGCCTGCGGGCTTCTGCGCTGCGAGCGGGCCGCGCCCGACAATCCGATCCGACAGATGGCCGACGCTTAAGGCATAGAGGATAGACCGGTTCCAGGTCATGATGGCGCGGAAATTGTCATAGACCAGAAAAGCCGGGCCCTTGATCCCCGCCGGCAAGACAATGGAACCGTCGATATCGACGCGCGGCAGCCGCGATCCGTCCACCCGCGTCACGCCCATCGCCGCCCAATCATCCAACGAGCGTCGGATCGACAATTGCGCCTGTCCTGCGTCGAAATCCGCCGGCAACAGGACTTCCCGCCCCCAAGTCTTCTCGCCGTTCCAGCCGATCTTCGACAGATAGTTCGCCGCCGAATGGAAGATATCCGGCAGGCTGCCCCAGATATCGATCTTGCCGTCCCCATCGCCATCCACGGCGTAGGCGGCGAAGGTAGAGGGCATGAACTGGGTCTGGCCCATCGCTCCGGCCCAAGAGCCCTGCATGCGGTCGAACTCGATATGGCCGGCTTCGAGGATGCCGAGCGCATAAAACAGTTCGGCGCGGAAAAAGTCGCTTCGCCGCGGATCGTGCGCCAGGGTCGCCAGCGCGCCGGTCACCGGGAAGCCGCCGGTGAAATCGCCGTAATTGCTCTCCAAACCCCAGAACGCCACCAGGAACCGTGGTTGAACGCCGTATTTGCGCTCGACTTCGGCGAACAGCGCGGCATGTTCCCGCAACAGGCGCGCCCCCCGTTCGATGCGCGCTTCGGAGATCGTGCGTTCGAAATAGCTCCACAGCGTCTGGGTGAATTCCGGTTGGCGGCGGTCGTAGAACAGCACCTTCTCAATCGGCGCGGCGTCCTGAAAGGCCCTGTCCAAGACACGCGCCGAGACGCCGCGCGCCAAAGCCTCGCGCCTTAACGCGTCGAGCCAGAGGTCGAAACCGGGCGCCGGGGTCACCGCCTGGTCCGCCGCTTGGCCCGCCCCCTGCCCGACCGCGCCCTGGAGCGGCGCCCAACTCAGCAGAAAGGCGGCGACCAGAATTGACTGACGGCGCCGTAGAGTCAGCGCCCCGCGAACCCAACGAGAGAACCGTTGAAGACCCATCGCACCTATCCGTAGTGATTGAGGATCAGGCATACAAATCAGGCTTCGGCGACCGACGCAATTCATGTCAGCGCACGGACGCGAGGTTGCCCGAGGCGCGGGAATCAGCGCTGATCAAAAAGGCTGAAATGAAGGGCGCGGCCCGTTGCGACCGAAGGATAGGCGGCATGAGCAAGTACGTGTTGGCGGCGGCCATCCTGCACGGCGGCGTCTGGACGCCCGCAGACCGGATTGAGCATCCTCGCGTCTATTTTGAGACCCAGACCGCCTGCGAGGCCTTACGCGACGCCCGCAATTGGCTCGGCCGCAACGCCTTCCTGCGCCATGAGTGCGTCGCGGTCGGGGCGCGCCACAGCCTGTTGCCCACCGACCCGCCCGTCACGGCCAAGCCGCCCCGGGAAGAATAGTCGGCGGGCCCCGTTCCCCGGCTCGCGAAAGGCCTGGACGCCCAAAACCCGCTTTGTTAAAGCAGGCGTCCCTCGGAAACGCCGGTTTCCGAGGGTGACATGGCGATGGAGCGGTGGCCGAGCGGTTGAAGGCGCCGGTCTTGAAAACCGGAAGGCGGGAGACCGTCTCGTGGGTTCGAATCCCACCCGCTCCGCCATTATCGTAGACACGCCCGACTATATTCTATAGACATTTCAATACTCTAGCGCCTAGAGCCTGCGTAGCGTTACGCTCGTGCTGGTATCTTGGCAAACAATTTGGCAAACTTTCTGGCAAACATTGAGGGTTGGGGTTCATGCAGCGGGTTGAGGGCTGGCCGCATTTGTATCGCCGGAATAATGGCGCGCTGTACTATGTGCGGCGCGTGCCGGTCGATCTGACCGACGTCCTGCGCGAGCGTCAGTTCAAACGCTCGTTGAAGCATCGGGATCAGCGTCTGCCGGCGTTCAAGGCGGCCTATGACGCCGTTCATCATGAGGTCGAGAGTTATATCGCCAAACTGCGTCGCGGCGTGGCGGCGCCGGAGGCGCATCAGGCCTATGAGCTGGCCGTTGTGCGGGCCCAGCGGCTGGGCTTCGATCTACGGCCGATGGCTGAACTGGCCTCCGACGCCGCGAGCGTCGAGGATCTGGTGGCGCGGCTGATCGCCGTTGAGAAAGCGATTGGCGATCGCGCCGACCGAACAGTCGATGCGGTGCTGGGCGCGGTGGAACAGCCTTCGCTCACCATGGCGGACGCGCTTGAGAAATATGTCGCGCTGCATAAGACCGACATCCGCGACAAGAACGAGAACCAACGCCGGCGCTGGCGCAATCCGCTCGATCTGGCCGTCCGGAATTTCCACGCAGTCGTCGGCGAGAAAGCGCTGGCCGAGATCACGCGGGACGATGCGCTGACGTTCCGCGAATGGTGGGTCGAGACGCGCATCGGAACGGATGTGCGGACCGCCGTCACCGCCAACAAGAACCTGATGGTCCTGCGCAAGATTTTCCGGGAGGTGAATGACGCCTATCGCCTGGGGCTGGAGAACCCGTTTCAGGGGCTGCGCATTTCCGACAGCACGCGACGCGAACGGGTCTCGCTCGCGCGGGATTGGCTGGAGCGTGTGCTATTGACCGACAAGGCGCTTGCCGGGCTCAACCCGCAGGCGCGCGGCGTCGTGCGCGTCATGGCCGATACCGGCGCGCGGGTGAATGAGGTCACCGGGCTTGAGACGGCGGATATCGTTCTGGAGGCGGAGACGCCGCATATCATCCTGCGGGCCAACAGCATCCGTTCCCTGAAGACGGCGCATTCCGAGCGGACCATCCCGCTCGTCGGCGTGGCGCTCACCGCGATGAAAGAGAACCCGTCCGGCTTCCCGCGCTATGCCGCGAAGAATGACAGCGCGTCCGGCGCCATCAACAAATATTGCCGGGAGAACGATCTGTTCCCGCCAAACGCCACGCTCTACGGATTGCGGCATGGGTTCCAGGACCGGTTGATCGAAGTCGAAGCGCCTGAAAGGATCCAGGCCGACCTGATGGGCCATAAGACCCTGCGGCCCAAATACGGCAAAGGCCCGTCCCTCACGCAATTGCAAAGCTGGTTGGAGAAGACGGCGCTCCGGCCCGACCGTTGAGCAAAGCGGACTACCCCGTCACGGGGTTGGTCCTTGCCGACTGGCCAACAGCGCGCGACGGCTGCGGGCGATGTTTTCCAGGCTGGCGATTGCGTTGCGGCGTTCGGGCGTACCCGGCGCGCTGCGGTTCAGGATACAGGTCATGTGGCGATGTACGGCGGCGAGTTCCGCCTCGGTCTTGCCGGTCAGTTCGGCCATGGTGATGAGAATGGTCATGGGTTCTCTCCTTGTCATCTCAGGCCTGGACGATCCGGGCCTTTCTTTCTCGCCCACCCCACACCCCAGGAAAGAAAGACCCGGAGGCGGAGACAGGCCGGCCGACGGGGAGACGCAGCGACTTTCGCTCTTGAACAGGACTGCGGCCAAAGACCGAAGGCGCGCTGGCGGATTTTGCATAATACAACCATGGAATGTATACTAAAGGGAGAGTGTCGGCGTTTGCAGGACGCTGCGCGACGCCCGATCGGAACATATGACAAAGTGGAGGCGCGATGGCGGATCATGAGAATATGGATCGGTTCAACGACAGGGCGGAGGGTCGGCTGAGCGCCTATCTGACGGGGCGCTATGTGGACAAGGCCGAGGCGCTAGAAATCCTCGCCGGAATGAACGTGCGATGGACGCGCCGCCAGATCGACTGGACGGCGGAGCCCGATGCGTCCGGCGCGCGGCGATGGCCCTGGTTCCTGGACGACAAGGGTATCCTGCGGATCGATGAAGGCTTCATCCACCGCCAGTTCGAGGCCAAACAACTCGCCGCCCTATCGGCCTGGAAAGCCGGGATCCGTCGGGATTGAGCTTATCCACAGCGCTATGATGGGAGAAATTACCAGAATGCGGGATTATTGTGCTATACTGGATGGAGAAGGAGACAGTATGGCCAACGACCCAACCGAGATCATCCTCCCCCTCATGCGGGCGCTGCGGGACGATGTCGCCCAGATCAGGAACGATGTCGGCGATATCAAGTTCCGCCTGACGCAGGTCGAGGAGACGCAGGTCCATCTGACAAAACGCTTCGACCGGATGGAGGAGCGGCTGAGCCGGATCGAGACGCGGTTGGATCTGGTGGAGGCCTGAAAAACAGGAGTGCATGGCGTTTATACAGCGGGTCAGCCGCAAGAAAGGAACCGTCTACAAGGTCCACTATACCGACCCGGTCACCGGGCGCCGGCGCACGAAAAGCTTCAATCGGCGCAAGGACGCGGACGCTTTCATCCAGTCGCCCAAAATCTCCGAGCGCTACGCCACTCCTGATAAGACCGTCGGCGACGCGATCGATCACTGGCTGCATGTCTGCGAACATCATGGCCGCAACGGCAGAGAGCCGGTCGCGCAGGCGACACTCAAATCCTACATTCAACAGGCGGACCGGCTGAGGGCGACCGCGTTCCCGCATGACGGCGAGACGATCGTCTTGAAGGACTGTCTGCTTGTACGGCTCGATAAGTCGATCTGCACTTCGCTTCGGGCGCATCTTATTGAGACCTGCAGCTGGAGCTACGCGCGACGGCTCTGGGTCAGCTATCGCAGCCTCCTGCAGCAGGCCCGGGAAGACGGTCTGATGGATCACGCGCCGTCGGAGGCGGTGCATATCCGCGCCCCGCGCCGCACGGGAGAGCCGCGACAGCGGCTCGAAGACAAGATGCCGAGCCTGGCGGAAGTGAAAGCCATCTTCGAGGCCGCGCGCGCCCGGCTGCGTGTCTCGGACCGAAGGCTGCGGCGTCAGCGGCTGCGCTATAGTCTGATCCTCGAGACCATGGCCTATGGCGGAACCCGCCCCGGCGAGGCGCTTGGCCTTCCCTGGTCGGAGATCGACTTCGACCGCGGCGGCATCCGCATCATCCAGGACGTCGAGGATGACGGCACGATCGGCCTCCCCAAATCCGACGCCGCCTATCGCTTCATCCCAATGCCGGATCGATACATGCGGCGCCTGCATCACTGGCGGAAACTCTGCCCGTCGTCGGAGCTGGACCTGGTCTTCCCGAATTGGAGCGGCAAGGTCGACTTCCTGTCGAACCTGAACCATCGCGGCTGGCGCCCGATCCTGAAACAGGCCGGCGTTTGGACCGAGGACGGCCGCCCCAAATACCCGCCGAAGAGCCTGCGCCATGTGCGCGCCTCGCTTGAGATCGAACGCAACGCCAACCCGAAAGAGATCAAGGAGCTGATGGGCCATTCCTCGATCCGCGTGACCTTCGACATCTATGGCCACCTGTTTGACGCCCACAACGACCGCCGCGCCTCCCGCGCCAACGATATCGCCGATCTGATTGCGGCCGAATAGCGTTCGGAAGTCCCCAGCACTGTACCCAAATTGTACCCGCCGCCGCCCTATGTTGAGCAAAACCATGCGGTTAGAGCCCGTTTATCGGTGACTGTTAATCACTTGGTCGCTGGTTCGAATCCGGCCCGGGGAGCCATTCATTTCCGCGGCCTTCGGCGGGTTAAGCCCCAAAAACCAAGCCCTTGGCGTCGCCTTCACCCTCCTCCGTACCCCGCGGAATCTCAGGCCGCCACAAACCGACACAAATGAACCTGTACCCAAAATGTACCCGCGAAGAACACACGCGCGCCCGGCGAGCCGTGCGCTTGGCCCCCTATCTCGGCAGCTTACACCGAGACGGAGCGGCCTGATCCAATAGCCCCGTCCGGGCTGGCCCGCACCGCCGCCGTGTGGCCCGGACGCTGACGCGCCTCAAGAGGCGGAGGCTGGACCTATGGTGGCATGACTAGAACCATGTGCGACCGCACTCATCCCTGGGCGGGCTCCCGCCCGCCGCGCGCCGTTCGCTTGCGCAATCTGGAGGCGCCGCTCACGGCGCGCTTCACAAACCCAATACGGCAAAGTATCGATCATCAGGACTCCACTTATAACTGCAGGAGCCAAGGGGCTCACGTCATTTGAATTTTCCTCTATTCGGATTGGGCGTTCAGTTGGTCGTGATACTGACGAATGTCGTCGGGCCAGGTTGACTTGATGAAGGACAGCACCGCAAAGATCTCATCATCGCTGAGCACGCCTTCATAGATTGGCATGCTTGTAGGGGGAGCGTTCTCCATCAATCCGGCGAGGCCATATTTGGTCAAGGTGAAGAGGGTTTCATCGTCATGGTGCCACGTATGCCCTGTAGCATCATGCGGCGGAGCTGGAAGCAAACCGTTTTCTCCACGAATGCGCCAGTTTGGCTGCCCTTCGAGGCGCGCACCGTGGCACGCGGTACATTGAGCAGCGTAGACTTTTTGGCCAAGAGCCACGACTTCGGCGTCATCAGGTGTCAAGAGGCCGACCGCATCAGTGGGTTGGGCCAGCATCATTACGGCGGCGATACCGGCGAGCACAAGCCCGCCGGTCACTAAAACTGTCTTGCGACTTACCATCAGGCGTCAAATGGCCGTGCGGCGCCAGCACGGTAGTAGGCCGTTCCGGCGCCAGCCTCTCCGCCGAACGCAATGACGTCGAAACGGGCCGACGGGTCATCTCCCATGCCGGGGGAACCCATCGGCATACCAGGAACAGCAAGCCCAGTGATGTCTGGGCGATCCCGCAGCACAGCTTCCAATGCTTCGAATGGAACATGCCCTTCAAAGACGTACTCGTCCGCTTCAATGGTGTGACAGGATGCAAGTTCAAGCGGAATGCCCCGTTCAGACTTCTGTGCCTCGGGGTCAGTCAGTTCCTCGACAGTGACAGCGTAGCCGCGCGCGCGGGCCAAATCAGCCCAGGCGTGACAGCATCCGCAGCCCGGCGAGGTGAGAACGCGCATAGGGGCGCCCGCACGGGCGGGCAGAGCAGCCACGACAAGAGCTGTTGCGGAAAGAGTGGTGAAGTGACGACGTGTGATCATGTCTGTCGGTCCTTTGATACGAAAGTTGAATGGATTGCAGGCGAGCGCCCGTTGCCCTTCAGACTTTCGGAGGACCGGTTGGGACAGACAGTGTCGAGTTTGAAAAATCGAAATCAGCGCACAGCAAACCACTGACCTTTCTGCTTGTGGGACTGATCGGCGATACCGCCGATGTGGCTACAAGATCACCAAAACAGGGCGTTGATCCCATGCCGGCCGTGGTGTCGCAGCAGTCCGCAAGTGTCTTCTCGGCATCAGCCAACAGATCATTTTCTGTCATTTCAGGGTGGTGCTCAGCGTGATCCGATCCATGGTTCAAGCCATGCATCACAGACGCGGGGGAAGCACCGGCGAACAAAGCAACAAGAATGATCGACAGGACTAAGCGAACCATGCCAAATACCTACTGGGGGTACATGTTTTTGACAAGTGACGAGGACGTGTCTCTCCTAGTCGCACCCATTATGGTTGCGCCACATGTCACGATCATGCCCCTCTGGAACCGCGGCGCATGGATGTTCTGAGTATCCGCGCAAGACCGAATACTCGATCACCTGACCATCCGTCAGCAATGGCAAGGTCAGCAGGTGCGCGTTGAGGTGAACCAAGCGCAAGTCCGCCCGTGCCTCACCTGCCTCCATGACGAGCCGCTCAACTGTCTCGGCATCTGGCGCACCAAGTTGAAAGGCTGCGTCCAGCGCTTGTTCCGCCGCGACGAACCGTTCCCCTGCGGCTATAGCGTCCGCCTGCATCTGCGCCCGGATCGCTTCGACGCCGTCGCGCTGGTCCTTGGTCAGACCAATTGGTTCCGCAAGTTCGAGGAGATGGGTCGGCCCCGGGACACCGTTGAGCTCCGCTGCTCGCGCAAGCCCCCATCCGCCGCCACGCGCGATCTCCTCCAAGTCCTGTTCCGATAAGGACTTTATCAAGCGCGTTTCTTCACCAGCATAGACCGAGGGTGTCGAGCCGTGGCTTCCATCACGAGTCTGAGCAAACGCGACGGCGGGCAAGATCATCAAAAGAATTGCGAAAAACTTGGTTTTCATACTTGAAGTCCCCGATTTATCCAAAAGTGGCGCCAAGCTGTTGCATAGCTTGTGCAAACCAGAACATGATAGAAATCATGTCAGGTCATTGGCTTCATTGTTTTGACGGCGCTCCGAAACGAACGCTGGAAAAAGGCGAAACGCTGTTTCGGCGGGACGATAAAGTCGAATGGGCTTTCCTGCTTCGTGAAGGGCAGATTTACCTTCGTCGGGCTCTGCAAGATGGCGGACTATTGACCTTGCACCGTGCCGGTGCTGGTGACCTAATCGCAGAAGCATCCCTCTTCGCGGAACAATATCATTGTGATGCTGTGACGGATTCCGTGACGACGGTCGCGGTTCTACCGAAGGCGCATTTGCTAAAACAATTAGAGTATGATTCTTCAGGAGATCGCCTATCGGTTAGCGCCTTTGAGCGAACGGCCAAAGAGCTACAGACCCTACGCACCCGCGTTGAGATCATGCAATTGCGGAAGGTGACAGATCGTCTCGACGCCTATCTTGAACTCTTCGGACCTCCAGGTGAAGGCGGCTGGGTGCGCGTTGCTGATTGGATCGGGGTGTCGCCTCCCGCCATCTACCGAGAACTCGCGAAGCGTCGAAGGAGCGATGCGACTGAAGCCCAGACGCAACGGTCTATCCTCAGATAGCGGACATTCGTCGTCCTGCTGCAACAAAGTAGGCATGCGCTCACAGCTGCCATTTTCCGTATCGCAGAATTTCGAAGGCTTGTGATGCGATCCTGCTCCCTACTGGAATCGACCGCTTGCAGCACAAAGAGGGGGCCGAAGTCCCCTCTTGCCTCTCGGTGACACTCTCCGTGGCTTTTAGGACATTTCGGGAGGGTGGTGATCCCTGCTTTCCGGAGCTGCCCCGTCTTTGTCTTGCCCGTTCCCGGCGCCTGCAGCTTGACCGGCGTATCGTCGGCGAAGATAGCCTCGACCGCCACGACATGACGGCTGATTGCATTGGCCAACGGTTCCAGGAGAGCTTCATAGTGTCCCCTGACGATGGTGGGCATTTAGACTGCTTCATGCGCCAACGTTAGGGCAGCGTGACCGGACGGTTGCAGTTTGAGCGATGTTGTAGCGACCTCAGCCGCAGGAGTGATTGGCAATTTCGAGAGGATCGCGGCGCGCAGTCTGAAGGGCGGTCTCGAGTCGGTCGGGGCGGCATGGAATAGCGCACCTGATTGTAAGGCGACGCGCTTGCAATGTGCCGGATTCACAGGACGTGTCACGAATCCAGGATCGTGCGAGGTCTCTAATCCAACCCCTCAAAGAACGCGGCCACATCGACCTTCATGAACTTGGCGCAGACGTGGAGGCGGCCGGCGGAGATGCGGTTCTTGCCGTTTTCGTATTTCTGATATTGCTGGAAGGAGACGCCGAGCGCTTCGGCGATGGCGGTTTGAGAGAGGCGGCGTTCCTTGCGCAGGGCTTTCAATCGTTGGCCGACGGCGCGGTCATGCGCGGCGCAAAGGCGATTGATGGCGTCTTTGTTTGTCATTGGGCCGCCCCCTTCGCCCCGATCCGGCGGGCACTGTCGCGGCTTCTACAGGTCATGGCCGGCGCTCCACATGCGGCGGGCGAGTTTTCGGTCTTCGGGGCTGGCGAGGTCGAGATAAATTTCGGTCGTGCGCAGGCTGGCGTGTCCGAGCCACTTCTTGATCCGTGTCTCGGGGATGTTGCACATGGCGGCGTGGACGCCATAGCTGTGGCGCAGCCCCTTGGCGCAGGCATGCGGGCCGGTGATCCCGGCGAGCGCCATGACGGCGCGCATCCGCTTCCAGGCGGTGGTGCGGCTCATGGTCCAGAGGCGTTGGAACTGCCCGCCGGTTTTGAGCTTCTGCAGCGCTTGCAGCCCGTGCGTCCGGTCGAGGCGTTTGATGAAGGCGCGGGGCACGGGAATGGAGCGGAAGTGCCGCCCCTTGTTCTCGCCGCGCTTCTTGACGCTGGGGACGACGATCAAGGCGTCGGCGATGTCGATATGCAGGGCGGTGAGCGACAGGGCCTCGGCCGGCCGGCAGCCGGTCCAGAAGATGGTCTCGCAGAAGGTCCGGTCGGTTGGGCTCTCAAGCCGGGCGACCGCCTCAAGGAACGCCCCGCGCTCTTGAGCGGTCAGGTACTTGCGCGCGCCTGTCTCGGTGAACAGGGTCAATCCGGGGTGAGTCGGCGCGTTTTTGGCCATCGCGGTAACACCTTTCATGCGTCGGCGGTGAACAGAATAAGATATTCTGTTTCATCGCTGTCACACCCTCAGGTTACCGGCGGCTTTCCGCCACGTTGGCTGGAGCGGCGATCTTCGCGTCGCCTGCCTTGATCCTTTCAGGGTAGAGAAAGTCTGTTAAAAATCAATCCAAAAAACACTTTATCTTATTCTGTTTATTGGCGTTTTCTCGAGCCCAAAAACCTCTAACGCGCGCCTGGCGCGGGATTCGGCGCCGTTTGGCGGGTGTCGCGGGCGCGGTGATTTTTTGCGCCGCCGCCACACCATCGTATGCGGAGACATTCACAAGCCGCGAGTTCCTGACCTGGCCGCGTGAGGCGCAGCGCGGCTATTTTCAGGCCTCGATCGGCATGGCCGGCTTCATCGCGCGGGAGAACGATGCGGGTCACGGCGCCTGTCTCGAACGCTGGTACTTCAGCGACACAGCGGCGACGGAGGACTCGATTCGGTCGGCCATGGCCCAGAATGCGGCCTATCATCCGCGCGCGGTGATCGTGGCGTTGATGCGCAAGGCCTGCGGCCCGTTCGACTATGCAAGGCGCTGATCAGAGGTCGGGAAGGGTCAGCGCGAAGGACGTGTCCTTGGTATGCGCCGCCGGCGCGTCCGGTTCGGCGACCGCTTCCGGGGCCTGGTCGCGGATTCTGTCCTGCAGCTCACGCAGCTCATCCGCGGTCAGCGGATTGTCCTCGTCCGACAACCGGTCCCGCGCGACGCCGATCACCGAGACCAGATAGTCGCGCCAATCCTCGACCTTCTGGCGCGCGTCCGCGACGGCCCGGCGATGGGCGAGATAGTCTTCGTAAGACGGCGCATCGTCGGGCCAGAGGATCCCCTCCGCGTCGACAGGATCGATGGGCGCGCCATCCTCGGCGTGCAGGGTTCCATCCGCGTCGCGGAAAACCCGCCGCCCGTCCGGCAGGCGCGCCGCGTTCTGCAGCAGTTCGTCAAGCCGCGCCTCCGCCGTGGCCAAGGCCTGTTCCGCATCTTCCAGGGCGGCCTCCGCCTTGGCGGCGTGGTCGTTGACCATATCGACGGTGTCTTGATAGAGCGCCGCATAGGCGGGGTCGGCGAGAAGCGCCATCAGCGCCGTGAGCGCCGCGTGTTCCCGACGCGCCTTGCGGTCCCGATCGTGTGGACTCCCGGGCCTTTCTTTTTGGAAAAAACGGTGGATGCGACCGGTCTCGCGACCCGCCATCTCGTTATTGTAGTCGTCCCGATCCTGGCGCTGTTCGGCGTCCTTCCGCCGCTTCCGTATCGCCTGCTCTTCGTCATCCCACCCTGTTCGATCCATCCACTCATTATACAAGAAATGGGGAAAAGTTTCAAACTTGAGGCCGCTATCCGTGTGGGTCATCCTGAAGCGGGAAGGATGTCTGTTGAGGGGAGGCGCCGGCCATGGCGGATTGGACAGCCGAGTTGGAGGCGCTCGCCATCACGCCGTCCTTGCGCCTGTTCCTGCGCGCGGAGTTCCGTTTGGCGTTGCGCCTGACCGATGATGAGGGACGGCTTTGGAGCCCTGAAAAGGCCTATCGGGAGATCGTGGAAGATCCCGACATTCCCGGAAAGACCAGCATCGCCACACTGGAGCGTTTCGCCACGGACACGACCGATGCGCCGCGCGGGAAGGATACGCTGATCGCGGTCGCGGGGTTCTTGATCGCGGGTGAGTTCGTCGTTCTCGACGATATCGTCAATCACCAACGCGGCGGCGCCGATCGTCTGGCGGTCGTCTTGGCGCGCAGATTCCCGAAGGCGGAACCGGAGGGGGCGGGCCCCGCATCGCCGCCGCTTGACGGGGTCTATCGTCATACCTTTTTGCGGGAGCCTGGGGTGTTGGAGGTCTCGACCTTGACCATCGCCTCCGTGGCGGGCGGGGACGCCATGACCGGGGTTGTCCAATTAAGGCTCTTTGAAGTCTCGGACACCGATGACCTGATGGCCGTCACGGAAGGTTTGGACCCGCAGATCATCGGCGGGACGGCTGAGTTCGTCGGGGAGCATTGCGACGACCGGCTTCTTTCGACATCCGGCTCGGGGGCGGTGATCGCCGCGCCGGGTCTGGCCTTCGCCGTCCTGACCGGAACGCAGGACCCGATCAACGAATTGCTGGCGATCGAGGAGGTGCGTGCCGACGCCGACGGCGTTACCGGTCTGCGCATCTCCGCGCCGCCCAACACGCGCAGCTTTGTCGAGGACGTCAGGTCGGGCGACCGTCCGATCGGCGCCCGCCCCTACGCCGAACGCGACATGGATTTTTATCCACAGGATAGGCCGGTCGAAAGGCTGCCGGCGTTTGGCGCGGCGCCCGCTGCTGATGTAGACTCAGGGGAGGGAAGGACAACATTGGGCTTTATGGATGACAAACTGCCGAAAACCCTGACGCTCACGGCGCGTATCCTGGCCGTGGCGACGGAGCGTGGCGTAGAGAGTGACGCGGCGCTGCTCGATTGCGCCGATGCAACCGAGCGTCTGATCACGGCGATCGATCTGTACCGGCCCGGCGACGCCGTGGATGCGGTCCGCGACGGCGCGCTTCTCAACATCCTGCATCCGAGCTTCGATCTTCCGCTGATTCATACCGCCGCCGCGCTTGGCATGACCGACCTCGTCGTCGCGATGCTCGAGCGGGGCGATGTCGAGCTGGCAGTCCGGGACAAGTACGGACGGCTCGCGAGTGGCTGCGCGGAAATCTGCGCCGACGACCTGGACCTCAGCGACCGTCTGCTCGATGCGGAGATCGCGCAGTTCCGCGCCAAAGGTCGCGATCCGCGTCGCCCCCGCCCGACCGAACAGGGCCGCGACCCGTCCGCTGAATAGCGCCAAGATCGACGCTCATGAGCGAGGACTTCTACGGGCCTGACGCGGCGCTTGCGTTCCGGCGCTATGCGCTCCGGTCGTTGAAACGGCCCAGCATCGACCTTGACGGGCTAGAGGCGGATAAGACCCAGGATTTTCTGAAACTTTCGCTCCTCAGCATGCGCGACCATATGGGCTATGGGAAGGGTAATCGGCGGGCCGATGGAACGCCCTTTGCGGTATACCCCGCCTATCTCGACGATATCCTGCCGGACGCCTTCGCGGCCGAAGACGGGGGCGTGCATCTTTGCGGGCTGCATGTCGGGCTCGGCGCGGCGTTCTTCGAGGCGGCGCAGTACTGTTTTGCGCAACGCGCCTTCTTCCCGCAGATCGGCGATGCGCATGCGGAGGTCGATCCCGATCCGGTTGAGGGGTATCCGCCGGGCTTTTGGATGCGGGAGGTCGGCAATAAGGTGACGCCGGAGGTCTTTGTCGACGCGGTGCAGGCCTTTCTGCCGAAGGATCGGGTGCGTCGGTCGGCGGCGACCTTGCTCTGTCTGCTGATGATGCGGTTTGTCTGGTTGCATGAACTGTATCACTGCCTGAACGGACATGTGGGCTACGCCGCCGCACGCGGTTGGTCGCGCCGGGTGCGGGAGCGACGCGTGACACCGGTCGCACCCCAATCCAAGGCGGAGGACGTTCCCCCTGAGACGATGCGGCGGCTGGAACTGGACGCGGATAAATCCGCCTTCCATGCGCTCCTTCGTATTCAGCTCTCAGGCATTGAGAATATCACCGGCCTGCGATCCATGGCGATGGATGTGCGTCTCGACCTCACCGTCTTCGCCGCCTATGCGACGAGCTGGATGATGGCGGAATACGCCCGCCGGGACGGGTTTGAGACCGGCGGCGCCCATCCCTATCCGCATCACCGTTTGAACATCATGGTCCGAACCTACGCCAGCACGCTGTTCGACATGACCCCAGACGCGCGCGCGGTTCATGACCGGGTTCTGGGTCAGATGAACGGGCTTCACACGCGGTTCCCAAGCTTTCCGTCAGGCGATGGGCTGGTCGCGCAGATGCGGGACGCCGAACTCCAGGCGTTCTTGGACGGCGAGCAGGACGCGCTGACCGAACTTTGGCAGGCGTTGGATCCCTATCGCTTCAGCGCGCCCGAACCGGGATCATAGCAGATGGAGGCGTCGACTTCCCGCCTTCTAACCCTCCCGATAGGCTTCGATCCGGTCGGGCCGCGCCGGATGGGAGGGCGTGGCCGCTAAGGTGAGACGAGGCGCGAAGGAGAGCGCGTGCTCTTCGGCGCCGCCGAGCCGGGCGACGGCCCAGCCGCTGAACCGGTCGGCGTCCAACTCGTCGCGGTGGCGGGTGGCGCCGACGCCGTTGGTATGGCCGTAGATATGATGCCCGATCTCATGCGCCAGGATGGCGACCATATACCAGCCGAGCCCTTTCTCTTCGAACGGGAACCATTTGGCGTCATAGACCACATGCCGCTCCCGCGTGCGCACGGCGGCGAAGGCGACGCTCCCATTGTTGAAGTCGGCCTCATGCACGTGGAAGACCGGCCGCATGCCGATGAGATCGATGATCGCCTGCGTGGCGGAGAGCGCCAAAGGATCGGGCGCCCGCAGCGCGGATGTCTTTTTGAAGTCGGGCCTGGCGGCGTAGCAGCAGAGAATCTCCTCTGTCTCGAACGCGCCCGGGGACGTGGCGGAGACGGCGGCGCGCGCGGTGGGCGCCGATGCAGCGACGGCCAATCCGCCGAGAAGCTGGCGGCGGGTGATCATCGCTTGTCTTCCTCCCGGCGGGAGCGCGTGTCGATGAACGGGTTCGGCGGTTCCACATCGCAGACCCGCGTTCCGTCCGGCAGGATCGCACATGGGGACGGGGCGACGCCCGGATGATGGTGCATGGTTGAGGTCTGTGATCCGGTCAGCGCCACGTCGGTTGCGATCAGGGCGATGACCAAGAGGGCGACCAGAAAGCCGACGATCTTCGCGGCGTGACGGTGCAGCTGCTCCAAGAGCTCCGTCCAAGCCATCTCACCGCCCTCCGCCGTCGGGTTTGTCTGTCGGGTCGTCCTCGTCGGTCTTGTATTCGATCTTGCTCGGCGACCCGGATAGGTCGTTCTGCAGCCGCGTGATGACCTCGCCATCGATGGCGCCGTTGCGGATGGCGTCTTTGGCGTAGTCGGCGGAGAGGATGTCTTCGACGGTCAACGCGCCGACGCGCTCGGCGAACAATCCGGGGCGTCCGCGGATCTGCATGATCACCATGGCGTAGATCAGGACGAGGGTCGGCGCAAAATCCATCGCCAACCCGCCGACCCAATAGGGCGCGTTCTGCAGCGGATAGCGCAGTACGGCTTCGATCGGATCGATGCGGGCGAATCCCGGCGCAGGGCCGATATCCGCCGTCAGCGCAGCCAAGGCTGATGACAAGGCGGTCGCCGTCTCCCCCACCTCTTCGGCGATCCGGTCGAGGGCGGCGCGTTGTCGGGCGGCGCCGGCTTCGGTTCTGGCGCTGATCCCCTGCAGCCGCGCCTCATTGGGAATGGCCGCAAGGGTTCGGTTCACGCTCTCCACAAGCGGCCGCGGATCGGCTTCGGCGAGCGCCGCCAAAAGCGCGTCGGCCTGCCGGGCGAACCCCTGCAGCTTGATAGCGGCGTCTTGGCCGCCGGCCGCCGTCGCGCGCAGAGTGTCGAGCGTTTTCTGCGCAACCGCCATCGCCGGTTGGCGTTCGCTGATCTGTTCGTCGAGCGTTTGACCCTGAGCTGCGAACCGTTCGGCGATCGCGCCCAGGGTTTGCTCCACGGTGCCCGGGCCGGGTCCGCCGGAATAGGCGCCGTTTGTGATCTCGCTCTCCCGGCGCGTGCGGTAGAGCGCGGCGGCCTGCTCAAAATCGGGAATGACAGCTTTCACGCGCGCGAGCGCGCTTTGCCGCTCCGAAAGCGCGGCCTCATAGGATAGGATGGCGCTGTTCAGATGCTGCGCAATGGCGGACGCGCCGGCGATGCCGGCGACATTGAGCCAACTGCTGACGCCCGCGATCATCAGGGCCGCGACCGCGATCAGGATCAGCGCCAGCGCGCGCTCCCGCGCCGTCTCGACCTTCGCCGCGAGCGCCGGCGCGGCGGTCTACAGGAAATAGAGAACGGTGGAGGAGCCGATGGCGAACAGCACCGCATCCATCTTGGTGAGCCAGGTGACCAGGCCGGCGGCGAGCGCCATCGACGCGCCCTTATAGGTAAAGTACGCGCTGACGCAGCTGAGGATGATCAGAACGGCGCGCGCGGTCTGCGTGTTGAAGATCGGGATCGGAGCGAGGGATTGGCTGGGCATGATATCCTCTTCATCATCTGTGGGTTGATCCCCGCTGTAGAGCACGACGATCCAGCACCCTCCCTCATCGCTCCCTCATGGGCCCCCGATCACGCCCCCTGATGCCCGGGTTGGCCGGCGTCCTACATCCGGCCCAAGGCCCCGTCCCAATCGCGGTCCGGGGTCAAGGTGACGCCGCCGTCGCCCTGGGTCTCTCCCTCCATCACATCATCGCAGGCCATGAGGCGCGCGTGGATCTTGCGGGCCGGTTCGACGCCATAGACCGTCATGATGTCCTGCCGCTCCCCGAAATAATCGAGGCAGATATGGAAGGCGACGTCGTAATAGGCGTTTGGGCGCAGGAACCAGAAGCGCGGCGGGTTGCGGCTGTTGCGGAAGGCGAGCTTCTGTTGCTCCTCCTCCGCATCGTCATGTTGGTAGAGCGTGAAACTGTGCGGATGGCGCCGCTCATACCGGTCCCAACCGAAGCCCTTCTTGATGCTGATCGCCTCGGGCGTGAAGCGGATCACTTTCCGGAATTTGAGAAGCGCGGCGAGGCTGTAGCGCAGGACCGGATAGATGAGCAGGACGCCGCCGAGCGCCCAGGCGATATCTTCGCCGGATGGCTGCGGATGATCGTAGAGACCCATCGTCGCCAGGACCAAGACGCCCAAAGCGGCCGCGAGGCTGATCCAGCGGATGAACCGCAGCATCAGCGGATGCAGCGCGCGGGCCTGGACCGTAATCGTGAGATTGCCGCTATCGTCTTCGTCGAAACGGGTTGTCGGCTTGCCGCGGAACGGCGGTTTGCGGGTATGGGCTTTGGGCGTCGTACTCATGGCAGGCTCCTCTCAAGGATGACACAAGCCTGCACGGTAGGACCGGCCGTCAGGGCCGGCCCTCATACCTTCCTCACATCTTCAGCCATGCCCGAAATATCCGGCGAAAGGCGCGGTTCGGTCGTAATATTCGACTCTCTGCAGGATGGCGGGGGCCTTGCCGGCGAACAGGATCAGTTGGCGCTTGAGGGCGTCGTCGCGGGCGAATGTGCGGGCGACCTCGTCCTGGGTCATCAGATCGTGGAGCTCTTTCGACTGGTTGGCGCCTGTGAGGCCCTTGTGGCGCTGATCCTCCGCCGTGTCGCCGGTCTTGGTGGTGGGGACCGGCGTCTTGCCCATGCGCTTGGTCAGTGTCTCGGTTGTCGCGAGGTCGGTATTGCCGAAGGCCTGGATCACGCCCGCATTGGCGGCGAAGCTCTCGAAGCGTTTGCCGTAGAGCGCCTCGCCCTGGTTCCAGTCCTGCAGGATGGTCCAGAGCTTCACATGGAAAGAAGCGATCTGGCCCGCGGCATCCTGCAATTGGGACATGAAGCCGAGCACGGGGAACTCGTCGAGACAGGCGAGGACGGGCGCCTTCGGGACGGTCTCTTCTTCCTCCATCGCCTGCAGCAATTGATTGACGATCAGCCGGAGCCAGCGGTTGCAGGTCCCCATCCGGGTCGCGGGCAGGCAGAGAAAGACCGAGATCCCGTTCGGGTCCCGCTTCAGATCGGCCAGATCAAAATCATGGCCGGACAGGACGCGCTTCATGGCGCCGTAATCGAGGAACTGGGTGTGGCGATGGGCGGTGGAAAGGACGCTGGCACGTTCATTCTCCGACTTGTCGTAGAAGCTCGCCATGCTGCCGTCGATCGCGTCGGCGACATCCTCCAACCCCTGCTCCCGCAACGCGCGCGCCGCGTTCGTCGCTTGGACGGGAAGTTCATAATGGCCGCCGTCCGGGGTCGTGGCGAGCGCGTTGTTGACCCGTTTGCGCACGGTTCCGAGATGCCGGTCTTGATCCGGAACATCCGGCGCCAGCGCCACATAGAGGATAAGGCCCAAGAGGAACTGTCCGGCGGACTCGTTCCAATGCGGGTCCTTCTCATCGGGGCTTTTGATCACGAGCGCATCGACGATCTGCACCGCATCTTCGACCGCATAGGGGTTGGCGCGCGTGAGACGGGCGAGCGGGTTGAAGCGCGCTTGGAACTGGCGCGCGCCGCCGCGGGCCCGGTCGAACGGGTCGAGGACATAGACTTTCTGGCCCAACGCCGCGCGCACCATGGCGGTTGTGTTGGCGAGCTCCGCCTTGGGATCGGTGCAGAGCGCGCTCCCGCGATAGAAATACAGGTTGTTGATGACGGTCACCGACTTCCCCGCCCTTGATCCCGCGATGGTCAGGATGTGTCGGTTGTCCTCAAACCCGATCAAACGGTCCCCGATGGCGCCGAGCAGGATTTTGCCGCCCGGATCGCGCGGATCATAGGCAAGCGCCGCCGCCGACCGCATGCGCGCCGGGTCCTGGAAGAACGCCATGGGGACTTTCTGATCGCGCAGATATCGCGCGGTCACGCCGCGTGGCACATCGGAGAGAAGGTCGGGATGGTCTTGGTCGGATGACATGAGGGCTTTCCTTTCCGCAGCGCTTTGGTCTCGCCGCCCGGCCCCAGCGCCAGGCGCGTTTGGAACCCAGTAGCGCGCGCGGTCGATCCGCCCCTCACGACTGCCTCACCATGCCAGCGATCATCCTGTGTGAGCGCCATGCCCTCTGTCGAATCCGGCGCCGGTGTTTTGCGGTGCGCGTTCCAACCGTCTTCCCCCTTTCTTCGATCGCCCATCGACCGACCGAGGCCTTTTGACGAGGGTCAACCTGGACCCAAATCGGGGGCCTTCTCAAAAAGAATTTTCCTAGGACGCAGGCGTCCATAGTCGCGAAACAAAATTCTTTTACGGGCCGCCTTCCCGCCGGTTCCCGTCGCAAGGCCAGGCGGCCCTTGATAACGCCCCCGATCCGGGTCGCGTTCCGGTGTGACCTAAGAAAAGGCCGCATCGGGCGGTCTTGACCCAACGAAAAGGAGAAAATCATGATTGTTGGAACTTTCACAAAAACCCAAACCGGCTCGTTCGAGGGCCTTGTCGAAACCCTGATCTTCAGCGCGGACCTGGTGATCCAGCCCGTTGAGAAGGACAAGGACCGCGCGCCGGACTACCGGGTGCACGCCAAACATAATGGCGCTGAGGTCGGCGCGGGCTGGAACGAAAAGTCCCAGCGGACGAACGAGCCTTATATCTCGCTCAAGATCGACGACCCGTCCTTCGCCTATCCGATGTGGGCGGCCCTGACCAAGAGCGAGACCGGCTACGCCCTCAAATGGTCCCGGCCGCGTCCCAAGTCAGGCCAGGACGGCGCGGAGGCGGAGGCGGAGGGCGGCGATACGCTCTAACCCCGGACTCCAGCCGCAAAAACGGCCCCGGCGGCATCGTCGGGGCCGATTGCGTTGAGGGTGTCGGGTTCGTCAGGCGGCGACCATCGGGATCTTATGCTCCCCGCAGAGCAGCCGCGCGCTGTGTTTGGCCCAGGCGTTGAGGCTGCAGCTCGGACAGGTGAACTTTTGCCGCGCGCCGGACTTGTCGCCGTCTTCTTCCTCCGCCCCGCCCGGCGCCTTCGGCGTTTTGGCCTCGGCCGCAACGGGGCGCTCGGACCAGCGCAGGGCGAAGCGGCGCTGTTCCAACTGGCGCATCGCATTCTCGAACGCGCCGCCGGGCAGGATATAGTGGGACATCGTATCGCCGGTCTCCTTGCCGCCCGGCTCGCCCGTATGAGAAGGTTGCAGGCCGAGCGCCTTCATCCGGTCCGCCCATTGGCGATTGTGATACGAGCCTCGGCCGGGCTTGCCGTAATGATGCTGCCAGAGATGGACCATCTCGTGGACCAGCGTCGCCAGGGTCGCGGCGAGGGACCGGTCCTGAAAATGACGCGGGTTCAGCGCGATCTCATCGCAGAGCTCGCCCAGATCGGCGCCGAACCGGTCGCCCGCAAAATACCCGAAACACCGACCGTGCCGGCGCAGGGTGATGACGCAGTCCGGCAGACGGTTGTCGAACAGCCGCGCGTTGAAATACTCATAGGCGCGCTGAAGCGTGTCGTAAATCTCCGGCGTCGGCGGCGGCCCGCTGCGGCGGGGACGCTCGGTATAGCGGTCTTCTGGCATGGCGGCGAGACTCCTCTGTCTCACCGAGCCTAGGTCGGCGATCCGGCGCGCCGCCTCACGACGCCCTCAGCGAAGATGGGGCGGGGGCGCGTCCACAAGCGGACCGGGCCCTCGACGCTGGCGCGTCCCAAGCCCCGCCGGCGGGTCTTGGCCATACGGTATCGGTCCCTCGCGCAGGATGCGGAGGCGCCGGCGGACCGGCGCCGCTTGTTCGCGCGTGCCGGGCACGCGCAGGGAACCCTGATTGTCAGCTTATATCGGAACCGGGGACGCGCTGCTGTGGGTCAACGCTCTTCCGCCGTAAGGCGTCGCTGCGCCTCGATCGTCAATAAACCCCTTCCGTGGCCGCGAGAGGGGCGCGGGCGCGCCTGACGGTCTCCCGAGAAGAGCGCCGCCGGTCCCGGCTCTGACCCATCCCCGCTTCCGATCGACCGCCGGGCTGCGGCGCGCGCATCCGCGCGCAGGTTTTTGCCTTTCTCTCCGGACGCTCGGCGCTGGCCAAGGGTTCATGCGCGGGGGTGAAGGGTTCGCTTCCGCTCATCAACTCACCATCCATGGAAAGGAGTCAAATCATGGAACTGAAAACAATCGACTTGGAGAAACTCAAGACCACGAAGGTCAATGTACGAAAGAAGGATGCGAAGGAGATGGCCGATCTTCTGCCCAGCATCCGCGCGCTCGGGCTGTTGCAGCCCTTGCTGGTGCGGCCCAATTGCGATGGGTATGAGGTTGTGGCGGGCGGCAGACGGCTGCAGGCGCTGCGGACGCTCGCCGAGGAAGGCGGGAAGGCGGCGCCCGTTCCTTGCATCGTGATGGCGGCGGGCGATGACGCGCGGGCTATCGAAGCGTCCTTGGCGGAGAATATCGCGCGCCTGCCGATGGATGAAATCGACCAGTACAAGGCCTTCGCCGCGCTGATCAAACAGGGGCTGGACGCGGAAAGCATCGCGGCCCGGTTCGGGGTGACCGAGCGTCTCGTGCGCCAGAGGCTCGCCATCGCCAACCTGGCGGCGCCGATCCTCACAGCCTACCGCAACGGCGATATCCATGTGAATACGGTGCGGCTGCTCACCATGGCCACGCCGAAACAGCAGAAAGCATGGCTCGCGCTTTATCGGGGCGACGCGGCGCGGGCGCCGGAAGGCTACCGCCTCAAATGCTGGCTCTTCGGCGGGGCTGAGATCGAGACCGGCGTGGCGCTGTTCGACCTCGACCTCTATCCCGGCAATCTTGTCGCCGACCTCTTCGGGGAGGCGACCTACTTCGACGATGCGGAGGCGTTTTGGGCCTTGCAGAGCAGCGCGATCGCCGAGGCGGCGGCGCGCTATCGCGCCGAAGGATGGACGGATGTGATCGTGCTGGATATCGGCGAGCCGTGGTTCGCCTATGAGCATGTGGACACGGCCAAGGAGGATGGCGGCAAGGTCTTCATCCGGCCGACCCGAAACGGGGAAGTGCTGTTCTATGAGGGCCAGCTTCACCGGAAGGAGGCGCGCAAGAGACAGGCGGCGGCCGACACCGCGTCGGAGCCGTCCCCGCCCTCCAAACCGGAAATCACCCACGCCATGCAGAACTATCTGGCGCTTCACCGCCATGCGGCGGTGCGGGCGGCGTTGCTTGGGCGGCGCGGTCTCGCCCTGCGTCTGGCCGTGGCTCAGATCATCGCGGGCTCCGGCTTGTGGACAGTCTGCGCCGATCCGCAGAAAGCCCAATCGCCCGCCATCGGCGAAAGCCTCGCGGCGAACAAGGCCGAGGCCGTCCTGCGCGGGGAACGGAACGCCGTAAAAGCGCTTCTTGAGATCGAGAGTCCGCCCAACCATCCGGTGGCCCGGCGATCCGCCGATCATGCGGAAGGGGGCGACCTTCACTCGCTGTTTGCGAAGCTGATCGAACTCAAGGACGCCGATGTCATGCGCATCCTTGCCTATGTCGTCGCGGAAACACTGCCCTGTGGCGGCGATCTGGTTGAGGCGCTCGGTCAGGTTCTCAAGGTGGATATGGCGGATTGCTGGGTTCCCGACCAGACTTTCTTCGATCTCCTGCGGGACAAACCGGCGATCAACGCCATGGTCCGGGAAGCCGCCGGCAAGAACGCGGCGGACGCGCATGTCGTCTCAACGGCGAAGGTCCAGAAATCGATCCTTCAAGATTGCCTCAAGGGCGAGCGGGATGGCGGGAAAGCCGATTGGACGCCGCGCTATATGCAGTTTCCCATGAAGGCCTGCACAAAGCGGGGCGGCATCCGCGCCATGGAGGAATGGGCGCTGATCAAACGCTGCTACCGCTGATCGCTACAGACCGGCGATCCACTAGGCCGTCGGGCGCAGGCGCGTCCGGCGGCCTCTATTTATGAAAAATCAGGGAAATCCGCGCGGGAAAACAAGGCGATTAACAGTCAAGCCCGAATTGGAATGTACATTACAAAAACCGATTCCCTACGCGAAGAAGCAACCGAACAACGACCCACAGGAAATACACGATAAAATATAGCACTCAATAGACAGAAAATACACACCAATGATAAATATTAGAACAATCTTAAACTCTTTCTCCTACACTTGACATAAGACCGGTTGAAACAAAAGGGAACACAAGGTGTGCGGGGTATTACCCCCCGCCAACCTTGAGGGGGGACGTCCCGTCCCCCGCTAACCCCCCTGGGACGCGCTAGGTTCAACCGATCCCTTTGGAATCGGCTTTGCCAAGCGCGTGCACCGACCAACCGGCGCAACACAACCGACCCGCGCGCGCCACGACCGACCCACCGGACAACACGAACCGGCGGCGTGAGGAGGCGATGAGGGAAGCAACGCCGCCGCCGGTCTAGAACCAAGAAGGAGCCATGCCGACAGAAAAACCGAAGACCAAACGACAACCTCCCACCAGCATCCGGCTGCGGCCGGACGTGCTCGCCCATCTGCACGCCACGAAAGACCGCACCGGCAAATCCCTCTCGGCTCAGGTCAATGAAGCTTTTGGGGAGGCCTTCTCCAATATCGAGACGCCCCGACAGCAGCGCCGACCGCCGATTGAAAAAGCCCTGCTCGCGCAAATGCTGGGTGAGCTCGCCGTGCTGAAGGCCAAGGCGCATGAAATTGCGCTTGCTGGCGGCGATAACAGCGCCCTCCTCCTCGAAGAAATCCGCGACAGTCTGATCGAGCTGCGCACGATCCTGATGCGGCTGTTGGGGCGGCGGCGGTGATCCCGTTCGGCTCGCAGCGCGGCAATGGCGGCGATCTCGCGGTTCATCTGCAGAACGCGCAGGACAATGAGTATGTCGAGATCGCTGATCTGCGCGGGGCGCTCGCCGAGGACCTGAACGGCGCCTTCGCCGAATGGGAGGCGCAGGCTCACGGCATGACCCAATGCCGGAACTATCTCTACAGCCTGTCGATCAATCCCGACCAGCGCCAGGGTCGGCTCACGCGCGATCAGTATGACGATTATATCAGCCGCGCCGAGGACAGTCTCGGCCTGTTCGGCCAGCCGCGCGCCGTCGTCTTCCATATCAAGGACGAGCGCGAACACTGCCATGTCGTCTGGTCACGGATCGACATCCAGGATCAGAAGGCGATCCAGATCCCGTTCGACCGGCAAAAGCTGATGATGGTGACGCGCGCGTTCGCCCGCGACCATGGGCTCAAGCTGCCGGACGGCTATTACAAGGACCGCGACGCTGACCTCGAGAAGAACAAACAGCTCTCGCTCTACGAGAAGAACCAGCAGGATGTCAGCGGCCTGACCAAGGAAGATCGGATCGCGCTGGTCACCGATCTTTGGCGCCAAAGCGACAGCGCCAAGGCCTTCGTCGCCGGTCTTGAGCAGAACGGCTATATGCTCGCCACGGGGCGGCGGCCCTATATCCTCGTCGACAGTCTCGGCAATATGAACGCGCTGCCCAAACTGATCGGCGACAACAGTATTCGCACCAAAGACATCCGCGCCTTCCTGGAGGGCGACTATCCGCCGGACGCGCTCCCCGAGGTCGAGGAAGCGCGCGCGCTCGTCGCCGAACACCGGGCGCAGCAGAAGGAGCATTCGGTCAAGGACAAGCAGCACGATCGGCGCGATCAGCTGAAAGACATGCATGAGAAACGCCGCACCCAGCTCGAGAAGGAAATCGCCGAGAAACTCGACCGCCAAAAGGCCGACCGGCTGGCCTTGGAAAACCGACAGGCGGATGCACGCAAACAGGCGCGATCCCTCTTCCTCGCCGAGTCAAAACGGCTACGGGAACAGCGAGAAGCGACCAAGCCCACCGGTCTCGCCGGCTTCCTCGCCCGCGTCACCGGCGCCGAGCTCCTCCGCCGTCAATTGCACAAACGCCAGGACCGTCAGCGGCACGCGGTCTATCAGCAGGAGAAACAAACGCGACAACTGGAGCAGCAGGCGAAACAGGAAGACCAACGCCAGCAACACCAAATCCAGGCAATGGAGCTCCGCCGCAAAGAACAGGCCCTCAAGGAACAACAGGCGCGCGAAACACAATCCCTCGAAAAGGCCTTCCAACTCGAACAGAACCGGAAATACCTCCAGGCCCACGGCCATGATCATGGCAAGGGACGGCCACTGGAGCACAAGCCAACCCTAACCCTCGACCTCACCCCACCCGGCCGCTTCGCCGTCCCCCACAAAGCCAAAACCCGCTTCGCCAAACCCTCCCGCGAGAACCAGGAAAAGATCGACCGCTTCGCCGCAAAACAAGCGGCGACAACACCGACCAACCCGAACCTATCTCCGCAGCAATCGAACCCAAACCAGTCCGACATGAATCGCCAATTCTCAACGGCAAGCGAGCCGTTGCGAGGCGCCGACCAGGCGAACGCGTCAGGCGCCGAAGGCGAAACACGCTCAGAACCTCGGTTCACCCCCAATGGCCGCGGTGACAACTCGCAAGGGCGCGAAAGATAGTGTCCAATTCGCTATAGATTGTTTGCTGAATTATGGCGCAGTTCTTTGAACGACAATTTACTGTATTGGCAATGCGTCTTCGCCAATATCGCCGCGGCGCAGGCCACCCCTGCGGATCCTTCTTTCGGCAGACTTCCTGCGTCGAACGATCCGCGCCCGCGATCTGCTCCCACAGTGACATCCAGCGCAGGCCGGGCCCCTTGCGCGCGACGCCCGGTACTGTACGATTTGTCGATGGCGCACCGCGCCTGAGGGACAGATGGGGGGGGGGGAGACAATGACATTCTCGGAACGGTGGAAGTCGGCCTTTGAGCGGCGCGACAGCGAGGCGCTCGCAGATCTCATCGACGACAGCTTCGTCTTCGTGCGCCACCAGTCGGACACCGATATCGGCAAGGACGAGATGGTGCGGATCTGGTCGGCCGACGGCCCGCGCCCCGAAAGGCGGGCCTACCGCATCGTCTATGAGAACGCCGATATCTGCGTGTCCCACCAGTTCATCGACTTTCCCAGCGGCGACACAGAAGCGGTGATGGTCGTGATGCTTTTGAAGGACGGAAGACTCGTCCGTATGGAAACAGGAGCAACCCCCATAACGTCATAGGGTCGCACCCTAGCCCAGGTGCAAGGATACTCGAGCGGATCGAATGTAAGTATCTACGACACCCATCCCAGGACGCCGCCAAAGAGTGCGCGTTGGAACCCCTTGTCGTTGATTGAGCATTGGCCAGCGCCAAAGGTCGGTTCACGCAATGACGGCTACTGCCGGCAGCCAACCAAGACTCGCCTGCCCCGCTGACTCACCCGAATCCATTTACGCGCCGATAGCGTCGTTTCCAGTTTCCAAGCGCGGAAATTATCTGGGCAACAAATTTCTTTTCCGAACATTCCGGCGAATGAAGTCCGCCAGCAAGCGAATGCGGAGAGGAACGGCGGCGTTCGCGCTGTAGACGATGTGCAGCGGGAGGCTCGGCGGCGACCAATCTGGTAACAGCCGCACCAGACGCCCGGACTTCAGATGGTCCGCCATCACCCATTCAGGCATCATCACCACGCCTGCGCCCGCCGCCGCATATTCCACCAGAGTGTCGCCTTGATCAGCGATCAGGGCGCTGTTGATCGCCACTTCCTCGATCTCATCGTCCTTGGTGAACCGCCAAGTCTGAGCCGATCTCATTCTGCTAAAGGCGACGCATTGATGCGCTGTGAGGTCCGCGGGCCTTTCAAGTCTGGCCGCCTTCTTCAGATAGGATGGAGCCGCCGCAAGGGACAACGGATTAGACGAAATTCGGGAGGCGATGAGGGTCGAGTCTTCCAGGTGGCGGGCGCGAACAGCTAGATCGACACCCGTACCGACAATGTCCACATGTTGTTCGGTCAGAAAAGCGAGCACCTCGATGCTGGGGTATTCTCGAACAAACTCCGCCACCAGAGGCGCGATGATCAGCCGCGATAGGACTGGCGACAGGGAAAGCCGCACAAGCCCGGTGGGCGTTTGTGCGTCAGTCCGGATCTGGGTATCGGCGGCGTTCAGATCATCCAAAATCCGTAAGCAATTCCGGAAATAGTCTTCTCCCAAGGTCGTCAGAGAGACTTCGCGCTGGTTGCGTCGAAGCAGCTGGACGCCGAGATGCTTCTCCAGCGCCGACACACGTTTGCTGATCGTGCCCTGCGCCAAACCCTCAAGCTTCGCCGCCTCGACAAAGCTCCTGGTCTGGGCGACACGGACGAAGGCGCGCATTGCAAGAACTTGATCCATATAGATTATTCTATTCTAGAATTGTACATATTCCTAGCCGAATGTGGGCTTGGTCGCAGGATTGTGACACGATCCTTCTCAGGCCAACGAGCCAATTAAGAACAATTTTTTCTAATGCACCCTCAAAAAGCGCGGCTTTTGCGGGAACGGGAGAACTGTGTCTGGCGATCGGTGAATCTGGAGCGATGTGGCGACGACAAGGCGTGCTGATGAACGGTCGGACCGGTTTATCCGCGTCGGCGATACCGAGCCCGGATTGCGGCCATCGAACTGACAAAGGGGGGAACAATGGGACCGCAAGGTCAGCGACGTCGACGCCAATCTCTGACCCGCTTAATGGTCTGTCCACGGACGCTGAACGCGCGTGCGGCGGACGGTGCTCTTGGCTTTTTCACCTTTTGTGCGTTGCGGGTCCGGCGGGAGGGACGCCAGAACCAGCACCGCAATCTTTTCGGCGCATAGAGTGTGACGTGAGCCATGGGTCAAGACATCCCATTGCTCACGGCCAGTTACCTCAAGTGCGCAATAGAGTTCGCCAAGGCCGAGCTTGGCGATCGCGGCTGCCGTCGCGCCCTGGCGGATGCCGGGCTGCCCGGATGCTTGCCGGCGCTAGAAGGATTCTTCGTACCGGAGGCTTCCGTTGCACTGTTCTTGGAGAGTGCGGCGCGCCAATCAGGCAACCCCTCACTCAGCGCCAGACTCGGCGAGCGTACCAATGTCGCCGCTCTCGGCGCTTGGGGGCGCTATATCGTGGAAGGAGAAACGCTTGGCGCCAGCCTGGAACGGTTCGACCAGGTGGCTGTCTGTTTCTGCAGCTACCAGGGCGTAAGGATCGCACGAACGGATGATCTGGTCTGGTTCGGGTTTCGGTTTGCAACATCAGAGCGCCGCCCGCAGATCCACCTTGGCCTCGCCGCGACCGGATTTCTCATCAGCATTGTGCGTTACTTTGCAGGGCCGGACTGGTTTCCGGAGAGCGTTCGACTGGATGTTCCACCGCCGCCCGCCTCGCCGAGCGCATTGGAAGACATATTGCCGACCAACATCCAATACGATGCGGATTTCATCGGCTTGGCGCTTCCAAAGGAATTGCTTGCGCTTCAACGGCGATCTGGCTTGCCGCTTAGCGGCGTCACGGTGTCCGACGCTCTGCGCGCCCGACACCACCAGCCGTCCGAAAAATTCGAAGCGGCCGTGGAAGAGATCATCCGGGTGCAAATCGCAACGGGACAAGTCTGCCTCGACGCGGCGGCGCGCTCGCTCGATCTAGGCGTCCGAACCGTTCAGCGGACATTGGACGCAGCGGGTCTGGATTTTCGCCACATGACAAGCCGCGTAAGAATGGAGATTGCCCATGAGCATGTCAGGGAAACCGATCTACCACTGGGCGTGATCGCTGAATCGCTGGGCTATACGAACCAGTTCAACTTCTCGCGCGCATTTCGCAAGCACTTTGGGCAGTCCCCCTCCAAAGTCCGGAAACTGGCCGCGCCGAAGGACGAGGCTATCCCACGGGACCCGATCATCGAGCATTTGAGCACACGCTGAAAAGACTCTCGGCAGATAAGGACTATCCTGTGAACCAAAAATAGGCGCCAAACTTAGAGGCGGGCTGCGACCGTCACGCATTCCGTCTTGAGCGCGCCCGAGCCGGAACGGGAAGCGAGCCAGGAGAAGAGAGCAGAGGGAGGTGAGCCCTGAATGGCTACTCTCGCCGCGCTCACTCGGCCAGCACGATGTCGATACCCGTGGGCATGGGAAAGCTGCCCTGAAGGCCCAGTGCATCATCACGCTTGATTTCCATTCCGACGCAGGTCCGCGTATTCTGAAAGCCGGTGCCGCCGATCCCTTTGACAAGCGTGACCCCGGCCCCCATTCCGGCATAGAAGCCTGCGAAATCCTCCGGTTCTTCGAGATTATAGACCACGCCGCTATAGGTCATGTTCACAGCGCCGACTTCCAGGACCTTCGCGCCCTTGGCCTTGAACTTGAACGTGCGGCCGTCATCCATTTCGACGGTTCCACTACCCCAGCGCACCCCGATGATGAACCCGACCGCGTTGCCTTCGCCGGTCACCGTACCGGTCCGTACGAGTTCCATATCCTTGCAATCATTCTGCTCGGCGGCCCGGTCGGCAGCCTGGTCGTCGGCTCGGCTTGGCAGCGCGCCTTGCGCCATGAAAGCGGTAAAAACCGCCAGTCCGATAAGTGTGCGCATCGTTTGTGTGCTCCTCTTTTGCGCCTTGGACGATCATCCGACCAAGACCAAGGGACAACGCAAGGCGGCCGGACATCGGTATCAGCGCCGCGCCGCCTTGGACCGCTAAGTATCGCCCTAACGAGCTCCCTCGCGCGCCGCATGCGGATCGGCGTGAAGTGGAAATTTCCCTCTCGTATTCTGCACCGTACCACCGGTGCTTGCACTCTGGGAACCGGCTCTCGGCCGAGTGTCACGAAATGATATAGATCGACGCTTCAACGAAAAAGTTAATAGGGCTAGCGTGTGTTCAATTCATTCCGTCACGGGGGCCGGGATCATCAACGTCCGGCATTGTGGTGGGGCTGAGTTCCGATTTCTGCAAAGGGAGGTTGTTATGAGAACGCACAGATCACATGCTCGCACGCCGTTGTGGCAGCCGCCGAATCAACGGCGTTTCCATCACCCCAGCTACGCCGAACTGAACAGCCAGGGGTGGAAAGCCACCCAGGCCGAAGAAAAACTATCCGAGGATGCATATCAGCGCGAACTCAAATGGGCGCTTGAGATGGGGCTGCCCGGCGCCGACTCCCTGGAAAGCCGCAACATTCCCACGTTCTCGCGTGGGGAGAAGCCGCATTTCGCCGGCATCAACACCTTCCTCAAGGCGCCCTATGTTGAGAATGTGCGCGACGTGGGCAACTACGACGCGGCGGTGATTGGGGTTCCCTTCGACGGCGGCACGACCTATCGGCCGGGCGCACGGTTCGGGCCGCAGGGCGTCCGCAAGATTTCCGCGCTCTACACCCCCTACCATTACGAAACGGGGGTCGATCTTCGAGAGCAAATGACGCTTTGCGACTCCGGCGACATCTTCGCGATTCCAGGCAATCTGGAGAAGAGCTTCGATCAGATCTCACGCGGCGTCGCCCATGTGGCTTCGTCCGGAGCCGTGCCGCTGATTATCGGCGGCGACCATTCGATCGGCTTTCCGTGCGTTCGCGGCATCGCCCAATGCACCAGCAAGAAAATCGGGATCATTCACTTCGACCGGCACATCGATATGCAGGCGAAGGATCTCGACGAGCGGATGCACAACACGCCTTGGTATTGGGCGACCGAGCTCGACAATGTGTCGGCGCATAATCTTGTCCAGATCGGCATCGGTGGTTGGCAGGTCCCCAGGATCGCCACGAAGGAAGTCGTAAAACGGGGGTCGAACGTGCTGACCATCGACGACGTCGAAAGGCTCGGGCCGGAGAAGATCGCCGAGGTCGCCCTTGATCTCGCCTGGGATGGCACGGACATGGTGTATCTCAGCTTCGATATCGACTGCGTGGATTGCGGCTTTGTCCCCGGGACCGGCTGGCCCGAACCCGGCGGGTTCCTGCCGCGGGAGGTGCTCAAGATTGTGGGGCTCGTGGCGGCCCAAGGGGTCTGCGGCGTTGAGGTGGTCGAGGTTTCACCGCCCTACGACACATCCGACATCTCGGCTCTGTTGGGCCTGCGGGTGATGGTCGACGTGCTTGGCTCCATGGTGGCGCATAACAAGCTTGGCGCCCACAAGGGCTTAATCGACAAACCGGTGACGTTCTGATGGCTGAGCTCGGACATAATTCGGCGGCCGGCAGGCCGACCCAGTGGCAGACGCCGCATCTTCCGCACGATCACGAAGGTGAGACGACGACCGATCCTAGAGAGCCGGATCTCGACCTGGTGGAGTCGGCGTTCGTTGAGGCGTTCGGATCGGCGACCGATCCGACGAGCTTTCTGCGGCTCTCTAAGATTCCGTTCGTGACCGAGCGGGGTGGGACGAAGCTGGAGCTCTTGCGAGTCCAGGTCGAGAGCACGGCCGATGTGGCGTCGGTCACCCCTTGGATGGGTGGCGGTCACCGGGTGGCGCCATTGCCGGCGGCTCTTGTGTCGCGCCGAGGCCGCCTGCGCTTCGTGTATTTGGCGAGCGATCAGCGCCTTGAGCTGTCGCTTGCCGATGTCCGCGATCTTCCCGACCTCACGCCGCCCGGCGGCGGCTGGATGGACTAGGACTTCTCTAACCCTAGTCCCACAGCCGCCAAAGGTCGAACGACTGTTCCGCGGGTCGCCTGTCGCCTGAATGCGTTATTGCGCCCGTACCGATCGTCCTCGTTTCAGGCACCCAAGGATTGAGTTGGGCAAAGAGAAATGGTCAAGGCGTACGAGAAACCGAAGCCAGCACGCGGTCGAAGGATGTCGCTTTTCGTCATTCTCGTACCCGCGTTGCTCGCTTCGGGCTGCGACGAACCGGAGATCGTTCAGGAAGAGCCTGTGCGTCCGGTTCGCGCCATGAAGGTCGCCGACTTTGCCGGGGTGACCGAGCGCAGTTTTCCCGGACGTGCGGCGGCGACGCAGGAGATCAACGCGGCGTTCCGTATTTCGGGCCAGCTCATAAAGCGCCCGATCAAGGTTGGGGAGGATATCAAGAAAGGCGACCTCATCGCCGCGCTGGATCCTTCCACGTTTCAGGCCGAGGTGACCCGTTCAAACGCGGATATGGTTTCGTCGCAGGCCGCCCATGAAAGGGCGGTTCTAGAATTGGATCGACAGAAGGAGCTTCTCGCGAATGGATGGGTCACTCAGGCTCGCGTGGACACGGTTCAGGCGACTGAATCGGCCGCGCGCGCCAGTGTCATTGCCGCGGCGGCGGCCTTGGAACGCGCGGAACTCGACCTGTCCTTTACGGCGCTGACAGCGCCATTCGATGGCGTTGTCGTCGACACCTATGTGGAGAATTTCCAAGAGGTTCTCGCCAAACAACCCATCGCGCGGATCGTCGACACGTCCCAGATCGAGTTCGATATCGATATTCCCGAAGGGCTCATCTCGATGGTCCCCTATGTGCAGGACATGCGGGTGCGATTCGACGCGTTTCCGGACTTGGAGGTGCCGGCGAAGGTCGAGGAGATCGGAACAGAGGCCTCGCAGACGACCCGCACCTATCGGGTCACCTTGATCATGGACCAGCCCGAGGGCGTTCGGATATTGCCAGGCATGGTGGGAACGGTCACCGGGTCTGCAGCGCCGCCGAGCGAAGAGCGGCCCCTCAACATCGTCGTGCCGACGGCTGCTGTATTCGCCTCCAAGCAGAGCAACGAGAGCTCTGTGTGGGTGATCGACGAGTCCTCTAACACCGTAAACCGCCGACCGGTGCAAATCGGGAATCTCATCAGCGGCGGGTATGTCATCGATGCGGGTCTTGAGCCCGGCGAGATCATTGCGACGGCCGGTGCGAACTTCCTGCGCGAAGGTCAGAAGGTCCGTCCCGAGGTTCGGTAGGGAGACGCCCCCATGAGTCTGCCCGAATTTGCGATCAAGAACCGCGCCTTTACGTATTTCGCGACCTTCCTTTTGGTGGTCGCCGGGATAGGCAGCTTCTTCAATCTGGGTCAACTGGAAGACCCGGAATTCGCGGTGAAAACGGCCGTTGTCTCCGTGAAATATCCTGGCGCCAGCCCCGAAGAGGTTGAACAGGAAGTCACGGACCGCATCGAGATCGCGATCCAGGAGTTGCCGCAGCTTCGTTACGTCGAATCCTGGTCGCGCGCGGGCGAAGCGCTGATATCGGTCGAGATCAAGACTGAGTACTGGGCCGACCAACTGCCGCAGGTATGGGACGAATTGCGGAGCAAAATCGACGACATGCGTGCGTCGTTGCCGCCGGGTGTCGAGGATCCGGTGATCACCGATGACTTTGGCGATGTGTTCGGATTCCAGTTGGCCTTGATTGGTGATGGATTTACCGATGCCGAGCTTGAGGATTTCGCCAAAGACCTCCGAAGGGAGCTCAGCGTCGTCGAAGGCGTAGCGCGCGCGGACCTTTGGGGCGTGCAGCACCGAGTGATCTACTTGGACGTCGCCGAACCGCAGCTTGTCGAGCTGGGTCTGAGCGATTCCAGCATCGAAAACACTCTGCGCCAACAGAACATGGTCGTTAACGCCGGAAATGTCGACGTGCAGGCGCGGCGGCTCCGTATCGCGCCCACCGGCGAATTTCGCTCTCCGGAAGATATCGGCAAACTCACGATTCGGCCGTCCTTGACCGATAGCCTGCAAAGCGGCGAGGCCGGCTTCCTTGGCGACCGCTCGTCCGAACTGATCCAGATTCGCGACATTGGCACGGTCAGCAGGGGGTATCTGGAGCCGCCCCATACGCAAATGCGCTATCAAGGCCAGCCGGCGATCGGTCTGTCCATCACCAACGCGGCGGGCGAGAATGTCGTCAAAGTCGGAGAGGCGATCGACCGACGACTGGCGGAGCTCGTGGCCGAGTTGCCTGTGGGCGTCGAGGTGCGAAAGGTGCACTGGATGTCCGATGTCGTCGCCGACGCGACAGGCGGATTCTTGACCAGCTTCGGACAGGCGGTCCTGATCGTCTTAGTCGTACTCACAATCTTCACCGGTTGGCGGATGAGCATCATTATCGGCACGGCGCTCGTTCTATCCATTCTGGCCACCTTCATCATCATGACGCTGACCGGGATCGATCTACAACGGATGTCCCTCGGCGCGCTCATCATCGCTTTGGGCAGTATGGTGGACAGCCCCCTGGTCGTGGCGGACGGCACGGCGGTTCGGTTGCAGCGCGGTATGGAGCGCAGTGAAGCCGCTGTCGAGGCCGCCCGTCAGCCGGGATGGCCGCTGCTGGGCTCGACGATAATCGGGCTGATGTCCTTCTATCCCATTTTCGCGTCCGTCGATCAGGCAGGCGAGTACTGTCGGACGCTATTCTCGGTCGTGGGGATATCCCTACTGGCGAGCTGGGTCGTATCGATGACGGTGACCCCGCTGATGGGCGTCGACATGTTGCCCGCCCCCAAGGAAGGCGAAGGCGCACGGGACCCTTTCGCGGGACGCTTTTTCGTAAAATTCAGATCGTTCTTGGAGATGGCGATACGCTTCCGATGGATGACGATCGCCAGCATGGTGGGCCTGTTGGTGGTTTCGGCCGGCGCTTTTGGCAACGTGACCCAGCTGTTCTTCCCCGAATCTTCCATGAACAAGGTCATGGTCGATTTCTATGCTCCAGAGGGCGCCCGCATTCAGCAGGTCGCAGCGGATCTGGAGGCGGCCGAAGAAATGTTCATGGCCGACGAACGGGTCGAGAGCGTCTCGGCCTTCATCGGTGCTGGGCCGCCGCGATTTTACCTGCCGGTTGACCCGGAGTCCCCGCTTCAATCCTACGCCCAGCTTATCGTCAACGTACATGATTTCGAGCTGATCGACGCGTTGATCGAGGAGACCGGCCCCTGGTTAGAGGCCGAGTTCCCTGACACGCTTGTGTCGGTGCGCAAATTCGGCGTCGGCCCGTCGAACACCTGGACATTCGAACTGCGCATCAGCGGGCCGGCGATCGCTGATCCGGCGCAGTTGCGATCGATCGCCGATGAAGGCGTAGCGATTCTCGAGAATCATCCTCTGGCCGGGCCGGTGCGGACCGATTGGCGCGAGCCCGTGGCGAAGCTGAGACCCCTGTTCAACCAGGAGCGGGCCCGGTGGTCGTCGATAACGCGCGATGATGTCGCCTACGCCACGCGGCGCGCCTTCGACGGTCGGCAAATCGGTTTGTACCGAGAGGGCGACAATCTTCTGCCGATCATTCTGCGACTCACCGAGGAGGAGCGCCGCAACTTCCGGTCGGTCGACGAGCTTCAGGTTCAGTCTGAAACGGCGACAGATTCTGTTCCCCTTTTGCAGGTGGTTGATGGCGTTCCGGTCGAGTGGGAGGACCCCATCATCGCCCGTCGTGATCGGCGCCGCACAATCACCGTGCAGGCGAATCCCATCCAGGGAATCACGCTCCCTACCCTGCGCGAGGCGGTGCTGGAGGATTTCGAAAAGATAGCGCTGCCGCCAGGGTACAGCATGGAGTGGGGCGGCGAGTACGAAGACACAGTCGACGCCCAACAGGGTCTGATACCGGGCGTCATCCCGGCGGTGATCATTATCCTGTTGATCCTGGTCCAGCTGTTCAACGCCTTTCGGCCCCCCATCGTTATTCTTCTGACCGTGCCATTCGCCATAATTGGCGTCACATGGGGGCTGCTGGCCTTCGACGTGCCCTTCGGTTTCGTTGCACTGCTGGGCGCCATGAGCCTGGGGGGGTTGATGATCAGGAACGCCGTCGTGCTTCTCGACGAGTGCGACGTGCAGCTCAAAAACGGGGAAAGCCGCTACGATGCGATCGTGCAGGCCGCGGTGTCGAGGCTGCGACCGGTCTGCCTCGCCGGAATGACCACCGTGTTGGGCGCCATTCCGCTGCTGAAAGATGTCTTCTGGATTGGGCTTGCCGTCACCATCATGGTGGGCATCACCTTCGGGACATTGCTGACCATGTTCTTGGCGCCCGTGTTCTACGCGACGATATATCGTCTAAGACCCAGCGCCGCGCCCGCGCCAAGCGAAACAGCCGCAGTATACAGTCCGAGCGGAGGCGATTGAGATGAAAACCGACTCAACGGCGGGCGCTCCGAGTATCTTTCGTTCCGAACTGGCTTGCTGGGCCGGGTTCGCCACTGTCCTGGTCTTCTTTACCGTAGGCGCAAGTTGGCTCGAGGACCTATCCGAGATTGCATGGTATTCCTTTATGTTTGCATGGCTCTGCGGCGCTATTCTGTGGGCCGCCTTCGGGGTGACAAAACACGCGGATTGCCTTGCGATCATGCTGGGCGAGCCTTACGGCACGCTGCTTCTGACCGTCGCTGTGACCGGCATGGAAGTCATCATGATCGTGGCGGTCTCGGTCACAGGCGGTGAGAATCCGACAGTCGCGCGGGACACAATCTTCTCGGTCGTCATGATTCAGTTGAACGGTCTCATTGGTTTGACATTGCTGATAGGCGGCCTGCGACACCGGGAGCAGGTATTCAATCTGCTCGGCAATACGGCCTTCCTCGGGGCCATAGTGGGGCTCTCGATATTGACCCTCGTGCTACCGCGGTTTGCGGCGACGCCTGCATGGTTTCTCATCGCCGCGTCGGTGGTCCTCTACGGCACGTTCCTCGGCATACAGACGATGCGACACCGGGGTTACTTCAAACACCCGATCAAACGCATGATCGCTGCGAAGGGTGAGAAGGAAGAGGAGGACGAAGGCGAAGGCGAAGGCGAAGACGAACATGATCATCATCATCATGGACTGGTCATGAGATCCAGGCGCTATCACGTCTTCTTCTTGATCCTCACAATGCTTCCGGTTGTGCTTCTCGCTAAGAAGTTTGCGGTATTGATCGACCACGGTGTCGGTCAGATGGGCGCTCCCATCGCCCTCGGCGGCCTCCTGATCGCCGTTCTGGTCCTTTCGCCGGAGGTGATGAGCGCAGTGAAGGCCGCTCACGCGAACAAGCTGCAAAGATCCGACAATATCGTGCTCGGCGCCACCTTGGCGACGATCGGACTCACCGTCCCCGGCGTGTTGGCGGCGTCTTTCTTTACCGGCTACAGGGTGGAATTCGGCCTGGACAATGTAGGGATCGTCCTCTTAAGCGCGACCTTGTTGATCTCGGTGATCAATGCCGCCGCGGGTCGGACGAACATCATGCAGGGCGTCATCCATCTGACTATGTTCGCAGCCTTTCTCGTCGTGATCTTTGTTTGACCTTCTCACGAGGCGTATCGGGCAAAGAGAGATGTTCAAGGCGACGAAAAAGGCAAAGACAGCAGACACGCAAATGGTGCCGCTTCTTAACGACCATGTGTCACTGGAACGTGCGTTTGTTTGGGTTAACAGGTCGGCGAGCATTCGCCGCGCAATTGCTCAGGGGGGTTAGATCATGGAAGGGTTCCTAGTGCTTGGCTTTCTCATTGGGATGCAGCATGCACTTGAGGCCGATCATTTGGCGGCGGTCGCTGCGATGGCTGCGGGGTCTCGCAGCTCGAAACGCGGTCTCGCGCTGCGTGGGGCCGTTTGGGGTCTCGGACACACAATCACGCTGTCCGCGATCTGCTTCGCGGTGATTTTGATGGGTCTGACGCTGACGGACCAGATGGCCGCCGCGCTCGAGTTCGGGGTCGGCGTTATGCTGGTATTGCTCGGCATCGATGTGGTTCGCCGAATGCGGGCGCGGCGGATTCATTTCCACGCTCATGATCATGGCGATGGCCAGGCGCATCTTCATGCGCATAGCCACGCAGGAGCAACGCAGCCGCATGCCGACGACCCACACGATCACCGCCATCCGAAAGGGTTTTTCTTGCGCGCCTTAATCATCGGTCTGGTGCACGGCGCAGCGGGTTCCGCCGCTCTGCTCGCCCTCGCCGTCGCCGCGACTCGGGACCCTTGGTCGGCGGTCGGCTATGTCGTGGTCTTCGGCCTCGGCTCGATTCTCGGCATGGCGGCGTTGTCTTTCGTCGCCGCCTGGCCCCTGGGCGCTATGGAACGGTATACGAAGTGGCTGCATAACGGTTTGTCCCTTGGGGCCGCGGTGCTCGCCGTCGGGCTCGGAGTCAGCGTCATGCTCGGAACGGGCGCAACGGCCTGGGGAGGCCCGTGAAACGCCGGTTCGGTTTTGCTCGGAACGCGCTGGACGACCGTATCGTAGCCGCCGCGTCACCCGCGCCGAAGGCACTGGGCGCGAACGATGCGCGGTCCAGACCGAAAGCTTTGTGACAAAGCACTCGGTGCACCATGCTCCTGCAGCCAAGCGCTAGAAACGTTGACGGGAAGTTGCGAAACGCCCTCGCGTTCAACCGCAAAATAGTGCGACAGCAGGAATGACTTAGGGACAAACAGGATTCGGTTTGAAGCTTGTTCATTCGATCCCTATCGTCAGATCAACTAGACTTACCGAAAAGGCCGTAGCTACGTTGACGCAGTATCTGCGGTGCGCCTCAGCTCTGATAGGCGTTGGAGAGTTCTAAAGATCCCCGTCGTCGACATAGCCAACTACCTGTTTGCGTTGATTTTTTTAGTCGATGATAGCCGTAATTCCGATCCCCTTACCCAATATCAGGAGATCTTGCTTTGCATCATTCTCTGATCTCATTCTGAACCAGAGAAGTCCAATCTACGACCATGAAATCCAGGACCAACGGGCGCAGGACGAGCGGTTCTGTACTTGGATGCGTCGCAATTCAGCGAGTTCGGTTTCAATCCTGTCTGAATAGTCGTGTGTATATTCGCTTCCGTTGAACAGACCGATCTCCTGACCTGATCCCCTGTTTATCCTCATTCAGAAGTTAGCTCTGTTCAGGTTTTGATCCTCGACGGACCGGGTTGCATATTCCTTTGGGGTGAGCCCGTGCAGGCTCGAATGC
>JASJDC010000002.1:0-205000 GCA_030065235.1 Alphaproteobacteria bacterium
GGGCAGGTCGCGGCGGGCCGGCTGTGGCAGCGTTTCCATCTCGCCCTCACCGCTGAAGGTTTGGCCGGACATCCGCAGAACCAGCTGCCGGAACTGGTCGACAGAGACCGCCAATTAGGGCGCGACAACGGCTGGGCCGTGCGTGTATCGCAGATGTCTCAAGATACCGGCAAGGCGACGTTCGCCTTTCGCTTCGGCGCGCCGACACGCGAGGTCCCGCATTCGGCCCGGAGACCGTTGGACTGGGTGGCGGTTTGAGGAACTGCAACCCGGTAGGCCAGGCGGGAGGTGAACCGCTCCTCTGAACGCCGTGAGACGGCCGGCTATCCAGGCGCACGCGGTCGCGCATCGCCGGAAAACCCAGAACAAAGCGTCTTGTCCTAAATCAGGTTCACCGTACCCGGGCGTTGATCGCCGCAACGCCGATGATACAGGCGAGGACGCCAAGAGCGATGACCGGTGTCAGGGTCTCGCCGAGCGCCAGCACGCCGAGCGCGACTCCAACACCCTGGCGCAGATAGGCTTGGCTGGTGACCGCCAACGATCCTAGCGTCCGCAGCAGTCGGAAATAGATCAGAAAAGCCAAACCGGTTGAAAACAACGCCAGCATCAGAGCAGCGGACAAGGCGCGCAGAGAGGGCGCCAGGGTCCATGGCCGGTCGATGACGACGCTGACGGGGATCAGGACCGAAGCGGCGCAGATCAGGCACGCGGCGGCGCTGACCGGCGCGGGTAGATGGTTCAGGCGTTTTCCATAGATGGCGGCGCAGGCGTAGAGAAATGCTCCGAATAAGGCCGCCGCCTGACCAGCGACCTGTTGGCCCAGCCCGGCGAGCGCGTCAACGCCGATGATCAACACCACCCCCGCGAGACCGAGAGCCACGCCAAATAATTTTCTCCAACCGACCGGCTCATGTCGGGTGAAGATCAACGTGATGAAGAACACAAAAAGCGGCGAGGTAGAGTTGAGCACGCTGGCCAAAGCGCTGTCGATGAAACGCGCGCCCCACGCTAGGATTACCCAAGCGAAGACGCTCGTGATCATGCCTTGAAGGAACAAGTCGCGCCAAGTCTTAGCATCCGTCGGGAAACGCATCCGACGCCAGGCGACGATACCGAGCAAGAAGAGAGCGGCGATGGCGACCCGGCCCGCAATCAGTGTGGTCGGCGGGATCTCGGAGACCGCGATTTTCAGAAGAGGGTAGGAGCCGCCCCAGAGCAGCGCGAGGCAGCCGAGAAGCGCGTATTCCTTAAGAAGACTGGTGTCACCTTGTTGAACTGGTTTCCGTGACGCCATAGCAGCGGGCTCTCTCTTTGGAAGACGATCTCCTCTGCCAGAACCACAGGGAACAATGCTTCGAGAAAGAACGAACTGTGTCGGTCTTTTTAGAATGCGTCTCTGATCGCCTCATTCATCGCTTTCACCCCCGCCGCCGGGCCGTCTTCCGCGTCCCAGACCGCCGAAACCACGGCGAGAAAGTCGGCGCCGGCTTGGACGAGCGGGGCGCAGTTGGCGGGGGTGATTCCGCCGATGGCGACGCAGGGGACTTCGACCGACTCGGCCCAGGCTTCCAGGGTTTCGATTTCCGCCTTGTGTTGGGCGTCTTTGGTGCCGGTCGGGAAAAAGGCGCCAAAGGCGACATAGTCGGCGCCCGTCTCCGCGTCACTCATCGCCAGATGCAGCGAGTTGTGGCAGGTGACGCCGACAATCTGATCGGCGCCGACCATGGCGCGCGCGGATCTGTAGTCGCCATCCTCGCGGCCGATATGCACGCCGTCGCAGTCCATCTCGGCGGCCAGATCTGGCCGGTCGTTCAGGATGAAGGCGACCTCGCGGGCATGGGCCAGCGGCATCAGCGCCTCGACCGCCTGGCGGATCGCATCATCCTCGACGCCTTTCAGCCGCAACTGAAAGCAGCCGACATCGCCACCGTCGAGCGCCTCTGACATCAGAGGCGAAAACGCCGCCGGGTCGAGCCGCGGCGGCGTGATCAGATAGAGGCGACAGCCCGGATTGAGCATCGCGCCGGCGCCGGATCAGGCCTTGCCCTGATAGATCTTGATGGTCGTATCCAGTAGCGCCAGCGCTTCCTCGCGCGGGCGTTGGAAGGCGTTCCGGCCCATGATCGAGCCGTTGGCCCCGCCGTCGCGCAGGCCCCGGACATCCTCATAGACCGACTCGAGGTCTTTCGAGGCGCCGCCGCTGAACACCACGATGCGGCGACCGGCGAAGCAGGACTGCATGACATGCGCGACCCGTTTGGCCAGGGTCGACACGTCGATATTCTGTTCCTTGAAGACCTTCTGCGCTTCCTTCTGTTCGATATGGGCGGTCGGCGGTTTGACCTTGATGATATGCGCGCCCAGCTGCGCCGCCATATGGGCGGAATAGGCGCAGACATCGATCGCGGTCTCGCCGGCGCTGGTCAGGTCGCCGCCGCGCGGATAGGACCAGATCACGGTCGCGATCCCAACGGTTTTGGCTTCCTCCGACATTTCTCGGACTTCTTCGATGAGATCCAGGGACGCGTCCGAACCAGGATAGATCGTGAAGCCGATCGCCGCGCAACCCAGCCGCAGCGCGTCGCCGACAGAACCGGTGATCGCCTGATCCTTGGTCGTCGCCCAGGAGTTCGAGCTGTTGACCTTCAAGATCGTCGGGATCGCGCCGGCGAATGTGTCGGCCCCGGCCTCTAACTGGCCAAGCGGCGCGGCGTAGGCGTTCAGCCCGGCGTCGATGGCCAGCTGATAATGGTAATGCGGGTCATAACCGGCGGGATTCGCCGCGAAGCTGCGCGCCGGGCCATGCTCCCAGCCCTGATCGACCGGCAGGATCACCATCTTGCCGGTGCCGGCCAACCGGCCCTGCATCAGAATACTGGCCAGGTTGCGCTTCACCCCGGGCGAATCGCTTTCGTAGTTGGCGAGTATGCGTTTGACCTTCTGGGTGATCTTCATGGCGTGTCCTCTGGCGTCCGTAATCAGGCTCTTGGTAGGCGGCGGTCGGTCCTGGGGTAGGGTGGATGGGCGGCCCACGCATCGGCGCAGGTCTAACGCCGCAGGCCCAAGAATTCAACGGTTCCCCGCCAAAGCAGGCCGGGCGTTCGCACGGTGGCGGGCCCGCGCGCATTTCGCCGCTTGACCAGAGCGGGGCGTCGCCGCTTTATCCCGCGCATGACCGATGAACCGCTGACCCAGGCGCCGCGCAAAACCTATCGCGGCTGGCACATTCTGCTCACCGCGATCTATGGCGTGGTGTTGGTGTTCAGCCTGCCTTTGGCCTTCCGGTCCTTGACGCTCGGGCCGGCGGAAGGCGTCTCGGAAACGGCCTTCCTGTTCTTCAATCTCAGCATCGCCGCCGTGCCCTTCACCATCGCGATCTCGCTGGCGGCGGCTTGGATCTACCATCGGGGCGGCGCCGGCGCGGCCTACGCTTTCGCGCCCTATGTCATCCCGCTGATCAACGCCGCGGTCATCGCCATCCTGAGGACCGGCCTTTGAACCCATTGGCGGAAGCGGCCGCCGCGCACAAAGCGGGGAAGCTCAAGAAGGCCATTAAACTGTATCGCCAGGTCCTCAAGAGGTCGCCGAACGCCGTCCAGATATGGTGCTACAAAGCCGCCGCCCACCAGCAGGCGGGCGATGCGCCGGGCGCCGTCCAGTGCTTCCAGAAAGCGCTCCAGATCGATCCGAAGCTTCCTGATGCGCTGATGGGGCTGTCGGCTCTACTGCTGCAGCAGGAGCGGCATGACGACGCCATTACGCTTATCAGCCGCCTCTTGTCGGTGCGTCCCGGCGATTTGGGGGCGGCGACGAATCTAGCCTACTTGCTCAATAAAAAGGGCGACTACGACCGTACTTTGGAGACGCTCGCGCCCTTCATGGCGTCAGCGCGGAAGGCCGCCGCGCCGCCCTCCTATTGGTTCAACCTCGCGGTCGCGCAACATGCCAGCCGACGGTTCGAAGACGCCTTGGCGTCGCTGGACGCGATCGATGACGCGGCGAAACCGGACCGCGCAATCCGCGAACTGAAGGCGGACACGCTTCTGGAACTCAGGCGTCACGATGACGCGATCGCGGCCTTGTCGCCGTTTTTGACGCAGGAGGCGCCCTCGTCCCTTCGCCTCGCGGTCAAAGTGTCGTGTTCGCGCCGGGATGACGCGCAGGCCCTGGCCTATGCAGAGGGATCGGTCGCCGCATCCGGCGAGGATTGGCGCGCGGCGGCCGTCAAGGCGGTAGATTTATTTCTCCACTATCGAGTGCTGGAGACGGCGCGGCGATTGGCGCGCCTTTGTCTCGAGCGCGACCCGGAATCGCCTGACCTGAATAATTGCATGGCCGCTGTTCTTTCAGCGTCCGGTTGGTCGGAGAAGGCGGCGCCGTATTTCGAGAAGGCTTGCGCGGCGGCGTCGCCGGAACCCGACTGGGTCGTCAGTCGCCTTATCAGCTCGCAATATCAACCGGATATCTCGGCGGCGACCCTGTTCCAGGAGCATAAGGCTGTCGGCGCATTGTTCAAACAGAAGCCTGGGGGCAAATCGCCGAAAAAGTCCCGGCGGCCGGCCCCGGCGCGCATACTCCGGCTAGGGTTTATCTCACCCGATTTCCGGGAACACCCGGTCGCGCAACTGGTGACGCCCGTGCTTGAAGCCCTGTCGCAACGTGCTGATGTCGAGAGTTGCTGCTACTATACCCAGCGTTCCATCGATGCGATGACGCAGCGGGTGCAAAACGCGGCGGCGGAATGGCGGCAGGTTGATACGATGTCGCCCGAGCGGGTCATTGAGGTCATTCGCAACGCCGATCTCGATGTGCTGGTCGACTTGGCCGGCCACACAAGCGGTTCTTTCGTTGAGTATTTCCCGGACCGTATGGCGCCGATTCAGGCGACCTGGGCCGGTTATGTCGGCACGACCGGCGTCCCGAATGTCGATATGCTCATCTCCGACCGCCACCATACGCCCGAGGGAGAGGACGCGTATTACAGCGAGACGATCCTCCGTATGCCGCACGGCTATTGCTGTTTCGACATTCCGCCTGACGCGCCCTCGATCGCGCTGCCGGAAGGATCCGGCGGAAGCGGCGTGACCTTCGGCGTTCTCAACAAGCCGCGAAAGATCAACAGGGTCATGCTGGCGGCTTGGTTCGACATTCTCCGGCAAACGCCGGAGTCTCGCCTGTTGCTGCGATATGGCGATATGGACGACCCGGAACGGGCGGCCGAGTTCCGGCGATCGGCCGAGGCCGCCGGCGTTGATCCCGACCGTTTGAGCTTCGAGGGCTATGCGACGCGCCTCGATTTTCTCGAAACCTACAATCGCGTCGATATCGCCTTGGACACATGGCCCTATTCGGGCGGCGTCACCACGCTCGAAGCTCTTCTGATGGCGACGCCGACGATCACCCGCACCGGCGCCAGCTTTGCGGGGCGCCATGCGACAAGCCATCTCTGCAACGCAGGCTTTCCTGAACTCGTGGCGCAAAACCTCCCCGACTATATCGCGCTGGCTGTGGGATTGGCCGCCGACCCGGAACGGCTTGCGGACTATCGGACCGCCATGCGAGACGCGCTGATCGCCTCACCCCTCTGCGACCCGGACCAATATGCTGAAGACCTGTTGACCAGGCTGCGCGCCGTTTTGTCGGGTTAGGGTCCTGCCGCTGCTATTGAGAAATCGACATGCAGGTGGTTGCCGTCGGGATCGCATAGGTTGACTTGGGTGATCCCGAAGTCCGGGACCTGGGCCAGCTCATAGGGCAGGCCGCGGTCGTCCAGCATCTTGCTGAAAGCGTCCAGCCCAGCCGCCTCGCCAGAAGCCGAGAAGGCGAAATGCTCCAGCGTCAGGCTTTCCGGCGACCGTGGCGCAGGCGGCTGGCTCGCGACCTCGATCAGATGCACGACGGCCCGGTCGCCGGCATAGAGCCAAGCGCCGGGGAAGTTGAAACCCGGTCGCGGGCCGATCCGCAGACCCAGGACGGTCTCGTAGAACGCGACCATGCGCTTCAGGTTCGCGGTGCGGATATTCACATGATCCAGCGTCTCGATTGTCATGGCGTTCTCACCCTCCGCTAGAAGCCAGCTCTATGCGCGGCAAAAAAAGGCCGCCCGGATCGCGCCGGACGGCCTTTTATAGAGCAGTGTCGCTTGGGCGTCTCGGCTACAGCGCGCCCATCGCGACGGCCGTGTCGGACATCCGGTTCGAGAAGCCCCATTCATTGTCGTACCAGGTCAGGATGCGGACGAACCGCCCGTCGATCACCTGGGTCTGGGTCGCGTCGAAGGTGCTGCTGGCTTGATTATGGTTGAAGTCGGTCGAGACCAGCGGCGCCTTGTTCACTTCCAAGACGCCTTTCAGAGCGTTGGATTCCGACGCCTCTTCGATCAGGCTGTTCACCTCGTCGACCGAGGTGTCTTTCTTGGCGTCGAACGTGAGGTCGACCAGCGACACGTTCGGCGTCGGCACCCGGATCGCGGTGCCGTCCAGCCGGCCCTTCAGCTCCGGCAGGACCAGACCGACGGCGCGGGCGGCCCCGGTCGAAGTCGGGATCATCGAGAGCGCGGCGGCGCGGGCCCGGCGCGGATCCTTGTGCAGCGTATCCACCGTACGCTGGTCGCCGGTATAGGCGTGAATGGTCGTCATAAACCCGCGCTCAATCCCGATCGAGTTGTTCAGGACATAGGCGACAGGCGCCAGGCAGTTGGTGGTGCAGGAGGCGTTCGAGACGACCGTATGCTCCGCCGCCAATTGGTCGTTATTGACGCCGTAAACCACCGTCATGTCAGCGCCGGTGCAGGGCGCCGAGACTAGAACGCGCTTGGCGCCGGCCTCGATATGTTTGGAGGCGGTCTCCTTAGAATTGAAGATGCCGGTGCATTCCATGGCGATATCGATATCTAACTCGCCCCAAGGCAGTTTCGCCGGGTCGCGTTCGGAATAGACCTTGACCTTGCCTTTGCCGGCGTCGATCCAGTCCTCGCCGGTCGTCACCGGGTTCGGGAAACGGCCATGCACCGAGTCGAACTCCAAGAGATGCGCATTGTCGGCGGCACTGCCCAGATCGTTGATCGCCACGAATTCGATATCGTCCCGTCCGGACTCCATTGCGGCGCGGAACACCAAACGGCCGATCCGGCCGAACCCATTGATCGCTACACGTACAGCCATGTCTCTCTCTCCATTCCGCGCCTTAGCGGCGCGCTTTCAGTAGGCGTTTCGCCATCGTCACGGCCGCGTCGGCCGTGATCCCAAAATGCGTGAACAGCGCGCTTGCCGGCCCCGACGCGCCGAAACCGTCCATGCCGATAAAGCCGCCATCCGATCCGATCCACCGGTCCCAGCCCTGCCGGACGCCCGCCTCGATCGCGATGCGCACGGGCGCTGATCCTTTCGCAACGCCTTTGCCAGGGCCGTTCAGCACCTTAGCCTGATAGGCCGGCGATTGCCGGTCGAAGGCATCCAGAGACGGCGCGGAAACCACGGCCGTCCCGATCCCGGCCTGTTCCAGAACGACGCGGGCGGCTGCGGCCAGTTCCACCTCCGACCCGCTGGCCAGGAGCGTGACCTGACGCGCTGACGCTTGCGCTTCCTGCAGGATATAGGCGCCGCGCGCGGACAGGTTCGCTGCGCTGTGTTTCAGCCGTTGCGGCGCCAAGCCCTGGCGCGTCAGCGACAAGACCGTCGGGCCGGACTCATTCTCCAGCGCCGCCTGCCAGGCTTCCGCCGTCTCGACCAGATCGCAGGGTCGATAGACTGTCATGTTCGGGATCGCGCGCAGGCTGGCCAGATGTTCGACCGGCTGGTGGGTCGGCCCGTCCTCGCCCAAGCCGATCGAGTCGTGGGTCATGACATAGATGACCCGCAAGCCCATCAACGCGGACAAGCGCATCGACGGCCGGCAATAATCGGTAAACACCAAAAACGTGCCGCCAAAGGGAATGAACCCGCCATGTAGGGCGATCCCGTTCATCGCCGCCGCCATGCCATGCTCGCGCACGCCGTAATGGATATAGCGGCCTGCGAAAGCGCCGGGCCCGACAATGTCCGAGATCCCGGCCTTGGTGTTGTTCGACCCGGTCAGGTCCGCCGACCCGCCCAGCAACGCCGGAACCGCGCCGTTAAGAACCTCGATCGTCTTTTGCGAAGCGACTCGTGTCGCGACGGTCGGCGCGTCTTTGGCCGCCTGTTTCTTGAATGCGATCAGTGCGTCATCCCAACCTTTCGGCAGCGCGCCGGAGATCGCACCCTTGAAGGCCGCGCGGTCGGCGGGCTTCAGCTTCTTCAGCCGTCCGTCCCAGGCTTTGCGCGCCGTCTCGCCGCGGGCGCCGATCTTCCGCCATGCCGCCAGGATCGGTTTGGGAACTTCGAACGGCTTGTGCGGCCAGTCGAGCGCCGTCCGCGCCCCGGCGATCTCCTCCGGCCCCAGCGGCGCGCCATGCGACGACGCCTTGCCCGCCTTGGTCGGCGCGCCATAGCCGATCGTGGTGCGGCAAGAGATTAGGGTCGGCCGATCCGATTTCTTGGCTTCCGTAATGGCTGCGTCGATTGCGTCAGGGTCGTGTCCGTCCACGCTGAACGTCCGCCAGCCGCACGCCTTGAACCGTGCGGTCTGATCGTCCGACACCGCCAGATCGGTCGGCCCGTCGATCGAGATGCCGTTATCATCGAACAGCACGATCAGTTTGTTCAATTTCAGGTGGCCGGCCAGTGAAATCGCCTCGTGGCTGACCCCCTCCATCAGACAGCCGTCGCCGGCGATCACATATGTATGATGATCGACCAACCGTTTGCCGTGGCGCTCGGCTAACATCGCTTCGGCGAGCGCCATGCCGACCGCGTTGGCCAGACCTTGGCCGAGCGGCCCTGTCGTGGTCTCGATCCCGGCGGCGTGACCGTATTCCGGGTGGCCGGCGGTTTTCGACCCGAGCTGCCGGAAATTCTTGATCTGCGCCAGGCTCATATCCTTATAGCCCGTCAGATAAAGCAGCGCGTAGAGCAGCATCGAGCCATGGCCGGCGCTGAGCACGAACCGGTCCCGATCCGGCCAAGTCGGCTGGCTCGGATCGAATTTCAGATGTTTGGAGAACAGCACCGTCGCAACATCGGCCATGCCCATCGGCATGCCCGGATGTCCGCTTTTGGCTTTCTGCACGGCGTCCATGGCGAGCGCCCGGATCGCGTTCGCCCGTTCGGCGTGGGAAATCTTCATCATCGACTGAATCGCTTTGGGTCGGCTGATACGGATCGGAAACGGCAAGCGCGCGGCCTGTCGCCAGCGGCCGCACCATGCAGGGACGCTCTTATTGGGTCAATACGCCATCGCCGTCGCTCTCCGCCTTTTGAGCGAGGTCCGATTGTCCGCGCCGCGCCGCGCGGCGGTGTCGAATTGGCTCGGTCCGGCGGCGCTGGATGTCGGTTGACGCTGGTTCCCGGCTGTGACTAGGGTTGCCTAATAATCGCTGGCTTTGCTGGGCGTCTCTTCACGCTTCTTGGTATGGACCGCGGTCCCTTTCTTCTCGCCGGGGCCGTCGGCGGCAGCCGCGTCAAACGAACAGACGATGGTTGTGTTGGGAGCGCCCATGGCCCGCATGGACGAAGCAGTGCAGAGGCTGAATTCCGCGGTCTCCCGACTCGAAACCCTTCTGAGCCGAAAGTTGGACGCGCTTTCACGGGCCGGCGCTCTGGAGGCGGACGTATCGCGCCTCACCGAGGATAGGAACCGGATCGCGCGCGATCACGAGAAGCTGCAGGCCCGGCATCGCGACGCAGCGCTTCAGGTCGAAGAAGCGATCGAAGCCGTGGCCGGCGTCCTTCAGCGCGCCCCGCGGAACGGAGACCGATAGGCTTTGGGACAGGTCAATCTAACCATCAACGGGCGCAATTATCAGATCGCCTGCGACGACGGCCAGGAAGAGCATCTCGTGCGTTTGTCGGTCTATTTGGACAAGCGCGTTCGCGAATTGGCGGAAGGCATGGGTCAGATCGGCGACGCGCGTCTGTTGCTAATGGCCGGCTTGTTGGTGTCCGATGAACTGTCCGACGCGTATGCCGATGTCGAGGCTCTACGCAAGGAGCGCGATCAGTTGGCGAAACGCACGCCGCCGCCGGGTGCGGATGAGGCGGCGACCGAGGCGTTGGAAAAGCTGGCCGTGCGGCTGGAGGCTATTGCGGACCGGGTCGAGCGGGCTTAGGTAAGGTCGCAGGGGAGGATTCTGCGCGGTGCGACACGCCCTCAGATGTCCCGGGGGCTATAATCACCTCTAGGGAGCTGTCCCTGGCGGGATCCAGGTCCCGTTACCACGGCGCCCACCTGCATTGCAGGCTCCAGGGGTACACTGGGCGACCGGCCGAGGCGGACCTCCCCGACCTTATTCCCTCTTCAATTATCGGCCTATCCCGCGAGTTAGACTGTGGCCTTCTTGGAAAATGGCGGTTCGGCGGACAAGGACGTCTTTCGAGCCGAGGCGTCGCGCCGGCGCCAGCATGTCGCGGCGCAGGCTAATGCGGGCGGGGCGCCCGTGGCGCTGGCCGAAAACTGCGCCGCCTTGTTTGATTTTGGGCGATTTCCCGTCATCGCCGGCTATTGGCCGATCGGCAGCGAGATCGATATACGCCCGCTGTTGGCGCGCTGCGCCGACTCCGGCGCTGAACTGTGCCTGCCCACGGTCGTTGCGAAAGGCGCGCCGCTGGATTTCAGGCGTTGGACGCCGGGAGCGCCGCTGGTGAAGGACGGGTTCGGCACGTCGGCGCCGCCGTCGGACGCCGGGCCGGCGACGCCGATCCTGATTTTCGCGCCCCTCTTGGCTTTCGATCGCGATGGCTACCGGATGGGCTATGGCGGCGGCTTCTATGACCGCACCATCGCCGCCTATCGCGATCGCGGCGCGCCGCTGACGGTCGTCGGCTGCGCCTTCGCCGGCCAGGAAGCGGCGCGGGTTCCGCGCGACCAATGGGACCAGCGCCTTGACTTCGTCGCAACCGAGTCCGAGGTCATAGCTCTCTGAACAGCCGTCGCGCATCCCAGTTCGACGGGCGCGGCGGACAAAAATTAGGACGATCGGCCATGCGGCTTCTCTTTTGCGGCGACATCGTCGGCCAACCCGGCCGGGCGGCGCTCGGGCGCCATCTTCCGCGCTTGCGGGACAGTCTGGCGCTGGATTGCGTGATCGCAAACGGCGAGAACTCGGCCCACGGGTTCGGGATCACCGGCAAGATCTGCGAGGAGCTGTTCGACTGCGGCGTCGATATGATCACTGGCGGCAATCATTCGTTCGACAATGCGGAGATCTTCAAACACGCGGATTCCGAGGAGAGGCTGCTGCGGCCCGACAATTTGAACGGCGCGCCGCCAGGCAAGGGCCACGGCGTCTTCGAAACGCCCACTGGCGGACGGGTGCTGGTGATCAACATCCTCTGCCGCCTGTTCATGGACAATTACAACAATCCGTTCGAGTCCCTGGAGCGGCTGGCCCCGCAGATGGCGCCGATGGATGCGGGCTTCGACGCGGTGGTCGTCGATGTGCATGGCGAAGCGTCGAGCGAAAAGGCGGCGATCGGCCATGTCCTGGACGGACGGGCGACGCTGGTGGTTGGCACCCATACCCATATCCCGACCGCGGACGCCCGCATACTCGAGGGCGGCACGGCTTTCCAGACTGACGCCGGCATGTGCGGGGATTATGATTCCGTGATCGGCATGGAAAAGGAGGCGGCGGTCGGCCGGATGCTCGGCGCTTTGCCCAAGCCGCGCTTGGGGCCGGCGGAAGGCGTCGGCGCGCTCTGCGGCGTTTTCGTCGAGACCGATCCGGCGAACGGCCTGGCCCGTCGCATCGAGCCTGTGCGCGTCGGCGGCGGTCTGCAGGAATCCTGGCCGGTCGTGAACCGAGAAGCGGCGGAATAGTGCGCTCAGCCTGCTGCGCCCCGCCGGGCCGGGTATCGACAAAACCGGCGCGGCGGCTAAAACAGCGGGGCGTTCCAGCAATTCAGCGATAGGGTCGAGGGCGGCATGGCCGGACATTCAAAATTCAAGAACATCATGCACCGGAAAGGGGCGCAGGATAAGAAGCGCGCGTCCCTGTTCTCGAAGCTGACGAAGGAGATCATGGTCGCCGCGAAAATGGGCGGCGCCGATCCCGCCGCCAATGCACGTCTGCGGGCGGCGATCGCCGACGCGCGCTCGCAGAGCATGCCGAAAGACAATATCGAGCGCGCGGTTCAGAAAGGCGCGGGCGGCGGCGAGGGCTCGGAATATGAAGAAATCCGCTATGAGGGCTATGGGCCCGGGGGTGTCGCGGTGATCGTCAATGTCCTGACCGACAATCGCAACCGGTCGGCGTCGGATGTGCGATCCATCTTCACCAAGGCCGGCGGCAATCTTGGCGAGACCGGCTCGGTTTCCTTCATGTTCAATCAGGTTGGCGAGATCAAATATCCGCCTGACGCCGCCGACGCCGACGCCATGTTCGAAGCCGCGCTGGAAGCCGGCGCCAGCGACGCGGCGTCCGACGAGGACGGCCATGAAGTGCTCTGCGAGCCGAACGATCTGCACGCGGTCGCTGGGGCCTTGGAAAGCCAGTTCGGCGAGCCGGCGTCGACCAAATTGGTCTGGCGACCGGAAACCCTCTCGCCTGTCGACGCGGACAAGGCCGAGAGCGTTCTGAAATTCATGGATATGCTGGACGACAATGACGATGTCCAAAGCGTCTACGCGAATTTCGACATTCCCGACGCCGTCATGGAGCAACTGGCCCAAAACTAGGGCCGGCTGCGCGCAAGACGACGGGGAGAGGTGTTGTCCGACCTTCCCGACTCGGCGCAGTCTCCGGCCGACGCAAAGAATGAAAGTCTGTCCCGAATGCGGATTCTGGGCCTGGATCCCGGTCTTCGGCACACCGGATGGGGTGTGATCGACGTCCGGGGCGTGCATCTGTCCTTCGTAGCCTGCGGCGTAGCGCATCCGCCAGGGGCCGACCAGGGCATGGCGGAGCGGCTGAAAGGTCTGCATGAGGCGCTGACTAAGGTGCTGCAGGCGCACCGGCCGGACGAAGCCGCCGTCGAAGAGACCTTCCTGAACAAAAATCCCGGCTCGACCTTAAAGCTCGGCCATGCGCGCGGCGTCGTGCTGTTGGCGCCGGCGCTATTCGGTCTGCCGGTGGCGGAATATTCCGCCAAGAGCGTCAAACAATCGGTGGTCGGCACCGGGGCCGCTACGAAAGAGCAGATCGGGATGATGGTCCGCACGCTCCTGCCCGGCAGCGACCCGCCCAGCGAGGACGCGGCCGACGCCCTGGCCGTCGCCATCTGTCACGGCCATCGCGCCGGTGTCGAGCGGAGCTGGCGCGGCGGGATCGGCGCTGGGACCGCAACCGGAACCGCCGCCAGAACTGCCGCTGAGACTGCCGGATGATCGCACGGTTGAAAGGGCTGCTCGACAGCATCGGCGAGGACTGGGCGGTCATCGATGTCGGCGGCGTCGGCTATCTGATCTTCTGCTCGGCGCGTACGCTGAGCCGGTTTCCGGGCGCCGGCGAGGCCGTTTCGGTCGAGATCGAGACCCATGTCCGCGAAGATCATATCCATCTCTACGGTTTCGCCGACGCGGCGGAGAAGGAATGGTTCAAGATCCTCACAGGCGTACAGGGCGTCGGCGCCAAGGTCGGCTTGGCGATCCTGTCCGTGCTGCCGCCGGACGCGCTGGCGACCGCGATCGCGGCGGCCGACAAGACGGCGATCGCTCGGTCGAACGGCGTCGGGCCGAAGCTCGCCGGCCGCATCGTCTCTGAACTCAAGGAAAAGGTGGCGTCCTTCGACCTCGGCGTTTCCGAAGCAGCGGTCCGAGCGCCGGGTCAAAAGGGCGGCCCTGCAGCGGTCGCCGCAGGGTCGCCGGGCGCCGATATCCGCGAGGATGCGGTGTCGGCCTTGGTCAATCTCGGCTTCGATCGGACCAAGGCTTTTTCCGCCGTCGCGGGCGCGTCCCGGACGCTGGGGGCCGAGGCGCCGCTCGACGATCTGGTGCGGGTTGGGCTTAAGGAGCTGGCGCCGTGATTCCGCCGGGCGCCGCGAACGCCGCCGATCCGGGATCGGACGGTCGCCTGGTCTCGGCTGAACGCCGGGCGGAAGACGGCGCCGACCGGTCGCTTCGGCCGCAGACACTCGACGGTTTCGTCGGCCAGCAGGCGGTGCGCAAGAATCTGTCGGTCTTTGTTCAGGCTGCGCGCGGCCGTGACGAGGCGATGGATCACACCCTGTTCTATGGCCCGCCAGGACTGGGCAAGACGACCTTGGCGCAGATCGTCGCGCGCGAGTTGGGTGTGAATTTTAGGGCCACCTCCGGCCCGGTCATCGCCAAGGCCGGCGATCTGGCGGCGCTCCTGACCAATCTCGAGCCGCGCGACGTGCTGTTCATCGACGAGATTCATCGGCTTAATCCGGCGGTCGAGGAATTCCTCTATCCCGCGATGGAGGATTTCCAGATGGATCTGATGATCGGAGAGGGGCCGGCGGCGCGCTCGGTGCGGATCGATTTGCCGCCCTTCACCCTGGTTGCGGCGACGACGCGCGCCGGCCTGATCACACGGCCCTTGCGCGAACGGTTCGGCATTCCGCTGCATCTGGATTTCTACACTGTCGATGAATTGGCGTTGATTGTCGAACGGGGCGCGGGGCTGTTGGGCATGCCATTGCGTGAGGACGGGGCCCGCGAGGTCGCCCGCCGCAGCCGCGGCACGCCGCGCGTCGCCGGTCGCTTGCTGCGCCGGGTGCGCGACTTCGCGTCCGTCGCGGGCGCCGCTGAGATCGATGCCGAGGCGGCGGACGCGGCGCTGCGGCGCATGGAGGTCGACGATCGCGGCCTGGATCAGCTCGACCGGCGCTATCTCGGCTGCATGGCCGAGAATTACGGCGGCGGCCCGGTTGGCGTCGAAACGCTCGCCGCCGCCTTGGCGAACGAGCGTGACGTGTTGGAGGAGGTGGTCGAACCCTTCCTGATCCAACAGGGCCTGATCCAGCGGACTCCGCGCGGCCGTATGCTCTCCCGGCAGGGATGGTCTTACATCGGGCTAAACCCGCCGCGCGACGCGCAGGCGCAGTTGGATTTGCTGAATACCGGCGACAGCGCCGCCCCATCGACGGAAGGCGAGGCGTAAGGTGACCGACGGTCAGACCAGCGATCAACCTGTCCGCGGCCGGGTGCACAGCTTTCCGGTTCGGGTTTATTTCGAGGATACCGACACCGCCGGCATCGTCTATTTCGCCAACTACCTCAAGTTCGCCGAACGCGCCCGGACCGAGTTGCTGCGCGACAGCGGCCTCGATCATGCCAGTCTGATGCGCGACACCGGCCTGGTCTTCGCCGTAAAGGCCAGTTCTGCGGATTATCACAAGCCGGCGCGGCTCGACGATTTGCTGACGGTGGAGACGCGCATTCCGAAGGTCGGCGGGGCGAGCGCCGAGATGGCCCAGGACATCTTCCGGGCGGCGCCGAAATCCGGCGGCGCAGAGGCCGGTCCGACGCTGATCGCCTCGACTTGGGTGCGGGTGGTGTTGTTGGACGCGCGGGGCGCGCCTGCCCGAATTCCGCCAAATTTGCGCGCTAAGCTTCAAACTTGGGGCGATCCCGAGGCGACCGCAGGCCGGCGCTCGACGGGTGGATGATGACGGATGATCGAATTGGGGCCGGCGCCGCGCGGCCCTGTATTTTTGCGCCCAGACAGGCCGAACAGAGTCGGCGCGGGTGAGAACATGAGTGAGAAGGCGAGACTTGTATGGAACCGGACGCCATTGATTTGATCGGAACGGGCGGCGTCGAAGCCGCTGAATTGACGCTTTGGGCGTTGTTCATGCGGGCGGACATTGTCGTCAAACTTGTCATGATCCTGCTCTTGCTCGCGTCGGTATGGTGCTGGGCGATCATCTTCGAGAAGATGCGCAGCGTGCGCCGGCTGCGGTCGCAGGCTCAGGAGTTCGAAGACGCTTTCTGGTCCGGCGGTTCGCTCGACGACCTGTTCGATCAGGTCGGCAAACAGCCTTCCGACCCGATGTCGGCGGTTTTCGCATCGGCGATGCAAGAATGGCGGCGCTCGGCTGGCGTGGTGCAGCCTGGCGGCAATCACGCTGGCCTTGAGCAGCGCATCGATCGGGTGATGAGCGTGGCGGTCGGGCGCGAGATGGACCGGCTGGAGCGGTTCCTGCCATTCCTCGCCTCGACCGGCTCCGCCGCGCCTTTCATCGGCCTGTTCGGCACGGTCTGGGGGATCATGAACAGTTTCGCCGCGATCGCCGCCACCAAACAGACCAGCTTGGCGGTCGTCGCGCCGGGGATCGCCGAAGCCTTGTTCGCCACCGCGCTGGGTCTCATCGCGGCGATCCCGGCCACCATCGCCTACAACAAAATCTCCAACGATCTCGGGCGCTACGCCGGACGGCTGGAGGCGTTTCAGGCCGAATTCAGCGCCATCATCTCGCGCCAGTTGGACGCGGAGGCCTAACCGATGGGCGCCAGTCTGAACGGCTCGGGACGGAGCGGCGCGAGCGGCTATAAATCGCGCTACCGGCCGATGGCGGAGATCAATGTCACGCCCTTCGTCGATGTCATGCTTGTGTTGCTGATCGTCTTCATGGTCACCGCGCCGCTTCTAACCGTCGGCGTCCCTGTTGATCTGCCCGAGACAAAGGCGGCCTCGATCAATGACGATATCGAGCCGATCGTCGTTTCGGTGCGCGATGACGGCGCGCTCTACCTGCAGGAGACGCAGATCGACCTTGGCGCCATCGGTCCGCGCCTGGTCGCGATCCAGGAGGCGCGCGGCGTCGACGCGGACGCGCTGCGCGTCTTCGTGCGCGGCGACCAGGCGATCCATTACGGACGGGTGATGGAAGTGATGGGCGCCGTCAACAGCGCCGGTTTCCGAAGAGTGGCGCTGTTGGCGAAGCTGCCGGATATCGCGCCGGATGCGCAGTAGCGATCCGGACCGACGCGATGGTTCCCGCCGACATTGTTTCAGCCGCCGCCCCGTCGCGGGCCCTGTCTAGCGCTTCGCCGGTCTAGGAAACGGCATGCGCGGTCCTGTCCTATTCTCTGTGTCTTTGCATTTGGCGATCGTACTGGCGGCGCTGATTGGCCTGCCAAAGGCGACGCTGGACGAGGTTGTGCTGCCGGTCGTGATGGAAGCCGAACTGCTGGCCGAGATAGAGACCAGCGCGACGAATGCGCCCCCGCCAGACCCGCCGCCGGCGCCAGAGCCGGAGGAGGCGCCGCCGCCGCCGCCTCCGCCACCCCCGCCGCCGCCTCCGCCTCCGCCCCCGCCTGCACCCCCGCCTGCACCCCCGCCGCCGCCCGCGCCGGAACCCGAACCGGAGCCGGAACCGGAACCCGAACCCGAACCTGAGCCGGAACCCGAACCTGAACCGGAACCCGAACCTGAACCGGAACCCGAACCAGAGCCGGAACCTGAGCCGGAGCTGGAACCGGAATCTGAACCCGAGCCCGAGACCGAGCCGCAACAGGCGCAATCCGCTCCACGCGCCCCGGTCCCGCCGCGCCGCGAAGCGCCGAGTCGCGACTTTGACAGCGTCTTGAAGACCGTCCAGGACCTGCAACTGGAGCGACAGCGCCAGCCGGAGCCTGAGACGAAACCAGACGAGAAGCCCGCCGATGCGCCCCAAACGCCGAGCTTCGCCGAATCAATCGCCTCGGCTTTGGAGGCGACGCCGGCGCAGCAACAACCCGCCCAGCAGACCGTGGCGGTCGCGCGCCGGGCGGAAACCGCGCTCAGCTTCTCCGAATTGGACGCGGTGCGGCGACAGATTCAGCAGTGCTGGAGCCTGCCCGCCGGCGCCCGGAACGCTGAGGATTTGATCATTGAATTGCGGGTCGAGGTCGGTCCCGACCGGATCGTGCGCAATGTCAGCTTCACCGATCAGGCGCGTTTCACCGACCCGTTTTGGGTTGCTGCGGCGGAAAGCGCCAAACGCGCGGTCTTGAATCCCCGCTGCCGACCCTTAAACCTGCCGCCGGAGAAGTACCGGCAATGGCGCCTGATCATCATGACCTTTAACCCAAGCGAGATACTTGGATGACCCGATTAACGAGAATGCGGTTTCGCAACCAAGCAGGGTGGCGCGACGCGCCGGCGCGTTTGGCTGCCTCAGCGCTGGCGGTCCTATTGCCGGCCCTGTTTCTGGGACTCGCGACGCTATCCGGTCCGGCGCGGGCCGAGGTGCGGATCGACATCACGCGCGGCAATATCGAGCCGCTGCCGATCGCCGTGACGGATTTCTTCGGGGTCGCGCCGGAGGAAGCGGCGTTGGGCGCGCAGATTTCCGATGTGGTGCGGGCGAATCTCGAGCGCTCCGGCCTGTTCAAACCGCTCGACAAACGCGCCTTCATTCAGACCGCGGCCAGCGTCGATGTCAGCCCGCGTTTCTCTGATTGGCGCATCATCAACGCCCAAGCCCTGGCCAATGGCGCGATTGCGATTCAGCCGGACGGCACGGTGCGGGTGGAGATGCGGCTTTGGGACGTGTTTTCGGAAACCTACATGGACGGCGCCGCGTTTTCTTCCGAACGCTCGAATTGGCGCCGGATCGCGCATATCGTATCCGACCGGATTTATCAGCGGATTACCGGCGAGGGCGGCATCTTCGACACCCGCGTGGTCTATGTCGCCGAGAGCGGGCCGAAAGACCGCCGGGTCAAGCGTCTGGCGATCATGGATCAGGACGGCGCGAATCACCGTTTCCTAACCGACGGGACGAGCCTGGTTTTAACGCCGCGCTTCTCCCCCGCGCAGCAGGAAATCACCTATCTCAGCTATTTCAACGACCGGCCGCGGGTCTATCTGTTCGATTTGCAAAAGGGGCGGCAGGAGTTGTTGGGCGAGTTTCCTGGCATGACCTTCGCGCCGCGCTTCTCGCCCGACGGCAATTCGGTGGTGATGAGCCATGCTCGCGAAGGAAACAGCGATATCTATGTCATGGACCTGCGCTCGCGGAACCCTATCCGTCTTACCTCGCATCCCGATATCGACACCTCCGCCACCTTCTCGCCGGACGGATCGCAGATCACATTCGAATCGGATCGCAGCGGCTCCCAGCAGATTTATGTCATGGATTCAGACGGGCGGAATCAGCAGCGGATCAGCTTCGGGCGCGGCCGCTATGCGACGCCCGTCTGGTCGCCGCGCGGCGACTTGATCGCCTTCACCAAGCAACGCTCCGGCCGTTTTCATATTGGCGTCATGCGGCCCGACGGTTCTGGCGAGCGGCTTCTGACGGAGAGTTTTCTGGATGAGGGGCCGACCTGGTCGCCGAATGGCCGGGTGATCATGTTTTTCCGTCAGGAGCCGGGAGAGCAAGGCGGCGTGGCGCTGTATTCCGTCGACGTCACCGGCTACAACCTGCGCCGGGTGGTGACGCCTGGGGACGCTTCCGATCCCGCTTGGTCGCCGCGCAATCGTTAGGCGATGGGGCGCCGCGCGTGTCGGGCCGATGGAGCATTCGCCCCGCCTGTTCTTAAGAAAAAGCGGCGAAAGCCTAAAAACCATATTGAATCCCGCGCTTTAGCTTGGTTCTGCGGTTGAATTAGTGAAACCGCCATGCTTAATATGCGCAGCCGTCGGAGCGTGAGCGCTGCGACGACCTGTTTCCATGGTCCAAGCGGCGCCCTAAAGCCAACGCCGCCAGACATCCTTTAGGGGGTTTACGATGCGCTTTAAGATTGTCAGCCTGATCGCCGCCATGGCGTTCGTCTCCGCCTGCGCGACCGAGCCGGAAGAGGACGCCGCAGCGTCGAGCGCCGGCGCTCAGGAGACGCAAGCCGCAGCGCCCGCTCCGGCCGCTGCGCCCGCCGCCGCTGCCGAGCAGATCGCGCCGGGCAGCCAGCGCGACTTCATCGTCAATGTCGGCGACCGCGTTTACTTCGATTTCGACCGGTCGGATATCCGGGGCGATCAGGTCGCGACGCTCGAAGCGCAAGCGGCGTGGCTGCAGAACTTCCGAGGCGTCACGATTGTGGTCGAAGGCCATGCGGATGAGCGCGGCACGCGGGAATACAACCTGGCGCTCGCCGAGCGTCGCGCGAACGCCCACAAAGACTATCTGGTCAGCCTTGGCGTCGATCCGGCGCGCGTTGAAACCGTGTCCTACGGTAAAGAACGCCCGGCCGTGCTCGGCTCGAACGAAGCCGCCTGGGCGCAAAATCGCCGCGGCGTCGTCGTTCTCCGGAACGCGCCGGCCAGCTAAGCGCGGACCCGTTTGCGCGACATCCGCGCGGGTGAAGAGAATTGGAAAGGGGAAAGCCGGTAGGCTTTCCCCTTTCTTTATTCGGCGCCGCTCCGATTCGTTTTCTCTCCGTGTTCGGCTCGTCCAGACCGCTTGAACAGCGGCTGAACCGCGCAATACGCGTCATAGTCTTGCCGCAAACGCCTCTTATCGGTCATTCTGGCGGTAGAGTTGCGGCGGCGATGTCTCGTCCTTGCCGCCGGATCGTTGTTCTTGGAAACCTGATTGGCGCCATGACATCCATCTTTCCCGGTTCTATTCCCGCCCTCGTCGCCGCGCTTGCGTTGGCGCTCGCCGCGCCGGTCCCAGCCGCCGCGCAGGATGTCAACGCTTTGAGCCAGGAGTTGCAGCGCCTGCAGCGCGACATCACTGATCTGCAACGAACCGTTTTCGCCGGCGCGCCGCCGCCCGCCGCCGCTGCGGGATTGAGCGCGTCCGACAGCCCCGAGTCTCAGCAGGCGACGGCCCGGCTGCAGTTGCGCATCCAGGATTTGGAGCGCGAGCTTCGCACGCTGACCGGCCGTTTCGAAGAAATCGGCTTTCAACTGAATACGGTGAACGGCCGCCTCGACCGGCTCATTTCGGATGTGGATTTCCGGCTGCGCGCCTTGGAAGGCGGCGCCGCGCCAGCCCCGCAAGCCGGCGCGCCGACCGACGCGCTCGGCCATCCGACTGGTCCGGCGGGGGGGCAGCCGCTCGCCGGTCTGACCCCGGGAGAGACGGCCGCCGGTTCCGCCGCGCAGCAAGGCCAGATCGCGCAAGGCCAGATCGTGCAGGAACAGATTGCGCAGGAAACCACTGTGATCAGTTCCACCAGCACTTTCGGTCCGGGCGCGGAGCCGGAGGCGGTCAACGCGCTTCAGCCCGGCCAGCAGTCTCTCGGCAGCATCAGTCAGGCGCAAGTCGAGGCCCTGAGGGCCGGAGAGACGACGGCTGAAGGTCAAGGAACGATCGCCGCGCCGGTCGGTCAGCCGGCGTCGGCGACGGTCAATCCGGCGGCGGTCCAGCAGGCGTCCGCGCCGCCCACCGCGCCCGTGGCCGCGCCCGGTCCCGCGCCGGTGCAGGCGACCGCGCCCGTGCAACAGGCCGCCACGGTCACACTGCCCGCCGGGACCGAACGGGAGCAGTATCAATTCGCCTACAATCTACTGCGCCAGGACATCGCCCAGGCCGAGGCGGCGTTCACGCAATTCCTCGAACAACACCGCGAGGGCAGTCTGGCGGGGCACGCCAAATATTGGTTGGGCGAGACGCATTACGCGCGGCGGAACTACCGCGAGGCGGCGTCCGTCTTCCTCGACGCCTATACGAACTACCCTGACAGTTCGAAGGCGTCGGCCAGTCTGCTGAAGCTTGGCATGTCCCTGTCGGCGCTCGGTCAGACAGAGGTCGCCTGCACCACCTTCGCGGAATTACAGGCAAACTTCGCCCAAGACGACCCGCGTGTGTTGGAACGCGCGACCTCCGAAGCCGCCCGGATCGGGTGCAGCTAGGTCTGTTCTCCCCTGGCTCGGCCCTCGGAGTGGGAGCGGCGTGAGCGCGGAAAATCCTAGCAGGGCGGCGGAGACCGCACTCACGCCCGCGGAATTCGCGGCGCTGATGGCGCCGTTCGAGCCGGATATCGCAGCAGCGTCAGGCCGATTGGCGGTCGCCTGTTCCGGCGGGCCGGACAGTATGGCGCTGACCGCGTGTCTCCATGAATGGGCCGCGCTGCGCGGCCGAAAATTGGATGCGCTGATCGTCGATCACGGCTTGCGGCCGGACTCCGGCGCGGAGGCGGAACGGGTCCGCGCCTGGCTCGCCGACCGCGGCGTCTCGGCGACATGTCTCAGCGACCCTGGCGGCGCCGCGGCCGCGCCGCTCAAATCCAACATTCAGGATCGGGCGCGCACGCTGCGCTATCGGCTGTTGCAGGAATGGTGCGCCCGGGCCGGCGTGCGTGTGCTCGTCGTCGCGCACCATCGCGATGACCAGGCGGAGACGGTGCTGTTGCGTCTGGCGCGCGGCAGCGGAGTCTCCGGCCTCGCGGCGATGCGGCCCAAGACCCGGCTTTTAGACCCGCTTTTCGGCCCCTTGACCGTGATCCGACCTTTTCTCGATACGCCCAAGGCGCGGGTGGCGGCCAGTCTGGCCCGCTTCGGCTGGCCGTCGGCGCAGGATCCCAGCAACGCGGATCCGCGCTTTGCGCGGGTTCGGATGCGCCGCGCGGCCCCCGACTTGGCGCAGGTCGGGCTGACGTCAGAGACCTTGGCGGAGACCGCTGCGGTGATGGCCCGGGCCGATGACGCCCTGCGCGGCGCCGCCCGGACCGTGATTGACCGGCATGTCCGCCTGCATCCAGCAGGCTATGCGCGCGTTGCGCCGGGGCTTTGGGAGGCGTCCGACGACATCGCCTTACGGGCGCTGCGAAGCCTGGCGCAGGCGGTCGGCGGGGCTGCTTACCCGCCGCGATCCCGATCTTTGATCCAAATCCTGGCCGCAGCGCGCGACGGGCTGCCGAAGCGAGGCATGACTTTCGCCGGCGTAAAAATTCAAACCTCGGGGTCTGCGCCGGGCCTGGATCGCACCCTTTTGATCCTGCGGGAGAGCGCGGCGATTGATCACAGGATCGACCTGCAATCGCCAGCGCCTAATGCGCCGGTTGTGTGGGACCGGCGCTTTGTTCTTGGACCGATCGCAGGGGCTGGGGGCGAGAAGACGGATGTTGGAACGATCCGCAAGCTGGGTCAGGCGGGCGTCGCTCAGGCGCGGAAACTGGGCTATTCAAAGGCATTGGCCGCGTTGCCCGGATCGGTGCGCGCGGGGCTTCCGGGACTGTGGCGCGGCGATGTACTGGCGGCCGCGCCGGCGCTTCGGCAAGACGCCGGGCATGGCGCCGAACCGATGGAAGCAGGCGGCCGATCCGTCTATTGCCGTTTCGCCGCATGGCGTCAATTGCTGAATTTACTCTGATTCACAGGCCCGGACGACGCGGCGGGCCTTCCAAACACCCGCTTGAGGCATTATCTACCTGGATGTCGGCGCGCCGAACCGGGGAGAATGGGAACGCCGTGCGACGAAAAGAACCGCGCGCCGGGGTGGAAATGCGCGTGTCGGTTCTAATTCGTATGTTTTCGGCAGTCGGCGCGACGCGCGCTTTGAGAAGGATGGCACCGTGAATATGTTCGGCAAACATTTCGGCCTTTGGATCGTCATCGCGATCCTGTTGATTCTTTTGTTCAACATGTTCCAAGGCGCCTCGCAGCGCGGCGGGGCCGAGACCATGCCTTACTCCGACTTCGTCGCCGCAGTCGAATCCGGCAGCGTCAACGATGTCGTTATCAAAGGGCCGAACATCACCGGTCATATGCGCACGGGCGCGCCCTTCACGACCTTTGCGCCGGACGACCCCAGCATGGTCGATACGCTGACCAAGAATGGCGTCAGCGTCACCGCGGCGCCGCCGGATGACGGTCTGTCGATCATCTCGATCCTGATCAGCTGGTTTCCGATGCTGCTCTTGATCGCGGTCTGGATCTTCTTCATGCGCCAGATGCAAGGCGGCGGCGGCAAGGCGATGGGCTTCGGCAAGTCCAAGGCCAAGTTGCTGAACGAGAAGCATGGGCGCGTCACTTTCGAAGACGTGGCCGGCATTGACGAAGCGAAGGTGGAACTAGAGGAAGTCGTCGAATTCCTCAAAGACCCGCAGAAATTCCAGCGTCTCGGCGGTAAGATTCCGAAAGGCGTGCTGCTGGTCGGACCGCCCGGTACGGGTAAGACGCTGACCGCGCGCGCTGTGGCGGGCGAGGCGAATGTGCCCTTCTTCACGATCTCCGGCTCGGACTTTGTTGAAATGTTCGTCGGCGTCGGCGCCAGCCGCGTCCGCGATATGTTCGAGCAAGGCAAGAAGAATGCGCCCTGCATCATCTTCATCGACGAGATCGACGCGGTCGGCCGTCATCGCGGCGCCGGTTTGGGCGGCGGGAATGACGAGCGCGAGCAGACCCTGAACCAGCTGTTGGTCGAGATGGACGGGTTCGAGGCGAATGAGGGTGTGATCATCATCGCCGCCACGAACCGCCCTGACGTGCTCGACCCCGCCTTGCTGCGCCCTGGCCGCTTTGACCGCCAGGTCGTGATCCCGAACCCGGATGTGATGGGCCGCGAAAAGATCCTGCGCGTCCACATGCGCAAAGTGCCGTTGGCCCCGGATATCGACGCGAAGGTCATCGCGCGCGGCACTCCGGGCTTTTCCGGCGCCGACTTGGCCAATCTCGTCAACGAGGCGGCCCTGCTGGCGGCCCGCCGGAACCGCCGCGTCGTCTCCATGAAGGAAATGGAGGACGCCAAGGACAAGGTCATGATGGGGACCGAACGGCGCTCCATGGTCATGACCGAGGAAGAGAAGAAGCTGACCGCCTATCACGAGGCCGGGCACGCGTTGGTCGGCATCCATGTCGACGGCAACGATCCCTTGCATAAGGTGACGATCATTCCGCGTGGACGCGCCCTCGGCGTGACCATGAATCTGCCGGAGCGGGATCGCCTGGGCTACAAGAAGTCCGAGATGCATGCGCGTCTGGCCATGATGTATGGCGGCCGCATCGCCGAAGAGCTGATTTTCGGCAAAGAGCATGTCACGACCGGGGCCGGCAACGACATCCAGCAGGCGACCAACATGGCCCGCCGCATGGTGACCGAGTTCGGCATGAGCGATGTGCTGGGACCGTTGCGCTACAATGAGAACCAGGAAGAGGTCTTCCTCGGCCATTCTGTCGCCAAGCAACAGAATATCTCGGAAAAGACCGCCGAGATGATCGACAAAGAGGTCAAGCGCATCTGCGTTGAGGCGGAAGAGCTGGCGCGGACCGTGCTCGACGAGCATATGGACGAGTTGCACAAAGTGTCGGAAGCGCTGCTTGAATACGAGACGCTGTCTGGAGCTGAAGTACACGCGCTTCTGCGCGGCGAGAAAATCGTGCGCGAGGACGACGATGACAGCACGCAAGGCGCGGGCGGCGCCCGGTCCTCTGTGCCGACATCCGGCGGCCCGCTGGGCGGCGCGCCGGACCCGGAGCCGGGCCCCGCCGAATAAATCTCTCTAGAAAGAGACCTGAGACGACCGCCGGATCCGTTCGGCGGTCGTTTTCTTTGGCCGATGCGCGTCGAGCCGAACCTCAGAGCGGTCTAGCCGGATTGCCCCCTACCCGCGTATGCGGCGCGACATCGCGCGTGACGACCGCGCCGGCCCCGATCACGGCGCCGTCGCCAATGGTGACGCCTGGCAGGATGATCGCCTTTCCGCCGATCCAGACATCAGCCCCGATCGTGACGGGCCGGCCGAATTCCAGGCCCGTGGCACGGGTTTCGGCGTCGCGCGGATGGTCAGCCGCATAGATATGCACGCCCGGGCCGATTTGGGTTCGGTCGCCAATAGCAATGGCGCAGACATCCAGCAGGACGCAGCCGAAATTCAGGAAAACCCCGTCGCCGAGATAGAGGTTCGAGCCATAATCGACGGCGACGGGCGGGCGGATGACGCAGCCCGACCCGACCCGACCAAGATGCTTGGCGAGCAGGGCCTGACGCGCGGTTTGGCGATCATGCGGCGTCGCGTTGTAGTCCTGCATGAAGCGCGCGGCGCAGGCCTGGTCCGCTTGCAGTTCAGGATCGGCGGCGTTGTAGAGCGCGCCGGCCAGCATCTTCTCTTTTTCGCTCTGCATCGTCCGGGGCCCTGGTCGGTTGAGGTCGGGGGTGGTCGGCTTTGGTCGGCCGAGATCCTGTTGGGCGCGACGAAGTGACAAGCGCGTCCGAATAGATTAGGGAAGCTACTCAGAAAAAAGTGAAGAACAACAGTCCCGTCTTCGCCGTCCCGCGCTCGATGCGTCGGGCGCGCGCCCGGCGGCGGCGGTTAGCGGGTCTTGCCTATGACGCGGAAGTATTTCGGCACCGATGGGGTGCGCGGGACGGCGAATCTCGATCCCATCACGCCCGACCTCGTGCAGCGGCTGGCGATGGCGGCGGGCCATCGATTCCAACGCGGCGATCATCGCCACCGGGTGGTGATCGGCAAGGATACGCGCCTCTCCGGCTATATGCTGGAGCCGGCCTTGACCTCCGGCTTCATCGCCATGGGGATGGATGTGGTGCTGGTCGGCCCGATGCCGACACCGGCGATCGGCATGCTGACGACCTCGCTGCGCGCCGATCTCGGCGTGATGATCTCCGCCTCTCACAATCCCTATCAGGACAATGGCATCAAGCTGTTCGGGCCGGACGGGTTCAAACTGTCGGATGAGGCCGAGGCGGCGATCGAGGGCTTGATCGACAATGGCGATTTCGCCCTGGCCGCGCCGCATGCGCTGGGCCGCGCCAAGCGGCTGGACGACGCCCCTGGCCGCTATATCGAGGCCGTGAAGCGCACCTTTCCAACCGATCTCAGTCTTGAGGGCCTCAAGATCGTTGTCGATTGCGCCAATGGCGCCGCCTATGGCGTCGCTCCGACCGTATTCCAGGAACTGGGCGCCGAAGTCATACCGGTCGGCGTCAACCCGGACGGGACCAATATCAACCGCGATTGCGGCGCGGTCAGCACACGGGCGATGCAGGAGCAGGTCGTGACCCATGGCGCCGATCTGGGGGTGGCGCTCGACGGCGACGCCGACCGGCTGATCATCGCCGATGAGTATGGCGCGCGCGTGGACGGGGATCAGGTGATGGGCCTGATCGCGGCCCATTGGGCGAAGCAGGGTCGGTTGACAGGCGACTTGGTCGCAACTGTCATGTCCAATCTGGGGTTGGAGCGACATCTCAAGGCGCAGGGCGTCGGCCTGACCCGGACGAAGGTTGGCGACCGCTATGTCGTCGAGGCGATGCGGCGGGATGGCTGCAATCTGGGCGGCGAGCAGTCCGGACATATCATCCTGTCCGACTACGCGACGACCGGCGACGGCATCCTCGCGGCGCTGCAGGTTCTGGCCGTACGCGTACAGGAGAAAAGACCGATGAGTGCGCTTGGCCGGGTCTTTGAGCCGGTTCCGCAGATCCTTAAAAATGTTCGTTTCGGCGAGGGCGCGCCGTTGGAGACGGCGAGCGTGAAGAGCGCCGTCGCCCAGGCCGAAACCGCGCTGGGCGCGGCCGGGCGTGTCGTCATCCGGCCGTCCGGCACAGAGCCGGTGATCCGGGTGATGGCCGAAGGCGACGACCGCCGACAGGTCGAAGCCGCCGTGGACAGCGTGATCGCGGCGATCGAAGCCGCCTAAATCACATCCGGCGCAACGCCCAAGCTCCGGTCCTCAATCAAGACCGCCAGCCGATCCAGGGCCGCGGCCAAAGTGTCCCGGGATCGCGGTTGGCAAAAAGAGAGGCGCACCATATGCGGCGTCTCGCCGCCCGCCATCATGAAACTGTCGGTCGGCGGCAGCACGATTCCGACTTGCCGCGCTTCGACGACGAAGGCGCCGATGCGCCAGTCGGGCGGCAGCTGGAACCAGGTGTGCAGCGCCCCATCCGGCAGGGCGTGGTCGACCATCGGCAACCGGTCGAGGACCAGTCGCCGGCGCGCGGCCATTTCCGTCCGATGGGACTGGAGAATGGCGTCGGCGACGCCGCTTTCGATCCATTCAGAGGCGATTTCGGCGGTTAAGGGCGACGCCATCCAATTGCTCGAGCGCATGGCGCCGGCGATCCGGTTCGTCGCGCCGCCCGGACCGACGGCGTAGCCAACCCGGAGGCCGGGCGCCAGCGCCTTCGAAATGCTGGTCGTGTAGTAGCCGAGTTCGGGAGACAGAAAGGCGCAGAGGGCGGGCGGCGCGTCTTCTGGCAGCGGGCCATAGACATCGTCCTCGACGACCGGGACTCCGTGACGCTCCAAGACGGCGGCGACGGCGCGCCGGCGATGCTCCGACATGGTGACATTGGTCGGGTTCTGCAGCGTCGGCGTGGTGTAGAGGGCGGCGATCTTTTGCGTCGCGAGCGCTATGTCCAGCGCGTCGGGGACCAAACCTTCTTCATCGACCGCCACCGGCGCGAAATGCAGACCGAGCAGCGAGGCGATCGGCTTGATCGCCGGATAGCCAAGCGCCTCGACTGCGACCGTGTCGCCGGGCCGTGTGATGGCGCTCAAGGATGCGAGGATCCCATTGTTGCCGCCCAGCGTCACGACAATACGGTCCGGGTCCGCTTGGATCCCGCGCCGTTTAGCCCAGAGCGCGCCGGTCCCGCGGTGACGGCGATGGCCGCAATGCGGCTGATACATCAGCATCTGCGCCAGCATCGGCGACGTGGCCAGACGCGGTAGCGTCTCCTTCAGCGCCTCGACCTCCGCGCCCAATGGCGGGAAATCGCTGTTCAGGCGGATCAGCGGATCGCTGTCGGCTTCTTGGTCGATCCCCAACACCGAGGCTTCGTGCCAAACGCCGACCAAGTTCCGTTCGGGAAGCTCGCCAAGACCGACCGGGCCGGGCGCCGCCGGTTCAGCAGACCCGCCCAGCCGTGCATCCGGGTCCGCCACGAAACTGCCGCGCCCCACCGCCGCGTCGATCAGGCCGCGCCGCTGCGCTTCGGCATAGGCGCGGGTGACGGTGCCGACCGTGCAGCCCAGCCGCCAGCTCAAAGCGCGATGGGTCGGCAGCCGGTCGCCGGGCTTCAGCCCGCCCCGATCCACGGCTTCGGCGATCTTATCGGCCAGCAGAATATATTTCGGCCTGTCCGCGCCGCCGGACAGCGCATCCTCTGCGATCCAGTCCTCATTCATATTTGTGGGCCGGCCTTTCACAATTGTCATGGTGACAAAATAGCCGTTGACCACCATAGTCTGTCAAGTATATCCCGATTGTATCGGTATTATTCGGGAGCAGAGACATTGTATCGATACATAATATCAAGACAATAGGAGGGCTCGATGAGCAACCAAGCAGTGACTGACTTCCATTCCGCCGCGGCGTTGGATGCGACGCCGATCGCCAAGATCGTCTGGATCGTACCGCGAATCCTTGGCGTGGCCGTCGGCGCTGGTCGGCCGGCCCGGCCCAAAATCGACGTTCTCGGCTGGTTGCATAATTGGCAGTCCCGGCGGGATCTGAAGGGTCTGGACGCCCGGATGCTGCGCGACATCGGGTTGGACGAGGCCGGGCGGCTTCGTGAATGCGACAAACCGTTCTGGGTGAGCGAGATCACGCGCCTGGGACAAGCACAGAGGCAAGAAAACGATCATGGGTATCGCCAATAGAGATCAGATCGAGGCGGCGTCGGAGGTGGTCCACGCCGTTTTTCCGGGCACGCCGCAATATTGCTGGCCTTTGCTGGCGGAGCGCACGGGCGTCGAGCTGTGGGTGAAGCACGAGAATCATACGCCGATCGGCGCCTTCAAAATTCGCGGCGGCGCGGTCTTCATGGCCGATCATATCGCCGCGCATCCCACCTCAACCGGCGTGATCGCCGCGACGCGCGGCAATCACGGACAGGGCGTCGCTTTCGGCGCGTCCCGCTATGGCCTGTCTTCGACCATCGTCGTGCCGGAAGGCAATAGCGTTGAGAAGAACGCCGCCATGCGGGCCTTCGGCGCTGAACTGGTCGTCCACGGCCATGATTTCCAGGAAGCCTATGAATACGCCCAGACGCGCGCGAAAGAGGATGGGTTGGTCTTCACGCCCTCCTTCCATGAGCTCCTGGTGCGCGGGGTCGCGACCTACGCCGTCGAATTCTTCCAAAACGCGCCGGAGATGGAGCGGGTCTATGTGCCGATCGGTCTCGGCTCCGGCATTTGCGGCGTCCTGTCCGCGCGCGACGCGTTGGGGCTCAAGACAAAGGTCTATGGCGTGGTGGCCGAAGGCGCGCAGGCCTATGGGCTGAGCTATAAGGCGGGCGAGCCGGTCTCGACCAATGCGGCTATCACCATCGCTGACGGCATGGCCTGTCGCACGCCGGTCGCGCAGGCTGTCGAGGCGATCAACGCCGGGGCGGAGGATGTGGTGACCGTGACGGACGCGCAGATCAAACATGCGATGAGGATCTATTTCACCCACACCCATAATGTGGCGGAGGGGTCCGGCGCCGCGCCTCTGGCGGCGCTGCTCAACGACCGGGCGGCGCTGCAAGGCAAGCGCGCCGGCGTCATCCTGACCGGCGGCAATATCGACATCGATGTCTTCCGCGACGTGATCGCCGAGCCCGATCCTGACGCGGCGCCGCACTAGAGCGCGCCGGACCGTTCCCCATGACCGATCGCAACAAGGCTTTGTTCGCCGAACATACCGGCCTGGCCGCCATTCTGGAGCGCGCTCGCCTGTTGGCGACGGATTTTCACGCCGGCCTGGCCGAGCGGCCGGTTGCGGCGGCGGCCCGGACGGCGCCGGGGCTGCCCTTGCCGGAACGCGGGCTGGGCGCCCTGCGCGCGCTGGATCTTTTCGAGCGCCACGTTGCGCCCAACCTCAGCGGCGGCGTTGGTCCGCGCTATCTCGGTTATGTCACAGGCGGCGCGACTCCCGCCGCCTTGGCCGGCGATTGGCTGGCCGCCGCGGTTGATCAAAACCCGGCCAGCCCGGGCGATTCGATCGCGCCCGCCTTGATTGAGGAAACCGTCGCGATGATGGCGGCCCTGTTCGACCTGCCGACGGGACCGGGCGGCTTCGACGGTTGTTTTACGACGGGGGCCCTGGGGGCCAATCTGCTTGGCGCGGCCAGTTTCCGGGAATGGGCGGGGCGGCGCAGCGGTTTGAATGTCACCGAAACCGGTGTCGCCGCCCTGTCGGGTCTTCAGGTCTTCACCGCCTCGCCGCATATCACGATGTTGAAAGTGATGGGTCTGCTGGGGTTGGGGCGTTCCAGCCTGATGCAAATCGGCCGCCTGCCGGGGCGCGAGGCGATGGATGTGGCGGCGCTTGAAGCGGCGCTCGCGGCAAGCGACGCGCGCTCGAAGGTCGTGGTCGCTTCCGCTGGGATCGTCAGCACCGGTGATTTCGAAGATCTGAACGCCATCGCCGATATCTGTGAGAAGCATGACGCTTGGCTGCATGTCGATGGCGCCTTCGGTCTGTTTGCGCGCTGCTCACCGCGTTTCGCCGATCTGGCCGCCGGCGTCGAGCGCGCCGACAGCATCACCACCGACGGCCATAAATGGTTGAATGTTCCCTATGATTGCGGCCTGTTCCTGACCCGGCATATGGACCTGCTGGAGGCCTCGATGCGGCTGACGGCGGCCTATCTTGAGACCGACGATCCGGCGCCAAGCTATAATAATCGCGGCGTCGAGAGCTCATCGCGATTCCGCGCTCTGCCGGTCTGGATGGCGCTGCAGGCCTATGGCCGCGACGGTGTCCGCGAGATGGTCGAGACAAGCTGCGATCTCGCGGCGTCGCTCGGGCGTCGGATCGAGGCGATGGACGGGTTCGAATTACTGGCCCCGGTGCGCCTGAACATTGTTCTGTTTCGCGGCTTGTTGGGGGACGACGCGGCGAGCGATCAGGGCCAGCGCCATTTGATGAACGCCATTAACGCAACAGGCAACGTGTACCTGACGCCGGGCGTGATTGGAGGGCGCGCCGGGATGCGCGCCGCGTTCAGCAACTGGATGACGACCGACGCGGACGTGGCGATCGTCGCGGACGCCCTTGCGTTGGGCCGCGATTCGATTTTGGCGGAGAAGGAATAGGTCATGACAACGGAACTGACGCTCTATCAGATCGACGCTTTCACATCCGAGGTGTTCACGGGCAATCCGGCGGCGGTCGTCCCGCTGCAAGGGTGGCTGCCGGACGCGCTGATGCAGTCGATTGCGCTGGAGAATAATCTAGCCGAAACTGCGTTCTTTTCTCCAACGCCGGACGATCCGGACCATGACTTTCATCTGCGTTGGTTCACGCCGGTGTTGGAGGCGCCGCTTTGCGGCCATGCAACCTTGGCCACGGCCGCCGCGCTTTTCGATGAGATGCGCTGGCCGAAGGAGGAAATCCGTTTCGACTCCCTGTCTGGGACGCTGATCGTACGGCGGCGTGACGGCATGTTGGAGCTCGATTTTCCGGTCGTCGCCCAGACCCGCGCCGCGCCGCCCGCCGGATTCGCCGCGGCGCTGGGCGTCTCGCCTTTGGACTATTGGGTCGCCCGGAAACACATGGCGGTGCTCGAAAGCGCCGATCAGGTTCTGAATTTCGAGCCGGATATGGGCTATATCAGCGGGCTGGAGGGGCTCGGACTGATCGTCACCGCGCCGGGCGGCTCTGAGGGTTGCGACTGCGTCTCGCGCTTTTTCGCGCCGCGGGCCGGCATCCCGGAAGACCCGGTGACCGGCTCGGCCCACTGCCAGATTATCCCCTATTGGGCTGCCGAACTGGGTCAGACCGAATTGCATGCGCGTCAGGTCTCGCCCCGGGGCGGCGACCTCTATTGCCGGCTCGACGGCGATCGCGTGCGGATCGCGGGCAAGACAGCGCTTTATTTGAAAGGCGTGATCTGGGTCTAGCTTTCTATCCGGGCGCAAGTTTCGGGTGGGGCGCGGCGCGCGCCTCCGCTACGGTGGCCGCACCTGAATGAAGGAGAGGCCCGATGCTGCTGGACGCACAGACACGAGACCAAGACCGCCGCGACGGCGTCGCGACGCACAGCCCCGACTATCGCCGCGTCGCTGAGGCTTTGGCCTATGTCGTCGCGCGTTTCGAAGATCAACCCAGCCTGGAAGAGATCGCTGCGCATATCGGTCTCAGCCCGTTCCATTTTCAGCGCCTCTTCACCCAGTGGGTCGGCGTCAGCCCGAAGAAATTCCTGCAGGCGCTGTCCTTGGAGCAAGCCAAGCAGCGCTTGGACGCGCATGCCAGCGTGATGGAGGCGGCGTTCGACGCCGGCTTGTCCGGTCCCGGGCGGCTGCATGATCTCTTCGTCGCGCATGAAGCGATGACGCCCGGCGAATACAAAACGCTAGGCGCGGACTTGCTGATCCGTCACGGCGTGCATGACGGCCCGTTCGGCGAGACCATTCTGCTGACGACTGAGCGCGGCTTGTGCGGGCTGGCCTTTGTCGATCAGCGCGGGCGGGCGGCCTGTCTCGACGATATGACACGTCGTTTCGCGTTGGCGACGCATGTTGAGGACAAGGCGGCGACCGCGCCGCTGATGGATCGGATCTTCGCCGATCCGGCCGGCGCCGCGCCGAGCGGCGAGCCGTTGAAACTGCTGCTGAAAGGCACGGAGTTCCAAATCAAGGTCTGGCGCGCCCTGATGGCGATCCCGCCCGGCGCCCTGACCAGCTACGGCGCCGTTGCGGGGGCGCTGGGTATGCAAGGAGCGGCCTCCCGCGCGGTCGGGACGGCGGTCGCCGCCAATCCGATCTCCTGGCTCATCCCCTGCCACCGGGTGATCCGCAATTCAGGCCTATTGGGCGGTTATCGTTGGGGCTTGCCGCGGAAGCTCGCCATGATGGGCTGGGAACGCGCCGGCCTGCCGGCTCCGCAAGGCGGGGCGCCGAGCTGCGCCGCCTGAATTGATCATTCTTGCTATCGTATTCAGAGAATCGTATATTAATAAATCTTTATATATTTTGATACACCGTATTAAATGTGTTGTGCGTTCTATTCCAATCGCTGTGGATCACCGCATGGGTTGGAATAGCATGCAAACTATAGTCGTAGACCATAAGTTTTGGTTAGTCGCCAAGACGCTTTGATCAAAAGGATGTGATTATCATGAAAGGCTTGGAGAATATCGGTATCGCCACACGTCTAAAAGCCGGCTTTACCGGGATCATGGTATTGATTGCGATTATCACTGGAAACGCGCTTTGGGAAGCGAAAACGATCAATACAAACCTTGCTATCATGAATGACGTCAACAGCGTAAAGCAGCGCTACACGATCAATTTCCGAGGCAGCGTCCATGACCGGGCGATTGCGCTTCGCGATGTCACGTTGGTGTCGACGGACGCGGAAGTGCAGACCGAGGTCGATTTGATCAATAAACTCTTTGACGACTATCAGGCGTCGGCGGTCAAACTGGACGCCAAGCTGGCCGAACGCGACGACACCACGCGTGAAGAGCGCGAAATGTTGTCGGATATCAAGGAGATCGAGGCGGCGACGGAACCCCTCATCGCCGAGGTTATCGCGTTGCGCCGGGCGGGCGACCGTGAGACGGCGCATGCGATCCTGATGGATCAGGCGCGGCCTAACTTCGTAACGTGGCTTGCTCGGATCAACCGGTTCATTGATTTTCAGGAGGCGTCAAACAACGCGATCGCGTCGACGACGCGGGAGTCAGCCGCCTTCTTCAAGGTGCTGATGGGCGTTCTTTGCGGGATCGCGCTTCTGAGCGGGTTCGGCGTCGCCTGGTGGTGCATTCGATCGGTGGCGCCGCTGCGGCGTTTGACGGCGACGACTCTCGAACTCGCGAAAGGCGATCTGACGATCGAGGTGCCGCCGCGTAAGAGCGGAGACGAGGTCGGCGAACTGACCGGTGCGCTGCAGATCTTTAAGGACTCGATGGTTGAGGCGGAGAACCAACGCGCGGAGCAGGCGAAAGCGCAAGAACTTCAGATTGCACGCGCCAAACGGCTCGACGCCTTGGCGCAGAAATTTGATGACGCTGTGTCTCGGGTGCTGCAGAGCGTCTCCGGGGCGGCGGAAAAAATGCACAATACTGCCGAATCAATGTCGTCGATCGCAGACAATACCAAGAGCCAGGCCGAATCGGCCTCGTCAGTGTCGACAAACGCCTCGTCCAACGTTCAGACGGCGGCCTCCGCCGCGGAACAGTTGAGCGCGTCGATCCGTGAAATCGCGCACCAGGTGGCGCTTTCCTCGGACGTTTCGAAGAATGCGGTGAACCAGGCCGGGACGACGCAATCGACGGTGCGCCAATTGGCGGTTTCCGCCGAGCGGATCGGTGAAGTCGTGACCCTGATCCAAGGGATCGCCGAACAGACCAACCTCTTGGCGCTGAACGCGACGATTGAGGCGGCCCGCGCGGGCGAGGCCGGCAAGGGTTTCGCCGTCGTCGCCGGCGAGGTGAAGTCGCTGGCCAGTCAGACCGGCAAGGCGACCGAGGAGATCGGTCAGCAAATCTCTGAAATTCAGGCCGCGACGGGCGGCGCTGTGGAAGCGATCGAACAAATCGCGAAGACCGTCGATGAATTGAGCGGCATCGCCAACTCGATTTCCGCGGCGGTCGAGGAACAAACCGCGGCGACCGGCGAAATCGCGCGCAGCGTTCAGGAGGCGGCTGGCGGAAGCGGCCATGTCGCCCAGGCGTTGACGAATGTGAATTCCGGCGCGGAGGAAACCAGCGAGGCGGCGAACGAGGTTCTGCAAGCGGTCTCCGAGCTCAGCCGCCAGACCGATGGCCTGCGTCGGGAAGTCGACGACTTCTTGACTGGTGTGAAGGCGGCGTAAGCGCGTCCTGCAGCCGTTTTTCGGTCGGGCGGATCCGCTCTGTCGGTCCGCCCGATGGCGTTCTGAGCGTCCGATACTCAGACCGACCCGGTGAGCAGACGATATTGGCGCAGGCCTTCCGGCGTGAATGACACGGCGCGGCCCCCATGGTCGCGCGTCGCCCAGGTCTTACTGAGAAACCGATCGAGGATCGCCTTACCGAGGCCGCCAGCCAGATGGCTGCGGCGAGCGCTCCAGTCCAGGCAGGGTCGGCAGGCGGGTCGGCGCGCCGCCATGACAGCGTCCATATCGAGTCCGAAATCGCGAAAGAACGCCTCGCCGGATTCGGTCAACCTCATCGCCGCGCGTGATTCTTCGATCAGCGCGCGCTTCTGAAAACTGTCGAACAGGGCGACAGCCATATCGCCGGCCAGATGGTCATAGCATATCCGGGCCGCGCGCAGCCTCGGGTCGCGCGGACCGGTCTTGACCGGTTCGCCAAGCGTGCGTTCCGCAAGCGACATGAGGCTTTCCAGCACGTCCGCGACATCCGCCCCGGAGAGGGTGAAATAGCGATGGCGTCCCTGTTTCACCGAGGTCAACAGCCCGCCATCGGTGAGCTTGGCGAGATGCGCGCTGGCGGTGGGCAGCGCGACGCCGGCAATCGCCGCCAACTCGCTCGCCGTCAAGGCCTTCCCAGCCATAAGAGCCCCCAACATGCGCGCCCGCGCCGGATCGCCGACCAGTCCGGCGATGATCGAAATATTCGGCCCGACATTCATAGTTTGATCATGAACGAAGCATTGGCGTCCAGCAAGCCGCTAATCTCACCGCTGTCATTGGAAAAGAAATCTAGGAGACGTTTCATGATCACCTGTTTCATCCGCTACCAGATCGACCCAGCGCGGCATGATGCGTTCCACCGCTACGCACGGGTCTGGGGGGAAGCCATCCCGGAATGCGGGGCCGATCTGATCGGCTATTTCGCGCCTCATGAAGGCTCGACGACCACGGCCTATGGCGTCTATTCAATCCCGTCCCTGGCGGCGTATGAAGCTTATCGAGCGCGTCTGGCGGCGCACCCGCTGGGGCGCGAGAATTACAGCTTTGCGCAACAAGAACGGTTTATTCTGCGCGAGGATCGGATATTTCTGAAGAACGTATCGTCGGCCCCCAGCGGAAAGGAAGCGGACCATGATGGCGGTGATTTTTGAGGTCGAGCCGGCGGACGGGAACCGGCAGACCTATCTCGATATCGCCGCCAGCTTGCGCGAAGAACTGTCCGGCGTCGACGGTTTCATTTCGGTCGAACGGTTTGAAAGCCTGACCGCACCCGGCAAGCTCCTGTCTCTGTCCTTTTGGCGGGACGAGAAATCGGTGAAGGATTGGCGCAACCGAACAGCGCACCGCACCGCCCAGGCGCAAGGCCGATCCGGCATGTTCCGGGACTATCGGATCCGGGTCGCCGAGGTCGCGCGCGACTATTCGCTGATCCGACGCGAAGAAGCGCCGGCCGACAATCGGGCGGCGCATGGGTGAGGTAAGGCGGCGGTCTAGGCCGGGCCGCCCCAGGCGATGAAATAGGGATTCTCAAAGATTGGGTTCTTGGCGTAGCTCAGCGGCGCGCCGTCCGTCGTGACGACCCGGCCGCCCGCCGCCGCCAGCACGGCGTGGCCCGCCGCCGTATCCCACTCCATCGTGCGGCCGAAGCGCGGATAGACATCCGCTTCGCCACAGGCGACCAGGCAGAATTTCAGCGAACTGCCGGCGTTCCGGGTTTCGGATACGGCGCGGCCGCCCAGCAGTTTCGCTATCTCGGCCGGATCGCCATGGCGTCGGCTGGCGACCACCGTGAGGCCTTCCTGCGGCGGCGCGCGCACCGATATCGCTTTGGGTGCGGCGCCGGCGTCGGACCGGGACGCGCCCTGGCCGACGGCGCCGGCGAACAGGCTGTCCAAAGCCGGAGCGTAGACGACGCCCAAGACCGGCGCGCCGCCCTCGATCAGGGCGATATTGACCGTGAACTCGCCATTGCGATTCAGGAACTCCTTGGTGCCGTCCAGCGGATCGACCAGCCAGAAGGGGCCATCGCCGACATCCGGGATTCGGCCTTCCGATGCGGCCTCCTCGGCCACGACGGGTACGCCTGGCGCTAAGGCGTGAAGACCCGGCGTGATAATCGCTTCCGCCGCCAGATCGGCGTCGGTGACCGGCGAATGATCCTCTTTGCGCCGCGCCTCGAAGTCCGTGGCGTAGATTTCCAGGATCGTCGACCCAGCCGCGCGGGCCAGCGCGGAGATCTCCGGCAGAAGACGGGCCGCTTGCATGAATGCGACCGGCCTTCGGCGTCGTCCGTTATTCCGCCCGCCCGGCGCCGTGGATGGCGGTCCAGATCACTTCCGGGGTCGCCGGCATGTCGATATGCTCGACGCCATAGGGCGCCAGCGCGTCGACCAGCGCGTTGATCACCGCCGGCGGCGCACCAATGGCGCCCGCTTCACCCGCGCCTTTCACGCCCATCGGATTGGAGGTGCAGGGCGCGTCTTCGTAATAGGTGAAATCGACGAAGGGCAGATTGTCGGCGCGCGGCAGGGTGTAATCCATGAACGAGCCGGACAGCAGCTGTCCGGAATCGTCGTCATAGACGGTGCGCTCCATCAGGGCTTGGCCGACCCCCTGGCCGATGCCGCCATGCACCTGACCCGCCAGCATCATCGGGTTCACCACCTTGCCGAAATCGTCCACCACGGTGTAGCGCAGGATTTCCACGGTGCCGGTCGCCTTGTCGATCTCCAACTCGCAAATGTGGCAGCCGTTGGGGTAGGTCTTGGCCGGCCCCTTAAAGAACTCATTGGCGCCGAAGCCCGGCTGCATCCCGTCGGGTAGAGAGGAGGCGTCCATCGCCGCCTTGGCGACATCGGACAGGCTCATCGACTTGTCGGTGCCGGCGACGGAGAAGACGCCATCCTCGAAATCGATATCGCCGCTGGCCGCCTCCATGACATGAGCGGCGATTTCCTTGCCTTTGTCGACCAGGCTTTGCGAGGCGATTTTGGTCGCCGAGCCGCCTTCCGCCACCGCGCGCGAGCCGCCGGTGCCGCCGCCGGTCAGTACGACGTCGGAATCGCCCATCAGGACCTCAATATCATCCATATGAATGCCGATCCGGTCGGCGATGATCTGTTTGAACGCGGTTTCCTGGCCCTGGCCGTTATTCTGAGAGCCGATTTTCAGCGTCACCTTTCCGGTTTCCGAGACGGTCAGATCGGCGGTCTCGCCGCCGCCGGCGCCGCAGGCCTCGACATAATAGGCCAGCCCCATGCCGCGCAGCTTGCCGTCCGCCTCGCTCTCGGCGCGGCGCGCGGGAAAGCCGGCCCTGTCCGCGCGTTCGATCGCCGCGTCCATATTGCGCTCGAACTTGCCGCTGTCATAAATCGCGCCCAGCCCGGTCGTATAGGGCATCTGGTCCGACGGGATATAGTTCTTGCGGCGCAGCTCCGCCGCGTCGACGCCCAGCTCACGCGCCGCCTTGTCGACCAGCCGTTCGACCAGGAAGGCCGCCTCGGGCCGGCCGGCGCCGCGATAGGCGTCGACCGGGGCCGTGTTGGTGAAGACGCCGGTGACATCGACATGCAACGCCGGGGTCGTATAGACGCCCACCAACATGTCGCTGCCGGCGTGGGTCGGGATGAAGGGCGCGAAGTTCGAGAGATAGGCGCCGAGATTGGCGATGGTCTTCACCCGCAGACCGATGAATTTGTAGTCCGCGTCCAGCGCCAGCTCCGCCGTCGAAACATGATCGCGCCCGTGATCGTCGGACAGGAAGCCGTCCGCCGACCGGTCGGCGTTCCAGACCACCGGCCGCTGCAGATTCTTCGCCGCGAAGCAGACCATCGGCTGTTCGTTGTAGAGGAAGATCTTCATGCCGAACCCGCCGCCGACATCCCGGGTGACGACGCGGAAATTCTCAGGATCGGTCTTGAAGATCGCGTCGCCCAACTGGCCCTTCAGGCCGTGCGGCCCTTGGCTGCTGGTATAGAGCACATAGCGGCCATCGACCCAGTCGCCGATCGCGTTGCGCGGCTCCATCGAGTTCGGAATCAGCCGGTTGTTGATCAGGTTCAGGGTCACCGTGTGCGCGGCCTGCGCAAAGGCGGCGTCCGTCGCTTTTTCGTCGCCCATCTCCCATTCGAAACAGACGTTGTTCCGCGCCTCTTCATGCAGCACCTGCGCGCCGTCGCTCTGCGCCGCGCCGGTTGCAATGGTCACCGGCAGCTCGTCAAAGTCGGCCTCGATCAGTTCCACCGCATCGCGGGCCTGGGCGTCGCTTTCGGCGACCACCATGGCGATGGGCTCGCCGACATGGCGGACCCGGCCTCGGGCCAGGATCGGACGGGACGGTTTGACCAGCGGTGAGCCGTCTTTCTGTTTCAGTGGGAAATTGCACGGGATATCGCCCAGCCCCGCGGCGTCAATATCCTCGACCGTATAGACGGCCAACACGCCCGGCGCCGATTTGGCCGCGGAAACATCAAGCGACGCAATCACGCCATGCGCGACCGGCGAGCGGAAGAATTGGGCGTGGGCCGTATTCTCCAGCCGGATATCGTCGGTATATTCCCCGGTCCCGGTCAGGAAGCGCTGGTCTTCCACGCGTTTCAACGATTGTCCGACGCCGAACTGGCCCATGCTCTGTCTCCTATGCGATGGAATTCCGGCGGCCCGGAAGCAGCGGCGCGCCCCATTCGTCTTTACTGGGTGCGATCATAAAACCCCCGCGCCCAGCGTCAATTGGACAAAATCGGCGACTCTCGGAAGCGCGCCTCTATCGCCTGCTCCAGACCGGTTGATTGCAATGCTATCATTGCTTAGAACAAATGGTCGACAGGAGATCGCCATGGCCAGCATTACGATCCGGAATCTTGACGAGAATCTAAAGCGGCGTCTGCGTGTGCAGGCGGCCGAGCATGGTCGTTCGATGGAGGAAGAGGTTCGCGAAATCCTGCGGCAGACTGTTGGTCAGTCGCCCAGGCGGTCTAATCTCGCACAATCAATTCGGGCGCGGGTCGCGGGGCTCGGCGGCGCGGAGATCGCTGTCCCGCCACGTCAATCCATGCGTGAGCCGCCGGATTTCGAGTGAGCCCAGCCTTGATCATTTTGGATACGAATATCGTCTCGGAACTCTTCCGGCCCGCGCCGGAACCTGCAGTCGAGGCCTGGCTCGCCGCCCAGGACGGCGGAGAGGTCTATCTAACCGCCATCAGCGAGGCCGAACTGCGATATGGGGTGGGCGCCTTGCCGCCGGGCAGACGGCGCGATGCGCTGGCGGTCGCGATCGAGTTGATCCTGCGTGAGGACTTCGCAGGCCGCGTCCTGCCTTTCGACAGCACCGCCGCGGAATCCTACGCCCTGATCGCGGCCGAGCGACGCGCGGCCGGCCGGCCGATCAGCCAGTTCGATTGCCAGATCGCCGCTATCAGCCGCGCACATGGGGCGGCCGTCGCCACGCGCAACAGTAAGGACTTCCAGGGTTGTGGGATCGAGGTTATCGATCCGTGGGTGCGCCGGGCCTGAGCGCTCTTCCAGCGACTAACTTGTTCAGGCCTGCGACTGACTCATTGAATACCCTGCGCTGGCGTTTTTGCGACTGTGAAGCGCCATGCTTGCATTGCGTCGGACCAGTGGGTTGCATCCAGCCCGGCCTTGCGTTTCAGGCGGGCGAGGAAGGTCGCGGGGTCGGGCATTTGCTTCCAGACTTGCGGCAGGAAAACGGCGCGCCGGTCGCCATCGCTCAGCATCAACCCATCGACGCCGGGGCGGAGCGCGGAAAGCACCGCCCGCTCCGAGGCGGCTGGGATCGGCGTCATCGGGCTGAGCAGGCTGAGAGAGATTTCCAGCCCTTGCGCCGCTTCCGCCTCGCTCAGCTTCGGGAAGCGCGGATCGCGGAAGGCGGCCCGAAAAGCGTTCTCAGCGATGTCCGCCGCCAGGGGGCGGCTGGCGACGACGCTGCCGACACAGCCGCGCAGACGGCCCTGATGCGTGAGCGTGACGAAACTCGCCCGCTTCAGGCTCAGGTCCTTGTCCAGACTGTCAATATCGATAGGCGGCGGACGGTCATGCTGGAAACCGTAGCGGATCGCCCCGGCGGCGAGCCGCTGCAAGGTCTCGCCATGACGGGCCAGGATCATACGGTCGGGGTCGTCTTCCATGTCAGGGTGATCGGTCGCGCCCGCCGGCCAGAACGCCCAGGCGCCATAGCCGACGACCCGATCTTTGTCGCCCGCTGTGTCGCCGGAATTCAACAACGCAAGGCGCTGCGGCGTGAGGCCCCGACGGAAGGCGCAGTCCAGCAATCCGGCGATGGGCGTGCGGCCGCAGGCCCGCTCCGGCGTCAGCGCGGTGCCGTCGAGCGCTTCGATCCGCGCGGCAGTCTCGTTGTCGATGGCGCGCGCCGCCTGGTAAGGCAGATAGTGACTCAGGTCCGAACTGATCAGGATCACCGTCTCGTCGCCGCCCCAGACAGTATCCAAAACGGCCGCGGTTTCAGCCGCGCTGGCTTGTCCGACCGCCAGCGGCAGCACCATGAAATCCGGGATCAGCCGTTGTAGGAAGGGCAGATGCACTTCCAGCGCATGTTCCTGCGCATGGGCCGCATCGTGGATCGCGACCAGCGGGTTCGCTTGCAGCGCCTCTAAGCCCGCCCTGTCGATCGGAATCGCGCCCAGCGGCGTGACCCATTGATCGGCGCCGGTCGCGCCGAAGCCCCGTATTGGGACGCGATGCGTCGGCCCTAGCAAGACGACGCGCCGGATCGTCTCGCGAATCGGCGACCAGGCCAGATAGGCCTGCGCAGCGGCCAGACCGGAATAGATATAGCCCGCGTGCGGCGCGATGACGGCCTTCGGCGCCGTGCTCAGCGCTTGCGGCGGCGCGCTTCCTGTCGCCAGTCTATCGGTTGACGCTTGCTTGAACAGCGCGTCGATCATCGCGCCTAGTTGCGCCTTGTCTCTCGGATAGAAGGTCCCGGCGACGGCGGCCGGTCTGATGATCGTCATGATGCGCCCCTCCTTTTCTTGGCGCGGATGCGGCGGCGGGCCAGACAAATACCTATATATTATGTGTGTATTGTAGCCTGGGAATTTGAGTCGGAATAGGGCGATGGCGGCGGTGGCGGAAGGCGATGTGATTGACGGTGTCCCGGGGCGATACTGGACCGCTTTGGAGGATGGGCGCGTGCGTTGCGACCTGTGCCCGCGGGAATGCACGCTGCGGGACAGGCAACGGGGCCTCTGTTTCGTGCGCGCGGCCAAAGATGGCGCGATCGTCCTGACCACGTATGGCCGGTCGAGCGGCTTCTGCATTGATCCGATCGAGAAAAAGCCGCTGAACCATTTCCTCCCGGGGACGCCGGTCCTCTCCTTCGGCACGGCGGGCTGCAATCTGACCTGTAAGTTCTGCCAGAATTGGGACATTTCGAAATCCCGGCAAATGGACCGGTTGATGGATCGCGCCCCGCCGGAGGGGCTGGCCCGCGCGGCGCTAGAGACCGGGTGCCGATCGGTCGCCTATACCTATAACGACCCGGTCATCTTCCTGGAATATGCGGTCGATGTCGCCGCAGCCTGCCGGGCCGTCGGCGTCAAGAATGTCGCCGTAACGGCGGGCTATATCAGCCCCGGCGCGCGCGTGGAATTCTTCGGCGCGATGGACGCGGTGAATCTGGACCTGAAAGCCTTCACCGATCAGTTCTATTATAAGTTATGCAGCGCGCATCTCGATCCGGTGTTGGAGACGGCCCGCTATATCAAGCACGAAACGCCGGCCTGGCTGGAACTGACGACGCTGCTGATTCCCGGCGAGAATGACGGGGCGGCGGAGATCGAGGCGTTGAGCGCCTGGGTGCTGGAGAATCTGGGGCCCGATACGCCGCTGCATTTCAGCGCCTTTCATCCAGACCATCGGATGCTCGACAAGGCCAATACGCCGCCCGAGACCCTGCTGCGCGCCGCCTCGATCGCGCGACGCGCGGGCCTGCATTATGTCTATACCGGCAATATCCATCATGAGCCGACGGGCTCGACCTATTGCCCTGGCTGCGGCGCGAAGGCGATCGGCCGCGATTGGTACGAGATCACGCATTGGGCGATGAGCGGCGGACATAACACGATGGCTCGCTGCGAGGCCTGCGGCCATGTCATCGCCGGCGTCTTTGACGCGAAGCCCGGGGATTGGGGGCGGAAGAGGCGGCCGATCAGGATCGACGCGGGGCGCGCAGCCGCTCTATAGCGGGCATCCGCGCGGTCTATGAGCCGGCCCGGCCTGTGTCAGCCATGCTTGCGGATATGCGCCGGCAGGATCTTGCGCCAATTCGGATGCGGCGCTTCGTAATCGACCGCCATGTCTTTTTCGCCGACCCGGATGACGCGCCCGGCCGCCTGGACAAAAGTCTTTTCGCCATTCAGCGAGACCACGAAGCGAAAGGCGACGCCTTGTCCAGGGACGACCCAATCGGGCGCCGTCTTCGTGAGAAAGCCGCAGACGGAGATGTCGGCCAGACCATATTCAAGACCGTCGAGCAGAACCGTGATCGTATCGGTCTTTAGACGCGGGAAGCGCCGGCCCATCGCCGCGCCCTCGAAATTACCGCCTTCATAGGTCAGGTCCGTATTGGCGCTGGGCGCCGCCGACGACCGTTGAAACATTGATAGTCACCTCAACAAAACTACCTCAAACGATCGCGTCACGTCCGAGAGGAGATCGTCCTTTCTCGCTGCGACTCCGCCAACCGAGCTCACCGTAAGCGCATATGAAAATACACGCAATCAGAGTAGGAATATCCGTTAGCCCACGCCCCGCCAACACCGCGAAATTCTACACGAGGATCGCTGCGGCCTGTCAATCAGAAGAATCTGATGAATGGAAAAATCAACCTCGCAAGCCTGTGGATAACTTGTGGATAGCAGCGCGACGGAGCCCTCAGGGGTGCGACCGCGCGCGCCGCCAGGTCTCCTGGAGGCGGGCGTCCAACAGCGTGAGGCGTTTCAGCGCGTCAGGCGCCAAATCGGAATGTGCTGGTATATCAGCGCCATAGAACCCGTATTGATCGTGACCGCGCACAAGCAGCGCCGTGTCGCTCGGAGCCGCGATTTGTCTCAAGCCAGGGCTGATATACTGAACGTTCAAACCGATTCGACGGTCGTTCGCGTGGTTCGGCGAAGACGCGTGCAGCGCCCAGCCATGGTGAAAGCTCGCTTCGCCGGGCGTCAGCGGGCAGGAAACGGCGAGCGATTCGTCCACCGCCGCGACCTGTTGGCCCCGGGAGAGGACATTGTCAGGGTCGTGCGTGTCGTCATGGGTCAACTGACCGTCCCGGTGCGAGCCGGGGATCATCCGCATACAGCCGCTGACGCTGTCCGTCGGCGATAGGGCGAGCCACATCGACACCTGCCGGTCGCCGTCGAAGCCCCAATAGGTCAGGTCATGATGCCAACTGACGAAATTGGCCGTGTTCGGCTCCTTGATGATGTAGCTGACATTATAGATCAGGATGTCCGGTCCGATCAGGTTTTCGACAATGTGGAGCGCCGTCGGGTGCGACGCCAACTCCCAAGGCGAGGTCAGGACGGTGTGGATCTTCGCGAGGTAATGCAACGATCGGCCCATCGCCGCTTCCGCCTGTTCCAGCCGCGCACGGTGGTCGCGCGCCGCGGCCTCGGAGACGATCCGGACGGGTGAGAGGAACCCGTCCGCCGCGAACCGGGCGGCCGGAGATCCGGTCGTGAGCGCGGGGTCGACATTGGGCGCGGGTGAAGGATGGATTTGGGGCATGGCGGCTCCCCTCCTGTTCGAGCGCAAAGGCGCGCCACGCCAGGCTCTCGCCGCGCCTGCGCGGCGCCAAGAGAGAAGCATTCGCCCTTGGGATCATCGGTTTCGCTGAATGGCGGCTGGCGACAAAAAGCCGCCCGGGCCGTTGCGGCGGCGCCGGGCGTTTCAGACCCGGTCTGTATCGCCCTGGGAGCAGGGGCGGCGGCGTGTCACTTTGCAGGCCGCGGACCGGGGCAGTCGCACAAATCGGCCAGAGCGGGCTGCGGAGGTTAGGGACGCAGCCCGGGCCGGACGCCGAACGGTCGCGGCGCGCCCAACATACGCGCCTCGCCAACGCACGCCGCCGCCATCTGACGAAACGATCCCGAAGGACCGGGCGGCGAAACCCGACGCCTTAATCGAAGGCTTCTTCCCAACTGCCTTGGGTCGACGCCTTCGAATACTCGGTAGCACGATTCTCAAAAAAGTTCGTATGCTCGACGCCGTTCAGCATCTCATCCATCCAGCGCAAAGGATTCTTGTCGATCCCATACATCGGGTTGAGGCCGAGCTGGGTCAGGCGACGGTCGGCGATATAGCGGATATAGCGTTTCACCTCGTCCGCGCTGAGCCCCTCCACCGAGCCCAGCTCGAAGGCCAGGTCGATGAAAGCGTCTTCGTGATCGACGATCGTATTGCAGGCCAGGTAGAGGTCGCGTTCGAAATCCTCGGTCCAGATCTCCGGGTTCTCGGACACGAAGGTGCGGAACAGCTTGATGATCGATTGGGTGTGCAGCGTCTCGTCGCGCACCGACCAGGAGACGATCTGGCCCATCCCCTTCATCTTGTTGAAGCGCGGGAAATTCATCAGCATCGCGAAGCTGGCGAACAGCTGCAGGCCTTCGGTGAAAGCGCCAAAGACAGCCATGGTTTTGGCGATGTCCGGCTTGGTTTCGACACCCCATTTCTGCATATAGTCGTATTTGTCTTTCATCTCTTTATATTGCATGAAGGCCTGATACTCGATTTCCGGCATGCCGATCGTGTCCAGTAGATGGCTATAGGCGGCGACATGGACGGTCTCCATATTCGAGAACGCCGCCAGCATCATATTGACCTCGGTCGGCTGGAAGACCTGGCTGTAGCGCCGCATGTAGCAGTTGTTCACTTCGACGTCGGCTTGGGTGAAAAACCGGAAGATCTGGGTCAACAGATTGCGTTCAGGCTCGGTCAAAGTCTTGTGCCAATCCTTGACGTCATCGGCCAGCGGCACCTCTTCCGGCAACCAATGGATGCGTTGCTGGGTCAGCCAGGCTTCATAGGCCCAAGGGTAGTTGAAGGGCTTGTAGACAGGGCTGGCGTTCAAGAGAGACATAAAGCGACTTTCCTAATTCTGTTGCGGCCAAGCTGCGTACGGCGCGCCTTATTGGCAGGCGAGGCATTCCTCGTAATCGTTGGCGTTGCCGGATGTCGCGCCGGCGTCCGAATTGACCCGGCCCATGAAGGGGACGGAGGCGACGCTGGACATCGGCGCGCTCTCATCGCGCGCCGTCCCATGTTCGGCGCCCGCCTCGGCGCGTTGGATCGATTTCGAGCGGCAATAATACAGGCTTTTGACGCCCTTCTTCCACGCCTGGTAGTGGATTTGATGCAGGTCGCGTTTATGCACGTCCGCCGGCAGGAACAGGTTCACCGACTGCGCCTGACAGATGAACTCGGCGCGGTCCGCGGCATGATCGACCACCCAGCGCTGATCCAACTCGAACGCGGTCTTAAACACATCTTTCTCGTCTTGGGTGAGGCAATCGAGATGCTGGACCGATCCTTCATTCACCGAGATCGAAGACCAGGTGTCGTCATTATCTTGGCCTTTGTCGGCCAACAAGGCCTTCAAATGCTTGTTGCGCACATTGAAGGAGCCGCTCAGCGTCTTGTGGGTGAAGGAGTTGGCCGCTATCGGCTCAATGCCCGGGCTGGTTCCGCCGCAGATGATCGATATCGAGGCGGTCGGCGCGATGGCGAGTTTGTTCGAAAAGCGCTCCTTGATCCCGAACTCGGCGGCGTCCTGGCAGGCGCCGCGTTCCTCGGCCAGCTTGATACTGGCGGCGTCGGCCTGGGTCCGCAGATGCTTGTGCATGCGTTTGTTCCACACTTTCGCCATCACCCCTTCGAAGGGAATCATCTTCGATTGCAAGAAAGAGTGGAACCCCATGACGCCAAGGCCCACCGAGCGCTCACGCATCGCCGAGTAGGTGGCGCGGGCGAAGTCGTCCGGCGCGGTCTCGATGAAATCCTGCAGCACATTGTCGAGGAAGCGCATGATGTCCTCGACGAAATGCGGCTCGCCCTCCCAATGCTCGAAATTCTCCACATTGACCGATGACAGGCAGCAGACCGCGGTCCGATCATGGCCGTCATTGTCGATCCCTGTCGGCAGGGTGATTTCAGAGCAAAGATTGGAGGTCTTAACCGTCAGACCCTTCAGTTTCTGATGCTCCGGCAGGGCGCGGTTCACATGGTCGATATTGATGATATAGGGCTCGCCGGTCTCGATGCGCGCCGTCAGCAGACGGATCCACAGGTCGCGCGCCCGCACCTTGCGAACCACCGCGTGATCCTTCGGGCTGGTCAGCGCCCATTCGTCGTCGGTCTCGACCGCGCGCATGAAATCATCGGTCACCAGGATGCCGTGATGCAGGTTCAGCGCCTTGCGATTCGGATCGCCGCCGGTCGGGCGCCGGATCTCGATGAATTCCTCGACCTCCGGGTGCCAGATCGGCAAATAGACCGCCGCCGAGCCGCGCCGCAGCGAGCCCTGGCTGATCGCCAAGGTCAGCGAATCCATCACCCGGATAAAGGGTACGACGCCGGAGGTCTTGCCGTTCGATCCGACCTTCTCGCCGATCGAGCGCAGATTGCCCCAATAGCTGCCGATACCGCCGCCGCGCGCCGCCAGCCAGACATTCTCCGTCCACAGCCCGACAATGCCTTCCAGACTGTCGTTCGATTCGTTCAGAAAGCAGGAGATCGGCAGGCCGCGTGTTGTGCCGCCATTCGACAGAACCGGGGTCGCCGGCATGAACCACAGCTTGGAGATATAGTCGTAAAGCCGCTGGGCGTGGGCCGAATCGTCCGCGTAATGCATCGCAACGCGGGCGAACAGGTCCTGATAGGATTCGCCGGGCATTAGATAACGGTCGGTCATCGTCTCCTTGCCGAAGGCGGTCAACAGCGCGTCGCGGCCGCGATCGATCCAGACGGCGACGCCGCGCTCGTTCTGTTTGTGCTCTCTGGTGTCGCCAAGCATTTCCCCCTGCGCCGCGCCCGGCGCCGCACCGTTAGGGTTTGGCTCGGCCGCCGCCGGCGTGTCGCTCGCCAATAGGGCGGCCGCATCAAGCGCGGCGGGCGCGTCCTTCGACTGGTGCGATCGTTTGTCCTGGAACGCTTCGGCTATCCCATCCGGCACAATGCTTCCCCCTTTTCAGGATCGATACGACCCGTTGTCCACAATCTGCGCGCCAGTTCTGGGCCCGGCGACCCGCGCTGGGACAAGGATCTTGGTCCTTTGTCCCCGCTATCCTTGATTTCCACAGGCGGTGATCTGTGGAAAAAGCCTCGAACTGCACAAGATGATGTGCCGCCGTTTGAGACGACACAAGATATAGCCATCTCAGAATTGTGTCAAAATAGTTTCTGGGAGCCGGTCTGGATTCTGGTTCGGTTCCGCGCCGTGTCTCTTGAAGCTGCAGAAAACCCCACAATTTCTGTTGGAGATATGCGGCGGCGGCAGTGGTTTTCTTGCTGACCCCGCCGACGTTCGGCGCCATGATCGCCGGCATGTGCGGACGATTCTCTCTCACCACGCCCGTCGAAAGCGTCCGAAGACTGTTCGGCTTCGCAGAGATCCCAAACCTGCCCGCGCGCTACAATATCGCGCCGACACAGGCGGTCTTGGCGGTCGGTCCAAGCCGGACCGCGCCGCCCCGGCGGAGCGCCGGCGGCGGCGCGCGGGAAAGCCGCTCCGCCTTTTTCCTGCGTTGGGGGCTGGCGCCCAGTTGGTCCAAGGATCCGGCGGCCGGGTCCGGCCTGATCAACGCGCGCGCGGAGACGGTTCAGGAGAAACCCTCCTTTCGCGCCGCCTTCCGCCGCCGCCGCTGCCTGATCCCGGCGGATGGGTTCTATGAATGGAAAAAGGTCGATGGCGGCCCGAAACAGCCCTACCGAATCGGCTTCGCCGATTCCGACGTCTTCGCCTTTGCGGGGCTCTGGGAGAGTTGGATGGGGCCGGACGGATCGGAGATCGACACCGGCGCCATCGTCACGACCGAGGCCGCGCCGAGCATCGCCGACATCCATCATCGAATGCCGGTGATTCTCGAGCCGGACGCGTTTGACCCATGGCTGCACGGCGACGCGGCGCAGGCGGCGGCTCTGATGGGGCCCTATAGCGGCGCGCGCACCCTGGTCGCCACGCCGATCTCGACCCGGGTCAACAGCGTCCGCAACGACGGCCCCGATCTCTGGAAGCCGGTCGATGTGGAGGCGGGTCAAGACGCCGCCGCGCCGGACCCGGGCGTCAAAACTGCCGGTCAGGACCAGTTAACCCTGTTCTGAAGGCTCAATTCGCCGTGTCACCCGCGGCGGCGTCCGCCGGCTGCGGTTGTTCAGCGCCTGTCGCCGCCCGGATCGATTGATCGTAGTAGGCCTTGGCGCCCGGATGCAGCGGCGCGCCGCCGGTCAGGATCGCCTGGGCCCCGTCGGAAAAAGCCACGCCCGGATTCTCGGACTGATACACTTCCGCCGCGGCCCCGCTCCACAAGGCCCGGGCGATGTCCCGGATCAGCGCGTCCGGCTGCTCGGTAGTGGTCACCCATTTCATACTCACCGTTAGTGTCGGCACCGGCGCGTCGAGACCATATATGGCCGGGTCGATCACCGACTGGGCGACAAAAGGATAGCGGGCCTGAAGCGCCAGCATCTGGTCCGGCGCAATCGGCAGCAGCTTCGTGGGGATCGCCGCCATCACGTCGGCGACCGTTTCGACCCGACCGGCGCCGAGGACGAAAAATGCGTCGATCTGGCCGTTGATCAGGGCGTCGGCTGAGGGACCCGGCGCCAGCATCGGGTCCTCGATCTCCTCGGGCTCGACGCCATGCACGCGCAAAATGCTCTCCGCCGTCAACCGGGCGCTCGAACCCTCCGGTCCCAGAGACACGCGGCGCCCGCGCAGGTCCCGAACCGACTCGATCCCCAGATCGGCGTCGGTGACGATATGCATCGTGAAAGGCGCCAGATTGGCGATCATGCGCAGACGCTCCACCCGTGTGACCTCGGTGAAAGGGCCGCCGCCAAAATAGGCCCAATAGGCGATGTCGCCCGGCACGATCGCCGATTCCAACTCGCCCGAGGCCAAAGCGGCCATACTTTCCAACGCATTGTCCTGGGTCTGGGCGACCGCGATCAAGCCGGGGACGCCGCACAGGCCGCCGGCGTCGCAGGCCCGGCTGCCGGGCGGCTTGCTGATGCCGATGGCGATGGCGGTGCCGAGGTCGTAGGAGGTTGTCGCGGTCGGTCCGGTGGCGATCCGGAAGAAGGTCAGGTTTTGCTCCGCCGCCCGGGCGTGCGCGATCAGGCAGACGGCGGTCGCGACGGCCGCGAGAATGGCGCGTGAGATCGTCGCGCGCAGGGGCCAAGCGGGTCTCAAAATGTCGCGCATGTCAGGCGTCCACCTAGGAATGCAGCCGGTTATGCGCTCGACCGCCGAGACCGTCAACGCCGCCCCGCCGCCGCCGATCGCCTGTCCGCGCTGTCAGGATGGCGGCTGATAGCAGCCATGCAGCGCCGCGCGCAGGCGCACGATCGCATAGACCGTGTCGATCGTCTCGGTGGTGACGCCGAGCGCGCGGCCCAATTCGGCGACGACGCCGAGTATGGCGTCCAATTCGATCGGACGCGTCCGGTCGTAATCCTGCAGCATCGAGCTTCGGAACGCGCCCAGCTTCTCGGCTTCTTCGAGCCGGCTGTCTATGGTCACCGGGAAATCAACGCCCAGACGCGCTGCGACGGCGGCGGTCTCCGACATGATCTTGCGGCTGACCGACCGCATGCCCGGATCGCGAAGCATGTCGATCACCGTCGCCTCGGCGGCGACCGAAAGCGGGTTTGAATGGACATTGCCCCAGAGTTTTGTCCAGACAGCGGTGCGAATATTCTCGGCGCGATCGACCGTAAAACCGGCATCGCCGAGCGCCTCGCCAAGCCCCGCGACCATCCCGGCGGCGCGGCCCCCTGGCGTCGCCGCGCCGATCACCAGACGTTGCGGGCCGACGGATACGACCCGGCCTGGTTCGGGACAATGGGTCGCCAGATAGACAACCATGCCGATGACTTGCTCCACCGGGATGGCCGCGGCGATTGCGCCGCTGGGATCGCAGCTGGCCAGATCGCGGTCGCGCAAAGGACCTTCCAGGCCTTTGCAATACCACCAGGGGATGCCGTTGATCGCCGGAACGACGGCGGTGTCCGGCCCCAGAAGCGGGGCCAGCATGGGGAGGGCGTCCTTGATCTGATGCGCCTTGGTCGCGATCAAGACGATGTCTTGCGGGCCCAGTAGCGCCGGATCATCGGTCGCGGTTAGGTCGACGGTGAAGGGCGGTTCGCCCGGCCGTTCTGCGGTCAGTCCCTTGGCCTGAATCGCGGCCAGCGTTTCGCCGCGGGCGACCAGGGCGGGGTTATGGCCGGCGCGGGCCAGCAGGCTGGCCAGATAGCCGCCGATCGCGCCGGCGCCGAAAACGGTGATCTTCATCCTATGCTCTTTATTCAAGCGTCCCCGAAAATAGCACGGGCGAGCGCCGCTCTTTCCACCGATCGGTTTCGAGAGCCGCGCCCGCCCGTTTTCCCGCCAGACCTCCCCTCTGAATCAGAAAGGAGCCTGAGATGGCTGCGACCTAGTGATTCAGGATCTGGCTCAGGAACAGTTTGGTCCTTTCGGACTGCGGGTTGTTGAAGAATTCTTCCGGTTCATTCTGCTCGATGATCTCGCCTTCATCCATGAAAATGACCCGGTGGGCGACCTTGCGCGCGAAGCCCATCTCGTGCGTCACGCAGAGCATGGTCATACCGGTCTCGGCGAGGTTGATCATCACATCGAGCACTTCGGAAATCATTTCCGGATCGAGCGCCGAGGTCGGCTCGTCGAACAACATGATCCGCGGATTCATGCAGAGCGACCGCGCGATCGCCACGCGCTGTTGCTGACCGCCCGACAGTTGGCCCGGATATTTGTTCGCCTGTTCGGGGATCTTGACCCGCTCGAGGAAATGCATCGCCGTCTCTTCGGCTTCCTTCTTCGGCGTCTTGCGGACCCAGATCGGCGCTAGCGTGCAATTCTCCAGAACCGTCAGATGCGGGAACAGGTTGAAGTGCTGGAACACCATGCCGACTTCGCGGCGGATCGCGTCAATATTCTTCAGGTCATGGGTCAGTTCGATATCGTCGACGATGATCTGACCGCGCTGATGTTCCTCCAGCCGGTTGATGCATCGGATCATGGTGGATTTGCCGGACCCGGACGGGCCGCACACGACGATCCGCTCGCCACGCCGGACGCTGAGATTGATGTTCTTGAGGACATGGAAGTCCCCGTACCATTTATGCATCCCAATGATGTCGATGGCGACGTCATGGGTGTCGAGGGCTTGTGCTTCACTCATGCTGTGACTCCTTGTCCCCGGCTCAACCGCCGGCGTCCTCCGCCTGTTTGTCGGCGATTTTCTTATCCTTGGTGCGGTCCGCGGCGCCGTATCCGGTATCCAGTTTCTTCTCGAGATACAGCGAATAGCGGGACATCGCGAAACAACTGGCGAAATAGAACAGCGCCAGGAAGACGTAGATTTCGATCGACAGGCCGTTCCAGTCGCTGTCCGCCAAAACGCCTCTGGAGACCCCGAGCGGGTCGAGCATGCCGATCACCGAGACCAGCGTGGTGTCCTTGTACAGACCGATAAAGACCCCGACGATGCCCGGAATGGAAATCTTCAAAGCCTGCGGCAGTATGACTAGCCGCATCGACTCCCAGTATTTCAGGCCCATCGCGTCGGCCGCTTCATACTGGCCTTTCGGGATGGCCTGCAGGCCGCCGCGCACGACCTCGGCGATATAGGCCGAGGCGAACAGCGTCACCATGATCTGCACCCGCAGCAGCTTGTCGAACTGAATGTCCGCCGGCAGGAAATAGTTCAGCATCGTGTCGGCGACGAACAAGATCGTGATCAACGGCACGCCGCGGATAAACTCGATGAACAGCGTGCAGAGCATGGTCAGGACCGGCAGGTTCGACCGCCGGCCCAACGCCAGACAGACTCCAATCGGCAGTGAGATCAGGATCGAGGGAACGCCGATTAGCATGGTCAGCAAGAAGCCGCCCATCAGATTGGTGGGCACTTCGACGAAGACCGAGCCCAGGATCATCGTCATCACGCCTGCGCTGAACCAATAGAGCCCCGCCTTGACGCCGAAGGACATGCCGCCGGAGAAGCGCATATCCTTACGGTCCCAAAGCACGGCAATCGCGGCGCCGCCCAGGATGAAGAGCAGCCAGTTGCTGATCTTGGAAATGTCGGCCCCGCCATAGACCAGCGCGTAGGCGATCCAAGGATAGTAAGCGGCGAAGATCAGGAACTGACGACGGAATTTCGCATCGTCGAACAGGATCGGATAAAGGAATGCGAACAGGCCGATGAAGGCCACGACGGGGCGCCACCGTTCCGCGTCCGGATACTGAAAGAAGACGAACTGGTCGATCCGCGCCGTGACGACGGCCCAACAAGCGCCGCTGGCGATTTCCCGACAGGCGGCGCGGCTCTCCGCGACGCCGACGCTGGACAGAAACAACCAATCCACCATCGGCGGGATATAGGTGACCAGCATATAGACCGTCACGATCGTGAGGATCGTATTGCTGATATTCGAGAACAGATTTTGCCTCAGCCAGCCGAGCACGCCGGTCGTCGCCGCCGGCGGCGGCAGGTTCGGGTGCTGGCCGGGAGGGTAATCGCCGATTGTATTGTCAGCCATGGTTCCGCGCTCCTAGCGTTCTTTGAGCGCGATCGCGCGGTTGTAGATATTCATGAAAATGGAGATCAGCAGCGAGATGGTCAGATAGAACAGCATCAGCAGCATGACCGTCTCCATCTCCTTGCCGGTCTGCATCAGGGTGATGCCGCCCAGCGTCGCCACGATGTCCATGTAGCCGACCGCGATCGCCAGCGACGAGTTCTTGGTCAGGTTCAGATATTGGCTGGTCAGCGGCGGGATGATGACGCGCAGCGCTTGGGGAATGATGACCAGGCGCAGGGTTTGTCCCCGCGACAGGCCCAGGGCGCTGGCCGCTTCCCATTGACCTTTGTTGATCGCTTGGATGCCGGATCGCACGATTTCGCCGATAAAGGCGGAGGTATAGATCGTCAGGGCGAAGGTCAGCGCGAACAATTCCGGCGAAATGCTCATGCCGCCGCTGAAATTGAACCGGCCCGGCTCCGGATAATCGAAACTCAACGGCGCGCCGAGGCTGAGATGAACGATGTAGGGCAATCCGAAGATCACGACCAACCCGACCGTGAGGGTCGGGAACTGCTGACCGGTCGCTTCTTGGCGCTTTTTCGCCCAGGCGGCGATGAAGAAGGCCGCGACCACGGCGACGATGAAGGCGATCATCACGAAGCCGAACCCGTCTTCGAAGATCGGTTGCGGCGTGATGAACCCGCGATTGGTGACGAAGAAGGAGCCTGGGGCTTCGCCGGTTTCGCGTAACTCGTTCAAGAGCGGGCGAACGGCGGGCATGATATTCACGATCAGGCCCCACCAGAACAGGATATGCAGCAGAACCGGCACGTTCCGCATGAACTCCAGATAGACATAAGCGATGCGGTTCACCAGCCAGTTGCTCGACAGGCGCAGCACCCCGACGACGAAGCCGAGGATTGTCGCGGTGATACAGCCGACAACCGCGACGAGAAGCGTGTTCAGAGCGCCGCAAGCTGCTGCATACATGTGCGGCTGCGATTTCTCGTAGTCGATGAAGCACTGATTGATGTCGTAGCTGGACGGCAGCGACCAGAGGAAGCTGAAACTAAACTCCTTGCCCAGCGTGGCGAAGTTCGCCTGAACGTTCCGCACCATCAGACCGATGACCGTGAACACGACCATCAAGGTGACGATTTGAATGAGAACGCCGCGGTAGCGTTTGTCCGTCCAGAGTTTTCGGATTGTGAATGGTTCATCCGGAAAAGCGCTATCGACCGCCATCCGAGCCTCCTTGTTCTTCTCCCAGTGCGCGCGAGCCTTTCCGATTCCCCGGAATCGTATGCGAAAGACCCGAAAATCCACCAAGCGCGCCGACGGGCCTGGGCCGCAGCTTGCCTGGCGTTTTCCACCCTGGGCGATGCGCCGCGTCTGTGCGCGGCTTGACCGGTCGTTTAACGGACGGACGCCTTGCCCCTACTGTCAGCGAGGGCCCGCACCGATATCAAGCGTGCTTTAGTGTCGCACGCCGCTCAAAAAAAAGGCCGCGTGGCCCGGTCCCCGCCGCTAGCGGCGGGAACCGAAAACCACGCGACCCATTACTCACGTGTCCGTCGGATCTTAACGGAACGGCGGCGCGTACAGAATGCCGCCATCGGTCCACAGAGCGTTCAAGCCGCGCTGCAGCCCGATCGCCGTGTTCGGACCCAGGAACCGGTCGAAGATTTCGCCGTAGTTGCCGTTGGCTTTGATGGCGCGATAGGCCCAGTCGTTGTCGAGGCCGAGCATCTCGCCATAGCCGCCTTCCGAACCCAGGAGACGGCGGATTTCAGCGTCTTCCGAATTGGCTTTCAGATCGTCGACATTGGCTTGGGTGATGCCTTTTTCCTCGGCGATGATCAGGGCGTTCAAGGTCCAACGAACGATATCCGACCATTGGTCGTCCCCGTGACGGGTCAACGGACCGAGCGGCTCTTTCGAAATGATTTCCGGCAGGATCACATGCTCGCCCGGATTGTCGAACGTCGCGCGGGTCGCGGCCAGGCCAGACGCATCGGTCGTGTACACGTCACACCGGCCCGCCAGATAGCCTTCGCGGGATTCAGCGTTGGTCTCCATCGGGACCGGCTCGTAGCTGATGTTGTTCGCCGAGAAATAGTCCGCCAGGTTCAGCTCGGTCGTCGTGCCGGTCTGAATGCAGACCGAAGCGCCGTCCAACTCGGTCGCGCTGCTGACGCCGAGCGAGGTCGGGACCATGAAGCCTTGGCCGTCATAGTAGTTCACGCCTTGGAACGCGAGCTGCAGGTCGACGTCGCGGGAGAAGGTCCAGGTGGTGGTCCGGGCCAACATGTCGACTTCGCTGGCGCGCAGCACCGTGAAGCGCGTCTTGCCGGTGGTCGTGGTGTAATTGACCGCTTTCGGGTCGCTCAGCACCGCGGCGGCGACCGCTTCGCAAACGACGACGTCGAACCCGGTCCAGGTGCCGTCATCCTGCAGGATGTGGAAGCCCGCCAAGCCGGTTCCGATGCCGCACTCAAGCACGCCGCGCGCTTTGACGTCATCCAGTGTCGCCGCGCTGGCCGCAGCCCCGGTCATCGCCAGCGCAGCGCCGGCGACAAGAAAAGTCTTGAGTTTCATATTGAAAATACCCTCAGTTGTTGTCCTGTGCGACTTCCCCGCCGTCCAAACAACAGATTCAACCGATGGCGCTGTGCGCCGCCGGCGGAAACCTAAGTCTTAAAAATGGGTTATCGAATGTTCGCGGTCGATGTCCCAGTTCCGTCCGGTCGACGAGTTAACGAAGCCCCCTAGAGTTCAATCGCCGCCGCGATGCTGTTTTCTATAAAGCGCCGGTTTGACCCGGTTCGTCGCCAGCATTCGCGTCAACGCTTTTTATAGAGTGGCGCCGATGCCCCTTCTTTTCCAGCCGTTTATTTCAAAGACTGGCGCGAATTCGGCGAAAGATGACCGAGCGCAGAGGTAGGTCGATTAAATTGTTATAAAGATCAATGGGTTGGCGATTCTTGGCATGCGGAATGCATCGTCGATGGCGGAGCATTGAATGGAGGATGAGACATGCATATGCGAAGAGAGACGGTGGTCGCCATCGATCCGATCGCCAGTGAATTGGGGCTGGCGGATCCGGAATCGCTGATCGACGATATGGCCCAGCCGTTCCTGGACATCGCCGAACGGCTTGAAGCCGCCCGCCTGAACGATGTCGACGCCGAGACCTGGGCGGCCATTTTGGATACGAACGTCCTGCTGTGGAAATTCATCGCCAACTATCTGCCGACCCAGCTCAACAGGGACATGCCGGCGGAAAGCACGGACCTTTTGCGCCGGATCGCCGATTTTATGAGCCAGTCCTGCACCAGCCTTCGGCGGGACCGGGACGAGGCGCTCACCAAATGGGTGATCGAGCTTAACCTGAATATGTGCGAGCAGGTCTTGTCCGAGCAGAAGCAGCGCGCCGAGGCCGCGGCCGCCTAAAGGGCCAGCCAAACTCTCGCAACCGGAACTGCGCGTCGACCGAACCCCTGTCGGTCGCGGCGCTTCCGCGCGTTTAAACGCGCCTCTCTTCATCTGCGCGCGCTAAGCTGGACGGGAGGCCGCCAGCCGCTATTAATGGCCCAAGCCGATCGTCTTCGGTGGACAGAGGGTCTGAAGCTGGCGGGCGAGTGGGCCGGCAGGGAGCGCGCATCTATGAAAGTTGTGATTACCGGTGGATTGGGTTTCCTGGGTCAGCGCCTCGGTCGGTTGATCTGGGAAAAGGGGAGCTTGGCCGGTCCGGACGGCGCCCAGCGACCGGTCTCGTCGATGGTGCTATTCGATGTCGCGGTCCCCGCTACGCCGCCCGACGGTTTCGATGACCGCACGACCCTGGTTCAGGGCGAGATCGCCGACCCGACGTCGGTGCGCGCCCTGATCGACACGCCCGACATCGCCGTCTTCCATCTCGCGTCGGTCGTCAGCGGCGAAGGCGAAAAGGACTTCGATCTGGCGATGCGCGTCAATCTGGACGGCGGCCGCCATATTCTCGAGGCCTGCCGGGCGCTCGGTTCCCGGCCGCGGCTCCTGTTCGCCAGCTCGGTCGCGACCTTCGGCGGCGCTGTGATGACCGGCCCGGTCGGCGACGGGGTCAAACAGACGCCGCAGACGACCTACGGCATGACCAAGGCCGTGCTGGAACTGATGATCAATGACTATACTCGGAAAGGCTTCGTCGACGGCCGCAGCGCGCGCCTGCCGACGGTGATCGTCCGGCCCGGAAAGCCGAACGCGGCGGCCAGCAGTTTCTTTAGCGGCCTGTTTCGCGAGCCGCTGAACGGCGTCGATTGCACCATTCCGGTTCCGCTTTCGGTGCGCCATCCGGTGATCGGCTACCGCGCCGTTGTCGAGGGCATGCGGGCGCTCTATGAGGCGGACGGCGCCGCGATCGGGGACGACCGGGCGGTGACTCTGCCGAGCCAATCGGTGACGGTCGAGGACCTGGTCGCCGCGCTGCGCCGGGTCGCCGGGGACCGCGCGCTTGGGACCATCGACGTCAAACCCGATCCGTTCATTGAAGAGATCGTGGCGACCTGGCCCCAGGCGGCGACAAGCGAGCGGGCGCGCGCGCTGGGCCTGCCGGCCGATCCTGACTTGGACAGCATCGTCCGCGCCTTCATCGACGATTATGTTGACGCTTGATAGGGCCAGTCACAATTGCCTGGATATGGACAGCGTGTTTTCGTGCTTCTCGCCTGTTGAGCAACAGGATTGCTAGACCAAACTGAAACAGCGCCGAACGTGGAGGGAAGACAATGCATTCAGTCGCCAATCTGGAGCAGGAATTCGCCAAGATTAACGAACACTGGTCTCCAAACGTCGTCGCGGACGTCAATGGACACTACGTCAAAGTTGCAAAGCTGTTGGGCGAGCTCGTCTGGCATAAGCACGATAACGAGGACGAATTGTTTTATATCGTCAAAGGCGCATTGGAGATGCAGTACGAAAATGGCGTTTCCGTGGAACTAAAGACCGGCGACGTGCACGTCGTCCCCAGAAACACGATGCACAATCCGATCGCCCGTGAGGAATGTTGGATCGTCTTGGTCGAGCCCGCCGCCACGAAACATACCGGCGACGTGGAAAGCGACCTAACTAAGAGCGTCGCAGACCAGGTTGCAAACGCACCACGCGGTTCATCGGAGTTTCACTAGACCAGCGATTTTGTGAATTGGAGGCTGGTCGGGCGGTTGAAACCGTCATGGGTGAAGACGCCGGATCGGCTGAAGCCGTTCGCTTCGAATAGGGCGTGATTCTCTTTCAGTTCGATTCGGCACATCAGCATGACGCGCTCCAACCCCCGTGCGCGGGCGAGCATATCGATCGTCTCAAAAAGCTGTGTCGCCAGACCGCGCCGTCGATGCTGCGGCGCGATGGCGATATGATACGCGTAGAGGTAGCGTCCTTGATCGTTTTCTCGCGCGCTGGTGAAGGCGCAGCCGATGATTTCCTCGGCCGCCTCGACCGTCAGCAGGTCGCCCTCTGACGCGTCGCGCAGCACGCCGTCCAAGGTCAGGCTTGTAACGCTGGAAGGCGGATCGATACGGCCTTCTTGCTCGGCGAAGCTGGCGCGCAGGAGGTCGAGCACCGCGGCGTGCTGGTCGAATCCGCCGCCGGCGATTGCGACAATGGGCTGGAACTCGGGTCCGTCCATGGCCTAGTGGTTGTCTCTGGGAATTCCCTTGGTCTGGCTGATCCGCTGATACTTCACCGCGTCCTCCAGCACCATGCCGGTTTCTAATTGGCCGGTCAGGTTGCGAAAGATCTCCTGCCACGGCGTCTGATGCGCCAGCTCCGCCGCCTGATAGGCGTCGCGGCGGGCCTGCATCTCAGACTCGTCGATCAGCAAATCCAATCGGCGTGTATTCAGATCAAGCCGCACCATGTCGCCGGTCTGCATCAGGGCCAGGCCGCCGCCGACCGCGCTTTCGGGCGAAATATGCAGGACCGACGGGCTGCCGGACGTGCCGCTCTGGCGGCCGTCGCCGGCGACCGGCAGTTCTTCGACGCCGGCTTTGATCAGCGCGTCCGGCGGTTGCATATTCACCACCTCCGCCGAGCCGGGCCAGCCGAGCGGGCCGGTCCCGCGAATGAACAGCATGCAGTTCTCGTCAATCTGCAAGTCGGGATCGTTGATGCGCTCGTGATAGTCTTCCGAGCCTTCAAAGACCACCGCACGCGCCTCCAACACATTCTCGGCGCCGGGGCGTGAAAGATATTTCTGTCGGAACCCGTCCGTGATCACCGAAATCTTCATCACCGCGGTGTCGAAGAAATTGCCATGCAGGACCGCATATCCGGCGTCGGGCATCATCGGCTGGTCGTAGGGCAGGATGACGTCGGGATTGTGGTTCTCGGCCTGTGCGACATTTTCGGCGACGCTCTTGCCGGAGACGGTCATCGCCGCGCCGTTGAGCTGATCGCGCTCGAGCAATTCGCGCATCACGGCGGGGACGCCGCCGGCCTTGTGGAACGCCTCGCCAAGATATTTGCCCGCCGGCTGCATATTCACCAAGAGCGGCACGCCGTCGCCGAAGCTCTGCCAGTCGTCCACCGTCAATTCGACGCCCATATGCCGGGCGATAGCGATCAGATGCCAGACGCAGTTGGAACTGGCCCCCAGGGCGGTGACGATGCGGATGGCGTTCTCGAAGGCCGCGCGGGTCATGATGTCGGACGGGCGCAGATCCTCATTCACCATCTCGACGATCCGCAGGCCCGTCGCATAGGCCATCTGGCCGCGTTCGCGATAAGGGGCCGGGATCATCGCGCAGCCGGGCAGCGACATGCCCAAAGCCTCGGCGACGGCATTCATCGAGGACGCCGTGCCCATCGTATTGCAGTGGCCGATCGAGGGCGCGCTGCCGGCGGCGATCTCCATGAATTCATTCTCGTCGATCTTGCCGGCTGACCAATCCTTGCGCGCCTGCCAGATCGCCGTACCGGAGCCCAACAGCTCCTGGCCGCGATGGAAACCGTCGAGCATCGGCCCGCCGCTGAGCACGATCGCCGGGATGTTCATGGTCGCCGCCGCCATCAGACAGGCGGGCGTCGTCTTGTCGCAGCCCACCGTCAGGACGACCCCGTCGATCGGATAGCCGTAGAGCAGCTCGACGAGACCGAGATAGGCGAGATTGCGGTCTAGCGCCGCTGTCGGGCGCTTGCCGGTTTCTTGGATCGGATGCACCGGGAATTCAAAACAGACGCCGCCGGCGGCGCGAATCGCCTCCCGCGTGCGCTGGGCCAGATCGAGATGGTGCCGGTTGCAGGGGCTTAAATCGCTGCCGGTCTGGGCGATGCCGATGATCGGCTTGCCGCTCTGCAGTTCCGCCCGCGTCAGGCCGAAATTAAGGTAACGTTCGAGATAGAGCGCGGTCATGCCCGGATTGTCCGGGTTGTCCCACCATTCCTGGCTGCGCAGCTTTTTCGGCGTTGTCGATCCGCTCATTGGCTCCTCCCGTGCGGCCGTGTCTCGGGCCCCAACTTAAACTCTAGCGACCCGTGTCGCCGACCGGCTCCTCGGCGCGCCCATATCAAGCTCGGCCGTCATAGGATGCTGTCAAAGGATAGGGCTAGGCCGTTTGGTCGCATTCCTGTTACGGTTACGTCGTTAGACATTATCGAGCGTGAAGTCGAGCGTCCATTCGCGCCGTCCCCGGTCGGGAGCTTGGGCCGACCGTAGGGCGGCGCGACGCGGTGAGAGCAATGCGAAGGAGCTGGTAAATGTCGGCCTGGGTTAGGATGGTTTTCGTCTCCGGCATGATCGCCGCAATCGGCGCCTGCGCCCCGGCCTCGCCGCCGCCGCCCCTCGATCCGTCGGTCTCAGCGACGGATCTGCAAGGCGCGCAATTGAACGGCAAGGCCAATTGTCTGGACCAAGGCGCCGGCGTGGTCGCGGGCTTGGGTCTGGATCTCGCCAATGTCAGGAGCGTGAATGGCGTGGAGCAAGTGGTCGGCCATGGCGACAATAAGGCTGTCAGAGGCCTCGACCTTTGGTTCCGGTTTCGGGATCGCGAGGGCGCGGTGGTCGTCAACCTGGACACGCAATGCCGCCCCTTCAGCTACTACACGCGCGGCGGCTTGACGGTGGCGGCGCCGACCGCGTCTTAGCGTCGCGAGAGTGCGACGGCGGGCGACTCGCCGAGAACGGATTGACCCCGTTCTGAACTGTTCACGGATCATCAATGAGATGACCGAACTGGGAGATGACGATGTTCAGGAAGCTGATTGTTGGTTTCGCCGCTGTGATCGCGATTGCCGGTTGCGCTGGGACGCGTCCGCCGATCGACCCGTCTGTGTCGGCTGCGGATGTCGGCGGCGCTGAGAAAAGCGGCCGAATCAATTGCCTGGACCAGGGCGTCGGCGTCCTCGCCGGCCTTGGGTTTGATCCCGCCGATGTCATCAGCATTGACGGCATCGTGCAGACCTACGAGTCCCGCGGCGACCGAAAGCCGAAAGGCTATGACTTATGGTTCCGGTTTCGCGACAGGCCCGGCGCGCTCGTCGTGAATCATAACCTGATTTGCGACCCGTTCAGCTACTACACACGCGGCGAGTTGACGGTCCCGAACCCCCCTGCGGCGTGATGCGTTGCGTGCTTGGCGCCACGCATTCGTCGGGGCCTGAAAGCCGTTAGGATGCGCTTAAGAGCAGGTCTTTGGCCTGGTTGATCTTTGCGGCCAGATAATCCGACCCGCCGGCGTCCGGGTGCGCGTGTTTCATCAGCCGCCGATGGGCGTCACGGATCGCAGCGGCGTCGGCCCCCTCTTCGAGCCCCAGGATTTGCAGCGCTTCTTCGCGGGTCATCGCGCCGCCGCCGTCGCTTTTCGGCCGGTCATCGCCCCGGTCGGCCGCGTCCCGCCAATCGGGATGCTCGCGGTCAAGGAAGGTCTCCAGCAGCGGAACCGATTTCGGATCGCGCCCTTCCGCTTCAGCGAGCAGGTTGAGCAGATCGGCCAGCGGCAGGCTTGAAAGAGGCAGGCCTTTGAAGCGGCCGACCAGGACCTCGCCCTCCATCCGCCCGGTATCGTGATCCAGCGTCATGGCCAGCATCTCGGTGCGGATGTCCGACCGGGCGCCGGGGCTCGGCCCGCGCATGCTGTTGATGATCGTCTTGAAATTATTGAAGCGCGAGATGAAGGGCAGGGCGCCGGCCAGCACCATCCAGATCAGCCCCCAACGCCCGGTCGCCACCACGAACAGGCCGATTAAGAGGGCGATCGTCAGAATCACCCATTTCGCCGACCCAAGGATCGCCTTCGGATTGGCGCTCGCGGCCCATTGCAGGATCGCGTAGAGCAGGATCAGAAATCCAAACCCGAACAGAAGATAGGTCATGGAAGAAACGAGGGCCTTTTTCTAAACGCGACTCTTATCGGCGGGCCATCTGGTCGGTCAATTGAAGCACCTTGCCGCCGGTTTTCTCGCCATAGGCCAACATGGCGCGTCGCCCGCCCGCCGCATAGACCGCGACAGCCGAAAGCAACTCCTTCAATTGCCGCGCGCTGCCGGCGTCGAACGGGCAGTAGGCGCCGCCGGAAAGCCTTGCGATCTCCTTGAAGGCGCGCGCCGCCAGCGGGTCGCGGCCTTCATGGAACATGAAGGCCGGCACGCCCACCAGCCCCATCTCGCCGGCGGTATGGCAGACCTTGTCGATGTCTTCTTCGAAACAGTCGCCGACAAAGACCAGGGCGCCGATCTTGTGTTTCTCGGCCTCGGCCTTGGCGTGGTTCAGGATGCGGCCGATCTGGGTCCGGCCCGCGCGGCAGCGCACGCTGGTCATCAGCCGCGCCAGCGCCATCGCATCCGCCGCCCATTTCGAGGCTTTGCACTCGCCGAAACCGCGATAGAAGATCAGTTGGATATCAAGCCCGCCCAGGGCCGCCGTGGCCGAGAACATTTCGCCCTGAATCTGGCAGGCCTGATCCCACATCGGCTCGCGGCTGGCGGTGGCGTCCATGCCGAAAATCAGGCGCCCGCGTGCGTCTGTGTTCGCGCGCTTTGCAGGCGCGCGCTTGACCTGTTCCAGGAAGGCGGCGACGTCGGCGTCGCTGGCCGATCGGACAGGGGCGCTGTCGCCGGTCTTGGCGGGTTCTTTCGATCGGCTCATGACGCGAATATAGGCGTTTTGCGCGGAAATGCGATTCGTCCCGGCGCCGCACCGACCCGGTGAAGGACCCTATCCGACCGCCGACCGAGAACGCGCAGTCCGTTTGGGCGCGAGACTCGGCTTAGGAAAGACGAAAAACAATTTAAGATTTTATAAGCATTAACCCGATGTAAACCATTTAGCGGTACTTTATTAACGAGGTCCGCGTGCGCTCTATGGCCGCCGGGTCCGCCGAGCTAAGAGTCCGACCACCGCGGAGACGGGAGCCGCCATGACCTTTTCACTCGATGCAGCATCGCGCGCCGCGCCTCGCAAGGAGTTCCGGGCGGAGCGCAGCATAACCCCAGGCCGCCGCGCGCCCCGGGCGGCCGAGCCCGACGCGTTGGATGGTTTGGACGCGACCAGTCAGATGCTGCTGGTCCGTATCGAAGATCTGCATCAGAAAATCGATTCGATGGCCGAAAACCGAGGTCAGATCGGATCCGAGGCGATCGGCGAGGACGATACGGTGCGGCTCGAGATCGCCCGGCTGGTCAAGGAGATCGGCAGGACCAAGGCCGAATTGGCCTCGCTGCGCCATCCGATGGCGGATGAAGAGAACGACAAGATCTCGAACGCGACAAATGAGTTGGACGCGATTGTCGAAGCGACGGAGCACGCAACTCACGCCATCCTGCGGAATGGCGAGGAGATCGCCGATCTGCTCGCTCGTTTCCGCGCGGATTCGGAGATCGATGACGAACACCGCATCGTGCTGGATCAGATCGAGGCGAAACTGATCGGCATCATGGAGTCCTGCAACTTCCAAGACATCACGGGTCAGCGCATCACGAAAGTCGTCAATACGATGAAATTCATCGAAGAGCGGGTCAAAGCGATGATCGAGGTCTGGGGCGTCGACTCCTTCGCCCATCTGCCGATCCCGGAAGACGATTTCGTCGACGAGGACGCCAAACTGCTGGCGGGTCCGCAGTTGGAGGATCAAGGGCTGACCCAGGACGATATCGACGCTATGTTCGATTGACAGCCGGACCGCGCCTGTCGTCCACGCGCGGAACGTCTCTTGGTTTGCAAGGCGGGAAAGGTGCGATGACGCGCCATCGGCGTCGGTGAGAGCGTATCGCCTGATCGGGGCGACTTCCCATAGCTTGAACGACGCTGATTGCCCCTCGCTTAGTATCCGCTTCGCCGCTGGAACCGGACATTGCTCTCCCCGATCGGATCGCCTCAAGATTGACCCGAAGCCGTCATTCGACGCCGTTGGCGAAAAATGGCGCTCAGCGGACGAAGCGCCAAATCGCTGCGACTGGGCTGAGGTCCGCTTTCGGAAAACCCCAGCTAAGTAAATGGTGGCGGGGGCGTGGCGGAAATTCTGTGAGTTAAAAGGAAGCTGGCCCACCTCAAGACTGCAGTCTTGCCGGAGATCAGGTCTTCAGCTTTCCAGCAGGGCTTCCAGTCCGCGCCGGAGGAACTGATAGGCAGTTTGCCCATCGTCTGTCGACACGCAAATTTGTCTCTCGATCTGCAATACACTCATGCCATGTATCAGCGCCCAGATGGAGTTGATCAGGTAGTCGAAATGCGCGTCCGTCATACTTGGATCCGTATCCCGGATGCTGCGTACCAGGTGATTGTATGCGGCGCTGGCCTCGGATGCGAACTCATCCGTGCGGACGTCCAAGGCGCTCCTGTTGAACATGAGGCGGAAGATCACCGGCGACCGGTCGGCAAATGCGAGATAGGCATCGCCCATCTTGTAGAGCGCTTCGCTTGGATGCGTCCCGTAGTTGGCCTTAACACGTTCCAAGTCCGCTGAGAGTTCTCGGTATCCGTCTGCGGCGCAGGCCGCAAGCACGTGGCTCCATGTCGGGAAGTGATGTTGTGGAGCGCTGTGCGACACACCGGCAGCCCGCGCAAGGCCCCGGAAAGAGGGGCGCGCTTCCGCCTCGATCATCTTTCGGCCGATACGCACCAATTCGGGGCGCAAATCTCCATGATGATATCGCTGGGCTTTTTTTGCGACGCTGTCCATCGCACCTCAATGCGCAATAATCCGGCCATTGACAAGATCGAGATATCGACCTATCTAGTCAATGACAAGATTGAGGGAGATCGACTATGTATCACACAGCGTTCGCCGCGCTTGGGGCGTTGGCTTTGACGGTGAGTTCCGCCTCGGCGGAAACAACGGCACAGAACATGATCGGCGCTTGGCAGTCCGAGCTTGCGGAACAACAGGCGCCGGACGGCAGCGCATCGGCCTATATTCGGTTTAGGATGACGCTCGATGGCAACGTGCAGACGTTGAGCACCGAAGCCTTCGCCGACCCCGAGGGCCAGCAGCCGCTGTTTACCTATGCGTCGGTGGGGCCTTATACGATCCTTGGTAATCATGAACCAGTGAGCGGCGCGCTGGCGGTGGATTTTGTGAACGACGTGTCGGAGCTAACGATATTCGTGGATGCGCCAGACTTATGGCGCGCCATCAACATGCAAGACTGCCCACTCGAAATCGGCCAGGCGGTGGAGATCACTGACTGCGTCTCAGGCCCGCCCTTTTTGGTGACAGATTGCGTCGACATGGACTTCGTCCTCGTCGACATGGATGGCGACCGGCTTCGCTTGGGCGATCAAACGGTCAACCGATGCGAAACACGCCCCACCGCTCCATCGGAACTTCCGTTCTTTCGCGTTGAGGACTAGGGTGAAGCTGGGACAAAGCGGTCGTCTATACAGCACACAGCATTGGCGACTGAGGGCTCGAAGCAGACTGTTGCTGCGCAACCAACCGATGACGCCTATGTCGGTTTGCCGGCAGTGTCGGATCGAGAGCCAAAGGACGACACCACCGTTCGTGGGCGAACGGCCTAGACTTCAGCGCCCTTTAGACCCAGCGCGGTGAGGAGGTCGCGTAACTCTTGGCGCGCCGCGACATGGGATAAGTTCAGTTTGACCCCGGCTTCCGCGCCGCGCAAATCCAACAGCGTCAGCCCATCGAGGAACAACTCGCGGAAAATCACGCGTTCCGAAAAGCCCGGGGCGATTCGAAACCGGATACGGGCCGAGAGCTCGTCCAGCGCCCGATCCATGGCTCGGCGATTCTTCGATTCCAACTGGCTCATTCGGTTTCGGATCACGACCCAGTCGAAGGTTCGGTTCGAGCCCGATTTCCGCGCTTTTGCGATTTTCTGTTTGAAAACGGTCTCGGCGTAGAGGCTCGGTCGGCGCACCTTGTACGTCGTCGGATCGACTACCGCCAGCACATCCAAATCGATGAAACTGTCATTGATCGGCGTGATTAGCGTATCCGCCTCGGCCAGGGCCAATTTTCCCAGATGCGAGTCGCGTCCCGGCGTGTCGATGATCACGACATCCTGATCGGCCAGGCCCGATTGCGCCTGGTCGAAGGCGTCGCTTTCCTCCTGTTCCATGGCGACGCGAGTCCCCGCGAGGCTTTCGGGAACCGCGCGATGGGCCGGCATGGTCAGGTCGGCGCCGGTCCGAGCCGCAAAATCGCGCCGGTTCTGGACATAGCGGCTGAGCGTGCCCTGGCGCGCGTCGAGATCGATCACGCCGACCTTGAACCCGTTCGCCATGAAGCCGGCCGCGAGATGCATGGCGGTGGTCGATTTACCGGTCCCGCCCTTTTCGTTGCCGATGGTGATGATGTGCGGCGCGCGCGGCGCTTGCTCGCTCATGCGTTTCTGTCTCCGGCGCCTTTTCTAGACCTCGGTCGCCGCCGTCGCTACCCTAGTCCCTGTGATGACCGAGCGACACCTTTCCAGGCCGCTTCGCCGCCGGCTATTGCAGGCTGGGCGGTTTCTCGGGCTGTTTGTCATCGGACTCGCGGGCGGTTGCAACGAACTTGGTTGGAATCCGCTCGACCCGGCGTTCCAGGCCGAGCAGGAACGTGAGGCTTTCGCCGAACTGGGCCCGCGCCCGCCGCGGGCGCGTCTCTCCATCAGTCTGGCCGTATTTGACGGCGGTTCTTCGGTCTACGAGGAGCGGCCGATCGTGGAAGAGGGTGTGTTGGAGCAACGGCGCGATTGGCGGGGCCCACCGGATTACCCGGCCGAGGCCGCCCTGGTCCTGCGCCGGCAGGTTGGCGCGCCTGAAAAGCCGTTGGTCTCCGCCGGCGACGCCGACCCGATGGACGCCCTGGCGCACTGGCCGAAATTCCAAGCCAGAACGCCGACGCCTCAGACGCTTTACGCCACCACCAATGCGCTCGGGCCGGCGCTCTGGCGGCGGTTCCTCGCGGGTCCGGAGATTTGCCTGGTGTTCCACCAGCGGTTCGCCGATGCGGCCGATCTGGTTCGGCGCAGTCTGTCCGGCTATTTCTGCGCGCCGCCCGGAGAAGCGCTGAGCGAGGGTCAGGCCGAGACCGTCCTGCAGTCGGTGCGCGTCTGGGAAGGCGACGCCTAGCGCCGGCTGGCCTTGCGGGCTGGCCAGCCTGCGGCGGGTGCGGTAAACGGCCTGTATGAGCATCTGGGGAAAGATTCTTGGCGGCGCGGCGGGGTTCGCCATGGGCGGTCCGCTGGGCGCGTTGATCGGCGCGGTGGGCGGGCATTTCGTCGACAAGATGGCGGGCGAGTCCGAAGGCGGCCGGGACGCCCAGAAATCCGTCGGCTTCACCATCGCGCTGATCGTGCTTGGCGCGAAAATGGCCAAGGCCGACGGACGCGTAACGCCGGACGAGATCTCCGCTTTCAAAGAGGTCTTCAAGATTCCGCCGGAAGAAATGAAGAATGTCGCCCGGATCTTCGATCAGGCGCGGCGCGATTCCTCCGGCTATGAGGTCTATGCAAGGCAGGTCGCGGGCATGTTCCGCAACAACCCGACGGTCCTGGAAGAACTGCTCTGGTGTCTGGCCTATATCGCCAAAGCCGACGGCACGATTCATCCGGGCGAGATGCAATATTTGCGCGGCGTATCCGCGATCTTCGGGTTCGATCAGGCGACCTTCGAGCGGGTTACGGCGATCCCGCTGTCCGGCGACCCCGAAGACCCGTATGCGGTGATCGGCGTCAAGAAAGAGGACAGCGACGAGGCGATCAAAGCGGCGCATCGCAAGCTGGTCGTCGAGAATCACCCGGATAAGCTCGTCGCTCAGGGGCTGCCGGAGGAATTCATCGAGGTCGCCAACAAGAAACTGGCGGCGATCAACGCGGCTTACGACAAGATAAAGCGCGAACGGGGGCTCTCCTGACCGCGATCCGCCTGCCGCACCTGGCCTTAATTGTCCTGGTGATGATGGCTTGGGGGGGCAATTTCGCGGTCGTCAAACTGACCGTGACCGAGATCCCCCCGATGGCCTTCCTGGCGCTGCGATTCGCGGTGGTCGCCGTGCTTTTGGCGCCCTTCTGCAAAGTTCCGCGCGATAAGATGATCCCCATCTTCTTCTACGCCGTCACCATGGGTGGCGTGCATTTCGGGATGATGTTCACCGCCATGCAATATGTCGACGCGGCCACGGCGGCGTTGTTGACGCAAATCGGCGTGCCCTTCGCGACGCTTGTCGCGGTGTTGGCGTTCAAAGACTTTCCGGGTTGGCGGCGCTGGTCGGGCATCCTCATCGCCTTCGCCGGCGCGGCGGTGATCGGCGGCGAACCGCGTTTTGAAGGCGGCTGGTTCTGGATCGGCGCGATCCTGGTCGCGGCGATGGCCTGGGGCCTTGGGACGATCCAGGTCAAGGCGATGGGGGATGTGAACGGCTGGTCCTTGAACGCCTGGATGTCGATCTTTTCGGTGCCGATGCTGGCCTTCTGGTCTTGGATCTTCGAAGCGAACCAGATCCCGGCTCTGATCGAGGCGGGCTGGTTGACCGTCGGCGCGACCGCCTATCAGTCCTTGGTTGTGGCGATCTTCGGCTATGGCGCCTGGTTTTGGCTGCTGAAGCGCTATCCGGTCAGCCTGGTCATGCCGTTCAGCCTGTTGGGTCCGATGTTCGGCGTGGCCTCCGGCGTGTTTATCTTGGGCGATGCGTTGACGCCCAACCTGATTTTCGGCGGCGCGCTGACCTTGTTCGGGGTCGGCGTGATTGTCGTCCGTCAGGCCTCCGCCGCCGCCGAGCCGGCCGCTGTCCAGCCGGTCGCAGATCGCCCGCCCGAGCGCGGGCACGAGAGCGGCCCATGACGGCGGCGACGATCATCGCGGCGCCCTCGCCGAATTTCGGGCCGCGCCCTTTGGGCTCCGTGATCGACACAATGGTCATTCACTACACGGACACGCGGACGCTGGACGACGCGTTGGCCATTCTCAGCGATCCCGAGCGACAGGTCAGCGCGCACTATCTGATCGCCGAGGACGGGCGGGTCCTGGGTCTGGTCTCCGAGGAGTCGCGGGCCTGGCACGCCGGGCGGGGCGTCTGGCGCGGGCGCGGCGATGTAAATTCCCATTCGATCGGGATCGAGCTTCAGAATCCGGGCCTGCGTTTCGGTCTTCGGCCGTTCCCTGAGGCGCAAATGACCGCGCTCGTACGTCTCAGCCTGGACGTGATGCAGCGCTGGCCGATCGAGCAACGCAACATCATCGGCCATTCCGACATGGCCCCGGGCCGTAAGGTCGATCCCGGGCCCTATTTCGATTGGCGCTGGCTGGCGGAGCAGGGGCTCGGACTCTGGCCGTCTGAGGGGCGCTCGACCGCCGTCGATCCGGCGGCGGCGCGATCGATGTTGGGGGCGATCGGCTACGATCTGGGAGCCGAGCAAGCGGTCGCCGCCTTTCAGCTGCGCTATCGGCCCGATCGTGTGGACAATGAAATCGATGCGGAAACCGCCGCGCTGATCGGCGCGGTTCACGCGGCGATCGCCTAGGGACGGCGGCCTTGCGGGTGCGGCCGCCTAGGCCTATATCGGGCGCCGGGTCAGATGATCGGATGGTCGCGGAGGGCTTATGGGGGAAACCCCGCTCTCTGAGGAAAGTCCGGGCTCCATGGAAACACGACGCCGGCTAACGGCCGGCGGGGGCGACCCCAGGGAAAGTGCCGCAGAAAGCAAACCGCCCGCCGCCGGGGCTTCGGTCCGGGTGCGGGTAAGGGTGAAAGGGTGCGGTAAGAGCGCACCGCCGGGCCGGCGACGGTCCGGGCATGGTAAACCCCGTCGGGAGCAAGACCGAATAGGGGCGGCGGTCCGCTGAGCCTTCGTGAGGAGGACTGGCGGGCGGGCGCGTTTCCACGCCGCCGTCCGGGTGGGTTGCGTGAGGCGCTTGGCGACAAGCGTCCCAGACGAATGACCATTCATCGTCCGGCGCGGGGAAATCCGCAAAGGGCGTCGACAGAACCCGGCTTACAGATCATCTGACCCGGTTTTTTCACGCTTGTGCTGAGCGGTGCGACGGGCTCTACACCTATACAAGCTTTGTCAATCTATGTAAGTTGGTGGTTGCGAATACTCTGACAAGGGAGGCGAAGCGCCGATGCATCTTTCTCTCACGCCGAAGCTGGAAGGGTTCGTTCGGGAAAAAGTCCAATCCGGCCTTTACAACAACGCGAGCGAGGTGGTGCGGGAAGCGCTGCGCCTTCTTTATGAAACTGAACAAATCAAGCTCCAGGCCCTCCGACAGGCGTTGATCGAGGGGGAGCGCAGCGGCCCGTCCGAGCCGTTCGATTTTGACTCCTTCATGGCGGAGGTTGAGGAAGACGAAGGGGCTAAAACGGACCGATGATATGGCTGAGGTAAGGCTTAGCCCAGCGGCGTATGCCGACCTTAAGACGATCGCCGCCTACACCGCCAAGAAATGGGGCGCGGACCAGCGAACTCGCTACCTCGTCAAATTCGACAAAATCTTCATTAGATTGGCCGAGCAACCGGCAATGGGTCGCCCGCGCGATGCGCTGCGGCCTGGGTATCGCAGCGTCTCCGTCGGCCGCCATGTCGTCTTCTATCGGATTCTGCCCGACGGGGTTGAGGTCGTACGTATCTTGCATGAAAGCATGGATTTTTCGCGGCGTCTTAGGTGACGGGCCACGACCGGGTCGATTGCTCAAGGCCTCTGCGCTGCAACCAGAAATTCAACATTGCCGCTCGGGCCGGTGATCGGGCTTTCGACGAGGCCGAGTACTGTCCAACCCATATGCTCGCGCAGCCAGGTTTCGACCTCGTCGCAGACGCGGGCGTGCAGCGCAGGATCGCGAACGACGCCGCCTTTGCCGACCTCGCCTTTGCCGACCTGGAATTGCGGCTTGATCAGCGCGATCAGGAAGCCGCCCGGCCGGACCAGCGCCATCGGCGCCGGCAGGACCTTCTCAAGTCCGATGAAGCTGGCGTCGCAGACGACGATGTCGATCGGGTCCGGTACGATTTCTGGCGTTAGGGCGCGGGCGTTGGTCTGTTCCAACACGACGACCCGGTCGTCCTGTCGCAACTTCCAATGGAGCTGGCCGCGCCCAACATCGACGGCGTAGACCTTCGCCGCGCCTTTGCTGAGCAAGACATCCGTGAAGCCGCCAGTCGAGGCGCCGACATCCAATGCAATCCAACCGGTCGGGTCGACCCCGAAAGCCGGGTTCTTGTCAGGCCCGAACGCGTCCAGCGCCTTTTCCAGCTTCAGGCCGCCGCGGCTGACCCAGGGATGATCCTGACCGCGGACTTCCAGCGGCCTGTCTTCGGCGATGGGCGCGCCGGGCTTGTCGATCCTTTGCTCGCCGCTGAAGACTTTGCCGGCCATCACCAGCGCCTGCGCCTTGGCGCGGCTCTCCACCAAACCTCGATCGACGAGCGCTTGATCGGCGCGAGTTTTCCTGGCGGTTGGCGGCACAACGGCCCTAAGCAGTTTGGCGCGGCTAAGCGCGGATCGGCGCGCCCGCAGCGTCCAAGGCGACCGCGCCGTCCTTGACGCCCAGCGCGGCGAAGGCCGCCGTGACGATGGCCCCGGCCGAAACGCCGCCAAGCTCCGCCTGGGTCTCCGGCCTGTCATGATCGATGAAAGCGTCAGCCATAAAAAGAGGCCGGACTTTGATGCGCTGGGTCAGATCCTCGCGGACGAGCAGATCGAGCACCTGGGTCGCAAAGCCGCCAATAGCGCCTTCCTCGACCGTGAGCAGGACCGCATGTTCCCGCGCCAGGCGGCGGATCAGGTCCACATCCAGCGGCTTGGCGAACCGGGCGTCCGCGACTGTGGTCGAGTATCCGTGCGCGCCGAGCGTCTCAGCCGCTTTCAGACTTTCGGTCAGGCGCGCGCCGTAGGACAGGATCGCCACGGTCGACCCCTCGCGCACGATCCGACCCTTGCCGATTTCGAGGACCTCGCCCGGTTCCGGCATATCGACGCCAATCCCGTCGCCTCGCGGATAGCGGAAGGCGGATGGCGCGTCGTCAATCACGGCGGCCGTCTGAACCATCCGCGCCAGCTCCGCCTCATCCGAAGCCGCCATAACCACAAAACCGGGAAGATTCCCCAGATAGGCGATGTCGAAGGCGCCGCAATGGGTCGCCCCGTCGGCGCCGACGAACCCGGCCCGATCGATGGCGAACCGCACGGGCAGGCGCTGGATCGCCACATCATGGACGACCTGATCATAGGCGCGCTGCAGGAAGGTCGAATAGATCGCCGCAAAGGGGCGGAAGCCTTCGCTGGCCAGACCGGCGGCGAAGGTGACCGCGTGCTGTTCCGCGATCCCGACATCGAAGGTGCGATCCGGATGACGGTCCTTAAACAGATTCACGCCGGTGCCGGACGGCATGGCGGCGGTGATCGCAACGATCTTATCGTCCTGGTCCGCCGCGCGCGCCAAAGTGTCGCCGAACACTTTCGTGTAGCTCGGCGCGTTGGATTTCGGCTTGTGCTGTGCGCCGGTGACGATGTCGAACTTGGCGACGCCGTGATATTTATCGGCGGATTGCTCGGCCGGTTCGTAGCCCTTGCCTTTCTGCGTCACCACATGAATCAGGACCGGGCCCGGATCCTCGGCGTCGCGCACGTTTTTCAGGACCGGCAGCAAGTGCTCTAGGTTGTGTCCGTCGATCGGCCCGATATAGTAGAATCCAAGCTCTTCGAACAGCGTGCCGCCGGTGACGAAGCCGCGCGCATATTCCTCGGCCTTCACCGCCGCTTTCTCCCAGGAACGCGGGAACCGCTCGGCGAGTTGTTTGCCGAGGTTGCGCAGCGACAGATACTGTTTCGACGACAGCAGGCGCGAAAGATAGGCGCTCATCGCACCCACCGGCGGCGCGATCGACATGTCATTATCGTTCAGGATGACCACAAGCCGCGAATTCATAGAGCCGGCGTTGTTCATCGCCTCATACGCCATGCCGGCGCTCATCGCGCCGTCGCCGATCACCGCGACGACATTGCGCCGCTCCTCTTTCAGATCGCGCGCGACCGCCAACCCCAGTCCGGCCGAGATCGAGGTCGAGGAATGCGCCGCGCCGAACGGGTCATAGTCGCTTTCATCGCGCTTGGTGAACCCGCTCAACCCGCCGCCTTGCCGCAGGGTCCGGATCCGATCGCGCCGGCCGGTCAGGATCTTGTGCGGATAGCATTGATGGCCGACATCCCAGATCAGCCGGTCGTGCGGCGTCTCGAACACGTGATGCAGGGCGACGGTCAGTTCGACCACGCCGAGGCCGGCCCCAAGATGCCCGCCGGTGACGCTGACGGCGCTGATCGTCTCTTCGCGCAATTCCTCGGCCAGCGCCGGCAGGTCCGACTCGGCCAGGGCGCGCAGGTCCGCCGGCGTCTTGACCGTATCCAACAAGGGCGTCGCCATGCCGTTACTCCACCTTCACTATACCGCCAGCGCCGCCGCCGATTAATTGCGTCGCGCGATCACAAACTGCGCCGCCTCGCGCAGCAGGTCGGCTTTGTGATCGAAAACCGCCAAATGCTCAACCGCTTGGTCCACCAGGATCTTGGCCTGACTGCGCGCGCGCTCCGGCCCCAGGATCGAGACGAAGGTGGCCTTGCCCTGATCGGCGTCCTTGCCGACCGCTTTGCCGGTCTCTGCGGCGTCGCCTTCGATGTCCAGAAGATCATCGGCGATTTGGAAGGCGAGTCCCAGATCGTGGGCGTAGCCGCGCACCGCCTCGCGCAAGGGCGTCGATGCGCTCCCCATCACCGGGCCGGCCATGCAGGCGAATTCGATCAAGGCGCCGGTCTTCAGGCGCTGAAGCCGCGTAACCCCGCCGATGTCAGACACGGCGCCGTCGGCGGTCAGGTCGATCATCTGCCCGCCGACCATGCCATGGGCCCCGGCCGCCCGGGCCAAACGCAGCATCAGTTCCGCCCGCACCGAGGGCGCGCGGTGCGTGCGCTCGTCGGCCAGGGTTTCGAAGGCCAGGGTCAAGAGCGCGTCGCCCGCCAGGATCGCGGTCGCTTCGTCAAACGCAATATGGACGGTCGGTTTGCCCCGGCGCAGCGAGTCGTCATCCATCGCCGGCAGGTCGTCATGGACCAGCGAATAGCAATGGACCATTTCGATCGCCGCCGCCGCGCTCAGCGACGCCATCGGATCGACCCCGAACAGGTCGGCGGATTGCAGCACAAGGAAGGGCCGAAGGCGCTTGCCGCCATTCAGAACGGCGTACCGCATCGCCTCGATCAGGCGCGCCTCGGGCGCGGCATCCACGGCCAGCAGCGTGTCGAGTTCGGCTTCGACACGCGCAGCGGCCTCGCTTAGGGCTGTTTCGAAATCGGACATGGTCTGCGGATCGAACGGGGCGCCTGGCCGCCGGCTAGCTCAAGTCCGCCGGTTCGACGCCGACCGCGCCGTCCTGCGAGAGGGTGATCTTGTCGATGCGGGCGCGGGCCTGGGCCAGCTTTTCTTCGCAGTGTTTCTTCAAGAGCGCGCCGCGTTCATAGGCGTCGATCGACGCGTCCAGCGACGTGTCGCCTTCCTCCAACCCGCGCACGATCTCCTCCAATTCCTTGAGCGCCTGCTCAAAGCTCAATTCGGCGACGGAGGCGTTTGCTTCGCTCATTCGGATATCACTCTTGCAGCGTTTAGATTTGTCGTCGGGCGGACGCGCGAACCGCATCGCGGATGTTGGATGACCGCCCCCTGATTTCTTATAGGCCTCGACGCCCGCGCCTGGCAAACCGGCGTTGAAAGCCGGTCGACCGCCGCCGTATGTCAGTTCGCCCTTGCGCCGCGCAAGAGTTTGGGACGACACTGACCCTCATGACGACAGCGCTGTTTTGGCATCCCGCGTGCCGCGAGCACGATATGGGTCCGGGCCATCCGGAGCAGCCAGCGCGGCTGGACGCGGTTCTGGGCGTGCTGTCGCACGAGGCGTTCGACGATCTCGTCCGGATCGAGGCGCCGCGCGCGGCGCCGTCCGATCTGCTGCGCTGTCATCCGCAGGCGCATCTCGACCGGGTCTTTGGCGCGATCCCGGACCGCGGAACGGCTCCTTTGGATGCGGACACCTCTGTCTCTTCAGGCTCGGGCGAAGCAGCCTTGCGCGCAGCGGGTGCGGTGCTGGCCGCAGTCGACAAGGTGATGCGCGGCGAGGTCAATAACGCTTTCTGCGCCGTGCGGCCGCCCGGCCACCACGCAGAACCCGACGCGCCGATGGGTTTCTGCCTGTTCAACAACATCGCGATCGGCGCCGCCCATGCGCTTGCCGAGCATAGCGCCAAGCGCGTTGCGGTGGTCGATTTCGACGTACATCACGGCAATGGCACGCAAGCCATGTTCGCCGCCGACCCGCATCTGTTCTTTGGCTCCAGCCATCAGATGCCGCTCTATCCAGGCACGGGATTTGAGAATGAGCGCGGCGTGGCGGGGAATATCGTCAATGTGGCGCTGCCGCCGCAAGCCGATGGCGAAGAGTTCCGGATCGCCTTCAACCTGCGCATCCTGCCGGCGCTGCGCGATTTCAATCCCGACCTGCTGATGATTTCCGCCGGGTTCGACGCGCATCGGGACGATCCGCTCGCCAATGTGAACCTGGTCGAAGAGGATTACGCCTGGGTCACGCGCGAACTGGTCGCCGTGGCCGACGCCGCCTGCGACGGCCGCATCGTCAGCAGCTTGGAAGGGGGATATGACCTGAACGCTCTGGCGCATTCGGCCGCCGCGCATATCGGCGAATTGATGAAGGCGCGGGATCATCGTCGCGCCGCTTAGGCGTTGCACCCGATAGCCGGCGCCGCGCTGCAAGAAAACGCGCTGATCGGGCTGGCCGGACGGCCCGTATAACCCCACATTATGATGGGTGTACGGGACGCCGCGGTCGGCGGCGCGCAAAGAGAGCGTGCGATGATCCAGATAAGCAAGGCGGGCGCCGCCATTGTGGGCGCCGCGATGGTCCTTTCGGCGGCGGCTTTGCCGATCAGCCCGGCAGGCGCGCAGGGCCGCGCCGCCTTGGTCGGCGTCGATCCGGTCGTGAAGGAGCCGCTGCAGCAGACCACGCCAATCCTCGGTCGGCTTGTGTCTCGGCAGCGCGGCGTCGTCGCGGCCCTGACAAGAGGACCGGTTGAGGATATTCGCGTCGATGTCGGCGACCGAGTCGCTGCAGGCGATGTTCTGGTGCAGATCGGCGGCGACCGGATCGCCCAGGATCTTCGCAGCGCCGGGGCGGAACTGAGCGTCGCTCGGGCGCGGGTCGACACCGCGCGGGCGGAGTTGGCCTCGGCGAAGATTGAATTGGAGCGTCTGGCCCGTTTGCGTCAGTCGGCGGCCTTCTCCCAGGCCCGTTATGACGATCAGACAAAGGAAGTGGCGACCCGCGAAAGCGAGGTGCGCGAGGCGGAGGCCTCTGTGGCGGTCGCCGCCTCAGAAGTGCGGATGGCCGATATCGATGTGCGCTTTTCCACGGTTCGGGCGCCGTTCGACGGGGTCGTCGTGGCCCGGCACACCGAACGCGGCGCCTTTCTCAACATCGGCGAACCGGTCGTCACGCTGATCAATGACAATGATCTTGAAATTGAAGCGGACGTGCCGGCGACGCGGCTGTCGGGTCTGGCCCAGGGACGCGAGATCGAGGCGCGGCTGTCGGACGCCGTGTCCATCGCCGCTTTCGTGCGCGCCGTCATCCCGGAGGAGAACGCGCTGACCCGCACCCGGGTGGTGCGCTTCACGCCCGCTGTTCAGAACCTGGCCTCCGACCTGGCGTCGCCCTTGGCGGCCAATCAGTCCGTGACGGTGATGATCCCGGTGGGCGACGCGCGTACTGTCGTGTCGGTGCATAAGGACGCCGTGATCCCGCGCGGCGACGGCCACATGGTTTTTGTCGTCAATGAGGGCACGGTCGCGCCGCGCCCGATCCAATTGGGCGAGGCGGTGGCGACACGCTTCGAGGTGTTGAACGGCCTCGCGCCCGGCGAGATCGTCGTCATTCGCGGCAATGAGCGGCTGCGCCCGGGCCAGTCCGTGACCTATCCCGGCATGCCGGAACCGTCGAACGATGAATCTTCGGCGCCCAATGCGGCGTCCGGCGACGACAACAAGAAAGCGACCTAGCGCCCTTCTTGGGCGCAGGCGAGGACCGCGACATGGATCTGATCCGCATTGCGATTGAACGGCCGGTGGCGGTCATCGCGGCCGTTCTGATGGCGGTCATGTTCGGCGTGGTCGCCATGAACACGATCCCGATCCAACTCGCCCCCGATGTGCGCAAGCCGATTATCAATATCAGTACGGATTGGTTCGGCGCCGCCCCGGCGGAGATCGAACGCGAAATCATCAATGAGCAGGAAGAGGTGCTGCAAGGCCTCGAAAACCTCGAGAAGATGACCGCCAGCGCCCGCAGCAACAGCGGCGAGGTAACGCTGGAATTCGCCATCGGCACGGATATGAGCCGGGCGCTGCTGCTGACTGCGAACCGCTTGGACCGGGTCGGCAGCTATCCTGAAGAAGCGAACGAGCCCGAGCTCAGCACGTCGGCCAGCGAAGACAACCCGATCGCCTGGTTCCGAATCTTCCCGGCCGAGGGCAATGATCGCTCGATCCATGAATATGGCGACTTTGTCGAGGATGTGGTCCAGGAGCGTTTCAAGCGCGTGCCGGGCGTCGCCGACGTCAATGTTTTCGGCGGCGGGCCGCGCGAGCTTCATGTCACGGTCGATCCGGAACTGATGGCGCAATACGGCCTGACCGTGCCGGATGTCGCCGACACGATGCGGCGCGCGAACGCGTCGGTCACCGGCGGCGATGTCGAGGAAGGCAAGCGCCGCTACGTCGTCCGGACCGAAAACGACTTCACCCGGCCCGAACAGGTCGCCGAAGTGGTGCTGCGCAGTTGGAGCGATCCTGAGACCGGGCGCGTCAGCCGGGTCACGGTCGGCGATATCGGGACCGTGGAATTCGGCTATCGCGCGGCCACGGCGTCGATCCGGGCCAACGGCGACGATGCGATCGCCATGAACGCCACCCGCGAGGCGGGCGCCAACGTTATCGAAGTGATGAAGGGCGTGCGTGAAGCGGTCGAGGAGTTGAACGCTTTCGAACTGCCGCGCGCGCAGCTTGAAATGGTCCAGGTCTATGACGAGACCATTTACATCAACTCCGCCATTGATCTGGTGATCCAGAATATCTGGGTCGGGGGCGTGCTCGCGGCGGTGATCCTGATGGTCTTCCTGCGGTCGGTGCGGGCGACCTTGGTGATCGCGCTGGCGATTCCAGTCTCGGTGATCGCGTCTTTTGTCGCAATGGCGGCGCTGGGCCGGTCCCTTAACGTCGTCAGTCTGGCGGGGATCGCCTTCGCCGTCGGCATGGTGGTCGACGCCGCGATCGTGGTCTTGGAGAATATCTATCGTCTGCGCCAGTCGGGCATGCCGACCGCGCGCGCCGCTTATGAGGGCGCCCGTCAGGTCTGGGGCGCGATTTTCGTCTCGGCGCTGACGACCGTGATGGTGTTTATCCCGATCCTGATCATGGAGCAGGAAATCGGTCAGTTGTTCCGTGATATCGCGGTCGCTATTTCGGTCTCGGTTCTGTTGTCTCTGTTGGTTTCCGTCACGGTGATTCCAGCCTTGTCGAACTGGCTTTTGGCCTCGCAAGGCGTCAAGGGCGCCAAGAAGGTGGCCGACTATTTCCCGTTCAACATCATCGCGCTTGTTTACAATCGGACGCTCGGGGCCGTTTTTGGCGCCTTCGGACGGGCCTTTCACCGGACAGTGGTCGGTCTCACCAAGGCCGTCGTCGCCAGCCGTGCGCTGGCGCTGGCGATTGTCGTCTCGGTGACCGCCGCCGCTAGCTTCGTCAGCTATACGATGCTGCCCGAGGAGGAATATCTGCCGGACGGGAACCGAAATCTTGTCTTCGGCGTGCTCTTCCCGCCGCCCGGCTATAATCTGGAGACCATGCGCCGGATCGCCTTGGAGGTCGAGGGCCGCGTCAAACCGCTGTTCGCAACCGAATCCGGGCCGGAGCCGGACGCGGAAGGCCGGCCGAAATTCGAGAATTTCTTCTTTGTCGCAACTCAGAGCCGGACATTTATGGGGGCCAGCGCCGTGGATCCGCTGCGCGCCGGCGATCTGACTCCGGTGCTGCAACAAGCTCTGTTCGGCGAGCCGGGCACGTTCGGCTTTTTCCGCCAGACCTCTTTGTTTGGGCGCGGCGTTGGAGGCTCGCGGTCAGTCGATATCGATATTTCCGGTCCTGAATTGGAGCCGGTGATCGGCGTCGCGCAGCAGGCTTTCGGCATGATCGGCCAGCTCTTCCCGCGGAACGAGGGCAATCAGATTCGGCCGCTGCCCGCCTTGACGCTGGGTTCGCCGGAAGTGCGCGTCGAGCCGGACCCGGTGGCGCTGTCGGACAACGGCTTGAGCGCCCGCGATCTGGGGCTGACCGTCGACGCCTTCAATGACGGATTGCGGGTCGATGAGTTGAATATCGATAACGGTCTCATCGACCTGATGCTGCGCGGGCCGGAACTGAATGTGACCGAAACGCAGGGTATTGGCGCTTTGCCGGTGGTGACGCGCTCGGGCACGATCGTGCCGGTCGACAGTCTGGCGGATGTGAAAGTCACCGCCGGGCCGACCCAGATCCGCCATGTCGAGCGCAAACGAACGGTCACCTTGCAGGTCAGTCCGAGCGGCGACATCGCGCTGGGAACCGCGATCCGGACGCTTCAAGCCGAGGTGCTGGACAAGTTGGACGCTCAGGGCCTGCCGCCCGGTGTGACCATGCGCCTGTCCGGCACGGCGGATAAATTGGATGAAGCCAAGGAAGTGATGCAGCTCGACCTGATCATCGCTTTGATCATCGTCTTCCTGGTCATGGCGGTGCTGTTCGAGAGCTTTCTCTATCCGATTATCATTATGGTTTCGGTGCCTTTGGCGGCGGCCGGCGGCGTTTTGGGGCTGAATTACCTGCCCGGCGAAGGGCACAAGCTCGACACGCTGACCATGCTCGGCTTCGTGATTCTGGTCGGAATCGTCGTCAACAACGCGATTCTGATCGTGCATCAGACGCTTTTTCACGTACGCAGCGAAGCGATGGCCGCGAAGGATGCGATTGTCGAAGCCACCAGCAACCGGGTCCGGCCGATCTTCATGTCCACCTTGACCAGCGTGTTCGGGATGCTGCCGTTGGTCCTGTTTCCCGGCGCGGGGTCTGAGATCTATAAGGGCCTGGGATCGGTGGTGGTCGGCGGTTTGGCGCTGTCGGCGGTGCTGACGCTGGCGATCATCCCGCCCCTGATGTCGCTGATTTCCGCGCTGATTGACCGCGAGCGCGGTACGGCGGGCGCCGTGATGGCCGACGCGCCGGACCAGACCGTTCCGGTCGGCGGGCCGGCGGAATAGCCACAGCCGATCGGCGAATCGCGCGCGCCTTCATTCAATTTTAGGAAATTATGGCTTAGAGATGCGTTGCGCCCGGTGACGGGCGCGGCGGGCTTTACTCTAAGAACGGAGTCCGTTTATCGTTAATCTACTGATATGGGGCTGTACGTCAGGCAAAATGGGTCCGCCGGTTCAGATAACGCGGTTACGCGGGTATTTGAACGGCCGTCAGACGACTCCTATATCGAAGAACAGAGATATGTTATACTCGTTGTAGCGAACAACGGTGCGTCAGAAAGAGTGAAAGGATAGGGGTCGTGGCGATCGAAGCTCTGCAGTCCCGGTTAGAGGAAGTTGTGACTCTGCTGAAAGCGATGGGAAACGACCGCCGCTGTGAAATTCTGATCCGGTTGTCGGATGGCGAACGAGCGGTTGGCGAGCTGGAGGAGATGGTGGGACTGAGCCAAAGCGCGTTGTCCCAGCATCTGGCGCGCCTGCGTCGGGACGGTCTGGTGAAGACCCGCCGCGATGCGCAGAAGATCTTCTATTCGATCTCGGATTCCCGGGTGATCGCGATGCTGAATGCGCTGAACGACATGCACAGTGTGGACGAGTCCGACGCGGTCGTACGGCCTTTTGCGATCCGGGCTTAAAACCAGTCTCGCCAGGAGAATGGAAGGGGCCGGCGTCGGCGCGCCGCGCCAGCCGAAAAAGGCCGGGATCAGGCGTCGCGGCCGTTATCGCTGTTTGGCGGTCATCGACATGGCGGGCCAATGCCTGTTTCCCCTGCGAACGCAACTGTGTTAGAAAAATCTAATGTCCAATAAGATATCCCAGGAAGACGTCGCCCGGCTGATGGCCGATCCCTCGGCCGAAAACCGGGCCGATACAGCGCAGAAGGTCGCCAGCCAATTCGGGCGCGGCGAGCTCAGCCAGTCCGAATCCAAAATGGCGGAGGATATCTTCGAAATCATGGTGCGGGACGCGGAAGTTCGGGTCCGCGAAGCGCTCGCCAAGAACCTGCGCGCGGCGCCCAACCTGCCGCATGACTTGGCGTTGAAACTGGCCGGTGATATCAGTGATTCTGTGGCGCTGCCGATCATTCAATTCTCGGAAGTGCTGAATGATGAGGATCTGATCGCCATTGTGGAGACTCAGTCCTCGGTCCGGCAGGTCGCCGTCGCCGAACGGCCGCAGGTCTCCGAAGCGGTGTCGGACGCGATCGTCGATCACGGCTCGCAGGACGCGGTAGTCAGCCTGGTCTCCAACAATGGGGCGGAGATTTCAGAGCAGGCGATGGTCCGGGTCGTTGAGAAACATGGCGATGTCGAGACGGTCCAGCGCCCCTTGGTCGAACGCGCCAAACTGCCGGTGACCGTCGCCGAGCGCTTGGTCGCGCGGATTTCCGACGAGCTGAAGGAATATCTGGTCACCCATCACGACCTGCCCGAAGAAATGGCCAGCGACCTGATCATGCAGACGCGCGAACGCGCGACGGTCGGGCTGGTATCCGGCGGGGCGAGCGACGATGAATTGTTCGAATTGATCCGCCAATTGCGGATCAATGGTCGCCTGACCCCGTCGATCATCCTGCGCGCCTTGTGCCTGGGCGACATGCCGTTCTTCGAAGTGTCGATGTCGGAACTGGCGAATGTGCCGGTGGCGAATGCGCGCATTCTACTGCATGACGAGGGCGAGTTGGGGTTCAAGTCGATTTACGCCAAGGCCGGTATGCCGGACGTGCTTTTTCAGGCCTATCGATCGGCGGTCGACATGAATATCAACGCCGAGCATGAACGGACCGATGACGATCCAGAGATCGTAATGCGCCGAATGCTGGAGCATATTCTGACCGATCACGAAGATTTGACTGAAGAGTTCGGCGTTGAAAATCTCGATTACCTTCTCGCCAAATTTAATCAGATCGAACGGCCCGGCCCAACGGCCTCTTAAAGAACTGTATCGCCTCGTAGCGTCGTCCCAACGGCGGGACGATCCCTATCTCGGAGCGTACCCGCCCGGCCGCCCGCCTTGATCCGGGGCGGTTAGGCGAGGGGCACGATGGCGCCGCGATGCTGGATCACATGCGCAGCGGTCGCGTGGCCTTGACCTGCCGCCTCGGTCGGCGCCGCGCCGCGTAGCCGAGCCGCCAGGTACGCCCCGTTAAAACTGTCGCCGGCGGCCGTGGTGTCGACCGGATGGGCGACATGTTCGCCGGGGACCTCGACGCGCGCGCCGTCCGCTGTCGCGATCAGGCAGGGATCGGCGCCGCAGCGGACGACCGCCTCGCCACAGCCGAACGCGAGGATCGCCGCAGCGATATCGGCCGGTGTTTCGCCCCAGCCCATCGCCTGCGCGTCTTCGATGCTCGGCAGGGCGATGGTGCAGGCCGACACCGCCTTGCGCATCCAGTCCGCCGCCGCTTCGGGCGAGTCCCAGAGGCGCGGGCGATAGTTCGTATCGAACGCGACGGCGCCGCCCCGCCGTTTGGCTTCGCCCGCGGCCTCGATCAGCGTGTCGCGTGACGCCGTGTCGAGGATCGCCAGCGAGATCCCTGAGAAATACAGCATGTCCGCTGAGCGCAGGCGTTCGATCAAGGCCGGCGCAGCGTCATGCCGGAAGATATCGCGCGCCGGGGCCTCGCTGCGCCAATAGTAGAAGCTGCGTTCGCCCGCCGCGTCGATGCGGATTGCATAAAGGCCCGGTACGCGGCCGGGAAAGGTAAGGACGGCGTCGGTCGCGACGCCCTCTTCCGCCCAGGCCGAGACCATGTCCTGTGAGAAAGGATCGTCGCCCATGCCGGTTGCGAATGATACGCGCGCCTCGCTCCCCGCCAACGCCCGGGCCGCATAGACGGACGTGTTCAGTACGTCTCCCCCAAAGGTGCGGCGTACTGAGAAGCCGTGTCCGCCGATACCAGCGCCCGCCGCTCCCGCCGCGCCCGCCGCGTCGGTCTCGTTCAATTCGATCATGCATTCGCCGACGCAAACGAACGATTTCATGGTTTTACTCTCCTCATGGCCCGCCCGGCCTCTGGTCTTTAGACCCGGCCGCGCGGCGGTGGACAATGTTCGGCGCAGGACGTACACCCGGGTCGCCTTCGTTGAAAGCCCAAGCGAGAGTGACCGTATGTCAGAAGCTTTCCCGGCCGCGCCGGCGGCGGACGCCCCGGTGCGTCCGATCCACCATATCGCCTTGGTGGCGCATGACGCGCGCAAGCGCGAGCTGGTGGCCTGGATCGGCGCCAATCACCATCGTTTCGTGGGCAAGGCGCTTTACGCCACCGGCACCACCGGCCGGATGATCTCCGAAGCCTATCCCGATCTGACTGTTACGGCGCTGAAAAGCGGCCCGCTTGGCGGCGACCAGCAGTTGGGCGCGATGATTGCGGGCGGAGAGCTCGACTTGATGATCTTCTTCACCGACCCGATGACGCCGATGCCGCATGACGTGGATGTGAAAGCGCTGACACGGCTGTCGACGCTGTACGACATCCCGATGGCCTGCAACACGTCGACCGCCGCCTTCCTGATCGCCAGCCCCTTGTTCGAGGCGGGCTATAACCGCGCGGCGCCGGATGTCGGCGATTACGAAACCAGGACCATCAAGTGAGGCTGAGCCCGTGACCGATATACATACCGCTCGGATCGAACCGTTTCTAACCGCCGCGCCGGTCGTCCCGGTGGTGACGGTCGAGACGCCGACCCAAGGGATCGGTCTGGCGCGGGCCTTGGTGGCCGGCGGCTTGCCGTCGGTCGAAGTCACGCTGCGCACATCCGGCGCGATGAAAGCCCTGGAGGCCATCGCGCATGAGGTTCCGAAGGCGCGGGTCGGCGCCGGCACGGTGATGAGCCGGATGCAGGCTGAGGACGCGGTTGCGGCCGGGGCCAAATTCCTGGTCAGTCCCGGAGCGACGGACTCGCTGCTGGCGGCCTGCGAGGACCTGCCGATCCCGATGCTGCCGGGCGCCGCAACGGCGAGTGAAATTATGCGTCTGCATGAGGCGGGTTATCGCCGGCTGAAATTTTTCCCGGCCGGCCCCGCCGGCGGCCCGGCCATGCTGAAGGCTTGGGGCCCGCCGATCGCTGACGTGAAATTCTGCCCGACCGGCGGCGTCAGCCTGGACAACGCGACCGAGTATCTCAGCCTGCCCAACGTGCTATGTGTCGGCGGCTCTTGGGTGGCGCCGGGCGACGCGGTCTCCGCCGGCGACTGGGCGCGGATCGAGGCGCTGGCGAAACAAGCCGCTGCGCTGAGCGCTTAGAGCGCGCGGTCGATGCGCGCCATATAGCAGTTGTTGCGCGCCGACCGGACATGGACATAGCGGACGCGCGCATCGTCCAGGATCGCGCGCGCCGCGTCTTTCACGGCGTCGGTTGGGACAATCTGACCCGTCCCGTAAACGATCCGATCGGTTTCATCGTATCCTTTGAGTAGGAGCTGTTCCCATGCCAGGAACATGGCGGGTGGGTCTTCGGACGGACGCCATTCGGCGCAGGCGCCGGCATGGACGAAGATCGGTCCCAGCTCGGCATAGGGATGAAGTGTCGGGAACGGCCGATGCGCGAGGATCAGGTAGTCTTCGCCAGGCTGAATGGGTTGAAGGCAAGCGCGGCATGGCAAATCGCCGCTTGTCGCATGATGCATCTCCGGCGGAAGGCCGTTGGCGTCCATTTCGCCTCGGCGCCAGGCGTCTACAAGAGAGGGAGACAGGGCGTGAAACTGGATGGCGGACATGCGTGATTTCCTTTCGATCAACTGGTGCGGTGGCGGCGTGATGCGCCGCGGCCGGCGTCTGTGCGACCCGGTTCTTGCGACGGTCTGCTGCGCCGCCCTGGCGCTGGGCGTTCTCCTGTCGCCGGTTGGCCGGGCGCAGGCTGAGCCGCCGCCTTGGGCCGAAGAGGGCGCGGCCTGGGAATCCGCGGCGCTGGTCGAGCACCCGCTGGTCGGGCGCATCTGGGACGCGCGCGCGCGCCGCTTCGTCTCGCCTCAGGAAATGGTCGCCGCGCTGCGCGACAAGCGCATCGTCTTGCTGGGCGAGAAGCACAACAATCTGGACCATCATCTCGGTCAGGCTTGGCTGCTGCGCGCGCTCGCCGGGCCGGAGGACCGGGCCGTATTCGAGATGATTCCGGAACGGCTGGAAGCGGCGCTGGCGGACGCCTGGCCAGACGCGCCGCTGACCGAAGACGGTCTCGGCGCGGCCCTCGAATGGGAGCAGCGCGGTTGGTACGGCTGGAGCGCCTATCGTCCCTTGTTTGAGGCGCTGTCGGACCGGCGGGCCGTTCCCGCTGCGGGCAATCCGAACAATGAAGACAATCGCGTCCTAGCGCGCGGCGGTCTGCAGGCGCTGGACGAACAGGCGCAGACCAGGCTGTTGGCGACCGGACTGTTCGATCCGCTCGAGACGGCGTTGGCGGAAGCGCTGAACGCGGAGGTCATCGCCGGCCATTGCAACATGCTGCCGCCGGAGGCCGCGCCCGGGATCGCCCTGATCCAGCGCTATCGCGACGCCGTGTTGGCCGCGAACCTCGCCTTGGCGGAACGCGCCGCGCCCGGTCGGGCCTTCCTGATCGCCGGGGCCGGTCATACGCGCCTGGATCGCGGCGCGCCGTGGTATTTGCGGCGCATGGGCTACGCGCCTGGGAAGATTGCGGCCGTCGCCTGGCGTGAAGTGACCGAGACGATGTCGGAAGATATATTGGTCCAGGACGAAGCGCTGTCGGCGATCACCGATTTTATCTGGTTCACGCCCCGGGTCGACACGGTCGATCCGTGCGTGAAATTCCGCGAGCAATTGAAGGCCATGGGCCGAGGCTAGCGCGCGGCGCCGTCTCCAGGCGGTGGACAACCGCCTTCAACAAGCGTTCGATACCCCCTGACGTCAGCAGACCCGCTACGGGGGAAACAATGGCCGGAAAGAAGAAATCGCCGGAGAGCCTTCGGTCGCATCGCTGGTACGGGGTCAAGGATCTCAAATCCTTCGGCCACCGCTCGCGCACGTATCAGATGGGCTACGCCAAGGACGATTTTCACGGCAAGCCGGTGATCGCGATCCTGAACACCTGGAGCGACATCAATCAATGCCATGCGCATTTCCGGGAGCGGGTCGCGGATATCAAGCGCGGCATCTGGGCCTCGGGCGGCTTCCCGCTGGAACTGCCCGCGCTGTCGCTCAGCGAGCCCTTGGTCAAACCCTCGACCATGCTCTACCGCAATTTGTTGGCGATGGAGGCGGAGGAACTGTTGCGCTCGCATCCGGTCGACGGGGCGGTTCTGATGGGCGGCTGCGACAAGACCACGCCGGCCCTGATTATGGGCGCGATCAGCATGGACGTCCCGGCGATTTATTTCCCGGCCGGGCCGATGCTGCGCGGCAATTGGGGCGGTCAGACGCTCGGCTCGGGCTCGGATGTCTGGAAATACTGGGACGAAAAACAGGCGGGCGCCATCTCCGAAGCGCAATGGGAGGATATGGAGATGGGAATCGCCCGGTCCTTCGGCCATTGCATGACCATGGGCACCGCCTCGACCATGACCGCGATCGCCGACAGTCTCGGCTTCTGCATCCCGGGGGCCAGTTCGATCCTGGCGTCGGATTCGGCGCATCCGCGGATGGCGGCCGCTTGCGGCAAGCGTATTGTCGATATGGTCTGGGAGGATCTGAAACCGTCCGACTTCCTGTCGCAAGCCTCCTTCGATAATGCGCTCACCGTGCATATGGCGCTGGGCGGCTCGACCAATGCAATCATCCATTTGGTGGCGATGGCGCGGCGGGCCAGCTTTGAGATGTCGCTCGACCGGTTCGACGAACGGTCGCGCGAAGTGCCGGTCTTGGCCGATGTCCGGCCGTCCGGCCGTTTCTTGATGGAGGATTTCTACTATGCCGGCGGGCTGCGCGCCCTGATGAAAGAACTGGCGGGCGAACTCGATCTGTCGGCGCGCACGGTGATGGGCGGCGACATCGCTGCCGCCATTGCTGAGGCGGTGAATTACAACCGCGAGGTGATTCATCCGCTGGACCAGCCGATCGGCGAGGCGGCCGCGACGGCGATCCTGTATGGCAATATCGCGCCCGACGGCGCGGTGATGAAACCGAGCGCCGCCGATCCGAGGTTCCTGAAACATAGCGGGCCGGCGCTGGTTTTCCGAGACTATAACCATATGGCCGCGGAGATCGACCGCGACGAGCTGGACGTGACGCCGGACAGCGTGATCGTGCTTCAGAATAGCGGCCCGGTCGGCGGCCCGGGCATGCCGGAATGGGGCATGCTGCCGATCCCGAAGAAACTCCTGAAACAAGGGGTCCGCGACATGCTGCGGATTTCGGACGCGCGGATGAGCGGCACCAGCTACGGCGCGTGCGTGTTGCATGTCTCGCCGGAAAGCCATATCGGCGGCCCGTTCGCGGCGGTTCGGACCGGAGACTTCGTCTCGGTCGATGTCGAGAAGCGCGCTCTGAACATCGATGTCGCGGAAGCGGAGATCGCTCGCCGTCTGGCGGCGTTCAAACCGCCCCCGCGCGCGATCACACGCGGCTACACGGTGATGTACGCTGACCACATTCAACAGGCCCATCTGGGTTGCGATTTCGACTTCCTGCTCGGCGCCAAGGGCGTGCCGGAGCCGGAAATTCACTAGCTGCGCAATCCCGGCTAAGACGGAGGAAAAATGACCCCCCTATCTGAGGAAGCGAAGGCGCGCCTGTCCAATGTGTCCACCGCGACCCTGACCACGGTTCTGTTCAAACATGGTCTCAAGAACACTTTTCTGCCGGGCGTGCACAAGATCAATCCGGACGCCCCGCGCATGGTCGGGCCAGCCTACACGCTGCGCTATATACCCGCGCGCGAGGATCTGGATACGCTGGACGTCTTCCAGAATTGGGAGCATCCGCAACGCAAGGCGGTCGAGGAATGCCCGGCGGGCGCTGTGATGATGATCGACAGTCGCCGCAACGCGAACGCCGCCTCGGCCGGTTCGATCCTGATCTCGCGGCTGATGGTGAAAGGCGCGGCCGGGATCGTCACCGATGGTGGATTTCGCGACACGCCTGAGTTGGCGGCGCTTGATTTCCCGACCTATCACAGCCAGCCCTCAGCCCCGACCAACCTGTGTCTGCACCATGCGGTCGATATCAACCAGCCGATCGGCTGCGCCGAGGTCCCGGTCTATCCCGGCGACACCGTGGTCGGCGATGGCGAAGGCGTCGTCGTGATTCCGGCCCATCTCACGGACGCCGTCGCCGAAGAGGCCGCGGCGATGACCGACTACGAGGATTTCGTTACCGAACGGGTCCTGGCCGGCCAACGGATCTTCGGCCTCTATCCGGCCAGCCCCGAAAGCCGCGCCGAATTCGAGGCTTGGCTGGCGAAGCGAGGGTCGTAGGGCGTGACGGCTTATTCTTGGCGACGATTCTCCGATCTGAGATGCCGATTGGGCGAGGGGCCGGTTTGGGACGACCGTGGACAGGCGCTCTTCCTCGTGGATATCGAGGGCGGGACGGTGAACCGCCTCGCCTATCCCGACGGCGCGCGCACGGTATGGGATTTCGACGGGCAGGTTTGCGGCCTCGGGCTCTGCGAGTCCGGCCGTTTGATCGTGGCCGAGCGCAGCCGCGTCATTCTGCTCGACCCGGAAAGCGACCGGCGGACCGTCCTGGCCGATATCGCCGAGGATATCGGAGCCGAGGCGCTGGCCCATGTCCGGCTGAATGACAGCAAGGTCGGTCCCGACGGCGCCTTCTACGCAGGGACCATGGATGAGAGCCCGGAGAAGCAACCGGTCGCCAGACTCTATCGGTTCGCGCCGGACGGCTCTGTCCAGGTCGTGGCGGACGACTTCGTCGTCTCGAACGGCTTGGCCTGGTCGCCGAACGGCGCGACCCTGTATCACGCGGATTCGCGCGGTCCTTGGGTCAACGCCTATCGTTTCGAACCACTGTCGGGCGCGCTCGGCGCCCAGCGGCGTTTCGTCGATCTGGATGAAGAGACCGGGCGGCCCGACGGCGCGGCCATGGATCAAGAGGGCTGTTATTGGAGCGCAGGCGTCTCGTCCGGCCATCTGAACCGGTTCTCTCCGACAGGCGTTCTACTTGAGCACATCCCACTGCCACTGCGCGCCCCGACCATGCCCTGCTTCGGCGGACCGGATGGTTCGCTGCTGTTCCTGACCGGACTGCAGCCGAGGGCCGGCTATAGCAAGGCCGCGGACGCCAAAGCCCCGCCTGCGCCGGTCGCGGAGGTGCTCGACGGTCATATCATCATGACTGAGACCGAGACGCGCGGCGCGCCAGCCTGGCGGTTCGACGATTCCGCATTCCCGCGTTAGGCGATGGTTCGGCCTGTCCTGAGGCTTGGACTGATCGGCGACGCCATCGCGGCCTCGCGCGCGCCGGAGCTGCACCGTCTGGCCGGCGGCCTCCTTGAATGTCCGACGGACTATGTAAGGTTGGTTCCGGCCGAGATGGGGGTGAATTTCGACGGCGCTTTCGCGTATGCGCGAGATTCTGGATTTCGCGGGTTGAACATTACCTACCCGTATAAGGCGCGCGTGGTTGAGAAGCTGCGGCTGGACGATCCCGCGCTGCGGCGGCTGGGGGCCGTGAACACCGTTCTTTTCGAACCGGACGGGTCGGCGCGCGGCGAGAATACGGATCTCACCGGTTTCATGGCGGCGTTCCGCGCCCGCTTTGGTGCGACAAAGCCCGGCCATGTCTTGCTGATCGGCTGCGGCGGGGTCGGCCGGGCTGTCGGTTTCGGGCTGGCTGCGTTAGGCGCGGATGGGCTGGTCCTGGTCGATATCGACCAAACCAAGGCCGCGCGTCTGCGCCAAGACCTGCAAGCAGACGGGGCCGGCGGGTCCATTGAGATCGAAGCCGCAGCGACGGGGGCGGTGGGTCGCGTGGATGGTATTGTGAATTGCACGCCGATCGGCATGGAAGGCGGCGAACCGGGCGTTGTTCTCCCAACCGACGCGTTTCGTTGCGCGCTTTGGGCGTTCGATGCGGTCTATACGCCGAGTGACACGCCTTTTCTCCGCGCTGCGCGTGCGAACGGATTGGCGACGCTCAGCGGCTATGAGCTGTTCTTCCACCAGGGACTGCATGCAGTACGGCTTTTCCATGGCCGCGCAGTCGACGCCGAGGCGCTGCGCCGCGCGCTGGCCAGGGCATGAGCGCCGCCCCGAGCGATCTGAAGATTAGGGGTTGAGGATCAGGGGCTGAAGATCAGCGCCAGATAAGCGAGAAACAGGACGACATGGACGGCGCCCTGCAGCACCCCGGTGCGCACGCCGCCGAAGGTCAGGGCGCTGGTGAAGAGCGTCAGGATCAGCAGCACCATCGAGACATCGTCGAGGCCGAGGACCACCGGCTGATCGATGATCAGGCCGATCGCCAGCACGGCGGGAACCGTCAGACCGATGGTCGCCAGCGCCGAGCCGAGCAACAGGTTCACGGATCGCTGCAAACGGTTGGCGCGCGCGGCCTCCAGCGCGGCCAACCCCTCCGGCGTCAAAACCAAAAGCGCGATGATAACCCCGCCCAGCGCGACCGGCGCGCCGACCTCGTCAATGCCGAAATCCACCAGAAGGGCCAAACGCTTCGACAATAGAACGATCGGCGCCAAAGTCAGGATCAGCAGTACGGCGTGATAGAGTTTCGAGCGCAGCGGGCCGTGGCTTGTATGGGCCTTCTCGTCGTTGTCGGTCGCCGACGGTTCTTGGAAATAGCTGCTGTGCCGCACCGTCTGCACCGCCAAAAAGACGCCGTAGAGTAGCGCCGTGATGGCGGCGAAGAAGGCTTCCTGAAAGGGTGAAAAGGTCGGCGTGGCGGTCGAAACGGTGTATTTCGGCAGAATCAGCGAGAAGACGGCCAGCGGAAGCAGCACCGCCATAAAGGCCCGTGCGCCTTGCAGATTATAGTCCTGCTCGCCATGGGCTAACCCGCCGAGCAGCAGCGCCAGCCCGACCAGGCCGTTCAGCACGATCATCAGCACCGCCAGCATCGTGTCGCGCGCCAGCGTCGTCGCCGCCTCGCCGGCGAGCATGACCGCGGAGATCAGCGCCACCTCGATGCCGATCACCGCCAGCGTCAGGATCAGCGTGCCGTAAGGCTCGCCCAACAGTTCGGCAAGCGCGTCCGCGTGCCGCACGACGCCGAAAGCCGCCCATAGCATGGCGATGAACAGCCAGAGGAAAAGAATCCCGGCGGTCAGCGGATCGCTGAGATTGATCAGCCAAGCGTCGCCGCCGAACTGGAAGGCGACAAGCGTTCCGAGGCCGACGATGAATGGCAGCTCTTCGTGCACCCGTCCGGCGAAACCTGGCGTTGCGTCGACGGCGCTCACGGCGTGCGTATTCGCTTGCCGGCGCGCAAGCCGTCCCATTGGGGGCCATCAGGGTTCAGCGGATCGAAACGCATGCTGACAAAACTATAAGCCGGTCGGGCGATGTGAAGGGCGGGACAACGCCCTTTCTGCAAAGGCGCGCGTGCGCCTATCGCGACGGCGAACGTCGGAAGACGCCACGCCGGCCGAGCGCGCTGACGCCGACCGCTACCAGGATGATCGCGCCGACCAGAACCTCTCGGACATAGCTGTCGACCCGCATTTGCGTCAGCCCATTGTCAAGCACGCCCAACACGACCACGCCCGCGAGCGTCGCCAGAACCCGCGGCTGGCCGTCGCGGGTCAGGGTCATGCCGAGGAAGACCGCCGCGATCGCCGCCAGCATCAAGCCGTCGCCCTGTGTCGGGTTGGCGGACGCGACCCGGCTGGCGTACATCAGTCCGGCGATCGCCGCGCCGACGCCGGTGAAGGCGAAGGCGGACAGCCGCAGCGTCATGACCGGAACGCCGGCCAGCCGCGCCGCCTCGCGATTGCCGCCGATCGCGTAGAGCCGCCGTCCGTAGCTGGTTTGCTCCAACACGACCCAGACAGCCAGCACCACCCCGACCGCGACCAGCGTTAGGTTCGGCAGGACCAGCGCCCGCTCGCCCAGCCTGGCGATTTCCGGGCCGCCGCGCGCAAAATCGCCGAACGCGGCCGGAATGTCGCGGCCGAAGATCGTACGCCCGTCGCTGACCACAAAGGCCAGGCCGCTGAACACGGTCAGGGTCGCCAGCGTGGCGACGAAGGGTAGGATGCCGATAACGCTGACCACGAGACCGTTGAACAGCCCACCGACCAATCCGACAGCCAGCGCGGCCGCCAGAGCCGCAGGGATCGACCAATCCTGAACGAACAAAGTCGCGGCGATCACGCCGGACAGCGAGGCCATCGACCCGACCGACAGGTCGAAATCGCCCATCACCATGACAACCGTCATGGTTGCGGCGACCACGGTCAGCATGCTGATCTGCTGGCTGATATTCAGCCAGTTCCGGGCGGTTAAGAAGGTGTCGGGCAGGCTTATGGCGAAAAAACCGATCACCGCCAGCATGCCGATCAGCCCGCCGAATCGCCGGATCCAGTCGCTCACGCCGCCCGCTCCCCGTCCGCTTCCGCCGCATGGTAGAAGCGCGCCAGCAAGGCCGCTTCGGTCATGCCTTCCGCCGCAACGATCTCGGCCAGCCGCCCGTCGCGCAGGATCGCGATCCGGTCCGACAGGCCGATCAGTTCCGGCAGGTCCGAAGAGGCCATGATTACCGCGACGCCGTCCGCGCTGAGCGATCGGATCAGGCGGTAGAGTTCATGCCGGGCGCCGATATCGACGCCGCGCGTCGGCTCGTCGAGCAACAGAACTTTGGGCTTCCCCGCAAGCGCGCGGGCGAACAGCACCTTCTGCTGATTGCCGCCGGACAAGGCCTCACAGGCCTGGGCGGGGGACTCCGCCTTTAACCGGACACGCGCGCCCATCTCGGTCGCCAGCCGCCGCTGGCGCCGGTGATCGAGGAAATATCGCGCCCGCGCCAAGGGGCCGAGATGCGGCAGCGCGATATTCTCGCTGATCGCCCGCCGCAGCATCAGCCCTTCCGAGCGGCGCTCGCGAGGCACATAGGCGACGCCGTTGCTCCAGGCGCGCGGCGGCTCGCCTGTCAGCGCATCACCCACCAGCGTCACCTGGCCCGCCTCGCGCGTATCCGCGCCAAGCACCGCGCGCAAAAGCGCCCCACGTCCCGAGCCCGCGACGCCGGCCAGACCCAGCACTTCGCCGGCGCGCAATTCGAAACTCGCTGACCGCAGCGGCCCGGCGTCCAACCCCTCGACCCGCAGCACGACCTCTCCCGGCGCTTGTCCGGCGTGGCGCGGCGGAAACAGATCGCCCATCCGCTCGCCGGTCATCTCCTCGATGATTCGCGCCTCGTCGGTCTCCGCCAGCGGTCGTGTCGAAACATGCCGTCCGTCCCGCAGAACCGACACACGGTCGGCAAGGCGCAGCACTTCCGGCATGCGATGCGAGACATAGAGTACGCCGGCGCCCTGGCGCGTCAGTTCGCCGATCACGGTGAAAAGCTGTTCGGATTCTTCGCTGGTCAGGGCGGCGGTCGGTTCGTCCATGACATAGAGCCAGGGCGCGGCGCCGTCCGCGCGGATCAGCGTTGCGGCGATCCGGGTCAGCATCTGATCGCCGGGACCGAGGCTGGAAATCGGCGCGCGCGGATCGATCTGGCTGAGACCCAGCCGCGCCAGCGCTTCGGCCGCGGCCCGGTTCAGCGCGCGCCACTTCACGAACCCGGCCCGCTGCGGATAGGGATGGTCGAGATGCATGTTCTCTGCGACTGACAGGCCATGCGCGACATGCAATTCCTGATGGATGAAGCGCAGGCCGGCGGCGCGCATGGCGGCGGGCGCGCCCGCCGCCGGTTCCGCGCCGTCGAGCTGAAGGCGCCCTTCATCCGGTCGATCGAGACCGGCGAGAATGCGGATCAGGGTGGACTTGCCCGCTCCGTTCTCGCCCATCAGCGCATGCACCGCGCCCGCGCGCAGAGTCAGGCTGACCGCGTTCAGGGCCTGAACCGCGCCGAACCGCCGGCTGACCCGATCGATCTCAAGGCTCCGCATCAGTCGGCGCGCGGCGGCTCACCCGGGCGATTACGGCGCGTTTACGCTGGCGTCGGTAACCAGCGTCGTCGGCACATAGATCACCCGCTGCACCAAGGTCTCGCCTTTGATCAGACGCGCGACCGTGTCGGCGGCGGTCCGGCCGATACCATCAAAATCCTGCGCCACCGAGGCCTCGAAATTGCCGCCGGCGGCGATGGCTTCGCGGGCCTGCGGGTTGGCGTCGATACCGGTGATGACTATGCCTTCATCGGCGCGGCCGGCCGCCTCTATGGCCTGAAGCGCACCCAGCGCCGGTTGATCCCAAGCGGCCCAGACGGCCGATACCGCGCCCGGCTCGGGGTTTGCGGCCAGCAGCGCCTCCATCTGGGCGCGGCTGTCGGCGATGCCGCCGTCGCTGACATCCGGCGTGATCCGGTCGATGACCTCGATATCCGGGAAATTGCCGAAGACCGCGTCGGCGATGACGCCGCGGACCTGCACCGGCGGGAACGGGTCGAAGGTGAACATCACGACCTTGCCTTCGCCGCCGATCCGGTTGGCGACATAGACCGCCGTCTCCGCCGCCATCGCGTAGCCGTTCGACGTGACATTGGCGGCGACCAGCGGGTCGCTCCCCGCGTCCATACCGACCACCGGAATGCCGGCGTCGGCCGCCGTCTGCAGCCCGGCCCCGATCTGAGCCGGGTCGACATTGATCACAATCGCGTCGACGCCCTGCGTCGCGACATCCTCCATCCGGCTGATGACCGCGGCGACATCGCCGGCGGTGTCGATTACATTAACCGTCCAGCCCAATTCCTCGGCGCGCGCCTCGAACCCGTCGACATAGAATTGCGTGCCCGGCTGCGCCAGGTAGGGGGTGATCACCGCGACTTCCTGGGCCGCCGCCGATACAGGCGCGGCGAGGCCGATGGCGGCGGCGACGCCGATCAAGGCTGTTCTGAAGGTCATGGTTTCATCCTCTCCCTGGTCTCATTCTCGGTTCTTGGTATCATTGGCGCCGGTCTCGCAGATCGTCCATACCCCAATCAATCGAGGAACAATCTATGTCCGACTCGCAATCCGGCGCGGCCCTGATCGGCGTGGATATCGGAACCGGGTCGGTGAAAGCGCTGATGTGCAGTGCGGACGGCGCGCTGCTGGATGCCTATGCGAGCGGTCACGAGACCGCGCGCCCGGCGCCCGGCGCGGCAGAGCAGGACCCGGCCGACTGGCTGCGCCATGTCGAGGCGGCGCTGGCGCGCTTTGCGGCGCATCCGCGCGCCGGGGATGTCGCGGCGATCGGTGTCACCTCGCAAGTGAACACGCATGTCTTTTGCGACGCGAACTACACGCCGCTGCGCCCCGCGATGACCTGGCAGGATACGCGCCCGGCGGCGGCCGCAGCCCGTCTTGACTCTACCATCGATCCGGACGCCAAGACAGCGGCGCTGGGCGCGCCGATCCCGATCGACGCCAGTCATGCGCTGGCGCGGATGGCCTGGATGGCCGAGTATGATCCGGCGCTTTGGGCGGCGACTGCGTATGTGCTGCTGCCCAAGGACTTTGTAGTCGCACAACTTACAGGCGAGGCAGGGACGGACCCGATCTCCGCGGTTGGGCTTGTGGGCCCGGACCTGCGCTACGCATCACCGGTCCTCGATCTGACGCCGCGCGCGGAGGCGCTGCTGCCGCCGCTCGCCGATCCGCTGGAGATCGCCGGCAGGGTCGCGCCGGGTCGACCCTTCGCCGGCGCGCCCGTGACCGTTGGGCTGATGGACGCTTGGGCGTCGATGTTCGGCCTGGGCGTCGCCGGGGAGGGACAGGCGATGTATCTGTCGGGCACCAGCGAGGTGCTAGGGCTGATTTCACAGAGCGGCGCCGGCGCGCCTGGCGTCATCCGGTTTCCAGATTGGCGCGGGATCACGCTGCATGCCGGGCCGACGCAATCGGGCGGCGCTTCGCTTCTGTGGCTTGCACGAATCATGGGGCGCGATATCGACGCGCTGAGCGTCCTCGCGGCGGAGGCCCGGATCACGGCGCAAAGCCCTTTATTCTTGCCGCATCTCGAAGGCGAGCGCGCGCCGCTTTGGGACGCTCAGTCGCGCGGCGCTTTTGCGGGTCTCACCAGCGCCGCCGGACCCACCGAGATCGTGGCGTCGGTGATGGAAGGCGTCGCCTTCGCCGCGCGTTTGGCATTAGAGGCGATTGAGGTCAGCGGCGCGCGCCCGGCGCCGCGGCTGCGCTATGGCGGCGGCGGGGCCGCGTCGGATATTTGGGGCCAAATCCGAGCCAATGCGTTAGGTCGCGTGCTGGAGCGGGCGTCGGCCCCGCAGGCCGGGGCGATGGGCGCGACGGTCATGGCGGGCGTCGCAAGCGGTCTAGTGCCGGATCTGGAAGGCGCGACGCGCGACTTGGTGGCGACCGACCGGGTCTTCGAGCCCGATCCGGAAGCCGCCGCATTAGCCGAGGACCGGTTCACCGCCTATCAGGACCTCTACCGGACGATGGGTCCGGTCAATCGTCGGCTCGATCCGACGGAGAGGTCTCTCACAACCTAAAGAAGTCCTGTGGATTTGAAGCTGGTATAGTCGCCCTTTCCGATCACGATATGGTCGTGCAGCACGATGCCCAGCTTTTTCGCGGCGTCGCGCAGATCGTAGGTCATCTGGATATCGTCGCGGCTCGGCGTCGGGTCGCCGCTGGGATGGTTGTGAACGATGATCAACGCCGAAGCATGCAGTTCCAGCGCGCGTTTCATCACCTCGCGCGGATAAAGCGGCGTATGATTGACCGTCCCGATCTGCTGAACCTCGTCGGCGATCAGACGGTTCTTGTTGTCGAGGAACAGCAGGCGAAGCTGCTCGACCTTCTCGCGACCCATCGCGGCGTGCAAATAATCCATCAGCTTGTCCCAAGAGGACATGACATGCGCGTTGGCGACCTGCTGCTTGGAGAAACGCAATGCGGCGGCCTGGACCAGTTTGATCGGCGCGACGCCGTTCTCGCTGATCCCTTTCACCTGTTGCAGGTCTTTCGGATCGGCGGCGATGACATCGGCGAAATCGCCGAACCGCTCCAACAGCGCCTTGGCGATCGGCTTCACATCGACCCGCGGCAAGGCCAGGGTCAGCAACAGTTCCAGAAGCTCATAATCCTCCATCGCCGCGCCATAGTCGCGCAGGAATCGCTCGCGCAGCCGCGCCCGGTGGCCGTGATAATGCGGTTTAGGTTTGGCGTCCTTGCGTGGCGGCGGTTGCACGCGGTCGCCGCCATTCGGATCACCCTTCGCCCCCACCGCGCGTTCTCGCCGTCCTCTGCGATGCTGACTAGCGATAGGGCGGCTGATCCCAGCCTTTCGGAGAATGGGTGAAGATCTCAAACCCGTCCGCCGTGACGCCGATGGAATGTTCGAACTGCGCCGAGAGTTGCAGGTCCTTGGTGACGGCGGTCCATCCGTCATTTTTGATCTTCACCTCGTGGGTCCCGACGTTGATCATCGGTTCGACCGTGAAGAACATGCCTTCTTCCAGCGTCATGCCTTCGCCGGGCTCGCCGTAATGCAGAATGCTCGGCGCGTCGTGAAACACCTTGCCGATGCCGTGGCCGCAAAAATCACGCACGACGGAAAATCGGTTCTTTTCCGCGTAAAGCTGGATCGCGTGGCCGATATCGCCCAGCGTCGCGCCGGGGCGGACCGCCTCGATCCCTTTCATCATGCATTCATAGGTGACTTGCGTCAGACGGCGCGCCTTGACCGGAACCTTATCGCCGACCAGGAACATTCGGCTGGTGTCGCCATGCCAGCCATCGACGATCACCGTGATGTCGATATTGATCGAGTCGCCTTCCTGAAGGCGCTTATTGTCATCAGGGATGCCGTGGCAGACGACATGATTGATGCTCGTGCAGATCGATTTCGGAAAGCCCTTGTAGTTCAAAGGCGCCGGTATCGCCCCCGCTTGGACGATGAAATCATGGCATAATTTGTCCAAGGCGCCGGTGCTCACGCCCGGAACCACATGCGGCGTGATGAAGTCCAGCACTTCGGCCGCCAACCGACCCGCGACGCGCATCCCGGCGAAATCTTCGGGGCCGTGCAGTTTCACCTTTGGGGTGGGGACATAGTTCATGATGCCGGTTTCCAAACACTGTCACGCCGCCACCCGCTTTTGCAGGTCGGCGACCGCGGTTCGGCTCCTAAAGTTAGTTGGTTAGGATAGCAGGAATGCGTGATCCAAACCAGAGCCCTTCGGGTGTCACATCGACCCGATGGCAGAGGATTTCAACCCCGGCGGCGGCCGCCTGCGTCAGTTTCCGGGCGTAGAGCGGGTCGATATCGGCGGCGGGCCGGAACTCTTGGCAATCCCCGCGCTGGATCAGGAACAGCATCACCGCCCGCGCGCCGTCAGCGGCGACCGCGCTGAGTTCGTCGAGATGTTTGGCCCCGCGCGCGGTCTTCGCGTCCGGGAATTCCGCCGCGTTGGGCGCGTCGCCGAACGGCCGACGCAGGGTTACGCTCTTGACCTCGACATAAGCTGGCGGTGCGCGCGTCGTGGCTGCATCTGAGTTCGTGAGCAACAGGTCGATGCGGCTGTTGGCGCCGTACCGCACCTCGCGCCGGACCGTGTCATAGGCTTCGAGCCCCAGTATGCGGCGTGCGGCGGCGGCTTCTTCGGCCACGATGTTGGCCCGTCCGGTGTGAATGCAGACCAGGGCGCCGTCGGCTTCGACCAACTCCCAGCGCCAATCCAGCTTGGCTTTCGGGTTCGTGTTCGGGGACAGCCAGACCTTCGCCCCCGGCGTCGCCAATCCCATCATCGAGCCCGGATTGGCGCAATGCGCGACCACCGTCTCGCCCGTCGCCTCAAGCGTGATATCGGCGAGAAAACGCTTATAGCGGCGGATCAGTACGCCGGCGGTCAGGGGCGGGTCAAAATCCATAAAGGCGCGCCGGGGGGCGAAGTCCTGACCCGAGCGTCAGGAATTGTCGGCGCGGGCGCTTTCGATCAGGCGTTCCATGGTGGCGCGATCCACCGCACCCGGTACAAAGCGGCGTCCGACCAGCATCGCGGGCGTGCCGTTGACGCCGATCTGTTGCGCAATCTCCATGTTATCGCGCAGCATCCGGGCGATCTCCGGCGCGTACATATCCGCCTTCAGCTTCTCGACATCCAACCCCAGCGACTCGGCGGTGCGATAGACCCGATCCTCGGTCAGCGGGCCCCGCATATCCATCAATTCGATATGGAACTCGAGATATTTGCCTTGTTTGCGGCTGGCCAGCGCGGCGCGGGCGGCGATTGTCGATTCGGGCCCCAAAATCGGCAGTTCCTTAAACACGACGCGGAGTTTCGGGTCGGCCTCCATCACCGCCACGAGGTCTGAGAACACTTTCTTGCAGTAGTGGCATTGATAATCGAAGAACTCGACAAGGGTGACATCGTAGTCCGTCACGCCGTTGTCCGGCGCCTCTGGATTCTCGAAGATGCGCGCCGCCATCGCCTCCATCGCCGCTTCCCGTCGCGCGACCTCGGCGATGCGCTCGTTTTCGCGATGCCGCTCCATCGCCTGCATGACGATTTCGGGGTTCGCCAGCAGGTAGTCGCGGACAATCTCTTCGACCTGTTCCTTGGAAAGCCCGGCCGCTTCGGCGGCGGAGGGGCTGGCGGGCGCACTGTCCTCCTCGGCCGCCGCCGGCTGCACAGCGTACAGCATTGCAGACGCGATCAGAGCCATCGCCAGAACCGACGTCCGTCGTTGAACTCCCATGATCCGCGTCTCCTTCCAAAAACCGCCGGTGCGATGCGCTTGTTTCCCTGCGTCAGTTGTCGGTATGCGATCCGCAGGCGCAAGCTTTATGGCGGGCCTCTCGGGCGCTGTCACGCAGGATTGAAGCGTCGTTGGCCGCCGCGGCGCCGCTGCAACAGCCGGGCGACGGGGCGTCAGCCGTTCGGATTGCGCTGGGCCTGGATTTCGATGTCTTGGGCCCGAAGCCACGCGGGCGAGCCCTCCGGGAGCAGTGTCAGGGCGCGCCGCGCATGGCCCAGCGCCGCGTTGCGCCGTCCCTGATTGACCGCCTCTTCGGCTTGCGCCAAAGCGGTCTGGCCGAAATCGCCGCGGCGGCCATAGACGGTGGCCAGCAACCTCCAAGCCTGCGACATGTTGGGCTCATAGCGTAGCGCCTCGCGCAGATGGATTTCGGCCTCATCGTCCAGGTCCGGGCTGTTCAGCTCGATCTGCGATCTGGCCAATTCAAGCCGGACTAGGGCGGCCCAAGGCAGCATTTCGACGACGCGCTCATACACGTCGATCGCGTCCTCCAGCCGCGCCGCGTCGCGGAGAATGTCGGCCTTCAATTCATAGACGAAAGCGTCTTCGGGATTCTCGGCGATCAGTTCTTCCGCGAGGACCAACGCTTCCTCTGTTCTGACATCGCGCATGAGCGCGACGGCCCGGGCGTAGCGCGCATCAAAGGACCGGTCGGTCTCGGGATACAGGGTGTACACCCGCCCCGTCGGCAGGATATAGCCGTTCAGCTTCGCCCGCATTCGATCGTGCATGCGTTGGAAATAGTCCGGCAAAGGCCGCCGGCTGTTGGGCGAGTTGGCCAGATGGTTTCTGAGAAACTCAACGCGATCGGCGCTCAGCGGGTGGGTGCGCGTGTAGGACGACTGGCTCGTGGACGTAAACATTGCGTCCTGCTGCTGCAGCACCTGCATGAATTCATACAGTCCGCGAGCGCTGATTTCCGCCTCGTCGAGAAAATCGACGGCGGCTTGGTCGGCCGCTCGCTCGTTGCCTCGGGTGTATTGCAGGAATTGCCGTGTGCCCAATTGATTGCCCAGCGAGGAGGCGGCCGCCGCGACTTCCGGACGACCGGACAAGACCGCCAAGGGGATACCCAGAATCAGCGCCGCCAGATTGGTGTTGGAGGCGTCGGAGAGACCATCGCTGAAGCGCGCCAAATGACCGCCTGTGATGTGGCCGGCTTCGTGCGCCAGAACGCCGATCACCTGTCCCGGATTGTCGGCCCGCATCAGCAGGCCGGTGTGAATGTAAATTCGCTGGCCGTTGGCGACGAAGGCGTTCAGGCTTGGATCATTCACCAGATGGATGCGAACAAAGCTTGGATTCAGGCCGGCGGCCTTGAAAATCGGCGCGGTATAGACGCGTATTGTGTTCTCGATTTCGGTGTCGCGGATTAAGCTGACCGTGCGGCCTTGCGCCTGCGCCGCGATCGGATACAAGCCGGATAAGAAGACGGCGGCGGCGATCAGGGCCGCGGCCGCAAGGGGCGGAGGACCGAGAACCACCGTGGACAAAGCTGTCACCACTCGTCTGCCGAACGGTTTCATCAAACCACACGCCGCTGTATCGGATCGTTCAAAGGTAGGGTGTGCGGCGACCCGGCGCAATGGCGACGGGCCGATCCGGCGCGGCGTGCGACGCTTGGTCGTGGCGGTCTGCTGTGCGACGGCGGTCGGCTGCGTTGAGGTTGAAGCGCCGGGCATTGGCCAAGTCGGCTATGTCGGCGGCTTTTTCGGCGGCGCGGCGTCTGACGAGCCCCGCGCCACGCTTGTCGGGCGTGAAATCTTGACCATTGGCGGCAGCGCGGCGGACGCGGCGGTCGCCATGGCCTTCACGCTGGCCGTGACCATGCCCACGCGCGCCGGTTTGGGGTCGGAGGGCGTTTGCTTGATCCACGATCCCGGACTGGGCGCCACGGAAGTCTTGGATTTCCTGTCGCCGCCCGCCACGGAGGGTGCGACGGTCTCGGTCCCCGCCCTGGCGCGCGGCATGGCGGCCTTGCATGCGCGCTACGGGCGTCTCGATTGGCGCGGCCTGTTGGCCAATGCGGAGAATCTGGCTCGGCTCGGTCATTCCGCCTCGCGCGCGACGCGAAATGATTTGGCGGTGGTTTGGCCCTTGTTGCAGCGGGACCGAGAGGCGATGGCCGCCTTGGCCGGCCCGGATGGGCAGCCGCCCTCGCCGACCTGGAACTGGGTGCAGCCGTCGCTCGCCACGGTCATCTCGCAGATCCGGTTGCGCGGGGCCGGCGTGATGTATGCCGGTCCGTTGGCCCGGAATGTCGTGAACGGCTATATCGCGGCGGCTGGACCGGCCGCGCTGGACCTGCAAAGGCTGAACGGATTCCTGCCGGAATGGCGAACGCCGGCCGGCGCGTCGGTCAACAATCAGATCGTCTATGTCGCGCCGCCCTCGATCAGCCACGGTCTGGCCGTCGCGCAGGCTTTGGGGGCGATCAACGAGTTGGACCCGGACCTGAGCGAGGGGCTCGGCGGCCGGACGGCGACGATCGCGCGCGTCCTGCAAGCGGTTTTCGCCGAATCCATGGCGGATGATTCGGACGACCTGCCGACCCTCCAGCTTGAGGATTCGGCGATTGAGGCGCTTGCCGAGCGGATCGAAGAAAACGCCGCCCCCGAGAAGACCCGGGACATGACGGGGTTCATGTTGGCCGATCGCGGCGCCACCGGGTTCTTAGCGGTCGCGCGGGACGGCTCCGCAGTGGCCTGCACCGTGTCGCTGAACGGGCCGGCGGGTCTCGGCCGAATGCCCCAGGGTCTGGGTTTCTTCCCGGGCCGTCCGCGCCCCGGGAAACTCTGGAACACGCCGCTCTTAATCGCCAACGACGCCAATTTCCGCTGGTATTACGCAGCGGCGGGAGATGGCGGCGCAACTGGGCTCGGAGCCTTGATCAAGGCGGCGTCGCGTTCCTTCCTGGACGGCGTTCCGTTGCGCGAAGCGCTCGCTGAAAGCCGCGTCACCATCGACGCGGTCGGCGGCCGCGTCGGCATTGAGCGCAATGCGCCGGGCGAAGCGAAGCAGGGGCTCGCCGACGCAGGAATCAGCGCCGGAACGACGCCGCTGGCCGGCCGGGTTCATGTGATTTACTGCCCGTCCGGCTTGCCTGAGGCCCCCGAAAAACGGCTATGCGGCGCCGAAGTCGATCCGCGCACCGACGGGCTGGCGGCGTTGGCCGAATAAGCGCGGCCGCGGGGCAGAGAAGGGGACAACAGGCCGATGACGCTGAAGACGTCCCGGCGGGGCGAGATCCCGCCTTTCATCGTCATGGAGGTGATGCGCGCCGCAGCGGAACGCGCCGCGACGCAGGAAGCGGTTTATCACCTGGAGGTCGGTCAACCCGGAACGCCGGCGCCCCAAGGCGTGATCGAGGCGGCGCAAGCGGCTTTGGCCGAGCAACGGCTCGGCTATACCGTCGCATTGGGTCTGCCGGAACTGCGCACGGCCATCGCCCGGCACTACGCCGAGGATTACGGCGTTTCGGTCCCGATGGAGCGGATCGCCCTGACAACGGGCTCGTCCGGGGGGTTCCTGCTGTCTTTTCTCGCCTGTTTCGAACCTGGGGACCGCGTCGCCTTGGTCGCGCCCGGCTATCCCTGTTACCGCCATATCCTGTCGGTGTTGGGGATCGAGCCGGTGATTATCGAGACCGGACTGCGGGACCGTTATCAGCCGTCTCCCGCCCTGCTGGACGCGGCGCGCGCGCGCACAGGCGCGCTCGATGGTCTGATCGTGGCCTCGCCCTCGAACCCGACCGGGACGATGCTGCCGAAGGCCGAGATGGCCGCCCTGGCGGCCTATTGCGACGCGGAAGGGATTCGCTTCATCTCCGACGAGATCTATCAGGGCGTCACCTATGGACGGGGGTTCGAGACCGCGCTGTCGCATTCCGACACGGCGGTCGTGGTGAACAGTTTCTCGAAATATTTCTCCATGACCGGTTGGCGGCTTGGCTGGCTGGTTCTGCCGGAAGACCTGATGAAGCCGGTTGAGCGCTTGGCGCAGAATCTGTTCATTTCGCCGCCGACGTTGAGCCAGGCGGCGGCGATCGCGGCTTTTGACTGCAAGGAAGAGCTCGAGGCGAATGTCGCCCGCTATGCGGCGAACCGCGACCTGCTGCTGCGGGAGTTGCCGAAAGCGGGTTTCTCGGAGCTGGCGCCGAGCGACGGCGCTTTCTACCTCTATGCTGACATCGCCGCGATGACCAACGACAGCCAGGGTTTCTGCGCCCGTATGTTGGCCGAGACCGGGGTTGCGGCGACGCCGGGGCTGGATTTCGACGAGGACCGCGGCAACGCCACCATGCGTTTCTCTTTCGCCGGCGATCCCAGCGAAATCGCCGCCGCCGCCGAGGCCTTGAAGGTCTGGCGGGCATAGAAAAACCGGCGGCGGGACCAGGGTCCCGCGCCGGCTTTTCTCGCGTTCCCGTGACGCTGATGGATCAGGAACCGGTTATCCGGTTCCACCATCCCTTGCGTTTCGGCTGATCCGACGGCGTTTCTGCTTCAGGCGCGGCCTCCGATGGTGCGGACGGCGTTTCGATCGGCTCCGCCGGCGTTTCCGGCGCGCTCTCCGCCATTGGCGCGTCGCTGCTTTCGGTCTCATCCGGAACGAAGATTTCAGAGCTGGGGGCCACGGTCGCGGCCAGTCCGGGATCGGTCTTCTCGGGATCGGTCTTCTCGGGATCGGCCTTCTCGGGTTCCGCCGCCTCGCTCGTCGCCGGCGCCTTTTCCGCCGCCGATTTAGCGGCCGCCTTCTTGGCCGACGCCTTGCGCGCACGCCGAGGTTTCTTGGCGGGTTTCAAATCGTCGCCAGAGTCTGACGCCGGGTCCACTTGCGGTTCGGTCGGCGACGCTTCAATCGGATCGCCGGCGGCGTCATTCTGGTCGGCTGAGTCGGCTTCGTCTTCCACAGGCGCGGCCGACCGGCGTCCGCCGCGGCGGCCGCGTCGCGTGCGCTTTGGTTTTTCCGCGTCGGCGGGCTCTACCGCGCCCGGCGCAGCCTCGGCGGCCCCTTCCGCTGGTTCTTGCGGCGTATCTTCCGCCGCTAAGCCGCTCTGAGGCTCCGCCTGGGCGTCGTCCGCCTCAGTTGCTTCCGCCGCGTCCATGGCGTCGGCGTCCTCGCGCCGTTTACGTCCGCCGCGTCGTCCGCGTTTCCGCCGGCGGCGCGGCTTGTCGTCCTCCTCGGAAGCGGCCTCGGCATCCGGAATCGCCGCGTCGCCCGCGTCCGAAGACCCCTCCGCTACGCCGGCCTCGATTTCCTGCGCCTCGGTCTCGCCCTCCTCATCGTAGCGCCGGCGCCGGCGGCGGCCGCGCTTGCGTCCCCTTCCTTCGCCGTCGGCGCGTCCATCGGTCCGGCTTTCCTGACGGCGCCCGCCGCCTTCGCTTTGATCGGCGCTGCTTGTTACCGTCGACTCCACCGGGTTCTCATCGTCGGCGTCATGAGCGATCCGGGTCATCACATAGTTCGGCGGGATCAGCGCCTCGTCGGTCTCGAGCATGACCCGAAAACCGGAATTCTGCTCCATCTCCGCCAAGGTCGCGCGCTTATGGTTGAACAGATAGAGCGCCACCGACGGCGGAGCTTTGACATTGATCTGTTTCGAGCGCTTGCGCAGTCCTTCTTCTTCGACCGCGCGCAGGACCTGCAGCGCCGCCGATTCGGTCGACGGGATATAGCCGATGCCGCCGCAGGTGTGACAGGGCTGGGTCATCGCCTCCAACAGGCTGGGTCGCAACCGCTGCCGCGACATTTCCATCAGGCCGAACGGGCTGATCCGGCCGACCTGGATCCGCGCCCGGTCGCGCCGCAGCGCTTCCTTCAAGCGGCGCTCGACGGCCTGGTCGTTGCGGTTTTCCTCCATATCGATGAAATCGATCACGACCAGCCCGGCCATGTCGCGCAGGCGCAATTGCCGGGCGATTTCTTCGGCGGCCTCGAGATTCGTCTTCAGCGCCGTCTCTTCGATATGGCGCTCCCGCGTGGCGCGGCCGGAGTTGACGTCGATCGCCACCAACGCCTCGGTTTGATGCATCACGATCGACCCGCCGGAGCGCAACTGCACGACCGGATCGTAGATTTGGGTCAGTTGGGCTTCGACCTGATAGCGTTGGAAAAGCGGCACGCCGCCTTCATCTTTGTAGCGCTGGACCTTCTTGGCGTGACTGGGGATCATCGCCTTCATGAAGTCCTTGGCGATGCGATAGGCCTCGTCGCCGGCGACAAAGATCTCGTCAATATCCTTGCTGTAGAGATCGCGGATCGAGCGCCGGATCAGATTCGCCTCTTCATGGATCAGAGCGGGCGCCATCGATTCCAGCGTTTTGGAGCGGATGCCGTCCCACATCCGCATGATATATTCGTAGTCGCGCTTGATTTCCGCTTTCGAACGCTCCTGGCCGGCGGTGCGCAGAATGACCGCCATCCCGTCCGGCACGCCGAGATCGCTCATCACCGCCTTCAGACGCTTGCGGTCTTGCGGATTGGCGATCTTCCGGCTCACACCGCCGCCGCGCGAGGTGTTGGGCATCAACACGCAATAGCGCCCGGCCAGCGACAGATAGGTGGTGAGCGCCGCGCCTTTGCTGCCGCGCTCTTCCTTGATCACCTGCACCAGCAGGACCTGCCGGCGTTTGATGACCTCTTGGATCTTATAGTGCCGGCGCAAACGCGGCCGGCGCTTTTGCGCTTCTTCGACGGCTTCCTCGGCGCCTTCGTCGCCGCCAAGTTCCTCGACCGGCGTTTCCGCATCGCCGTTCTCGTCATCGTCGCCCGAATCTTCTTCGACCAGATCCTCTCGGTCGGCGACCGGGATCCTGTAATAGTCGGGGTGAATTTCGCTAAAGGCGAGGAAACCGTGTCGGTTCCCGCCATAATCGACGAAAGCGGCCTGCAGGGACGGCTCAACCCGCGTTACTTTCGCGAGATAGATATTCCCTTTGAGCTGTAGTTTCGTCGCTGTTTCGTAATCGAATTCCTCGAGCCGATTACCACTGACCGCCACGACCCGGGTTTCTTCCGGGTGGGTGGCGTCGATCAACATACGTCGCGCCATAAATCCTCACTTCGACCCGATTCTCGGCGCGACGCGCGGCGTCGCCGCCGGTCCCGCCGCCGAAATTCGGGCGATTGTTTGTCGAAATCCGGCGCATCGCGGGCCCTAGGCCGGACGCGCGCCTCGGCGCGCCGAACTCAACCGCGCCGAGGCCGTGTAAAGGCTTCGGTGCGGGTGGCGCGCTGTGGCTGGATTCCTGGGTTCTCAACATGCTTCTTTGCTACCGCGGTCTGTCGCAAAAGAGATGAGGCCGAGTCACTGGGCCAGATGTGAGTGCGCACCAGCCATACGCGACACCCCGGAACGCCCCGGCCTGTCCCGTCTGGAAACGCCGGATTTTGGGGGACGCGGCGGCGAGACCGCTCTCCGTGGCGCTATCGCGCTGAACGTCGACACGTCCGACGAAGCGCTGCGCCTTGCATCTCATTGCGATATATTCGCGGTATCAACCTACTGATCGCGGGCTCTTTGGCAATAAAAATTGCGCGCAACTTGTCTCATCGCGCAACGATTGGGGTCTCGCGCGGCCCCAGGGAGGCGCTCAGGATAAGACGCGTGCGGCGGGGGCGCGGCGTGAATTGAGTCTCAGCGCGAATACCGCCATAAATGTAGGGCTGAACGGAAATAGTGTCGCAAAATGTTGAGGCTTTTGGACCATCAACGGATTGGGTCGCAGCCGCGCGGTTTGCGCGCCCAAAAAAAGAGCCCCTTGCATCGGCGCGGGGTGAACGCGTGCGCCGTGCTGTTGGCCGCACTCGCCTTCGCGGGCGCTCCCAAGCATAGCGCGGCCGTCAGCGTCGAGGCGAACCCGCCGACGCAGCTTGCCCAGTCCGCCTCGCGGACGCCCATCGTCAAAGGCGTACGAATCGGCGCGCATGAGGGCTACACGCGCTTCGTGTTGGAACTCTCCAGCCAGGTTCCTTACCGGCTGCTCTCATTGGCGGACCCGTACCGGGTGGTGATCGACCTGCCGGAAGTGGCCTGGCCGAACCGATTGCAGCCCTTGAGCGCGGCGCGCGGGGTCGTCGGGCAGTACCGCTTCGGCCTGTTCCGCCAAGGCGTCAGTCGATTTGTCATCGATCTGACCCAGCCCGCGATCGTCGCCCGGCATTTCCGGCTGCCCGCCGCTGACGGCGCAGGCGGCCGCCTTGTCATCGACCTGAGAGCCAGCGACGTCCGAGGGTTCGCGGCCGCCCCAAGCGGCGCGCAATCAGATGATTGGGCCGCCTATGCCGGTTCCGAGGCGGCCGCCCCCAAAGGTCCAGCCGTCGTCGCGGCGGAACCAAGGGCTGCGCCCGCGCGCCGGACCACGGCGCCGGCGGGTCCGCGTGCGCCCAGTCCGCGCGAACGCCGGGTCGTTGTGCTTGACCCCGGCCATGGCGGGGTCGATCCCGGCGCGATCGGCGCCTCAGGCGTCTTCGAGAAGACCATCGTACTCAGCTTCGCCCGCGAGTTCCGATCCCAGCTTGAGGGCTCCGGCCGCTACAGGGTGGTGATGACCCGGGACAGCGACGTCTTTGTGAAACTGCGCGACCGCTATGAAGTGGCGCACCGCGCCGGGGCCGAGCTCTTCATATCGGTCCATGCGGACGCCCATGCGACAAATCGTCCTCGCGGCCTGTCGGTCTACACACTGTCGGAGACCGCGTCGGACAGGGAGGCGGCGGCGCTGGCGGCGCGCGAGAACAAATCTGACATCCTGGCCGGCTACGACCTCACCGGCTATGACGATCAGACCGCTTATATCCTGTTGGACCTGGCGCAGCGGAAAACCAGCGAGTCGAGTTGGCAATTCGCGCAGACCCTGGTCGAGACATTCCAAGGCGATGTGCGTCTGCTGCGCCGTCCCCACCGGTTCGCCGGCTTCGCCGTGCTGAAATCGCCGACCGTGCCGTCGGTGCTGGTCGAGCTGGGCTACCTGTCGAACCGGTCGGACGAGGCGAAGCTGAAATCGGCTGAGTATCGGCGCCAAGTCGGCGCGGCCTTGCTGCGCACCATCGACGCCTATTTCGCCGAACAGGAGAAACTCAGCCGTTCCTAAACACGGCGGGGGCGCGGCGGCGGCGCGGCGAGGGTGTTGCGGTCGGGGCTGCGTGTCGCGCCGATCGGGCTCCTCGCGGGGGTGACCGCACCCCATTTACGCCGTAATCTAGCGTTAAGGCGCGCTCCTGAAAGGCGCATCGAGGGATCGAGGCTCGTGTTCAAGACCGTTATGTTCATGCTGCTGTTGACGGTGGTCGGCGGGATTGGCGCCGCCGGCGTCGCTGTCTATGGCCTGTGGCATTATGGGCGCGATCTGCCTGAGCATAAGGTTTTGGCGGATTATCAGCCGCCGACCGCGACGCGGGTGCATGCCGGCGATGGACGGCTGATCGCCGAATTCGCGACCGAAAACCGGGTCTTCGTGCCCGTCTCGTCGATGCCGAAGCGGGTTCTTCAGGCCTTCATCTCGGCTGAGGACAAAAACTTCTATACGCATTTCGGCGTCGACCCGTTGGCGCTCGTACGCGCCGTGCTTACGAATGTGCGGATCGTGCTGCGCGGCGGCGGCCGGCCGATCGGCGCCTCGACCATCACCCAGCAGGTGGCGAAAAACTTCTTGCTGACCAATGAGCTGTCGATCGAACGTAAGATCAAAGAGGCGATCCTGGCGCTGCGCATCGAACGGGTGCTGAGCAAAGATCGGATCCTCGAGCTTTATCTCAATGAGATTTTCCTCGGCTACCGGTCCTACGGCGTGGCCGCGGCGGCGCTGAACTATTTCGACAAGTCGTTGGACGAACTGTCGCTGGAAGAAGCCGCCTATATCGCCGCGCTGCCAAAGGCGCCGAACAATTACCATCCGATCCGGCGCCATGAAGCGGCGGTGACACGCCGAAACTGGGTGATCGGCCGGATGCTTGAAGAGGGTTATATCACCGACGCCGAGGCCGCCGAGGCGCGCATGAAGCCCTTGACCGTGCGGCCGCCCCGCGAACCTGTGCCCGTCGAGGCGCGCTATTTCGTCGAGGAATCGCGCCGCATCGTGGCCGAGAAAGTCGGGCTTTCGGCGGTGAACAAGGGCGGCTTGTCTATTCGCACGACGCTCGATTCCCGGCTACAGGCGATCGCCCGCGACGCGCTGCGCGGCGGCCTGACCGCCTATGACCGGCGCCATGGCTATCGCGGTCCGGTAACGCGGCTCGACCTGTCAGGGGCCGGCGCGGCGTCGAAAGAGTCGGATGTCTGGTTCACCGCGCTTTTGGAAATCGAAGACCCGCCGGATATCGCGCCTTGGCGGCTGGCTGTGGTGCTGGCGACCGACGCGAAACAGGCGGAGATCGGCTTGAAGGACGGCTCGTTGGGCCAGATTCCGATGGCGGAACTGACCTGGGCGCGCGAGGCGCTGGCGGATCAGGAACGCGGCCCGGCGGTCAATCGGCCGAGCGAGGTTGTGAAGGTCGGTGATGTCGTGCTGGTCGAGCCGGTCGCCTTTGGGCGGCCAGCGAAGGAGGGCGAGGACCCGACGCCCTATCCGGAAGGCAGTTACGGTTTGCGCCAAGTCCCCGAGGTTAACGGCGCGGTGGTCGCGCTGGACCCGCATACCGGCCGCATCCTGGCGATGCAGGGCGGCTGGAGCTTTGACGACAGCGAGTTCAACCGTGCGACCCAGGCCCGGCGTCAGCCCGGTTCCGCGATCAAGCCGTTCGTCTATCTCGCGGCGCTCGAGCAAGGCTATACGCCGGCGACCCTGATCCTGGACGCGCCCTTCGTCATGGACCAGGGGCCGGGCCAAAAGAAATGGAAGCCGGCCAATTTCTCGCGCAAATTCTATGGACCCAGCCCGATGCGGGTCGGGATCGAGCGATCACGCAACCTGATGACTGTCCGCTTGGCGCAGGCCATCGGGATGGACGCCGTCGTCGAGACGGTCGATGCGTTCGGCGTGGCGGAGGATATGCCGACGCATCTGTCGATGTCGCTCGGCGCCGGCGAGACCACGCTGTTGGATCTGACGACGGCCTACGCGATGCTGGTCAATGGCGGCAAGCGGATCACACCGACCCTGATCGACCGGGTTCAGGATCGAAACGGCGGCGCCGTCTATCGCCATGACGCCCGCCTGTGCGAAGGCTGCGTCGATGTCGCCTGGACCGGACAGGCGCCGCCTGAACCGCCGGATCCGCGCGCCCAGGTCGCCGACCCGGTCTCCGCCTATCAGGTGACCAGCATGCTGGAAGGCGTGGTTCTGCGCGGCACCGGCCGGCGGATCAGCGCGTTGGGCGCCCCGCTGGGTGGCAAGACCGGCACCACGAACGAAAGCCGCGACACATGGTTTATCGGCTTTGCGCCTGATCTGGCGGTCGGGGTGTTTGTCGGTTTCGACACGCCGCGCCCCTTGGGGCAACAGCCCTGGGGCGGTCAGGAAACCGGTTCTTCGGTCGCCGCGCCGATCTTCAAGGAATTCATGCGCCAGACCCTCCAGGAAGTCTCGGCGGCGCCGTTCCGAACCCCACCCGGCGTCCGACTGGTCCGGATCGATGCGGACACGGGCGGCCTGGCGACCCGCGCCAGCGAGCGTGTGATCCAAGAGGCGTTCCGCGCCGGGACCGAGCCGACCTCGGCGTCGCGCGGTCTGTTAATCGATGGGTCGACGTCGGCCGCGGCGTCCGGCGGTGTCGCCGGCGGCGCGCCCGCCGAGGCCGGCGCGGTCGCCGCACCCTCTGGCGGCGCCCCGACCCAGCGAGGCTCGCGCGGCCTCTATTGACCGCCGTTTCGCCGACCGGCCGGCCTGCTCGACGCTGAGGACGCCGCCCTGGCCCTGAACCCGCTTGTCAAAGTGAGGCGCTTCGCCTAATCGAGTCCGCACCGCGACAGTATCGTCGCGGCATGTTTGGGAGCGCCCTCTGGGATGAAGGCTGAAACGGTCGCCATTGTCGATGAACTCAAGCAGTCTTTGGCGCTGCTGAGGAGGCATCTTTGACTTGGAGACGTCGAAAAAGCGCCTCCTGGAGTTGAATGCGCGCGTCGAGGACCCGACCCTTTGGGACGATGCGACGGCGGCCCAGAAGATCATGCGCGAACGCGCTTCGCTCGAATCCCGACTGAACGCCTATTCTGCTCTTGAGAACGGACTAAGCGACAATCTGGAGTTGATTGAGCTTGGCGAAGCGGAAGGCGACGCCGAGGTCGTCGAGGAAGCGGAAGAGGCGCTGGCCGCGCTGCAATCGACCGCGCGCGACGCGCAGATCCAGAGCCTGTTGTCCGGCGAAGCGGACGGCAACAACTGTTTCCTCGAAGTCCATGCGGGCGCCGGCGGCACCGAGAGCCAGGATTGGGCCAGCATGCTGCTGCGCATGTATAGCCGTTGGTCCGACCAGCACGGCTACAAGACCGAATTGATCGAAGAAAGCCCAGGCGAGGAAGCGGGCCTGAAATCCGCGACCCTCAAGGTCAGCGGCGAGGCGGCCTATGGCTGGCTCAAGACCGAAACCGGCGTGCATCGGCTGGTCCGTATTTCGCCTTTCGATTCCAACGCCCGGCGCCATACCAGCTTCTCCTCGGTGACCGTCTATCCGGAGATCGACGATTCGATCGAGGTCGATATTGAGGAAAAGGATTTGCGCATCGACACCTATCGCGCGTCCGGCGCCGGCGGCCAGCATGTGAACCGGACGGACTCGGCGGTGCGCATCACCCACATCCCGACCAACATCGTGGTTCAGTGCCAGAATGATCGGTCGCAGCATAAGAACCGGGCGACGGCGATGAAGATGCTGGAGGCGCGGCTCTACGAGCTTGAGTTGCGTAAGCGTGAGGAGGCGGCGCAGGCGGAGCATGAGGCGAAGAGCGAAATCGGCTGGGGCCGACAAATCCGCTCATATGTCCTGCAACCCTATCAGATGGTCAAGGACCTGCGGACCGGCGTCGAAAAAGGCGCGGCGCAGTCGGTGTTGGACGGCGATCTCGACGACTATCTTGAGGCGGCGCTGGCGATGAAGCTGGATGGCGGTCCGGCGCAGCCGGTCGAGGATATCGACTAAGGCGTTCTTGTTCCGGCGCCATTTGTGTCGGCCTGTCTCGGCCGCCGGTTGGCGAGATAGATCCCAGGCAGCACCAGGGCTGCGCCGATCAGGTGATAAAGCGCCAGACTTTCCGACAGCAGCGCCCAGGCCATGACCGCGACATAGATCGGGTTGAGATAGAGGATCAGGGACCCGCGCGCCGCGCCCAGCACTGACTGGACTTTGGCATAGGCCAGGAAGGCGCCAAAGCCGGCGATCAGCACCAGCGCCCCAATCGCGATCGCCACGTCCCATTGGACCGGCACGGCGCCCACCGTCATCGTCTCCCACAGCGTGAAGGGCGCCAGGATTAGCACGCCGAACAGGCAGATCGCGGTGAAGCGGGTCATCATGCCCATGCCGCTCGGCCGATATTTCACCATGATCGCGTAGACCGCCCAGCCGATCACCGCGGCGAGAACCCAGACATCGCCGACGGCGAATCGCAGGGCCCGCAAGGCCTCAAGCTCGCCGCGAAAGACGATCCACAAAACGCCGATCAGACAAAGCAGCCCGCCGACCCCTTGCAGCGTCGAGAATCGTTCGCCGTAGAACCGCCAGGCCAGAACCGCGATGAGCACCGGCGAGGAGGCGTAGAGCATGCCGATATTGGTGGCGGTGGTGGTCTCGGCGCCGATATAGACGAAGGCGCCGCAGACCCCCATGCCCAGCGCGCCGAGTACGGCCAGGTCCTTCCATTCCGCGATCACATCTTTGCGATGGGCCCAAAGCTGCGGCCCGCGCAGCAGCAGCATCAGGAGCAGCACGCCGACCCACCGCCAAAAGGCGAGCGCCACCGGCGGGGCCGTGTCGGCCATCCAGCGTGCGACCAACATGTTGGTTCCGAACATCGCGGGCGTCGTCAGAAGCAACAGAAATGCGATGCGCGTCTCACTGAATCCCAGAAAACCGGGCGTCTGCGCGGGGTTCGGCGTCCTTGCGGAGGTCGCGTCGGCTGGGAGGGATCGGTCGGTCATCGCGCGGGTTCTAGCCGGGTTGACCGGGCGGAGCCAGGGCCGCCGCCGGAAAAGCGTTTGTGACGCGACGCGCGAAACCGTCCCCGCTGGATTTGGCCTTTTTTGCGCTTTCCGGGTGCGATCGGGATGACACTCCGTCGGATTCGTCACAGCCGGCCACTTTACGCTTTCAGGACCCCGCCGGACGGTTAATGTTTCGGTTTGAACCCGCGCCGAAGAACGGAGTGCGGGACTGATCCGGCGGCGTTTTCGGGTCGAACAATGGGCGAGGAAACAAGGCCGTCGCATCCAAGGCGGCCGGAGAGAACAAACCGTGTCGGAGTCCCGCACCAGTCGCGTATCCCGAAAGCTCGGCCGAACCTTCCGGCGGCGCTTGATCGCGCCGATGTTCTCCAGCCGGCGACCGCCTGAATATGCGGCGCGCGGCGTCGGGTTCGGTGTGTTCTGGGCCTTCACCCCGCTGGTCGGCGCGCAAATCGCCATTCTCTTCGGTCTTTGGGGCTTGATCCGGACGGCGGCGCCGCGCTTCGATTTCAACCCGATTGTGGCGGTCGCTTGGGTCTGGCTGACGAATGTCTTCACCCTTGGGCCGATCTATTTCGTCTTTGTGAAGACTGGTCATTTCATGCTCGGCCGCTGGGACGAACCGCTTGGCTATGACACTTTCACCGCGCGGTTGAACGAGATGATGAGCCTGTATCCCGACGCCGGTTTCCTGGACAAAATCTGGCTCGGCACGGTCAGCGTCCTGGACGCGTTCGGCCTGCCGCTGTTCCTCGGCTGTCTGCCTTGGGCGATCGGGCTCGCCGCGTTGGGCTATTTCTGGGCCCTGCGTTTTGTTCGTCGACGGCACGAACGGCGCGAGGTCCGGCGCCGCGAACAGCGTCAGAAGATCCGCGCGGCGCATCATGCGGCCCATGACGCTGCGGTTTAGGCGGTCGAGCGCCATCCGGGCGGCGTCGCCGCCCGCTTAGCGCGCCTCTTCCTTCCGCTTCGGTTCTGTCCGTTGCGCAGGGGCGGCGAGGCTGAGATACCACTCCGCCTCCATTCCGGCCAAGGCCCGACTCTTTTCATTGAAGGGCGGCTTGATCTCACCCTTGAAATGCGCCCGCACGAGAGAGCGCCAGGCGTCATCCGGCGCCAAGCCGCGTTGACGCGCCAGCCAGTCGAACCAGCGTTTGCCGGAGGCGACATGGGTGATTTCATCGTCGTGGATGATTTGCAGGATGCGCGCGCTCTCGTGATCATCGACGGAGGCGAGCTTCTCGATCATGGCGGGGGTGACATCGAGGCCGCGCGCCTCCAGCACCATCGGTACGACCGCCAGCCGGGCCAGTAGATCATGGGCGGTGTCTTGCGAGGCCTGCCACAATCCGTCATGGGCGGGGAGGTCGCCATAGGCCGCGCCAAGCTCCCGCAATCGTTGCGCCAGCATCAGGAAGTGGCGCGCCTCGTCCGCCGCCACGCCGACCCAATCGTCCAGGAAAGCGGCGGGAGGTTGCGGTTCGACGGCGCCGAAGCGGGCGACGATATCCCAGGCCAGATCGATCGCGTTCAGCTCGATATGCGCCAGCGCGTGGAGCAGCGCCACCCGACCCTGAACGCCGCGATTGATCCGCCGGCGCGGCACGGCGCCGGGCCGCATCAAGACGGGCTTGTCCGGGCGCGCTGGCCGGTCCGGCGGAGTGGCCTTGCCGCGTTCGGCTAGAGCGCCGGACCGCCAAGCCTCGGCGGCGGCGCGGCTGGCCTCTGCCTTGGCCACCGGATCGGCGGTCGTCAGAACACCGACCGCCGTTTCCGTCAGGCTAGGCGCCGTCATGGCCGTCGCCTAAAGCGCCTTGGCGGCTTCCAGCACTTCCGCCGCGTGGCCTTTGACCTTGACCTTCGGCCAGACCTTGGCGACCGAACCGCCGGCGTCGATCAGGAAGGTCGAGCGGATGATCCCCTCATATTCCTTGCCATACATCTTCTTCACGCCCCAGGCGCCGAAGGCCTCGCACATGCCGCCGTCGGCGTCGCTCGCCAGAATCAGCGACAAATCGTGCTTCGCCTTGAACTTGTCATGCTTGGCGACGGTGTCCTTGCTGACGCCGACCACCTTCACGCCCAGCGCGGCGAAATCGGCCGCCATGTCGGTGAAGTCTTTGGCTTCTGTGGTGCAGCCCGGCGTGTCGTCCTTGGGATAGAAGTAGATCACCGCCGGCGCGCCTTTCAGATCGGCCGCGGTGAGCGCGCCGTCTCCATCGGTGGGCGCGGAGAAGTCGGGCATGGCGTCGCCTTCTTGAAGCATCTTTGGTTCCTTTCGTGTGGGGTGCAGTCTATGGCCGCGGTGGGTCGCGGTGTTGTGTCATTGTCGATACGCGCAGCCGCGCCGGCCGGATGGTTTCCGTCTTATGTTGCAGCCGGCTCGGCGCTGGCCGCCGCCGCCGGCTCGGCGATGATCCTGTCATAGAGCGCCGCCGCCGTCGCCGCGGTTCGGTCGAGATGGTCCGACAGCGCCTGGAAACTCTCGGCGCCGAAGGCGTTCGCCAACAGCGCCTTCTGCCCGTCCGGCGCGGTGTCGGGATCGAACGCGTCCAGCGCGGTCAGGCGCAGCAAGGCCTGTATGCGCCGCCATTCGCTTAGCGCCGCGATCAGCGCGTCGGCGTCGCTGTCATCGAGCAAGCCGGCGGCGGCCAGCTTGCCCAGGGCGGCGGCGCTGTTCTGCGACAGGATATCGGCCCCGGACGGGGCATGGCGCAGTTGCAGATATTGGGCGATGAACTCGATATCCAGCAGCCCGCCGCGGCGATGTTTCACTTTCCACGGCCGGTCGCTGCGATGCTGCGTCGCGATGCGCATCCGCATCGCCGCGACATCGACTAAGAGCGTGTCCGGGTCGCGCGGGCGACGCAGGGTCCGCTCGATGAGATCGGTCAGGGCCTCGCTCAAGGCGGCGGGCGCCTGGATCACACGCGCTCGGGTCAGCGCCATCAACTCCCAGGTCCAAGCCTCGGTCTCATAATAGGGGGCCAAGGTCTCGAAATTCGTCGCCAGCGGCCCGGCCCGGCCGTTGGGCCGCAGCCGCGTGTCGAGCTCGTACAGTTCGCCTTCCGGCGTCTGCGCCGTGATTGCGGTGCTGAGACGCTGGCAAAGCCGTGTGTAATAGACCATCGGCGCCAGCGGTTTTTCGCCTTGCGAGGCCTCGACGCCTTCCGGCGTCCGGTAGACGAAGACCAGGTCCAGATCCGACATCGGGGCAAGTTCGGCGCCGCCCAGTTTGCCGAAGGCGAGCACCGCGAAGCCATAGCCGCGTTCCTCATCGTCAGCGCCGCAATAAAGCCCGTGGGCGCGCCGGAACTCGCCCTCGACCCACGGCGTCAGACCGCCGATCGCGGCCTCGGCCACGGCGCTGAGGACGGGTCCCGCCTCTTCGCCATTAGTGCGGCCCTGCAGCAGGGCGACGCCGGTTAGGAAGCGGCGGTCGTTGGCCCAACGCCGGACCGTGTCGAGCGCGTCCTGAAAATCGCGCGCGTGATCCAAGGCGTCAGCCAGCGCGGCGCGCAAAGATTGGCCGCGATCGTCCGGCGCGATGTGGGCCGCGCCGAGCACGCCGTCGAGCAGCGAGGGTTTGCGCGAGAGCCAGTCCGCCAACCGCGGCGCCTTGCTCATGATCTCGCAAACCAGATCGGCGATTTCAGGATTGGATTGAAACAGCGAAAAGATCTGCACCCCGGACGGCAAGGCTTCCAGAAATCCGTCGAATTTAGCGAAGGCCTGACCCGGATTATGGGCGTCGCTTAGGCGCTCCAGAATATGCGGCGTCAGTTCGGTGAGGATTTGGCGCGCGCGTTCGCTGCGGGTCGCGCGATAGCGGCCATAGTGCCAGGCGCGAACCCGGTCGGCGATATGCGACGGGCTGTCGAATCCCATGCGTTTCAGCGTGTCGAGCGTGTCGGGATGGTCTTCCGACCCGGTGAAGACCAGCGCGCCCGACCCGCCCAGATTTGGTGCGTCTTCGAACAGCCCGGCATAGTGGTTGGAAACCGAATTCAGACGCTGCGCCAGGGCGCGGCGGAAACCGTCGGGCTCGGCGTAGCCGAAGAAACAGCCAAGACCGGCCAGCGCTTGCGGATCGTCCGGCAATTTCTGCGTCTGCTCGTCATTCTGCATTTGCAGCCGGTGTTCCAGCGTGCGCAGGAAACGGTAGTCCTCGGCCAAGGTCTCGGCGGTCCCAGCGCTGATATGGCCGTATTCGGCCAGATCGCGCAGGGCGCCGACCGTGCCGCGCCCGCGCAGCTGCGGCGTTCTTCCGCCCCAGATCAGTTGCTGGGTCTGGGCGAAAAACTCGATCTCGCGGATGCCGCCGCGCCCGAGCTTGATATTGTGCCCTTCGATCGAGATTTCCTGGCCGCCGCGAAAGCTGTTGATCTGGCGCTTGATCGAGTGGACATCGGCGACGGCGGCGAAATCGAGATGGCGGCGCCAGACGAAGGGCGAAATCGCGCGCAGAAAGGCGGCGCCCAAGGCTCGGTCGCCGGCGACCGGGCGCGCCTTGATCATCGCCGCGCGCTCCCAATTCTGGCCGACGCTTTCATAGTAGGATTCGGCGGCCTCGACGGTCATCGCCAGGGGCGTCATGCCAGGGTCCGGCCGCAGGCGCAGGTCGGTTCGGAAGACATAGCCGTCGCCGGTGCGGGCCTCCATCAGATGCACGATCCGCTGGGTCGCGCGGACCATGTCCTGCCGCATTCGGTCAGGATCGGCGGGCCGTAGCCGTTCCGGATCGTAAAGCGCGATCACATCGACATCGCTGGAATAGTTCAACTCGCCGGCCCCAAGCTTGCCCATGCCAAGCAGGAAGAAGCCGGCGGGCCGGCCGTCCGGCCCGTCTTGCGGCGCTATCTTGCCGGCCGCGATCAATTCGCCCAGCGCGAACGCCGTGGCGGCGTCCAGCGCCGCTTCGGCGAAACGGCTCAGCGCATCGGTGACGGTTTCAAGCGGCCAGACGCCAGCCAGATCGGCCATGGCGGTCAGCAAGGCCAGACGCCGTTTGGCGACCCGCAGCGCCTTTTCCGCCGCTTTGACATCGGTCAGCGCGCCAGCGCTTTCCGCCTCCGACAGAAGGGCGTTCAGGCTATGCTCGGGCGCGACATTCAACGACCCGACCAGAAACGCCGCTTCGCGGGCCGCCAAGCGCGTCAGAAAAGGCGAATGCGCAAAAACGGCGTCAAGCAGCGCGGCGACGGGCGTTGCAGCCAAAGTATCCGCGCCGTCGGGCGGGTCGGAAACGGCGAGGGCGGCCTCCAGACGCTCCCAGCCGAGCGCGATCCCGGGGGGCGTCGTCCCGTCGTCAAGCCGGGACGGGGGAACGGCGTCCGCGCGCAGTCGCTCCAAGAATGATCCCGTGCTTGACACTCTGCCCCAAACCACCCGGTTTCCGCTGTTCCTGTCGGGGAAACTGGGTTACGCCAGTGCATGGGTCAAGCCGCGCCGATGACGGCGTGAACAGGGCTTTTCTCCGATGCAGCCGCGCTGAGCGGCATGGCGATGGGCGGGGCCCGACCGGCGCCCGGTGAACTGTGACGCGAAGAAGCTTCCGTATTGTCCTCGAGATATTCGCCGGCCTGATCGCGGGGCTCGCCTTGTTGATCGGTATCGGCGTCTGGCGACTGTCCCAAGGTCCGGTCTCGTTAGGGTTCCTCACCCCAGCGGTGCAAGAGGCGCTCGAGCAGGTCGACAGCCCGTTCGATATCGAGATCTCCGATACTGTCCTGACCTGGGGCGGTTGGGATCGCGCGATCGATATCATCATCCGCGACGTTACGCTGCGGCGGCCCGGTGAAGCGCCCGCCTTGATCCTGCCGAACGTGTCCATGTCGCTGTCAATCAAGGCGCTGGGGCGCGGTGTGATCGCGCCGACCGATCTGGATGTCTATTCGCCCGAAGTGGTCGTCCGGCGGTATCGCGACGGCTCCTTCACCTTCGGTCTTCTCGGGGAGGGTTTCGGCGCCGGCGCGGCGCAGTCGACCGGCGGCGACGATCCGAACGAAGGAACCATCGATCTCGCGATTCTAGACGCTCTGATAGCGCCGCCGGAGCCTGGGACGGCGCTCTCTTATCTGAATACAGTGAGCATCCTGAACGCCGAGGTCACGCTGGATGATCGCTTTTCCGGGCTGACCTGGCGGATGCCGGACGCGAATATCGTTCTGGCGCGGGACGACGCGGAGTTGCGCGGCAACATCAGTGCGACTCTCAAGACCGGCGACACGGAAACCGGAATCTCGGCGGTCCTACTGCGTGACTTTGCAACGCCGGATTTGTCTTTCAGCCTGTCTTTCGACTCTTTCCAGCCGTCTCTCATTGCCCGCGCCGTGCCGCAGGCCGCGATTCTGCGCACGGTCGACGAGCCGCTCTCCGGCTCGCTCAGTCTTGAGCTCGGCTTGGACGGCGCGCCGCGGGAGGTTGACCTGTCGCTGGTCGGTGACTTCGGGCGTGCGGGGCTTGAACTCGGGTTTTCGGAAGATGGGTCGGCCCTGGCCGCCGACGTCGAATTGTTCGATGTGGATACGCTCAGCCTTCAGGAATTTTCGCCCGAATTCGGGTTTTTGGCGCCGTTGGACGCCCGGATCGACGGGGTGGCGACCTTGGCGGCGACGCTGGACGGCGATATCCAACTGGCGCAATTCGAAATAACCAGCCAATCCGGGACTATCGATCTCAGCGACCTGGACCTGCCTGCCGCGGCGTTCCAAGATCTTCGCATTGCCGGACAAGTGTCCGACGGTCTGGAAACCCTTGAGCTTGATGAGCTATCGCTCACCCTACTGGACCGCGTGCGGGTCAGCGCCACCGGCGCGGCCTATCTGACCGACGGCGCCTATGTGGGCGCCTTGGGCGCAGAGGTCACCGACCTGCCGTTCGACGGCGTCGAGGCCTTGTGGCCGCCCGCGATCGGAACAGATGCGCGCATCTGGCTGTTCGATAATTTGACGCGGGGACGGATCACCCGCGCGACGGTTGATTTGACGGCGCGCGCGCCCGCCTCGGACCTGCTTGCATTGGAGATCGACGATATCGGCGGCGCCATCACCCTGCGCGACGCCGATATACACTATTTCCGTCCGCTTCCGCCGATCGAGGGCGCTGACGCCGACATCACCTACGGCAAGGATTGGTTTCGGATTATCGGACGCGACGGGACGCTGGCGGATACGATCCGTATCCCGACCGCGACGATGGATATCGACAATGTCGGAACGATCGACGACACACGCATCGCCGTTGATTTCGAGACGCCGGTCACCGACGCCTTGGCTGTGCTCGATCAAGAGCCGCTCGAGTTGATCCGAAAGCTCGGGCTGCAACCGGACGATGCACGGGGTTCCGCGACCGGCCGGCTCGAGCTTTATTTCCCGATTGAAAAAGCGCTGACGCCCGATCGCATCGTTTACGCCGCGCGGGCCCAGTTCACTGACTTCGCCCTATTGGATGGACCGTTCGGGACGCGCTTGGATGACGGGTCTTTCACGCTTTCGCTCGATAGGACCGGGATGGATATCGACGGCGAGGCGAACTCCGATGACGGGCTGGTTTCGGTCAAATGGCGCGAGAATTTCCAGGAGACGGCGCCGGTCCAGTCGGAGTATGAGCTTTCCGGCGTCTTGTCCGAGCGCCGGCGCGCCGAGTTGGGCTATGTCACCGCGCCGTACCTGACCGGTCCTGTCGGGCTGGGGTTGCGCTATCGTCTGCGTCGATCTGGCGACGCCGATCTCTCGGCGCAGGCCGATCTCACCGACGCCGTCATCGACGCCGAACCGCTCGGATGGCGCAAGGAGGCGGGCGATCCGGCGGCGTCATCCTTGGTTCTGCAGATTCCCGCCAACCGCGCACCGGTGTTGGACCTGGCGACGTTGCGCACCGCGGATCTGGACGCGGCGTTCGGCGTGGTCTTCGCGGAGGATTTCGAGGATATCGCCGAGATTCGGATCGACCGGCTCATCTATGACAAGGGCGATGCAAACGGCGTTGTCCGCAAGTCCGAGTCCGGGGACTGGTCAGTGCTGCTGGAAGGGGACCGGATCGACATCGCGCATTTGATCGAAGATGACGATGCGCCGCCTGAAGCAACGCCTGGCGCCGAAGCGGATCCGGCACCGACCATCGAAATATCGGCGCAATATGGCGAGGTGATCGCGGGGGCGACGCGGCGGCTTGAGAATGTCGCCTTCGACATGCGGCTCGAGGACGATTTGATCCGCAGCCTGGCGCTCCAGGCGCGCCTGACCGAAGAGGCGGATCTGCGCATTCGGATCGAGCCGGACGGCGAAGGCCAGACCCTCTCCGTCGAGTCGGACGATGGCGGCGCCGCCCTGAAGGCGCTGGATTGGAGCGATCGTATCGAAGGCGGGCGGCTGAGCGTCACCGCATCCCGCGCGACGGTGAACGACCCCTATGTCGGATCGATGGCGATGGACGAGTTTCGGCTGACCCGAGCGCCGGCGCTGGCCCGGATTTTGGAGTTTATCTCGGTGACCGGCGCGGTTTCCGCGCTTGCCGGCCCGGGCATGGATTTCATTCGGCTTGAGGGCGATATCGCCATAGAGGATGGGCGCATCGATATCGACTCCGCCCGCGCCTATGGCGTGTCGGTGGGCATTACGGCGGAAGGCTTTGTCGATACGGATCAGGATCTGATCGACCTGAAGGGCACCGTCGTGCCGGCCTATACGTTCAATCGCATTCTCGGCGCGATCCCGATCATTGGGTTCATTGTCACCGGCGGCGAGGGCGAAGGGGTGTTCGCCGCCGATTACAGCGTCGAGGGGCCGATCGAAGCCCCGGAGGTCTCCGTCAATCCGCTGACCGCGCTGGCGCCGGGGCTCTTAAGGCAGGTCTTCCGATTGGGAGATTACGCGGACCCGGTGGAAGATACTCAAGACGATTTCGATGGCCCCTCTTGGGAGAGGGAAGAGCGCTAGCGCGCGGTTAGTTTGGCCGCACCAGGACGTGTTTCTTTTTTCCCGCTGAGAGTTTGATCGCGCCGTTCGCCGCAATGTCGTTCATCGACACTTGCCGTGAATCATCCGCGATCTTCTCGTCGTTCAGGCGCGCGCCGCCGTTTTTGATCAGCCGGCGGGCCTCGCCATTGCTGGCGGTCAGGCCGGCTTCGACAAACAGCGACAGAACGCCGACGCCCTCGGCCAGCCGTCCGCCATCCACGGAAATCGTCGGCAGATCGGCGCTGGCGCCGCCGCCTTCGACGAAAGTCTCCGCAGCGGTCTTGGCGGCGCGTTCGGCCGCCTCCTCGCCATGCAGCAAGCGGGTCGCCGCGTTCGCCAGCACCTTCTTGGCCTCGTTGATCTCCGCCCCTTGCAGGGATTCGAGCCTCGCGATTTCAGCCAAATCCAGCGTCGTGAACAGGCGCAGGAACCGACCGACATCGGCGTCGTCGGCGTTCCGCCAATATTGCCAATAATCATAGGGCGGCAGCATGTCGCCGTTGAGCCAGACCGCACCGCCCGCCGTCTTGCCCATCTTGGCGCCGCCGGCGGTCGTCAAAAGCGGCGTCGTCAGCCCGAACACCTCGGCGTCGGACATGCGCCGGGTCAGGTCGACTCCATTGACGATATTGCCCCACTGATCCGACCCGCCCATCTGCAGCGCGCAACCGTGCCGACGGTTCAACTCCATGAAGTCATAGGCCTGCAGGATCATGTAGTTGAATTCGAGGAAGGATAGCGGCTGCTCGCGTTCGAGCCGAAGCCGAACGCTGTCAAAGCTCAACATCCGATTGATCGAGAAATGCCGGCCGACCTCGCGCAGGAAATCGACATAGCGCAGACCGCGCAGCCACGCGTCGTTATTGACAAGGATCGCGTCGGTCGGTCCGTCGCCGAAATTCAGGAAACGGCTGAAAACCTGTTTGATGCCCGCGATGTTGCTTTCGATTGCTGCGTCGTCAAGCAATTGGCGGCTTTCGTCTTTGCCGCTGGGATCGCCGACCCGGGTCGTGCCGCCGCCCATCAGCACGATCGGCTTGTGACCGGTCTGCTGCAGCCAACGCAGCATCATGATTTGCACAAGGCTGCCGGCGTGCAGCGACGGCGCTGTCGCATCAAAGCCGATATAGGCGGGAACCGCGCCGGACGACGCCCGCGCGTCCAGCGCCGCGGCGTCCGTGCATTGGTGAATGAAGCCGCGCTCGGAAAGAGTGCGCAGAAACGCGCTCGCGAATTCCGGCATGGCTGTCAGTCCTGTGCGACCGGCGTGACCGCGTTGGAATGCGCGTCGACATAGGCGCCGGCCAGCCGCTCGACATCGTCAAGATGGCTGCCGAAAAAATGGTTCGCGTCGTCGATGATCTGTTGTTCGACCGTCACCGTCTTCTGAGCGTTGATTTTTTGCGCCAGCTTGCCGACCGATTCGCTCGGCACGATGTCGTCGTCGCCGCCATGGATCATCAGCCCCGACGCCGGGCAAGGCGCGAGAAAGCTGAAATCATACTGGTTGGCGGGCGGCGCGACTGAAATGAAACCGGTGATCTCCGGACGCCGCATCAACAATTGCATGCCGATCCAGGCGCCGAACGAGAAGCCGGCGATCCAGCACTCGCGCGCGTTCTCGTTGAAGCTTTGCAGCCAATCGAGCGCCGAGGCGGCGTCCGACAGCTCGCCCTCGCCCTTGGCGAAGCGTCCCTGGCTGCGGCCGACGCCGCGGAAGTTAAAGCGCAAACAGGAAAATCCGCGTTTCGTGAAGGCCTGATAGAGGGTGTAGACGACCCGGTTGTTCATCGTACCGCCATGCTGGGGATGCGGATGCAGGAACAGAGCGATCGGCGCGTTGGCCCCGACGCCTTGACTATAGCGTCCCTCAAGCCGGCCTTCCGGGCCGTTGATGATAACCTCTGGCATTCGGGCGATTCCTCAGGGATTGCGTGGCGTCGTCGTCCACCTCGCCGCAGCGGGCGAATGCGCGCAGGACCGGACGAACTGGCGTGAAGTGCAAGATGTTTGCGCGCGGTGCAGCCGGATGTCGCCATGCGCGCCAACAAACATGCCGAATATGTGCGATTTCTGCGCCGGGTCTGCAAGCGCATCATCGCCGGAAGCCCGCCAATCCGGCGAAAAAGTCCGAAATTACGGAGAATAGGGGTGACGGCTGGCCTGGTTGATTTGTAACATTCAATACAACTGGCTGTTTTCGGCGCATGGACTTATTCTTGTTCTTCAATTGATCGCCGGAAAACAGCCGCCATATACTGTGTGAGGAAACAATCGGCCTGCGCGCCTAGGAGGCGTAGGCGAGTGCGTGAAAGGGTCGGACGATGGGACTGTTCCGGACGATCATTGACGACATTGACAGCGTGATCCGGCGCGATCCGGCGGCGCGGTCGCGCTCCGAGGTGGTTCTTTGTTATCCATCCGTCCACGCGATCGCCTTTTATCGGGTTGCAAACGCCTTGTGGCGGCGCGACTGGCGCTTGGTCGCCCGATTGATCTCGCAATTCGCGCGCTGGGTGACCGGTATCGAAATCCATCCCGGCGCGACCATCGGCCGGCGGTTGTTCATCGATCACGCAATGGGCGTCGTCATTGGCGAGGCCACGCATATCGGAGACGATGTCACCCTCTATCAGGGCGTGACCCTGGGCGGCGTTTCCCCGGCGGAGAACAGCAATGCGCAACGATCGGTGAAACGGCACCCGACCTTGGAGGACAATGTCATTATCGGGTCCGGCGCTCAGGTTCTCGGACCGATTACGGTCGGGCGCGGCGCGCGTGTCGGCGCCAACTCCGTCGTCATTAAGGACATCGCCGAAAATGCGACGGTCGTCGGCATTCCGGCCAAAGTCGTCGGACATGCCGCCGGCTCGCAGCCCGCCGCTTTCCTGCCCTATGGAACGCCGCTCGGCGATGTGCCCGATCCCGTGGCCCGGGCGATGGAAGGGCTGATGGGCGAGGTCAACGCGCTCAAGCTTGAACTGCGCGAGATGAAGGAGCGGGTCGACGAGGCGGAGGCGCATCGCAACCCGCCGGTGATCGAGAACGCCGCCGGAAAATCCCGACCGATTATCAGGAAATAATCGCGCGCGCCGCGTCGGCGCTTGGTCTAAATCGAGACGCGGTTGATCATCAGTAGACAGCCGTTCACAAGCGCGGTGATAAAATCCGACTATTCTGATTGGTTTTCTTGATTTTTGACCGAACTTGCTCTATATCATCTGTTGAATTTTGCGATCTGCGGCAAAATGCTTCACATGAAGGATGGTCCGCTGGTCGGTTGAGATGTTAGTATTCCCGATTAGTCAATAAGAGCGACTGGCTGCGCTGGACGGCCGACGGCTACCGAGGGGAACGACTGTGAGATTAAGCACCAAAGGCCGTTACGCTGTGATGGCGCTTGTCGACTTGGCTTCGAAAAGCAAAGACAAGCCGATCGCGTTGGCGGACATCGCCACTCGGCAAGAGATTTCCCTATCCTATCTGGAGCAGCTTTTTGCGAAACTGCGCCGGGGCGGGGTGGTGCGTAGTGTGCGCGGCCCGGGCGGCGGTTATATGTTGGCGATGCCACCGACTCAGTTGCGGATCGCCGATGTGATTATGGCGGTGGATGAGCCGATCCGCGCGACCCGCTGTTCGCCGGGGTCGCCACAGGGCTGCATGAACAACAAGGTCCGCTGCATCACGCACGACCTTTGGGAAGAGTTGGGCAACCAGATCTATCTCTATCTCAGTTCCGTGACGATCGAAGACGTGATTACCGGTCGCGTTCTCGGAACCAGCGGTCTGGTGCATCGGCAGACCCAGTCGGAGCGTCTGGCGGCTCAATAATCGCGCCGACTCACCACGTATCTATTCTTGAAACGCTGTCCGGCGCGCCGACGCCCTATAGCCTCGGCGCCGAGACCCCTTGCGTTGATCCGCGCCGATGAAACGATCCTATCTCGACTATAACGCCACGGCGCCGTTGAAGCCCGAGGCGCGGCAGGCTGTTCTGGCGGCGATGGACCGCGCCGGTAACCCGTCGTCGGTGCATCAGGACGGCCAGGCGGCGCGGGCGATCTTGAGCCGGGCCCGGCGGCAGGCGGCGGCGCTGGCTGGCCGACCAGAGTCCGAGGTGATTTTCACAAGCGGCGCGACAGAGGCGAATAATCTGGCGATTTCCGGCTTCGCGCCGCCGGCGGAGCCGAAACGCATTCTCGCCAGCGCGGTGGAGCACCCCTCGGTCCTTGAGGTCAGCGATAGTATCGAGCCCATTCCGGTGCGCGCCTCGGGTGATGTCGATCCCGAGGCTCTAGAACGTCGTCTGCATGACCGGGACTCGCGGCGGACCCTGGTCTCGGTGATGGCCGTGAATAACGAGACCGGCGTGATTCAGCCGATCGAAGAACTCGCCGATATCGCGCATGACGCGGGCGCTTTGTTCCATTCCGATTGCGTACAAGCCGCGCCGCATCTCGAACTCGCGCCGCTCGCCGCCGTTTCCGACATCATCACCCTTAGCGCGCACAAACTGGGCGGGCCGCGCGGCGTCGGCGCACTCATCGCCAAAGAGCATGTCGTTTTCACCCCGGTGCAGCGCGGCGGCGGGCAAGAGCGACGGGTCCGCTCCGGCACCGAGGCGCTGGAAGCTGTGGCTGGGTTCGGCGCCGTCTGCGCCGCCCAGCCGACATATGCGGCGCGCGGTCCGGCCCTGCTCGCCATGCGCGACCGGATGGAGACGGAGGTCCGGCGTATCGCTCCCAACAGCTTAATTGTCGGCGCCGACGCGCCGCGCGCGCCCCATACCGCAAATATCGCGCTTCCGGGCGCTTCGGCGGAGACGCAAGTCATGGCGTTGGATCTGGCGGGCGTTTCGGTCAGCGCCGGGTCGGCCTGCTCGTCGGGCAAGATCGCCGCCAGCCACGTATTGACCGCTATGGGATTCGACGCAGAGACAGCCGGCTCGGCTATTCGCGTCAGCTTGGGCTGGGCGACAGAGGAAGCGGATATCGATCGCTTTCTTGACGCGTATGAAAAGATGGTGCACCGCCTAAGCCGGACCTAGAACCGGATCGCCGACGGACGGTTCACGACCACAGGGCGTCAGGCCCGACAAGGACAGAGGAATTATGGCCAAAATTACTTTCATCTCTCGGGACGGATCGGAAAAGACCGTGGAGGCGCTGGACGGCCTATCCGTCATGCAGGTCGCGGTCGACAATGACGTTGATATCGAAGCGGCCTGCGAAGGGTCGATGGCGTGCGCGACCTGTCACATGGTCGTTGACGCTGATTGGTACGGAAAACTGACGCCGCCGACCGAAGAAGAGGAAGACATGTTGGACCTCGCCTTCGGCCTGACCGAGACGTCGCGCCTGACCTGCCAGATCCGGGTCAGCGACGCCCTCGACGGCGCCCGATTCTCCGTGCCCGAGGAATAAGCGTTTTCGCGACAAACAGGCGGTCTTGACGCGCTGGCGCCGCTTCCGTGACCGGCCTTTCCGCGGTTGCGACATTAAATAGGACAGGATTTGTCTTGATTGAGTGCTAATCAGGACTAATATCGTCCGGTAAGAAGCGAGGTGTTGCGTCGCTCTGCGGAAACGGACGAGATATGCTGCGATTAAGCCGATTGACCGACTACGCCGTCGTTGTCTTGAGCCAGATGGCGAAGACGACGGGAACGGTGGTGAACGCGGTGGACCTGGCGGACGCGACGGCGCTGCCGCAGCCGACTGTGGCCAAAGTGCTGAAGCTCCTGGCCCGCCGTTCGGTGGTTGAGTCCGTGCGTGGGGCGCAGGGCGGTTATGTGTTGAAACGGGCCGCAGATAGGGTCTCGGTCGCTGAGATCATAAGCGCGATCGACGGTCCCGTGGCGCTGACCGCCTGTGTCGATGAGGCCGACGGCGATTGTTCGGTCGAGCAGCTTTGTCCGATGCGCGGGCGCTGGGATCGGTTGAACACGGCGGTCCAGGCGGCGTTCGAGTCGGTGACCTTGGCAGAGATCGCCGCGGCGCCGACCGTCCCGGACTTCATCCATATCGAGCCTCAGCCGCTGAACGCGCCGGCGCGCGCCGGTCAACGGCGGCCGACGACGGTCTAACTCTTAGTTCTTAGCGAATAGGCGGATATCCATGGTCGCAAGTACGGAAACGGTGAAACAAGTCCAGGAGCTGGGCGCGGACCGCTATAAATACGGGTTCAGCACCGACATCGAAATGGACATGGCGCCAAAGGGCGTCAACGAAGACATCGTCCGCATGATCTCCGCCAAGAAGGAAGAGCCGGAATGGCTCTTGGACTGGCGCCTGAAGGCGTTCCGCGCCTGGCAGGAAATGGCCGAACCGGAATGGGCCAAAGTCGCGTTCCCGGAAATCGACTATCAGGACGCCTATTACTACGCGGCGCCGAAATCCGGCGACAAGCCGAAGTCTTTGGACGAGGTCGATCCGAAACTGTTGGAGACTTACGAAAAGCTGGGCATTCCCCTGCGCGAGCAGGAAGTGCTGGCCGGCGTCGAAGGCGCGCCGAAGATCGCCGTCGACGCGGTCTTCGACAGCGTGTCGGTGGCCACCACCTTCAAGCGCGAGCTGGAAAAGCACGGGGTCATCTTCTGCTCGATTTCGGAAGCGGTGAAGACCCATCCTGAACTGGTGCGGAAGTATCTCGGTTCGGTCGTGCCTTTCACCGACAACAAACACGCCTGCCTGAACAGCGCGGTCTTCACCGATGGCAGCTTCGTCTACATCCCAAAGGGCGTGCGCTGTCCGATGGAGTTGAGCACCTATTTCCGGATCAACGCGGAGAATACGGGTCAATTCGAACGGACTTTGATCATCGCCGACGACGATTCCTATGTCAGCTATTTGGAAGGATGCACCGCGCCGCAGCGCGACGAGAACCAGTTGCACGCAGCGGTGGTCGAACTGATCGCGCTCGATAATGCCGAAATCAAATACTCGACCGTGCAGAACTGGTTCCCGGGCGACGAGAACGGCAAGGGCGGCATCTACAATTTCGTCACCAAGCGCGGCGCCTGTCGCGGGGTGAAGTCGAAGATCGCCTGGACCCAGGTGGAGACCGGCTCGGCGGTGACCTGGAAATATCCAAGCTGCATCCTGCAGGGCGACGGTTCGGTCGGCGAGTTCTATTCGGTTGCGATCACCAACAATTTCCAGCAGGCCGACACCGGCACCAAGATGATCCATCTCGGCAAGAACACGACGTCGAAGATCATCTCGAAAGGGATTTCAGCGGGCCGCGCCGACCAGACCTATCGCGGGCTGGTGCGGATCGGACCCAAGGCGGACGGGGCGCGCAACTTCACGCAATGCGACAGTCTGCTGATCGGCGATAAATGCGGCGCCCATACGGTGCCCTATATCGAAAGCCGCAATCCTTCGGCGACGCTGGAGCATGAGGCGACCACTTCGAAGATCAGCGAAGATCAACTGTTTTACTGCCTGTCGCGCGGGATGAGCGCGGAGGATGCGGTCGGGCTGATCGTCAATGGCTTCTGCAAGGAAGTCATGCAGACCCTGCCGATGGAATTCGCCGTCGAGGCGCAAAAACTGATCGGAATCAGCCTGGAAGGCAGCGTCGGCTGAGGCCGCGCGCAACGGAGACAGAGATTATGGCGTTATTGGAAATTCGCGACCTTCAGGCGGAAGTCGACGGCAAGGAAATCCTCAAAGGCATCAACCTGACGGTCGAAGCCGGCGAGGTGCATGCGGTGATGGGGCCGAACGGCTCCGGCAAGAGCACCCTGTCCTACGTCCTGGCCGGCCGGGAGGGCTATGAGGTCACCGGCGGCGAAGTGCTCTATGACGGCGAGAACTTGCTGGATCTGGAGCCCGAAGAGCGCGCCTGCGAAGGGCTGTTCCTGGCCTTTCAATATCCGGTCGAAATTCCCGGCGTCGCCGGCACCACTTTCTTGCGGCACGCGCTGAACGCGAAGCGCAAATATCATGGCGAGGACGAGTATGACGCGATGGAGTTCGTGAAATTCGTACGCGCCAAGGCGAAGTCGCTGAACCTGTCCGACGATATGCTGAAACGCCCGGTCAATGTCGGCTTCTCCGGCGGCGAGAAGAAGCGGAACGAGACGCTCCAGATGGCGGTTCTCGAGCCGCGCCTGGCGGTGCTCGACGAAACCGATAGCGGGCTCGATATCGACGCGCTGAAAGTCGTGGCCGACGGCGTAAACGCGCTGCGCGCGCCCGATCGCGCCATGGTCGTGATCACCCATTATCAGCGCCTGCTTGATTATGTGGTGCCGGATAAGGTGCACGTGATGGCCAACGGCCGTATTGTGAAGTCCGGCGACAAGTCCCTGGCGTTGGAACTGGAAGAGCGCGGTTATGCGCATCTCTTGGACGCGGCGGCGTAATCATGAGCGCCGCTACGACAGACACGTTGCAGATCCTGCTGGCTGCTGGGCCGGGCCCCGGCGTTGGACCATTGCACGACTTGCGTGATGCGGGGCGCGCGGCGCTCGCCAAGACCGGTCTGCCCGGACGCAAGACCGAGATCTGGAAATACACACGGCTCAAGGCGCTGGATGGCGTCGCCTGGACGGGCCCCGACGCACGGCCGGAGATTGACGGCGATTGGATCGACGCTCAAGCCGGCTTCCGGGACGCCTGGCGGATCGTCTTGGTGAACGGCCGGTTCGATGCGGGCCTGTCGCGCCTAACCGACCTACCGAGCGCGGCGCGGATTGCGCCTTTGCCGGAGGCGGCGGGCGCGCATGGGGCGGTCGCCGCGGCGCTTGGACAGTTGGCGAACGCGGAGCGTTTTCCGATGGTCGCGCTCAACGCCGCCTGTCTTGAGGACGGGGTTGCAATCGGGGTTGAAGAGCGCGCGCTTCTGGAAAAGCCGATCCATGTTGTCTCCATCACCGCTCCCGGCGCCCAACCAGTCGCCGCCCATCCGCGACTTCTGATTCGGATCGGAGCGGGGGCCCAGGCGACGCTTTTGGAGAGCCATCTTCATCTGGGCGACGGCGCGCCGGCCTTCACCAATGCGGTGCTTGAAATCATAGTGGGCGAGGGCGCGCGGCTCGGCCACTATCGAATTCATGACGGGCCGGAAAACGCCTTATTCGTGGCGACGACGGCGGTATCGGTCGCGGGCGGCGCGCAGTATGACGCTTTCGCGCTGAATATTGGCGCAGGTTTGGCGCGCAACGAGTCCATGTACAAGCTTGATGGCGAAAGGGCAGAGATCGCCGTGAACGGCGCGTATCTCGGCGTCGGCGGCGCCCATATCGACAACACCACTTTCATCGATCACGCCAGGCCGAATTGCCAAAGCCAGGAGACCTTCAACGGCGTGCTGTCCGACCATGCGCGCGGCGTTTTCCAAGGCAAGATTTTGGTCCGGCCCGACGCGCAGAATACCGACGGTCACCAGATGCATAAAGCGCTGCTTTTGTCTGGCAAGGCGGAAGTCGACGCCAAGCCGGAGCTTGAAATCTACGCTGACGACGTCCGCTGCGGACATGGCGCGACGATCGGCGCGTTGGACGCCGATCAGCTCTTCTATCTGCGTGCGCGCGGGGTCGACGAACAAGCCGCCAGAGCCCTGTTGATCGAGGCGTTCCTGCTCGACACGGTGGAGCGCATTCAGGACTTGGCCGTCCGCGAGGCTTTCGCGGAAGCCCTGACCGGCCGATTGCGCGCCCTGCAATCGAGCTTGGCGCATGGAGAGGCGGCATGACGGCCACAGCGCAAATACACGACCCGATCTACGATATCGACGCGATCCGCGCCGACTTCCCCATCCTTGCGAAAGAGGTGCATGGCAAGCCTGTCTGTTTCCTGGACAACGGCGCGTCGGCCCAGAAACCCCGACAAGTCATCGATAAGATCCGCTGGGTATATGAAAACGAATACGCGAATGTTCATCGCGGCGCTTATGCCTTCAGCGAGAATATCACAGCGGCCTATGAGGCGGCGCGCGAAACCGTTCGCGCCTATCTGAATGCGCGGTCGGAGAAGGAAATCGTCTTCACAGGCAACGCCACCGCCGCGATCAATCTGGTCGCCTACAGCTATGGCCGCGGCGTGCTGAAGGCCGGCGACGAAATCGTCATCTCCGATATGGAGCATCACTCCAACATCGTCCCGTGGCAGCTTGTGCGCGACATGACGGGCGTCGTGCTGAAGGTCGCGCCGATCAGCGACGACGGCGAGTTGGTCATGGACGCCTATCGCGCGCTTCTGACCGACAGGACGAAGCTGGTCGCGATGACCCATGTGTCGAACGTGCTGGGCACTGTGACCCCGGTCGAGCAGATTATCGCGGCGGCGCATGACGTCGGCGCCAAGGTGCTGCTGGACGGCAGCCAGGCGGTGATGCATCTGCCGGTCGATGTACAGGCGTTGGATGTCGATTTCTATGTCTTTACCGGCCACAAGCTTTACGGGCCGACCGGGATCGGGGTGCTCTACGGCAAGGAAGAGATCCTGAACGCTATGCCGCCTTTCATGGGCGGCGGCGATATGATCGCCAGCGTCGCCTATGAAGGCTCGACCTGGGCCGATCTGCCGGCCAAGTTCGAAGCGGGCACGCCGCAGATCGTGCAGGCGATCGGGCTGGGCGCGGCCATCGACTATGTCTCCGCGATCGGTCTTGACGCCATCGCCCGGCATGAAGCGGATTTGCTGTCCTATGCGACGCAACGGCTCTCCTCGATCGAGGGCTTGCGCCTGATCGGGACGGCGGCGCATAAGACCGCCGTGTTGTCCTTCACGCTTGGCGACGCGCATCCCCATGATGTGGCGACCATCGTCGACCGGGAAGGCGTTTGCGTCCGCGCAGGGCATCACTGCGCCGAGCCGCTGATGGATCGCTTCGGCGTTCCCGGCACCACGCGGGCGTCGATGGGGCTCTACAACACCCGCGCCGAAATTGACACGCTGGCGATGGCGCTTGAAAAAGTGAATCGGATCTTCGGCTGAGCGTCGCGGCGCCCGGCGATTGGAAGGCTTGACGGCATGTACAGTCCCTATCCCGGCTTCGACATGTTCGGCGGCGGCGACAACCCGGCGGCGGAAGAGGGCGCGCAGGCGCTTTCCGGCCAGTCGCTTCCGGACGGCGCCGAGAAGGCCGACCAACAGGCGCTGGAAGCGGCGCTGCGCACGGTCTACGACCCGGAAATCCCCGTGAATATCTATGATTTGGGCCTGATCTACGCCTGCACGATGCAGGATGACGGGGATGTCGACATCACCATGACCCTGACCGCGCCGGCCTGTCCGGTGGCGGGCGAGATGCCGCAACAGGTCGCCGACGCGGTCGCCGGCGTGGACGGCGTCGGCGCGGTGACCGTGACGCTGACCTGGACGCCGCCCTGGACGCCGGATCAGATGTCGGAAGACGCAAAAATGGCGCTCGACTTCTTCTAGTCAGCGCCGAAATGTGGTTGGATTGAACTGTCGGCGGCGCGTTCCTGTATATGTGTCGCCCCGGTTTAGAATTTGGAGCAGAAGACATGTTTGGCGGCGGCGCACCTGTACTGAGCCTGACCGATGCGGCGGCGGATCGCGTGAAGCGGTTGATGAGCGGGGCCGATGGCGACGTGCTGGGCTTGCGCGTGGCGATTTCCAGCAAGGGCTGTTCCGGTCTGTCCTATGTCGTCGAATACGCCAAGGAACATAAACAGTTCGAGGAAGTCGTCGAGGATAAGGGGGTGCGCGTCTTCGTCGATCCGGCGGCGGTGATGTTCCTGATCGGCTCGACAATGGATTACGAGGAAGGCAAATTCGCCTCCGGTTTCACTTTCGCCAATCCGAACGAAACCGCCCGCTGCGGCTGTGGCGAGAGTTTCAGCGTCGCGTGACCGCCCGACGCGGGCTATTCGCGTCATTCCAAAGAATGAAGAAATGTCGAAGACACGATGCGTTTTCGACATTTTTCTTGATCGCTCGCAAAAATCACACTTTCTATAGAATTAATCCGCCGGTTTAGGGGGCGGCGCCGGCCGAGTGAATGGGGTCTGCGTTGCGGTTGGGCGATATACAGGGAAACGTCCGATAGAGCGGCCAATCGGGAGGCGATTGCGACGAGGATGGCTACACAAGAACAATGGCGTGTGGACCATCCGGCGGCGTCACGCATACTCAGCGCTCTCTCTCCGGAAGACATTGAAGGCGCTGCGCGAGGGTTTGCCCAGCATGCGATCGTTCAGGACACGCTTTCTTCCGACGATGCGACGCATCCCGAGTTCGCGGAAGCCCGGCGCGCCGCCGACGCCTATGTGAAGGCGCTGTTGTCGGAAGACGGCGCGGCGCCGACGGAACCGGAAACAGACTCGCTCGCCGATTTGCTGGTTGAATGTGACGTAACGGTTCCGAAGCTGTTGCACGGCTTCGACGTTCTGACCGGGTCGGTCATGCGAGCCTATCTGAACGGCAGGCCGGGTCGGGACGTTGACGCGGAGCATATAGCGGCTGCGCAAAGCTACCTAATGTCGTGTATGGCGGCGCTCTTGGACCGGGTCACCGCCGGGTCCAGCCATGATCGCCGGGTCCAGCGGGCGATGGCGTTGGGCGATGCGTTGGATCGCGAACTCGACGCCATATTGTCCGTACTTTACTCCCAAGCGGCGTCGCTTAACGAATTCGCCAGCAATCTCAGCATCGCCGCGGACCAACTCTCTGGCAGCGCTGCGGAGGTCGAAGATAATTCTCGCCAGTCGCGCGAGTCGGTTGGGGACGCGGCCTCCGCCGCCATCCAGTTGGAATCCTCCACCGCGGCGATATCCGAGAAGGTTGAGCGCGCGGCCGGTTTGACGTCCGATGTATCCATGTCGGCCCAGACCGCGATCTCGGCGGTCGATGGTCTGAAAGACGCGACCTCGCAGATCAGCAATGTCGTGAAACTGATCCACGATATCGCCGGTCAGACCAAATTGCTGGCGTTGAACGCAACCATCGAGTCGGCGCGCGCCGGGGATGCGGGTCGCGGGTTCGCCGTTGTCGCGAATGAGGTCAAGTCTTTGGCGACCGAGACCGAAGACGCGATCAAGCGGGTCAGCCAGAGCGCCGAAGCGATCAATTCGGCGACCGGTCAGACGGCCTCTAAGATTCAGAACATCGCCGACAGCATCAGCGAGGTCGATCAAATCGCCGGCGCTGTGGCGGTCGCGACCGAGCAACAGAAGAGCGCGACGTCCGGAATCGCCTCCAGCGTTCGTTTGGCCTCCGACAGCACCGCCAGGACCGCCGAAGAGATTACCGGGATAACCCATCAAGCGATGCAATCCAGTCAAATCGCCGACCGTTTGAAGGAAATGGCGGCGTTGATTTCCGGCAATATGAGCGGCATCAGAGATCGGATCGCGCATGTCGTTCGGTCCTCAGGCGACTTCAATCGGCGTCAGGCGGAACGTGCGGTTATGGTGAAACCAGTGACCTTCGAGCTCGAGGGCGAGCGTGCGTCCGGGTCGATCGCCGACTTGTCCGTCAGCGGCGTCTTGATCCGTCCAGAAAGCGATGCACAACTGCCGATGGGCCAAGGTCACGTTCATCTGGAAGAACTCGGCGCCCTGCCGATCGAAGCGCTCGCACAGACTGACCTTGGCGTCCATGCACGGTTTCAGAAACTGACCCGGGCGCGCGTCGAGAAGCTGGAAGATTTGATCCAACGCACTAAACAAGACGATGCGTGGTACATCGACCTGTGCACGACATCGGCTCAATCGGCGTCGCAATTGCTGACAGAGGCGGTCTCTTCCGGCCGGATCTCGCTGGTTGATATGTTCGACATCGATTATCGTCCGGTCGAAGGCAGCGACCCGCAGCAATACACCACGAAATTCGTCGATTTGACTGATGCGGTGCTGACCGAAATGCAGGACCGCGCCCTTGGCGCGCGCGAGGAAATCAAGCTCGTCGCGGCGATCGACCGCAACGGCTATATCGGTACGCATAATTCGACGGTCAGTAAACCGCAGAAGCCGGACGACCCTGTCTGGAACGCCGCCAATTGCCGAAATCGCCGGATCTTTGATGACAAGGCGGGGTTGAGCGCCGCGCGCAACGTGCAGCCTTACCTCATTCAATCCTATGTTCGCGATATGGGCGGCGGTGTTACGGTGTTGCTAAAAGAAGTTGATGCGCCGATCACAGTTCAGGATCGCGTTTGGGGCAATATGCGTCTGGCCTGGGTCCCGCAAGTCTAAAAGATCGTTTTCGGTGATAGGGTCTATGCGGACTGAGCCAACGCCTTGGCGATGGCGGCGGCCAAGCGGGCGTTGTTCTTCACCAGCGCGATATTGGCGGTCAGGCTGCGTCCTTCTGTCAGGTCGAAGATTTTCGCCAAAAGGTAGGGCGTCACGTCTTTACCCGTGACGCCTTTTTGTTCCGCGGCCGCCAGGGCGTCTGCGATGTAGCGTTCCATCTCGTCGCGCGGGATTTCGTCGGCGGCCGGAACTGGATTGGCGATCAGGACGCCGCCGGAATTGGGAGTATCGCGACGCGCTATGAGGAAGCGGGCGATGGCGTCTGCGCTATCGAGGCGAAGCGGCGAGGCGAGGCCGCTGTCGCGCGACCAAAAGGCGGGCAAGGCGGCGGCGCCGTGGGTCACGACCGGCACGCCCTTGGTCTCCAACACTTCCAGCGTTTTGGGCAGATCGAGGATCGCCTTTGCGCCGGCGCAGACGACCGCAACGGGGGTCCGCGCCAATTCCTCCAAATCGGCGGAGATGTCGAAGCTCAGTTCCGCGCCGCGATGCACGCCGCCGATCCCGCCGGTGGCGAAGACCGGTATGCCCGCCATATGGGCGGCGATCATGGTGGCGGCGACCGTCGTGGCGCCGGTGCGGCCCTCGGCCATCGCGAAGGCGAGATCGGCGCGGGACAGTTTCATGGCGTCGTCGGTTTGCGCGAGCCGCTCGAGCTGGTTTCCCTCGAGACCGATATGAAGGACCCCGTCGAGCACCGCGATAGTCGCTGGCGTGGCGCCGTCCGCGCGCACCAAAGCCTCCACCTCCCGAGCCATCGCCAGATTTTGCGGCCAGGGCATGCCATGGGTGACGATGGTGGATTCAAGGGCCACAACCGGCAGATTTTGCGCCAGCGCCTCTGCGACCTCGGCAGAGCAATGATAGGGACGATCACTCATTGGCTGGGCGTCCTCTCGAACGCGGCGATTGTTTGCGCCAAGGCGTCCGGCGTCAGGGAGGCGGGCGCCGCTTCATCCGATTGCAGCACGATCCGCGAGGCGGCGGCGCCGGCGCGCAAAACGGCGTGCAGGTCGGCGCCGTCGAGCAAGGCGCGCGCCGCGCCGCTGGAAAACGCGTCTCCGGCGCCGGTGACATCCTTGATCGGGTGCACGGGCGGCGGCGTGAACGATGCGGCGCCGGTCTGGTCATAGGCTTGGATCGGCCCGGGCCCATCGGTGACATAGGCCGACCGGATTCCCATCGCGCGTAACTCTGTCAGAAAGTCGCCGCCGGCGCCGACACCCGACAGCGTCTCCGCCTCGACCTTGTTCATGAAGATCGTCTGGACCTTGTCGGCGACCGGGATCAGGCGCCGGCATTTCGCGGCTGAGGTCGCCAAAGCGATCACCGGCACACCGTCACGCTGCGCCAGGTCGACAGCGCGCCGGATCGCCGGTTCGGTCAGGTTGGCGTCGAGGATCAAGACCCGCACGCCCGCCGCCGCCGTCCAACCGGCCTCGATATGGTCCTCTGTGACGGCGTCATAGATCGCCATGTCGCCCAGCGCGATGATCAGGTCGCCGGACTTGTCGAGGATCCCGGTATAGCTTGCGGACTTGGCGTTCGGGATCGGTACGCCGTGGTCGGCGATTCCCAGTTCCGCCATGGCTTTCGCCAATAGAAACGCGACCGAATCGCCGCCGCGCGCCCAGAGCATGGCGACCGGATGCGCGAGATGCGCCAGATTGCGGGCGACATTGAAGGCGACGCCGCCTAACTCCTCAAACACCGATCCGGGATTGCTTACGCCAAGCTTCGCTGCGTCATAAGTCCGCCCGCGCCGATCGAGATGTGCAGCCCCGCAACACAGGATGGTCCGGCGCGCGCTCATGGCGTCAACGGCTGATCGAGGGCAGCCATAGGGCCAATTCCGGGAAGATCACGATCAACGCCACCAGCAGCATCGCGCAGCCCATGAAGGGCAGGGCCGCGATGCAGATATCGACAAACCGCGTGCCCGGCGGGGCGACGCCTTGCATAACGAACAGCAACAGGCCGAAGGGCGGGGTGGTGAAACTGATCTCCATCGCCAGCAGCACGATCACCGCGAACCAGATCAGGTCGAAGCCGAATGTCTGGGCCAGCGGGAAGAAGATCGGCACGGTCAAGAGCATCATCGAAAGCTGATCCATGAACATGCCCAGCAGCAGCAGGATCAGGAACATCACGCCCAGCATGACCATCGGCGAGATGTCGAACCCTGTCACCCACTGGATCAGACCGGCGCTGCCGCCGGAAAAGGCCAGCGTCTTGCTGAAGGTCGCCGAGCCGAAAATGATCAACAAGGCGACGACGGTGACGCGGGTCGCGCCCTCCACAGATTTCCAGATCGCTTGCAGAGTCAGGCCGCGGAACAGGGCGGCGAGCAGACCGACTCCGAGGCAGCCGAAGGCCGCCGCTTCCGACGGCGTCGCCCAACCGATCATGATCAGCAGAATCACACCGACGACGATCGAGATCATCGGGATCACATCGCGCGCAAGCAGGATCAGCCGCTCGCTCCAAGGCGCGACATCGACGTCATAGGCCGGCGCCGCCTCCGGATCGAGTTTGGCTAGCGTATAGATCAAGACGACATACATGCCGGCCAAGATCATGCCCGGCACGACGCCCGCGACCAGAAGCGAGCCGATATCCAACTCCGCCAACGTCCCCAACAGCACGGCGAGCGCCGAGGGCGGAATCAGCATGGCGATGCCGCCGGTGCCCAGGATCGGGCCAATCGACAGCATCTTCTTATAGCCGCGCTTGGACATCTCCGGCACCATCAGCGTGCCGAGCAACGCGGTGCTGCCCATGGACGAGCCGGACAGGGTGGCGAAGGCGGTGCCGCCGGCGACGGTGACATAGGAGAGCCGCGCCGGCACGCGGCCCATCAACCGCTCGACGGCGCTGAACAATCGGTTCGCGAGGCCGGTGTGAAAAAACAGCTCCCCCATCAGCAAAAACATCGGGATGGGGACTAGGGCGAAATTCGCCATCGAGCCGAAAGCGTTGTCGGCCAGCGTGCCGACGCCCAGCTCAAGCTGTTTCAGGAAGGGGCCGTTTCCGCCGAAATAGAGGACGGCGGCGACAATGTTCACCCCCAGGAAGGCGATCCCGACCGGGAACCCGACGGCCATCAGGACCAGGATCGATCCCAGCAAGACCGTGAGCGTCCAGTACCACTCCATTGCTCAGACGCTCTCGGTCCGAGGGGCGTGGCGACGCGCGGCGCTACTCATGAACGCCCGCCTCGCCGACATGGATGACTTCCGAGCCGAAGACAAACCGCAGGAACTCGATCGCCGATAGGCCGAAGCCGATCGGCATGGCGATGATCACCACCCAGCGTTTGATATCTAGGTCGCCGCGCAACTCGTCAAACCGGTTCCAGCTATAATCCTCATAGGTCAGCAGGCCGGTATAGAAGGCGAGGATCGCGCAAATCAGCGCGGCCAGAAGCGCGACGCCGCGCGACCAGGTCGGCCGGACCCGGTCGCTCAAGGCGGCGGTCACCATCTCGATATAGACATGCGCCTTCTTGCGGACCATCCAGGGACAGCCCGCCATCAGCACATAGATGAAGCCATATTCGATGAAGACGAAGGAATAGCGGTTATAGGACCAGCCCAGACTGCGGAAGGTCGTGTAATAGACGATCACGACCATCATCATGCCGAGATAGACGCAGGCCAGGATCATCAACCCGCGCACCAACAGCGTGTAGGTCTGATCTATCTTCTGAAGCATGGAGGCCGCCTCATGCCGCGCCCGTCGCGAAGACCGGTCGATCCGAACGGAAAGGGCGGCTCCAGACCGCGGAGCCGCCCCATTTCCTCAGCCTAGCAGGCCATTACTGAATGTACAGGCCGCGCAACTGTTTGGCGCTCTCCAGCGGCCGGCCGTCGTCGTTCAGCCGCTGCTCCATCCGCGCATAGGCGGATTCGAGCGCGATCTCGCGGTATTTCTCACCGGCCGGAACCGTGTGCACCACCATACCGCCGGCTTCCAGATCGGCCTTCTCCTTTTCGGCTTCGGCCATGCGGGCGGCGCGGCTCGACTCCTCATGGGCGATCACCGTGTCCTGGACGATCTTTTGCGCCTCTGGCGACAGATTGTTCCAAGTGTCCAGGTTCATGATGATGCCGATATCGGTCTGGTAGAAATCGGGATCGACACGGTGGGTCAGGAATTCAGGCCATTTCAGACCGGTGACCCCCAGCGATGTCCAAGCGCTGGCGTCGACCACGCCTTTCTGGATCGCGCCATACACTTCGCCGACCGCCATATTGTGGGTCTCGGCGTTGAGCGCGCGGAAGAAGGCGCCATAGATCGGGTTGTCGCGCATCTTCACGCCGCTGAAGTCCGGCAGGCCCTCTTCGTTGAATTTCGGCGGGTCTTTCATATAGATGTGGAAGCGCACGCCGCTATCGACCCAGCCCAGGTATTTCATGTTCATCTTCTCTTGATGCAGGCTGTCGATGATGGCCATGCCGCCATTCGCGCGCACTGCGGAAGGCGAGGAGTTCGAGGTCGGGATCGCCTCGTTTTCCGGCAGGCTGCGCGCGTAGAAGGCGGCGGGCAGGCAGCTCATATCGACGACGCCCTTCTGGATCGCGGCGGCCTGTTCGAACATTCCGATCGAGTTGAACGGCTTCACATCGACTTGCACCGCACCGGCGCCGGCCGCGTTCAGCTTCTCGGCGAATTCCTTGCAGCTTTTTGTGTAAACCAGGAAATCGGGGAACGGGTAGACCATGTTCAACGTGGTCTCCGCCTTGGCCGGCGTCAGCGGCGCGCCGGCAATCGCCGCAACCGCGCCCGCGGCCATAGCCGCTCCCATCAGAAATCTGCGCATGTGACTGTCTCCCTATGTGACTGGCGCCGCGTGCGGCGAAAGCGATGTGATGGATCTCGTTCTGGCTTGCCAGGCGTCCAGATCAGAGCCGCCGCTTTTTTTGCTTGGCCTATCCGAAATGCATCGTGATAATGACATAGAGATATGTCAATAGGTGTTCGATGTACGCCGCCAGGAGTCATCGTTAGGCAATGCCCGACAATTCTGAACCCCTCGTCACGCTCGACCTGCGACCGGCCGCCGACGCGCCGCCTCTCAGGACGCCGCTCTATCATCAGATCTATCTGGTGCTGCGTCAGCGCATCCTGGACGGGGTTCTGCCCAACGGCGCTACCGTGCCGGGCGAGTTCGAACTGGCTCAGCAGCATAACGTCTCGCGGATTACGGCGAAACGCGCTCTCGATGAATTGGCGCGAGACGGGTTCGTGACGCGCGGCCGCGGCAAAGGCACCCGGGTCTCCTACAGCGCGCCGCGTCGGCGGGTGAGCGCCGGCGCGTCGGGATCGATTGAGGATCTGCTCGCCTTGGGCCGGGGCACCGAGGTCGTGTTGTTGGATTTCGGATTGGTCCCTGCGTCGGACGAGGTCGCCGCTGCGTTGAACTTCCGGCGTGGCGCGATGGTGCAGCGGTCGGTCCGGGTGCGGCGCACGGAGGATGGCGCCTTCTCGCATCTCACCGCCTATGTGCCCGCCGATATCGGCGACCGCTATGACGCACAGGCTCTTGCGGATGCGCCGTTGTTGGTGGCGTTGGAGAAGGCGGGCGTCCGCGTCGCTGCGGCTGAGCAGACCATTGGCGCGACCCTGGCTGACGCAGAAACGGCGCGGGTTTTGGATGCACCTTTCGGATCGGCGCTGATCAAGGCCTCCCGTACGGTGACGGATGAAGCCGGCCGGCCGGTCGAATATCTGATTGCGCTCTATCGTCCGGATCGCTTCCAGTATCGGATGTCGCTGTCCCGAGACACGAGCGAGACCGCGCATCGTTGGGCTCCGACCGAGGCAGGATATCGGTTGCTATGAGCGTCTTCTCCACAGAATCGGCGCAACCGCAGACGCTGGCGCAGAAAATCGTCGCGCGCGCCGCCGGCGTCGATCATGTCGCGCCGGGCGAGATCGTGACCTGCAAGATCAATCTGGCGATGATTCACGATTCAGGCGGTCCACGCCGGGTCAAGCCGCTGTTGGAGCGCTTGGGCGTCGGCGTGTGGGACCCGGACAAGGTCGTGGTCGTCTCCGATCACTATGTCCCCGCCGTCGATCAGGAATCGGCCGGTATCTTGAAATTGACGCGGGACTGGGTGCGCGGCCAGGCGATCAAAAGCTTCTACGATCAGCAGGGCATCTGCCATGTGGTCCTGCCTGAGCGCGGTCATCTCGCGCCGGGTCATTTCGTGGTCGGCGGCGACAGCCATTCGCCCACCGGCGGGGCGTTCGGCTGTTTCATGTTCGGCGTCGGCGCGACCGACATGGCCGGCGCCTTGGCGACCGGCGAGACATGGCTGCGCATGCCCGAGACGATCCTGATCAACTGGACCGGCGCGCTGGGCGACGGCGTCTCAGCCAAGGACATCATGCTGCGCCTGTGCCGAGAGCTGGGCATGGATGGCGGCGACTATCAGGTCGTTCAATATGCGGGGGACACCATCGCCGCCCTATCGATGACCGAGCGGATGACGCTCTGCAATATGGCGGCGGAACTGGGCGGCATAACCGGCCTGATTGCGCCGGACGAGGTCACGGCGACGCATATCGACAAGGCCGGCGGCGATCCGGGGGATTGGGCGAAATGGCGTGGCGATGATGACGCGCCCCTGCGCGCCCGCTTCGATTTCGACGCCGGGTCGCTGGGGCCGCAGGTCGCGGCGCCCCATAGTCCCGCCAATGCTGGCGATATCGCGGACGCCGACCGAGACGCGATCGATCAGTGCTATATCGGCGCCTGCACCGGCGCGAAACTGGACGATCTTCAGATGGCGGCGCGGGTCTTGAGGGGACGCACGGTCGCCAGCACGACGCGCCTGATGATCGCGCCCGCCTCGACCCGGATCACCGCCCAGGCGGCGGCCGACGGGACCTTGGCGACCTTGACCGAGGCTGGCGCCATCCTGTTGCCGTCGGGCTGCGGCGCCTGCGCCGGTTACGGCGCCGGCGTGCTGGCCGAAGGGGAACGCTGCATGGCCTCGACAGCGCGCAACTTTAAGGGGCGGATGGGCGCGAAATCCTCCTTCGTCTATTTGGGCTCGCCCTATACGGTGGCGGCGACGGCCGTTCATGGACGGATCGCCGATCCGCGTCCCTTGCTGGCGGAAAGCGCCTAGGCCGATGGGACGGATCTGGACATTTGGCGACAATGTCGACACCGACCTGCTGGCCCCGGGCGTATATATGAAAGGGCCGATTGAGGAGCTGGCCGCCCATTGCCTGGAGGGCCTCAACCCCGATTTCGCCGCAAGCGTTCGGCCGGGCGATATCGTCGTAGGCGGCAAGAATTTCGGCATGGGGTCGAGCCGCGAGCAGGCGGCGCAAGCCTTGAAGACGCTCGGCGTCGCCGCTGTCCTGGCGCGTAGCTTCGCCGGCATTTTCTATCGCAACGCGTTCAATCTCGGTCTTCCGGCCTTGGTTTGCGACGACGCCTCGACGCTTGAAGACGGAGCTCTGGCCGATCTCGATCTTGCGTTGGGCCGGCTGACTGTGGCGGAGACGGGCGTTGTGGTGGCCTGTGACGCGGCGCCGCCGCATTTGCAGGCGATCGTCGCGGCGGGCGGCTTGATCCCCTATCTCGAAGTGAAATTCAAAGGAGCAGCCGCGTGACCCCGCAGGCCCGATTGCGCCGGGCGCTGGCCCAGGAGGGCGCGCTGGTGGCGCCGGGCGCCTATGACGCGATGGGTGCATTGTTCGCGACACGCGCTGGGTTCGATACGCTCTATATCTCCGGCGCGTCGATCGCCTATAACCGCTTGGGTCGCCCGGATATCGGCCTGTTCGGCTTGGAGGAGTTGGTCGGAGTCGTCACGCATATCCGCGACCGGTGCGACGCCGCGCTGATCGTTGATGCGGATACCGGGTTCGGCAACGCCCTGAATGTGGCGCACAGCGTCCGCCGGCTTGAGCGCGCCGGGGCGTCGGCGATCCAGTTGGAGGACCAGTCGTTGCCGAAACGCTGCGGCCATCTGGACGGCAAGGCGCTGGTCTCGCCGCAAGAGATGGTGGGCAAGGTGAGGGCCGCTTTGGATGCGCGGCGCGATCCGGACACGCTGATCATCGCCCGCACCGATGCGATCGCCGTGGAAGGGCTCGACGCCGCCTTGGACCGGGCCGACGCTTATGTCGCCGCCGGCTGCGACATGCTCTTTGTCGAGGCGCCGCGCGACGACGCAGAGATCGCGGCGATTATGGCCCGGTTTAAGGGCCGCATTCCGTTGCTGGCCAATATGGTGGAAGGTGGCAAGACCCCGTTGCGCTCGGGGCCGGAACTGGCGGCGCTTGGCTATGACCTGGCGATCTTCCCGGGCGGACTCGCCCGCGCTGTCGGGGCCGCGATGCAGGATTATTTTGGATCTTTGAAATCGCACGGTACGACGGCGCCCTTCCGTAACCGCATGCTGGATTTCGATCAACTGAACGCGGCGCTGGGCACGCCCGAACTGCTGGCGCTGGGCGAGCGCTACGACGCCGGTGCGTCCAACGAGGCGGAGTAGGAAACCATGATGACCATCGATCCCGTCACGCTGGCCGTTCTGCGCGGGCGGCTCGAGCAGATCGCCGACGAGATGGACGCGACGCTGTTCCGCAGCGCCTTCAACCCCATCATCGCCGAGGCGCATGACGCCAGTCACGGACTCTACCACGCCGAAACCGGCGAGACGCTGATCCAGGGCAAGTCGGGCCTGCCGGTTTTTGTCGGCGCCATGGCCTTCGCGGTGAAGGCGGTGATCGACCGGGTGGCGCAATCGGAGCCGGCCAAGCCAGGAGATGTCTGGATATTCAACGACCCGTACGAAGGCGGCACACACCTGTCGGATTTCAAGCTGGTGCGGCCCTTCTTCTACAACGGCGACCTTTTCTGCTGGCTCGCCTCTGTCGGACATTGGCACGATGTCGGCGGCGCGGTGCCCGGCAACTACAACCCGTCGGCGACGGAGAGTTTCCAGGAAGGCATGTTGATCCCGCCGGTGAAGCTCTATGACGGCGGCGAATACAGGGAGGATATTGTCAAGATTGTTATGGCCAATTCGCGCCTGCCGGGCAGCCTCTATGGCGATCTGAACGGGCAGATCAACGCCCTGGCGTTGGGCGATAAGAGATTGCAGCTTTTACTCGATGACTATGGTGCGGAAACAGTTTCCCAAGCGCTGGACGAGTTGAAATCCAGAGCCGCCGACTTGATGCGCAGCTATATCGCCGACTTGCCGGATGGCCGTTATGAGGCGGTCGACTATCTCGACAATGACGGCATCGTCGACGCACCGCTGACCATCGCCCTGGCGGTCACGATCGCGGGCGACGCGATGACCATCGATTTCACCGGGACCAGCGACGCCTGCGCCGGACCGGTCAATATCTCCCGCTCAACGGCGATCGCCTCCTGCTATGTCGCGCTCAAGCATGTCTTCCAGGATGCCCCGGCCAACGCCGGGGTGTTGGAGCCGATCTCCTTCGTTATCCCGTCTGAAAGCCTGCTGTCGGTCTCGGCGCCCAAGCCGGTTGGCGGCTATACCGAAACCATCCTGCGGGTGATCGACACGGTGTTCTCCGCCCTAGCCGCGGTCGCCCCGGAGCGGGTGAATGGCTGCGCCTATGGCACGATCAACGCGCTAAGCCTGGCCGGGCATCGCAAGGACGGTCGGCGTTGGGTGATGTTCTCGTTTTTCGGCGGCGGCCATGGCGGCCATCCGGAAGGCGATGGGTTGAACCACGGCAATGCGCCGATCTCGACCGCGACCATCCCGCCGCTGGAAATTCTCGAAGCCGCCTATCCGGTGCGCTTCACGCAATGGGCGCTGCGGCCCGATAGCGGCGGCGCCGGCGAACATCGCGGTGGGCTTGGCGCGGTCTATGAGATTGAACTGCTCGAGGAAGAGGCCGACGCCTTTCTGTTCGGCGAGCGCGGACGCCACCGGCCGCCCGGCGTGGTCGGCGGCGCGCCGGCCCAAGCCAACAAGTTTCTCTACCAAAGCAACAGCGGCTGGGACGCGCCGGCGATGACCTCGAAGATGGTCGGGCTGAAGCTGAAGCGCGGCCAGCGGGTGCGTTTGGAGACGCCGGGCGGCGGCGGCTACGGCCCAGCCGCCAATCGTGATGCGGCGGCAGTCGCGGAGGATGTCCGCCTCGGCTATGTCACCGAAGACGCGGCGGCACAGGACTATGGGTTCCGTGATGACATGGGCGCGCGGTAATGGCGCAGGGATCGTATCTGGTCGGCGTCGATGTCGGCGGCACCTTCACCGATGTGTTCTTTCTGAACCAGCAAGACGGGTCCTTCGCGGTCGCCAAAACGTCGTCGACGAGGAGCGACCAGTCGCTTGGGATCCGCACCGGCGTCGCCCAGCATATCGACGATTTGAGCGAGATCGGCACGGTCGTGCATGGCACCACGGTCGGCACCAACGCGCTGCTCGAGCGCAAGGGCGCGCGGATGGGCGTGATCACCACGGCGGGCTTCCGCGATGTGCTGGAAATGCGGCGGCGGGATCGTCCGCAGACCTGGGGCCTGTGGGGCGGGTTCGAGCCGATCGCCCCGCGCGATCTGCGCTTGGAGGTCCCTGAGCGCGTTCTGGCTGATGGGACGGTGCATATGCCGGTCGATCTGGAGGCGGTGGAAGAGGCGGCGCGCACCCTGATCGAACGCGGCGCGGAGTCGGTCTGCCTCTTTTTCATCAACGCTTACGCAAACGCCGCGAACGAGCGCCTGGCGCAGGACGCGGTGCGCCGGATCTGGCCGAACGATCATGTCACCGCGTCGCATGAAATCCTGCCGGAGATCCGTGAATTCGAACGCGGCTCCACCGCCGGCCTGAACGCTTATCTTCAACCGCCGGTCGGCTCTTACCTGAAGAAGCTCGAAGGCGGGCTTCGGGCGGGCGGGCTGGAAGGCGAACTTCTGATCGTACAATCCAACGGCGGCGTGATGTCGGTCGATCAGGCCAGACGTTTCCCGGTTCGGACCGCGCTGTCGGGTCCTGCGGCGGGCGTCACGGCCGGCGCCTATATCGCGGCGGAGGCGGGCTTCCCGAACGTCATCACCTGCGATATGGGCGGCACCAGCTTCGATGTGTCGCTGGTCGCTGACGGTGAGACGGCGTTGGCGGCGCAGACCAGCATCGACTTCGGCCTCGTCATCCGCACGCCGATGATTGAGATCACGACCATCGGCGCCGGCGGCGGGTCGATCGCCTCGGTCGATCGCGGCGGCATTCTTCAAGTCGGACCGGAAAGCGCCGGCTCCGATCCCGGCCCGGTCTGTTACGGCCTGGGCAATGACCGGCCGACTGTGACCGACGCCAACACCGTGCTTGGCCGGATCAACGCCGAGAAGCCGATCGGCGGCAAGCTTGACCGTCTGGATGTCGCGGCCGCGAAACGCGCGATTCAGACCCATGTTGGCGATCCTTTGGGCTTGGATGCGATGGAAGCGGCGGAGGCGATCATCCGGGTCGCCAACGCCCGGATGGCCGGCGCCATTCGCCTGGTCTCGGTCGAACGCGGTCACGATCCCAACCGATTTGTCGCCATGCCGTACGGCGGCGGCGGGGCGCTGCATGTCGGCGCGTTGATCAAGGATGTCGGTCTCTCCAAGGCGCTGGTCCCGCGCTATCCCGGGGTGACCAGCGCGCTTGGCTGCGTCATCGCCGATATGCGGCATGACCGGGTCGAGACGCTGAACGCGCTGCTGGACGATCTGGATATCACGGCGTTGGACAAGCGCCTCTCGGCGATCGCGCGCGACGGCGCCGCGTTGCTGCAAAAGGGGAACACCGCGTTCGAAGGGGTCGAGACCCAGTTCGAGCTGGACATGCTGTATGTCGGGCAGACCCACACGGTGACGGTCCCGCTCGACCTGAAATTCGACGGCGCGACCACGGGCGTGATGCGCGACGGCGTGCGCGCGGCGTTCGAGCGCGCCTATCAGGCCGCGTTCGGCCGCCTTTTAGAGGGCATTCCGATGCGGGTAATGAATCTACGGGTCGCGGTGATCGGCAAGCGTCCGAAATTCGATCTGCACCTGTTGGCCCCGCCGGAAGGCGGCGCGCTGGCGGACGCGGTTCAGAGCGAACGCGCGTTGTATGTCGATGGGGAATGGCGGCAGGCGACAGTCTATGACCGGCTGGCGGCCCCGGTCGGTTCGGTGATTTTCGGTCCTGCGATCCTGGAGCAGGCGGATACGACGATCGTAATTGAGCCTGACCTGCAAGGACGGGTCGATCCGTTCGGCAATCTGATCATCGAACGTAAGGCGGCCTGACATGTTGATCCCGGAGAAGACCGCGCTGGTGATCGTCGATCTGCAGAATGATTTCCTGCATCCAGACGGGGCTTACGCCCGGGCCGGGGTCTCGTCGGCCGAAATTGCGGCTTTGCCGGCCCGGGTCCGCCCGGTGGCCGACGCGCTGCGCGAAGCCGGCGGCTGGGTCGTCTCGACCCATTTCACCCTCGTGCCGGGCAAGGGCGGCGCGCCTTTCATCTCGCCGCACTTGAAGGAACTGCGGCCGTTCCTGACCAAGGGCGATTTCGCGCCGGGATCCTTCGGTCAGGATCTGGTGGCGGAATTGAAACCCGCTGATCTGACGGTCGAGAAGGTCGCTTATTCCGCCTTCTATATGAGCCGCCTGGAATGGGTGCTGCGGCGCGCCGGGATCGAGCATCTGCTGTTCTGCGGTATCGTCACCAATGGCGGCGTCGCCTCAACCGCGCGCGACGCCCATGTCCGGGACTTCCATGTGACTGTGCTCAATAACGGTTGCGCCGCCTTTTCGGAACAGGTCCATCAGGACAACCTGAAGGCGCTGGCCAGCATCGGCGATCAGATGACCTGCGCCAAGGCGGAAGCCGCGATCCGCGCCGCCGCAGGCACTTCAGATAGCGCATGACGCTGTTGGACCCGGCGGCGGCGGATTTCGCCTTTCACACGCCGATCGCGATCATCGGCGCGGGCGCCTGTGGCCTTGTCGCGGCGTTGTCGGCAAAGGAAGCGGGCGCCGAGATCGTGGTGTTCGAGCGCGACTCCGCGCCCGCCGGCTCCACCGCCTTGTCGTCCGGCATGATCCCGGCGGCGGGCACACGGTTGCAAGCAGCGGCAGGCGTTGAGGATAGTGCGGCGCTGTTCGCCGCCGACATCCAGGGCAAGTCCAAGGGAAGGTCCGATCCGGCGGTCCTGGCGGCGGCGACCCAGGCGGCGGGGCCCGCCATCGATTGGCTGAACGCCTTCCCCGAAGTCACTTTGGATCTGGTGCAAGGATTTCTCTATCCCGGCCATTCGGTCGCGCGCATGCATGCGCCGCCGGACCGCACGGGTCGCAGCCTGATGGGCATGCTGGTCAACGCGGCGGCGGCGCGCGGCGTGGATATCGTCACCGATGCTACCGTCTCGGCGCTCTTCGCTGAAGGCTCGTCGGTGAAAGGGATGCGCATCACGCGCCCCGACGAGACGATCGAGGACATATCCTGTGATGCGCTGATCTTGGCCTGCAACGGCTATGGCGGGAACAAGTCGATGGTCGCCGAGCATATTCCGGAAATGAAAGATGCGCTCTATTTCGGCCATGCCGGCAATCAGGGCGAGGCCGTGGCTTGGGGCGCGGCCTTGGGCGGCGAGGCCAAGCATTTGTCGGGTTATCAGGGACACGGCAATGTCGCGCACCCGCATGGCGTGTTGATCACCTGGGCCCTGATGATGGAGGGCGGGATTCAGGTCAATGCGCGGGGCGCGCGGTTTTCCAATGAACATGCGGGCTATTCCGAACAGGCGGTCGAGGTCCTGGCCCAGCCAGGCGGCGTCGCCTGGGCCGTCTTTGATGAACGGCTGCTGCGTTTGGGCCGGGAGTTTGACGATTTCGCCCAGGCCGAGGCGCAGGGCGCGCTGCGCAAAGCCGAGACGGTTCCGGCGCTGGCCCTAGCGATCGGGGTCGATGACGCGGCGCTGACGGCGTCGGTCGCCGAGACGGCGGGCGAGAGTATCGACGCGTTCGGGCGGGACTGGTCTAAGACGCCGGCTCTGACGGGGCCGTGCTATGCGATCAAGGTCACCGGCGCCCTGTTCCACACCCAGGGCGGGCTGCGGATCGACGAACAGGCGCGGGTGCTGCGCGCCGGAAGCGAGGCGCCGCTCGGGAATCTCTATGCCGGCGGCGGCGCGGCTTGCGGCCTGAGCGGGCCCGATGTCGACGGGTACTTGTCCGGCAACGGCTTGCTGACAGCGGTGGCGTTGGGCCGGGTCGCCGGGCGCCATGCGGCGGCGAGCCTCGGCGACTAGCCCAATAGGCTTTCGATCGCGTCGGCCGCGATCCGCATGTCGGTCTCGGTCCCGATACTGATGCGTACGCTCTCCGGCGCGTGATAAGGCGCCATGGGACGGATGAAGACGCCCCGCATCCGGAGCTTGGAAAACAGATCGCTGGCGTTGATTTTCGCCTCTGGCCCCAGGGTCGCGAAGACGAAATTCGCATGGCTGTCGAGGACCGAAACGCCGGTCAAGCCGCGTAGGCGATGGGTAAAGGCGTCCCGCGTCTTTTGATTGCACCACCGACGCTCGCCATAGGTCTCACGGTCTCGGATCGCGGCTTCGGCGGCGGCCAGAGAGAGGCTGGCGATGGTACCCGGGCGCTGCACGCGCGCCAGCATTTCGACGATGGCGGCGGGCGCATAGGCCCAACCGACCCGCAATCCCGCTAGTCCGTAGATCTTGGAGCAGGTGCGCAGCATAACGGTGTTGTCGCCTTGATCGACCATCGCCTCGCCGGCCTGATAGACGGGATCGGTCACGTAATCCGAATAGGCGGCGTCGAGGACCAGCAGGATATCGCCGCGTAGGGCGGCCCGGAATTCGGCTATCTCCTGAGCCGTCAGTATGACGCCCAAAGGATTGCTGGGATTATCGATAAACACGATCCGTGTCCGCTCGGTCACCGCGTCCAGCGCCGCTTGCGGATCGAATCCCGGTTTCTTCTCGTTCTTAGCCGCGTCAACGTAGACGGGTTTCGCCCCCGTCGCCATGGACGCGATGCTGAAATAGAGATAGCCCTGCCGACCGATAATGACCTCATCGCCAGGGCCGCTATAGGCGCGCGCCAAGAGTGCGATCAATTCGCCGGACCCGGCGGCAGGGACCAACCGGTCGGGGGCGACGCCGGGATGCGTCTCGGCGATTGCCTGTTTCAGCGCCGTTGCCGTCACGTCCGGATACCAATTCGCATCGGCCTGCGCCTGCGCGACGGCTTCCAGAACCGCATCCGACGGTTGCTCGACATTCTCGTTATTGTTGAGGCGCAATACGCGGCCGACGCCGCCCAACCCTGCTTCCCCGATATCGAGGCGCGGGAGGGCGGCGAGATGCGGGATCGGGCGCGGCGTCATGCCGGCGCCGGCAGGGCGGCTTTCAAGACGGGTAGATCGGCTTCTACTTCTGAGACCCAGCTATCCAGCGCCTCTTCTGTCAACAAACCGGTTTGAGTGTCGATTTCGGAGACGACCGAGGCGGCGTTGACCGCGGCGCAGCGCAGGGCATGCTCCGGCGGCGCGCCTTGCGCCAGTTTTGCGGCGAGCGTTGAGGTGAACGCGTCGCCGGCACCTGCCGTGCCCTTCACCGCCGCCTTCAAGGTCGGACAGTAGTAAATATGATCGCCAAAGGCGAGATAAGCGCCCGCCGCGCCGTCCGTCACCAAAACGCCGCGTGCGCCCTGCATCCGCATCGCCAATACATATTGTAAAAAGGAAATCGATCCGGCGTCGGTATAGAATCCTTTGTCCAGCAAGTGCGGCGGATCGTCCGGCAGGTCCAGATCGATCGCCTCCGCCCGTTCTGCGGCCGTCGCCAACGTGGCCGCCGGCAGATTGCGCATCAGGGTTTGAGACTCGACCGTGTTCAGGCCCAAGACATCAATCTCGTCGAGAATCGTCATCAATGTCGAGCCGCGCCGGGTCAATTGCCGGATCCCGGGATTGGCCGCGACGAAGGCGCCGGCGGCCGCCGCCTTCTCGACGACGCGGGGATATTGTTCCGAAGACTGATCCGACAGGGTCGAGATATAGACGAGGTCGAAGCCTTCGACCCGCGCCCGGTCGACATCCGCATCAACCAACAAACGGTTCGCCCCACGCCCTATGAAGATCGTCGCGTTCCGATCGTGCGACGAGATCATCACGGCCGACCCGGTCTCGTCGGTTGTGTCGGTGACCACCGCCCGGCTGTCGACATATTCGTCATGCAGGCGCTGCATCACCCGTTCGCCGTCGGCGTCGTCGCCGATCTTCACCAGCGTCGCGACATCGACCCCCAAGCGCGCCATCGAGACCGCCGCGTTGACGCCCCCGCCGCCGATATGGTGGCTAATGCTCTTGGCGTCGATCTTGCGGCCTTGCTCCATCAATAGGAAGGATGTGGTGGCGTTGTGCATGGTGATCCGTTCGATATCGCTATCGACCACCACAACGATCGTGTCCGCCATCGCGGAGCCTATGCATATGGCGCGCATGCCTATTCGATCCCCTACATTCGGCCCGGACGCAAGGCCGGCTCCTATACGATCACCCGGCCGATCAGATACAGGCCTAACAACAAGAGAGCGCTGAAAAACACCTTTCGGAACAAGGCCTCGTCCAGACGATTCCTCAGCCGCCGTCCCAAATACATCCCCAGGAAGGCGGGCGCCAGCGCCACGACGGATAACAGGCCGATCTCCACCGTCAGCAGCCCGCGTTGCATCATGGCCGCTGACATGGCTGCAGCCGACACGGTAAAGGCGATGCCCATCGCTTGTATGAATTGGTCTTTCGGCAGCCGCAGCGCCTGCAGATACAACACGCCCGGCACCACGAAGGAGCCTGTCATGCCGGTCACCACGCCGGTGGTCAGACCGACCGTCGGCGACAGAACCGCCTCGGCCTTGCCGGGCTCCGGCAGTTGCGGCCGCGCCAGGCTGAACAGCGCGTAGAGCGCCAGCAAGCCGCCCAATATGGCCGACAGAAACAGGGCGTCGGCCGCCGCCAAGACACCGACCCCGATCCAAAGGCCAGCGCAAACGCCGACGAGCAAGGTCGTCAACCGACGCCACAAGGCTGCAAAGGCGCCGCCGGTGACCGCTTGAACCACATTGGTGGCGAAGGCCGGCAACAGCATCAGGGCGATGGCGTCCTTCAACCCGATCACCGTCACCATGATCGCCAGGCTGACCGTCGGCATGCCGAGACCGATCACGCCCTTTACAGCGCCGGCGCAGAAATAGGCGACCAGAACGACGGCCAGGACCTCGATTTCGACCATGCTTGGACCTTGCCGCGTCCGCCGACCCGGCGCAAGCGAAGGCCGGCTTGGGCGCCGCGCGGATGGGAGAGCGTTAGCGCTTTGAAATTGCGGCGGAATCAAACTAGGTTGATCATTGGTCTAGGGGAAACAAGTTGGTCGCTTCCTAAAATGGGTGGATCAGGACGAGCGGGTCCGGACGCTGGCGCGTCATGGGCGCGGCTGAACGGGTGGCGCGCTGTCGCTGCGGCGTTGGGCCCGTGCGCTGTCATCCTTTCGCTTCAGGTCGGGGCCCAAGTCAGGGCCCAATCTTTGGCCCAGGCGCCGGACCCCGCGATCCCCGGCGAGGCCTACATCCAGTCGCTCTATGGCCCAAAGGCGCGCGCCGGCGACGTTCAGGCGCAGTATCTTCTGGGTTACGCCTACGAGAACGGGCTGGGCGTCGGCGTTGATACGGCGGTGGCTGCGGGCTGGTACGTGCGTGCGGCCGAGGCGCGGCACGCGCCGTCGCAATTCCGTTTGGCGGTCTTGCTGCAAACCGGGATCGGCGTCGAACGCGATTTGCCGCGCGCGGCGGATTTGTATCGGCGCGCGGCTGCGGGCGGCGTGATCGAAGCGCAGTTCAATCTGGCGCAGATGACGGAACTGGGACTCGGCGTCGAGGCCGCCCCGTGGGTGGCGGCGGAAATGTATGAGGTGGCGGCCGAGGCCGGCATGCCGGAAGCGATGCGCGCTCTGGGTAACTTGCTGGCGCGCGGCTTCGTCGGCGAGGCAGGGCGAGAGGCGTCCGATCCGGTGATGGCGTATATCTGGCTTACGCGCGCTGTCGCGGCGGGCGACGCAGATTCTCGGCGTCTGGCCGATCTGGTTTGGCGCGATATGACCGAAGCGCAGCGGTCCGAGGCCCGACGACTCACCTCCTAGTAGGACTGAGAAAAACGGCGAGACGGTTCCCAACCGGGTCATGCGCCTTATCTGTTGCTATGTCGTCGCGATGATAAGAACCGTCGCGAAAACAAGGGCGTCAGTGTCCCACCTGGCGGATAGGACAAGACGGGGTGGAAACGTATGGCGCATGCGCCCGTCACTGGCTGAGCCGGCTGCGGGCGCGTTTTCAGGGATCCGATAACCATGACCGACGACGCTTCCGAAGATCTGAATCTCCGCGATCTCGACGATCAGGAATTGGTCGAACAGATGTGGGACGATCTCTATGACGGCCTCGCCGAAGAAGTGGTCGAGGGGACGAACATCCTGCTCGAACGGGGATGGGAGCCGTACAAGGTCCTGACGGAGGCGTTGGTCGAGGGTATGCGGATCGTCGGGATCGACTTCCGCGACGGCATCCTCTTCGTGCCGGAAGTGTTGATGGCGGCCAATTCCATGAAGGCCGGCATGGCGATTCTGCGCCCGCTGCTCGCCGAGACCGGCGCGCCGCCTCAAGGCAAGATGGTGATCGGCACGGTCAAGGGCGACATCCACGACATCGGCAAGAACCTAGTTTCGATGATGATGGAGGGCGCCGGGTTCGAAGTGATCGATATCGGCATCAACAATCCCGTCGAGAACTATCTGGAGGCGCTCGAAGAGCATCAGCCGGATATTCTCGGCATGTCCGCCCTGCTGACCACGACCATGCCCTATATGAAGGTCGTGATCGACACGCTGAAGGAAAAAGGCCTGCGCGACAGCTATGCCGTTGTGGTCGGCGGCGCGCCCTTGAACGAAGAGTTCTCGCGCGAGATCGGGGCCGACTATTATTGCCGGGACGCGGCGGTCGCCGTCGAAACCGCCAAAGAGATCATGGCGCGCAAGCACAATCAGGCCCTGGCGGGCTGAGCGGCCTCTCCCTGCATTCCTGAGTGGGAAGGCCGCGCTATGACGCCGAAATCCGATGCCTTGGCCCCGGAGCAAGAGGCCGCCTTTCCAGCGCCCGGCGATGCGGCGCCGGTTGGCAAGCAGGTCCAGGTCATCGCGTGCGGCGCGCTGGCGCGCGAAATACTCGACCTGATCCGATTGAACCGGTTGACCGGTCTGGCGCTGACCTGCCTGCCGGCCAAGCTTCACAACCAGCCGTCGGAGATCCCTGAGCGCTTGCGGGAGAAGATCAGAGCCTTGCGTCCTCGGGCCGCGCGCATCCTCGTCGCCTATGCGGATTGCGGAACCGGCGGGCTGCTCGACAAGATCATCGCCGAGGAGACCCGGCCGGACTGTCCGGTCACACGGATCGGCGGTCCCCATTGCTACGCGTTTTTCGCCGGTCAGACCGACTTCGCTTCCCTGGCGGAGGAAGAACTCGGCACGTTCTATCTCACCGACTATTTGGCGCGCCATTTCGAGAGCCTGGTCGTTGAGGGCATGGGTCTCGACAAATATCCCGGCATGGTCGCGATGATGTTCGGTAATTACACACGGTTGGTCTATCTGGCCCAGACCGACGATCCGGCGCTGGACGCGCGGGCCGAGGCGGCGGCGGCGCGGCTGAGTCTGGATTATCGGCGCGTGAAGACGGGCTATGGCGAACTGGCCGCGTTCATCGCGGGGTCGGACGGACGCGAGGAGACATCGGCATGGCGCAATTGATCGTCACCTATTGGCGGGACATTCCCGCTCAGGTCACCGCGAGGAAAGGCCGGCGGGATCAGGTCAAGATCGTGCTCGACGAGCGATTCGAGAAGGCGATCGACCGGGCGGCCATGCGCGGCGGCGCACGCGGAACCGACGATTACCTTGCGGAATGGCGCAAGGCGGCGCCGGTCGAGATTTCCGATGATCTTCAGGCCGAGGCGGAAAAGGCCGCTGCCGCACTCGAGGCCGACTATGACGAGGCCCGGTTGGCTGCGCTGGTCGCGGCCGGCGGGGTCGCCGGCTGACACGCTGTGGCGGACGTCGCCGCTGCTCGCTTCATGAAACGCGGCTTGCTATAACCGCTGCATGACCTCGGTTGAACCGCCCAGCCCTACCGTGTCTGACCGCGCGCCTGGTTTGTCGCGAGATGCGCCTGTGATTGAAATCGATGACAAGGCCGGCCTGACGAATCCGGCCTTGCTGTCGCTGCTGATCGAAACGGTTTTTTCAGAACCGGCTTTCCGCGCCTTTTTGTTGGATCAAATCGCCGTGTCCGATCTGTCTTTGCGCAGTCACGAAGACTTCATCGCGTTACTGCAGGGGTTTTTCGAGGCCAATCTGGCGAAGGCGCGCGAGGCGGACCGGCCAGGCCTGGAAAAGGCGCGGACCGAATTGGCGGCGCATATCGAGAAGACGCGGCGCGGGGCGGCGGCGTATCGGCCTGATTTGCGGGCCAATCCCGCCGCGGTCTTCTGGCCGAACCCGACGCGCGAAGGCGGCGGCGCTTTGGCAAAGAGCGTGCCGATCGCAGAGAAGATCCCGCTGATCGATAAATCGACCCCGATCGCTTCCGCGGGCAGCTGTTTCGCGTTCGAGATCGCCAAGAACCTTCAGGCGCGGGGCTTCAACTATGTTGTGTCCGAGCCTGAGCCGGACGGCTCCAACGGTGTCGTGGTCGACGGATATGCGCCGGACCGGGACTTCGCCCGGTTCTCGGCGGCTTGGGGGCTGATCTTCAATACGCCCAGTCTCCGCCAATTGGCGGAACGCGCCTTCGGCGCCAGCCGAACGCCATCACTCGTCGTTCGGGAGCGCGCGCCAAGCGGGCAGCTCTTCTTCACCGATCCGTTTCGCGAGGGCGTCGCGTTCGGCAACGCCGTCGCCTATCGGGTGGACAAGCCAAAGCACGCGGACGCCGTACGGCGGGTTCTCAGCGAAGCCGAAATCTTCGTCGCCACGCTGGGCCTGAACGAATGCTGGCGGCTGCGGTCCAACGGAGTCGCGCTGTCGCGCAATCCGCGTAGCCCTTGGATGTTCGCTTTGGCTGAGCCCGCCGTGTTGACGGTCGAGGAAAATGTCGCTGAATTCGAGGCCTTTCTATCCCTCGTCCGGGAACACAATCCAAAGTTCAAAGTTGTTCTCAGCCTGTCCCCGATCCCGCTGATCGCGACCCATCGCCTTGATCAACATGTCATCGCCGCCAATGCGCATTCCAAATCGGTGTTGCGGGTGGCGGCGGAGGAGATCGTCCGTCGCAACCAGGATGTTTTCTATTTCCCCAGCTACGAGCATGTGATGCATTGCGCCGACCAGCCTTGGACGGCGGATGAGCGCCATGTGAGGCCGGAAGCGGTTGCGGAGATCATGCGCATGTTCGATGCGGCGTATCTGCGCGGTGACTAAGGTTTCAGATACATCCGCAATATATGGTCGCGGGGCGGGGTCAGGATGTCGGCCGGCAGCCTTCCCATTCCTTCCGCCCCGACGCTGATTTGGTTCACTGTCCTGATGGAGAGCGGCGTCAGGCCATAGACAGCTTGGCAGATCAGCCGGTCATGGCGCGTCGGCAACGACCCCCGATGCAAGCCGCTGGTGTCGGCGACGAAATTCGTCCCCTCCGGCCCCATAATTGAATCCGGCGGGCCGAAGGCGCGGATCACATCTTCGTCTGTCTTTCGAAGCTGCTGCAGATACCACCGTACAAAGCCGGCCTTGTCATCGGCAGCGGCGAGCATGCCGTGGACCGTCTGATGCAAGTGCGAGCGCGGCGCATAGACATGCGGTCCGTCCGGCTCGCCCACATCGGTCAGATAGATGAAGAATTTCAGGAACCGATAATCGTCTACATCCAGATGGAAGAGCTGTGCGTCTTTGGCCGCTGGTCTTCCAGCGAAACTCCACCAGGCCGAGATGTTGATCAGGGTTGGCGTCGCGCCCAGATACGCCGCTGCAACGCCCAGCCTTATGGGATCGAGGGCGATTTCCAGGAATGCCGGGCAAGCCATAACATCCGCGATCCTGTAGTGCGCGATATTCGCTTTCTTGCGCGCCTCCTCTAGGGACAAGCGTTCGTGTTCCGCCCCCGCGCGATTCAGTTCCAGCGGTTTGTCCCGGAACCAATCGCGTATCGCCGCAGTGCGTTTTGCGTCGATGCGCGGCAGCGTCGCATAGCCGAGCTCATTCAGCCGCGCCAAGGGCTCTTGCGCCTCCGCCGGGGTCTCAATCGGCGCCACGCCAAGATGGACGTGGATATAGGCGTGCAGCGCCGCAACGACCGCATCCTGGAACGGTTTCTCCCAGCGCGACCGCGTCACCTGATGGTTCATCTGCGAGACGAACGCTTTCGGATCGCTGTGCGCCTCCTCGCCCATGGTCAGCGCTTGCGCCAACGCCGCAAACCGAGGCTGGGTCTGCAAGTAGGCGCAAAAGCGCTGGTGCCAAAGCGACAATTCATGAAGCGACGCCATGGGCGGACTGTGCCCTGACTCGCGGGACGAAGGAATAGAGCGGTTCGCCGCCGACCGAGCCGAAGAAGGTCAGAACAGCCCCTGCACCAAACCGCCGTCGTCCAGGTGGATCGAGTTGGCGGCGGGGGTCCGGGGCAGACCGGGCATGGTCATGACCTCGCCGCAGATCGCGACGATGAACTCGGCGCCGGCGGAGAGACGGACTTCACGGATCGGCACCGCATGACCGGTCGGCGCGCCCTTCAGGTTCGGGTCGGTCGAGAAACTGTATTGGGTCTTGGCCATACAGACCGGCAGATGGCCGTAGCCCGCCTCTTCCCACTGCCGAAGCTGATCCCGCGTCTTCTTGTCGGCGATCGCCTCGTCGGCGCCATAGATCGACCGGCAGACAGTGTTGATCTTGTCGAATAGGCTCATCTCGTCGCCATAGAGCGTGCGAAACTGCGCCGCGCCGCTGTCGCAGAGCTGCACGACTTTCGTCGCCAAAGCCTCGGTCCCTTTCGAGCCTTCGGCCCAATGGTTGCATTCGATCGCCTCGACGCCGAATTGGGTGACGAATTCCTGGATCGCCGCCAATTCCGCATCCGTGTCGGCGGTGAAGCGGTTGATCGCCACAACGGCGGGCACGCCGAACTGGCCGACATTGCGGATATGCCGGCCGAGATTCTCGAGACCTTTCTTGACCGCCTCGACATTCTCTTCGCCCAACAGATCTTTAGCCACGCCGCCATGCATCTTCAGCGCCCGGACGGTGGCGACGATTACCGCGGCGTCGGGGCTGAGACCGGCCTTGCGGCATTTGATGTCGAAGAATTTTTCGGCCCCCAAATCGGCGCCGAAACCGGCCTCCGTCACCGTGTAGTCGACCAGCTTCAACGCCGCCTTGGTGGCCGAGACGGTGTTGCAGCCATGGGCGATATTGGCGAAGGGCCCGCCATGGATAAAGGCCGGGTTGTTCTCCAGTGTCTGCACCAAGTTCGGCATTAGCGCGTCTTTCAAAAGGACCGTCATCGGGCCTTCGGCTTTCAAATCGCGGGCGCGGATCGGCTCTCGCTTGCGCGTGTAGCCGACGACGATCGCGCCAAGCCGGCGCTCCAAGTCCGCCAGATCGTTCGACAGGCAGAAGATCGCCATAACCTCGGAGGCGACCGTGATGTCGAAACCGGTCTGACGCGGAAATCCGTTCGCGACGCCGCCGAGCGACACGACCGTGTCGCGCAGCGCGCGGTCGTTCATATCCAGAACCCGACGCCAAGCCACCCGACGCTCGTCAAATCCAAGCTCGTTGCCCCAATAAATGTGATTGTCGATCAGCGCCGACAGCAGGTTGTGCGCCGAGGTGATGGCGTGGAAATCGCCGGTAAAATGCAGGTTGATATCCTCCATCGGCACGACCTGGGCGTAGCCGCCGCCGGCCGCGCCGCCCTTCACCCCAAAGCAGGGTCCGAGCGAGGGTTCGCGCAAACAGATCATCGCCTTCTTGCCGATCGCGTTAAGCCCGTCGCCGAGTCCCACCGTGGTCGTCGTCTTGCCCTCGCCGGCCGGGGTCGGGGTGATCGCGGTAACCAGGATCAGTTTGCCGTCCGGCTTATCCTGCAGCGATTTCAGAAAGTCGAAACTGACTTTCGCTTTGGTCGGGCCGAATTGCAGCAGCGCTTCCTCGGGCACGCCGACGCGGGCGCCGATGGCGGTGATCGGCTGCATTGTCGCTTCACGCGCGATTTCGATGTCGGACTTGACCATAGTCGGGGAATTCCTTGCGGCTTCTGAGAAGAAATGTCGGAGATCGGCGGATCCGAGCCGACCGTGACGCTAGACCGGGGCCCAAGCCGGCGAACCGCGCAGCCGCGACCTGTTCTAGCGGCGCGACGACGTTGCGGGCGCGCCGTTTGAGCGCGACGCCCGGGTGAAGAATTGGACGGGGCGCTGTCAGACGCCGCGAAAGACAGGCTCGCGTTTCTCGAAGAAGGCCTCCAACGCTTCGGTATGATCCTCGGTATGGTGCAGCGCCGCCTGCATCTCGGCGCAGAATTGCAAGTGATCGCGCAAGGATTGTTCAAGTCCGGCGCGCAAGGCTTGCTTGGTCTTGCGCACGGCGAGCGGCGCTCGGCTGGCGATCCGCCGCGCCAGAGACTTCGCTTCTTCGAGAAGCGACCCGGCGGGAACGATCCGGCTGAAGAAGCCGATCTGCAGCGCCTTCTCGGCGTCGATCGGCTCCCCGGTCAGCAGCAGTTCGGCGGCGGCGGATTGTCCGACGATGCGCGGCAGGAACCAGGCGGCGCCGTCGCCCGGACCGATGCCGATATTCACGAAGGGCAGACCGATCTTGGCCTCAGGCGCGGCCAGGCGGATGTCGCACATCGAGGCGAGATCGACCGCCGCGCCAAAACAGGCGCCGTTGACCGCGGCGATCACCGGCCGGTCGAAAGCCCAGAAGCGCGGCGGCACGCGCAGGATGCCGTCAAGATAGGCCTGTTTCACGGTCGCCGGGCCGCCGGCGAACATCTCCGTTTTGTCTCGCATATGTTTGACGTTGCCGCCCGCTGAAAAGGCCTTGCCCGCGCCTGTCAGAATCACTGCGCGCACCGTCGCGTCCCGCTCAATCAGGTCCAGCGCCGCCAGAAACGCCTCGATCATCGGCGCGTCGCTGAAGGCGTTCAGCGCGTCGGGCCGGTTTAGCGTCAGGGTGACGACGGCCTCCTCCTGCTCGTATCGGATCGGGTTGTCCTGCATCGGGTTCGTTTGCGCGGTCGTGTCGGCGTTTAGAGGATTTTCAGAACCGATTCGGGCGGGCGGCCGATCGCCGCCTTGCCGCCGCGCGTCACGATCGGCCGTTCGATCAGGATCGGATTTTTCGCCATGGCTCGGATCAGGGCGTCCGGATCCGTTTCATCCTTCAGGCCCAAGTCGCGATAAACGCTCTCCTTGGTCCGCATCAGATCGCGGGGTTCGCAGCCAAGCGCGTCTAGCAGAGCCCGGATCTCCGCCTCGGTCGGCGGCGTTTTCAGATATTCAATGACCGACGGCGCGACGCCTCGCTCGGTCAGCAAGGCCAGAGTCTGGCGCGACTTCGAGCAGCGGGGATTGTGGTAGATCACGGTCTCGGTCATGGACGGGTCCTTCGTCGGCCTGAGGCCACAGAACGATAGCGCTGCGACTCTAGCAAGCTCGTCCAGGCGCATCCAGCGGGGCTGCGGATTTGTCCGATCGCGGCGGTGGCCTAGCTTGCTTCGAATGGACGATACGCCCTCGCCATCCTCGACCGCCGCCGTTCCCGGCGACAATCTGCGGGGAATCGGGATGATGTTGGTCTCAGCCGGCGCATTCGTCGTGATGCATGCGACGATCCGCCATGTTTCGGCGGCGCTTCATCCGTTCGAGATCGCGTTCTTCAGGAATGTATTCGGCGTGATCGTCCTAACGCCCCTGTTGCTCCGATACGGCCTTGCGCCGCTGAAAGCGCGCCGGCCCGGATTGATGGCGGTCAGGTCGGTCTTCAATGTCTGCGCCATGCTTTGTTTTTTCTATGCGCTCTCGATTGCGCCCTTGGCGGATGTGTCGGCGCTCAGCTTCACCGCGCCGATCTTCGCCACCGCCTTGGCCGCCCTGGCTTTGGGAGAAGTCGTGCGTATTCGACGCTGGGCGGCCATTCTGGTCGGTTTCGGCGGGGCCATGGTGATCATCCGGCCTGGCTTTGCGCAGCTCGATTTCGGGCTTCTTTTGACGCTGTTTTCGTCTTTCCTCTGGGCCATCGTGATCGTCATGATCAAGGTGCTCAGCCGCACGGACTCGTCTCTGACCATTACGCTCTATATGGGTCTTTTCATGGCGCCGATGGCCTTGATCCCGGCGCTCGGGGTCTGGCGATGGCCGACGATGGAGCAGTATGCCTGGCTGCTGCTGATCGGGGGGCTCGGCACGGTCGCGCAAATCGCCTTTGCGGAGGCCTTAAAGCATGGCGAGACGTCGATCGTCATGCCCTTTGATTTCTTTAAACTGATCCTGGCGGCGTTGATCGGCTGGTTCGTCTTTTCCGAGGCGCCGACTCTTTTCACGGTTGCGGGCGGCTTGATCATCTTCGCCTCGGCGACTTATATCGCGGTGCGCGAAGCGAAGATCGGCTTGAGACGATGAGCAAAGCCGTACCGCAGGGGACGGCGCCGAGAATCGCTGGGTTGTGCACGATGGCGTTTTCCGGAAGCGAATGTCGCGAATGGGACATCGCGAGCGATAACGCTGGCGCAGGTTGTGCGCACTCATCCCCTATCCCCGTGACCCACATCCCCCTGAATCGAGCTCCGCATGCCGCGCCCCGACCGCAAACGACGTCCGAGACGACGAACGTCCTCTGTTGACGTTTCCCAGCGCCAAACCGGCGTTCCGCGCTTGCCTTGGCGCTCGGTCAGATCGCCCTTTCCGCCGTTGGAGCCGCTCAGCGCCGACCAGGTCGAGGCGATCCATCTGGCGTCGCTCGAGCTTCTGGAGAATGCCGGTATTGAGGTGATGGGCGAGGCCGCGCTCGACCTGTTCGAACGGGCCGGCGCCAAAACCGACCGGTCTACCGGCATGGTCTACCCGGATCGCGGCCTGATCGCCGAGGCGCTGAAGTCCGCGCCGAGAACCTTCACCCTGACGCCGCGCAATCGGGATCGAGCCGTCACAATTGGCGGCGCGCACATCAATTTCGGCTTCGTCAGCGGCGCGCCGAACGTGCATGACCGGATCAACGGTCGACGCCCCGGCAATATGGCGGACTTCGAAAGGCTGATGAAATTAGCGCAGAGTTTCGACTGCGTCCATTTTCTGGGCAACCAAGTTGCGCCGCCGATCGAGATGCCGGCCAACAACCGCCATCTGGACACCTACCGCGCCGCCCTGACATTGACCGACAAGGTGGTCGGCGGCGTGCCGATCGGGGCGGGTCGGGTGATCGATCTGATCAATATGGTCGCCCTGGCGCGCGGGCTGACGGTCGTCGACTTGGAGGCCGATCCCAGCGTCATCGCCAATATCAACATCAACTCGCCGCGGAAATTGGATGAGGAGATGGCGAACGGCGCCATTGCGCTGGCGCGCCACAATCAGGCGACCATCGTCACGCCCTTCACCCTGATGGGCGCGATGACGCCGGTCACGATGGCGGCGGCCTTGACCCAGCAGAACGCCGAGGCGTTGATTGGGGTCGCCTTGACGCAACTGGCGCGGCCCGGCGCGCCGGTGGTCTATGGCGGCTTCACCTCGAATGTCGACATGCGCAGCGGCGCGCCGACCTTCGGCACGCCGGAAAACGCCAAGGCTAATCTGGCGGGCGGTCAACTGGCGCGCCGCTACGGGCTGCCCTATCGCACGAGCGCCTGCAACGCCGCCAATACGGTCGATGCTCAAGCGACCTATGAGACGCAAATGGCGATGACAGGCGCGGTCTTCGGCCATGGGAACCTGATCTACCACGCCATCGGTTGGCTCGAAGGCGGGCTCGTCGCGTCGTTTGAGAAGATCGTGCTCGACTGCGAAATCGCGCAACACATGATGGGGATGCTGACGCCGATCGACACAGCGCCCGAAGAGATCGCCTTGGATGCGATCGCCGAGACCGCGCCGGGCGGACACTTTTTCGGCGCGCCGCACACGATGGCGCGCTACGAGACCGCGTTCTATCAGCCGCTCCTGTCCGATTGGCGAACGCAGGAGAACTGGGCCGAGGATGGCGCAAAATCCGCGACCGAGCGGGCGACCCAGATCTGGACCTCGCTCTTGGAGAACTATGAGGCGCCGGCTTTAGATCCCGCACGGCTGGAGGCGATCGACGCCTATATCAACCGCCGTCGGGATGAGATCGGCGACGGCGATCCATGACCGCCCATTTCGGCCGCGCCCGTTGGCGCGGGGCGCGCGCTTTAGCGCGAAACGGTGTTGCAGCCCCGTCGAAGCCGCCTATTCTGCAGCCGAAGCGGCAATCTTCGGCGGATCGTATGGATTTCTTCAACAGACCGGTAGACGATCGCCCAGTGCGGGTCGCGTTTCTGCTGGTCCCGAATTTCTCACTGATGTCGATGGCCTGCGCCATGGAGCCGCTGCGCGCCGCTAATGACATTCTGGGAGCCCAGGCCTATCGCTGGACCATCATGTCGCCGGATGGCGGGGCCATCTCAGCCAGCAACGGCATCACGCTTGTGCCCGATCTGGGGATGGCCCCGGACGGGTTCGACATCGCCTTTGTAATCGGCGGCGTCGGCGTCGAGCAAATGGCCGATGACAGCATTCTGAATTGGCTGCGCCGGATTGTCCGTATGGGAACGCCTGTGGTGGGCGTCTCAACCGCGTCCTATCTGTTCGCCCGCGCCGGGCTCTTGGAGAACCGGCGCAGCACCATTCATTGGGACTATCTGGACGGCTTCCAAGAACGTTTCCCGAATCTGGAGGTCGACCGGAATCTATTCGTGATCGACGGTCCGGTCGCAACCTGCGCCGGCGGCTCGGCGGCGATGGACATGATGCTGCATTTCTTCGGCGCCCGGCATGGCCACGCCGTCGCCGCGCAGATCACCGACTGGTTCGTCTTGAAGCGGATGCGCGATCCGGAGGAAGCCCAGCGCATGGACCTGCGCGCCCGCGTCGGCGTCAGCCACCCGAAGCTCTTGGCCTCGATCGCGATGATGGAGGAGAATCTGGAGACGCCGCTGGACCGCGAGCAGATCGCGCATGAGGTGAACCTCTCCACTCGGCAGCTTGAGCGGCTATTCTCCAAACACCTGAACACCACGCCCCGGAAATACTATTTCTCCTTGCGCATGCACAAAGCCCAGGCGTTGCTGCGCCAGACCTCGATGCCGATTCTGGATGTCGGACTGGCCTGCGGCTTCGTCTCCGCCAGCCATTTCGCCAAATGCTATCGCGAGTTCTTCCGGCGCACGCCGCGCGAGGATCGCGGCCCGGCGGTCGGGATCACGTAACGTCCGTTTGCTCGGTCTGTGAAGAGAGCCAAGCGGCGGCATCCGAGATTTCGCGCTCCGAAAAGACCCTGACGCCGTTTTCGCGCAGCAGGGCTGCGACCACGCCGAGCCCCGGTTTCTTCTGGCCGGAAAAGCGTCCATCGTAGATCGCTTGTGACCCGCAGGAGGGGCTGCCATCGGTCAAAAGGGCGGCGACGCAATTCTGCGCCCGGGCGAACGCCAGGGCCAGGTCCGCGCCGCGCCGGTAGGCGGCGGTTTCGTCCTGGCCGTCGGCGTCGATGATACGGGCGCCCTTGGCAAGCACGTCGCGCCCATCCCGGCCCGGTTCGATTTCGACGGGCAGGCGCGGCGTCGGCAGGCCGGCGGCGACCTCCGGGCAAAAGGGGACGCCGCGGCCGGTCTCGATCCAGTCTTTCAGGATGGCGCTGTCGAGGTCCTTCGAGCCGCCGTCATACCGGACCGGGCGGCCGATCAGGCAGGCGCTAATCAGAATCCGCATCTTCGGGCAGCAGCCAGGCGAAGACGCCCGTGGCCAGCGCGGCGCCGACGAACTGGGCCAGGATGAAACCGGGCGCGTGCGCCGGCAGGATGCCGGAGAAGGTGTCGGTGAAGCTGCGCGCGACGGTGACCGCCGGGTTGGCGAAGGAGGTCGAGGCGGTGAACCAATAGCCGGCGGTGATGTAAAGACCGACGGCGAAGGGCACCGCCTCCGGCCGCCAGCGCAGCACCGCCAAAATCGTCGAGACCAGACCGAAGGTCGCGACCAGCTCCGCAAACCATTGCGGCGGACCGGTCCTCAGATTGATCGAGGCTTGCAGGATCTCCTGAGCGAACATCGCATGCGCCGCCCAAACGCCTAGTATGCCGCCAACAACCTGGACGATAATGTAAAGGATGCTGTCGGCTAGGGAGATCTCGCGGCGGATCAGAAATGCAACGGTGACGGCCGGATTGAAATGCGCGCCTGAGATCGGGCCGAACATCAGGATCAGCACCACCAGGATGGCACCGGTGGCGATCGTATTCCCCAGCAGGGCGATGGCGACATTGCCGCCGGCCAGGGTCTCGCCCATGATCCCGGAGCCGACGACAGTGGCGAGCAGAAAAGCGGTCCCCAACGCCTCAGCGGCCAGTCGACGCGGACGGTCAAGCATCGGGACACCTGAAAGAAATGCGACGGCGTCGTCGCTTGAAAGAGCTATTTCGGATCGCCGATACGATCCAGATGATCTTGTAGGGCGAGTCGGTCGATCGAGGCCAGCGGCAAATTGACGAAGATCGAGATGCGCGCGTTGAGCATCCGGAACGCGTCGGCGAAGGCGGCGGCTTTCTCCGCGTCCGTTCCGGTCTGGGCGGCCGGATCCGGGACGCCCCAATGGGCGGACATCGGCTGTCCCGGCCAGACCGGACAGACCTCGTTCGCCGCGTTGTCGCAGACGGTAAAGACGAAATCCATCTTCGGCGCTTCTGGGCCTGCGAACTCGTCCCAGTTCTTCGAGCGGAAATCATCGGTGGGGAAATTCATGTGTTTCAAAAGATCGATGGCGAACGGGTTGACCTGTCCCGCCGGCTGACTGCCGGCGCTGTAGGCTTGGAAACGCCCGGCGCCTTCACGGTTCAGGATCGCCTCGGCCAGAATGCTTCGGGCCGAATTGCCGGTGCAGAGGAATAGCACATTGTAGTTCGTGTCGCTGTCCATGGTCTCGCGCTTTTGAAGCTGTTGGCATAGGGGCTCGTTGGTTCCAAATCCGTACGCCCGTTTCAAATGAAGGTTTGATGACGGTCCGCGCCCGCCGCAACGGATTTGCATGGCGATGGCGAAACGGACATGGTCGCTCTGACCGCTACGCGAAACTTAGAGAGGGATGCAGCATGTTGTTTGATGTTCGGACCTATACCGTGAAGCCGGGAACGATGGGCGATCATTTGGCGCTCTATGATGAATTTGGCCGCGAGCCTCAGTTCCGCTGCCTCGGCGAGCCGGCGCTCTATATGCAGGCCGAGACCGGGAACCCGAACGAATATGTCCATATCTGGGTCTACGAAAACGCCGCGGACCGCGAGGCGAAGCGTGCGAGGCTTTGGGCTGACCCGGACTGGCTGACCTATATCGAGAAGAGCCGGGCGCTGGACGCTCTGGTCTCGCAGAGCAATAGGCTGATGAAACCGGTCAGCTTTATGCCGCCGTTGAAGCGATAGGACGCGTGCGGCGCAGGGCTGGCCCGATCAGCCGATTTCGACCGTGACGTCGAACCCGCCCTTGCCGTTTAGATCAAACTGTCCGGCCTGCACGGCGCGGGTCCATTGCGCGGTCTTTTTCAGCCCGCCCAACGGATACATGTGCACCAACTCGATCCCGCAGTCGGGGTCGTCCGCCTTATAGGCGGCGAGATCGGCGATCAGCCGGTCGGGCGCGTTTACGGTCATCAGCTTGGCGACATGCATCGCCTGCTTTTTCAGAAAATTCATCGACGGGCCGATGCCGCAGGCCATAGCGTGTTTCAGCAGGGTCTTGATCGTCGCCAGACCCGGCGCGCCGATATGGATCGGCAGACAGTTGCCCGCCGCCCTGATGCGTTTGTCCCAGTCGATGATCGGGGCCGCCTCAAAGCAGAATTGCGTGGTGATATACATGTCCAAACCATGGTCCGCGGCGAAGGCGTTCTTCCGCGCCAGCGCTTCGGCGACATCCGCCTCGGAGATATCCGGCGTGCCTTCGGGATGGCCGGCGACGCCCAGCCGCGTAATCCCGTATTCCTGCAGCAGGCCGGTTTCGAGAATCTGGATCGTCGCGTCGAAAACGCCGACCGGCCGGTCGACGCCGCCGCCGATCAGCAGCGCCTCGTCGATATCCGCCTCGCCCTTCAGCCGCTTCAGACTCTCATCCAGGAAAGCGACGTTCGGGATCGAGCGCGCGGCGAGATGCGGGACCGGGACCATGCCCTGGGCGCGCAGTTTCACCGCCGACGCGATCGTGTCTGCGATGTCGGAACCGGGCAGGAAAGTGACATAAACCGCCGTTCCCTCGGCCAGGTGCGCGCGGAAGTCCTCGACCTTCGAGGCCTGGCTGGGCGTCACCTCGCAGGTCGCGCCGGCCATCAGGGATTGGATCTGGTCTTTGGTCGCCATGATCGGCACTCCGGGAAAAGACTCTTCGGCCAGGATCAGCCGCGCCGGCGACGGCGCCGCGCCCGCGCCGGCTGGTCGGATGCGGTCTGCGCCTCGGCGGGGCGCGGCTCGGGCAGCCTGACTGCGGCCCGCAACTTGGGGAAGGGGGCGGTCTTGTGCGGGATCGCCATCGCGCCGACGAAATGCTCCTGGAAGCGCGGCTCGACGGCGGTTTCGATCTTCTCGATCCGTGCGACGAGCTCCCGGATCTCGTCCCGCGCCTGTTTGTTCAGCAGTGCGATCCGGGCGCCGGTCCCCGCCGCATTGCCGACCGAGACCACATTCTCCAATGCGCAATCGGGAACGAGCCCCAGGATCATCGCGTATTTGGCGTCGATATGGCTGCCGAACGCGCCGGCCAGGACCACCCGTTCCGGCGGCGCGCCCATCTTGTCGACTAGCAGTTGGGCCCCGGCGTAGAGCGCGGCCTTCGCTAATTGGATGGCCCGCACATCGGCCTGGGTCACCCGGATCTCCGGCTCGCCTCGATGGAGGATATAGGCATGGGTGCGGCCGTCGGGGACGATCCGGTCGGTGCGGGCCGCCATGGCGCCGTCGATCACCCCGTCTTCCGTAATCAAGCCGGCCAGGAACATTTCCGCCAAGACTTCGATGATGCCGGAGCCGCAGATTCCAGTGACGCCCGTCTTGCCCGCGGCCGCGTCGAAACCGGGCTCGTCCGACCAGAGGTCCGACCCGATGATGCTGAAACGCGGCTCCAGGCTCTGCGCATCGATCCGGACGCGTTCGATGGCCCCGGGGGCGGCCCGCTGGCCGGATGTGATCTGCGCGCCTTCCAGCGCTGGGCCGGTCGGGCTGGAGCAGGCCAGCAACCGCTGCTTGTTGCCGTAGATGATTTCGGCGTTGGTGCCGACATCGACGACGAGCGTCATCTCATCGCGGAATTGCGGACCTTCCGACAGGACCACGGCCGCCGCGTCGGCGCCGACATGCCCGGCGACGCAGGGCAGGAAATAGGCGCGCGCGCCGATATTGGTCTTGCCGACTAGGTCGAGCTCGGCGGCGCGGATGCGCACCGCCTGATTGGTCGCCAAGGCGAAGGGCGCCCAGCCCAGCTCGGTCGGATCGATGCCCAACATCAGGTGATGCATGATCGGATTGCCGACCAGCACCAGTTCCAGAATGTCCGCCGTATCCACCTCGGCTTCCAACCCGGCCTGGGTCAGCAGATAGCCGAGCGTCTCGCGCACCGCCTGGGTCATGTCCTTGTCGCCGCCGGGATTCATCATGACATAGCTGACCCGACTCATCAGGTCTTCGCCGAAGCGGATCTGCGGGTTCATCGCGCCGACAGACGCGACGACAGCGCCGGTATGAAGATCGGTCAGATGCAGGGACATGGTGGTCGAGCCGATATCGACCGCCGCCCCATAGGCTTTGTCATGAAAGCCGGGCCAGACCGCCACCAACGCGTCGCCGTCGCGGATCGCCGCCGTGATTTTCCAATCGCCGCCCCGCAAGGCCTTTTGCAGCGCCTGCATTACCGGCAGATCGACCCGCGCCAGCTTGGCGACGCCCCATTGCGTGTGCAGGGCCGCCTCAACGCGCTCCAAATCGCCGCTCGGATGGTGCATGTCCGGCTCTGCCACCTCGAGATAATGCAGCGTGACGATCGGATCGATTTCGATGGCGCGCGCCTCGGCGCGTTTGCGCACGATCTGGCGGTGGACCTGGCTGTCTTCGGGAATATCGATGACGCAGTCCCCGAGCAGCTTGCTCTGGCAGCCAAGGCGCCGATCGTCCTTGAGCGGCCGTTTCGAGGCGTAGCGCGTTTCGGTCTGGTTGCGTTCCGAGAGATGGTCGGGCGCGCTCTTCAATTCGAATTTCGGGAAATCGCCGACGCTCTGGATACACTGGCAGCGGCCGCAAATGCCGCGTCCGCCGCAGACCGAGTCGAGGTCCACGCCCAGCGTCCGCGCGGCCTGCAGAACGGAGGTTCCGGCGGCGAAGGCGCCGCGCTTGCCGGAAGGGGTGAACACGACACGGACTTGGTCCGGGTTTTCGGCAATTGAAGTGTCGGCGCTAGTCTGCGAATCCGCCACTGAGGAATTCACGCTGGACACGAGCATACGAAGATCGCGGCTGCGCCGCCTTGGCGCCTAAGCCGCCCGCCGCCGACGCCGTTCGCCCCGGCCGCCGCGCGCGCTCCCTTCGCCTTCCGGCGCCGGCTCGCGGAATTTACGGATCCACTTGGCGCAGTCCCGGTCGACGCCGTTGATCACGTCGGCCCCCATTAGCGCAACCATTTCCGGCGCGTGCAGCGGGTTCAGGATGGCTGAGGTCATGCCGGCCCCCGCCGCCATCGTCAGGAACGAGCCGTTCAGATGATGACGGTTGGGCAGACCGAAGCTGATATTCGAGGCGCCGCAGGTCGTGTTCACCTTCAACTCCTCGCGCAACCGTCGGATCAGGGCAAGAGCGCCGCGCCCCGCCGCGCCCAAGGCGCCGATCGGCATGACCAGCGGATCGATGACGACGTCCGACCGGGGGATGCCGTGATCCTCCGCCCTTTCGACAATCGTTTTGGCGACGTCGAAACGGACATCGGGGTCTTCGGAAATGCCGGTTTCGTCATTCGAGATTCCAACAACCGCGCAGCCATATTTCTTGACCATCGGCAGGATCGCCTCCAGCCGCTCCTCCTCGCCGGTCACGGAGTTCAGCAGCGGTTTGCCCTGGTAGGCCTCCAGGCCCGCTTCCAGCGCCTCGACGATGGATGAATCGATCGCCAAGGGGACGTCGACCAAGCTCTGCACCAGGCGGATCGTATCGGCCAGAATCTTCGGCTCATCCGCCAGGGGTATGCCGGCGTTGACATCCAGCATATGCGCGCCGGCGGCGACTTGCGCCAGAGCGTCTGATTCGACGGTCGTGAAATCGCCCGCCTTCATTTCCGCCGCCAGTTTTTTGCGACCGGTCGGATTGATTCGCTCGCCGATGACGCAGAATGGCCGGTCGAAGCCGATCACGACCTCTTTCGTTGCGGAACTGATTACAGTGTCGGTCATAGCCGGATGATCCTTCCGTCGCTGGTCGCGCTGCGTCCTTTTGTCCCTCAGCCTCGCGCCGTCGCCCAAGGCATGTGCGCGTGGCCGGGCGTTCGCCGCGCCAACGCTTGTGTATGGCGCGCTCCGCGGCCCTCGGATCGCCGACTTGCGCCCTAAAGCTTCCCGACCGCGCCATGTCGCAATCTCCGACGGCCCGCATTTTTTTCTTGAGTCTAATTGAATATTCTAATATTCGTTCTTCGTGGGTAACGAAAAAGAAGGATTGGTCGGTATGAGTGTTATTAGGCGTATTGTCGTTCAAAGCGTGTTTCCCCTTGAGCGCGCCGGCGTGACCGGGCTTGTCCGCTCGCTGTGGGCGTCTGCGGATATTCGTGAAGGAGCGACGCTTGAAGCGCTTGAAACGGGCGGCGCATTGCTGCGCGACCCCGCATGTGCGCCGGACCTCGTGATCGTCGATTGGCGGACGCCGGAACAGGCGACGACAGTGGTCCGCGGTCTGGCGGACGGGCATTCGGCGATCATCGTCGCGCTAACCGACGACGGCTCGCTGGGTTGCGTCCGGCGCGCCGTGACGATGGGCGCGTCGGCGGTCGTGGATGTGAACACAGCCCCGGATGTGTTGAAGGCGATCCTGTCCTTCGCGGCGGAAGGCGGCGATTACGTGCCGGTGAGCGTTTTGGGCGACCTGTCGGCCGGCCCCGGCGGCGTGCGTCCGCTCTCGACGAGCGGCTATTCCGGCGGCGCGTCGGGCGGCGTTGTCGTCGACGATCCCGCTTTCGCCCACCTGACGCGACGTCAGCGCGAGGTGCTGAAATTGGTGTCGCGCGGCCTGTCCAACGAGGAAATCGCCCTTGAAATGGGCGTCACCCTGAACACGGTGAAATCCCATGTCAGCAGCATGTTGCGGGCGTTGGGCGTCAAACGCCGGACACAGGCGATGCGGTTGATGACCGACACGGCCTACGCCTGAGACGGCGCGCCGGTCTGACGAAGAGGGGGCGTCGGCGGGGCGCCCCTTTCTTTATGTGCGTCAGGTGCGCAGCATCATGCCGTCGCTCAATGATCGCCGATAGGCCTGGAAGGCCGGAATGGCGCCGGTCAGCGCGCCGGCGCCGATAACCACCCCGAGCACGGCCAGATCCCGAAGCGTCGGCGGCGCGATCGACAGGAAGAGGCCGAAATGGGTGTTGACGATCGGCTGCGCGATCTGCAGCGACCCATAGAGCATGGCGAGCCCGAGAAGCGCGCCGGCGGCCGCCAGGACCACGGCCTCGGTGACGAACAGGGCGAAGACGTGAAACGGCCGCGCGCCGACGGATCGCAGGATCGCCATCTCGCGCCGCCGCTCGTTGAGGCTGGCCAGCAGCATGGTCAGCATGCCGAGCAGACCGGTGACGACGACGAAGACTGAAATGGCGGCCAGCGCCGCCTCCGCCGTTCGCATCAGGTCCCATAACTCTTGCAGCGCCACGCCCGGTAGGATGGCGAGCAGCGGTTCGCTGCGATATTGGTTGACATAGCGCTGCACCGCGAAGGCGGAGAGCCGGGAATCGAGACCGATCAGGAAGGCGGTGATCGCGCGCGGCCGCAGCGTCATTTCGCGGACCTGTTCCGCGCTGACCTGCATCCCAGGCACGCGCGCGCCGCCGCGCCAATCGATGTGAATCGCTTCGATCGCCTCCAGGCTGACATGTACGGTCCGATCCACAGGCGTTCCGGTCTTGGCGAGGATTCCCGAGACCCGGAAGGGCTTGTCGTCATGTTCCGTGAAGCTGGCGCTGCCTAAGCCATGTGCGATCACGATGGAATCGCCGACGTCGTAGTCCAACGTTTCGGCGACGTCGGCCCCGATCACGGCGTCGAACAGGTCGTCGAACTGAGCGCCCGACCTGAAGCTCAGCTCTTGTTTCCCGCCATAGCGGTAATGCCGGAAATAATCGTGGTTGGTGCCCAGGACTCGGAACCCGCGATGGGAATCGCCTAGCGACAGAGGGATGGTCCAGGCGACCTCCGGCCGTTCTGCGATCTCGCGGTAGCTGCGCCATGAGATATTGTTGGTCGCGTTGCCGATTCGGAAGACCGAATAGAGAAGCAGTTGCGTCGCGCCGCTGCGGGCGCCGACGATCAGATCAGTTCCCGAGATCGTGTTGGCGAAGCTCGCCTTGGCTTCGGTTCGGACCTTTTCCACCCCCAGCACAAGGGTCACGCTGACGGCGATTGCGAAGACCGTCAGCAAGACAGTCGCACGACGGTTGCGTAGGCTTTGCAGAGCGATGGAGAGGATTAGCATGGCGCAGCCTCAGCCTTCCAGATCGGCGCGGTTGATGTCCGCCAGCGCGATCGTGCGGTCGAAGTGGGATTCCAGGGCTGCGTCATGACTGACGAAGACCAGCGTGGCCTCCGCGGCGCGGGCCTCCTGAAACAGCAGATCGATGAAGGCCTCGCGCAACTCGGCGTCAATGGCGGAGGTCGGCTCGTCGGCGATGATCAGGTCCGGCGCGCCAATCAGGGAACGGGCCGCCGCGACCCGCTGCTGTTGCCCCATGCTCAGCCGCGACACCGGCCGTCCCGACAGCGCGTCTACGTCGAGCTCCATCCGCAGCAGCATATCGCGCGCCGCATCCTCAAGCGTTTCCGCCCGGTCCAGCGCCTGTCGCCGGCGCGCCGCTGAGAAGCGGCAAGGCAGGGTCACATTGTCGATCAGGGATAGATAGGGGACCAGATTGAACATCTGGAAAATGAAACCGATATGGTCGGCCCGGAAGGCGTCGCGTTGGGCTCCGCTGAGCGCCGCGAGATCCGTTCCCAGGATCGAAACAGCCCCCGACTCGGGCGACGCGACGCCGCCCAGCAGGTTCAGCAGCGTGGTCTTGCCGCTGCCGCTGCGGCCCTTGATGAAGATCTTCTCGCCCGAGGCGACCTCAAGTCGGGCGATATCCAGGACCAGCGGATCGGTCCGACGCCAGCGGAAACGGACGTCGGACAGGCGGATCATCGTTTCGCCCATGGCGCGAGGCGGCTTCCGTTGTGGTTTGGCCTAGAGCGTGAGGCGCGCTGACGACGGTGTCAATTCCCGGGCGCTTTGGCCGCTGTTGGAGATGGCCTGGACGTCGAGTTCCTCGATTGTCGGAAAGCGTTCGAAGAGTTTGACGTCTATGAAATCCAGGCGATCCGGGTCGGTGCATTGGAAACGATACAGCGCCTGGAATTCGGCATGCGGTTCGTCGCCATGCGCATGGTGGTCATGGTCGTCGTGGCTATGCTCGGCATGGCCATCCGCTTTTTCTCCATGGGCGTCGTGGTCATGGTCTTCGTGCTTGTGATCGTGGTCATGATCGGGGCCGAGCAGCGCCGAATCGACCCGCGCCTCCTGCATTTGACAGCCTGCCTCCGGAGGAAACGCGAAAAGGCCGCTGGCGTCTTCCAAGAACGTGGCCGCGTCCTTCACGGCGGCCTTCTCTTCCGCGGTTTTGGGCGTGTATTCGAATCCGACGATGTCGGCCCCCGGCGCGGTCAGCGCCATCTCGACGGTGTCTCCCTCGACTGCGACATTCAACGTGGCGACGCCATGGACATGCGCACCGTGCTCCCGATCGCTCGCGCCGGCGGCGCCGGCGGCCAAAGCCAGCCAAAGGCCCGTTGAGCAGGCGACGGCGCGCCGCGCTTGGCCGAAATGTCTCGCTGTCGTTCGCCGCATCGCTGGCGCCTCCATAATCGGTCCGAAGAAACAATCCTATGTAATGTTATACTGTAACATCAAAACGGGGCAATGAAGATCGCGGTATTGCGCCCGGGATCCGCATCCAGGTCGCGCGTGGCGCCGATTGTCAGTCCAGATAAGGTTCTACGGTGACCCGATCGAGCGCATAGCCTGTGGGGATGTCCGCAACGCCGTCCACATAGGACAGCGTTCGGCTGCCGCCCTCCACAGACATCTGGCCGGTGACCCAGACGGGCGTGAACAGACCGTCCGACACGAATTCCTCATCGAGCCGGACAAAGACCATCTGATTGGGCGGCGGCGGCGGCACATGGATGCAGGCGCCGACATAAGGCACCAGCAGAAACTCCATGACCCCTTGCCCGGTGAATTCCAAGGGCAGCGCATAGCCGGCCATGCGGATCGTCTGACCCTGGAGTTCGCCGATGGTCGCGCGGTTGCGCCGCTCGATCTCTTCGGCGATTTCGGCGGCTTTCGCGACCAACGCGTCGACCGCCACACCTTCGGATTTCAGCTTTTCGCTATATTCGATCGCGGCGAGATAATCCGGGCTGGTTTCAGAAATCAGGCCTTCCCGTTTGGCGGCGCGGGCCCAGACAACCTGGATGAACTCGAAATACTGATCATTGCTGAGATCGATGAACGGGTTTTCCAATGGGCCTGCGGCTGGCGCCAAGTCGTTCCAAACAAGCTCGCGCGCCGGCTCCGCGAGCGCCGATGTCGCCGCCAGCACGACGACAGCAATTCCCGCCAGAACCGATTTCACCATGCCGTCATCCTGCCTGCGCCGCCCTTGCTTGGTTGGTTCCCTTCGTTAGATAGGGGGCCGCGCCCGTCGCGCCAATCGCTGCGGGCCGTTTTGGGATCGGAACCGCGGCCGGCGGACCCCTCGCACGCGCACTCGGCCTCAGTGGCGGGCGGCGTTCAATTCCTCGGTGGTTCGAACCAATCGACTGCCCAGATCGCGGGTCATTTCGAAGGAGAAGAACGGATCCTGCCGCGCCATCTCCACAAACACTTCGCGATTAAGCTTCAGCGCGGTTAGCGGCGTCCGGGCGCGCACCGTCGCCGACCGCGGCGTATCGCAGAGCATCGCCAACTCACCCACCAGCTGACCGGGGCTCATGACATAGAGGACCGTGTCTTCGCCCTGATCGTTCTCCAAGACGACCTCCGCCTCGCCGGACAACAGAACGAAGGCTGCGTCGCCTTGGTCGCCCTGCTTCACGACCAATTCGCCCGGCTCGTAGCTCTTGCGGTCCGAGGTAAAGGCCAGGAAACGCAGTTTCGACACATCGAGATTGGCGAAGAGCGGCAGTTCCCGAAGCAATTTGGTCTCCTCGCCAAGCGCGGTGTCTTCGGCTTCTTCCTCGGCGGCCGTCAGCGGTTCGGGGCGTCGCGCCGCCTCAACCGCCGTTTCGTCGTCGCTGGAGACAACGCGACCGTTCACGATTTCATACGAGACGTCATAATCGACCCCCGGCAAGCGATGACTGTCGACCGAGATGAAGGTCGCCTCGGGAAGCGCCGTCAGGATCTTGCCGACAATGCGTTGCCGCGTCTCGGCGTCCAGCGCGGCCAGCGATTCGTTAAGCACGATGACGTCCGGCCTCTTCAAGACCGCCCGTACGATGGCGATCTTCTGCCGCTGTGCGGTCGAAAGGCGGCCGCCGCCGATGCCGACCGGAAAATCGAAGGCCGCCCCGATAATGTCGTTCCAAAGGTCGAGTTCTTCGACCACGCCGGTCATCGCCTCGAGCGTCTTGTCCGATGCATCGGCGCGGCCATGCACGATCCGCCCGAACAGGATATTGTCCAGGATGGACAACCCATGATTGTATCCTTCTGGGTCGTATTTCTGGATTTGGCCTTCAAAGAGTTCCGGATGCGATTCGTGCAGCCGGTGGCGCATCTTCACGATAACCAGCCGGCTCTCATCGTCCCAGAGCCCGAGACGGTGGCGCTGGGGAATGAGTTTAAAGGGAAGCGACAGCACCAAATCGCGTTCGTCATTGGACAGTGAACCCAGACCGTCTTGGGCCGTGCGGCGCACGATCGCCTTGTAGTCGGGCAACAGGTCTTCGTCGACAAAGCTATACTGCTCGAAGAAAGGGTGGCCCGGCGGCAGATCCTGGAAGAGTTCGACCATGATCTCAGCGCACCGGATCCCGACCCGCAGGAATTCATCTCGGACCTTGAATTCATCGAGGAGTTTCAGGATGACAGGGTTCCGTCCGAGATTATCGAGCCGGAAAGACTCGTCGGTCGCCTCGCCGAACAACAAATTCTCGCCGATCGAGCTGTAGGTGTTGAACAGGTCGAAATCATAGCTCTGGATCAGATCGTCTATGCCGCGCTCCTGCAGCACTTCGCGCATGCGGGTCCGGGCGCGCAGCACTTTTCCCATCAGGTCGGGATGGCGTTCCGGATCGACGACCTGCCGAAGGCCAAGCGCATAGAGATCCTCGTCCAGTTCGAACCGCTCCAACAGTTTGATCGTGTGCTTCATCATTGCGTCGCGGTCGGTGAACCCGGCGGCCGCGTAGTCGGTCCAATCGGCGTGATACGGATAGGGCGAATTGCCGGCCGCGAGGGCTTCGTTTTGGCTGCTCTTGGCCGCCCCCTCCAGAGACTGCATCGCGTCTTTCGGCGGGGCGTGCTGGAGGCCCAGAAAAAGATTGTCTGCGATGGTGGCGTTGAAAAAGGCCGGGTTCGGCAGCAGGGCGGCGACCCGGGCGCCGATCACCGACTCGTGCAGCGTAGCGACGTCATGGCCGGCGATCGACAGTCGGCCGCTGGTCGGCAGGATCAATCGGGCCAAGAGACGTGCGATCGCTTCCTTGGACACGCCGTTGGCGCTTGTGAAGGCCGCGTTGGCGCCGGCGGGGAAATCGAAACTCGCCGAATCGATGACCTTGACGCCGTCATCGTTGAAATAGCTGACCGAACTGGCCATGACAGGCCCGGCGAGCGACGGCTTGCTCTCCGGCGGGTCCAGTTGCAGCGCTTCGTCTAGCATGCCTTGCGGCTCGAACTGGCTGACCACCGCCTCGTATTTGATGATCGCGTCGGCCATGCGCTGGTAGTAGTTCAGCAACTCCTTCCAAGGCGCAGCCAAGTCCTTATAGGCCGCCAACGCGGCCACCAGAGCGCCGATGGTCAGATCGCCCTGGATAACCAGATAGCCGCCAATCGAAAAGAAGAAGAGCGGCGTCAATTGGCCCAGGAAGTTGTTCAGAAACTTCATGAAAAACTTGCGCTGGAAGATCTCGAAGCGAATCTCGAAGATCCGCCCCAGGCGATGGGTCATCTCCGCCATGACATAGCTGCTGGTGTCATTGGCGTGGACATCCTGGACGCCGCCGATCACTTCGCTGATGCGGCCGGAGAGCGAACGGACATGCTTGACCCGCTCCTTGCCCAGCGCGTTCACCTTCTTCTGAAGTTTCGGGATGATATAGCCCTGGACCGGGATCATCGCGAAGGCGGCCAGTCCGATCAGCGGGTCCTGGGCGAACATGAACAGCATAATGGTCAGGAACATGCCGCCCTGGTAGGCGACCAGGACGAAGGCGTCGCCGAAGAAGCCGCCGAGCGGTTCAACCTCTTGCGCGACCATGCTGACGATCTCGCCTTGCGAGGTCCTTTGGAACTGCGGCAAGGGAAAGCGCATGGTCCGGTCGAGCAGCAAATAGCGCAAGCGGCGCAGTAGGCGCTCCGACATGACGCCCTTGAACGTGTTGATGCGCAGTTTGAACAGCCCGTTGATGATCACCAAAGCGAGGAACACGCCGCAGAGCGAGAACAGGTAGGGCAGTTGCTCAAGCGGTATCCCTGCGAACTGAAAATAGCTCACGCCGCCAAATGCGATATCGAAGGATAGGAACCCGACCGGGAATTCATCGACGGTCGAATCGATCGCCTCGTTGATGATGACTTTCGGAATGTCGAGCGAGACGTAGAGAAACGGAAACGACGCCAAGGTCATCAGCAGGGCCGTAATCTGCTGGCCGCTGCTGTTCTTCCAGATGAACTTAAAGATGCTCCGTTCCATCGCGCCGTCTCGACTTCAGGCGCGCCGGCTCGTCGTGGCGCTTGGCCGCGTCAGCGCCTCGCCAGCCTGTTCACGCTCACGCACGGTCATTTATCGGACGGTCCTTCCCCTCGCGTCGCGTTCCGGGATCCTTCGGCGCCGCAATAAAGCCTGCCTCAAAACGAACCCCGACCTCAAGCACTGGATTTCGCTTCTCATCCTTACGGTCTCACGCTTCCGGCGGAGCGGATGGCGTCCAGGGCCAATGTCTCAAACCCGACCGTAGGTGTCCTCAAGCCGCTCGATATCATCCTCGCCGACGTAAGAGCCGACTTGGACTTCGATCAGGTGCAAGGGTGTTTCGCCCGGATTCTCCAATCGGTGCGTTGCCTGGACCGGGATGAAGGTAGACTCGTTCTCATTCAGGGTGATGGTGGCATCGCCACAGGTCACGATGCCGACGCCGCGCACGACCACCCAATGTTCCGAACGATGGCGGTGCCGCTGCAAGGATAGTTTGGCGCCCGGATTCACGATGATTCTTTTAACGCGAAATCCGTCCGCCTGATCGATGTCTTCATAGCTGCCCCAGGGACGATAGACCTTTCGGTGCGTGTCAGCCTGCGGCGCGTCTTGCGATTTCAGCAACGCGACGATGTCCTTCACCTGCGCCGATCGATCGCTGGCGGCGACCAGCACCGCGTCGTCGGTGGCCACGACCGTGACGGCGTCGAGCCCGATCGTCGCCAGCACCTTGCCGTCAGTCGAGCGCAAGTAGCTGTTTTTTGTGTCGATGGAGACGACAGGGCCGACGGCGACATTGCCGTTGGCGTCCGGTTCCGCCAACGAAGACAGAGCGGACCAGGCGCCGACATCGGACCAGCCGATCTCGCCGGGCGCGACCAAGGCGCGGTCGGTTTTCTCCATGATCGCCGTATCGATGGATTCGGACGGCGATGCGGCGAACGCTGTTTCGGCGAGTCGCAGGAAATCGAGATCTCGCGTCGCCTCGGCGACGCTCTTGCGCGCAGCGGCCAGGATCGCGGGGCAGTACCTCTCCGCTTCGGCCAAGATCGCCGAGGCCTGAAACACGAACATACCGCTGTTCCAAAGATAGCCGCCTTCTTCGAGCATCGCGGCGGCGCGCGCCGCGTCAGGTTTCTCGACAAAGCGCTCCAGCGCGAAAACCCCCGACCCTAAATCGCTCGGGCCGCCTTGTTTGATATAGCCATAGCCGGTCGCCGGTCGGGTCGGCGCCATACCGAACGTGACCAAGGCGCCGGTCGAAGCCGCGCGGCGGGCGGTTTCCAACAGGGCGTGAAAGGCCGGGACATCCGTGATGGCGTGGTCGCTGGCCAAAACGGCGATCACCGCGTCCGGTTGGGTTTCGGCGATACGCGACGCCGCCGCCAGCACCGCCGGCGCCGTGTTTCGCCCGACCGGCTCAAGAATGAGATCGCGCCACGCGACGCCTTCCGACGCCAGTTGGTCGGCGATGGTGAAGCGATGGGCGTCATTCGCCACCAGGGTCACCGGCGCGAACCGGCTCGGATCGGCGACCCGCAAGGCGGTTTCTTGAAGCAAAGACTTCTCGCCGGCGATCGGCATAAATTGTTTCGGATGGTTGGCCCGGCTCATCGGCCAAAGCCGCGTTCCGGAACCGCCGGACAGAATGACCGGATGGATCAGTTCGTTCATCTATATTCTTTCTGTCTATCGACCCGCGATTGCCCGCCCCAAGAATCCTCGGGGGCGCTTTAGACCAAGAACTGTTCCTTCAGGATGCGTTCCCGCAGATCATGTTCCGGGTCGAAGAGGAGCGTCGCGCATTCCTCAAGGTCTTCCGCTATCTTCACCGTTTTGACGTCCCGCACCTCATGGGCGTCCGCAACGGCGGAGACGGGGCGTTTATCGCTCTCCAGAATGTCCAATGTCACCTGCGCGGTCTGCGGCAGCAGGGCGCCACGCCAGCGCCGGGGCCTGAAAGGGCTGATCGGCGTCAGCGCTAAAACGCCAGCGCCGATCGGCACGATCGGACCGTGCGCGGAGAGGTTATAGGCGGTGCTGCCGGCCGGTGTCGATAGGATAACCCCGTCGCAAGTCAGGGAATCCAGGCGCTCAATCCCGTCGACAATGATCCGCACGCGCGCCGCCTGCCGCGTTTCGCGGAACAAGGAGACCTCGTTGAACGCGATGGCCTCCACGGTTTCGCCGCTATCGGTCAGAGCCGTCATGTGCAACGGATGCAGTTCGACCGAGCGCGCCGCCGCCAGGCGGCTCTCGATATCGTGCGGGTTGTAGGCGTTCATCAAGAACCCGACCGTGCCGCGGTTCATGCCGTAGACCGGCTTCCCGCACCGCCGCGCGATATGCAGCGCTTGCAGCAGAAACCCGTCCCCGCCTAGGGCGACGATGTAATCGGCGTCTTCGGGCTCGGCGGACCCATGCAACCCGATCAGTTCCGAGCGCGCGGCCGTCGCGATCGGCGAATCAGCCGCCAAAAAGGCTATCTTCATGCTATTGGTCGCCCCACAAGCCATCCGCCTCGACCTTCACGCCGCCGACGCTCAAGCACTGGAATCAGCTTCCACCAGCGCTGGGGCTTTGTCCATTCTGTACAATCGTCCTTCGCGCTCTAGCCTTATGCGGGAACGCCGTTTCCCAAACACAGACGAAGAGAACGATTATGGGTTTCATCCGCAGTCGCCTTGGCCTTGCATTCTGGAGCGGATTGGCCGCCGCGCTTTGGCTTGTCGCGTCGCCTGTCGCCGCGCAGACGGAAGGGAGCAGCGGCGACCGCCACCAAGGCTACTACTACCCCGCGCCGCAATCCGCGGAGACCTATGTCGCGCGGGTCGCGACCTCGCCGCAGGCGGATCGGCGGACTCGGATCGCCTTTGTCACGGGCATTACCGCGCAGAACGCTCAGGCGGCCTACGCCCCGTCCTATCACATTTTCGCTAAAGGGACTGAGGGCGAGAAATTCATCATCGTCTCGGTCGATCGCACCAAGTATCAGACGCTCTATCAGTTGCGCGCCCTTCTGGCCGCGATGACGGCCCTAGCCCGCAATACGCCGGTGTTTCAGGAACAAGCGGTCCCGGAATCGCTCACCTTTCTCGATCTCTGCAAGATGATGGGCGTCAAACTATTGACCATCAGCAACGGCGACTCGGTCGCTCATCAGTTCACCATCGAATGACCGTGTCGCGTTATCGCCCCAGGAGCAAATCGTGACGGACGCGGACATTGAGACGCTGCTTTTCGCCAATGAGGCCTTCTACGTCGCCTTCGCGGCCGGGGACATGGCGGCGATGCGCGGCGTTTGGGTCGAGGGCGCGCCGATCACCTGCGCCCATCCCGGCGCGCCGCCCCTGTTCGGCGTCGACTCTGTGATGGAGAGTTGGCGTTCCGTACTGTCGCAGCCGCCGCCAATCGCCTGCGAAGGCGCTGTGGGCTCGGTTGTGGGCGGCGCCGGAACGGTTCTGTGTTACGAGCGGATCGGCGGCCGCTACCTATTCGCAACCAATCTTTTCCGGCTGCAGACCGGCCGCTGGCGGATGTTTCACCACCATGCCGGCCCGACCTCCGGCAAGCCGGAAGACCGATCCGACGCAGGCGGCCCAATCTGAAACTGATTTTTGAGAGAGCGACGCCAGTCAGCCGCCGGTGACGCTCATATGCCGAATGTTGCTGCGGGCGCCGCGTCGCCGGTCGATCACGAAATCATGGCCTTTCGGCTTGCGTGAGATCGCCTCGTGAATCGCCGCGGTCAGGGCCTCGTCACCCTCGCTTTCGCGCAACGGTTTCCGCAGGTCCGCCGAATCCTCCTGGCCAAGGCACATAAAGAGAGATCCAGTGCAGGTCAGCCGAACGCGATTGCAGCTTTCGCAGAAATTGTGGGTCATCGGCGTGATAAAACCGATCCGCTTTCCGGTCTCCTGAACCTCAGCGTAGCGCGCCGGCCCGCCGGTTGCATAATCGGAATCGACCAGGGTCCAGCGTTTCGCCAATTCGGCGCGCACCATTGACAGCGGCCAATACTGATCGAGTCGGGCGGCGTCGCCGATCTCGCCCATCGGCATGACCTCGATGAAGGTCAGGTCATGACCCTCGCGACCGCACCAGGCGACCAGATCGTGGATCTCGCCGTCATTGACGCCTTTCAAGGCGACAGCGTTGATCTTGGTCTCCAGGCCCGCGCGTTTCGCCGCCTCTAAGCCGGCCAGCACCTTGTCGAGCTTGCCCCAGCGCGTGATGGCGGTGAATTTCTCCGGATCCAGCGTGTCGATCGAGACATTGATCCGCTTCACGCCGGCTTTCGCGAGATCATCCGCGTATTTCGCCAACTGGCTGCCGTTCGTGGTCAGGGTCAATTCGTCGAGCGCGCCGGTCTTCAAATGCCGGCCGAGTCGTTCTATCAGCCACATGATGTTGCGCCGGACCAGGGGCTCGCCGCCGGTCAGGCGAAGTTTCTTGACGCCAAGCCGAACGAAGGCGCTGCACAGGCGGTCCAACTCCTCGAGCGACAACACGTCGGATTTGGGCAAGAAGGTCATGTCCTCCGCCATGCAATAGACGCAGCGGAAGTCGCAGCGGTCCGTGACGGAGACTCGGAGGTAGGAAATATGGCGGCCGAATGGATCAATCATGGCGAAGATTTTTGCGCTGCGGGCCGCCTTTTCAAGCAGAAGTTTCGCGCGGCCCTAGAATTGGGCTGACGCCGGGACGCGCCGGTTGCGTCCAGTTGCGACGCAGACGGTGTCTCGGCATAGTGCGGCCATGAGCGAAGCGCTGCGAAAACCCGTGCGGGCCGACGCCGCAGAGGCGGCGGCAACGCCCGACTATTGGATCGCGCCGACCCCGGATGACGCGGCTCTGACCGAGACGGTGAGCGGGATCGATCATACCGGCGCGGCGCGCGAGATTCGGGTGGTGGTCGAGCGGCCCATGACCTTGTTCCTCAATCGCCAGGAAATCGTCACAACCATGACCATCGGAGACCATCCGGCCTACTTGGCGGTCGGGTTTCTGGTGAACCAGAACATGTTGGGGCCCGAGGATGAGATTCTCTCGGTCGATGTCGATGACGATGTCGGCGCGGTGATCGTCCGCACCGCCCGCGAGACAGACTACGAAGAGAAGCTGAAGAAACGGGTGCGGACTTCGGGCTGTGCGCAAGGCACGGTGTTCGGCGATGTGATGGACAAGTTCGACTCTCTCTCGCTGCCCGGTGACGCCGTCATCAAAACCAGCTGGATCTACGCGCTGTCGAAAGCGATCAATCTGACGCCGAGCCTGTATCTCGAGGCCGGCGCGATCCATGGCTGCGTGCTGTGTCGCGAGGATGCGCCGCTGGTCTATATGGAGGATGTCGGACGCCATAACGCGATCGATAAAGTTGCCGGCTACATGTTCATGAACGATGCGCCCGCGGCGGAAAAGATCTTTTATACGACCGGCCGGCTGACATCCGAGATGGTGATCAAAACGGCGCAGATGGGTGTTCCGATCCTGATCTCGCGCTCCGGTTTCACCGCCTGGGGGGTCGAACTGGCGCGGCGGGTTGGACTGACGCTGATCGGGCGCGCCAGGGGCAAACGCTTTATCGCGCTGTCCGGACATGAGCGCATTCTGTTCGACGCCGATCCCAGCGCTGAACCTGAGGAAGACGGGCGACGCCATCGCAAGGGTGCGCTTGGGGACGGCCCGTGACAAGCCGACCCGCCGCCTCAGACGCCGGCCCGGCCGCCTCTCGGGATGCCCCCCCGGACGCCCAGTCGGTGCTCGACGCGTTGAGCGCGGCTAGCGACGACATGCGCCGGCAGATGCTGAATTGGCATCGCAGCCTGATCTGCAACGCGCCGATGGATCGGCGTTTCTTCGCCCGGGAAGGGCGCATGGCGGAAGCGTTTGGCGATTGGTTCGAGGCGCGTCGCGCATCGCCGGACGCAGACGGGACGGCGGACGGATTGCTGCGACAACCGGCATTTGAGGAGCTTCATGAATTGAACGGCCGGATCTTCGACTTGGCTGGCCGCATGGCGGCGGAGGTCGCGAAGGGCCATGCAATCAAGACGCCCCACTATGACGCCTTGATCCACCAGGTGAACCGGTTCAACGAACAAGTCAGCCGCCTGCAAAACGCCTTTCAAAAAGCGGTGTCGGAGATCGATCCGCTGACCGGCCTGCACAACCGACAGATCATGGCGCGCGACCTGGAGCGTGAGTATGAACGGGCGCAGCGCACCCGTGGCGACTGGTGCGTCGCCTTGAGCGACATCGACCATTTTAAGTCCGTCAACGACACGTATGGCCACGCCGCTGGCGACCTGGTGCTGGCCGGCGCGGCGGCTCGGTTCCTGAGCAAACTTCGCCCTTATGATTCGATCTATCGCTATGGCGGTGAGGAGTTTCTGATCAGCCTGCCCGATGCGAACACTGGCACGGCGAATTCGGTCCTGGAGCGGCTGCGCCTTTCCTTGGAATCGGCGGCGATCAGCGGGCCGGACGGGGCCGACATTCCGGTGACGGCGTCTTTCGGCCTGGCCCGGGTCGCCTTCGACCGGCCTTTGAAGGAGACGATCGAACGCGCCGATCGGGCGCTCTACCGATCGAAGCAAAGCGGGCGCAATCGGATCACGACCTGGTCCGCCGCGCTTGATGCGGGAAAAAGCGCCGGGCCCGAGGCGGCGGCCACGGTGTGACAGCGCTTGCTGAGATGAGGGGCGAGATCATCGGCGTCGTCCTGGCGGGCGGTCTGGCGCGGCGCATGGGCGGCGGCGACAAAACGCTGACGACTTTGGCCGGTCGGCCGATCCTGGCGCATATCTTGGAGCGTTTGCGGTCGCAAGTCGATGGCCTGATCCTCAACGCGAACGGCGATCTGGCGCGATTCGCCTCATTTGGGGTTCCGGTTTGCGCCGATGAGGCGCCCGACCATCCCGGACCGCTCGCCGGCGTGCTGGCTGGCATGACCTGGGCCGCGCGCCATCGACCTGCCGCGACGCATATCCTAACCGCGCCCGGAGACGCGCCTTTTCCGCCGGCTGACCTGGCGGCCCGGTTGGCGACGCCGATCGCGGCGGGACGCGCTGATCTCACCTGTGCGATGAGCGACGGGCGGCGGCATCCGGTCATTGGTCTGTGGCCGGTGGCGCTGGCGTCGGACCTCCGCGCCGCCCTGATCGACGAGGGCGTTCGGAAGGTCGATATCTGGACCGGTCGTTATCGATGCGAGCCGGTCTCGTTCGACATCGATCTCGTCGACCCGTTCTTCAACATCAACACGGTGGACGATCTGGCGCGGGCCGAGGCGGCTCTGCGCGAGCGACGCGCCCCGAAAATGGCCTGAAAAAGCCTGAGCAAGCCTGAGAGAGTGTGATGAGTGATGTCCTCAAACCGGTTGACGATCTGGAATTGCACGTCGGCGATTTGTCGCTCGGCCTTCGGCCGGGGGCGGGGGGCCATATCGCCTGGCTTCGGTCGCTGAAGTCGGAGGACCGCGCGGTTGGCTTCGATTGGCTGCGCCCTTCGCCGCCGGACAGCGCGGCGCCGGGCGATTCCGCCTGCTTTCCGATGACGCCCTTCTGCAACCGGATCGATCAGGGGCGGTTCCGCTATGACGGCCGCGCGATCAGCCTGCCGAAGAACTTCCCGCCGGAAGCGCATGCGATCCATGGTCTGGCCTGGAGGGCGCCTTGGCGGGTTGCGGAACGCGATGAGAGCGGCGCGGTGCTCTCTTTCAGCCATGACGGCTCGGTTTGGCCTTGGGCCTTCGAGACTCGCATCGCCTACCGCTTGGTCCAAACCCCCGCAGGCCCAACTTGCGATATCCGGCTGGAGACGATCAATCAAAGCGAGTCGCCCATGCCGTCCGGTTTTGGCCTGCATCCCTATTTCCCCCGTCGGAACGGTGCGCTTGTCAAAGCGGCGGTGACAAGCGTGATCGAGACCGACGCGGCGATGATGCCGCGCGCGGTCGTGCCGGAATCCCCGCTTAAAGAGGCCCTGGCGTTCGGCGACCGTTTCCCTGATGGGTTCGACAATGGGCTCGAGGGTTGGAACGGCGTCGCCGAAATCCGCTGGCCGGGCGATCGGGCGAGACTAACGCTGTCCGCTTCGGAGGCGTTCCGGCGCGCTGTCTTCTACTCCCCGGAAGGCGAGGATTTCTTCTGTTTCGAGCCGGTAAGCCATACCTGGAACGGCTTGAACGCCGTGCCGCCCGGCTGTGGCGATGGCGGCGTCGTGCGCCTGGCGCCGGGCGAAAGCCATAGGGCTACACTGACCCTGACCCCGCGGTTCGATTGAAACCCTCACGGCCGCCGCCCGGCGATCTGAAAAGAAAAGCCCCGACCGCGTTGGCCGGGGCTGCTCTTTTGTCGGCCGCGGGAGGGAGAAGCCCGCTTGGCCGAGCGAGAGGCGGGAGGGAGAAGCCCGCCGCACGTATCCGCCGCGGGTGGCGCGGCGGCGATACTCTTGCTGCGCCGCCTTAGGCGGTCTTGCCGTAGACATCCTCTTTGGCGCGCTCTTTGAACAGCCCGGAGACCGACGCGACAATGCCGCCGAACAGGGCGTGGAAAGCCTTGCTGCGTTCGCGGCGGGCGACCCGCAGAGCGGCGTTCATATCGAAATCCTGAGGAACGGCGAACAGGCGGTTCGGTTCGGTCATCGTCTTTACTCCGGCTGCGCGCCCGCGAGGCTACGGACGCTTTTTTAGTCAGCGCGCCGGTGACAAATATGTCCCCGGTGCGATGACTGGAATATACATCGCATCTTAGAATTAAGAATACGTATAAAAATCATATGATTTTTGCCAATGAAGAATAAATAAACGGTGACAACCGATCATGTCGCGTGTCAGATGAAAACGCCAGATGCGCGGCGACTCGCGGTGATTTCCGCTTGTCCGGTGAGGAGAGCGGGTGTTTTCGTCCCGATTAAAGCGTGGTAGGACGAAATCGTGACGATTGTTTCTTAGGGCGATACGCAGCGTGGCCGGGTTGGCACAAATTTGAGCCGCCCGACCGGTTCGACGCCTGCGCCAAGAAGGCGCGGCGCGATCCGCGGTGCGGCTTCAGGACCCCGCCGGTAAGAGTGCGGGCCGCGAGCGGGGGAATGGCGGTGGATAATATCAACGAAATGCAGGTGTTCGCGCGGGTCGTCGATTCCGGCGGTTTCTCCTCCGCCGCGCGCAGCCTGAATCTAAGCCCATCGGCTGTCAGCAAACAGATCACCCGGCTGGAAGACCGGCTGGGCGTGCGCCTTCTGACCCGCACGACGCGGCGCTTGAATCTGACCGAAGAGGGCGACGCCTTCTATCACCGGGTTAAGCGCATCCTCGCGGATATCGACGAGGCGGAGCAGGCGATCTCGATCTCAAAGGGCGCGCCGCGCGGCCATCTGCGCGTCACTTCCTCCGTGGCGTTCGGTGAGAACCAACTGGCGCCGCTGCTGTTGGAATTCCTGGACCGCTATCCCGAAATCACCTTCGAATTAGTGCTGAGCGACGGGATCATCGATCTCGTCGAAGAAGGGATCGATGTGGCGATCCGGCAAGGCAAGCTCAGCAACTCGGCTATGGTGGCGCGCAAGCTTGCCGACATCCGCCGCCGCATCGTCGCCGCCCCGGCCTATATCGAGAAGTTCGGGCTGCCGGAATCGCCGGACGATCTGCATCAGCACAATTGTCTTGGCTTCGCGGGCCACCCGTACCTGAACGACTGGCCATTCAAGTTCCCCGACGGACGGCGCCAAACCGTCCGCGCGACCGGGAATTTCTACGCGAATAACGGGGAGTCCATTTATGACCTGCTGATGGCGGGGCTCGGCATCGCCCGTGCAGCGGAATTCATGGTCGGCCATCATATCCGCGAGGGATCGCTGGTCGAGGTGCTGCCGGAATTCCTAGAGGACGAACTGACCCCGATCCACGCCGTTTATCCCGACCCCAGGCACCTATCGCCGAAGACCCGCGCCTTCATCGACTATATGGTGGAAAAGCTGACGCCGACCCCGCCCTGGGAGGCTTATTAGCGGCCGGGTTGCGTCCTTCATGGTCTGACCCGGGAGGCGGCGCTTTCCATCCCGCGCAGGTGTGGCTAGAACGCTAGGGGATTCAACGGGCGCGCCGCCGCGCCGCCTTCCCTTCTCTGACACGGGGGTGAGACAGAGATGGAGCTCAGCGCTTTCGAGGCCTTCAATCTCGGCATCATCGTCCTATTCCTGGGACGGTTTCTGAACCTGCGCGTCGCGTTCCTGCGCGAGTTCAACATCCCGGAGCCGGTGACCGGCGGCATACTGGTTTCGGTCGGCTTCACGGTTCTGTATTTCGCAACCGGGATTGAGACCAGTTTCGACTTACGCGCCCGGGACATCCTTCTGATCTATTTCTTCACCGGGATTGGGCTTAAGTCCGACATCGCCACCTTGATCAAGGGCGGTCGGCCGCTGGCGCTGCTGCTTGGCGCGACCCTGGTCTATATGGTGTTGCAGAATGGCGTCGGCGTTACCGTCGCCAGCATCACCGGGCTGTCGCCGGTCGTCGGCGTTATCGGCGGCACAGCGTCTCTGATCGGCGGGCATGGCACGACGATCGCCTGGGCCCCGATCTTCGCCTCGCAATATGGGATCACCAACGCGCTGGAGATCGGAATCGCCTGCGCCACCTTTGGCCTGATCTTGGCGGCCCTGATGGGCGGGCCGATCGCCAAGTTCCTGATCGCGCGCTACAAGCTGGAGCCGGCGGTGATCGAACAGCCGGATTTCGGCGATTCCTATCAGCAGAAAGTGAAGACGGCCGATATCGACTATTACAGCGTTCTGTATTCCTGGTTGGTCCTCAACATCGCCATCGGTCTCGGCCTCTCGTTGAACGAGACGCTCGAATATGCCGGCGTTAAGCTGCCGGATTTCCTGACCTGCTTGTTCATGGGCATCGTCATCACCAACACGGTGCCGCGCCTGTTCAAGAAGCTGCCCTGGGCGGAGCACGAACCCTCGCTCGGCCTGATTTCGGACATCGCGCTTGGCGTATTCCTATCGATGTCGCTGATGAGCATGCAGCTCTGGGCGTTGATCGATCTGGCGATCCCGGTCTTGTCGATCATCGCGGTGCAATTCGCCGTGGCGGTGCTCTACACGCTGTTTGTCATCTTCAATCTGATGGGCCGGGATTATGAGGCTGCGGTCGTCTGTTCCGGCTTCGGCGGGATTTCTCTCGGCGCCACCCCAACCGCCATCGCCAATATGACGGCGGTGACCAAGCGTTTCGGCGCCGCGCACCGCGCCTTCATCATCGTGCCGTTGGTCGGCGCCTTCTTCATCGACATCGCCAACGCGTTCATTATCAACCGCTTCCTCGGCATATTCGGCTGAGGCGTTCGTTGAGATAGAGGCCGTGCTTCAACCGTGACCCTGATCCGCGACCCGTTTGAGCCCAGAAATCCCGACTTCGAGGCGCGGGTGCGCGACAGTTTCGACCGCCAGCCCTTCATGACCCATTGCGGGATCACCCTGACCATAGTCGAGCCGGGTTTTGTCGAAATGCGCTGCCCGCGGCGGCATGAACTGACCCAGCAGCACGGTTTCCTCCATGGCGGTCTGGTCGGAACCTTGGCCGACTGCGCCGCCGGCTATGCGGCCTTTAGTCTGATGCGGGCGCAGGACACCGTCCTGACGATCGAGTATAAGGTAAATATGATGGCCCCAGCGGCCGGCGCCGAGGTGATCGCGCAGGCGGCGGTGCGGCGCGCCGGCGGCTCGATCATGGTGGTTCAGGCGGAAGTGACGACCCTGATCGACGGCGCGGAGAAGCGCTGCGCCACGGCGCTGGCGACGATGCTGGTCAAGAAAGATACGCCCGACGCGCCGCCGACATAAGCTCTGGCGCAGTTTCAACAACGGGCGATGATGAATAGGGGAGACGGCCATGTTGGCGAACGATTTTCCGACCCTGAACTATAATCTGGGCGAGACGGCGGACCTTCTGCGCGACAGCGTGCGCGCCTTTGCGTCAGACGAAATAGCGCCGCGCGCCGCGGAGATCGACAAGACCGATCAGTTTCCAATGGACCTGTGGCGCAAGATGGGCGACCTCGGTGTGCTCGGCCTGACCGTGGACGAGGACTATGGCGGCGCCGGCATGGGCTATCTCGAACATTGCGTGGCGATGGAGGAGATCAGCCGGGCCTCGGCGTCGGTCGGGCTCAGCTATGGCGCGCATTCCAATCTTTGCGTCAACCAGATCCGGCGCAACGGAACCGATGCTCAGAAGACGCGCTATTTGCCGAAACTGATCTCCGGCGAGCATGTCGGCGCCTTGGCCATGTCAGAACCGGGCGCCGGGTCCGATGTGGTCGGCATGAAACTGCGCGCGGACAAGAAGGGCGATCATTACATCCTCAACGGGTCGAAATTCTGGATCACCAACGGACCGGACGCCGATGTTCTGGTGATCTACGCTAAGACCGACCCGGAGGCGGGATCGAAAGGGATCACCGCCTTTCTCGTCGAAAAGGATTTCAAAGGCTTCTCGGTGGCGCAGAAGCTGGACAAGCTCGGCATGCGCGGCAGCCACACGGGCGAGCTGGTGTTCGAAGAGTGTGAAGTGCCCGAGGAGAACGTCCTCGGCGCTGTCGGCGGCGGCGTCCGCGTTCTGATGTCGGGCCTGGACTATGAACGGGTCGTGCTCTCCGGCGGGCCGACCGGCATCATGCAATCCTGCATGGATGTAGTGATCCCCTATATCCACGAGCGCAAACAGTTCGGAAAATCGATTGGCGAGTTCCAACTGATGCAAGGCAAGATGGCGGATATGTACACCACCATGAACGCCAGCAAAGCCTACTTATATGCTGTCGCACAGGCCTGCGACCGGGGTGAGACGACGCGGAAGGACGCGGCGGGCGTCATCCTCTACACGGCCGAAAAGGCGACCTGGATGGCGCTTGAAGCGATCCAATGCCTCGGCGGCAACGGCTATATCAACGACTACGCCACGGGGCGCCTGCTGCGGGACGCCAAACTCTATGAGATCGGCGCCGGCACGTCAGAGATCAGGCGGATGCTGATCGGACGCGAATTGTTCAGCGAGACGGCGTGATCGGTTCGCACGGGCGCGGTGGTCTCACGCCGACCGCGCAACCCGTTGAAGGATGAGAGGACCAAAAAAGGGACCATGACCTCGACAATCGTGATTACCGGCGGCGGCCGCGGTATCGGCGCCGAACTAGCGAAACACTATAAACAGGCGGGCTGGACGGTCTTCGTCACAGCGCGCGACCCATCCCGCGTCGTGAGCCCGGCCGACCGCGTCTTGGCGTTGGATGTCCGGGACGCCGACAGCGTCGCGTCACTGGTCGGCGCGTTGGACGGCGTCTCGATCGACATTCTCTGGAACAACGCCGGCGTCTACCTGGACAAGGGCGTGAGCCTCGCGGAACTGACGCCGGAGGTTTGGGCGGAGACCTTGCTGATCAACAGCATCATGCCGGTGAAGATCGCCCAGGCCCTATTGCCGAATGTCGCCGCGTCGGAGAAGAAGGCTCTGGCCTTCACCACCAGCCGCATGGGATCGATCGCATCCTTGAAAAGCGCCGGGTCCTACGCCTATCGGTCTTCCAAGACGGCGCTCAATATGGCGGTTGCGATTCTGACGAACGAGGCGGCGGAATTCGGCGTCTCGACCGCGCTTTTTCATCCAGGCTGGGTCCGCACCGACATGGGCGGGCCGATCGCCGATATCGATGTCGCCACCAGCGCGGGCGGGATGAAGGCGGTGATGGGTGCGCATACAATCGCGCGGTCCGGAGCCTATTACAATTATGACGGGTCGGTTATTCCGTGGTGAGTCGGCGCGCCATGGCGTTGGGGAGTTCGGTTCAATGCTGCTGAACGACGAACAAAGAATGATGGCCGAGACGGCGCACGATTTTGCGCTGAACGAATTGCGGCCGCATACGGCTGAGTGGGACCGCGAATCCCGATTTCCCGCCGAGGCGCTGACGAAGCTCGGCGCGCTCGGCTTCATGGGACTGTCCGCGCCGCCCGATTATGACGGCGTCGGGGCCGACATGGTTTCCAATGTGGCGGTCATGGAGCGTCTGGCTTGGGGCGACGGATCGGTGTCGACCATCGTCGCGGTCCACAATTCTGTCGGGTATGGCCCAATTCTTCGGTTTGGAACCGAAGACCAGAAACATCGTTTCGTGCCGCCGATGGCGCGCGGTGAAATGTTGGGAGGCTTCGGCCTGACCGAGCCTCAGGCTGGTTCTGACGCCTCGGCCCTCAAGACCCGGGCCCGGCGCGACGGCAATAAATGGGTGCTGAACGGGGTCAAACACTATATCACCAGCGGCGGCAACGCCGATCTGCTGATCGTCTTCGCCGTGACCGATCCCGACGCAGGGAAACACGGGATCTCCGCTTTCATCGTGCCGACCGACAGCCCTGGCTATCGCGTCGCCAGTGTTGAAAAGAAGCTGGGACAACGGGCGTCGGACACCTGCCAAATCGCCTTCGAGGATCTCGAACTGACGCCTGACCTGCTGCTCGGCGAGGAAGGCCAGGGCTACAAGATCGCCTTGTCGAACCTGGAAGGCGGCCGGGTTGGCATCGCCGCACAGGCGGTCGGCATGGCGCAGGCGGCGCTGGAGCACGCCGTCGCCTACGCCAAAGAGCGCGAGAGCATGGGCAAACCGATCATCGAGCATCAGGCGGTCGGTTTTCGGCTGGCCGAAGCGGCGGCGCGGCTTGAGGCGGCGCGCCAACTGACCTATCACGCGGCCGCCTTGCGCGACGCCGGACGGCCCTGCCTAACCGAAGCGTCGATGGCCAAGATGGTGGCGTCCGACACCGCCGAGCAGGTCGTGTCGGACGCGTTGCAGACCTTCGGCGGCGCCGGCTATTTGCAGGATTATCCGGTCGAGCAAATCTACCGCGACGTCCGCGTCACCCGCATCTATGAAGGCACCAGCGACATTCAGAAGATGGTTGTGGCGCGCTCGCTGGCGGCCTAACGTCGAACGCTGGCGGCGCATGGGGGTGGACCGATGCCCATTCACGGACTGATCGCGGGGTTCGAGAGTTTTCGGGCCCTCAATTACCGCAAGCGGCGCGGCGGGGTTCTGACGAAGCTGGCGCGCGAAGGTCAACATCCGAAAATCCTGCTTATCGCCTGCTCCGACGCACGGGTCGATCCCGCGATCCTGTTCAACGCCGATCCCGGTGAGATGTTCGTGATCCGTAATGTCGCCGCTATGGCCCCGCCCTATCACCCCGACGGCGAGACCTTTGGCGTCAGCGCCGCGATCGAATATGCGGTGCGCGATCTGGAGGTGGAGCATATTGTCGTGCTGGGTCACTCGCACTGCGGCGGCATCGGCGCCTTGGCGGCGATGGAGATGGGTCAGGAGCTGGACCGAGAATTCATCGGACCCTGGATGCAGTTGGCGCATGAGGCCTTGGCCGCGAACCCGAAGGGCTGTAGCGCGCAGATGAACGAACAGGCCGTCGTCCGCTATTCGCTGAGGAACCTGATGACTTTTCCCTGGCTGCGCGAGCGCGTCGAACAACGCCGCCTTGAGTTGCATGGCTGGTGGTTCGATATGGATAATGGACGGCTGATGCGCGACACGGTCGGTGAAGCCGACTTCACGGAATTGGCGTAGCGGCGGAAAGAGGTCTAACCCATGAGCGACCGTGTGTTGGAGTTCTATTTCGAGTTCAGCTCGCCTTACGGCTATATCGCCTCGGAACTGGTCGAGGCGTTCGCCGCCGAGCGCGATCTGACCGTCGCCTGGAAGCCGTTCCTGATCGGCGCGGCCTTCAAGCAGGCGGGGACCCGACCCTTGTTGGACGTCCCGCTGAAGGGCCCCTACGCCATCCATGATCTGAAACGGCTGGCCCGGCTGCATGGTCTGACCGTCGTGATCCCGGAAGGATTTCCGATCATGCCGGTCGCCGCCTGCAGGGCGTTGATCTGGTGCCAAAAACACGCGCCTGACCGCGCCGTCGACTTGATCCACGCGATCTACCGCTATGGCTTCGCCGCCGGCAAGGATTTCGGCAAGGCGCCGGTGGTGGCGGAGATCGCCGCCGGTTTGGGGCTCGACCAGGATGCGGTGCTGGCGGGGACTCAGGACTCGGAGATCAAGGCGGCGTTGCGCGACCAAGTTGAGGCGGCGATCGCCAAGGGCGTCTTCGGCTCGCCGTTCTTCATCTTCGACGGCGAGCCCTTTTGGGGCGTCGATCATATGGAGTTGCTCGGCCGTTGGATCGATGACGACGGCTGGTGAGGTGGGCGGCTTTAGTCGCTTGGCCAGGAAAGGAAACGCGTGCCGGTTCTGAAAAGCGCGGTCGACCTGCGGTCTGATGAGGCCGCCGCAAACGATGCGGCGATGCGGGCGTTGGTCGACGAGTTGTCCGAGACCGTCGGCCGGATCAAGCTGGGCGGCGGGGCGCGCGCGCGGGAGCGGCATGAGGCGCGCGGCAAACTCCTGCCCCGGGACCGAATCCGGGCGCTGCTCGATCCCGGCTCGCCCTTTCTCGAATTCTCACAATTGGCGGCGCTTGACGTTTATGGTGACGAAGTGCCGGCCGCGGGCGTCCTGACCGGCGTCGGCCGGATTTCCGGCCAGGAATGCGTGCTGGTCGTCAATGACGCGACGGTGAAAGGCGGCACCTATTACCCGCTGACGGTCAAGAAGCATCTCCGCGCGCAAGAGATCGCTCAGCAAAACAACCTGCCGTGCGTCTATCTCGTCGATTCCGGCGGGGCCAATCTGCCGAACCAGGACGAGGTCTTTCCGGACCGCGATCATTTCGGCCGCATCTTCTTCAACCAAGCCACGATGTCCGCCAAAGGCGTGCCCCAGATCGCCGCCGTCCTGGGCTCCTGCACGGCGGGCGGTGCCTATGTCCCGGCGATGTCAGACGAGGCGGTGATCGTTAAGAACCAGGGCACGATCTTCCTCGGCGGCCCGCCCTTGGTGAAGGCGGCGACGGGCGAGGAAGTCAGCGCCGAGGATCTCGGCGGCGCCGACACCCATTCCCGCATCTCCGGCGTAACCGACCACTACGCCGAGAATGACCATCACGCCCTGGCCACCGTCCGCCGCATCGTCGCCAATCTGAACCGCCGCAAACCTGAGACGCTGGTGCTGAAGGAGAGCGCCGAGCCGGCCTATGACCCGGCGGAGATCTACAAGATCATTCCGGCGGATCTGCGCAAACCCTATGACGTGCGCGAGGTGATCGCCCGGATCGTCGACGGGTCCGAATTCGACGAGTTCAAGGCGCTGTACGGGACGACGCTGGTCTGCGGCTTCGCGCATATCTGGGGCGCGCCGGTCGGGATCATCGCCAACAATGGCATCCTGTTTTCGGAGTCGGCCCTGAAAGGCGCGCATTTCGTCGAGCTCTGTTCGCAGCGCAAGATCCCGCTGGTCTTCCTGCAGAACATCACGGGCTTCATGGTCGGCCGCAAATACGAGGCCGGCGGCATCGCCAAGGACGGGGCAAAGCTGGTCACCGCCGTCTCCACGACCCAGGTTCCGAAATTCACCGTCATCCTGGGCGGCAGTTTCGGGGCGGGGAATTACGGCATGTGCGGCCGCGCCTTCTCGCCCCGCATGCTCTATATGTGGCCGAACGCGCGCATCTCGGTCATGGGCGGCGAGCAGGCGGCCAACGTGCTGGCGACGGTGCGGGACGATGTCTTGGCCCGGAAAGGGGAGAGTTGGAGCGCGGAAGAACGCGAGGCCTTCATGGACCCGATCCGCGCGCAATATGAAAGCCAGGGCCAACCCTACTACGCCTCGGCGCGTCTGTGGGATGACGGCGTGATCGACCCGAAAGAGACGCGCAATGTGTTGGGCCTGTCCCTGCACGCGGCCCTGAACGCCCCAATCCCTGAAACGCGCTTCGGCGTCTTTAGGATGTAGGCGGGAGGTGCGCATGGGTGACGCGGATCGGAAATATCGTGTGCGCAAGGCGGCCTATGGCGGCGGCGCGGTAACGGAAGTCGTGCTGTCGAACCCGGTCAAGCACAATGTATTCGACGACGGTTTGATCGCCGGTCTGACCGGCGCGTTCCTGCTGCTGGCTGAGGACAGGGAGACTCGGGTCATCATCCTAAGGGCGGAGGGTAAGAGCTTTTCCGCGGGCGCCGATCTGAACTGGATGAAACGCGCGGCGGAGGCCAGCCGGGCCGAGAATCTGCGCGACGCCGAGGCGCTGGCGACCATGATGTACCGGATCAACACGTGCCCGAAGCCGGTGATCGGCCTGGTGCAGGGGGCGGCCTTCGGCGGCGGCGTCGGTCTGGCGGCCTGTTGCGATATCGTCGTGGCGGCGCCGGCGGCGGTCTTCGCGCTGACCGAGGTCAAGCTGGGGATCATTCCTGCCGCGATCTCGCCCTATGTTGTGGCCGCGATCGGCGCCCGGGCTGCGCGCCGCTACATGCTGACCGGGGAGCGGTTCGACGCGGCGACCGCGCTGCAACTGGGGTTGGTGCATGACATGGTCCCGCATCCCGACGCGTTGGAAGATCGGGTGCGATCCTTTGCCGAGATGCTGCTCGGCAATGGCCCGGCGGCCCTGGCCGAGACCAAGGATCTGATCGCCGCCGTAGACCGGCCCTGGAGCTGGGATGTCTTGAAGGATACGGCGGAGCGGATCGCCCGGGTGCGCGCAACCGACGAGGCGAAGGAAGGCATGGCGGCCTTCTTCGAAAAACGCCCGCCGGACTGGCGTTAGGGACGGGCGATACAAGCGGGTTGGGCGAAAGAGGGGCATGGCGCTTTTCGAGAAAATCCTGATCGCCAATCGCGGTGAGATCGCGTGCCGGGTAATAAGCACGGCGCGCCGCCTTGGGATCGCGGCCGTCGCCGTGTACTCGGATGCGGATGCACATGCCAAACATGTCGCGGAAGCCGACGAGGCGGTGCGGATCGGCGCGGCGCCCGCGGCGAAGTCGTACCTGCTCGGCGACCGGATCATTGCGGCGGCGCAGACGACCGGCGCGCAGGCGGTGCATCCCGGCTACGGCTTTCTCTCAGAGAACGCCGATTTCGCCGAGGCTTGCGCCGCAGCCGGCTTGGTCTTCGTCGGCCCGCCCGCCAAGGCGATACGCGCCATGGGCTCGAAATCCGCCGCTAAGGCGATCATGGAGAAAGCCGGCGTGCCGCTCTCGCCCGGCTATCACGGCGCCGATCAGGACCCTGGCCTATTGGCGGAAGAGGCGGCGAAGATCGGCTATCCGGTCCTGATCAAGGCTTCGGCCGGCGGCGGCGGCAAAGGCATGCGGCTGGTCTCGGCGGCGGACGATTTCGCTGAGGCCTTGGCGTCCTGCAAGCGCGAGGCGACGGCGTCTTTCGGCGACGATCACGTTCTGATCGAACGCTACATCCAGCGCCCGCGCCATATCGAGATCCAGGTCTTCTGCGATGCTCAGGGCGGCGGCGTACATCTGTTCGAGCGGGACTGCTCACTCCAGCGCCGCCACCAAAAGGTGATCGAGGAAAGCCCCGCGCCGATGATGCCAGAGGCGCTGCGTCAGAGCATGGGGAAGGCCGCCGTCGATGCGGCCCAGGCCGTCGGCTATGTCGGCGCCGGGACAGTCGAGTTCATCGTCGAGACCGAACCGGACGGCGCCCCCGGCGATTTCTATTTCATGGAGATGAACACGCGCCTGCAGGTCGAACATCCGGTGACCGAAATGGTGACCGGCCTGGATCTGGTCGAATGGCAGTTCCGTGTCGCCGCCGGCGAGCCCCTGCCGCTCGCCCAGACCCAGATCGAGTTGAACGGCCACGCTTTCGAGGCGCGGCTCTATGCCGAAGACCCGGCGAGCGATTTCCTGCCCGCCACCGGCGCGCTGCGTTATTTTGAAACGCCCGAAGAGGACGCGCATATCCGCATCGATTCCGGTGTGCGCCAGGGCGACGTGGTCACCATCCATTACGATCCGATGATCGCGAAGATCATCGCCTGGGATATCGACCGAACCGCTGCGCTCGACCGTTTGCGGCGCGCTTTACTGGCGACCCAGGTGGTGGGCCTGGCGACCAACCGGGATTTCCTGATCAACCTGACACTCGACGAGGATTTCGCGGCCGGTCGGGTCGAGACCGGCCTGATCGCGCGGCGCCGCGATACGCTGATCCCCGAAACCGAACCGGTAAGCCAGACGATCCTCGCCCTGGCGGTCCTCGCCGAGGCCCTGACGCTGGCGGCGCGCGCGGCGGACGGCGAGGCCTCTCCCTGGACCCGCCTGCCGGGCTGGCGGCTGAATGACGCCGGCCGCTTGGATTTGCGTTTCCGCGATGGCGAGACCGCGATCGCGGCGGCGGCGCATTACCACGCGCATGGGCTTGAGATCGAAACGCCGCAGGGCGCGGTTCTTTCCTATGGCGATCTCGGGCCGGACGGTCTGCTGCTGGCGGAGCTGGACGGGCGGCGGGTCAAGGCGCGTATCATCGCCGAAGGCGCCCGGCGCACCGTGATCGTCCATCAGCGCAGCCATCTTCTGATCCTGGACGACCCGATGGCGCAGGCCGGGCTTGAGGAAGCCGGCGCCGGCAAACTGACCGCCCCGATGCCCGGCAAGATCACCGCGCTCCTCGTGACCGAAGGCGAGACGGTCGCCGCCGGGCAGGCGCTTCTGGTCCTGGAGGCGATGAAAATGGAGCACACGATCGCCGCGACCTCGGACGGAACGGTCGGCGCCCTCCGTTTCGCCGTTGGTGATCAGGTCGAGGAAGGCGTCGAACTGATCAAAGTCGAGGCGGAGTGACCGGCGAAGGAACGAACCATGGCGCTGCCGAACTTTGTGAAAATCGTCGAAGTCGGTCCCAGGGATGGGCTGCAGAACGAACAGGCCGCGGTCACGGTCGCGGACAAGGTCGCGTTGATCGACCGCCTGTCGGCAACCGGCCTGCAATCGATCGAGGCCGGCGCCTTCGTCTCGCCGAAATGGGTGCCGCAGATGGCGGACTCGGCCGAGGTGATGGCCCGCATCCAGCGGCGGGACGGCGTTACCTATCCGGTCCTGGCCCCGAACATGAAGGGTTTGGAAGCGGCGCTGGACGCCGGCGCGACAGAGATCGCGATTTTTGGCGCGGCGTCGGAAAGTTTCTCCAAACGCAACATCAACAAATCCATCGCCGAAAGCCTGGCGGTGTTCGAGCCGGTCGCCCAACGCGCCTTGCAGGAGGGCCTTGCCGTGCGCGGCTATGTTTCCTGCGTCATGGGCTGCCCTTATGAGGGCGCCGTCGCGCCCGCCGCCGTCGCCGCTGTCGCCCGCGCGCTTTGGGACATGGGCTGCTACGAGATTTCGCTCGGCGACACGATCGGGACGGGGACGGCCGGCCAGACCAAACGCCTGATCGAGACGGTCGCCGCCGACATCCCGATCGCCAAGCTCGCGCTGCATTGCCACGACACTTATGGCCAGGCGCTCGCCAATATCTGGGCCGGCCTGGAGATGGGCGTGGCTGTCGTCGATTCCTCGGTCGCTGGCCTCGGCGGCTGTCCCTACGCCAAAGGCGCCACCGGCAATGTCGCGACCGAGGATGTCCTCTATATGCTGCACGGATCGGGGATCGACACCGGCGTCGATTTCGACGCCGTCCTGGCCGCCGGCCGTTTCATCTCCTCCATCATTGGACGCCCGCCAGCGAGCCGCGCCTCTCGCGCGCTAGGGGCGAAGGAGGGATAAGCAGTGTTCGCTCGCTCTACGCATAGTGGCCATGGCGCCGCGGCCATCGAAATCCACGTCACAAGCGCCGACGACGCCCCCCGCTCCGACAGGCTCTTCCGCCGCCTCGGCCTCACCCCCATCGGCGGCAGCTACGGCGCGATGACAGGAGGCGGGGCGTGAGCACGGTCGCCCCCTTGGGCGGGAAAGAAGTCGCGATGCGTTTTGACCGAAAAGTAGTCTGTTTTGTCCTAGGCTTCGCGCTCCTTAGTTTCGGCGGTGCCGCGGCTGGAAAAGACGCCGATCCAAACAAAGATTCCGCGCAATTGGCCCTGTTTCCGACCTATGTCTCCACCAGTGAAGAGCCGCTGCATATCAAGCTCGATGGCGTGGACTACTTGATCCCGCACAATACATTCGATGTCTTTCCCAAAG
>JASJDC010000002.1:210000-1131862 GCA_030065235.1 Alphaproteobacteria bacterium
GCGCCTGAGGGTTAAAAAACCAAGCGCCGTTGAGGCGCCGCGCCTGATGGCGCGCAAGCCAAGTCGGCGGAGCCGACGCCCGGCGTTTGAGGGTTAAACAAAACCGAGCGTTAGCGAGGAAGCGCCGTTGAGGCGCCGCGCCGAGTGGCGCGCAAGCCAAGTCGGCGGAGCCGACGCCCGGCGTTTGAGGGTTAAACAAAACCGAGCGTTAGCGAGGAAGCGCCGTTGAGGCGCCGCGCCAAGTGGCGCGAGAGCCAAGACCGCGGAGCGATCGCCCGGCGTTTGAGGGTTACAAAAACTCCGGCGTCTGAGGGCGTACAAATACTTTTCCAAAGGAAGCACTTGATCCTGCTTTGGCGGGTTAGCCGGCTCTTGAGGGCTGGCGGTTGTTGTTGGACATGGTGAATAAGCGTTTAGCGAAGCACGTTAATTTAAACATGCTTGGTAGAGGTCGCCTTGCGGCCGGGGCCTTTGGGCTTTGGTTGTGGGGTGATTGATACTGGGTTTTTTGTTTGGATTAGCGGGTGTTTGCTGAAGATGCGTTGACTGAGTTTTTTTGACGTTAGTCGGCGTGACGCGGCCTTTGTTTTGGTCGTGTTATGTTGATGGCGCATAGGGCGGCTTTTGCCGCTGTGTGCGGGCGTTTTGAAGTATGAGAAGGGCGTTTGGCGAATGCCTTGGCGCATAGAGGCGATGAAGGACGTGTTAGGCTGCGAAAAGCCTGGGGGAGCCGCCAAAAGGCTTTGATCCCGGGATGTCCGAATGGGGCAACCCACCCGCAAGGGTATCCCGATCTGAATCCATAGGGTCGGGAAGCGAACCTGGGGAATTGAAACATCTTAGTACCCAGAGGAAAGGAAATCACAGAGACTCCGTTAGTAGTGGCGAGCGAACGCGGATCAGGCCAGCGCCTGTCGTTGATCAACTGGAACCGTCTGGAAAGTCGGGCCTTAGCGGGTGACAGCCCCGTACAGGTACAGGTTGACGATGGGACTTGAGTAGGGCGGGGCCCGTGAAACCCTGTCTGAACATGGGGAGACCACTCTCCAAGCCTAAGTACTCCTATGCGACCGATAGTGAACAAGTACCGTGAGGGAAAGGTGAAAAGCACCCCGATGAGGGGAGTGAAACAGACCCTGAAACCGAACGCCTACAATCAGTGGGAGCCCGCTCTCCTAAGGAGAGCGGCCCCCTTCTCTTTTGTTCCCTCAGACGCCGGGCGCGGCCTCCGGCCGCTTGGCTTTCGCCGCATAAGCGGCGGCGCTCAATCGCTTACAGACGGCCTGCGGCCGTCTGGTGGTGCGGTGTGAGCGGTCTGTGTTTTGAGGAACAAGAACTCAAGCAGCTTAGTGCGCCAACCCGAGCGAGCAGCGAGGGAAGCGCGATTGAGCGCCGCGCCGAGTGGCGCGGAAGCCAAGCAATCAGAGATTGCGCCGGCGCTTGAGGATAGAAACCTCAACCCGCGCGGATAGCGCGGGAAGCGCGACTGAGCGCCGCGCCGAGTGGCGCGGAAGCTAAGCAATCGGAGATTGCGCCGGCGTTTGAGGCTAAAAAACAGAGAAGGGCAGCCGCTCACTTCGGTGAGCGGGTGACCGCGTACCTTTTGTATAATGGGTCAGCGACTTAATTTAACGAGCGAGCTTAAGCCGGTAGGTGTAGGCGCAGCGAAAGCGAGTCTTAAGAGGGCGTTTAGTTCGTTGGATTAGACCCGAAGCCGAGTGATCTAGCCATGGGCAGGTTGAAGATGCGGTAACACGCCTTGGAGGACCGAACCCGAGAATGTTGAAAAATTCCGGGATGACCTGTGGCTAGGGGTGAAAGGCCAATCAAACTCGGCAATAGCTGGTTCTCCGCGAAATCTATTTAGGTAGAGCGTCGTGTCTCACCCTCGGGGGTAGAGCACTGGATGGGGAAGGGGGGAGCGATCCTTACCGACTCTAACCAAACTCCGAATACCGAGAAGTGCAATCACGGCAGACAGACGGTGGGTGCTAAGGTCCATCGTCGAGAGGGAAACAGCCCTGACCGCCAGCTAAGGTCCCTAAGTTACGGCTAAGTGGGAAAGGATGTGGGAAGGCCAAGACAACCAGGAGGTTGGCTTAGAAGCAGCCACCTTTTAAAGAAAGCGTAATAGCTCACTGGTCTAAATAAGCCGTCCTGCGCCGAAGATGTACCGGGGCTCAAGCCGTACACCGAAGCTGCGGATTCCAGGTATCAGTTGCCAGGGATCAGGGATCGGATGGGAGTTCGCTTGAATGATCGGATCGTTTGAAGATCTGGAAGCGTTCAAGCGGGCGTATCGTCTGTCCTTGGAAATACACCGGGTCAGTTTGGACTGGCCTGGGGAAGAGCAATACGGCCTTGCCGATCAGGCGCGCCGATCGTCGAAATCGATCTGCGCCAATCTGGCGGAAGGCTGGGGCAAGCAGGCGCATTCGAGGCGCGAGTTCAATCGGTTCATTTATATGGCGATTGGGTCTTGCGAGGAGATGCGTGTGTGGAGCCGATATTGTTACGATTTTGGTTATATCGATGAGGCGATCTGGTTGCGATGGAGCGACGCGTATCGTCAAATCGCCAAGATGCTTCAGGGATTATCGGGCCGTGTTTTGCGGTCTGGTTCTGATCCCTGATCCCTGACATCTGATACCTGGAGTGGTAGCGGAGCGTTCCGTAGGCCTGTGAAGGTGTGCTGCGAGGCATGCTGGAGGTATCGGAAGTGAGAATGCTGACATGAGTAGCGATAAAGAGTGTGAGAAACACTCTCGCCGAAATCCCAAGGGTTCCTGCGCAAGGCTAATCCGCGCAGGGTAAGCCGGCCCCTAAGCCGAGGCGGAAACGCGTAGGCGATGGGAACCTGGTTAATAGTCCAGGGCCTCTCCGGAAGTGACGAATGGTGGTGATGGTTCTCCCTTATCGGATTGGGAGGGCTGTGAAGCTGTTCCAGGAAATAGCCCGGAGGTTAGACCGTACCCTAAACCGACACAGGTGGGATGGTAGAGCATACCAAGGCGCTTGAGAGAACTGCGTTGAAGGAACTCGGCAAAATACTCCCGTAAGTTCGCGAGAAGGGAGACCGCCGTCCGGGCAACCGGATGGCGGTGGCACAGACCAGGGGGTGGCGACTGTTTACTAAAAACATAGGGCTCTGCGAAGCCGCAAGGCGACGTATAGGGTCTGACGCCTGCCCGGTGCCGGAAGGTTAAAAGGAGATGTGAGAGCGTCGAATTGAAGCCCCGGTAAACGGCGGCCGTAACTATAACGGTCCTAAGGTAGCGAAATTCCTTGTCGGGTAAGTTCCGACCTGCACGAATGGCGTAACGACTGCCCCACTGTCTCCAACGCAGACTCAGCGAAATTGAATTCTCCGTGAAGATGCGGAGTACCCGCGGTCAGACGGAAAGACCCCGTGAACCTTTACTACAGCTTCGCAGTGGCGACAGAACCGTTATGTGTAGGATAGGCGGGAGACTTTGAAGCCGGGACGCCAGTCTCGGTGGAGTCATCCTTGAAATACCGCCCTTGATGCTTTTGTCGTCTAACCGCGGCCCGTGAAACCGGGTCCGGGACCCTGCGTGGCGGGTAGTTTGACTGGGGCGGTCGCCTCCCAAAGAGTAACGGAGGCGCGCGAAGGTGGGCTCAGAACGGTCGGAAATCGTTCGTGAGAGTGCAATGGCATAAGCCCGCCTGACTGTGAGGCCGACAGGCCGAACAGAGACGAAAGTCGGTCATAGTGATCCGGTGGTCCCGCGTGGAAGGGCCATCGCTCAACGGATAAAAGGTACTCCGGGGATAACAGGCTGATACCCCCCAAGAGTCCACATCGACGGGGGTGTTTGGCACCTCGATGTCGGCTCATCTCATCCTGGGGCTGGAGCAGGTCCCAAGGGTATGGCTGTTCGCCATTTAAAGAGGTACGTGAGCTGGGTTTAGAACGTCGTGAGACAGTTCGGTCCCTATCTGCCGTGGGTGTACGAGAATTGAGAGGCGCTGTCCCTAGTACGAGAGGACCGGGATGGACGCACCTCTGGTGGACCTGTCGTCACGCCAGTGGCGCAGCAGGGTAGCTATGTGCGGACGGGATAACCGCTGAAGGCATCTAAGCGGGAAGCCCCCCTCAAAACCAGTTCTCGCTGAGAACCGTGGAAGACCACCACGTCGATAGGCTGCATGTGGAAGCGTGGCGACATGCGAAGCTAAGCAGTACTAATCGTTCGATCGGCTTCAAACACACGGCGCTTGACACCTCCAAAGGGTTAAAAGCGCCAACCCGCACATAGCGGCAAAAGCCGATATGCGCCAAAACAACAGCTCCAGGACGCGCCTGACCCGCGCATCCCGGACACCTCGCTGATGACGGCTTGAAAACTCAGCCGACCATCACAGCAAACACCAATTCTGCTTTGTTTTTGTGTACTCCCTCAAGCGCCGGGCGATCGCTCCGCGATCTTGGCTTCCGCCGCACTGGCGGCGGCGCTCAGTCGCTTACAGCCGGTCTGACGACCGTCTGTTGACGATCGGCGCGAGGCGGTCCGTCGCTTAAAGCGCCAAACCCAAGCGCAGGCATGGGAAGGGCGGCCAAACCCGAGCGTAAGCGAGGGAAGCGCGACTGAGCGCCGCGCCTAATGGCGCGGAAGGCAAGGGCCCGGAGGGCCCGCCCGCCGTCTGAGGGGAACACAAAAACCCCTTTACCCATCGACGGCCTGGTGGCCATGGCGGGGGAAGACCCACCCGATCCCATCCCGAACTCGGAAGTGAAAGCCCCCAGCGCCAATGGTACTTCGGCTTAAGCCGCGGGAGAGTAGGTCGCCGCCAGGCCTTCAATGGGTAAAAACGCCAAAGCAAACACCTTCGCTAAACGCACCGCCAACCCAACACCAAACCAAACCCCCAAAACACAACCATACAACCGCGGGGTGGAGCAGCCCGGTAGCTCGTCAGGCTCATAACCTGAAGGTCGTAGGTTCAAATCCTACCCCCGCAACCAATTTTCCTACATTAAATCAATTCTCTATAAAGAAAGCCCGCCCCGTACACGGCGGGCTTATCTGCACTCGGGTACCATATGGGTACCGTTCGAAATCAAGCTTGGGCTAGCTCTGTTTGATCCGCGATCGCTTCATCACGAACATGAAGCTGGAAACCGGTGTGGTCGTAACGAACATGCACAAGATGAAAGCCAGACAGTTATACAAAGTCACTGTTTTCGAGTGTTGACCGACGTTTGAGCGAAGAAGCGCAACGGATTTGAATCAGATCGTTCAAAGCAATCGGTACGGGGATATCCACGAACAAACATGCCAGAATTGCAGGGTCAGCGTGACGCGCTCCACGATCCTGATGCAGAAAGGCGACCCGTGTATCCTGTTGATCCCTGGCGCCTGAATTTCTCTTGTGGCCGTGGCGCTTTATCGCGCTCCTGCGTTACATCGAACGCTTGCGAAGAATCCGTCTAACGGCGCTTTCTGAGTGATCCGCGCCGTGGCGAGTTCGAGGTTGGTTCCGTCCATCGTGATAGCGTGATCCCCCGAGCGGAACCTGAGTTCTCCCTGCAAGTTCATCAGCCCGGTGAAGATCGGCCTGAAACCATGGCCATGATTGCTTTCTGGACCGTGGCGCGAAACGCCGTCCGTGAGGGCGGCTTCGAGTGCCTTGCCTTCGTCCGGCAGCGCGGCGTAGTCCGCGCAGCGGCGCAGGCTATTCAGGACGCCGATGCCGCGATCGGCAATGACGAACTCGAAAGCGCCGGATTCGGCCCGGAATGCGAGAATCCCCGTTTCAGGGGCGTCGGCATGTTCATGGATATTGTTTTCGAGTTCTTCCATCGCGGCGACCAGTTGGCCGGAGACCTTAGCAGGCAATCCCGTCACGTCCTGCCCGGCGCGCTTGGCTTTCATCAGGAAGCCGGTAAGGCGGTCGTCGCTGCCCAGTCCGTACCGGACGGCTCGGATGAATCCGGTATGCCGGTCCTGCGGGGCGATCCAGCTTTCCCTGCCCTGATCGAGAGCCGCGATCATCGGGGCCGCGCCGTTCGATGCGAGCCAGGCGCCCGGATGCGGCATGCGTTTGCCTGCGGACAGGTGCAGCAGTTCGAGAAGCGGTCCGAGCCGTTGCGGCGCATAGGTCGTGGTGAGTTTGGACCCGTCGAGTCTGCCGCGCGCCACGGCGTAAGCGAGATCGTCTACATCGCTGAACAGGAGCTGTTTTTGCGCTACTGTCATTCGGCCGCTTGCGGGACGGGCGCATTTCCGAATACCGGATCGTAGCTCCGGCTAACGACAGACCAGTTGTGCGCCAGCAGTTCGTCGACCGGCGCGTTCGGCGGCGTTGGCGACTTTTGCCATTCGATCCTGCCGGTGTCCGTTTCGATTGCCCGCTGGCGCTTGATCGCCTTCACGAAGGAATTGGTGTCGAGCACCGTCGTGTGCGCGAATGCCGAAACGAGCCCTTGTAGGACGTTTCCGTTTGCGGCGCGAACCACGAGATGCAGCGGGCGGCCGACCTCCGCCGCCAGCCTGGCAAGCTGGTCGGCATGCCATTCGATCCTGTCGGCCCATCCTGCGCCGGTCGCGAATTCAAAGGCCACGTGGGCCACTTCGCTGCGCCGCGCGATGTATTCCGTCCAGCGGTCCCAGTCCCGTTCGGTTCGCGCGTTCAGGTGGAGCGCGGCAGGGATGCCTTCACGCAGGAATTCCTCATGTGTGATCGCGATGCGTTTGATGCTGTGCATGTCGTCCCAGCGCGGACAGTCCGTGAACAGGCTGAAATTCGGAGTCGTTACCAGTGCGACGCCGAGATCGCGCAGCCTGCGGATTGCGTCCAGCCTGCCGAGGCCGAGACTCCACCACCGCTCAAGCGGCGCATCCTTGTCCGTCCCGGTCAAAATGACCGGGGTATCCGGCCGAACCCGGAAGGCTTCGGCGGCCGCCCTTGCATCCGCGTAGCGCTCCGTGCCGCGATGCCGGGCGATGATCCTATAGAGCGGCAGGCAGACGGTCTGCGGTGCGAACGGGGCCTCCCGCCCGTTGCCGTGATACAAGAGCGGGACCACCGAAGGCACGGCCGGTTTCGGCAGCTGCGCGGCGCGCGGAACGTTATCGAGATTGAAGCCGCCGATCTCCCGTATCCGCTGCGCGAATTCGCGAGGCTTGGTCCTGCACATCGCGTCGCAGCTCTCCGGCTGGCGGCAGCAATTGTCGAGGCAATCGAAAAAGGCGCGTCCGATGCTCAGCCCGCCGCAGGTATCGCGGTCCAGGCAGGCGCCGCAGCCGAGCGAAGGCGTTTGCCTGCTGCCGTCATGCCAAAGCTTCTTTTCCAGCCGGTGATTACGGCTTTGCTTCGGTTCCTTCCTGGCGCCCGGCGCGTTCAGCATACCGTGATCTCCGCCGTATCCGCGATCTCGTACACCTCCTGCACCGTGCCGCAGGCTTCGCCGTAGGATTCCTTAATGGCCTCGACCAACTCCGCCGGGGGCGCTTCGAATACCGCGACGATGTCCATGCCTCGCTGCGCTACGACCTTGCCGTCATGGAACCGGACGCACAGATCTTCGCCGGGGACAAGTTTCCGGTTCGTCCGGATACTGGCCGCATAGCTGCGCCGCTCGCTGTCCGGACGGCGGGTGAACAGGTCCGGCGTACAAAGGTCGATCCGGGACTGGTCTAGCCCCTTGTGAAACGACTTCGCAGCCTTGCGAATGAAATCAACCCCCATGTCAGCCCCCCAGCGGCAGCGGCTTGTATCGCTTCGCCCGGCCGTGGCTCGTTTCCATCAGCAAGCCAAGCCTGCTGAGCGAAGTGAGCCTGTTGTTCCATGCGGTCTGGCCGACACCTTCGGAGCCGTTCGCGGTGCGCATGAGTTCTCCGGCGTCGGCTTCACCGAGCTTCCTTACCAGCTCGAAGGTGATCCGCTGTTTCGGTTCCAGTTCTCCGAGAAGGCGGGAGGCGCCGGGCACTCCGTCCTTGTTCAGCGTGCAAAGCATCAGCACATCCCGCTGCGGCTCCAGCAGGACCGACAGTTCCTCCGCAATCGTATCGTTCGCATTAGCGACCACCGGGTAACAGTTCGTCCAGCGCCTGCGCACGATATCCCTAAAATCCAGGACACTTTCCCGCAGAAAGCTGGCGGTGGCGACCTCGACTCCGGCGAAATCCAGATACACGGGCTCCGGCTCTTCGGGTTCCCTCTCGATTCGTTCGAGAAGGGCGCCGAGGGCTTTTCGGCCTGTCAGCGCGCCCGCTAAGACGTCGCTATCCGTGAGGTCTCGCATTCGGATGTGCATTTCTTCACCGTTTTCACGTGCATCACGTGACAATAGTGGGATCAATTCCCTGAGTTGTCAAGCCCTTCGTTCTTCCTGAGACTATGGGTGCTGCCGCGACTGTTCTGGGGCGCGTCCGGCCGCCGGCCGAACCGGACTCTATTGCGCTAAGGCCGCTGGTGCGGCCTAAGCTCCACGGAGCCCGCGCTCCGCGCGGTCTCCGCCCATTCGGGTAACGATCCCTCGCGCGGGCCCGAAGCTGACGCTTCGGGATAAGGACGCCGCCCTTCGGGCGGCGAAGTCTTTTGTTGGCCTTTCCCGGAGGCGGGGGGCGGCCGGACACTACCTTGTAGCCCCGCCGGGGCGGCCCGCAACCGCCTCGGCTCTGGATTCGTCACAGTCCGTCTTTTCGTCCTACCAAGACAGTTGCGTCCCGCCTGATCCGGCGGGGCTCCCGGTCGCTTACCGCCCGCCCCCTTTCCGGGGAAAGGCGCGCGCGGGGGACCAGAGGGGGCCGCAACCGATGACGCCAGAAGTCGCAACCCCCAGTGCAAGCCGAAAGGGAGGACGCAGGAAGGTCCGCGCCGAAGGCACGGAAAAGCCCAGCCTCTATGACGAGGTCACGGGCCGCATCATCGCCGAGCTTGAGAAAGGCCGCGCGCCTTGGGTTCAGCCATGGGGTACGCCCGGCGCGGAAGCCGGGCTTGGCCTGCCAAAGAACGCGTTGACGGGGCGCAGCTATTCGGGCGTCAACATCCTGATCCTGTGGCGCCAAGTCGTGCGCGCGGGCTTCGCCGCGCAAACATGGCTCACCTATCGCCAAGCCCAGGAGATGGCGGGCATGTCTTGAAGGGCGAGCGTGGCGTCACCGCCTGCCACGCGGACACGTTCATTCCGAAAACCGAGCGCGAGCGCGCCGCGCGGGATGGCGACGAGCCGGGCCGCGTCCCGTTCTTGAAGCGCTTCACCCTGTTCAATGTCGAGCAATGCGAGGGCCTCCCGGAAGACGCGTACAAGAGCACGGCTCCCTTGCCGGAAGCGGAGATCATTCCGCAGGCCGAACACCTCATCGAGGCCACCAACGCGGATTTCCGGGTCGGTGGCGCCAAGGCGTTTTACGTGCCCTCCGAGGACTTCATCCGGGTGCCACCGCAACCCGCCTTCTTCGAGCAGATTAACTACTACCGCACTTGCTTCCACGAGCTGACGCACTGGACCGGCCACAAGGACCGGCTCGCCCGCGACCTGTCGCATTCTTTCGGGTCAAAGTCCTACGCCCGCGAGGAATTGGTGGCGGAGATGGCGAGCGCCTTTGTCTGCACGAGCCTCTCCATCACGCCGACCGTGCGGCACACGGACTATATCGGGTCTTGGCTTGAAGTTCTGAGAGAGGACAACCGGGCCATCTTCCGCGCGGCGAGCCAAGCCTCGAAAGCCGCCGACTTCATCCTCGCCTTTCAGTACTCCGAGACGGCGGCGGAGGCGGTGGCATGACGAACCGCCCGGAACTCCCCACCGAGACGACACCGGAAGGCGAGCAGATCGTCGCGCCCGGCGTGAAGCCGATCACGCTCAAGGACCGGCTCACGCTTCGCGCTGACCAGCCCATGGCCCCGAAGCGCAACCCGAACGCCGAACAGAAGCCCTGTGACCTCGGCCTGTTCGATATGGACGCCCGCCGCCAGATCGACCTGGCCGACTTTCTTCGCGCTGCATCGGGCGGCGCTCACCACCCAGCCAAACCAAAGGAGTAGAAACCATGCAACTCCAACACATTGAACTCGGCAAGCTGAAAGACGCCACCGTCAACATGCGCCACGCCAAGGCCGCGCCGGACGTCTCCGACATCTTGCCCAGCGTTAAGGCGCGCGGCGTCCTCATGCCGATATTGGTGCGGCCCAATGGCGACGGCGAAAGCTTCGAGATCGTCGCCGGGCGGCGGCGCTACTTCGCGGCCAAGTCTATCGTTGACGATGGCGGCGCGGTCGAGCCGCTGCCCTGCGCCGTCATGGAGCCGGGCGACGACGCGGCGGCGCTCGAAGCGTCGTTGATTGAAAACCTTGCCCGGCTCGACCCGGACGAAATGACGCAATACGAGACGTTTGTGCGCCTGCGAAAGTCCGGGAAGTCGGTCGCAGATATCGCGGCGACCTTCGGCACCACCGATTTGATGGTGAAGCGCCGCCTCGCTTTAGGTGAGCTTCTGCCCAAGATCAGGGAGGCCTACCGCAACGAGGATATCGACGCTGAGACCGTCCGCCATCTGACCATGGCCACCAAGCGCCAGCAGCGCGACTGGCTCAAGCTGTTCAGTGACCCGGATGAATACGCGCCGCGCGGCTGGCAGTTGAAGCAATGGCTGTTCGGCGGCCAGCAGATTTCGACGGAAATCGCACTGTTCCCGCTCGACGCTTACAAGGGCCAGACCGTCACCGACCTGTTCGGGGAGAAGGGATACTTCGCGGACGCGGACCAGTTCTGGACTTTGCAGAATGCCGCCATAGCGGCGAAGCGCGATGCGCTCTTGGAGAACGGCTGGACCGAGGTCGACATCCTGGAAACCGGTCAGCGCTTTCATTCATGGGACCATGAAAAGACGCCTAAGAAGGACGGCGGACGCGTCTACATCACCGTGTCACATGGCGGCGAGGTCGAGGTCCATGAGGGCTGGCTCACGGGGAAGGAAGCGAAAGCCAAGCGCCGTTCCAAGGTGTCGAAGGACGATCCGGCCACGGACGGCAAGCCGATCCGACCCGAATTGACCAACCCGGCGCAGAACTACATCGAACTGCACCGCCACGCTGCCGTGCGACATGCCATGCTCAGCCATCCGGGCGTTGCCCTACGGCTGATGGTGGCCCACGCCATCGGCGGCTCGGCGCTCTGGCGCACCGAGGCCGATCCGCAGGCCGCGCGCAAGGAGGAAACCGCCGAGAGCGTCGCGAAATCGAAGGCAGAGACGGCGCTGGCCGAGGAACGCAAGGAAGTTTTGGAGCTGCTCGGATTGCCCGTCCACGGCCATTCCGTCGTCCGCTCGAACGGCGACGATTATCGAGTCGTCGAGTTATTCGCGGCGCTTTTGAAACTCTCCGACGATGACGTGATGCGGGTGCTCGCTGTCGTCATGGCCGAAACCTTGGAGGCCGGAACCGCCGTTATTGAGGCGCTCGGAACACATCTCAAGCTGGATATGAGCGATCATTGGCAGGCGGACGACGCCTTCTTCGACCTTCTCCGCAATAAGGCCGCGGTCAACGCCATGCTTCGCCATATCGGCGGGAAGGCCGTCGCCGACGCCAATGTCAGCGCCACCACCAAGGTCCAGAAGAAGATCGTCCGCGACTTGATCACTGGGGACGGCCGGAAGAAAGCCGAAGGATGGCTGCCGCGCTATATGGAGTTCCCCTTCAAGGCCTACACGAAAGCAGGCGGCGGGCGGCTCACGGAAAACACGGCCCGCATCAAATCGCTCGTTTCCTGAAACCGTCGGCGGAAGGCGGGAGCGACCCTCTCACCCGAACGGGAGGGCCGCGAGCGCTTTCCCCCGCTCAATCACTGCCAGCAAGACCGCCTGCGCCGGATGGCGGGGGGCGTTGTCGCGCGCTTCCGCGCGCGGATTGGCGAACCACCAAGCCAACCGGATTCTCCTGCCCGGCAGCGCTCGGATGAGCCGGTTCTGTTCGCGTGGTGAGCTTCGGGAGCGGAGAAAGTCATCGACACTGAGGCATCTTGCTGGCGCTCGCCGATGGGTTCGGACTGTCCTCCTCCGCGCTCCCTCTTTGTACCGATCATCTCGTCAGGCGTTCGTTCCCTCGCCTATACAGTCGGGCATGGATGCGGCTGCGCTGATGCTCCCAAATCTTCGAGTGCGAGTCCCTTCCACCGGTCATCTTGCGTCAAGAACATCCGCGCCGCCTGTGCCATCGCGTCTCCTGATCCATGACCGGCGAAACGCCCATTCGCCTGCTTCTGCTTGATGGACCTATGGCGAACGGCGACCGCCTGAAACCGGCGTTTCGCACTTTTTTCCCCGCCGCTGAGCGGCTTCCTCGCGCCCGCTTCGCTCTAAAAAAGTGCGCTCCGCCGGTCCTCCGCTGCGCTTTGGCCTGACGGTTCATGCGGTCCCCGCCCGCCATGGACGGTCCCGCGTCAGCAGGGCGATGGGCGCCCCGCGACAGCCAACAGGAGATAGAACGATGGCACAGGCACTTGGATATGTGACGAAGAACGAGACCGGCGGATACGAAGGCACGCTCGCGACGATGAGCCTCAAGAAGCGCATCCGCATCCTGCCCAACGCGGCGAAGGAGACCGACGCCCAGCCGGACTTCCGGGTCTACACGGAGGATCGTGTGGAGATCGGCGGCGGCTGGAACCGGATCGGCAAGAACAGCGGCAACGCCTACCTTTCGCTGACCTTCTCTGCTCCCGAGTTCGGCCCGAGTAAGATCTACGCCAATCTCGGCCGCGCCGCCGGACAGGATGACGATCGTGTCATGGCGATCCTCTGGAACCCGGGCAGCTAACGCGGATCATTCGCCCCGCGCCTTCGGGCGCGGGGTCTCTTTTCAGTGATTGGTTGGATGACGGGCGCCGACAGCTTGCTCAAACTGGACTGATGAACCTTGAAAATATGAGAACAAAAAACGAACATTAGGATCACGATCCAAAATAGGCAAGCCCGAGGTTCATACAGGCATGAGGGGTCGAAACTGAGCCAAGAGGGCGAAGGAGCACGACTATGGCAAGTGATCAAAGCAATGCGTTTGTCGGCCCATTCCTGACCACACTCGAAGCCGCCGATTTTCTGAAACTGAAACCCAACACGCTCGAGAAGATGCGCGTCTACGGAGGCGGCCCGCAATACCGAAAGCATGGGCGCCATGTGCGGTACCACATCGAGGATCTGACGGCTTGGTCAGACATGCGGAAGAAAGACTCGACCTCCGATGACTGAGCGGTTCACGCGGGTCGAGATCGTATTTTACCCGGAACACCTGAACCACTGGCTGCGTTTCGGCGCGCCTGACGAGCAGCATGATCTTGACCGGCGACGGTCACTTGCCTTGTTCAATCCGGGCAGTGTGTTCGGTTACGTACGTTGGCGGGCGAATGAGTATGGAACCCAGGATTGGCGGTTCCTAGTGATCCAATCCGCCGAACCATCGCGATTTCTGAGCCGTGTTGAGGGCGTCTATCCTGGCGGTGAAGTCCTTCTGCTTGCGGTCGGAAACACGAAGGTCAAGCGTACGCTCTCGGTCGTGGACGCGCTCGAAGACGCAGGTTTTGACCCTGCCGATGCATCGCCCGACTATTATCGCCACGTCCATAATCGGATCACGGTGGGGCAGCCGGTCCGGCCCTACACGGATCAGCAGCACACCGCTCACATGGCCGCGCAACGGGTCACGTCATGAAGCGTGCAACTCTGCTCATGACGGCTGTCCCCGTCCTGGCTTTGGGGATTGCGTCGGTGGTCAGTCTGCCGAAAAAGCTGGTCTACAACGCCTCGGAAAGCACGCCGGTCGGCTTCTATTGGCTCGATCATCGTCCGGTTGAGCGCGGCGACTATGCGCTGGTTCGCGTACCCGAACGTGTCCGACGTCTCGTCGCAGAGCGTGGCTATTTGCCGCTCGATATCCCGCTGATCAAGCGCGTTGCGGCTGCATCGGGCGACGAAATCTGCCGTCAAAGCGATGAAATACTCATCAATGGACACCGCATCGCGACGGCTCGGAGAGTGGACGGATCAGGTCGCTCGATGCCTGTTTGGCGTGGCTGCCAGACGCTCGACGAGCGCCGCATCTTCTTGCTTCAGGACCATCCGCAGTCCTTTGACGGACGCTATTTCGGGCCCGTTGATCGGCGTCTGATCATCGGCCGTTTGACGCGTTTGCACCCGCCCTGGCGGAAAAACGATCCAAGCTGATCCAGTGTCAAGAAGGATTGAGAGCGGAAGAGGCGACTGAGGCAACGGAGGGCAAGATAAAAGGTGATGGTGCAAAGCGGCGCTTTTCCCTGTCTGCACATCGGGTTGGCCTGCACATGCGGCCGCGCCCCATGTGCAGGCGTTCAGCGCTAAAGCGCTGTTTGGAAATGCATATTGTTGGTGCAGAGACGATTACCGCGTTTGCAGTCGGCCATGCTGCGCTTATCTGCATGAGCGACCATGGCTGACGATAACGAGGATATCTTCAAGCCGAAGCTCGGACGCATCCGCAGCCTCGATGGGCGCCGCGCCAAGAGCTACTTGAACCAAGTCCTCCATCAGGTCTCTGCAGCCGGCAAGTCCAGCTTCGGTATAGTACGACCGTCGCGACGCTTTTCCGGCAATCGGATCGGGCGCGGCGGCGGTGCGATGCGTCAGCGGCGGGCGGGACACCGTTTCGGACCGTCGTCGCGCCGTGTCGTCATCAAGACGCGGATCGTCAAGTTCAAGGGAGGCGGTGTCGCTGCGGCCCGCGCGCATCTGCGCTACATTCAGCGCGACGGCGTCTCGAAGGATAACGAGCCAGGCCGGCTCTACGATGCGGCGAACGACGAGGCCGACGGCAAGGCTTTCCTCGAACGCAGCGAGGGCGACCGGCATCAATTCCGTTTCATCGTCTCACCGGAGGACGCAACCGAGCTCGCCGACTTGAAACCCTTCGTCCGCGATCTGATAGGCGCGATGGAAAAGGACCTCGGCACACGGCTAGATTGGGTCGCGGTCGACCACTTCAACACCGAGCATCCCCACACCCATATCGTTCTGCGCGGTAGGGACGAACTTGGGAAGGATCTGGTGATCGCGCGTGATTATGTCGCCCACGGCATGCGGCAGCAGGCGAGTGAGTTGCTGACTCTGGAGCTGGGGCCGCAGACAGAACAGGAGTTGCGCCGCAAGCTGGAGCGCCAGGTCGAGCAAGATCGCTTCACCGATCTCGATCGCGGATTGCTGCGCGAGGCCGGCGACGGCGTCCTCGATTTCCGACACGCCCCGCAGGGCGATGACGCGCGCTTCCGGCGCGCCCTGCAGCTTGGGCGGCTGCGGGCGCTCGCCAAGCGCGGTCTCGCCGAAGAAACGGCGCCCGGTCAGTGGCGCCTGTCAGAACGATTGGAAGAAACATTGCGGCGGGCCGGCGAACGCGGCGACATCATCAAAACCATGCACCGGGGCCTTGCCCGAGCCGGTCTCGACGTCGGCGCCGCCGACTATGCCGTCTACGATCCGTCCGACCCGCGTGCCCCGACCGTCGTTGGGCGGATCATCGACCGTGGGCTCCACGATGAGCTCAATGACGGCCATTACGTCATGATCGACGGCGCAGACGGTCGAGTTCATCACGTCACGCTCGATCCCAAGCAGGACATGGACGACTTGCCGATGGCCGCCGTCGTCGAGGTGCGCCCCGCGGCAGCCGGGCTCAAGCCTGCGGACCGGATCATCGCGGAGGTGGCGCGGGCCAATGGCGGGCTCTATTCGACCGACGCGCACCATGCTGCCGATCCGCAGGCCTCGGATGCCTATGTCCAAGCTCATGTGCGACGGTTGGAGGCGCTGCGCCGGGCGAACATCGCGCGGCGTTTTCCAGACGGGTCGTGGGATGTGCCCGACGACTTCGAAGACCGTGTAGAAGCGCTCGCCAGCAAGAAGGCGCGTTTTCCCGGGAGCGTCACTGCGCTGTCATTCCTGTCCCTTGAGGCTCAAGTCAAAGCCGACGGCGCGACATGGCTCGACATCCAGCTTGTCGCCAAAGAGCCGATGCCACTACGCGGCGAGCGATTCGGCGCGGCAGCCGCGGAGGCGCTGCATCAGCGTGAAGAGCAATTGATTGCGCAGGGTCTCGCCAAGCGCGACGGGCAGGCGGTTCGCTATCAGCGGAACCTGCTCAAGCTTCTCCGGCAACGGGAATTGGCGGCGGCGGGGGAGAAGCTCTCCAAGGAGATCGGGCTAAGCTTCGTGGAAACGCAGGACGGCGACCGTATCGAAGGCATCTATCGGCGGCCAGCGCAACTCGCCAGCGGCAAGTTCGCGATCATCGAAAAATCGAAAGAGTTCACGCTCGTCCCCTGGCGGCCGGTTCTCGAACGCCAGCGCGGCCAGAGGGTCGGTGGCGTGATGCGCGGGGCGACGGCGTCCTTCGATTTCGGCAAGAAGCGGGGAATCGGAATCAGCTGATCGGCGCACATCGGGCGTCCCTGAGGCCGCGGCGCGTCCGCTTCAGCCGCGATCAAGTTCTGTCCCGATCCGGAGTTCATCGATGTACCGTCCGTAGGCGAAGCTACGGTCGCGTTTCTTGCCGGTCGTTTCTATCAACACATCGGCGCCGATGAGGGATTCGATGGCGCGAGTCGCCGTCGGTTTGCTGGCGCCGATCAGGGGGATCGCCGAGGACACCGTTAGGATCGGATGATTGGGCAGTTGCTCGAACAGGCGCGCCGCCGAGACGGACGACGTATCCTGTGCAAGCACCCGCGCGCGGTCCTCGCTCACGAGGGTGAAGAGCGCGCGGGCGGAGGCAACCGCCTCATCGGCGATGGTCGCGACACCGTCGAGGAAAAAATCCGTCCATCCTTCCCAGTCGCCGTCGATGCGTACGGCCGTCAGCCGGCGGAAATACTCCTCTCGATGTCGCTTGAAGAAGAGGCTGATATAGAGCAGCGGCGCTTTCAGGAGGCCCCAATGTTCCAGCAGCAGCGCGATCAAGAGCCGGCCGATCCGACCATTGCCGTCGAGATAGGGATGGATGCTCTCGAACTGGACATGCGCCAGCCCGATGCGCACCAGCGCCGGCAGGTCATCAGAGCCATGCAGATACTGCTCCAGATCACCGAGCAGGTCCGGCACCGTAGGTGCCGGCGGGGGAACGAAGGCTGCGTTGCCGGGACGGCTGCCGCCAATCCAATTCTGGCTGCGCCTGACTTCGCCTGGCTGCTTTCCGGCGCCGCGGGCTCCACGCAACAAGCGCCGGTGCGCCTCGTTTAGGAGCCGCATGGAGAGCGGCAGACCATCCGCGTTCTGAAGTTCGGCACGGGCATAGGTCAGCGCATCGAGATAGTTGCAGACCTCTTCAACATCCGTGTCTAGACGCTGCGCCGTCTCAGCTTCGAAGGCCAGAAGTTCGATCAGCGTCGCCTGGGTGCCTTCGATCTGCGACGTGATCACCGCTTCCTTGCGGACGAAGGCGTAGATGAACCAGTCAAGCGACGGCACCATGTCGCCCGCCAAGTCGAGCCGCGCGAGGGCTTGTTCGGCCGCGCGTAGCCGCTCGCCGAGCCGACCGTCGAGCGTCATTGCCGGAGCGCGGGGCGGTAAAGGCAATGGTACGAAGGCCGACACCTCCTCGCCGCCGGCGACCGTTTGCTGATATCTGCCTGTCTTGCGCGTCATGCCGCCCAACCCACCTGCGCCATCCACGAGCGGAAAGGCACGGTTTCGTTTCTAGCCCGAATCTCTAAGAACGATTTCTTTACTAGTGATGCGCAGAAGTCAAGAAATTGTTCCTAGCCGTGTTTGACCAATGGACGCCTACACTTGGCTTTCGGAGAGGTAAAACTCAGAGCGACCTGCCAGCCGCAAGTTCATAGCAATCGAGAAATTGAAGCAATATGCGCGGGTCCCATAACGAGCGTCTGATGATTGAACGCCCGGGCGGCCAAATGTTTGGCGACGCCATGCGGGGCGGATCGGATTCTTTCGACTTCAGAAAGAAACGAGGGATAGGAATCAGCTAAGGTCGATCGACAATCCACTTGTTTGAGCCGCGTAAACGATTTACTTGTAAAAGTGTACTAACCAAGGACTTCTATGCCTTTTCGACCAGTTACTTCATCAAAGAAGACCTACGATACGCCCGTCGACGTCATTGTCGATACACGGCCGCGCACGATCGATGCGCCTTATGAGCATCAGGCAACCCTTCTGCGCACTTATGCTGCAGAGTGCGCCGCCGAGGCTGATGTGGCCATCCAGGGGGCGACAGGAAGTGGCAAGACCCTAGTAGCTCTTGCTATCGCGGAATGGCGCCGCCGTACGCGCGAAGAACGGAGCGTCTACCTCTGTCCCACTAAGCAACTTGTCCATCAGGTCTGCGCGTTCGCCAATCAGCAACTTGGTTTCAAGGCAGAGGCGTTTGTTGGGTCGCGTGCCCAATTTCTCCCCGCCGCTCAGGCTGCTTGGCGAACTGGTGAAGCAATTGGGGTTACAACCTACAGCGCACTTTTCAACACCAATCCATTCTTTGAAGCCCCACACTTCATTGTCGTCGACGACGCCCATGCTGCTGACCAGCATATAGGTGACCATTGGTCGGTTCTCGTGACGAAACGGGAAGTGCCGGGCCTGTTTGGCGAACTCGCCGCCATCCTCGGTGCACTGCTGCCCAACGATGATGCTGCGCGGATGACCGAGACGCCACGCGCGTTGTCTGACAGTCTATGGACGCAGTTGATACCGGCACCTTTATTGTGGCCTCATGTGGACGCAATCACGGCGGCCCTTGATGAAGCCGAAGCTGGTACGGACCTCTATTTTCGATGGTCAGTTCTCAAAGGACAGTTGCGCGCCTGCCAAGTTTTCGTCAGTCCGCATGAGATACTCTTCCGGCCCACGCTTCCGCCCACGTTTAGCCACCAGGGCTTCGATGGGGCCAATCAACGCCTTTACGTATCCGCAACTTTGGGGCGTGGCGGCGAGTTAGAGCGCCTATCTGGACGATCAAGGATCAAACGGCTCGAAGCGGCGGAAGGATGGAACAGCCACGGCGTGGGGCGCCGGTTCTTTCTATTTCCAGATGCCTCGCTTGAGGCCGATGACGCCGCGGAGGTGGCGGACAGTCTCATTGAGGCGCAAGGTCGCGCCCTCATTCTGACCACAAAAGACCGCGAGGCGCAGGTGGTCAAAAAGCGAATCGAAACGCGTCTTCCAGAACATGTGCTGGTTAGCGCACTTGAGATCGAGGCATCAAAAGACGCTTTTGTCTGCAAAGAAAAAGCTGTCGCCATCCTCGCCAACCGCTACGACGGTATCGATTTTCCGGGCAAGGATTGTCGCATTTTAATCGTTGAGGGCCGACCTGGCGGCGCTAGCATTATGGAGCGATTCCTTGCTGACAAGCTCGGTGCTCGGGCGTTGTTTGCTGAGCGTGTCCGCACTCGAATTGTTCAAGCGTTTGGTCGATGCACGCGCTCCGCCACTGATCACGCATTGGTCATTCCGGTCGGAGGGAAGCTGATTGATGAGCTCTACTTAAGGGAACACCGTGAGTTGTTCGACGCTGATATGCAGGCGGAGATAAAGTTCGGTGAAACCCAGTCGAGCAATCAGACGACCAGTGGCCTCATTGAACTAGCTGAAGCATTCTTCGCGCAAGGCGACGTCTGGCGTAAGGCTGAGGAAGCAATAGTGGCGCTCCGCGACGACATGACAGAAATTGTTCCAGAATATCTTGACGCGCTCGCCGTAGCAGCAGAGCACGAAGTTGCTTATGTGAAGGCCATGTGGCGGGGTGATGCCGCTCGTGCCACGACATCCGCCTCACGAGTAGTCGAGGCACTAGCGGGCGGACAGGAGCTTCGTGGATACAGGGCTTATTGGGAGTATCTGTGGGGGTGTGCTTGCGCGCTTGATGCAGAAGATCGTTGCGAAGTAGCCGAGACGGCAATGGAGCGGTTTCGCGCGGCGAAAAACGTCGGCGGCGTAAGGTGGCTTGAGCGCCTAGAGACAGCAAAGGGCGATATTAACGTGCCAGCTGACCCGGCCGAAGATACCGAGGCTATCACCGCCCTTCAGACAGAGTTGCACGATATGGGACTACGGCGGCATAGAATATTCACAACGCGAACTATGACAATCCGCGAGGGCCTTTCGAACACCGATAATGCAGATCGTTTTGAAGCCGCGCATAAGGACCTCGGGACACTTCTCGGCTTTTTGTCGGAGAATCCAACTACTGATGGTGCGCCAGATCCTTATTGGATAGTTGGGGAGCGTCTTTGTTTCGTCTTCGAGGACTATTCGGAGGCCAGCGAAGATACGGAGTTGCCGATAAAAAAGGCACGCCAGGCGGCTCTTCATGTGAAGTGGCTCCGCGAGAACGAGGGTCGCATTAGTGCTGACACTGAAGTCATCCCGATCCTCATGACGAATGCTGTTTGCAGTGGGGACAAGGTTCGGCCATTCCTTGACGAAGTTATCGTCTGGCCACTGAGTGATTTTTTAATGTGGTCAAGTCGCGCGCTTGACGTCGTTCGCGATGTGAGAGCACGCCTTGGCGAAGAAGACGATTTGTTTTGGAGAACCGACGCGATGCGTGCTCTACGGGACGTGCAGGCGACGCCGACATCTCTTCTCGCCAAGCTGCGGGCTCTTGCGCGGCCTTGAGTGTATCTCCTCCGACTAAGATACGTGATTGCATCAAGTTTGGAGTCGGCGCAAAGCGCCGTTTTCGAGTTCGTCCACCATCATCCAAGATCATACGCTACTCATCTTAAAAAAGTAGGTCTGACGGTTTGCGATAAATCTGGATCGTTTTGGATTCACTTGCCTTCGGCTTCCACTGTTGGATCGTATTGGAAGCAACCGCATTGAATAGACACTGATTTCAAAGCGATCTTTTGCTCGAGTTTGTATGAGCCCTTGGCTCCGACACCGGCGAAAGATCGATGACCCCTACCAAGCTCCTCATAGGCCAAATCCTCCTCGTTTTTGGGATCGTCATTGGCGCGGTCTGGACCGCGACCCAATGGGTTGCCGGCCGCCTCGACCATCAACCGCGTCTTGGTCCCGCCTGGTTCGAGGTGGTGGATTATCCGATCTACCTTCCTTGGCGGTTGTTCGAGTGGTGGTACGCCTATGAGCCCTATGCGCCGGGGCTCTTCAACCGCGCCGGCGCCATGGCCGCGGCCGGCGGCGTCTTGGGCGTTATCGTCGCGGTCGCCGGGTCGCTTTGGCGGGCGCGGCAATCTCAGTTGGTGACGACCTATGGTTCGTCACGTTGGGCGACCAAAAGCGATGTCACAAAGTCAGGCCTCTTCGATCCGGCCGGCGTCTTTCTGGGCAGGCTGAAGGGACGCTATCTGCGCCATGACGGTCCGGAGCATGTCATGTGCTTCGCGCCGACCCGTTCGGGCAAGGGCGTGGGGCTCGTCATTCCGACGCTGCTGTCCTGGCCGCATTCGGCCGTCATCCACGACATCAAGGGCGAGAACTGGCAGCTCACCTCCGGCTGGCGATCGCAGTTCTCGCACTGCCTGCTGTTCAACCCGACCGATCCGGCGAGCGCCAAATACAATCCGCTTCTGGAGGTGCGCAAAGGCCGCTTCGAAGTGCGCGACGTCCAGAACGTCGCCGACATTCTGGTCGATCCGGAAGGCAATCTCGAACGGCGAAACCATTGGGAGAAGACCAGCCACGCGCTTCTCGTCGGCGTCATCCTGCATGTGCTCTACGCCGAGCAGGAAAAGACGCTCGCCCGGGTCGCCGCCTTCCTGTCCGACCCTTCGCGGAGCTTCGAGCGCACGCTCCGGGTCATGATGAGCACCAATCATCTCGGCTCTGAGGACCAGCCCAAGGTCCATCCCGTCGTGGCGCAGGCCGCGCGCGAACTGCTCAACAAGAGCGACAACGAGCGTTCCGGCGTGCTCTCGACCGCGATGTCCTTCCTCGGGCTTTATCGCGACCCGACGGTGGCGGAGACGACGAGTGCGTGCGACTGGCGTATCGCCGATCTGATGGAGGGGGAACGGCCGGTCTCCTTGTACCTCGTTGTTCCGCCCTCCGATATCTCACGGACCAAGCCCCTGGTGCGGCTGGTGCTCAACCAGATCGGCCGGCGGCTGACCGAGCGGCTGGAAGGACAGGCGGGCAAGCGCAGCCGCCATCAACTCCTGATGATGCTCGACGAGTTTCCCGCGCTGGGACGGCTCGACTTCTTCGAAAGCGCACTGGCCTTCATGGCGGGCTACGGCGTCCGTAGTTTCCTGATCGCCCAGTCGCTCAACCAGATCACCAAGGCCTATGGCGAAAACAACGCGATCCTGGATAACTGCCATGTGCGGATCGCCTTTGCGTCGAACGACGAGCGCACGGCCAAACGTATCTCGGACTCCCTTGGCACGGCGACGGAACTCCGTGCGCAGCGCAACTATGCCGGCCACAGGCTGGCGCCCTGGCTCGCCCATGTCATGGTCAGCCGCCAGGAGACCGCGCGCCCGCTGTTGACGCCCGGCGAAGTGATGCAACTGCCGGCGGACGAAGAGATCATCATGGTCTCCGGCCAACCGCCGATCCGCGCTCACAAGCTCCGCTATTACGAGGATGGCGCCTTCACGGGCCGGGTGCTCCCCCCGCCCGCGCTGGTGGCGGACGGTTCCTATGCGGACCGTCCGCTATCGCGGACCGACGATTGGTCGGGTCAGGTGCGCAAGCCCCACGCCGACCTGATCAAGCCCGGGTCGGCGCCTGTGGCGTTTGATCAAGAGGATGACGGCGGCCTCACGCGTCATCCCGCCCTGGCCGAAGAAACGCCCGAGAAACTGCAACCTGAGTGCGCGCCCGATGCGGGCCTGCTCGATGATGACTTCGATCCCAACGACGCCAGGCGCATGGACAAGCTCGCGCGCAATGCGGCGACCGTTCGGCGCGCCCACGCCCTGAATAACGGAATGGGCGATCAGGCCGACGACGACCTGATCCCGAGCTTTTAGAGGAGCGCGCTCATGAAACCCCGCCTTAATGTCCATGTCGCCCATGAACTCTTCGAGAAGGTCGAAACTGCCGCCAAACGACCGGGCGTCACCAAGGCGGCCGTGGTCGAAGCGGCGCTTCTCGGCTTCTTTTCCAAGGAGTTTGACGATCAGCGCGACGGCGCATTGATCCGGCGGCTCGATCGGATGACGCGGCAATATGATCGGCTGGAGCGTAACCTATCGATCACGACCGAGACTCTTGCGCTCTATATCCGCTTCTTCCTGACTGTCACGCCGCCGCTGCCGAACGTCGATCAGGACTCGGCCCGAGCGCTCGGCAAGGAACGATTCGAATATTTCACCACCCAGCTCGCCCGGCGTCTCGCCGGTGGCAAGAACATGATCCGCGATGTCCTGGAAGAGGTAAGCGCGAACGAATCCGAATTCTTCACGCAAGACGAGCTGGAAGCCCTTCGCGCCGTGAAGACCGCCGCTTCCCCAAACGGAGACAAGGGACAGGAAAGACCGAACGGGGAAGCGGCCGACCCACTCGACGGCGCGGAGGCGGATCATGGCTGATCGCTTCCACCCGCAAACCCGCGACCGGCAGCGCACGATGCTGCGCACCGCCATGGGGCCGGCCATCGCTTCGGCGCTTACCGATCCGGCGGTCATCGAGGTGATGGTCAATCCGGACGGCCGCCTTTGGCTAGACCGCCATGGTGACGGGCGGGTCGATACGGGCAGGGCGCTTGGGGCCGCCGAGGCCGAACGGATCATCCGGCTGGTCGCAAGCCATATCGGCCAGGAATGCCATGGCGACTGTCCCGTCGTCTCGGCCGAGCTGCCTGAGAGCGGCGAGCGGTTTGAAGGCCTGCTGCCGCCAGTCGCGGCCGCTCCGTGTTTCGCGATCCGCAAACCCGCAAAAATCCTCTATCGGCTCACCGACTATGTCGAAGCGCAGATCATGACGGCGCCCACAGCCGAGGCGCTGCGCGATGCGGTGGCGACAGCCAGGAACATCGTCGTGGTCGGCGGCACGAGTTCCGGCAAGACGACGCTGGTCAACGCGCTGCTCGCCGAGGTCGCCGAGAGCGGCGACCGCATCATCTTGATCGAGGACACGCGCGAGCTCCATTGCGCAGCGGACGACTGCGTCAGTCTGCGGACCAAACCTGGCGTGGCTTCGCTCGCCGATCTTGTCCGTTCGACGCTTCGGCTTCGGCCCGACCGGATCATCGTCGGCGAGGTGCGCGGGGCCGAGGCGCTGGACATGTTGAAAGCCTGGAACACCGGTCATCCCGGCGGGATCACCACGCTCCACGCCAATTCGGCGCCGTGCGGTCTGTACCGGCTCGAGCAGCTCATCCAGGAAGCGGTCGTGAACGTGCCGCGGCGTCTCATCGCCGAGGCGATCGACGTTGTCGTCTTCCTGAAGGGGCGCGGCGCCGATCGCCGCATCGAGACCGTCGCCGCTCTCGACGGTCTCACGCCGGAAGGCGACTACCGCTTGCGTTCCCTCATTCCCATCCACCTCGCTGCAAACTCTTGAAGGAGAGGTCAATGTCATTCCCCCTGTGTTCCTATTCCCAACCCATTCGAAGGCGTCACGCCGCCCTTGCGGCGTTGACCGCCGGCGTCGCGCTCGTCGGCGCCGATCCGGCCTACGCGGCGGGCTCCGGCATGCCATGGGAGGCGCCGCTGACGGCGATCCTCGAATCGATCGAGGGCCCGGTCGCGCGCATCGTCGCCGTCATCATCATCGTCATCACCGGCCTGTCTCTGGCGTTCGGCGAGACCTCGGGCGGTTTCCGGCGGCTGATCCAGATCGTCTTCGGCCTTTCCATCGCCTTCGCCGCCACGAGCTTCTTCCTGTCCTTCTTCTCCTTCGGCGGCGGGGCGCTCATCGCATGAGTGTCGAGGGCTATGAAATCCCACTGCATCGGGCGTTGACCGAGCCCATGCTCATGGGCGGCGCACCGCGCACGGTGGCGATCGTCAACGGCACCTTGGCGGCTGCGCTCGGCTTGGGACTACAGCTCTGGCTTGCTGGGATCGTGGTCTGGATCGTCGGCCACACGGCCGCCGTCTACGCGGCGCGCAAGGATCCAGCCTTCATGGAGGTGCTGGTCCGCCACATTCGGCACAAGGGGCATCTCTCGTGCTGAACCTGGCCGAATACCGCAAGCGCCCGACGCTGCTCGCCGACTATCTGCCCTGGGCTTGCCTGGTCGCTCCCGGCGTGATCCTCAACAAGGATGGCGGCTTCCAGCGTTCCGCGCGTTTTCGCGGGCCCGACCTTGAAAGCGCGACTGAGGCCGAACTCGTCGCTGCGTGCGCGCGGATCAACAACGTGCTGAGGCGCTTTGGCTCCGGCTGGGCGCTGTTCTTCGAGGCCGACCGCCATGTCGCCCGCGACTATCCGCAGTCCGTCTTCCCCGATCCGGTCTCGCGGCTGATCGACGAGGAGCGCCGCTCGGCGTTCGAAGACTCCGAGGCGTTGTTCGAAAGCGGCTATGTGCTGACCTTCATCTATATGCCGCCGGTCGAGCAGGTTGGCCGTGCTGAGCAATTGCTGGTCGAGACCGATGGCGAACGGCGCGGGCTTGATTATCGCGACCATCTTCAGGACTTCATCCAGCGGACGGATCGGGCGCTTGACCTTCTCGGACAGCTCATGCCCGAGGTCGCGCCCTTGTCCGACGAGGAAACGCTGACCTATCTGCACGGGTGTATTTCCAACCGCCGGCATCCGATCGCCGTGCCGGAGACGCCGATCTATCTCGACGCCGTTCTGGTCGACACGCCGTTCACCGGCGGACTCGCGCCGATGCTGGGTGACGTGCATCTGCGCGTGCTGACGGTCCTGGGCTATCCCGGCTCGACGACGCCCGGGCTCCTTGATGCGCTCAATCATCTTGGTTTCGAGTATCGCTGGACGACCCGCTTCATACCGCTCGACAAGGCGGCGGCTGAGAAGGTCGTGCGGCGCTACCGGCGGCAATGGTTCGCCAAACGCAAGTCGATCGCCGCGATTATCAAGGAGGTGCTGACCAACGAGCAATCGGTGCTGGTCGATACCGACGCCGACAACAAGACGGCCGACGCCGACGCGGCGTTGCAGGAGCTTGGCGCCGATCTTGTCGCCTATGGCTATGTGACGACGACGATCGCTGTTTGGGATCGCGACGAGGACGCTGCGCGGGAGAAGGTTCGGGCGGCGCAGCGCATCCTCGATGGGCGCGGCTTCGCTACCATCGATGAGAGCGCCAACGCGGTCGAGGCCTGGCTCTCCTCGCTGCCCGGCCATGTCTACGCCAATGTTCGGGCGGCGCCGGTCAACACGCTGAACCTCGCCCATATGATGCCGCTATCGGCGGCATGGGCCGGTCCGCTGCGCAATGAGCACCTGGATGCTCCGCCGCTCCTCACTGTGCGGACGAACGAGACCAGGCCATTCCGGCTCGTCACCCATATGGGCGATGTCGGGCATACGCTGATCGTCGGGCCGACCGGCGCCGGCAAGTCGGTGCTGCTCGCGCTGATCGCCTTGCAGTTCCGACGTTACGAGAACGCCCGGATCACCATTTTCGACAAGGGCGGCTCGGCGCGCGCCGCGGTCCTCGGCATGCAGGGCGACTGGTACGATCTCGGGGCCGAGGGCGACCTCGCATTCCAGCCGCTCGCCAATATCGATCTGACAGCGGAGCGATCCTTCGCGCAGGAATGGGTGCAGAACCTGCTAGCCCATGAAGGCGTCACCGTCACGCCGGAAGTCAAGGACGCGGTCTGGTCGGCGCTCACCAATCTCGCGGCCGCGCCCGCGCCCGAACGCACGCTGACCGGGCTTACGACGCTCTTGCAGGTCAACGCGCTTCGCCAGGCGCTCCAGCCCTACACGCTCGAAGGGCCGTATGGCCGCTTGCTCGACGCCGACGACGATCGTCTGTCGCTCGGCGCTGTCCAAGGCTTCGAGATGGAAGAACTGATGCATCAGGCGGGCGCCGCGCTGCCCGTGCTGACCTATCTTTTCCATCGCTTGGAGGCCGGGTTCGACGGGCGACCGTCGCTGCTCATTCTGGACGAGGCTTGGCTCTTTCTCGACAATCCGGCCTTCGCCGCGCGTATTCGCGAATGGCTGAAAACGCTGCGTAAGGCGAACGTCTCGGTCGTATTCGCCACGCAAGGCCTGTCTGATGTCGCCGGCAGCACCATCGCGCCGGCGATTATCGAAAGCTGCCCAAGCCGCATCTTCCTGCCCAATGACCGCGCGATCGAGCCGCAAGCCAAAGCGGTCTACGAGGCCTTCGGCCTCAATGACCGGCAGATCGAGATCATCGCCCGCGCCGCGCCCAAGCGCGACTACTACTTCCAGTCCCGCGCGGGTAACCGCCTGTTCGACCTGAGCCTCGGTCCGGTCGCGCTCGCCTTCACGGCCGCTTCCACCAAGCAAGACCACGCGCTCATGGACGAGATCATCGCCGCTCACGGGCTGGCGGCGTTCGCCGATATCTGGCTGCGCGCCCAGGGTCTCGCCTGGGCGGCCGACCTGCTCGTCCCTGAAGCCTTAAGAGAAACAATCGGACAACCGGAGGAGGCGTGCGATGAAAAGCTCGTTTGAATGGGCGGGAGTCACCACGCTCGCCTTCCTGATCGCCGCGTCGCCGGCCATGAGCCAGGAGGGATGGCCGCGCTGTGGACGAGAAGACGATTGTCCGAGTTTCTATCTCAGCGTGACGACGAAGCGCGGCGATGCGCGTCTGTCCGTCTCACGAGACTGCGCCGGCGCCTGGCGACATGTCTGGCGAAAGCGCGATGCCCGCGAGACGATCCGGCAATGGCTGGACCACTCGGCGGCAGGTGCCGCTGGAACGCTCTGCATCCCGCTTCATCCGGACGTCGATGAAATCCGCGTGTCCTCGATCGGCGGGCATTGCGGCGAGACCGACTTTCCGGAAATCGCCTCGGCAAACGCGCCCGGCGCCGGCGCCGTGCTCGCCCGGGGATATGGGCGCGCCGCCTCGGCGCGCTTCGAAGGCTGTCACGCGCGGATCGGGCCGGACGCTGGCGAAGGCGGCGTCGCCTATGGCGGCGTCGCGCTCGACTTTGCTGACGGCTACGTCTTCGGCGACAGCTACGCCGATGGGTATTTCTATGGCGTCTATGACGGTTTTGGCCGGGGGCGCGTCCGGCCCTTTGGCGTCGCCGTCGCCGCCATCAGCCAATTCAACACCTACCACTACCGTGTCGAAATTCTGATGAACGGGAGAAACAGATGGACCTGGGGCGACAAAGAGGGCGACGACTAATGATCACGATCAGACAACAGCTTTACTCGGCCTGCGCCGCTTTGGCGCTTGGATTCGCGTCGATCACCGCAACCGCGCCGCCGGCCTATGGGATCTCGGTTTTCGACTCGGCGAATTTCAGCCAGAACCTGCTGACCGCGGTCCGCGCGCTGCAGCAGATCAATAACCAAGTCCAGCAGCTCGCCAATGAGGCGCAGATGCTGGCCAATCAGGCGCAAAATCTGACGGGTTTACCGAGCTCTGTCGCCGGCGATCTGCAGGCCTCTCTCTCCCAAATTGACGCTCTTGTCCGGAGCGCGGAAGGTCTGGTCTATGACGTGGACGCGATCGATCGGGAGTACCAACGGCTCTTCCCGGAAGCCTATGACGCGGCGGTCTCCACCTCTCGGATCGTGCAGGACGCGCGAGAGGCCTGGCGCATTGCGCGGCGCGGGTTCCAGCACAGCCTCGAAGTGCAAGCGGAGACAATCGGCCAAATCCGCGCCGACGCGGTCACGCTGGACCGGCTGATCGCCGAAAGCCAAGCGGCGGTCGGCAATCTTCAGGTCGCCCAGGCGGGCAACCAACTCACCGCGCTGGCGACCAAGCAATCCATGCAGCTTCAGACCCTGCTTGCGGCCTCGGCGCGCGCCGACGCCCTCGAGCGGGCCCGACAGGTCGCCGCCCATGAGCAGGCTCGCGCGCGTTTTGAACGCTTCATGGGCGACAGCGCCGCCTACACAACGCGCTGAGCAAAGAGAAGGCGGGCCCAATGGACGACCTCAACGTTATCGATCAGTTCACCGAGACGTTCGTCACCTATATTGATTCAGGTTTCGGCCTGCTCGGTCCCGATGTTGCGTTCCTAACCACCATCCTCATCGGCGTCGATATCACACTGGCGGGGCTCTTCTGGGCGCTCGCTGACGACAAAGCGGTCGTGCCGGCGCTGATCAAGAAGGTCCTCTATGTCGGCGCCTTCGCCTTCATTTTGAACAATTTCGCCGCGCTGTCGGTTACCATCTTCGGCAGCTTCGCGGGCCTCGGCCTGCGCGCGACGGGCTCGCTCATCACCACAGCCGATCTCATGCGACCCGGTTTTGTGGCTGAAACCGGCTTTGTCGCCGCGCAACCGCTCTTGGCGGAGGCGAGCGATCTGCTCGGCCCAATCGCCTTCTTCGAAAACTTCGTTCAGATCGCCGTTCTGATGGTCGCCTGGCTCGTCGTGTTGCTCGCGTTCTTCATTCTCGCAATCCAGCTCTTCATCACCGTCCTCGAGTTCAAGCTGACCACGCTTGCCGGCTTCGTGCTGGCGCCCTTCGCGCTTTGGGGCAAGACGGCCTTCCTCGCCGAGCGCGTGCTCGGCAACGTCATCGCCGCGGGCGTCAAGCTGATGGTGCTGGCCGTTATCGTCGGCATCGGCTCCACGCTTTTTGGATCGTTCGCCGCCTCTTTCGCCGGCGGTGACATCACCATCGAACAGGCGCTTTCGACCCTACTCGGCGCACTCGCGATGTTCATGCTCGGCATCTTCGGTCCTGGCGTCGCGGCCGGCCTTGTTTCCGGCGCGCCGCAGCTCGGCGCGGGCGCGGCGGTAGGATCGGCCGCGGGCCTCGCGATTGGAGGCGGCGCTGGCGCCGGCGTCGCCCTGGGCGGTGCGCGCGCCCTCGGCGCCGGCGCCGGCGGCGCAACCAGAGCCGCGGCGTCGGTGGCCGGCGGCGCGCAAAGCGCTTACGGGCTCGCGCGCGCAACGTCCGGCGCATCGGGCGCGACCGGTGTCGCGGCCGGGATGGCGGGGGTCGCCCGCGCCGGCGCCGGCGCTTTGGGGCAGGGCGCGCGCACCGTCGCCGAACGCGCGACAACGGGCGTGCGCACAGCCTTCGCCGATGGCCAGCGCAGCGCTTTCAGCGCCACCGGTGGCTCGTCGCCCCCTGGCGGCGGCGAATCTGCAGGCGTTCTATCGACGGCTGACGCGCGCGGCGCGCCGGACTGGGCGCAGCGTCTGCGCAAAGAACAGCGCCTGCGCGAAGGCGCCACGGTCGCCGCGCACACGATCCGCGACGGCGACCGGCCCGCCGCCGGCGAAAACCCACGCATCAGGGATGACGACGAATGATCTTCAAGCGATCGACCACGACCTATGGCCAAACTCCGGCGCCGGAGACGCCCTATCAACGGGCGGCGCAGATTTGGGACGACCGGATCGGCGCCGCACGGGTTCAGGCGCGGAACTGGCGCTTCATGGCCTTCGGCTGCCTGGTCCTCGCGCTCGGGCTTTCCGGGGGCGTCATATGGCAGACCGGACGCAGCACCATCACTCCCTATGTGGTCGAAGTAGACACGCTTGGGGCGGTGCGTGCGATCGGCCCCGCGATCGCCGCCTATGAGCCGACCGACGCGCAGATCGCTCACCATCTCGCGCGCTTCGTCGAAAACGTCCGTTCGCTGTCGATCGACCCGATCATCGTACGCCAGAATTGGCTTCGCGCTTACGATTACGCGACCGCGCGGGCTGCGAACACGCTGAACGATTACGCCCGCGAGAAGGACCCTTTTTCACAGGTGGGATCGAAGACCGTCACCGTGGAGGTCACCAGCATCGTGCGCGCGTCCGACGACAGCTTCGAGGTGCGCTGGCTGGAAATCACCTACGTGAACGGGTCGCGCGCTTCGAGCGCTCGTTACACCGGGGTCCTCTCGATCGTCTTGCAGCGCCCCCGCACCGAAGAGGCGCTGCGCCAAAACCCCCTGGGCGTCTATGTCCACGCGCTTAATTGGAGCCGCGACCTTATCGCAGGAGATGAAGAATGAAGAAGCTTGTCTTACTTATGGTTCCCGCCTTTCTTGCGGCCTGCGCCCATCGCGAGCCCCCGCCCGAGATCAGCTATGATACGGACGATTTTGCGCCCGCATCGCTCGGGGCCGAGCCGGTGCGGCCGGTCGAGATCGTCACGCTGGCGGAGCCCTTGCCGCTGCCCGGTCAATTGAAGCCGCCGCCAGCCGCCGCGCCGCCAAGAGAAAGCGACAATCGGCCACCGAAAGAACGGGTCGCCAACGCAAATGGCGCGGCGGCGGTAGAGCCGACCGCTGATGGCTATATCAACGCCATCCAAGTCTATCCGTTCACGGAAGGGGCGCTCTATCAGATCTACACGGCGCCGAGTCAGGTCAGCGATATCGCGCTGCAGCCCGGCGAGCAGATCATTGCGGTCTCCGCCGGCGACACCGTTCGCTGGGTCATCGGAGACACTGTGAGCGGGACCGGTGAGACGGCCCGCGCCCATATATTAGTCAAACCCATCGCCGAGGATCTCAGAACCAACCTCGTCATCATTACGGACCGACGCGCCTATCATCTGGAACTGACCAGCACCGCCGAGACCTACATGGCATCGGTGTCCTGGCGCTATCCGCAAGACGCCTTGCTCGTGCTCGAGCGACGGAACGCCGTCGCAGAGGAGAAGGCTGAGCGGATCATTGATCGCGGTCTCGCGCTCGAGCGGCTTCGGTTCCGCTACGAGATCACCGGCGACGCGCCGCCATGGCGTCCGGTGCGTGTCTTCGACGACACACGGAAAGTCTATATCCAGTTTCCGCGTCGTCTTGATCAGGGCGAAGCGCCGCCGCTCTTTGTCGTCGGCGCGGATGGCGAGAACCAGCTCGTCAACTACCGGGTTCGGGGCGACTACTACATTGTCGATCGACTGTTCGCCGCCGCCGAACTTCGGCTCGGGCAAGCGCCTCAGCAAGTGGTTCGCATCACCCGCACCGACGGTCACAACCGGCGCCGCCATGGCGACGCCGTCGATGTCTCCAGCAAACGCGCCCAGGGTTGGGAGACCGGTCGATGACGGAATCGGTCCAGCCCGCCGTCGCCGATCCCGCAGGCGCGCGGAAGATCGATCCGGAAGAGATCGCGCTGCGCGCTCAGCCGCGCCCGGTGACTCGCATCAACCGGCGCGTCCTGATCCTGCTCTCTGGGACGGGGCTGCTTTTGATCTTGGGCGCGACGATTGTCGCGCTGGATCCGCCCAGGCTATTCGATCGGGATGATACGGGACAGGAACTCATTCGCACCGAGAACAATCCGACGCCTGACGGGCTTGAGGCGCTGCCGCGCCGGTATAGCGACATTCCGCAGCCGCCGGTGGCATTGGGGCCGCCGCTGCCGGGCGATGTTGGGCCGGCCGTCGTCAGCGCCGAGCGCGACCTTGGCATCGGGCCGCCGCCGAACCTTCCTTTCCGACCGAGCTCCGAGGACGATGCGGCCCGGGCCGAGCGTATTCGCCAGGCGCGGCTCGCCCAGCAGGGTCGCGAGTCGGGCGTGTTCTTCCAGCTCGCCTCGCGCACCGCCCCACTTGGCGCGGGGGCGGGCGGCCGACAGTCAATCGCGGAGATCGCACGCGCGGCGGGCGCGGACCGGCGCAGTCCCTTCGACATCGCGCGCGGCGAAGCGCAATCGGGGCGACTGGACCCAGGCCTCCGGAACGACCAGAACCTGCAAGGGCGCAAGCTCGACTTCCTCGACCAAGGCGTCGATCCGGATATCTACAATCCGCACGCCCTGCAGGACCCGGCGTCTCCCTATCAGGTCATGGCGGGGACGGTCATCGCGGCGAGCCTGATCACCGGCCTCAATTCCGATCTGCCGGGCCGCGTCATCGCTCAGGTCACCGAGAATGTGTATGATACGGTCTCCGGCGACTATCTGCTAATCCCGCAAGGCTCCCGCGTCATTGGCGCCTATGACAGCGTCATCGCCTTCGGTCAGGAGCGGGCGCTCGTCGTCTGGCGGCGAATCATCATGCCGGACGGCGCCTCGGTCGTGATCGAGAACCTCCCGGCGACCGACGTGGCGGGCTACGCCGGTCTCGAGGACGCAGTCGACTTCCACACTTGGCGGCTGCTCAAGGGAATTACGCTCTCGACCCTGCTCAGCGTCTCCACAGAGTTGACCTTCGGCGACGACGAAGACGACCTGGTCGAGGCGATCCGGGAGTCGACCCAGGACAACGCCAACCAGGTCGGCCAGCGCATCACCGAGCGCAATCTCAACATCCAGCCGACCATCACGGTGCGCCCCGGTTGGCCGCTTCGCATCATCGTCAACAAGGACCTGATTTTAAGACCCTATCGCGACTTGGGAGAAATCCGATGACCCTGAAACTCGACAGGCTGCCCGATCGCGAAAGCGTCAAGATCACTTTCACAGCCGACGCCGACCTCAAGGCGGCGCTCGCCGACTATGCCGAAATCTACCGCCGGACTTACGGCCAAAAGGAGGGCGTCGCCGAGTTGATCCCTTTCATGCTCGACGCCTTCATGAACGCCGATCCTGGGTTCCGACGGGCCCGCAAAGAACTCGGCGGCGCGCGCCCATCATCACCCGCACCCAAACCACAGGAGGACTGAATGGCCACCATCGGCAGTTTCACCGCCGTTCCCGACGGCTACACCGGTACGATCCGCACCCTGACCGTCAATGTGAAAGCGAAGATCGTCGCCAACGACGCCAAGAAAAGCGAAGGCGCCCCGGACTTCCGGATCTATGCGGGCCGGGCGGAGCTCGGCGCCGCCTGGAAAGCGCAAACCAATGGTGACGAGCCAAGGGACTATCTCAGCGTCCAACTCGACGACCCGAGCTTCCCCGAACCAATCCGCGCGGCGCTGTTCGAGGATGATGGCGGGGCGCTTCTGGTGTGGAACCGACGGGATGTCCTGAGACGGTATTCGCCTGACAGTTAGGCCGCATTCGACCCGCGCTGAGATTGCGGGTCGGGTGTGGCCATGCCGCTCCTGATTGGGGTTAGGAATTGTTTTCCACGACACATCCAACCTTCAACAGGAGCAAGACATGACCACGAAGGATAAGGTAGCCCGTCGGAAACTGAGTTTGTTGGCGCTTGCGACCGATCTCGGCAATGTTTCGAAGGCCTGCAGGCTGGTGGGTTACAGTCGTCAGCAGTTCTACGAGATCCGACGGAACTCTCAGACCGCAGCCTGTCCTCGAGCCTGACTCGAGGGGCGCGCAAGGGCTGGTCGACCGGTCGCGCGACGAAGGGTTAGCGCCGAGGTGAATAAGCGGCCAGAAATGAAGCCATGCAGGCGACACTTTCACTAATCCCAGCACGCTTGTCCTACTTGGCAACAACGCCCCGCTTTTTGGAACTACTGGTTTTGGTAGAACATAGGGTGATTTTGCTTTCGTCTCCTAAAACTCGGACAGGACGTTGCGACCGAGTGCCGCAGGCCTTTCACCGGCTCCGGACAATGAGCTTTCGCCTCTTGCCGGCAGTGAGATGGGCGCAAATTGCGAAGACTCACACTAGACATGGTTTGCGTTTTATAGCTATCGTTTTGATCAGAGTTGTTTTAGACAACGCTATCTTTCTGGTGTGGATGTATTCGTACAGGCCACAATAACATCTTTTAACTGCTGGGCGCATATGGGGGTTAGAATGACACTCCGTTTTTGTAGATCGGTCCTTATCGCAGTCCCAACGCTCGCGCTGGCCGCCGGTGCAAGCGCACAGACGGTGGCGGTCGACGCGGCCCTGCTGGAGCGCATGAACCAGCTCATTGAAGAACAGCAACGACGCCTGGATCAGCAATCCACTACCATCGAACGTTTGTTAGAGCGCGTTGATCAGATGGACCAGAGACTGGCCGAAACGACGGACGCCGCCGACGAGGCCCAGGAGCGGGCGGCCGTGGCCGTCGGCGTCGCCGATGAGGCGCAGGAAACCGCGGCGGAAGCGGTCGAAACGGCTCAACAAGCCGCCGAGCCGGCCAGCGACGGTGAAACCGTCATCGCTTCCGGCAATGAAAAGCTGAAATTGTCGGTGTCGGGGCAGATCAACCGCGCCGCCAACATGGTCGATGACGGCGACGAGACGGATTCGTACTTTGTCGACAACGACGTCTCGAACACACGAATTCGGTTCGTCGGAACCGGCGACCTCGGCGATGGCACGACCTTGGGATCGGTGTTGGAAGTCGCATTCAGCCCCAACAATTCCTATGATGTCAGTCAGGATGACGAGTCGCCGAGCGATTTCATTGATGCGCGCAAGGCGGATATCTTTGTTCGCAATGACAGCTACGGGCAGGTGTCCTTCGGGAAAGGGTCGGCGGCCGCCGACGATACGGCGGAATACGACTTGTCCCTCGTCGCCGGGCCGATCATGTATTCCGGCGTCGCGGACGTTGTCGGCGGCATCCAGTTCACGCGGGACGGCGAATTGACCGGGACCGCTGTCGGGGATGTGTTCTTCAATTTCGACGGAGACCGACAAAACCGAGTTCGCTACGATTCGCCCGTCTTCCTAGAAGGGCTGCAAGCTTCGGTATCCGGCGGCGACAATGGCCGTTATGAAGGGGCTCTGACCTGGGGCGGCGATTACGGTGACTGGACGGCGGTGGATATCGGGTCGGTGACGACGTTGGGCGCCATCTCGTTGCAGGAACCGAACAAGGACGACGTGGACTATCGGGTCGCCGGCTCCTTCTCCGCGCTGCATAACCCGACGGGCCTGAGCGTCACCGTGTCGAGCGGTTTTGAGGAGCGCGATGGTCTGGACAACCCGCTGAACCTGTATGGCAAGCTAGGCTGGGATACATCCATTTTCGACTTCGGCCCGACCGGATTCGGCGTCGACTACACCTACGGCGAAGACATCGCCCGCGAAGGAGACGAAAGCGTTTCCGTCGGTCTGGCGGCGGTTCAATTGATCGAGCAATTCGGCTGGGAGGTTTACGGGCAATTCCGCTATTTCGATCTTGATCGGGAAGGGATCGAAGATCCCGACGAAATTTACGCCGGCACTATCGGTTCACGGTTGAAATTCTGATGCGGGCGATAGCGTTGATCTTCTGTTGCTTGGCAGTCGCCGCCTGCGGCGCGCAGATCAAGGCCGGCGATAAGTCCTACGCCAATCGTGAGATTCGGCCAGGCCCGGGCGTTTTCTCCGGCGACGACGGCGAATTCGTCATCTTCCGGGTAGAGGATGACGCGCCGAAAAAGGAGTAGGGGAAGACGTCGTCGCGGCGTTCGAACCGCGACTGGAAAACTGTAACAAAACCGCCATGGTTCTCGTTAATAATACGCGGAACGGATGGCGAAAAAAGCAGGGTCGGTTCCGAGCGTAGCGGGCGGCGTTTTGGCGTCGCCGTCGCCGCAAAAGGCTGAAACCCTGCCACATTGGGGGAAGGCATGGGGTTCAAGTTTCCGACCGCATATACGATTCTGTTCGGCCTGATCATCGTCGTCGCGGCGGCCACCTGGGTCGTGCCCGCAGGCGAATATGATCGCGCCTTCAACGAGGAATTGGGCCGAGAGGTGCCGGTCCCGGGCACCTACAAACAGGTAGAGCCGAATCCGCAAGGCTTCACCGATGTCGTGCTGGCGCCGATCGCCGGCTTCTTCGATCCGGATACATATGAGGCGAACGCGGTCGATGTCGCGCTGTTCGTGCTCGTGATCGGCGGCTTCCTGGGGGTCGTCACCAAGACCGGCGCGATAGACGCGGGCATTGGCAGGGCGATGAAACGGCTTGAAGGGCGTGAGCAATGGATGATCCCGATCCTCATGGCGCTGTTCGCGGCGGGCGGCACGATTTATGGCATGGCCGAGGAGTCGCTGGCCTTCTACGGCCTTGTCATCCCGGTCATGATCGCCGCGCGCTATGACGCGGTGACCGGCGTCGCCATCATTATGCTCGGCGCCGGAATCGGCACGCTCGGATCGACGATCAATCCCTTCGCCACTGTGATCGCATCCAACGCCGCCAGCGTGCCTTTCACCGACGGGATTATCTTGCGCTCCGTCATTCTGCTGCTGGGCTGGCTGGCCTGCGTGGCCTATGTCATGCGCTACGCCGCGCGCGTGAAGGCCGATCCGAGCGCTTCGATCGTGGCGGATCGAAAAGAAGAAAACGAGGCGCATTTCCTGAAAAGCCACGACGAAGACGCGATTCCGGAATTCACCACGACGCGCAAAATCATCCTGACCCTCTTCGCGGCCAGTTTCGGCGTGATGATCTGGGGCGTTGCGGTCGGCGGCTGGTGGATGGCCGAAATGTCGGCCCTGTTCCTGGTCAGCTCGATTGTGGTCGGCGTCATCGCGCGGATGAGTGAATTGGAGTTCACCGATACATTCGTCGATGGCGCGCGGGAGTTGTTGGGCGTCGCGCTGGTCATCGGCATCGCCCGCGGCATCGTCGTGGTGATGGACGCCGGCAAGATGACGGATACGATTCTGTTCTGGGCCGAAGGCGCGGTCCAGGGCCTGCCGGCGATGGGCTTCATCAACACCATGTTCGGGATCGAGGTCGGCTTGTCGTTCCTGGTGCCGTCCTCGTCGGGATTGGCTGTCTTGACCATGCCGATCATGGCGCCCTTGGCCGACTTCGCCGATGTCTCGCGCGCGCTCGTGGTCACGGCCTATCAGTCGGCCAGCGGCCTGGTGAACCTGGTCAATCCGACCTTCGCGGTGGTGATGGGCGGCTTGGCTTTGGGCCGCGTGCCGTATGACCGCTGGCTCAAATTCATGTGGCCGTTGCTGGTCATCCTGACGCTGATGATCATGGTCCTGATCAGCGTCGGCACGCTCTTGGGCTGACACTGCCAGCACGGATCCCGGAGTTCGCAGGATGACCATTGAGACGATCGGCTTGGCTCAGGATAACGGGCAAACGGCCGTCAAAAGTCGGAAGCAATTGGGCTTCTGGATGTGCACCGCCTTGGTCATCGGGAACATGATCGGCTCCGGGATTTTCCTGTTGCCCGCGTCTCTGGCCGCCTTCGGGCCAATCTCCATCGTCGGGTGGATCGTGACCTCGCTCGGCGCGCTGTTCCTGGCGTTGATTTTCGGCCGGCTGGCCGGTCTCGTTCAGAAGACCGGCGGGCCGTACGCCTACACGCAGGAGGGGTTCGGCGCCTTCGCCGGTTTTCTGATCGCGTGGGGCTATTGGATCGCGCTATGGACCGGCAACGCCGCCGTCGCCGTAGCGATGGCGGGCTATGTCGGCTTCCTGATCCCGGCTATCGGCGAGTCGCAAATCTACAGCTTGGCCACCGCGCTCGGGGCGATATGGCTGCTGACCTTCATCAATATCCGCGGTGTTAAGGAGGCGGGTCTGGTCCAGGTTGCGACCACTATCCTGAAGCTGGCGCCCTTGCTGATGATCGGCGTCTTCGGCCTGTTCTGGATCGACAGCGCCAACTTCACCCCGTTCAATCAAAGCGGTCAGGGTGAGATTGCTGCGATCTCGGCCGCTGCCGCACTGACCCTCTGGGCGTATCTGGGCCTGGAATCGGCCACTGTGCCGTCTGGGGACGTGGTCGAGCCGGAGAAGACCATTCCGCGCGCCACCGTAACCGGCGTGTTGGTGACTGCGCTGGTCTATATTTCGGTGACCGCCGTGGCGCTGGGTGTGACGCCCTCTCGCGAGTTGGCGCAATCTACCGCGCCCCTGGCGGATGTGGCGACGGTCATGTGGGGCGCGACCGGCGCGATCCTGGTCGCGATCGGCGCCGTAATCTCGACCTTTGGGACGCTGAACGGATTCACGATGTTGACGGGTCAGGTGCCTTACGGCGCCGCGATGGACAAAGTGTTCCCGACGGCGCTGGGTCGGCTGTCGAAATACGGCACGCCGGCCAACGCCCTGATCCTGTCGAACCTGTTGGCTTCGGCACTGATCATCCTGAATTTCGGCCAGGGTCTGGTCGATACATTCAATTTCATCATTTTGCTGGCGGTCATGGCTTCGCTTCTACCCTATGCCCTCTGCGCGCTAGCCGAGATCATGATCGTGATCCGGCGCGGCGAGACCTTGGCCGGCCCGGATATCGTCAAGGTCGTCAGCCTCGGCATGGCGGGATTCCTCTACTCGGTCTGGGCGATCTTTGGCGCAGGCGGGGACGTGGTGTTTTACGGGTTCCTACTGATCCTGATGGGCGTGCCGCTGCATGTCTGGATCGCATGGCGAAACAAAGACGAGAGCGCTCCAAGCGCTGAATGACAATCGAATTGTAAAGCTTGGGAGGAAACAATGGAGTTCGGCGTTCATTCTGAAATAGGTAAGTTGCGGAAAGTCCTGGTCTCGCGGCCGTCCCTGGCGCATGAGCGTTTGACGCCGGCAAATTGCGACGAGCTTCTGTTCGATGACGTGCTCTGGGTGCATCAGGCGCGGGTCGCGCATAGCGACTTCTGTTTGAAAATGAAGGATCGCGGCGTCGATGTTTATGACGTGCAGGACCTGCTGGCGGAGACACTGGAAAAGGTCCCGGAATCGCGCGCCTTCATCCTCGACCGCCGCATCTCGCCGAACTATGTCGGACCGGCCCTGACGAAACTGATGCGTCCATGGCTGGACGAGATGGCGCCGGACATACTCGCTAAACATCTGCTCGGCGGGATCACCATGGGTGACATTCCCGATACTGAGACAACTCCGTTAATCAGAAGCGCCTTGTCCGGCGGCGAGTTCATCACCGCCCCAGTGCCGAACGCAATGTTTCAGCGGGATCCGTCCTGTTGGATCTATAACGGCGTGACCTTCAATCACATGTATTGGCCGGCCCGTAAGCCGGAAACGCTGTTTCAGCGCACGGTCTTCAAATTCCATCCGATGTTCCAAGAGGCGGATTTTAATATCTGGTGGGGCGACAGCGACGAGGATTTCGGCCAGGCCTGTATGGAAGGCGGCGACGTCATGCCGATCGGAAAGGGCGTGGTGTTGATCGGCATGGGCGAACGGACTACCCGCCAGGCGGTCTCGCAAGTCGCGTTGAAATTGTTCGAAGGCGGCGGCGCCGAACGCGTGATCGCCTGCGTGATGCCGAAAAGTCGCGCGGCGATGCATCTCGATACGGTCTTCACCTGTCTTGATCATGACAAGGCGACCGCATTCACCGAGGTTTGTGATGCGATAACCTGTTATTCACTGCGGCCAGACGACAAGAACGGGCTGGATATCCGCCGCGAGGATGGGCATCTCTTCGACGTCTATAAAGAAGCCCTGAGCCTGTCCGATCTACTAGTCATCGGCACCGGCGGCAACGATTTCCAGCAAGAGCGCGAACAGTGGGACGACAGCAATAATGTTGTCGCGATCGAACCGGGCGTCGTCGTCGGCTATGACCGCAATACCCACACTAATACTTTGCTGCGCAAGGCGGGCGTCGAGGTGATCACGATCCCGGGCTCGGAACTGGGCCGCGGCCGTGGCGGCGGGCATTGTATGACCTGTCCAATTCTGCGCGACCCGGCGTACTGACGAAAGGGCGGGCATGGAGCCCGTCGAGCACAACACTCAAGCACACAGGAAACGGAAAAATGGCATTCAATATCAAAGGGCGGAATTTCCTGAAACTGTTGGATTTCGATCAGCGTGAGTTGAAATACCTGCTCGATCTGTCGCGCGACCTGAAGCGCGCCAAATACGCCGGGACCGAGCAGCAGCATCTGAAGGGTAAGAATATCTGCCTCATCTTCGAGAAATCTTCGACCCGGACGATGTGCGCCTTCGAAGTCGCGGCCATGGATCAGGGCGCGGGCGTGACCTATCTCGGCCCGTCTGGATCGCAGATCGGCCATAAGGAATCGATGAAGGATACCGCCCGCGTCCTCGGGCGGATGTATGATGCGATCGAGTATCGCGGTTTCGGCCAAGATGTGGTGGAGGAACTGGGCGACTATGCCGGCGTGCCGGTCTTCAACGGCCTGACCGACGAATTTCACCCGACCCAAATGCTGGCGGACTTGATGACGATGCGCGAGTACTCCGACAAACCGTTGTCGGAAATTTCTTACGCCTTCGTCGGTGACGCCCGCAGCAATATGGGCCATTCTCTTATGATTGCAGGCTGTATTATGGGCATGGATGTCCGGCTGAGCGCGCCGAAAGCCAATTGGCCGAGCGACGAGTTTCTCGGCCCAGCGCAGGAAGCGGCTAAACGCTATGGCGCGCGGCTGACGCTGACCGAAGACCCGGTCGAAGCCGTTAAAGGATGCGACTTCATCCATACCGATGTCTGGGTCTCGATGGGCGAGCCCGACGATGTCTGGGAAGAGCGGATCAAACTGCTGACGCCCTATCGCGTCACCTCGGAGTTGATGGCGGCGTCCGGCCTCCCCTCGACGCGGTTCATGCATTGCTTGCCGGCCTTCCACAACACCGAAACCACGGTGGGCAAGGACATTTTCGACAAGTTCGGTATCTCGGAAATGGAAGTGTCCGATGAGGTCTTCGAATCCCCGGCGGCGATCCAATTCGAACAGGCGGAGAACCGGATGCACACGATCAAGGCCGTTCTGGTCGCCACGATAGGGCGCTAGAGATGAGGGTCATCGTCGCCCTGGGGGGAAACGCGCTGTTGCGCCGCGGACAGGCGCTCACCGCGGAGAACCAACGCGAGAATATCGTCATCGCGGCGAAGGCGATGGCGCCGATCGCGAAAGAACACCAACTTGTCATCTCGCACGGCAACGGACCTCAGGTTGGTTTGCTCGCCCTGCAGGGGGCCGCCTACAAACCGGATGAGGCCTATCCGCTGGACGTGCTCGGCGCCCAAACCGAGGGCATGATCGGTTATATGATCGAGCAGGAGCTGGGCAACCTGCTGCCCTTTGAAGTGCCGTTCGCGACGCTCTTGACCATGATCGAGGTCGATCCGTCGGACCCCGCCTTCAAGGACCCGACGAAGTTCATCGGTCCGGTCTATGAAGAGGCGGAGGCCAAACGTCTGGCGGCCGAGAAGGATTGGTCGATCCGCCAGGACGGCGACAAGTGGCGGCGCGTGGTGCCGTCGCCCTTGCCGAAACGCATCTTCGAGATCCGCCCCATAAAGTGGCTCTTGGAGAATGACACGGTAGTGATCTGCGCCGGCGGCGGCGGCATCCCGACGATCTATGACGATCAGCGCAAGCTGCACGGCGTCGAGGCGGTGATCGACAAGGATCTGGCCAGCGAGTTACTGGCGCGAGAGTTGGAAGCCGATCTGTTCGTGATGGCGACCGACGCCGATGCGGTCTATCTGGACTGGAACACGCCCCAACAACGCGGCATCAAATCGGCGACACCCGAGACGATGCGCCAGTTCGACTTCCCGGCCGGGTCGATGGGGCCGAAGGTCGAGGCGGCGTGCCAGTTCGCGGAACGGACCGGCAAGAGCGCCGCCATCGGCGCGCTGGCGGATTTGGCGGAAATCGCGACCGGCGCCGCGGGCACGACAATTCGCGTAGATGCGGGCGATATCAAGTATCATTGAGGCTCTTACACACGCAAACCACTCGGACAAGAGGGGCAATTATGAACTCCGACGACTTCACGATACAAGAAGGACAATTCTCCGCGGAGCAGCTTCGGGAGCGGATCGCTGAACAATTACTGGAAGAAGCGAAGAAGGCTGCGGCGGAAGAGCGCCAGAAGGACAAGAGCCTAAAAGAAGCCTTTGACGCGTTCATGGCGCGCAAGCTAACGGATGATGACCGGGCGCGGTACCGCCGGATGATTGAAAGCGCAGTGCGACAAGACCTATTCGAGATTGAGCTGATCCGTTTCCCCGCCGAGTATCTGACCGATCACGGACGGCGCATCAACAACGGCGCGTCCGACTGGCAGGTCTCGTTGACCGGGTTCGCCAAATCTCTGCATGAGAATTTCGAACTGTTGGAGCTGGGCGGCCGCGGCTTCAAATTCATCGCCCGCGTGTTGAACTATCCAAAGGGCTATATCGGCGATGTCGGCCTTTACGTTAGCTGGAAATAACTGCGGTCTTGGATCGCGAGCTCCACGCGGGCGTGAGGTTGGAACGCGCGGACTAGACTACGTAGGCCGCTCCTAGGGGCGCTGGGGCCGATTGCGCCCTCCGCAACTGGCGGAAAAATCAAGCTCTGGAAGATCGGTGATGCTCTGGGGGGGATGATGAAGCGATCCGGATTGTTGCTGGCGCTGCTGGGATTGGCGGTATTGGCGCCGAGCGCCGTTCTGGCGTCGGGCGGACATGGATCGGTCGAACCCGGCGCGTTTCCGCTTCCCCTGGACAGCTATGGCGACGCGGAGATGGAGGGCGTTTGGGCGCGTCTGGTCCATCGCGCCGAAACGGAACCATACAATGTGGTGGCGACGGCGATCTTCCTGCTCGCCATCGTCCATACGTTCCTATCATCGAAGTTCCTCGCCTTCGCCCATAAATGGCAAGCCGAGCACGCGACGTTGGTCGCGGATCGGAAGGCGCCGCGTATGTCGCAAAGCCTGCGAGCCAATTTGTTTCATTTCCTTGGCGAGGTCGAAGTGGTCTTCGGGCTTTGGGCGATCGTGCTGGGCGTCTCGATGATGGTCTATTTCGATTGGGGCACCTTCATCTTCTATGCCACGGAGCAGGTGAATTTCACCGAGGCGATGTTTGTGGTCGTGGTCATGACGCTGGCCTCGACACGGCCGATCCTCAGGCTGTCGGAAGCCATCATGGCGCAGATCGCGCGGCTGCTTGGCGGCGGCCTGATGGCCTGGTGGCTGACCTTGCTGACGGTCGGGCCGATCCTCGGATCCTTCATCACGGAACCCGCCGCAATCACCATCACTGCGCTTCTGCTGGGCCGCAAATTCTATGAGCTCGAGCCTAGCAACGCGTTCAAATATGCGACGATCGGCCTGCTTTTCGTCAATATTTCAGTCGGCGGCACCCTGACCCATTTCGCCGCACCGCCGGTTCTGATGGTGGCCGAGCCCTGGGGCTGGGACATGGCGTTTATGTTGACTCATTTCGGCTGGAAGACCGTCACCGGCATCGTGCTTGGAAATCTGATCTATCTTTTTGTTTTCCGCCGTGAGTTCGCGCGGCTGCATGACGCGTTTGTTATCCGCCAAGTAAAGCAGGAAGTGCTGAGCACGCATCTGCGCCAGGATTTGGTGCTGACCGATTTTGAGGAAATCGTTTTCAATGTCCGCGAGGAACTGCGCATCGGCGAAGCTTTCTCTGAGAAGATCGAAGAAGCCGCCGTCGCGGTGCGGGCCCGGCTGGCGCCGAAATATCTTGAGGCGGTCGCCGACCTCGGAGTCGACCGGGAGCTTGCAGAGCGCGCGTTCCAAGAACGATTTGAGGAGTTGAAGCTTGCTCGGCTCCAGGAGGCCATACCTTCTGTGCTGCCGGTGGATCAACGCCCGCCTTTCCTAGACCCGGCCTGGGACTCGCGTGAGCATCCCGTGCCGGTTTGGATCACGGTCGTGCATATCGTGTTTCTCGGGCTGACTATCATGAACGCGCATCATCCACCGCTTTTCATCACCAACCTTCTATTCTTCCTTGGGTTTTCGGCCATCACCGCGCAATATCAGAACCGCATCAATCTGCGCGGTCCTCTTCTAGTCGGCTTTTTCCTCGCCGGCCTGGTCGTGCATGGCGGGTTGCAGGGCTGGTGGATCGAACCGGTTCTGGGCGGGCTGAGCGAAACGCCGTTGATGATCAGCGCGACGGTCCTGACCGCCTTCAACGACAACGCGGCGATCACCTTCCTCAGCACTCTCGTGCCCGGTTTCACCGATGAGTTGAAGTATGCGGTGGTGGCGGGGGCGGTGACCGGCGGCGGCCTGACAGTGATCGCGAACGCACCGAACCCGGCGGGCCAATCGATCTTGAGCCGGCATTTCGAGCATGGCGTCTCGCCGGCCAAGCTGCTCTTGGCGGCGTTGGGGCCGACTGTTCTGTTATTCCTGCTGTTCAAGTTCCTTTAGCGTTACCCGGCTGATCTTCGACGTGGCCCACCTGCGCCTGCTTCTGCTTGATGGACCTATGGCGAACGGTCGTCGCATGAAACGGCCGTTCCGCACTTTTCCCCTGCCGCTACGCAGCCCTTCGCGATGCAAAAAAGTGCGCCCCGCCGGTCCTCCGGTTCTTAGGCCTTCTCCTTCCATTCGGGTGAGAAGATTGCACCATCAAAACCTAGGATCAAACATCTAGGCCCCGGCGACGCCGCTCGAAGGGCGGCGCATTGCCGTAAGGCCCAAGCCTGTGCTTCCTATTCGTCTGGATGTTCGACCGATATCGCGACCGCTTGCGTATAGCGGGCGTGCACGATGAGGTCGATCTCCAGATTGTCCATATCGACCTCATCGGGATTGACCCGCACGACCGACAGATAGCCGGTTGGTTCCCGCAATGTGACGATGTTGTTCTCCCGATCGATCGCGACAATCGCGGCGGACACGTCGACGACTTCGACAACGATGCCGCCGGGCATATCGCCTTTCTTGGCGCGGACCGCTACATGGCCCATTACGACGCTCGGCTTCTCACTCGGGTCACCGAGGAACAGCGCCACGGACTCGACGTAATTCGCTGTCAGCGTGTCGCCAACCCGGACCTGGTCAAAGTTGTGAGCGGCGTGACCGACCTCTAGCGAGGTTACGCTGCCGTCCTCGCGCCTTAACAACAAGGTGCGGTCGACCCGGTCAATACCGACAACTTCGGCTTGCAATACCACGACCTCGCCGGTGACGACCCCTTGCGCCGTCGCCGCCGGCGGCGCGATGAAGATCAAAAATCCCAAGAGGCGTCCTACAATGCCGAGGCGAAACATGGAGCGCATCCTCTTTCCCTCCCTTTATTGAAATCCGAGTGTTTGGTTGGCCTGTTCAAGTTCGCAATGGCTTGTATATCAGGGTGAATGTCAGGAACAATGCTGTTGATGCCGTCTTCCCAAGATGAGGCATTCTTTTTTCTATTCTGCTGCTATGGTCCTTATCTCATATGCTGCGCCCTCCTCCGATTGGTCGAAAAGCTTCGCAGGGAGTCTGGAATCGGTCGTCGTCCAGCAGGGTGCGCCAATCAAGCGGGCGTTTTCAGGATATTGAGGTTTGGCCGCATGTGTTCGGCTTTAGCAACGACCTGCGTTGCGCGCTGCAGCCGACGATGGTCGGCATTCCTGGCTCAATGGCGCTGTTGCAGATACGGTTTTTTCGGTTGAGACTGTTTTAAGCTTGTCGCGTTGGCGTCCAAAAACAAACGCCATGCGGTGACCCAGAACGCCGCAAGTGGAGCGCTCACGGCTTCGAAAGGGGGTAGAGATGGTCGATATTTTGCCTTTCAAACGCACCGGGCTGCTGATCAGCGAGATCGACGATTATTTCGACAAGGTCTCGGAAGCGGCGATGATCGTTCAGCGCACGGTCCTGCATTATCTCGACCATGGGCCGGATGAGGAGCTCGCCAAACGGGTCGACCAGATTCGCGCCGTCGAAGACCGGGCGGACGAGGTCCGGCGCAACATCGCCAATGTGATGTATACTGAGATGCTGATGCCCGACACGCGGGGCGATGTCCTTAGCCTGCTCAACCAGGTGGACATCGCCTTGGACAATTGCGTGCATCTGGTTCTGGGACTGGCGATGGAGCGTCCCGAGCTCCCCGATCTATTCCATGACGGGTTCCGAAAAATGCTGGCGGAGGTCGACGCGGCGGCGCAGGTCATGGTGTCCGGCGCGCGGGCCTATTTCACCGAACCTCAGACCGTGCGCAACTACGTGCACAAAATCAATTTCCACAATCAGGAAGCGACCGCGATCGGCCTTCAGGGCGGCTCGTTGATCTTCGATTCCGACCTGCCGCTCGACCGCAAGCTGCAGCTGCGCGACTGGCTGATCAAAGTGCGCGACTTGGCCTCGACCGCAGACGATATCGGCGACCAATTGGCGATCCTCGCGGTGAAGCGGTCGGTCTAGGCGACAAGTCGCACGATCGGTCGGGTTGAGGCCAAGGGGGGCGTCGCCATGGAACTCATCATTCTCGTGTTTCTCTCGAGCGGGCTGTTCCTCGGCTGGTCGCTCGGCTCGAATGACGCCGCCAACATTTTCGGCACCGCCGTTGGCAGCCGGATGATCACCTTCACCACGGCGGCGATCATCTGCGCGGTCTTTGTCGTGCTGGGCGCGGTGTTCGGCGGGGCCGGGGCGGCGCATGGCCTCGGCAAGCTGGGGGCGGTCAATGCGATCGCCGGCTCCTTCATGGTCGCCCTGTCGGCGGCGGTCACCGTGTATGGCATGACCAAGCTGGGCCTGCCGGTTTCTACAACGCAGGCGGTGGTCGGCGGCATCATCGGCTGGAACCTGTTCGGCGGCTTCCTGACTGACATGACCACACTGTCGAAGATCGTCAGCACCTGGGTCCTTTGCCCGATCCTCGGCGCGCTGTTTGCGGCGGCGCTCTACAAGGGTACGATCGCGTTTCTGAATTGGGCCAAGTTTCATATGGTCCGGCTGGACGCCATCGTGCGCATCGCGCTGTTGCTGACCGGCGCGTTCGGCGCCTACAGCCTGGGGGCCAACAATATCGGCAATGTGATGGGCGTCTTCGTCTCGTCATCACCGTTCCAGGACGTGAGCGTCGCCGGTCTGTTCACCCTGACTTCCATTCAACAGCTCTTCCTGGTCGGCGGTCTCGCCATCGCGGTCGGGGTTTTTTATTCCAAGCCGGTGATGATGACGGTGGGCGACTCGATTCTGCCGGTCAGCCCGGTCGGCGCCTGGGTCGTGGTGATGGCCCAGTCGATCGTGCTGTTCATCTTCTCCTCCAATGCGCTGTTGAGCTTCTGGGTCGGTCTCGGCCTGCCGGCCTACCCGCTGATCCCGGTCTCAAGTTCTCAGGCGGTGATCGGCGCGGTGATCGGCATCGGCCTGACCCACGGCCTGCGCGGGGCTCGGCAGATCAAATGGCGGGTGCTGGCGAATATCGGCTCGGGCTGGATCTCGACGCCGGTCATCGCGGCGGCGATCAGCTTCTTCTTCCTGTTCTTCCTGCAGAACGTGTTCCAGCAACAGGTCTTTCAGGAAGTCCGCTATCAGCTCTCCGCGCCCGTGATCGCGCATCTCACCGAGGAAGGCGTCGAGATGGGCCCGTTCGACGACCTACGCGACGCGGAGATCGTCTCCGCCATCGCCTTCCGGGATGCGCTGCGCGACCGGGCCGGCCTCTCGGACGCCGAGGAAGAGACCGTCATCTCATCGGCCGAAATCTATCCGATGGCCGTGTCGCCGGAGAAGCTTGCAACACTCGACGCCCGCTATCTCGGATCGGACCGGGCGTCGGCGGTGCGGGCTCTGGAGGCCCAAAGCTTCGATCACAAATGGCAGCTCAGGGAGGCGCTGACCGAAGCGTCCGGCGCCTGGCGGGCGAAAGAGCCCAGCCCCCTGACCAAGGCGTACAACAAGACGCTTGGCGATCATCTCGACTATCTCTACCGACATCTGGTGCGACCAGACGCGTAACACAGACTTAGGTCGAAAACCGCAAGAAACCGGCCGTGGCTGCCTGCCCGGACTCCCGCCAACCTGCGCATTGGCGGCGACTGTCGTTTGAACTGCTTGCGGGACTGGGCGTGTTCGGTCCGCCGTTCGCGGTGTGTATGAGTAAATTATACTCTTCAAAATTTACTCTAATAGTGGTATAATTTGTCATCCTCCTTGAAATAGGGCGGGATAACCAGACGGGCGCTGCTAGGCCTGTAGCGCTTGTTCGTTTGGGGGAAGAATTGAAAGGAAAAGGTATGCGCGCTTACCTCATAAAGGCGGCAGTCCGTGTTTCGCCGGCGGTTTTCGCGGCTCTTCTCGTCGCATGCACCGACCTGAGCGCGGTGCGAGAATGGTCGACTACATCGATGGAGGCGGCCCAATTTAACGAGGTTGTGGCCACCTACGCCGACACGCCTACACGGTTATCGGTTTACGACGCGGACGCCGCCGAGAGTTGGGGAGCGCAAGCTGACCTGCGCGTCGCCCAGGCGAAAGCCTTGGAACTTCAATTATCCGTTGTCGCCGACTATATGGCCGCATTGTCGGCGCTGGCGGCGGACAGCGCTGTTAATTTCTCCGGTGACATTGATGCGCTCAGGGAGTCTCTCAACAACACCGGAAAGCTGGAGAAAAGCACGATTGACGCTTCAGCCGGCCTATTAACCACGGTCGCCAACGCCGCGGCGAATTTGTGGCGACAGCAACAGATCGGGCTCCTGATCGAGGGTGCGAACGCCCCTTTGCAACAGATTCTCAGGACAGAGTTGAGATCCATCGTCGATCAAGATTTCAGACGGGACCTCGAGATTGAGAGCGCATTTCTCGAGAGGTATTTCGAGGATCTATTGAGGACGGGCGGAGGGTCGGCGACCGCAAACGCCAGTCTGCAGGAATGGTTTGTTGTTCGGCGGGTGGAGAATCAGCGACGACAAGCTGCCGTAGATTCGTATCTTAAAGTCCTGGATAACATATCTGATGGTCATCAAAAGTTGTTCGATCAGCGAGATAACCTAGCCGCCCGACAATTGGCTCAAGACCTTTTCGCGCTGGCGAAGGAAATGAGAGACAACGTCAAGGAAATACTGAAATCGTAGAGAAAAGGAGTACAAAGCATGACCTTGACCGCGGACGACGCTCGAAAACTCGCCGACCTTTTTCTCGATACTGCGAAGAAGGTCGACAACTATCTGGATGCACAGTGGCAAACTAAAACTATAGGCCGGGCTGAGTACGAAACCCTGAGCGAGTCTGCGAAGACGCTGTTGCGCCTTTCTTCCTTCATGACGTCCAACGCCGTGGGCTTGTCAATCGCGCAAATGCAGGATGATTCCGCTGAACTGAAGAACGTTGTGAAAAAGGCGAACCGGTCGCTCGGCAAACTGAACAAAGTCAAAGCCGTAATCCGTTTGGTCGCAGGAGTCGCCGATCTCGCCGTGGCGATCACCGCCAAAGACGCCAAAGCGACGTGGAAAGCTGTGAAGGGGCTCGCCGACGAATTGAAATGATGAAGCCGTCCCGGCTTTGTCGGCCCGCCCAAACATCCACCCGGTCTGCGCATTTGTCGCACCGGGCGCAGGGATGGCGGACTCGGTGACCCGCCCGGCGCGCTAGGGCGTACAAGCCTGAAACCATGATTGGGTCAGGGCCTGTGCGGCGTTCGGTAAAACCGGCAATCAATATTTTCTGGTTCAAGCGCGACCTTCGGGTTGCGGTTAACCGGGCGCTGTCCGCCTGCGCAGCCGACGGTCTGCCCGTCCTGCCGCTCTATATGGTCGAACCGGCGCTGTGGCGGCAACCGGACGCGGCGCACCGTCACTATCGCTTTATCGAAGCGTGTTTGGCGGAGTTGCGCACGGATTTGGGCGCGGTTGGCCAGCCGCTGGTGGTGCGTGTGGGCGATGTCCCGTCGGTGCTGGGCGAGATCGCCGGGCAATTCGACATTGTGCGGCTCTACAGCCATGAAGAGACCGGGAACGCATGGAGCTACGACCGAGACAAGTTGGTCAAGCATTGGTGCACTGAGCAGGGCGTTGAATGGCGGGAATTCTGGCAGACTGGCGTCGTGCGCGGGTTGAAGGATCGCGACGGCTGGGCCGGCCGATGGAATCGCCGTATGCATGCGACCCCGCCGGAAGCGCCGACCGCGCTCACCCCTTTGCCGGTATTGGATATCGGCCCCATTCCCACGGCTGAGGAACTTGACCTCGTGGGCGATGGCTGCGTCTCGCCCCAGACCGGCGGCCGGCAAGCGGGCCTCATCGCCCTGGAAAGCTTCCTGACCCAGCGCGGCCAGAACTATCGGACCGCGATGTCCAGCCCGATGAACGCGTTCGACTCATGCTCCCGGCTGTCGCCCTATCTGGCCTATGGCGCCGTCTCGATGCAGGAAGCGGCGCAGGCGACGGCGCGGCGGCGGCTTGCGCTGAAACAGGCGCCCGCGGGAACCGGCGCTTGGCGCGGCTCGCTGTCTTCCTTCTCTGGGCGGCTGCATTGGCACTGCCATTTCATGCAGAAGCTGGAGGACGCGCCGTCCCTGGAGTTCGAGGAGCTTCACCCCGCCTATCGCGGCGTCCGGCCCAGCGCGCCCGACCCGGCGCGGCTGGCGGCGTGGGAAAAGGGCGAGACCGGCCTGCCGTTCGTTGACGCCTGTATGCGCTGCCTGCAAGCGACCGGCTGGATGAATTTCCGCATGCGGGCGATGCTAGTCGCCGTGGCGAGCTATCACCTCTGGCTTGATTGGCGGGCGACAGGGCGACATCTGGCGCGCCTCTTCACCGACTATGAGCCGGGGATTCATTGGTCGCAGATGCAGATGCAATCCGGCGTCACCGGGATCAACACGGTGCGAATCTACAATCCGGTGAAACAGGGGTTGGACCAAGATCCGACGGGCGCGTTCGTCCGCCGCTGGATCCCAGAGCTGGCTGCGGTTCCGGACGCGCATATGCACCAGCCCTGGCAATGGGAAGATGCGGCGACGGTTCTGGACAAAGCCTACCCAACGCCCATCGTCGATCATCTCGCCGCCGCCAAGGAGGCAAGGCAAAAGATCTGGGCCGTGCGCAAAGGCCCAGACTATCGCGCCGAGGCGAACGCCATCCAGGCGAAGCATGGCAGCCGCCGCAGCGGGATCAAGCGTACCGGCCGGCGCGCGAAGGCCGCCTCGCCCGGATCGACCGATCAACTGTCGCTCGATCTGGGACAATCGGCCCCGTCATGAAAATGCGCAAAAAGGCCGATCTGCCGACAAAGATCTGCGTCGCCTGCGGCCGGCCCTTCGCCTGGCGCAAGAAATGGGCGCGCGATTGGGATCGGGTGCGCACCTGTTCAGAGCGCTGCAAAGGCGTGGCGCGCCGAACGAAGGCTGGGCGCAACCCATGACCGACCCCCTGAGCGGGCCGCTCTGGCGGCCGGATCGGCGGGCGGCAGAAGCGCGGCTGGCGGCCTTCCTGCCGTCGGCCGGGCGGGCCTACGCGGCGCGGCGGAACTATGATCTGGGACCTCAGGATCGGGACAATGTCTCCGCCCTCTCACCTTGGGTTCGGCATCGCGCCGTCACCGAAGAAGAGATCGCCGCCCAGGTGCTGCAACGGCACAGCCTGTCCGCCGCCGAGAAATTCATTCAAGAGGTGGTCTGGCGGACCTATTGGAAGGGCTGGCTGGAGCATCGCCCGGCCGTCTGGCGAGACTATCTGGCGGCTCTTGGTCGGTCGAAAGCCGCGCTGGCCGACGACCGGTCGCTGCGCCAACGCTATGAGGCGGCAATCGACGGCCGGACCGGAATCGACTGTTTCGACGCCTGGGCGGATGAGCTGATCGAGCATGGATGGCTGCACAACCATGCGCGCATTTGGTTCGCCAGCATCTGGATCTTCACACTCGACCTGCCTTGGGAGTTGGGCGCCGATTTCTTCTATACCCATTTGTTGGACGGCGACACGGCCTCGAACACGCTTTCATGGCGCTGGGTGGCGGGCCTTCAAACGATCGGCAAGACCTACCTGGCGCGGCCGGACAATATCGCGCGCTATACCGAAGGGCGGTTTCATCCGGTCGGTCAGTTGGCCCCCGCGGCGCCGCCGCTGGCCGGTGACGCGCATCCTGCGCCGGCGCCGCCGACGCCGCCCGATCTGGTGACGCCATCCGGCGATCTGTTCGACCGGATACCACCCAAGCTCGGCAGAGTCGGTCTGCTGGCGACGGCGGAAGATCTGAGCCCCGCGGATCATGTCCAAGGCGTGGAGGTCGCCGCGACGGCGATCCTGTCGCCGCCGCAAGACCCGGCCTATTCTGCCGGCCGGCGGACCTTTCTCGACGGCTTGCTAGCGGACGCCGCCGCGCGTATGGCGGACCGGTTCGGCGGTGTGTCTGAGAAACCCGGTTCCAGTGCGGAAGTTGTCGACTGGGCGCGCGATCTGGGCGTCGATAAAGTGCTGACGCCCTTTGCGCCGACCGGCCCCACGGCGGACAGCCTGATGGAAATCAAGGAGGCGCTGCGGGCGGCAGGCGTTGCTTTGGTCATCAGCCAGCGCCGCTGGGACCAACTGTTCTATCCGCATTCCCAGAAGGGATTCTTCAAGATGAAGGCGCAAATCCCAAAGGCGCTCGGCGCGTTAGGGCTCACACGCTAAACCCGCTCTCCGTCCTCCAGTTGCTCTAAGAAGTGCGCCGGTAAACTCGGCGACGCCCTCTTGTATCGTCCGCTATGCAGTTTCGGCCAATCATTACATCGTTCGTGTTTTGATGAAAACAAACGACGTGTGGGTCAGTTTGATAGGATAGAGGAGTCGCGATGAGAAGATGCTACTTGTCGGACAAGTCCATCACCAGACGGCCTTGAACGTCGCCGGCTTCGATCCGGCGATGCGCCTCGGCCGCCTCGTCGATCTTGAAGACGCCCTCCACCAACGGGTGGATCGCGCTTTCGCTAAGCATGCCGAACAGGGCTGTGAGATCTTCACGGAACCAATTCGGATTCTTTTGGCGGGTCTCTGAAATGTCGTAGAAAGCGACTCGTCCCGTTTTGCGACTGCGTGCGGCTTTGATCTTGATCGTCAGAAATTGCAATCCGAAACCGATCTTTCCGATCAGCCCCGCCAGTCCGGTGAACTGTCCCTTCGCCCGACGCAGGGCCGCGCTGAAACCGGCGGCGACAAAACGGCCCCCCGGCTTCAAACGCGCCAAGACGATCCCCAGTCGCTCACCGCGCGCGGGATCCAAGATGGCGGCGAAGCCGCCGATCTCACGCGCAATTTGATCAAGCTGTCGCGCCGCGTTCGCGTTGTCATAGGCGACGAAGCGCGCGCCATATCCACGGATGAGCGCCTCTCGTTTTGCGGATGCGACGCCAACCGCGTTGATCCCCATGGCGCGGCAAAGGTCCAGAGCCGCGAGGCCAACGCCGCCGCTTGCGCCATAGATCAAGACCGTGTCGCCACGCGCGGCCTTTCCAAATCGCAGGAGAGATTGATAGGCGGTGAGATAGCTTAGGATCAAAGGCTCGGCCTGCACCGCATCAAGCCCGTCGGGCACGGCGACCAACCCTTCGGCCGGGCGGCAGGCATAGTCCGCATTGGCCCCTATTTGGGTGAGGTCCGCCACCCTGTCCCCCGGACTGAACGCCGTCACGCCTTCGCCAACCGCGTCGACGCGGCCAATCAGATCGTACCCCAATGTCAGCGGAAGCTTGAGCTCCATCACGGGGTAAAGGTCCCGGCGGATCAGCATATCGGTGAAAACAAGGCTGGACGCTTCGACACGGATGCGAACCTCGCCCACGCCCGGCGGTGGCGCCGACGCGTCAGTAACGACGCGGACGACTTCCGGACCTCCAAAAGCCTCCACGATCAGACGCCGGTTCTTCATAGTAAATCCTCTCGTTCCTTCTATCGGGGGATGATTTCCCGACGAGCTTGGTCTATGTTGACGGCGACAACTTAGGAAATAGAAGGGATGTTGTCAATGTCTACATTGACGGAAACCAAGTCGGCCAAGCGCCCGTATCACCATGGCGACCTTCCGGCCGCTTTGCTGCGCGTCTGCCGCGACCAATTGGAGAAGGGGGGGATTGACGCGGTGTCGCTGCGGGCGGCCGCGCGCCAACTGGGCGTGTCGCACGCGGCGCCAATCAAGCACTTCCCGACGAAGACCGCTCTGCTGACGGCGATTGCGGCGCAAGGATATCGTGAGGCGCTCGACGTTCTTTCCTCGGCTTTGACCACGGGAACAACGGCGACGGCGAGAATCAGGGCGCTTTGCCAAGCCTTTTTCGACTTCGGACGACACCATCCGAACCTGTATCAGCTCATGTCGATGGCTGACCTGATCCATCTCGACGACCCAGCTTTGGAGGCGCCAAGACGCGCCTGTTTTCAGCGAATGAAAGACAGCGTGCGCGATCTCGCTCCACTGCGCGATGATGAGGCCGAAGAGCGCACGATCCTGTTATGGTCGTTTCTACACGGTTACGTGCTGCTAAGTCAGAATGGCGTGTTCTCGACCGAGAGGCCGTTCGCCGACGGGAAGCCCGGCCCTTTGACGCACCTGCTCGCCGCAATCGGGTCATCGCCCTAGGGCGGAATTCCGAAAAGCGGTCCCAATCCGCAGAACCACACAAGACCAGCGACGCTCGGCCCGTAGGTTGACGTGTTAGATACGCTCTCCAGCCTCAAGGCGTTCGAGGAACCGCGCCGCCGAACTCTGTGACGCCGCCTTGGTCTCGTCCGCCATACGGTCCCAGGTCCGATACATCTGCGCCATCCTTGGGTTGCCGCCCAACGTGTCGCGATTTCGCCTTAGGAAATCCCAATAGAGATAATTGAACGGGCAGGCGTCGGGTCCGGATTTCTCCTTCACCTTGTAGCGACAACCGGCGCAATAGTTGGACATCTTGTTGATATAGTTCCCGCCGGCCGCGTAGGGCTTGGAACCGAGCAGGCCGCCATCGGCGAATTGGCTCATTCCGAGCGTGTTCGGCGCTTCTACCCATTCGAACGCGTCGGCATAGACGGCCAGGTACCATTCATGCACCTGATGCGGGTCGACGCCCGCCAACATGGCGAAATTGCCGGTCACCATAAGACGCTGAATATGATGCGCATAGGCATGCTGGATCGTCTGGCCGATCGATTGCGCCATGCAGGCCATATCCGTCTCGCCCGACCAATAGAAGTCGGGCAAGGCGCGCCGGTGGTCGAAATAGTTCTTCTCCAGATAGCCCGGCATGCTCAACCAATAAATGCCGCGCACATATTCGCGCCAACCGATGATCTGCCGAATGAAGCCTTCGACTGCATTTAGGGGCGCCGTTCCGCGCCGCCAGGCCGCCTCGACCTTGCGGCAGGTCTGTAACGGACTTAGCAAACCGGCATTGAGATAGAGCCCGGTGACCGCATGCGCCATGAACGGTTCGTCGTTGAGCATCGCATCCTGATAGTCGCCATAGCTCGGCAAAGCGTGCTCGATGAAATGGTCAAGCGCCGCTTCCGCCTCATCGGCCGTCACGGCGTAGTCGAACCCGTCGAGAGCGCCGAACCGGTCGGGAAACCGGTCGGCGACCATCGCTAGAACTTCTTGGGTGATTGCGTCGGGCTCGACGCTTCGCCGGGCGGGCGGTCGCCATGTCTTGGGCGGCCGCTTTCGGTTCTCCGCGTCATAGTTCCACTGACCGCCGACTGGGTCATCGCCTTCCATCAAGAGACCTGTCTGGCGGCGCCGTTCGCGATAGAAATATTCCATCCGCAACGTCTTGCGCCCGTTCGCCCAGGTTCGGAAAGTTGCGGCGTCGCAGACGAACCGATCGTCGCCGCATATTTCGACCGTGGCCGGCAGCGTGTCGTCCAAGCGCCGCAGCATCTCCAGGACCCGCCATTCACCGGGCTCGGTGACGCGGATATGGCGGCAACCATGGCGCGCTATCGCCGCCGCAATCTCGGTCTCGAAAGACCCGCTGTTCCCATCGGCGTCCAGCCTGACATAATCGACGCGCCAGCCGCGCGCCGTCAGTTCTTCCGCGAAATGGCGCATGGCGGAGAACAGGAAGACCAGTTTTTTCCGGTGGTGCGGAACCTGATCCGCTTCCGCCGCGACCTCCATCATCAAGACGATGCCGGTCTCGGGATCGCTCGCTTTCAGGCTGGCCAGATCGTGGCTCAATTGGTCGGCGAAGACGGGCAGCAGCGTGGGCGCAGTCATCGCGGACGCGTCAGAAGACCTTGGCGAGCCGGACCGCGTTCGCCGATCCGAAACTCACCAAGGCGCACCAGCCGCGGATCAGGACCGACGACCGCCCGGCCAACCGGTCCGCCGCGTCGTCGCGATGATGAACCTCTTCCTGACGATAACGCTCCAGTCGATCCCGCACCTCCGGGAACAGCGCCTCGCGGTCGAGCCGGTCGATCTGTTCCTGATAATGCCGATCGACGAAACTCTCCACCGCCTGGATCGTCCGAAAAACCGCATTCTGGCCAAGCAGGGCCGGGATCGCGCCGGTCAGGAACCCCATTATGCGCCACAGTGGGATCAACCGACTGTGGCCAGACGGGAAAATCTCGATCACACCCGCTAGATGCGTCTGCTCGGTCTCCAGATGATCCGATGCGAAGCGCCGAACGTCCGGGTCGCGGCTGACGGCCAGGATCCCTTTATAAATCCAGACCGCGCCGGTCTCGCCCGCATGATCTGACCGAAGGTCCGCCTGCAGCCAGTCCGGATAGGTCTGAGGATCGATCCGCATGATGTGAGGCGGCGCGCCCGAGCGTCTGTCGGGCGGCGTACCGTCCTAGGCCGCTTGTCTGGCGTCGGTCTCGACGACAGCGTTCCTGGCCGCGATCATGTCGCAGTCGGCGCGGTGGTCGTCCGCCTTTGGGCACTCCCTCCGGCGGCATTCGGCGCAAACCATGTTGAGTTTCATGAATAGGTGCAAGGCTTTCGAGGCCTTCGGATCGTATTCGCGCACACAGCGACGGCAGGAACAGTCGAACATTTCAAACACTCCACAATAATGACTGCTTTCAATACGTCGCATTGCCGCTACGGGACTGCGCCCAGTCGCCGCAGACGACGCTTTACGCCGTTCCGATGACGACCCGGCGATTATCCACAATCGCGGGGATGACTCTCGGTTCGATAGACTTAGATCCCTGACATGGACGCCGGCGGCGGCGACGCCGATCTTCAACGAAGGACGGATAGAATGGCGCACATATTTGCAGAACTCGCTTTCACCGACGCCGTTCGGCAGGTTCAGGAAGAACAAGGGAGCCGCCGCGCCTATACGCGGATGGATGGCGGCGACCAGGACTACAACCACCTGATCAGCGAGAACGAGGCCGCGTTTATCGAGAGCCGAGATAGTTTCTACATGGCGACGATTTCCGAGACGGGGTGGCCCTATATCCAGCACCGGGGCGGCGCGCCGGGTTTCGTGAAGGCGCTAAACGAACGTCAGCTGGGTTTCCTCGACTATCGCGGAAACAGACAATATATCACCGTCGGCAATCTGCGCGGATCGGACCGGGTTTCGTTATTCTTCATGGATTACGCGCGGAAAGGCCGGCTAAAGATCCTGGGTCGTGCAAAGGTCATCGAGACGGAAGAAGCAACGGCGCTTGGTCTGTCGATACAAGAGGGCTATCGCGCCCGCGCGGAACGGGCGGTTGTGATCGACATCGCCGGTTTCGATTGGAATTGTCCGCAACATATCACGGAGCGCTTCACGCTCGAAGAACTTCGGCCGTCCATCGAGGCGATGCAGGCGCGGATCGCCGAGCTTGAGGCGCAACTGGCGAAAGAACCTGCCTAAGACAAAGGCTAATTAGGCGAAAGGGCTTACTTGACGGGCGCGTGCGTGCGGGCCGTTTAGTGCGTGTCGTCACCCCGCCAGCGCCGCCCCATCGCTGAGCGCCGCAAGCTTGGCGTAGGCGATGTCCGGGTCGATGGCGCCGAAACCGGCGAAAGTGCCGAAACCGCAATCCGATCCGGCGATCACCCGGTCGGCGCCGACGATATCGGCGAAACGTTCGATGCGCTGGGCGACCAGTTCCGGATGTTCGATGAAGTTGGTGGTCGTGTCGACCACGCCGGGCGCCAGCACTTTATCGTCCGGGATGTCGGATTTGCGGTCGCGAAAAACGGTCCATTCATGGCCGTGGCGCGGGTTCGCAGTCTCGAAAAGCAGATAGCGGGCCTTGGTCGCCATCAACGTATCGAAGACTTTCGCCATGCCGATATCGCAGCAATGCGGGCCTTCATAATTGCCCCAACAGATATGCACGCGCACCCGATCCGCGGGTATGTCCGCCAGCGCATGGTTCAGCGCCTCGACATGCAGATCGGCCACCTTCACGAAGTCCTCGTCCGACAGATCGTTGAAGAGCATATGACGGGACAGTGCGAGGTCGGGACAGTCGAGCTGTAAATCCAAACCCGCCGCCACGATGGTTTCATATTCCGCCTTCATCGCGTCGGCCAGGGCGGCGAGATAGGCCTCGCGGTCCGGGTAATGGTCGTTTTGCAGAAAAAGAGAAATGACGCCGGGGCTTGCCGCGTTCATGAAGCCATGCGCGGCGCCGTGCTCCGCCATCGCCGATTTGAGGTTGGCGATGTCCTTCTCCAACTCGCCCTGACCCTTGGACTCGACCGGGCCGACGCACATCGGCCGTGCGTATTGCGGGGTGCCGCCGGACTCCGCCAGCCTTTTCAGGAATCCGGGAAACATCTTGAGGTCCGCGGGCGCGTTGCGCGGCGAATCGCCGGCGAAACCGGTATAGCGGTCCTTCACATAGGTGGCGTAGGAGATTTTCGAGGTCTCGCCGTCCGAGACGATGTCGATGCCGGCCTCGACCTGCTTGCGCACGGTGTCGGACACCGCCGCCGTCATGCAGGCGTCGAACGCGTCTTGGTCAAACGGCTCTTCCCGCTCGCGGGCGAAGATGAAATCGACCACGTCCTTCGTGCGCGGCAAAGAGCCGACATGGGTTGTCTTGATGCGCGCCATCAGAGCGCCTCCTTCTCGTCAGCCGGTCCAGGTCGGTCCCGCCGGATCGTCGGTGTTGCGAACCCGGTAGAGGCTGGCCTCACCGGTCATGGACGGCGCCAGCGACCGCGAGAGGCCCGGCGGGACGGCGCAGGTGTCGCCTGGGTTCAAGACCGTCTCGCCGCCTTCCCAGGACAGACGCCAATTCCCGCGCATCGGCATCAGCACCTCGTGCCGGTCCGTTGCGTATGCATCGGTTGGGATCGAGCCCCGTGTGATGAAATCGACCTCGAAGCCCGGCCTGTCCTTCAGCAATGCGTCGGGGCCGATCACCTTGGCCGGCTTGTCCGCCGCCAGCGCCATCAGATCCCAATAGCGCGCGACATAATCGCGGATTACGCCTTCCGGGCCAACCTTGGGGATCGCGGCGCAGGCCTCTTCGGTCAATGGTTTCATCGGGCCGACATTGTGCGGCAACGACTCGCCGATCTTCGTGTCATAGACGACGCCGTTCTCGCCCAGCACCAAACCATGCGCCTGCGCGTCCGCGATCACCTGCGGCGCCCACGTCACGCCGCCGCCCGCGTCATCGCCGCCCAGGATCGACATGATCATGCCGTAATCGTCACCGACATTTTCGAAGCCGCGAAAGATCCCGGTCGGAATGTTGAAGATATCGCCCTCATTGGCGATGAATTCGCCGTCATCGCCCCAGCGGCCCCAGAAGAAACGCCAGCGTCCCTTAAGCACGAAAAACACCTCGGCTGTGGTGTGATAGTGCAGGCTGTTCAAGCATTTGGGCGGCTGGCCCGCGGCCCCGATATTGAAGCCCGGGGTCTCGCGAATATGCACATGCTGGTGCGGGCTTTCGGTGACGCCAGCGCCGATGATGGTGAAATTCTCTTTCCTGTCAGAACCCGGCGTGTGGGCGTCGATAAAGGCGGTGCGGCAGGGTTTCAGATCGCCATAGCGGACGATGCGAGTCTCCATATCCAGCCCTGGCATATGCTTGCTCCCACCCAATCGATCTGCGTGCACGGCGCGCTCAGAGCGCGCCGGTCTGCAGCAGGATCTGTTTCCAGATCGCGGTTTCGTCATAGATCGTGTATTCGCGCCGCAGCCCCCAGGGCCCGAACTCGGCATGGGTGATCCCCAGCACATAGATCTCGGCCCCGGTCGGTGGGCCAAAGGCGCCCCAGCCGTCATGGCGGCCATGCAGGCTCCAGCGGATCGCCGCGCGCGGGCTGAGCATTGCATCCTCGCGGCCGATCTGGTGATCGATCGACAGCATCGCCGAGGGGAAGGCCGCGCGCAGCCCCATCCAGAATCGGTCCGCCGCGCCGACCCCATGATCGGTCACCCCGCCCGGATAGCCGAGATGGCAGGCGCGGTCATATTCGGTCGGGATCACGCTCATATCGGCGTTCATGATGCGGGTGACGATGTCAGCCAACCGCGCGCCCCATTCATTCTCGTTCCCGCGCCCGGTATAGGGGCCCGGCCGGTCGGTCGCCGGCGATAGCGGCTTGACGCAGGCCTCGGGCCCGCCTTCGCGCGCGATCAGATCGGCGGCGTAGGCTTTCGGGTCGAGATCCAACTGGCGGACGATGGCGCCCTGGTCGCGCACCAGCCATTCATCATCGATGCAATTGTCCTTGGCGTGGCAATCGGCATGGATGCGGTAGATCAGCCGCTTGCCGGTCGGCGCGCCGAAGACGCCCTCGCCCGTATGGGTCGCCGCCGAGAGGATACGGTGCGAACTCAACAGGCCGGTCTCGGGCGTTCCAGACCAGATCACATCCTCGCCCAGAAGCGTTCGGTCGGGAAATTCATGCAAGGTGGCCATGGTCGCGGCGATCACGCCCTGGTTGCCGACCACCACCGAGCCCGGTGTGCGCACCACGATGTCGGGCGCATAATAGTCATGCAGCGTGTGGATGCCGCGGTCTTCCCAGATTTCCTTGGTGACGCCGATGATGAAGTCGGGGAAATCCCTGAATTTCGGGTCGAAGCCTTTCATCGCGTCCATCCGTCTGGAATGCGGGCCGATCCGCGCAGGATCAGCGGCCCATCGATCGCCACCCGGCGCGGCGGCGCCGACGGGTCCTCGATCTTGCTGAACAGAATATCCACCGTCTCGGCGACCATCCGATTGGCAGGCTGACGCACCGTGGTCAGGTCATAGGCCGGCCAGGCGGCGGCGGGCACATCGTCATAGCCGACGACCGAGACGTCCTCCGGCACTCTCAGCCCAAGCTCATGGCGCAGCGTGTCGAGCGCCGCCAAGGCCATGTGATCGTTGGCGACGAAGACGGCGTCAGGCCGTCCCGATTGAGAGGCGTCGGCGAACAGGCGCCGCGTGGCCTCCCGCGCCTGCGTCATCTCGAAATTGCCGACCGCGCGCGCGTACAGATCTCGGCCAGCGGCCCGAAGCGCGGTGACGAAGCCCGCCTCTCGGTCGCGCTGGGTCGACGCCCCTTCCCAGCCGGCTATATAGCCGATCCTGTGATGACCGCCCGCCAGCAGGAATTCGGCCGCCTTCCGGCCGCCCGCGATATTGTCCGACGTCACCGCCGACATCCGACTGTCGTCCTGGCTGCGGTTGAACAGCACCATCGGCACGCCCGCCGCGCGGCAGCGTTCGGACAGGCCCGAGGACAGCGCCACCGAGGCGGCGATGATCCCGTCCACCTGATAGTCGAGGATTTCCTCGATGACGTGGTCAATACTGGCCGCGTTCTTGCCGGCCATGAAGATGAGCGCGTGATAGCCGCGCGCCTGCAAGGCGTTGGACAGCTTCTCCAGCGCGTCGGGATAGAATTGATTATCGAGATAGGCGACCACCAGGCCGATGATGCGGCTCTTACCCGAGACCATGGCGCGGGCCAGCACATTGGGCCGGTAGCCTAGTTCCAGCGCCGCCTTGCGGACCTTCTCAACGGTCTTGGGCGAGGCCGAGGCGCCGGGCGTGAAGACTCGGCTGACCGCCGACTGGCTGACGCCTGCGCGCGACGCGACCTCCGCCGATGTGATCCTAGTTTGCGCCATCACGCCGCCGTCCAACCGCCATCCACCAGCAGCGCCGTCCCGGTCACCAGGCTGGCGGCGTCGGACGCAAGATAGATCACGGCCCCCATGATGTCCTCGACCTCGCCCGGCCGCCCCAGCTTGATCGCGTCGAGTATCCAGGCGCGTTTCTCCGGATCCTCGAAGCTCGGGCGCGACAGATCGGTCAGGATGAAGGTCGGGCAGATCGTGTTCACGCGGATGCGCGCCGGGCCGAACTCGATCGCCATCGCCTTGGTGAAACCTTCGACGGCGAATTTCGAGGCGCAATAAACCGCGCGGTCCGGCCCGCCGACATGGCCCATCTGGCTCGAGATATTGATCAGCGATCCAGGCCGCCCAGCCGCCATCAACCCTTTCGCCACCGCCCGTGTCAGGAAGTAGGCGCCGCGCACATTGATCCCCATGACCGCGTCGAAATCCGCGATGGTCGTGTCCACCGACTTGCTGTGTCGCGCCAAGCCGGCCGAGTTGAGCAGGATGTCGAACGGCCCGCGCGCGGCCACCGCCCGCTCCGTGGCCTCGACATCCGAAACGTCCAGAGACAACGCCGCGGCCGTCCAACCCTTGTTCGCCATCGCCGCGACAAGTGCGTCGAGCCGGTCCGCACGCCGGGCCGCGAGGGTCACCTCGGCGCCATGCTCAGCAAGCGCGGCGGCGGCCGCCAGACCAATGCCGGACGAGGCGCCGGCGACCAGGGCCCGTTTCCCGGCGAGGCTAAATGAAGGCGTTTTCGGAAAGTCGACCGCGCTCATTCGGCCGCCGCGCCATAAGGCACGTTCCGGCCGCCATAGCGGCGCACCCGCACATTGCATTGCTCCGCATGGCCGACAAAGCCTTCGAGCATGCAAAGGCGCGAGCCATATTCGCCGATCATGGCGGCGGCCGCGTCGGTCGTGACCTTCTGGTAGGAATGGGTCTTCAGAAACTTCCCGACCCAGAGGCCGCCCGTATAGCGACCTGCTTTCTTAGTCGGCAATGTATGGTTGGTGCCGATGACCTTGTCGCCATTGGCGACATTGGTGCGGGGCCCAAGGAAGAGCGCGCCGTAGGAGTGCATGTTCTCCAGATACCAATCGTCGCGATCGGTCATCACCTGCACATGCTCATAGGCCATGTCGTTCGCGACCTGCAGCATCTCCTCATGCGTGTCGCACAGCACCACATCGCCATAGTCGTTCCAACTGACGCGCGCGGTCTCCGCCGTCGGTAGGATGTCCAACAGACGGTCGCACTCTACGATGGTCTGCTCGGCCAGCTTCTTGGAGTTGGTGATCAGGCAAGCCGGCGAATTGTAGCCATGCTCCGCCTGCCCCAGCAGGTCCGTCGCGCAAATTTCCGCATCCACCGTATCGTCGGCGACGACCATCGTTTCGGTCGGACCAGCGAACAGGTCGATCCCGACCCTGCCGTAAAGCTGCCGCTTGGCTTCGGCGACAAAGGCGTTGCCGGGCCCGACAAGCATATGCACCGGCTCGATCGTTTCGGTCCCCAGCGCCATCGCGCCGACCGCCTGGATGCCGCCCAAGACATAAATCTCATGCGCGCCGGCCAGTTTCATCGCCGCGACGATGGCCGGATGCGGCGCGCCGTCGACCGGCGGGGCCGAGGCGACGATGCGGGGCACGCCGGCGACCGACGCGGTCAGCACCGACATATGGGCGCTGGCCACCATCGGGAACTTGCCGCCCGGCACATAGCAGCCGACAGACTGCACCGGGATGTTCCGGTGCCCCAGAATCACGCCGGGCAGGGTCTCGATCTCGATATCGCTCATCGAGGATTTCTGCGCCTCGGCGAAGCGGCGGATCTGGGCCTGCGCGAACTGGATATCCGCCATATCGCGGGTCGAGACCTTGCTCACCGCCGCCTCGATTTCACTGTCGGTCAGGCGGAAACTTGCCGCTGAATACTGGTCGAACTTCTCCGACAAGGCGCGCACCGCCGCGTCGCCTCGCGCGGCGATATCGGCCAGGGTCGACTCGACCAAAGCGCGGACCTTGGCCTCGTCTTCCGCGCGTTCGGACTCGGGTTTGGATCGTTTCAGATGGGTGATCGCCATACTCTCGCCTCAGCTCTCCGGGCGCGGCGGCTCAACCTCGCCCCGGTCGTACTTTTCCCAGCCTTCGCCCTCGAAGACATCGCGGCCCAACTGCATCAGGATGGCGGCGAAATCGACAGAGACCGGGTTGTCCTTGATCCGGCCGTCGACGACGCGCCAGAAATCCATATAGGGAATGCGCACGCGCTTGCCGGTGGGCGCGATCCCCATGAAGGGACCGGAATGGGTCGCTTCGATATGGCCGAAGCAGGCCGCCCATTCACCGTCGGCCAGATAACGCTCGGTGATATAGGCGCGCTCGGTGAAGGCGGCGCGGAACGGCAATTGCCAATTCGCGCGGAAGGCGGCCAGGCCTTCCTTCACGCCGCAGCCCCGATTGCCGCGCCACAGGAAATCCTCGTGGAAATAGCGCGCCATGTCGTTTTCGTTGGCGGCCAGCCCGGCCTCCATGCGCTTGACCGTCGCCAGCGTCTCGGCGCTTTGCGTGGCGTGGAGGCCTCCGGGGGGATCGGCCGTCATCCTTTCACCGCTCCCGCCGTCAGGCCAGAGACGATCTGGCGCTGGAACAGCATCACCAGCAGAAACAGCGGCACGGTCGCCGACACCACCGCCGCCACCGCGAACATGACATTGCCTTCGGTGTAGGTGGTGCCCAGATAGGCCGCGATCTCCGGCACCATGGTGCGGTTGTTCTCCGACAGAAGCATGGTCGTGACCGCGAAGTCGTTATAGGCCAACAGGAAGGAGAACAGGCCGGTAGTGATCACGCCGGGCCACATCACCGGGATGATCACGTGGCGGAAGGCCTGGAACTGGGTGCAGCCGTCAACCTTGGCGCTTTCGTCCAGCTCCTTGGGAATGTTCTGAAAGAAACTGTGCAGCATCCACAGGGTGAAGGGTTGGTTGATCGCCACCAGGACGATGATGGTGGTCGGCAGAATGCCCCACAGGTTCCATTCGAAGAAGGGCAACATATAGCCCGCCACCAGCGTGATCGGCGGCATGGCGCGGAAGATCAGCGCGGTGATCAGCAGCCAGAACGTGTAGCGGTAGCCCGAGCGCGACAGCGCGTAGCCGCCCAGCGTGCCGATGGTGAGCGAGGTCAGCACCACAAAGAAACAGACGATGAAGGTGTTGATGACGTGGCGCCAGAACTCTTCCTGAACCCATGAGCCGTGATAGCCGGCGCCGGTAAAGGCGCGGCCGTACTCAGCCTGCGTGCGCTCGCCGGTCAGCGCGTTGGTCCAGTTGGAGATCGAGAAGAAATCGAGCTCGACCTTGAACGAGCCCCATAGGGTCCAGAAGAACGGGAAGGCCGCCATCAACAGCCAGATGATGATGAAGCCGATCAGGACGATGCGGAGCCCCGGAGGCAAGCGTTGCGCGCGTGAAGCCATCTCAGGTCTTCTTCTTGAAATCGCGCCAGGTGCGGACGAGCACCGGCGACAGCAGGATCGCGACGCCGATGATGGTCAGCACCGACGAGGCCGAGGCGGATGACAACTGCCGGGTCTCCCCGCCTAGATCGTTATAGATAAACCAGCTCAGACTCTGGGCGTGGGCCGAGGCGTTGAAGCCGACAATCGGCTCGAACACGCGGAAATTGTCCATAATCTGGATCAGCGCGACGAAGGTCACCAGCGGCATCAGATGCGGAATGACGACATAGCGGACCCGCTGCCAGCGGGTCGCGCCGTCGATCTGCGCCGCCTCGATCTGATCCATCGGCAGGGTCTGCAGGCCGGCATAGAAGATCACGAAGGCGAAAGGGGCCGAATGCCAGACGCCGTAGGTGATCAATGCGACCCACATCAGCCCGGTCGAGGCCTTCAGCGACAGGTCGGGGTCGCCGGCTAGCCACTGAATGGCGCTGCCGAGCACCCCGCGACTGTCGATCATCCAGAACAGCACCAACGCGCCGATCAAGGGCGTGATGATGAAAGGCAGAAGCGAGAAGAAGATCGCCAAGCCCTTCAACCGCACATGCAAGGCGTTGACCGCCAGGGCGATTACCAGCCCCAAGGCGATGACCAGCGGCGTCACAACAAAGGTAAAGGTCAGGGTGAAGGCCATGGCCCGGTAAAAGGGCAGGTTTGCCAACTGATCGGCGAAGCCCCCCAACCCATCCGACGCGGACCAGGCCTCCGCGACTTCACTGAAGGCGAGATGGCCCCGGTCGATGAAAATCTCGAACCCGACGAACCGGCCCATCGGCTGCGCCTCGCGCAGGGCGCGGGTGGCGTCATGGTCAATTGTGGTCTCGGTCGTACAGCCGACCAGGGGCGTGCAATTCTCAACCTCCCGCAACACCGCCTCATGCGGGGCGAAGACGGACTGGATCAAGACCGACACGATCGGCAAGGCGATGAACAGCAGCATCGCCGTCGCCGTCGGCAGGATGAACCAGAAAAACGTCTTGTGCCGCATGGTATCGAGGTCCGGTGCGAAAGAGCGGTCGAACGGCCTAGGAGGACCGCCCGACCGCCAGCCTTTACAGGAAACCCTTTTCCTTCGCCGCGGCGCGGTAGGCCGCCTCGACATCGGCCAACGCCTGTTCGGCGCTTTCCTTGCCCTGCATGAAGTCGCCCAGTTCGTTGCCCAGCGCCGTATGCATCAGGCCCATATAGGGCAGCATCGGATAAGGAATGGCGCCCGCCTTGGCGGCGTCGAACACGCCGAGAGAGTCCTCGGTCGGTTCATAGCCCTCGATCAGCCAGACCGCCTGGGTTCGAACGCTTTCATCCTGCATCAGTTCCGGCCGGATTCCGTTCATCATCGCGATGAAGGTGGCTTCCGCCTCGGCGTCCGAGATGTTCTTGGCCACGGTCCAGCCGTCCCACCACAGGGTCGTCGCCGGGATTGAGCCGCCGCCGACGGTCATAGGACCGGCGATGGCGTGACCCTGTTTGACCTCTTCGGTGACGCCGTCGGCCGTTATCTGCGTGGCGGCGCGCGAGCCCCACATGTTCAAGAGCGCGACATTGCCGGCGCGGTATTCGGCGTTCGTGGCGTTGCTGTCATGGGTCAGAAAGTCGGGGGTCATGTATTCCGAAAGCGCCTTCATCATCGTCAGCGCCTTGACGCCCGCCTCGGAATTCACATTCGGTTCCGCGGAGCCCGGTTCGAAATGGCTGCCGCCATAACCGAGCAACATGTTGTTGAATTCCTGAGCCAGATTCCAACCCGCCGCGTAGGCGCCGCCGATCGGGTTCTGCATCACGCCTTTCGAACGAATCGTCTCCGCCGCGTCGAGCATTTCCTCATAGGTCTTTGGCGGTTCGATACCGAGATCAGCCAAGATATCCTTGCGGTACATCAGATGCTGGGCGTTGGCCATGAAGGCCACGGCCATCACTTTCCCGTCGATGGTGATCAGCTGGTTCTGCTGCAGACCCTGGCCATGTTTGGCGACCAGATCGTCGAGCGGCCGGATCACATCTTCGTTCATCAACGCCACGATCGAGCTGTTGGCGATGATGGCCGAGGTGTATTCCGCTGGGTTTCCCTGCATACCCGGCACGTTGATCGACTGGTGATCTGCGGTCAGGTTCGTCGCAACCTCCGCCCCGGTGCAGGCGGCGGCGTTGGCGCCGACGGTCTGGATCGCAGGAAACTCGTTGCCGACGATCGACACGCGCGCGGAGATCTCGCAGGCCAGGGCCCCGGACCCGGCAAAGGCCAGCATAGCGCCCGCCAAAGTTGCTTGTCTTAGGAACATGGATGGTTTCTCCCTATTCTGCTGAGCGCAGCCCAGGGGCCGCGCCTGATCGCCCCGACCGGGGGCGCGATGGACCGGGGGTCAGCCCCCCACTCGTTCACCCGTTTTGGCGTCGAACAGGTGGCAATGATCCCGGGGCACGCGGATCGAGACGGCGTCGTCGATCTCGGCTCGGTAATTCTTATCGGTCTTGACGCTGACAAAGGCGCCGCCGATCCGCACGGTGACCATATTGACCTCGCCCAACAGCTCAAGCGTGTAGATCGGCGCGTTGATCTGGCCGTCGGCCGCGACCACCTCTGCATCCTCGGCGCGGAATCCCAGCGTGACCGCGCCGTCCGGCGCCGAAAGTCCCTCGATCCGCGTATTCTGGGCGGTGAAAACGCCGCCCTGGATCCCACCGTCGACCAAGTTCATCGCCGGGCTGCCGATAAAGCCGGCGACGAACGCATTGGCGGGACGGTCATAGATTGCCGTCGGGCTGCCGACCTGCTGCACCACGCCCTTCTCCATCACCACGACCCGGTCGGCCAGGGTCATCGCCTCAATCTGATCATGGGTGACATAGATGGTGGTGACCGCCAGCTCGTGCGACAGGTTCTTGATCTGCGCCCGGGTCGAGACCCGCAGCTTGGCGTCGAGATTGGACAGCGGCTCGTCCATCAGGAAGACGTTCGGTTCGCGCACGATGGCGCGCGCCAGGGCCACCCGCTGACGCTGACCGCCGGACAGTTCAGCCGGCTTTCGGTGCAGAAATTCGTCGAGCTCGACCATCGCGGACGCCCGACGGACCTTCGCGTCATGGCTGGCCGGATCGATGCCGCGCACCTTTAACGGGAAGCGGATATTCTCGTAGACATTCATGTTGGGATAGAGCGCGTAGCTCTGGAACACCATCGAGACGTCGCGGTCCTTCGGCTCGACATCGTTGACGCGCTTGCCGGCGATCATAATGTCGCCCTCGGTGGCGTCCTCCAACCCGGCAATCATGCGCATCGTCGTGGTCTTGCCGCAGCCGGACGGGCCAAGCAGGACCAGAAACTCCTTGTCCGGGATGGTCAGGTCAAAACTCTGGACCCCGACAAAGTCGCCCCATCGCTTCGACAGATTGCGCAGCTGGATTTCAGCCATATCCCCCCGAACCGCCTTTATCTGCACAAGCTTGCATACGTTTGCAAAAGGCTAGACTCGGCTGTCGCGATTTGGCAAGCCCCTTTGCAAGCGTATGCAAAACCATCGGGCCGGGAAGGCCGCGCGCATGACTGATTTCTCCGCCGAGAAGCGACTGGTTCTGGATTGTTACGCGACGCTTGATAGGGCGGCGCTGGACGGTCTGGCCGATGTTTTAAGCCTTTACTGCACGCCAGACTATCGCTGGCGCGGCTTTCACCCGTTCAACGAACTGGTCGGACCCGAGACGGTCGCCGAGCGTTTCTGGAGCCCGCTTCACCGCGCTTTGACGCCGATCCAGCGCCGACAAGACATCTTCATGGCCGGCCGCAATCAAATGAAAGACGATGCGAGCGTTTGGGTCGTCTCGATGGGACATCTTATGGGCCTATACGACGCGCCCTGGCTCGGGCTGCCGCCGACCGGCAAGATGGCGTTTCTGCCTTATTGCGAGTTCAACCGGATCGAGGGCGGCCGGATCGCCGAAAGCGCCTTCTATTTCGATCTGCCGCATCTGATGGTTCAGGCCGGGCTGCGGCCGTTTCCGAACCAGACCGCGGCGCATGTCACCCAGCCCGGCCCGATCACCCATGGCGGTCAGCTGTTCGACCCGCAGCCGCCGGAGGAAGGCGTCCGGACGCTGGCGGCGATCGAGGCGATGATCGCTGATCTCGGTCAATGGCATAGCGGCCTACCGCTCGAAGAGGAACTGCGCCGAACCTGGATGGAAGACATGATCTGGTGGGGTCCGGCCGGCATCGGCGCGACCTATACGATCGAACGTTACGCCAAACAGCATGCCGGCCCGTTCCGCGCCGCCTTTTCCGACCGGTCCAAGACCAAGCATCTCTGCCGGATGGCCGAGGGCGCGTTCGGCGGTTTCTTCGGCTGGCCCAACTTCACCGCGACCCTGTCCGGCCCGTTCATGGGCCGCGCGCCGACCGGGAGGCGCGGCGAATTTCGGGTCATCGACCTCTATCGGCGCGCTGGGGACAAGCTGGCGGAAAACTGGATCTTCATCGACCTGTTGCATTTCTGGAAGCAGCAAGGCGTCGACATCCTGGCCGATATTCGGAAGACGCTATCCGGGTAACGCGATTGGGCGCCGGCCCTAGGTATCGCGCAAGCGGCCGACGCGCTCCGCCGGTCGTCACTCGGCTTCCTGCAGCAACGCCTGCAAGCCGTCGCGATCCAGCCATTCCGAGTTGGTGTCGCTGGAGTAGCGGAAGCCGGACGGGACCTGACGCGCTCCGGCGTCGACATAGCCCTTGGCGCTCCAGAAGTTGAAGGCCGGTTCGAGCACATATCGGTCGTCCAGTTCCAACGTGTTGCGGGCGTCATCTTCGGAGATCATCGCTTCGTGCAGCTTCTCGCCCGGTCGCGCGCCGATGACGCGCAGAGTCGCCTCCGGCGCGATTGCGCCAGCGATATCGCGGATCCGCATGCTTGGAATCTTCGGCACGAATATCTCACCGCCGCGCATCCCTTCCAGCGACGACAAGACAAAATCGACTCCTTGATCGAGCGTGATCCAGAACCGCGTCATTTCCATATCGGTGATCGGCAGTTCCGTCGCGCCCTCTGCAAGCAGCTTTTTGTAGAGCGGGATGACGCTGCCGCGCGAGCCGACGACGTTGCCATAGCGCACGACCGCGAATTTGGACCCGAGAGACCCGGACAGGTTATTTCCGGCGACGAATATCTTGTCCGACGCCAGTTTACTGGCGCCATACAGGCTGACCGGGTTCGCGGCCTTGTCGGTGCTTAACGCGATCACCTTGCGGACGCCCGACTTCAAGGCGGCGCGCACGACATTCTCGGCCCCGAACACATTCGTTCGAATGCACTCAAAAGGATTATATTCCGCAGCCGAGATCTGTTTCAGCGCGGCGGCGTGGACAACATAGTCGATCTCACGCATCGCCATTTCCAGCCGGTCGACATCGCGGACATCGCCAAGGAAGAAGCGCACGTTCTTGCGAGCATCTACTGCGATGCGGTCGGCCATTTCATATTGCTTCAACTCATCGCGCGAGAAGATGACGATGCGCTTCAGGTCATATCGGCGCAGAACCGTATCGACGAAATGGCGGCCGAACGATCCCGTTCCGCCCGTCACCAAAAGCGAGGCGCCATCGAGCCGCGCCTGCGGTTGTACAAAGTTTCGCATGCCGAAGTGTCCCCGCAATCGGCCCGTTAATCCAGACTCAATTCAAGCTGGTTCGTATCGCCGGGACCAGCCTTGAAACGCGGCGCCGTCAATTCGGATCGAACAGGGTCGCGCCGGTCAGGTTTCGCAGAGGCTCAGGCGCAATTTGGAACACCGCGTTCGGCGCGCCGGCCGCGGCCCAGACCGTATCGAATTCCAGAAGCTGGGCGTCCATCCAGGTCCGCAGCGGCGCAAGATGGCCGATTGGCGCGACGCCGCCAATGGCGAAACCCGTCTCGTCGCGCACGCGCTTGGCGTCGGCGCGCACAAGCGGTTCGCCGATCTGAGCAGCCGCCTTATCCAGGTCGACCTGGGCCGATCCCCTGACCAACAACAGACAAAGCGATCCGCTCTCCACGCCCAGGAAGATCAGCGACTTCACGATCTGATCGGGCGCGCAGCCGCATGCTTCGGCCGCCTCCGCCGCCGTTCGGGTGCTGTCCGGCATGCGCAAGACCGGCGCATCAATCCCGACGTCGGCCAACGCGCGCGCCACGCGTTTCATACTTTTGGACATGAGCCCGGCGATCCTCTCTACGCAAACGCCTTGATCGATGGCGGCGCCAAACAAGGTCGAGATCAAGGGGATATCAGTCGGGATTTGTCAGCGCAAAACTCAGTTGCAAGAGCGCGCATCCCCTCTTCTCCAGCCCCGCGATCAAGGCCGCGTTCGACGGCGGGACATTGATATAGAATCTGTTCGGCCGGACGGACGGGATTGAGGGCAAAGGGTCGAACTCTTGGATGATCTTGTCCAGCGCCGGACCAAGGCAGGCGTCAACGGCGCGATCCTCGATATTGACGCCGATCGCATTATCCTCGCCCAGATAGACGCCGCCGACCAAGTCGCCATCCCACTTGACCAGATACCAGACCCGGTAAGGATGGGCCTCTACGAACCGCTTGTGCTCTGCGAAGCTGGGAAGGTCTTGGTGGCTGATCCGGTGGCGCCGCGCCTTCAGCAGTTCGAACAGATGGTCGATCTGCGCCTCGGTCGGGATAACGGGTTCGAATTCGACGATGCCGGCGGTCACGCGTTGTCTCTGATCATCTAGAACTGCGCTGCGCAGGCGCTAAGGCCGCATCGTCACCGACCGACCCATCGTCAGTCTGGCGCCGAAGACGAGTTCGCGCTCGGTGAACCGGCCGGTCTCCAGCCGCGTCAACAAGGCGTCGGCGGCGGCGGCGCCGATATCATAGGCGGGGGATTGAACGCTGGTCAGCAGCGGCTCGACATATTCTCGAAAAGCAAAGGCGTTATAACCGGTGACGGACATGTCGTCCGGAACCGCGAAACCCAACCGTTCCGCCGCGCGCATCCCGGCGATCGCGATTTGGTCATTGCCGCCGAGCAACGCATCCGGCGGGCCGTGCGCGCGAAAATAGAGCGTCAGATCCTCCACCAACTTGGAGAAGCTCGATTCCTCAAAAGCCACCGTTTCGAAGCGAAGCCGTCCCGCCAGTTTGGACCGAAAGGCCGCGCAGCGCTCCTCGAGCGCCGGCCAGGGCCAGGTCGAGCCGACAAAGAGGGCGGAGCGCGCGCCGCTCTGCAGGATCACCTCCGCCAAGTCCAAGGCGCCGGCCGCATCGTCCTGCCGAATAGCGCAGATATCCGCGATGTCTTCCGGGGCCCGGTCCTGAAACACAACCAGCGGTCGGCCGTCGCGCGACAAGAGGCGATAGAGCTCCCGCCGGTTGTATTGGTCGCCCGACGCCATCACCGCCGAGCCGTCGACGCCCGACATGTCCGACAAAGAGTCTTTCATCGCCTGCATCTTGGGCGCGCCATTCACGACCAGCGCATAGCCGCGCCGCGCCAGCGCGTTGCTCATCCCGGCCGCCAGTTCGGTATTGTAGGGATCGTCCAAGAACCGTTCATGGGGATGGATGATCGTCAAGGCGATCGCGAACTCGCGTTGCAGACGCAGACTGCGTCCACGCCGGTTGGGCCGATAGCCCGTATCCTCGATCGCCTGCAGCACGCGCCGCCAGGTCTCTTCGCTGACCTTGTCGCGCCGGTCGCGTATGACGTTTGACACAGTCATGACGGAGACGCCCGCACGCTGCGCCACATCTCTCAATACCGGCGCGGACTTCCCGCTTCCAGCCGGATCTCTATCGGCCATCACCCACCGCCAGGCGTTTTCCCCACCGGACCCGTGTGTCGCGCCGACGATCGCGGCGCCCCCGAGCCGTTCTCTTTATTGATGAGCATGACCTAATCAGGCGGCGATTTAAACAAGTTTCGAACCCGCCCGTCGCCGACCCGGCCCCGCGCCCTTCACATCGCGCGAGTCTGCCGGCTTGCGGCAGGTCAAAGACGCGCGCGCCCGACAACCATAGCATCCCGCGCCTGGAGGGTCGGTGACCGACATGGCGCAGCAATCCGAAGCAATATCCGACTTGGCGCCGCAGGAGGGTTCGGTCGTCTTGTCGGCGCGTGGGTTGAGCAAGACCTATGGCGCGGGAGAGGCGGAGGTTCGCGCCCTGATCGATGTCGATCTGGATTTCGAATCCGGAGAGCTGATTGTCCTGCTCGGACGATCAGGCAGCGGCAAGTCGACCCTGATGAACATTCTCGGCGGGTTGGACAGCCCGACATCGGGACAGGTCTGGTTTCAGGGCGAAGACCTCACCGGCGTCGAAGAGCATGCGGTCACGCAATACCGCCGGGATCATGTCAGTTTCGTCTTCCAATTCTACAACCTGATCGCCAGCCTGACCGCGGCAGAGAATGTGGCGCTGGTGACGGAAATCGCGCGCGACCCGATGCGGCCGCAGGACGCGCTGGAGATGGTCGGCCTGGGCGCCCGCGCCGACCACTTTCCGGCTGAGCTATCAGGCGGCGAGCAACAACGGGTCGCCATCGCCCGCGCCATCGCGAAGCGGCCGGAACTGCTGCTCTGCGACGAACCGACCGGGGCCTTGGACAGCAAGACCGGCGTTCTGGTCCTTCAAGCAATCCAACGGATCAACCGGGAGCTGGGCTCGACCACGGTCCTGATCACACACAACCAGTCGATCGCCGGGATGGCCGACCGGGTCTTCACCATGGCGGACGGCCGGCTTGTGGACGTCGTCCGCAACACACAGCCGGTCGATCCCGGCGCGATCGCCTGGTGATGCGCGTGCGCGGCGGACGCGGCCTGCATCTCTTCGGCGCCTTGGACCGGAAACTGTTGCGCGATCTCTGGCGGCTGAAGGGTCAGGTCGCCGCCATCGCCGTCGTCATCGGCTGCGGCGGCGCGGTCCTCGTGATGGCCTTGAGCGCCTTGAATTCCCTGTCATTGACGGCGGAGGCCTATTACGAGCGCTACCGATTCGCCCAAGTTTTCGCCGAGAATAAGCGCGCGCCGGATCGGCTGCTCCTGGCGATCCGCGACATTCCCGGTGTGCAAACGGCGGAGACGCGCATTTCATCTTATGGCCGGATTGAGTTGGATTGGGTGGCGGAACCGATCACGGCCCGCTTCGTCTCTTCTCCAGAAAGGCGGGGCGGCGTGCTTAATCGACTGGCGATCCGGGCCGGCCGCGCCGTAGCCGCCGGGCGCAGCGACGAGGTCGTGATTTCCGAACCGTTCGCCTTGGCGCGGGGGCTCAGCGTCGGCGACAGGCTGCCGATCCTGATTAACGGATCGCGGCGCACGGTACGGATTGTCGGCGTCGCCCTGTCGCCTGAATTCGTCTACGCGATCGCGCCCGGCGCCTTGATACCCGACGACACGCGGTTCGCCGTGGTCTGGATGGATCATGAGGCGTTGGCGTCCGCCTATGATCTCGACGGGGCGTTTAACAGCGTGACGCTGTCGCTGGCCCATGGCGCCGTCGCGACCGACGTCATCGCAGCGCTCGACACGCTGCTCGAACGCTATGGCGGAGCGGGCGCGATCGAACGCAAGGATCAACTGTCCAACTGGTTCCTAATGAACGAGCTGGATCAGTTGCGCGCCTTGGCGACGGTCCTGCCCAGCATTTTCCTGGTCGCCGCCGCCTTTCTGACCAACACCGTCGTCGCTCGGCTGATCGCCACCGAACAACGCGAAATCGGCCTGATGAAGGCCTTCGGCTTCTCCGGCTGGGAGGTCGGCCTGCATTACGCGAAATTTGCATTGTGCGTCGGCGGCCTTGGCGTCCTGTTGGGCTGGTTGGTCGGGAAGGAACTCGGCCAATTCCAGACGATGATCTACAATACGCAGTTCCATTTCCCCTTTCTGGAGTTCCGCCTGTCCTGGTTTGAGTTGACCGTGTCGGGCGCGATCGGAATCCTGACCCCAGTGACCGGCGCGGTCTGGGCCGTCCGGCGCGCGGCCGCCTTGACCCCCGCCGCGGCGATGAGCCCGCCGACGCCGCAAAGCTTTCGAAAGATGGGCGGCGCCGCCCTTGCCCCGATCGCCGCGCGGCTGGACCACGCCACCCGCATTCTGCTGCGCCAGGCGGCGCGCGCGCCGGTTCGGTCAAGCATCACCGTAACCGGGGTCGCGCTGTCGGTCGCCGTGCTGATGCTGGCCCTGCAATGGCCTGACGCGATCCAGGCGCTGGCCCGCGGTCATTTTCACGACACGATGCGGCGGGACGCCACGGTCGCCTTCTTCGAAGCAAAGGCCGTCGAGACGCGCTTCGACCTAGGCCGATTGCCGGGCGTCATGGCCGTCGAGCCGGCGCGCTCGGTTCCCGCCGATCTGGTCGGCCTCACCAAGGACATGCGGCCGCGCGGGATCGTTCATCGCGGCGCACTGGACGGGGTCGCGCCCGGGCGCGGCATGGAGGCGGCGATCGATGCGGACGGATGGGAAAGGCCGACCCCGGCCGCCGGCGTTTTGCTGGGCCGCATGCTGGCCGACAAACTCGGCGTCTCGGCCGGCGACTCTATCCGCGCCGATATCCGCACCGGCGTCAAACCCAGCGTCGTACTGCCGGTGAACGGCGTGTTCGAAAATAATATGGGCATGCGGGCCTTTGTGAATCTGGGCGATTTGAACCGGGCTCTAGAAGACCCGCCGGTGATGGAGATGGCGTTTCTCAGGCTCGACCCAGCGGAAAGAACCGCCTTCTACACCGCCTTGAAAGAGACGCCGGCGATCTCGGTCCTGTCGGTGAAGAAGCATGCCGAAACCAAGTTCCACGAGACCCTTGGCGAGACGGTCTTGATCTTCGTCTCCTTCTTCGTCGGTTTCGCCGCCGCGCTGGGCGCCGGCACGGTCTACAATGCAGCCAGAACGACGCTGTCGGAACGCAGCCGGGAGTTGGCCACGCTCCGGGTCCTCGGTTTCACGCGCTGGGAAATTTCCTATATCCTCTTGGGCGAGATCGCCCTCTTGGTCCTGATCGCCCTGCCACTGGGCTACGCCGCCGGACTCGGCCTGATCTGGGTGATGGCGAAGAGTTTCGAGACCGAGCTGTTCCGCGTGCCTTTGGTGCTCGAGGCGTCAACCATCGGCTGGACGCTCGTTCTGACCCTGGCGATCGCCATTCTAATCGGCGCCGTCGTGCGGCGTCAGTTGGATCATCTGGATCTGATCGCCGTCTTGAAGACGCGGGAGTAGGAAGAGTGTCGGCGCTCACCCGAAGACTGATTTTCTGGGCGGTTCCTTTGGGCGTTCTCGGCTTGGTGCTGACCCTGTTGTTTCGCCCGCAACCAGTGCTCGTCGATGTGGCGATGGTCGAGCGCGGGCCGTTGGTCAGCAGCGTGACGGAAGACGGCGAGACAAGGATCAAGGACGTCTTCACCTTGTCGGCGCCGATGCGCGGTCTGGTCCGCCGGATCGAGCTGGATGAAGGCGACCGGGTCGTCGCCGGGGAGACGGTGGTGGCCGAGATCGAGCCGGCCGACCCGGTCTTCCTCGACGCGCGCACCCAGGCGGAGGCGAAGGCGGCGGTGAGCAAGGCGGCCGCGGCGCTGGAACTGGCCAGGGCGGAACTGGTGCAGATTCAGGCGGAGCTCGATTTCGCGCGCAGCAATCTTCGGCGCGCCCGAACCCTGCGCCAAACCGGCGCGGGCACCGAGCGCGCTCTGGACGACGCCGAACGCAGCTACCGGATCCACGAGGCGGCGCTGATGACCGCCCGCGCAGCGATCAAGATGCGCCAGTCGGAATTGGCCGCCGCCGAAATCCGGTCGCTGCGCCCCGACCAGATGCGCGAGGCCACCGAGGCCTGCCCCTGTATCCCGGTGCCCGCCCCGGTCGACGGCGCCATATTGCGGGTCTTGCGCGAGAGCGAAGGCGTGGTCGAGGCGGGCGAACCGCTGGTCGAAATCGGCGACCCGGCCAATCTGGAGATCGTCGCCGATTTCCTGTCGCCGGAAGCGGTGCGGATCCAGGTCGGCGACCGCGCCATCATCGAGAATTGGGGCGGCGACAGTCCGTTGTCGGGACTCGTCAGCCGGATCGAGCCATTCGGTTTCACCAAGGTTTCGGCGCTGGGCGTCGAAGAGCAGCGGGTCAGCGTGGTGGTCGATTTCAGCGACCCGCCGGAGCGCTGGGCGCGTCTGGCCCATGGCTTTCAGCTCGATATTTCCGTTATCTTGAGCGAGAGCGACGACGCGCTGCAGGCGCCGCTGACAGCGCTGTCACGACAGGGCGACGGCTGGTCGGTCTTTGCGATCGAAGGCGGACAAGCGGTGCAACGGATCGTGGAGATCGGCGTTCGAGACCACGAAAAGGTCGAAATCAGGTCCGGATTGCAGGAAGGAGATCGCGTCGTGCGCTATCCCAGCGATCAAGTCAGAGCGGGCGTCACCGTCGAGGAACGCTGAAGTCGGCAGCCGTCAGAGGCGGCGCCCTATCCGCCAAACAAGTTGGTCATAGGATAGGAATAGTGGACCGTGATGACTTCGGTCCCCGGATTGTCGTCGCCGATGCCGGCGTTCGACAGGTGATAGAGCGTCACGCCCAGGCGCGCCCGGTCGTCAAATCGATAGGCGAATTCCAGGCCTGAGCGGAATTCGATCGTATGCCCAAGGTCTTTGCCGTCACCGTCATGATAGAGGCCCGGCGCGAATTGCGGCGTCAGAACCCAACGCCGACCGAGGAAGATGTCCAGCCGGATGCCCGCATAGACATAGGCTGCGGCGTCCGTGGTCGCCATGACGCCGACCTGAGGCGTGAACAGCCACCATTTGGAGTCTGAAATATACTCGAAATGAAACTCACCGGCCTCTTCGTCGTCGAAAACATCATAATAGCCGGCGCCGAACCGCAAAAAGGCCGGATCGCCTTCGGCCAGCGCTTTCCCGGAGAAGAAGCTGACGCCCAAAACCACGCCCAGCAGAGCGAGGATGGCGGACCGACGCACAACAACCATGACCAGACACAATCCCGACACAATTCAAACCGCGCCGATATTACCCATCGCCCTGGGTCGGACAAGCGAGACTCGCGGCATGCTGTACTTTCCTGCGCCAGTGTTGTGAATCTGCATCAGCCCGTCGCGCAGCGCCCGCGCCCACTCGAAACCGCGGGTTTCCAGTGAAAAGCCGCCTTGACGCGCTGCTCTGTCGGCGTTACACAGCGCCGCTTCTGAAGTGAGCAGATTTCGGAAATTGGGATATCGACAGCGGTGCAGCGGCGCTGGATACGGCGAAGCGGCAGAGCCTGTGTTGATGTCAGGCGTTAAGAACAGACAGTAGAGATCAAGACCATGTCCAGAAAATGCGACATTACGGGTAAGCGGGTGATGACCGGCAACAACGTGTCTCACGCCATGAACCATACGCGCCGGCGCTTCCTGCCGAACCTTCAATCGACCCGTATTTTAAGCGATGCGCTGGGCGAATCGATCCGGCTGCGCGTCTCGACCCGCGCGCTGCGCACGATCGAGAAGAAAGGCGGCCTCGACGCTTTCTTGCTGTCGACGCCGAACCGGAAGCTGCCGGAAGAGGCGCTGAAAGTGAAACGCCGGGTGCAGCGCAAGCTCGCCGCCTAATCGGCGCGGCCCTGAACGGGTTCGCTGGAACGGGTCGCCTCGGCGGCCCGTTTTTTATTGGGCGCGGGCGGCGTCCCATTCGGCCCGGACCTCAGGATCGATTTCGCGCCGCGCGCAGTCGTTGGCCAATCTCTTGAAAGCGGCCGGGTCGAGCAGCCGCGACAGGGCCCAAACCGCCGCGCCGCGCACTATAGGCGCGGGATCGTCAAGCAAGTTAGCGACCCTTGGGACGGATGACGCCTCCCCGCTATTGCCGACGCCAATTAGGATGTTGCGCAAAAACCGTGCGCGGCCGATCCGCTTGATCGGACTGCCCCGAAACAGCTCTCGAAAGCCAGCCTCGTCGAGATCGAGATAGTCCGCGAGCCGCCTGCCATTCAGTTCCGGACGCGGTAGGAACGCATGCTCTTTCGTGCGCTGGGCGAATTTGTTCCAGGGACAGACCGCCAGGCAATCGTCGCAGCCATAGACCCGGTTGCCGATCGCCGCGCGGAATTCATGCGGGATCGGGCCCTTATGCTCGATTGTCAGGTAGGAGATGCAGCGCCGAGCATCCAGCCGGTAGGGCGCCGGGAAGGCGTCGGTCGGACAGATGTCGTGGCAGGCCGCGCAAGAGCCGCAACGGTCGGCATGCGGCGCGTCGGGTTCGAGCGTGAGCGTCGTGAAAACCTCGCCAAGAAACAGCCAGGAGCCGAAACTCTCGCTGACCAGGTTCGTATGTTTGCCTTGCCATCCCACGGAGGAGCGCGCCGCGACCGCCTTTTCAAGAACCGGGGCAGTATCGACGAAAACCTTCACCCCGACTGCGTCCGAACCGCCAAACGTCTCGACGATCCAGCGGGCGAGCCGCTTCAAGCGTTTTTTCACAAGATCATGGTAATCTGCATTCCCGGCGTAGACGGAGAATCCGGCGCGATCCGGCCTGTCCAGCAAAGCCAGCGGATCTTCGCCAGGACCATAATTCACACCCACGGTAATGACTGAAGCGGCGTCGGGCCAGAGCGCCGCCGGCTCGACCCGACGATCCGCTGTCTCCGCCATCCAGCCCATATCGCCATGCGCGCCAGCATCGAGGAAGTCCGCGAAGGCCTGCTTGTCCCGGTCGCTCAGACTCACTGGCGCGACGCCGACGGCGTCAAAACCCAGCGCCTTGGCTTGCGCAACGATCTGCGCTTTCGCGTCCGCCGCGCTCATTGGCGGGGCCTGACCGGGTCACAGCGGCGGGATGTCGCCCTCGGCGCGGCGCTGGTGGAATGCATCCGTGAAATCATCCAGAGACCCCGTCTCGATCGCCCCGCGCAGCCCGGCCATCAATCTCTGATAATAGGTCAGGTTGTGCCAGGTGACCAACATCATGCCGAGAATCTCGCCGGCCTTGATCAGGTGATGCAGATAAGCGCGGCTATAGTCTGAGCAAGCGGGGCAGGGACAGGTCTCATCCAACGGCCGATGATCGTCGGCATGCCGCGCGTTGCGCAGATTCGCCGGCCCGCGCGGCGTCCAGGCCTGGCCGTTCCGGCCGGAGCGCGTCGGCAGCACGCAGTCGAACATATCGACCCCCCGCCGCACCGCCCCGACAATGTCATCGGGTTTGCCGACGCCCATCAGATAGCGGGGCCGGTCTTGCGGCATGACGGGCGTGGTGAAATCCAGCGTCTGGAACATCAGCTCCTGACCCTCGCCGACCGCAAGGCCGCCGATGGCGTAGCCGTCGAATCCGATCTCCGTCAGCGCCTCAACCGAGGCGTGGCGCAGGTCTTCGAAGACGCCGCCCTGCACGATCCCGAACAGCCCATAGCCGGGACGCGGTTTGAACGCGTCTTTCGAGCGCCCAGCCCAACGCATCGAGAGCCGCATCGAGACGTCGGTCTCTTTCTCCGTCGCCGGATAGGGGGTGCATTCGTCGAACGCCATGGTGATGGTCGCATCCAGCAGATGCTGGATCTCGATCGACCGTTCCGGCGTTAGCGTGTGATAGCTGCCGTCGATATGCGATCGGAAACGAACCCCCTCTTCGGTGATCTTGCGCATTTCGGCGAGGGACATGACCTGGAAGCCGCCGGAATCGGTCAGGATCGGCCCCGGCCAATTCATGAACCTGTGTAATCCGCCCAGCCGGTCGATCCGCTCCGCGCCCGGGCGCAGCATCAAATGATAGGTGTTGCCCAACAGGATCTGCGCGCCGGTCTGGGCCACCGCGCCGGGCGTCATCGCCTTCACAGTCGCCGCCGTGCCGACCGGCATGAAGGCGGGCGTATCGATGGCGCCATGCGCGGTATCGAGCCTGCCGCGCCGCGCTGGCCCGTCCGTTTCGCTGATCGAAAATGACATTTGGCTCATGGCGCAGCGCTCCGCTCGAGCAGGCAGCAATCGCCATAGGAATAGAAGCGATAACCCGCTTCAATGGCTTCGGCGTAAGCGCGCTTCATCCGGTCGGTCCCGGCGAAGGCGCAGACCAGCATGAACAGGGTCGAGCGCGGCAAGTGGAAATTCGTCAACAGCCGATCCACCGCCTTGAACCGATAGCCCGGCGTGATGAACAGATCGGTCTCACCATCGAACGGGTCGAGCCGGCCATCCGCACGGGCCGCACTTTCCAGCAGCCGCAGGGAGGTCGTGCCCGAGGCGACGATCCGCCCGCCGCGCGCCTTGGCGGTGTTGAGCGCATCCGCCGTCTCAGCGCTCAAGACGCCGATCTCTGCATGCATAATATGATCGTCGGTATCCGCGACCTTCACCGGCAGGAAGGTGCCGGCCCCGACATGCAGGGTGAGCTTTTCGATCGTCACGCCGCGCGCCTCGATCGCCGCAACCAATGCGTCCGTGTAATGCAGTGAGGCGGTCGGCGCCGCGACTGCGCCTTCCTTTTCGGCGAACAGGGTCTGGTAATCGGTCTTGTCCGCCGCGCCGCGCGGATCGTCCGCGCCGCGCTTGATATAGGGCGGCAGCGGCGCCTGACCGTCGCGATGCAGGGCCGTCATCAGGTCTTCGCCGCTGCGGTCGAATTGAAGCGCCGCCTCGCCCGCCTCGCCTTTCCAGGTCACAGTCGCCGTCAGGCCCACCGCGGTTTCGAACCGGTCTCCCAACCGCAGCTTACGAGCCGGTCGCGCGAAGACGCGCCAACTGTCGAGCGACAGGCGTTTATGCAGCGTCACCTCCATCCTGGCGCCGCCATCCGGTCCCGCGCGGCGCCCGCTCAAGCGCGCCGGGATGACCTTCGTGTCATTCACCACCAACATGTCGCCGGGTTCGAGTCGGCCGGGCAAGTCGCGCACGATCCGATGCGCCGTCCCGGCGTCGGTCAGGTCCAACATGCGCGCCGAATCCCGCGGCGACACGGGTTCTTGCGCGATCCGCTCTTCCGGCAGATCGAAATCGAACAGATCGACTTTCACTTGCGTGCGGGCCTAAGCCGAGCTGACGCGCAGGCGCTCGGGATAGAAAGTCACGATCAGCCGGAACGGATAGAGCAGGACGGCGATCATGATCAGCTTGGCGGTGAAATCGCCGAAGGCCCAACCGATCCAGGGCAGGCCCGTCCCGGCGAAGGCGATCGAGAAGAACAGGATCGTATCGATGGCCGACGCGATCAGGCTGGAAACCATCGGCGCCTTCCACCAGACGCCGCGGCGCAACCGGTCGAAGATCAGGACATCGAGCAGCTGCGCAACCAGAAAGGCCGCGCCGGAAGCCAGTCCGATCCGAACATCGGCGGCGATCACGGACAGGATGACGCCGATGAAGAAACCGACATAGACGACCCGCCGCGCGGCGCCGGCGCCGAACAGCCGGTTGGTGGTATCAGTGACCAGGAAGGCGATCGGATAAGTGAAGGCGCCCCAGGTCAGAAGCTCGGCCAGATCGACCTCGCCGACCATGCCTTGCACCGGGTGCTGAACCAGAATGTTCGAGACCAGAATGACGGCCGCCATGGCCGCTGCGGCCAAGGCGAAGGACGCCCGGCCCGCTCCGGAGCCTGAGTCCGAAGAAATCATCGCACTGTCCTTTGTTATGGGCGAAACAAGCGGGGTAAGAGCCCCGCCCCCGATAACCGAACCGCGCATGTCGAAGGACTTGACGCGGCGGGGGCGGACATACGCCCCAGCGCCCGATCGGTCAAATCGGTTCTGGCTGACGCCCTATTCGGCGGCCTTCGCCGGTTCCGGCCGCAACATCGCCAGAATTTCCGCCGCCGCGTCCGGGATGTTGGTGCCCGGCCCATAGATCGCCGACACGCCGGCCTGGTGCAGGAAGTCGTAATCCTGGGGCGGGATCACGCCGCCGCAGATCACTTTGATGTCGCCGGCCCCTTCCGCCTTCAGCGCCTCGATCAAAGCCGGCGCCAAAGTCTTGTGCCCTGCCGCCTGCGATGAGACGCCAACGACATGGACATCGGCCTCGACCGCCTGCCACGCCGCCTCTTCCGGCGTCTGGAACAGCGGCCCGACATCGACATCGAAGCCGAGATCGGCGAAGGCGGTGGCGATCACCTTAGCGCCGCGATCGTGCCCGTCCTGGCCCAGCTTAACGACCAGCATGCGCGGCCGCCTTCCTTCCGCCTCGGCGAAGGCGTCGACCTTGGCGAGAATGTCCCGGAAGCCCTGATCATCCTGATAGGCGGCGCCGTAAACGCCGGAGATCGATTTGATTTCCGCCCGGTGGCGGCTGAACACCGATTCCATCGCGTCGGAAATCTCCCCAACCGTCGCCCGCGCCCGGGCCGCCTCAATCGACAGCGCCAGCAGGTTCCCTTCGCCGGACGCAGCGGCCTTAGAAATCGCCGACAGCGCCGCTTGGCACGCGGCGTCGTCCCGCTCGGCGCGCACCGATTGAAGCCGAGCCACCTGCGCCTTTAGGACCTGGGCATTGTCGATATCCAGCACATCGACCATGTCCGGTTCCGAGGATTGGTACTTGTTGACCCCGACAATCACGTCTTCGCCGCGATCGAGCCGCGCCTGACGGCGGGCCGCCGCTTCTTCAATCCTCAACTTCGGCATTCCGGACGCAACCGCCTTGGCCATGCCGCCCAGCGACTCGACCTCATCGATGATCGCGCCGGCCTCGCGGATCATGCTGGCGGTCAGATGCTCGACATAGTAGGAGCCGGCGAGCGGATCGACCGTGCGGGTGATCTGCGATTCCTCCTGCAGGATCAGTTGGGTGTTGCGCGCGACCCGCATCGAGAACTCGGTCGGCAGCCCCAACGCTTCGTCAAAGGAATTGGTGTGCAGAGACTGGGTCCCGCCCAGCGCGCCCGCCAAGGCCTCGACCGTGGTGCGGACGATGTTGTTATACGGGTCCTGCTCCGCCAGCGAGACGCCGGAGGTCTGGCAATGGGTGCGCAGCATCAGCGATTTCGGGTCCTTGGCGCCGAACTTGTCCTTCAGCAAGCGCGCCCAGAGCACGCGCGCCGCACGCAGCTTGGCCACCTCCATGAAGAAATTCATGCCGAGACAGAAGAAGAAGCTAAGCCGGGGCGCGAAGGCGTCGACATCCAGTCCCTTGGCCGCCGCCGCCCGGACATATTCGACCCCGTCGGCGATGGTGAAGGCGAGCTCCTGCACCAGCGTCGCGCCGGCCTCCTGCATGTGATAGCCGGAGATCGAGATTGAGTTGAACCGCGGCATATGCTCAGCCGTGTGGGCGATGATGTCCGAGACGATGCGCATCGAGGGTTCGGGCGGATAGATATAGGTGTTCCGCACCATGAACTCTTTCAGAATGTCGTTCTGGATCGTACCGCTGAGCTGCGCCTGGCTCGCGCCCTGCTCCTCGCCGGCGACGATATACATGGCGAGCACCGGCAGGACCGCGCCGTTCATGGTCATCGAGACCGACATCTTGTCGAGCGGAATGCCGTCGAACAGGACCTTCATATCCGCCACGCTGTCGATTGCGACCCCGGCCTTGCCGACATCGCCGACCACGCGCGGATGGTCGCTGTCATAGCCGCGATGGGTCGCCAGGTCGAAAGCGATGGAGAGACCCATCTGCCCGGCGGCGAGGTTCTTGCGATAGAAGGCGTTGGATTCCTCGGCCGTGGAGAACCCGGAATATTGCCGCACGGTCCATGGCCGCTGGGTATACATCGACCCGCGCGGCCCGCGCAGAAACGGCGCGAAACCGGGCAGCGCGTCTTGCATATGCGCAAGCCCCTCGAGATCGGCCGCCGTATAGAGCGGCTTGATCGGGATACCCTCCGGGCTTTCCCAAATCAGGTCGTCCGCTTGTTTGCCCTTGGTCTCTTTCTCGACCAGCGCGCGCCACGCCTCCAGGTCCGGCGCGGGAAATTCAGCCATGCGGCCTCTCCTTTTCCACTCTGGTCTCGTCTTCCTTGAGCGCGGTTATACCGCCGGCGGCGTGCGCGAGTCCATGATCGGGGTCAAGCCGCCCCCGCGCGCGAGTCCGGGTCAGCCGCCGTCTCGGCTTCGGCGACCAACGCCTTGAACAGCGCTTCGGTCAGCGGGGACTTGCTGGTCCCGCGCCTTGTGACCAGCGCGACCCGCCTTTGCACCGGCGGCGCGCCGAAAGGCAGCGCGCGCAGCGCGTCGGACCGGTTGGCGTCGAAACTGCGTTGCGGCACTATGGTTACGCCGAGCCCGCGCGACGCCATCATCAGCATCGCTGGAATCGAATCGAGCTCCATGGTCTCGTTCACCGCCGCGCCCTGCTGCTGCAATGCCGCGTCGATGATCCTTCCGATGCCGGTTCCTCGGTTAAAGCGGATGAAGGGCGCCCGGTCCAGCAGCTCTTCCGTCGAGGCGGCGGAATCGTCGCGATGAACGGCGAGGACCAGCGGTTCGGCGTAGATCACGCGATTCACCAACCCGCTTCTTGGCCGTCCAACCTCGGTGACGATCGCCGCATCCATCGCGCCGTCGGCGACCAATGTCTCCAGCGCGGTCGAGAGATCGCCTTCGACCCGGACCGCCATATTCGGATGCTGGTCCCGCAGCCGAGCCAGAGCGCCGGGCAGGATCGTGGTCGTCGCGCTGGGGATGACGCCCAGGGTCAGCGACCCGAACAGCCCCTCACGCCCGCTCGCCGCCTGTTTGAAGGCGGCGGTCTGCGCCACGATCTCGCGCGCGCGCTCCAACAGCGACCGGCCCAAGGCGCTCAGCACCGGCGGGCGCGAACTTCGATCGAACAGCTCCGCCTGAAGCTGATCCTCCAAGGCCTTGATCTGCATGCTCACCGCCGACTGGGTCAGGAACAGACGCTCGGCGGCGGCCTGGAAACTGCCGGCGTCGGCGATGGCGACGAAGGTCTCGATGTGGCGCAGGTTCATGCAATTATATCAAATACTCTGATACTATCTTTCAAGATAATTCGTTTGTCTGACATAACGATCCGGCGCATCTTGTTCACCATAATGTGAGTAGGGAGAAACGCCGGTATGAGATGCGCCCAATTCGGCCTAACCCGGGAGCAACAATCCCTCAAAGACCAGGCCGCCGATCTGGCCGCGCGCGTCGCCGCCCCTAGCGCCGCTGAGACCGATCGCGCGGAAACCTATCCCTGGGCCGTCGTCGAGGCGATGACCGAGGCCGGTTTCATGGGCTATACGCTGCCAAAGGCTTATGGCGGCCAGGGCGGGAGCTATCTGGACGCGGCGCTCATTGTCGAGGAACTGGCCAAGGTCTGCGGCGTTTCCGGTCGGATCGCCGTTGAGGCCAATATGGGCGGCGTCGCGGCGATCATGCGCTATGGGACAGATGCGCAGCGCCGCTTGGCGGCCGAGCTGGTCCTGGCCGGCGACAAGCCGGCGATCTGCATCACCGAACCAGACGCGGGATCGGCCGCCACCGAGATGCTGACGCGGGCCGATAAGCGCGGCGACGTCTATATCCTAAACGGAAGCAAACACTGGATCACCGGCGGCGGCGTCTCGAAACTGCACCTGATCTTCGCCCGGGTCTTTGACGAAGCGGGCGAGGAACAGGGGATCAACGGCTTCATCGCGATCCGCGGCGAGACCCCTGGCCTGCGCATCGGCGCGCGCGAGCCGACCATGGGGCTGCGCGGCATCCCCGAGACCGAGATCTTTTTCGAGGAGATGGAAATCCCCGCCGATTGGGTTGTGATCCCGCCCGGCGGCTTTCGGCGCGGATTCGCGCAATTGATGGACGCCTACAATTCCCAGCGCGTCGGCGCCGGGACGGTGGCCCTGGGAATCGCGGCGGGCGCTTATGAGACGGCGCTCAGCTTCACGCAGGAGCGCGAGCAGTTCGGGCGGCCGATCTGCGAGTTCCAGGGCCTGCAATGGATGCTGGCGGATATGTCGATCCAGTTGGAGGCGGCGCGGATGATGCTGTGGCGCGCCGCCGCCAGCGCGACCGACCCGGTGTTGGATGGGCTGCGCCCCTTCCCGGATGCGACCCAAGCCGCGCAGGCGAAGATTTTCGCCAGCGAGATGGCGATCAAGGTCACCAACGACGCGCTGCAGCTGCACGGCGCCGCCGGCTATTCCCGAAACAACCCGCTGGAGCGGATGGCGCGGGATGCGCGCATGTTCACAATCGGCGGCGGGACGGCTCAAATTCTGCGCACCGTGGTTGCCAGCCGCTTGCTGGACCGTAAATTGCCCCAAACGCGCGCGGGTCAGGCCCAGCTCGACGAGCCTGCCCAGCCCGCCGCGTCAATCCACAGACCTTCGGCCGCGGCGGAGTGAGTTCGCCGCGCCGCCGGCGCTTTCTCTAGGGCGGGTTTCGCCATGACACAGAACGAATTGACGGCGGTCGACCGGATCGCCCAGCGGCTCTATGACGCCGGCTGTCGCTATGCTTTCGGCATTCCCGGCGGTGAGGTGATCGCGATGATCGAGGCGCTGGACCGCGCCGGCATTCGCTTCATCCTGACCAAGCATGAGAATAACGCCGGATTCATGGCCGAAGGGACCTATCACCTGACCGGCGCGCCAGGGATCCTGGTCGCGACCATCGGACCGGGCGCAGCGAACGGCTTCAACGTGGTCGCCAACGCCGAACAGGACCGCGTGCCGCTGATCGTGCTGACCGGCTGCGTCGATCCGGAAGAAGCGCTAACCTACAATCACCAAGTCTTCGACCATGGCGCCGTCTTCCAACCGGTCACCAAGGCGCAATTCACCCTGGCCGACGGGGCCGCCGACATCCTGGCGGACAAGGCGGTCGCGCTCGCCATGGATCAACGGCCGGGACCGGTGCATATCGACTTGCCGATCGGGCGGCAGAAGAAGCCTGCTCCCGGCTCCGGCGTCGCGCGCCGCGCCGTCCATGGCCCGACCGCGCCGGCGACCGGCCCCGATCTGGACCGCGCGCGCGGCTGGCTGAAAGAGGCCAAGAACCCGCTGATGATCGCCGGACTGGATATCCTGACCAGCCCAGGCGGCGCGGAAGCGGTGCGGCGCGCGGTCGAAGAATGTCAGATCCCGCTGATCACCAGCTACAAGGCCAAGGGAATCCTGCAGGAGGATCATCCGCTTGCGCTGGGCGGCGCTGGGCTGTCGCCAACGGCGGACAAGGTGCTCATGCCGCTGATCGCCGAGGCCGATCTGTTGCTGCTGATCGGCTATGACCCGATCGAAATGCGCACCGGCTGGCGCAACGCCTGGTCGCCCGAGACGCAGCGCGTGGTCGAGATCGCCTCCGCCGCCAACGATCATTACATGCATCAATCAGAGATCAGCTTTGTTTGCGACCCGGCCGCCGGGCTGTCGGCTCTTACAGACGGAGTTACCGCCCTCGCCGACTGGTCGGACCGGATTCCGACGGCGCGCGAAGCCTTGGCCGGCGCTTTCGGTCAGAATGAGGCCTGGGGACCGGCAGCGATCGTCGAGACGGTCCGCGCCGCCTTACCGAAAGACGGGATCGCAACAGTCGATAGCGGCGCCCATCGGATTCTATTGAGCCAGGTCTGGCGCTGTTTCGATGAACGGCAATTGCTGCAATCGACCGGGCTCTGCACCATGGGCTGCGCCTTGCCGTTGGCCGCCGGCGCCAAAATCGCCGCGCCGGAGCGACCGGTTGTCTGCTTCACCGGCGACGCCGGGTTGGAAATGATCCTGGGCGAGTTGGCGACGCTGCGCGATCTGAAACTGGCGGTCCCGGTCATTGTCTTCACCGACCAGTCGCTCGCCCTGATCGAGCTGAAACAGCGCAACGCCGGCATGAAGAATCTCGCGGTCGATTTCGACGGCACCGATTTCGAGGCCGTCGGCAAGGCGATGGGCGGCCATGGCGTCACCGTGACCAGCCGCCGAGCTCTCACCGAGGCGATGGAAAGCGCGCTGGCGGCGGAGACGTTCACCGTGATTTCTTGCGTTTTCGAACGCAAAGCCTATGACGGGCGGCTCTAACCCTCGCTTCTGGCCAAGACGGAGCCGAGCATGACCGGGCAGCCTCTCGACGGTGTGCGTATCTTTGACCTGACCCGGATTCTGGCCGGGCCGACCGCGACGCAATATCTCGGCGATCTCGGCGCGGACGTGATCAAGGTGGAGCGGCCGGGCGAAGGCGACGACACGCGCAAATGGGGACCGCCTTATCTGAAAGGCAAGGACGGCCAGGACACACATGAGAGCGCCTACTATCTCAGCTCCAACCGGAACAAGCGCTCCATCGCCATCGACATCGCCAGCGCTGAAGGTCAGAAGCTCGCCCGGCGGCTGATCGCCGAAAGCGACATCCTGGTCGAGAATTTCAAAGTCGGCGGCTTGAAGCGATACGGCCTGTCCTACGAGGACCTTAAGGAGGAATTCCCCAGCCTGATCTATTGCTCGATCACAGGATTCGGCCAGACCGGGCCCTACGCCGAACGCGCCGGCTATGACTTCCTTGCGCAAGGGGTCGGCGGCATCATGTCGATCACCGGCGAGCCGGATGGCGAACCGGTCAAGGTCGGCGTCGGGATCGCGGATGTAATGTGCGGCATGTATGCGACCACAGCCATCCTCGCGGCGCTGCGCCATCGCGACCGGACCGGCCAGGGCCAGCAGATCGATGTCTGCCTGTTGGACACGCAAGTCGCCTGGCTGATCAACGAAGGCGTCAACTATCTTGTCTCCGGCGAGGTCCCGAAGCGCCGCGGCAACGAACATCCCAACATCGTACCTTATAAGGTCTTCGAATGCGCAGACGGTCATGTGATCCTGGCGGTCGGCAACGACAGCCAGTTCCGGAAATGGTGCGCCTTCGCCGGCGCCGACGATTTGGCGGCCGATCCGAACTACAAGACCAACCCGCAGCGGCTCGCCCATCGCGAGGCGCTGTACGCGGCGATGCCCTCATACATGAAGAAACACACAGTCCAGGAATGGGTCGATGGGCTGGCCAAGGTCGGCGTGCCCTGCAGCCCGGTCAACAATCTGGAGCAAGTCTTCGAAGATCCACAGGTGCAAGCGCGCGGGATGCGGATCGACCTGCCGCACCCGCAGGCGGCGGAGGGAACGGCCCCGCTGATCGCCAATCCGGTGAAATTCTCGGAAACGCCGGTGCAATACCGGCGCGCCCCGCCGACCGTCGGTCAGCATACGGAAGAAGTCTTGCGCGAGGTTTTGGGTGCGGATGACGCCGAGATCGCGGCCCTGGCGGCAGCGGGGACAGTAGCGCGCTCGTAGAACGCGGAGACCGCCAATCACCGCCGGTTCAAGTCGGCATTCCGTCAAACCATGTCCCGTCCAAGACAGTTCGGCTTGCAGGGGCGCGGTAGCGCTGAGACAGTCTCTCGAAACCCCGCCCTTCCTCTCGGTCGGTCTTATCCGGTTGGCGCTGAATGACCCATTATTCGGTATGGAGCCTGATCAAGGGCGGCCTGACCGGCCAGAAGAACTGGACGCGCGCCTGGCGCGATCCGGAACCGAAATCCAGCTATGACGTGATCATCATCGGCGGCGGCGGCCATGGCCTCGCGACCGCTCATTATCTCGCCAAGCTGCATGGCGTCACCAATGTCGCGGTGCTGGAAAAAGGCTGGCTGGGCGGGGGCAATGTCGGGCGGAACACCACGATCGTGCGCTCGAACTATCTGCTCGACGCCAATGCGCATTTCTATGAGCACAGCCTGAAGCTGTGGGAAGGTCTTTCGGACGACCTGAACTACAACGTCATGTTTTCGCAGCGCGCGGTGATCAACCTCGCCCATTCCAAACCGCAACTGGATGGGTTCGCCCGGCGCGGCAACGCCATGCTGCTGAACGGCATCGACGCGGAACTGTTGGATCGCGACGGCGTGCAGGCGATGGTGCCCTATTTCGACTATTCCGAGAGCGCCCGCTTCCCGATCTATGGCGGTCTGATGCAGCGGCGCGGCGGCAGCGCCCGGCATGACGCGGTCGCCTGGGGCTACGCCCGGTCGGCTGATGCGCGCGGCGTCGATCTGATCCAGAATTGCGAAGTCACCGGCTTCCGCATCGAGGACGGTCGGGTGCTGGGCGTCGAGACCACACGCGGCTTCATCGGCGCACAGAAGGTCGGCATGGCGGTCGCCGGCCATACCAGCCATGTCGCGGCGATGGCGGGGCTGAACCGACTGCCTATCGAGAGCCACAAATTGCAGGCGATGGTGTCGGAAGGGCTGAAGCCCCTGATCAACCAAGTCTATACGTTCGGCGCCGGCCATTTCTATATCAGCCAGTCCGACAAGGGCGGGCTGGTCTATGGCGGCGATCTCGACGGCTATAACTCCTACGCCCAGCGCGGCAACTACCCGCTGATCGAGCATGTGCACGCAGCAGGCATGGCCCTGATGCCGTCCCTGGGCCGTCTGCGCCTGACCCGGCATTGGGCCGGCGTCATGGATATGTCGATGGATGGCAGCCCGATCATCGGCATGACGCCGATCGAGGGGCTCTATCTCAACGCCGGCTGGTGTTATGGCGGCTTCAAGGCGACGCCGGCGTCGGGCTGGTGCTTCGCCCATACGATTGCGCAGAATCGGCCGCACGCGCTGAACGAAGCCTTCACGCTCAATCGGTTCGAAACGGGCGCGCAAATCGACGAGCGCGGCGCCGGCCCGATCCCCGGCGCGCATTAGGAGGGCGGCGTGTTCATCATCAAATGCCCTTATTGCGGCGAACGCGACGTGACCGAATTCAGCTATGGCGGCGACGCGACCAGAGCCTATCCGCAAGATCCGGCGCAGGCGACGCCGGAAGACTGGCATGCCTATGTCTATGAGCGGGACAATCCGCGCGGCTGGCATGTCGAATGGTGGCAGCATAGTCAGGGTTGCCGGCAATGGCTGAAACTGCGCCGCAACACGCTGACCCATGAGCTGGGCCGGACCGCCCTGCCGCATGAGCCGCTATCGCCGGACGATGATGAAGGGTCGGACGCATGATCGGGGATCAATTGCGCCGGCATCCAACGCTCGGGGGCGCGCTAGACCGCTCGAAAGCGCTGCGGTTCAGCTTCGACGGCCAGCGCTATTCCGGCTTCCAGGGCGACACGCTGGCCTCGGCCTTGTTGGCCAATGGCGTCACCTTGCTCGGCCGCAGCTTCAAATATCACCGGCCGCGCGGGGTGATGTCGATCGGGTCGGAGGAAAGCAACGCGCTGGCGGAGCTGCGGACGGGGGCGCGCCGCGAACCGAACACGCGCATGACCCAGATCGAGCTGTTCCAGGGACTGGAGGCGCAGAGCCAGAATCGCTGGCCCAGCCTGAACCTCGATCTACTCTCGATCAACGGTCTGGTCGCACCCTTCCTGGCCGCCGGCTTCTACTACAAGACCTTCATGCGGCCGCGCGGCTTCTGGGAGAAGTACGAGTATTTCATCCGTCGCGCCGCCGGGCTGGGACGCGCGTCGGGCGAGGCGGACCCGGACCGCTATGAGCGCATCCATCGGCATTGCGATATTCTGGTCACCGGCGCCGGCGCAGCCGGGCTGGCGGCGGCCAAAAGCGCCATGCAGGCGGGCGCGCGGGTCGCGATCCTGGACGAACGGGAGGCGCCGGGCGGCTGGCTGCGCTTCGACCGGAACTTGATCGAGGGCGCGCCGGCGACGGTCTGGCTGGACGAAACGGTCGCGGCCCTGCGCGCGGCGGACAATGTCACCTTCCTGACCCGAACGACCGCCTTCGGCTATTACGACCACAATTTGATCACCGCGGTCGAGCGGGTTCAGGATCATCGCGCCGTCCCCGACCCGCACAAGCCGCGGCAGCGAATCTGGACCTTCCGCGCCAAACAAGTGATCCTTGCAACCGGCGCCGTCGAGCAGCCCTTGGCATTCGCCGACAATGACCGGCCGGGCGTCATGCTGGCGGGCGCCCTGCGCGGCTATCTCAACGCCTACGGCGTGATGGCGGGGCACAAGGCGGTCATATTCAGCAATAACGACCACGCCTATCGCACCGCCCTGGACCTGATCGACGCCGGCGGCGCCATTGAGGCGGTGGTCGATGTCCGGCCCAGCCCGGCAGGCGATTTGGTCCGCGCGGTGCGCGACCGGGGCGTGCGCGTCTATACCGACAGCATCGTCAGCCACGCGAAAGGCGGCCACGCGCTGCAGGCCTGCGATGTCACCCCGCGCGGCGGCGGCCGGCCGGAGACGATCGAATGCGACGCGCTGGGCATGTCGGGCGGCTGGAACCCGGCTGTGCATCTGCATTCCCAAACCGGCGCCAAGCTCGACTGGCGGGACGATCCCGGTTGTTTCGTCCCAGCAACCGCGAAATGGCCTTGCGTCTCGGTCGGGGCCGCGAACGGCGATTTCCAACTGGCGGACTGTCTGGCCAATGGATCGGAGGCCGGCGCCCAGGCCGCCAAAGCCAGCATGGGTGGAACCACCGCAACAGCGGTCCCCGGCGTACGGGCCTTTCGCGAAGAGCGCCCCCATCCGATCTGGGAGGTCCCGCTGGGCCCGGACCGGCGGGGCAAGCGTTTCGTCGATTTCCAGAATGACGTGACGGTCGAGGATGTCGAACTCGCCCATCGCGAAGGATTCGTCTCGGTCGAACATCTGAAGCGCTACACGACCATGGGCATGGCGACGGATCAGGGAAAGACCTCGAACATCGCCGGGCTGGCGATCATGGCGCGGCTGCGTGACAAACCGATCCCGGAGGTCGGAACCACCACCTTCCGGCCGCCCTTCACGCCGGTCTCAATCGGCGCCATCGCCGGGCAGGAGCGCGGTCAACATTTCCAACCGCTGCGCCGCACGTCGATGGACGATTGGCATGCGGAGAACGGCGCCGTCTTTCAGAATGTCGGCCTCTGGCGCCGACCGCATTACTACCCGCACGCGCAGGAGGATGTGGATGACGCCAGCCGGCGCGAGGTGACGGCGACGCGCGGGGCGGTCGGCGTCTGCGATGTCACAACTTTGGGAAAGATCGATGTCCAGGGGCCCGACGCGGCGGAATTCCTGAACCGAATCTACGCCAACGGTTTCGCCAAACTGCCCGTCGGTAAGGCGCGCTATGGATTGATGCTGCGCGAGGACGGCATGGTGTTCGATGACGGAGTCACCAGCCGACTGGGCGAGACCCGTTACCTGATGACGACCACGACCGGCAACGCCGGCCCGGTGATGGCCAAGCTGGAATTCTACCTGCAGACGGTCTGGCCGGAACTGCGCGTCCGCATCACGAGCGTGACGGAGCAATGGGCCGGGTTCTCCGTCGCCGGACCGAAGGCGCGCGAGGTCCTGCAAGACGTCATCGATATCGACATTTCCGACGGCGCTTTCCCCTTCATGGCCGCCGCCGAATGCCGCTTCGCCGGCGCGCCGGCCCGGCTGTTCCGGATCAGCTTCTCCGGCGAACGCGCCTATGAAGTCAATGTCGCCGCCGATCATGGGGCCGAGGCCTGGGCGCTGACCGTCGCCAAGGCGCAGGCGTTGGGCGGCTCCGTCTATGGGCTCGAGTCGCTTGGGACCATGCGGATCGAAAAGGGCCATGTGGCCGGGACCGAAATCAACGGCCAGACGACGGCGGACGATCTGGGTCTAGGCGGCATGCTGTCCTCGAAGAAGGAATTTATCGGCAAGGCGATGACAGGCCGGCCCGCCTATCTGGCGCCGGACCGTCAAAAACTGGTCGGTCTGCGCCCGGTGGATGGCGCGACCTGGATCAAAGCGGGCGCGCAGCTTATCGAAGACGGCGCCGCCGCGCCCCCGGTCCAGATGCTGGGCCATGTCACCGCCGTCGCCTTCAGCCCGGAACTGAACACGCCGATCGCCTTGGCGCTGCTATCCGGCGGCATGGCGCGCGCCGGCGCGGCGCTGGAGGCGGCCTATCCGCTGACCGGCGAAAGCGTACGGGTGCGGGTCGTCTCGCCGCATTTCCTCGATCCGGAAGGGACGCGGATGCATGGCTGAAATCACACAACGGCGGAGCCCTCTGGGCGGGCGCGCCGAGGCCCGCGACATCAATATCCCCGATGGCGGAACGCCAGGCGTCGCGCTGCAGCATCGAACAGGGCTCTGCATCACCCAGGCCGCCGCCTATCCGGGATGCGATGCGGCGCTGCGGGCTTCGCTGGCGGAAATCGCCGGCTCTGAGCCCGACGCGCGGCCCAACCGGTCCGTCGCCGCGCCCGCTGGACGGCTGATCTGGACCGGACCGGCGCAATATTGGCTGGTCACAGAGGACCCTCAGAATCCAGCGTCGGACCTGGCCGAAGCGACGGCGGAAACGGCGGCGATCACGGAACAGGGCCATGGGCGCGTCTGTCTGCGGCTGTCGGGGCGGGACGCGCGGTTGGTGTTGGCGAAGGGATCGACAATCGATTTCCATCCCAGCCATTTCGCCGCCGGCGACTGCGCCCAGACGGGATTGCTGTCGGTTTCCTGCCTCATTGATTGCATCGCCGACGAAGACAGCGCGCCGGGCGTCGGGCCGGTATTCGATCTCTATAGCGCCCGCTCTACAGCCGAGCATTTCCTCGAGTGGGCGATTGAGGCGGCTGCGCCGCATGGCTGCCGGATATTGACGCCGGGGTCGGGGATTGCCGCGCCATAACCCGATACGCGCCGGCGGAAAGGGGTCCGGCTTTAGGAGGACGAGAAACCAGGTCACGGAGAACGCAAGCGGGAGGCGAGGGGGAGAGGTCCAACCCACGCTCTCCGCGACGCCGGAGTGCGAGCCAGCATGCTGGCAGATAGCTACTACAGTACCTCTAATAAGAGAGAGCAACCGGCCGCAACGCCAATCGGCAGGGATTAGATCGGAAATTCTGAAAAATTGTAACTTTCAAGATTTCCCGTAAGGTCCGGTGTTTCAAATCAGTCGTGATCGGCTGCGTCGCTACAGGAGGCTCCTTTTGGCGAAGACATCCATTCTGATTGTCGAGGAACTCACGCAAGCCGTGATGACGGCCTTGGAACAGGCCTATGAAACCCATCGATATTGGGAGGCGCCTGATAAGGACATGCTATTGTCCGCCATATCCGATCGGGTGCGTGGGATCGCGACCACGGGCCATGCCGGCGCGTCCGAGTCGCTGATCCAGGCTTTGCCGAACTTGGAGATTATCTCCTGCTATGGCGTCGGCGTGGATGCAGTGGACCTGCCCGCCGCGGCGCGCGCCGGCGTCATCGTGACGAACACGCCGGATGTGCTGACCGACGATGTCGCCAATCTGGCGGTTGGTTTCGTGTTGGCGGTGAGCCGTGACCTCGTGCAAGGCGACGCCCACGCCCGCTCCGGCGCTTGGGAGCGCGACGGGAACATGCACCTGACCCGGTCGATTCGCGGCAAGAAGGCCGGGATTGTCGGGCTCGGTCGGATCGGCATGGACATCGCGAAAAAGCTCGAAATTTTCGAGCTGGAGATCCATTGGCACGGGCCGCGCGCCAAGCCCGGCGCGCCCTACCCGTATCACCCTGATCTGACCGAAATGGCGGCGGCGGTCGATTACCTGTTGGTCGCCTGTCCCGGCGGCGCCGCCACTCGGCATATCGTCAATGGCGCGGTGCTGGCGGCTCTGGGCCCGGAGGGATCGTTGATCAATATCTCACGCGGTTCCTGCGTCGATGAGGCGGCCCTGGTCGCGGCCGTCGAGACAGGAACGATCGGCTGGGCCGGGCTGGATGTCTTCGAGGACGAACCCCGGATCCCCGAAGCCTTGAAACAGTCCGATCGCGTCACCCTGCAACCGCATGCGGGCAGCGCGACCGTCGAAACCCGCGCCGCGATGGGCGCGCTGGTGGTCGAAAACCTCGCGCTGCATTTCGCCGGAAAACCGGTGCGCACGCCGGTCACGTAGTAGCCGCCCCGACCAAAGCGCTGGAAGCCTCAACGCCCGCCGGTCACCCGCAGCACGGCGCCGGCGATATAGCGCGCCTCATCGGACATCAGATAGAGGATCGCATCCGCGACTTCGTCCGCCGTGCCGGACCGCCCGATCGGCACCGAACCGCTCAGTTTCTGCAATCGGTCGGGCAATCCTCCTGACGCATGGATATCGGTCTCGATCAGGCCTGGTGCGACGGCGTTGACCCGGACGCCATCGCCACTGACTTCCCGCCCCAGGCCGAGGACGAAACTGTCGATCGCGCCCTTGCTGGCGGCGTACCAGGTGAAATTGTCCGGGCTGCCGATCCAGACCGCAGCGGAGGACAGCATCACAACCGAGCCGCCCCTGCCGCCTTTGCTGATCAGCATGCGCTTGAGCCCTTCCTGAACGGTCAGGATCGCGCCGGTCACGTTCAGATCGATGGTGTGCTGGATCGTCTCGATCGATGCGTCGACCAGCGCGCTCGCAGTCCCGGTGATCCCCGCATTGGGAATAACCGCGTCGAGCCGGCCAAAGACCCGGTCGCTTTCGGCGAAGACCTTTTGGACGCCCGCCGCCGTTCCCACATCGGCCTGGACCAGCGCGACCTCGGCGCCGAGCGCGTGGCAGTCCGCGGCGACGCTCTGCGCCGCCTCTGCGTTTTCCGCGTAGTTCAGGACCAGGTCATAACCCGCGCCGGCCGCCTTGATCGCGGTCGCCGCGCCGATGCCGCGACTGGCGCCGGTGATCAAACAGACCGGCCTTGTTTCATCGGTCATGGCGTCACTCCCCATCGCTTTCCCGCAAAGTCTTCAACAGCGCCAACAGACGCGCATCGCGGCGGGCGACAAGATCGGGCACAGATCGGCCCTTCACCTCCGCCATGACGCCCGCGATCAACGTCTGTTTGACCGAATCATTCAGTTGCGGCGCGCCCAAATCTTCCCACCAACTGGCGGTCGGCGGGCCCAGATGTTCGAGGAAGTTCTCAATGCCGCCTTCGCCGCCGGCCAAATGGAAGGTCAAATGCGGTCCCATCAAGGCCCAGCGCAGGCCCGGCCCATAGGCGATCGCCGCGTCGATATCCTCGACGCTGGCGACGCCCTCCATCGCAAGATGGATCGCCTCGCGCCAGATTGCGGCTTGCATCCGGTTGGCGACATGGCCGGGGACCTCCTTGTTGATCCGGATCGCCCGCTTTTCCATTTTGTTGTAAAAACTGACCGTCCAATCGACCCAAGCCGGATCGGTCATGGCGCCGCCGAGCACCTCGACCAAGGGAATCAAATGCGGCGGGTTGAACGGGTGGCCCAGGACGAAACGTTCCGGATGGGCGCAAGCCTGTTGCAGATCGCTGATCAAGAGACCGCTTGTCGAGCTTGAAATTACGATGTCAGGCCGCGCCGCCGGTGTAAAATCGGCGAGCAGGTCTAATTTCAGATCCAGCCTTTCCGGCGCGCTTTCCTGGATGAAATCCGCTTCGGCTGCGACAGCGGCGGGGCTGTGCATGAAATCGATCGCCTCTGGATCGGCCGCCGGGGCTATCAGACCCAGCGTCTCCAGCGCCGGCCAGGCGCGCGCGACGAAGGCGCGCATCTTGGCTTCGGCGCCCTCAGCCGGGTCCCAGGCTGCGACGCGTTTGCCGCGCGCCAGGAACAGCGCCGCCCAACTGGCGCCGATCGTGCCCGCGCCGATGATCCCGATCGTGCGGATTTCTTCCGGCGCCGGTCCCGGCATCGTCCTCTCCCCCTTTGTCTTGGCGCCAGGCGATCAGTGGGGCGTGAAGCCCCAATTCCGCGCCGGGTCCATTTCCGGCTGAAGATCGCCAGTCGGCCGCGCCGGCTCCGGCCGATCACAGGGCAGAAAAGCGCCGCTGCCCCGCTCGGCGTTCAAGACGCCGTTCTCGACAACCGCGCGCCCTCGACTGAACACGGTCTCCGGCCACCCCTTCAAGCGCCGCCCTTCATAGGGCGTGTAGCCGACCGCGTCATGCAGCATGTCATAGGTGACGGTCACGTCTCTATCTGTGTCCCAGATGACAAAATCCGCATCGGCGCCCACGGCGATCGTTCCTTTGCGCGGGAACAAGCCATAGAGTTTCGCGGCGTTCGTCGCAGTCAAAGCGACGAATTCGTGGATATCGATCCGGCCCTTCCCAACGCCTTCGGAAAACAGCAGCGGCAGCCGCAATTCAAGACCGGGGACGCCGTTGGCGATCTTGGTGAAAGGCGACGCGGGGCCGTATTTCAACTTCGCCGTCTCATCGAACTTGTAGGGCGCGTGGTCCGACGAGAAGACTTGGAAAGTGCCGTTCTTCAAACCGCGCCAGATCGCCTCCTGCCCGGCCACATCGCGCGGCGGCGGGCTGCAGCAGAACTTCGCCCCGTCCATGCCGTCGCGATCCAGATCGTCGGCGGTCAGAAAGAGATATTGCGGACAGGTTTCGCCGTAGATTTTCAGGCCCTTCACCTGGGCGTCCTTGATCGCCGACGCCGCCTCTTCCGCCGAGACATGGACGATCAGCATCGGCGCATCCATCAGGCGCGCCAGTTGGATCGCGCGGCTGGCGGCCTCGCTCTCGGCAATTCGGGCATGGGCGACGGCGTGGTATTTCGGCGCCCGCAGACCGCCCTCCAAAAGCTTGTCCGTCAGCCAGCCGATCACATCATGGTTTTCCGCATGCACCATGGTCATCGCGCCAAGCCGTCGCGCCTCGCTCAACACGGTCAGCATCTGCCGGTCGTCGATCTTCAGCGCGTCATAGGTCATGTAAACCTTCAGCGAGGTGACGCCGTCCTCGATCAGAGCGGGCAATTCCTGACCCATGGCCTCCGGCGTCGGGTCGGTCAGGATCAGGTGAAAGGCGTAGTCGATCACCGCCTTGGGCCCGGCGGCGTCATGGTAGGCGGCGACGACATCCCGCAGCGAGTCGCCCTTCATCTGCGCCGCAAAGGGAATGACCGTCGTGGTGCCGCCAAAGGCGGCCGAGACGGTCCCGCTATAGAAATCGTCCGCCGTAACCACCCCGTCGGACGAGGGCTGGTCGATATGGCAATGGCTGTCGATCCCGCCTGGCAGGACCAGCTTGCCTTCCGCGTCGATCTCGCGCGCGCCCGGCCCCAGGCCCACCCCCAAGGCGGCGATGCGGCCGTCCGCAACGCCGATGTCACAACGCATGCGGTCGCTGGCCGTGGCGATATCGGCGTTGCGGATGACCAGATCGAACTCACTCATGACTTTATCCTTACTATGCCCCGTCGCCATTAAGAAACCGCAATCTGGCCCAGCGCCATGGCGACGGCGGCCTGGGTCGGATCGATGACGGGCAAGCCGGCGTCCCGCTCTAAGTCTGCGCGCAGATAGGCCATGCCGGCGCAGCCGAGGATCAGGACGTCGGCCCCATCCCTGTCGCGCAGGTCGGCAGCGACCGCGGCCATCCGGTCATAGACCGTCGCGCGATCTTTGAGCGCGGCGACCCCAAGACCCAACGCCCGGTCGCCGGCGAAACGATCCGTCAGGCCGAGTTGTCGGACCATCCGCAGATGGCGCGGAATCGAGGTCGGCAGGATGGCGATGATGCCGAACCGTTCGCCCTTGACGCAGGCGGTCAGCATGCCGCTTTCGGATATGCCCATCACCGGCTTAGACGTGATCGCGCGGGCGGACTGCAGGCCCGGATCGCTGAAACAGGCGATTACAAACCCGTCCGCCGCCGCCGCTTCCCGCGAGACCAGGGCGCAGATTGGATCGACCGCCTGATCGACATGGCGCTGGGTCTCGATTCCCGGCGGCCCTTCGGCCAGTGTCAGGCAATCGATCGCCGGACCGTCTGGAAAGCGGAACCCGTTCAGCGCTGCGGAAATCCCATCGGTCACCGATTGCGTGCTGTTCGGGTTGATCACCACAAGCCGCTTCGGCATCGCCTAACCCTCTGCGCCCGGTTCCGGCGGCGGCGTCGCGCCGGCCTGTGCGGCGATGATCCCATAATGCTCCGGCCGGCGGTGGGCGGCGAAATTGAAGATCGTCGATTTGCCGAAAGCGCAGAGATCGAGGTCGCAGTCGGCCGCGATCAACTCATCCGCCTGCGTGTAGGCCTGGGCGACGATTTCGCCCTGCGGCGAGACGATGACCGACCCGCCCATCAACTCATGACCGTCCTCGATCCCGGCCTTGGCGACCGCGACGGCCCAGGTTGCGTTTTGATAGGCGCCGGCCTGCACGCTGAGATGGTTGTGAAACATGCGCTGATGCGGCGGCTCCGCGGCGCCATGCTGGTTCCCGGTTGGCGTGTTGTAGCCGAGCATCACCAGTTCGACCCCCTGCAGGCCCAAACAGCGCCAGGTCTCGGGCCAGCGCCGGTCGTTGCAGATGCACAGCCCCATGATCCCGCCCATGCTGCGCCAGACCGGAAAGCCGAGATCGCCCGGCTCGAAATAGCGCTTCTCCAGATGCTGCCGCGTCAGGCCGGGATCGTAGTCCCGATGCCCGGGCAAATGGACCTTGCGGTATTTGCCGACGATCGTCCCATCCTTGTCGACCAGGATCGCCGTATTGTAGCGGTGGACGCCGCCGGACGCCGTCTTCTCCAGTTCCGCATAGCCGAGATGAAATCCGATCCGCAACGCTCGCGCCCGGTCGAACAAAGGCTGGACCGCCGGATTGGGCATGGCGGTTTCGAAATAGCAATCCATCTCGGCGATGTCTTCGGCGTACCAGCGCGGGAAGAAGGTGGTCAGCGCCAATTCCGGGAAGACAACGATGTCGCAGCCCTTGGCTGCGGCCTGTTCCAGCAAGGCGATCAACCGGTCGAGCGTGTCCGCGCGGCGGTCAGCCTTATGGATCGGGCCGAGCTGAGCGCCCCCGACCGAAACAATCCTGCTCACACACCTTCCCCTGGTCCGGACCGCGTATCCCCCAAACTACATCATGAGTGTAAGGCGGTGCGAACCCGGTTAAAAGATGCGCGCGCGACAAATCTGGAGACGTGCCTGTGTTAATGAAGACACCGCCGAAACTCGTCATTTTCGATTGCGACGGCGTGCTTGTAGATAGCGAGCCGATCGTCGATGCGGTGAATGTCGAGATGATCCGCGAACAGGGCGGCGGCCCGGAGACCGAGGCTCTGGTCGCCTCTTTCGCCGGCGGGTTTATGGCGGATATTCTGGTCCGGATCGAAGACTTCTTGGGCGCGCCGCTGCCCGAGGGCTTCGAATCCGAGCTGCGGCGGCGCGGCTATGATCGCCTGGCGCGAGAAGTTCAGGCGATCGACGGCGTCCATGATTTGCTGGATCGCCTGGACGGCGCCGGCATTCCCTATTGCGTCGGATCGAACGGGCCGCAGATCAAGATGCGGACGACGCTGACGGCGACCGCTCTCTATGACCGAATGGCGGGCCGGATTTTCAGCGCCTACGACTCGGACCACCCGCCGCATCGGCCAAAGCCGCATCCTGATCTGTATTTGCGGGCGGCGGCGGCGATGGGCGTCGCGCCGGCGGAGTGCCTCGTCATCGATGACACGCCGACCGGGGCGTCCGCGGGCGTTGCGGCGGGCATGAAGACGATTGGGTTCGCGTTGCAGACGGACGCGCGCGCGTTGGAAGCGGTCGGGGCGATCCCGATCGCCGGCATGGCCGACATCGCCGCCGCTATCGGCCTGTAGCCGATCCGGTGTTCACCGCCGCCTCAAGCGCCGCCGCCAGGACGGACGAATCGCCGACATGGTTGGCCAGCAGCAAGACCAGCCGGCTGTTCAGCGCCGCGCTCTCGGCGTCGCTGAGACCCCGATGCGCCGACACCAGGTCTTCATAGAACCCGTCCGGGTCCGTCATATTGGGGTCGGTGATCAAACCAGCCATGATTATCGCGTCCCGCGCGTTCGCTGCTAAGTGTCCGCCAGGCCGCAGGCGCGGCGCAGGGCCGTCAGGATCGCCGCCGGATCGACCGTCCGCCAACGCGCCGCCACATGCTGGTCGGGCCGGATCAGATAGAGCGCGCCGTCGCGCGCGTCATAGCGCTCGGATGCGAGACCGTCAGGATCGCCGAGCGCCACCGGGTCGTCTGAGACTGCCAGAATCGCGACGGGAACCGGCCCCGCGCGCATCGCCTCTGCGAACCCGTCCTCCGTCAGGGCTGACGCTGCCGCGCCAAAACCGAGCAGCGTGAACCCGTCGCCCAATTGGCGTAGCAGCCACCCTGCCGATCCATCGGCCACGGTCACAGGCGCATCGAGACACGGCGCGCCGGGCCGCATCGGGCCCAAGAACGCAGCGCTATCGGGCGTGTTCAGGGGACTGTTCGAGAGTACCGCCGGGAGCGACAAGCGGCCGCTATTCACCAGTCGCCGGGCGAACGGATACTGCTTGGCCAGGGCGAGCACCGAATCGCGCAACATCTTGCTAGCGGGGCTCTTCGGCGTGATGAAATCGGTCGACCGGGTGGAGTTGGCGATATTCTCATCGCCGGCGAAAATCCGCTCATCGTCATAGCTGTCCAGCAGCGACTCCGGCGCGCTTCCCCGCATCACCAGATCCAGTTTCCAGATCAGATTGTCGGCGTCCTGAAGCCCGCCATTGCCGCCGCGCGCGCCGAAAGGCGAGACCTGGTGCGCGCTGTCGCCGATGAACAGGATCCGGCCGTGCCGAAACTTCTCCAGCCGCCGGCACTGGAATGTATAGACGCTGACCCACTCCAGATCGAAGTCCGCGTCGGGCCCCAGCATGCGCCGGATCCGGGGGATGACATTCTCCGGCTTGCGCTCCTCGTCCGGGTCGGCGTCCCAGCCCAGTTGAAGATCGATGCGCCAGACATCGTCAGCTTGGCGGTGCAGCAGGGCCGACTGGCCTGGGTTGAAGGGCGGGTCGAACCAGAACCAGCGTTCGGTCGGAAAGTCCGCTTTCATCTTGACGTCTGCGATCAGGAACCGGTCCTCGAAGACCTTGCCGCTGAATTCCAGATCGAGCGCTCGGCGGACGGCGCTGCGCACCCCGTCGGCCGCCAGCACATAATCGGCTGTCAGTGTATAGACCCCATCCGGGGTTTCGACAGTCAACGTCACCGCGTCGCCGTCCTGCGCCACACCGGTCACGCGGGATTGCCAGCGCAAATCGATCAACGGTTCGTTCTGGACCCGCGCGACCGCGAATTCCTCGAAGTAATACTGCTGAAGATTAACGAAGGCGGGAAAGCGATGGCCCTGCTCCGGCAAGAGATCGAAATTGTAGATATTCTCATCGCCGACAAAAACCCGTCCGTCTTTCCAGGTGATTCCCTTCTCGACGATCCGGTCGCCGAACCCCAGCCGGTCGCAAATCTCGATGCTGCGCTTGGCCCAGCAAATAGCGCGGGAGCCGACCGAGACCGTGTCGGCCCCGTTTAGAACGACGCAGCGGCGGCCACGCCTGGCGAGATCCAGCGCGGCGGCGAGGCCGACCGGCCCGCCGCCGACAATGACGACCTCATGCCGCGCGGCTTCCGTGCCCGACAATTCAGGTGGAGTCCGAAAATCGAAATGGGGGTAAGTGTGACTGTCCAGGACTTGCGCGGTCGGCATGCCGGACCTTACTCGGCGGCCTGCAAGGCGGCCCACATTTCGCGGTCCCGATCGGCCGTCCAGATCTGCGGATGCTCCACACCCGACGCTTCCTGAAAGGCGCGGGTGACGTCGAACGGCATGCAATGCTCGAAAATGACCCAATGATTGTATTTCGGCTCCATCCTGGCGTAGGTCTCGGCGTAGGTGGCGGTCAGGTCCTTGCCTTGGGCCACGCAGTCGGACACCGTGCCGTAGAGGTCGCTGATAAATTCGCGGGTGCCGAGAACGGCCTCGCTGACCTGATCCGGCGTCGTCAGCGCCGCGCCGCGCCCGGGGATCATCTTCTCCGCCCCCAACGCCATCAGATTGTCGAGCGTCGTCGGCCAATCGCGCAAATAGGCGTCGCCGGTATAAGGCGTCGCGCCATACTCGACCATATCGCCGGCGAAACAGGTCTTACAGTCGGGCAGCCAGGCGACGATGTCTCCTTTGGTGTGGCTGCGGCCCAGATGCATCAGCCGAACCTCGCGGTCGCCCATCCAGATCGACATCTCCTTATCGAAGGTGATCGTCGGCCAAGTCAGGCCCGGCACCGTCTCGACATTGTCAAATAAGCGCGGGAAGCGGCCGACCTCGCTTTCGAAATCCTGTTGGCCGCGTTCGACGATGTTCTCATAGGTCGGTTTGCTGGCGATGATCGTCTCGGCGTTGTAGGCGGACGCGCCCATCACCCGAACGGCGTGATAATGACTGAGCACGAGGTATTTGATCGGCTTGTCGGTGACGCTGCGGATGCAGTCGATCAGCTTTTGCGCCTGCACCGGAGTCGCCTGAGCGTCCATGACCAACACGCCGTCCGGTCCGACGATGACGCCGGAATTCGGGTCGCCTTCTGCAGTGTACGCGTACACGTTGGGTGCGATTTCCTCGAAAGTAATCTGCTTTTCTTCAAGGTCGGCGGTGGAGGCGAAGTTGGCCATTGCGTGTCCTCGTACAGTTCATCAAGGGATTCCGGCGCCGGACTTGCCGGTCGACAGCGGGGAACAGAATAGTTAGTTTCACTCAAAACTATTTGCAAGCTATTTAGTTTCGCTCGAAACTATCGTCGCTCCGCTGAACAGAACCCAACTCCGGTATGACCGAAGACGCCATTAAGACACGACCGAAGATCGCGCCCGACCCGCTGGCGCCGCCATCATCGCACGATCCGTCGGGCCTGACCCTGGATGCGTTCCTGCCCTATCGCTGCGCGGTTTTGGCGGAAAAGATCAGCCGCGCACTGTCGAAGCTCTATACCGACCGGTTCGGTCTGAGCATTCCCGAGTGGCGGATCATGGCGAATTTGGGGGTCCACGGCGTATTGTCCCCGCAGCAGGCCGCGCAACTCGGCCATATGGACAAAGCCAAAGTCAGCCGGGCCATCGCCTCGATGGTCGACGCCGGGCTGTTGCGCCGCGATCCCGATCCGACGGACAACCGCGCCGCGCAGCTGCGCCTCAGTGATCGGGGCGTCAAAGTGTATCGCGACATCGCGCCTTTGGCCTTGGACTGGGAACGCGAATTGCTCGCCGCGCTGACCCCGGATGAGGCCGCCGCGCTCCATAGCAGTTTTGACAAACTGCTCAATCGCCTGGACACAGGCGGGTGAAGCGACACCGCGTCGCGGCAATCTTGCCGCCGCTTGACCCGAATCAATGCACGCGCGTTGGGTCTTTCTGCTACAATCTGGTTTGGGCGCGTCGTTGAACCGCCCCGGGAACCGAAGCGGAGCGGCGCGCATGAGCTATTTTCAATGGAAACCTGAGATGAGCGTCGGTCTGACGCGGCTCGACGACGATCACAAGTCGCTGATCGCGATCATCAACCGTCTGGCCGGCAGCCTGGGTCCGGACGATGGTAATTCGGGCGTCCAGCAAGCGCTGACGGCGCTTTTGCGCTATACCGAACATCATTTCGGTCGCGAGGAGGCGGTGCTGCGGGCGGTGAATTACACCGCCCTGACCCAGCACCGCGACGAGCATAAGCGCTTTATTCGCGATCTCCAGGAGTTACGGGCGGATTTCGCGACCATGGAAGATACCGAGCAGAAACAGAAGCTGCTGGACTTCCTCAAGGATTGGCTGACCCACCATATCCTGATCGAGGATATGGCCTACAAGGACCGGGTCTCCGGCGACAAGACGGCGGCCAAGGCGGCGGAGAAATTCTCCGGCGCCGATATCTGGACCACCCGCCTCGCGGGATAGGACGCGCATTCCGATGCAGCGGCGGCTTGCGGTTTCCCTTGGGCTGAGCCAACACTAGGGCGTTACGTCAGTATTCCTTACCGATAGGCCGCCCTTTCTTGGTCACCGACAATCCGAACACAGACCCCGCGTTTACCGCCCCGGCTTCTGCTGCGCCCCCTTCCCGCGCGCCTGGGACGCCGGATCTGTTGACCCTGACCGATATCCGCAAGGCCTTCCCGGCTGTTGTCGCGAATGACGACGTCTCGTTGTCGATAAAATCCGCGGAGATTCACGCGCTCTTAGGCGAGAACGGGGCGGGCAAGTCGACTCTGGTCAAAATGATCTACGGCGTGCTGCAGCCGGATTCGGGCGACATGCTCTGGGAAGGGGAGCCGGTCCACCTGACCGGGCCCAGCGACGCCCGCAAACACGGGATCGGCATGGTCTTTCAGCATTTCTCGCTGTTCGAGGCGCTGACCGTGGCCGAGAATATCGAGCTGGCCCTGCCGTCGCCAGGCGAAGGCGGACCCTCGCGGGCCGACTTGCCGGACCTGATCCGAGAGGTCTCGCGCAAATACGGCCTTCCCCTGGAGCCGGAGCGCGTCGTTCATGATCTCTCGGTCGGCGAGCGCCAGCGGATCGAAATCGTCCGCTGCCTGCTGCAAGAGCCGAAGCTGCTGATCATGGATGAGCCGACCTCGGTCCTGACTCCGCAAGAGGCGGAACAGCTGTTCGAAACCCTCCGCCGGTTGTCGGCCGAGGGCTGCGCCATCCTCTATATCAGCCACAAACTCCAGGAAATTCGCGATCTTTGCGAAGTGGCGACGGTGCTGCGCGGCGGCAAGGTTGTGGCGCATTGCGACCCACGCACGGAATCGACCCAGAGCCTGGCCCGCATGATGATCGGCGCCGCGCCCAAGCCGCCCGATCGCGACGGCGCGAAATCACTGGGTCCTGTGCGGTTTGAAATCCGCGACCTGTCGCAGCCGGCGCTCTCGGCCTTTGGCGTCGCCTTGAAGAATATCGATCTGAAGCTCCATGGCGGCGAAATTGTCGGCGTCGCCGGAGTCGCCGGCAACGGCCAGAACGAACTGATGGCGGCCTTGATCGGCGAAGTGCGCGGCGACCGCGCCGACGCCATACTTATCGACGACCGGCCGTTCGGCCGGATCGGCCCGCGGCGGCGCCGAGTCGCCGGCGCCTGTTTCGTCCCGGAAGAACGGATGGGACACGCCACCGCGCCGGATATGAGCCTGGCCGAAAACAGCCTGTTGAGCGCCTCCCGCCGCATGAAGCTGGCGCGGTCAGGCTGGATCGACAGCGCCAAGCGGGACGGGTTCACCACCGAGGTGATCGAGCAATTCAACGTCAAGACGCGCGGGACCGCCGCCGAGGCGCGCAGCCTGTCCGGCGGCAATCTGCAGAAATTCGCAGTCGGCCGGGAAATCGCCCAGAAGCCGAGCATTCTGATCGTCAACCAGCCGACTTGGGGGGTCGATGCGGGCTCGGCGGCGGCGATCCAGCAGGCGCTTTTGGCGCTCGCCGCCGACGGCGCGGCGGTCCTGGCGATCAGCCAAGATCTGGATGAGCTTTTCGCGATCTCCGATCGGATCGCCGTGATGGCCGACGGCCGGCTGTCTGAGGCGGTCGAGACCGCAAAGCTCACGGTCGAAGAGATCGGCCTGATGATGGGCGGCCATCTGGAACAGGCGGAGGCCGCGCGCGCATGATCCGGCTGCAGACACGGGGAGAGGCCTCCCGCGTCATGGCGCTCACGGCGCCCCTGATCGCCGTCACCCTGACCGTCGTCACCGGGGCGATCCTGTTCGAAGCGTTGGGCAAACCCGCCGGCCCCACCCTGCACGCGTACTTCATTCAGCCGCTATCGACCCGCTTTGGCCTGTCGGAATTACTGGTCAAGGCGACGCCGCTGGTGCTGATCGGCATCGGCCTGTCGATCGGCTTCCGCGCCAATGTCTGGAATATCGGGGCGGAAGGCCAATTGACGCTCGGCGCGATCACCGGCGGCGCGCTCGCCCTCGCTTTCTATGAGGTCGACAGTCCACTGCTGTTGCCAGGCATGTTGATCGCCGGGACCCTGGGCGGCATGGCCTGGGCCGCGATCCCCGCCTATTTGCGGATCCGCTTCAACGCCAATGAGATCCTGGTCAGCCTGATGCTGACTTATGTCGCGGGACTGTTCCTGAGCTATCTGGTCTCCGGCCCGCTGCGCGACCCGGACGGGTTCAACTTCCCCGAATCGCGGCTGTTCCATGACGCCGCGACGCTGCCGACCCTGATGCAGGGGCTTCGGGCGCATTGGGGCGCAGTGATCGCGCTGTTCGCGGTGATCGCGGCCTGGGTGTTCCTGTCGCGCACGATCCTGGGCTTCCAGCTCAAGGTGCTGGGGGACGCGCCGCGCGCCGCCAGCTTCGCCGGCTATCGCGAGCCAAGGCTGGTCTGGTTCAGCCTGTTGCTGGGCGGCGGGTTGGCGGGTCTGGCCGGCGTGATCGAGGTCTCCGGCGCGGTTGGCCAGCTCAACCCGTCGATCTCGCCCGGCTACGGCTTCACCGCGATCATCGTCGCCTTTTTGGGCAGGCTGCATCCGCTGGGCGTCTTGATCGGCGGGTTGATGATGGCCTTGACCTATATCGGCGGCGAGAACGCCCAGATCGCGATCGGCCTGCCGGTCTCGGTTACCGGCGTCTTTCAAGGCGTGCTTCTGTTCTATGTCCTGGCCTGCGACCTGCTGATCCACTATCGGATCAAAATCGGCCGCCCGGTCGGCGTCAAAGCCTAGGCGCGGCGATCCATGGAATCTCTGACCCTCATCACGCTTTCGGTCATCACCGCCGCGACGCCGCTTCTGTTCGCTGCGACCGGCGAGTTGGTGACCGAAAAGTCCGGGGTTCTGAATCTCGGCGTCGAAGGGATGATGATCATGGGGGCCGTGACCGGGTTTGGGGTCGGCGTGATAACCGGCAACCCCTTCGTCGGCGTCCTAGCGGGCACGGCGGCGGGTGCGGCGATGGCGGGCTTGTTCGCGTTTCTGACGCTGGGCCTTCTGGCCAATCAGGTCGCGACCGGCCTGGCGCTGACGATTTTTGGCATTGGCTTGAGCGCCCTGGTCGGCAAAGGATTCGTCGGCGTCACTGTCAACGCCATGCAGCGGATCGAGATCCCGATCCTGACCGACATCCCGGTTCTGGGGCCGATCCTGTTCGGCCAGGACCCGCTGGTCTATTTCTCCTTCATCCTGCTCGGCGCCACAGCCTTTGTGATTCGTAAGACGCGGGTCGGGCTGATCCTGCGCGCGGTCGGCGACAATCACGACGCGGCCCACGCAATCGGCTATTCGGTGGTGCTGGTCCGCAGCCTCGCGGTGCTGTTCGGCGGCGCCTGTTGCGGTCTGGCCGGGGCCTATCTATCGCTGGTCTACACCCCGCTCTGGGCCGAGAATATGACCGCCGGACGCGGCTGGATCGCTTTGGCGCTGGTGGTCTTCGCCACCTGGCGGCCGGGGCGTCTGATCCTGGGCGCCTATCTGTTTGGCGGCATCACGATCCTGCAGCTCCACGCCCAGGGCGCGGGCTGGGGCGTGCCGTCGCAGATCATGTCGATGCTGCCCTATATCGCCACCATCGTCGTGCTGGTGGTGATTTCCGGCGACAAAGCGAAGATTCGGTTGAACGCACCCGCCGCCCTTGGCAAGATTTTCCATCCGGCGCGCTAGGATAACAAAGGCCCTGAGAATCGGCCTGGCCTGACGCGTCGGAACAGTCTTCACCGTCAACAGCCGGCGGCGCGCAAGCGTCGCTGTCCGGCCGCGACGGCGCTGCGGCGGCGGGCGCCAGTGCGACTGATCCATCCTGAATTCAAACCCATCTGTTGAGAGGGAGACTATCTGTGCAGAACTTCACACGACGCCATACGATGCTGTCCCTGGCGGGCTTGGCCGCGGGCGCCGCGATGACCGCAGCCCTGACAGCCGCCCCGCAAACGGCCCTGGCGCAAGACCTGAAAGTCGGTTTCGTCTATGTCGGACCGGTCAGCGATCATGGCTGGACCTTTCGCCATGACGAAGGCCGCAAAGCGATCGAAGAGAAATTCGGCGATCGGGTCTCGACCACCTTCGTCGAAAGCGTGGACGAGGGCGCGGACGCCGAGCGCGTAATCACCCAACTGGCCAGCACCGGCCACGGTCTGATCTTCACCACTTCTTTCGGTTATATGAACCCGACGGTGAAAGTCGCAAGTCAGTTCCCGGACGTGAAATTCGAACACGCGACGGGCTACAAGCGCGCCGACAATGTCAGCACCTATTCCGGCCGGTTCTATGAAGGCCGCTATGTGATCGGTCAGATCGCCGCCAAGATGAGCGAGACGGGCGTGGCCGGCTATGTCGCCTCCTTCCCGATCCCGGAAGTGGTCCGCGGCATCAATTCCTTCCTCCTGGGCATGCGCTCGGTCAACCCGGAGGCGACCGTGAAAGTCGTCTGGGTGAATTCCTGGTACGATCCGGGCAAGGAAGCCGACGCGGCGAAAGCGCTGATGGACCAAGGGGCCGACATCATCACCCAGCATACGGACAGCCCGGCGCCGCTTCAGACCGCCGCAGAGCGGGGCGTCTTGGGCTTCGGGCAAGCGTCGGACATGATCCAGTTCGCGCCTGAGACCCAGATGACCGCGATCATCGACGATTGGGGCCCGTATTATGTCGCCCGCACACAGGCGGTGTTGGACGGAACCTGGGAGTCGTCAGACACCTGGGACGGTTTGGCCCCCGGCATGGCCGTGATGGCGCCCTACACCAACATTCCCGACGACGTGGCCGCCATGGCCGCGCAAACCGTCGCGGACATCAAAAGCGGCGCGGTGCATCCGTTCCAAGGACCGATCACCGATCAGGCCGGCAATGTCGTCGTCGAGGAAGGCGCAGTCCTGGACGACGGCGCGTTGCTGACCATGGACTATTATGTCGAAGGCGTTGACGGCGTGCTGCCGAACTAAAGCGCGAGACAGATCGCTCAAGGGCGCCGCCCGGCCGACAGCGCTGGGCGGCGTTTTCTTTTCCCATCAGATTGGCCTGCGAGATTGAGCCATGGAACGCTACGCCATCTATTATGCGCCGGCGCCGGACAGCGCCTTGGCCCGCTGGGCGGCCGGCTGGATCGGCTGGGATCCGGCCGAGGGCGCGCCTGTCGACCGGCAGGATGTCATGGGTCTCGACCGGGATGAGGCGGCGCGTGCAGTCGCATTCCCGCGCCGCTACGGCTTTCACGGCACCCTGAAAGCGCCGTTTCGGTTGGCGGAAGGACGGTCGGAAGCGGAGTTGCGCGGGGCGTTGCACGCTCTGGCTAAAAAACGCCGGCCGGCCGTCGCCGGGCCCCTGAAACTCAATCGATTGGCGCGATTCCTGGCGCTGACCCCCAGCGGAGAACAGGACGCAATCGCCGCATTGGCGGAAGCCTGCGTCACCGAGTTGGATGGATTCCGGTCGCCGCTGACGCCGGAGGACTTGGCGCGCCGGCGCAAGGCCGATCTCTCACCGCGCCAAGACACGCTTCTGGAACGCTGGGGCTATCCGTATGTGCTGGACCAGTTCCGGTTTCATTTAACCCTGACCGGGCCGCTGGATGTGGACGCGCTGGACCGGCTTGAACGGGTGCTAAAGACGGAAACCGCGCCTTTCAGCGCCCAACCCTTCAGCATCGAGTCGCTGTGTCTGTTCGGCGATCCCGGCGGCGGCCGGTCCTTTCAGGTCCTGGACCGGGTCGCGCTTGGCGCCTGATCAGGGCCAGATTAAGCGATGCGCTCACCGGCGCGCCAGACGCTGCGGATCAGCGGATGATGCGGGGTGTGTTCGACCCGCACGAAATCCGCGCGCTTGCCGACGGCGATCTCGCCGCGATCGTCGAGCCCGGCGGCGCGGGCCGGGGTCGACGTGACGGTGGCGATCGCCTTGGCGAGATCAAAGCCCGCGACTTCTTCGGCCAGGATCATCGCGCCATGCAACAGGCTGATCGGCGCGTAATCGCTGGAAATCACATCCAGATAGCCATGCTCTGCCAGATCGCGCGCCGAGACATTCCCGGAATGCGACCCGCCGCGCACCAGATTGGGCCCGCCCATCATCACCGCCAAGCCGTTCTCGTGCGACGCGCGGGCCGCCGCGACCGTGGTCGGAAACTCGGCGATCGTCATGCCGTCTGCGACCGCCTCCGATACATGATCCGGCGATGCGTCATCGTGGCTGGCGAGACGGACGGCGCGCGCCCGGGCCTGTTCGACCACCCAGGCGCGGTTTTCCACGGAATAGGCCTCCCGATCCTTTACGCGCCCTTCGATGAAGCGGTCGATCTCGGCGTCGCTCAGATTCAGTTTGTTCTGATAGTAGCGCCGATAATGGTCGAGCTTTACGAACTGTCGCTGTCCGGGCGAATGGTCCATCACGGACATCAGTTTCAACGACGGCGCGTCGAGCAACGGCTCCAACAGCGCGCGCATGTCTTGGACCGACACCTCGCAGCGCAGGTGGAGGATATGATCCGCTTTGGTCAAGCCGCGATCCCGCGTCTCGTCGAGCGCCGCCACCGCGTCCTCTAGATGATCCCGGCGTTGGCCCGCTTGATCGATATCGCCGACGGCGATGGCGTCGAACACCGTCGTGATGCCGGAGGCGACGACCTGGGCGTCATGCGCCACCACCGCCGCAACCGCCGGCCAACGCGCACCAGGCCGCGGCGCCAAGTGGCGCTCTAGATTGTCGGTATGCAACTCCACGAGACCCGGAACGAGAAGATCGCCATGGCAATCGACACGGCTGTCGGTCGAGCCGCTCTGCTCGAGCGGGGCGTCGAGGATCTCGGCGATCCAGCCGTCGCGCACCAATACGGCGCCGAGAAAGTCCGTCTCGGCGGTCACAACCCGCGCGTTATTGAGAACAAGTTCCGTCATCGAGGACATCCCAAAACTCGGCTGCGGTCCATGCGGCCGCGCCGGTCCTAAAACTAGGTTCCGGTGCTGCGCGTCAAGGGCGGCGACGCTGTCTCCGTCCGACCCGATCGCGCGATCAGCAATTTGTGACATGCCAAATCCAGCCATCGAGGTCACTATTCGACCGCGCCGTGCAGCGAACAGGGGAGCGCCGGATTATGATCAGGACAGTTGCAGCGCCTTGGCGGACGGTCATCGTCACGGCCGCCCTGCTGGCCCTCGGCGCGCTTGTCGCCGAAACCCGGGCCGAAGCGCCGCGCGAGCGGATGACGGTCGAGCGCCTGAACACGCTCATTTTGGCGGTCGACGAGAACGCGACGAAACTGCGCGAGCATCAATGGGTGTTGACGGTTTCGGACCTGGCCCTGGTCGTGATCGCCGACCCAGCCAATGATCGAATGCGCATCCTGTCTCATGTCGTCAGTGCGGATCAGGCGTCGCCGGAACTGCTGATCCGGATTATGCAGGCGAATTTCGACACCGCCCTCGACGCGCGCTACGCGATCGCCCAAGGCGTGATTTGGAGCGCCTACATTCACCCGTTGGGTTCGCTCGAGGATGATCAGTTTCTGTCCGGCGTTGGGCAGACCGCCAATCTGGTGCGGACCTTCGGCGAAACCTTCTATTCGGGCGCGATGACCTTTCGCGGCGGCGACAGCCAAGGCCTCATCGAACGCCAGCTGATCGAGGAACTTCTGCTCAAGGGCGAACGGATCTGATCCGCCGTTTCGGACCCTCGGCGGGCGCGACCGGCACGCGCGCGCTTGCCAAATCCCAAGCATCGGCTAAACCCGGCGGCGGCGCAGACCTCACCGATTTCCGCGCCCATCTCCGAAACGAACCGATGGCCGATCATGGAGCTGGACACCCAGGCAATCGCCCTTTTCGCCGCCCTCCTCTTGGGCGTGGGCGCCATCGCCGGTTTGTTGGCGGGCCTTTTGGGCGTCGGCGGCGGCATCGTCATCGTGCCGGTGCTGTTCTGGCTGTCGCCGTTCTTCCGCGTCGATCCGGCGTTGGCGATGCATCTGGCCGTGGCCACCTCTCTGGCGACCATCGTCTTCACCTCGATCGCCTCGGCGCGGGCGCATCATAAGAAAGGCGTGGTCGATGCGGCCCTGCTGCGAAACTGGTTGCCGGGAATTATCCTTGGCGCGGCGTTCGGCGGGTTCATCGCGAAATTTCTCGACGGCGCGACCCTGTCGCTGATTTTCGGCGTGATCGCACTCGCGGTCGCCGTCGCCATGGCCCGGCGCGAGATGTGGCTGATCGCCCAGTCCTTGCCGGGATCGAAGGCGCTGAACGGCGCGATCTCCTTCACCGTCGGGGTCTTTTCCGCGCTGATGGGGATCGGCGGCGGCACGCTGTCGGTGCCGGTCCTGTCGCTTTTCGGCTTTCCGATCCACAACGCCGTGGGCACCGCCAGTTCGTTCGGCGTCGCCATCGCCGCGGCGGCGGTCGGATTCTATATCTGGGCGGGATGGGACTTGGCCGGCCTGCCGCCCGCCAGCCTGGGCTATGTCAACCTGCCCGCCGCCGCGCTGATTGTGGCGGTCACCGTCTTCGCCGCGCCGATCGGCGCCAAACTTGCGCATAAAACGCCGAAGCTGGCCCTGCGGCGCTGTTTCGCCCTGTTCCTCGCGATCACCGGCCTGCGCATGATTCTTTGATCCGCCCCCTCTCATCCAGTTCTTTCGAACCAGCTCTTGACGCATCCGTCGCCACGCTCGCGGGCGCGAAAAGTCCAAAAAACGCTTATTTTCGAGCGAAATACGGGAAATCGGGTGAAAACCGGAATAACCCTATACCGCGCGCGGTTCCCATAGGGGCGGTTTTCTGGTTAATATCATCTGTTAGCTATTCTCTACAGTGACGGCTGTCCATTTTCGTGGGACGCCGGGCCGGGGGGCTCGACTGTAGCGAACAGAGCTTCAGGCGGAACCATCGAGGCCGCCTTGGTATTGCGGCTTCTTTGAAAACGTCATCGCGAAAGTGGAAAGGGTCGTCGTGAACGTCGTCGCCCTGAACATCGACGCCAACGAGCATGAGCATTTGCGGCCGCCGGCCCAGGTGATGCGCATGGCGCGGCTCAGCGCCAGCCATCCGACGCGGCTGAGCTTCATGCGCGGCTTGGTGCGCCGGATGCACGCCGAGCAGTGGAATACGCGTCTGGACCGATTCGAGCTGGACGCGGACGGCGTCGGCTGCGCGGTCTATGTGGTCGAATCGCCGACCAGCGATGTTTCGCTTGTCTGTTTCAGTCACAACACGAAACCGCGCGCCGGCGGGGCGACGCGTCCGACCCCGATGCGGCAGGACGAGTTCCGCGGCAAATGGGACGCGACATTCCTGCTATTCGACGGCGTGCCTGACGAGGACGACCTGGTTCGGCTGCGTCGAAACGTGCCGCTGCAGGAGGCCGGTCGTTATTGTCCCAACGATATTGTCCTGACCCGCGGGCTGTTCAGCGCCGAGCGGATCGGCGCCGTCGTCTCGGACTTGGCGGGAGGCGCCCAGCCCAGCGCCGCCGCGATCCAGGATGCGGGTTTCTTTATGGAGACCTTCGCGCTCTTCGGGAACGGCAAGTTCGGACTGGCCGAGTTTGATCGGATTTCTCGCATCCCCGGCTTTTTCGCGCCCTTCCAGGCGGAAATGCTGACGCTCTATGTGATCCGGGAATTCACGCTGGATCTGATCGACCATCTGGCGAAAGCCGAAGGCGGCGCGCAGGCCGCCACGCTGGCTGCAGGCCATCGGCGCGCGCTGGGGATCGGCAATGTCACCGACGCCGGCATGGCCCCCTTCCTGGTTCGGCATCCGGTCCTGGTGCACCATTGGGTCGTGGCGCGGGAGCGCGCGTTGGCCCGGGTCCGCGCGGCCAAGGTCGCGAGCGAGCGGCAAGCGAACGCCTTTATGCGCATCCTGGCGCGGGCGGTCCAATACGCCGCTAGTTGGGGCCCCGACCGGATCGCCAGCGCGCAGCAACTGACGCTGTCCCGAGAGCTCGCCTCTTTTCAAGCGGCGCTCTCCGCCGACAAGGACTGGTGGCGGCGCGACACGCCTTGGGCGCGGCTGATGGATCAGGCCGAGGGGGCGGGGTCAATCGACTTTCAGGAGATGATCAACAGTCTGGTGCTGGAGCCGCAACGCGCGCTTGTCGACCCGCTGTTCGAGAACCTGTGCGCCGACGAGAACTTCCGTATTGATCCGCTAATGCCGTTGTCGGCGCTGCTCGACCTGATCGATCGGTTCTACGGCTGGGCTCTGTCGATCGATTTTTCCGACCCGCAATCGGAAGGCAAGGCTTGGCGGGCGCGCGACGGCTTTCTCGGATTCACCGTGTCAGAGCGTCGCGACGCGCCGCTGCGGCCGTTCGACGCCGAGCCGGTTGATGCGCGCCTCGGCGTCGCCCGCGACGTCGTCCGGCTAAGAACCGCGCTGCGGAATGAAAGCCGCGACGCGTTGTTGAACGACCGGGTCGGCGCTTTCCTCAGACGCCGCCCGGAATGCCGCGCGGCCGTGAAGCGCGTGCAGATTTGCGCGAAATATCCCTATGGCGAGTTGCGGGAGAATGTCCTGCAGGGCGACATGGCGCCGAGCGACCTGTTGCGCTTCACCCTGGCTTTCCTGGGGGCCGATCATATTAGGGCGGAGAATGAGGATGTGGTGTTGAGTTCGCTCTATCAGGGCGCGCCGACCGCGTCAGAGATCGCGGCGGTCGACCCGGACGCCTGGGCCTTTTCCGCCGGCGTAACGGCGGCGGCTTAGCGCGATGCCACGCCTGGACAGAGACAATGAGAAGAACAAAGACGTGTAGGTATGGACGCATCGCTTAGCACTCAGACGCCCGCCATCAACCGTTCTGTGGCGGAAATCCGCAACTTGATCACCCGCGCCGGCCGGCGCGCCGACCTGCCAAGCGGCGAGGAAGACGAGGCGGCCAGGGCGGTCGAATGGCTTGAGAAGCGCGGCTATCCCGGCCTGTCGCTGGCTGTGGACGCGCTGTTCGACGAAGGACGCGGCGGCGCGCCGGGTCGGAGCGTTGAAGCCGACGGGCACGCGTTGCTGCAGGGCCCCGGCATCTTCGAAGAACTGTTGGAGGCGCAAGACCGGCGACCCGGCGCGCCCAGCGCCTGGACCGGCGTGCTGTTCGGACCGATTGCGCTGATCCCTTTCGCCGCCGAGATCTCCCTGCGCCGGCTGGCGATCCATGTTCGATGGGACGCCGATGACGGGCGCGGGCAATCCTTGGCGCTCTGCGCCAGCGGGTCTGTTCGGCTGCGTTATGCGCAAACGGAAGCGCTGATCACCGGCGCGCCCGCGCGCATCTCGATCATGGCCAGCGATGCGCCGATCGCCGTCCAGGGCTTCGCCGCCGCCAACCATGTGGTCGACGCCTGGGAGTTGGACAAGCGCGCCGACCATGCGGTGCAGAATGGCGTCACGGTGTCCGAACGCGCCTGGTCGCGGCTCGATAATTTCGCCTCGGGCTATCTGTTCGACACGAGAGAGCGGGCGGCCGGAGACTGACTCTCCCGCACGGGCGGTCTCGAGACCCGCCGAAAACCGCGCGATTACGCGGCCTGGCCCGCATGGCGCGATAAGAAATGGACAATCCGTGCGCAGGCCTCCGCCAACACGGCGTCGGGCTGACACAAGGAAATCCGCACCCGGTCTTGCAGAACCGGGCCGAACGCCCCGCCCGGCAACACCGAAACCCCTGCCTCGTTCAGCAGCGCCCAGGAGAAACTCTCGCCCGACCAGCTAGTCTCGGAAGTATCGGCCAGGGCGAAAATGCCGGCTTCCGGCTTGAGGGCGCGCAGGCCCGGCGCCGAGGCGAGCCCCTCGACCAACAGATCGCGCCGACGGCGATACGCCTCTTTCATACACGCGGTGTCGGCGCCGTCGCCGGTCAGCGCCGCCTCTGCACCAGCCTGCAGAAACGCCGACCCGCCATACTGGATATTGTTCAGAAGGTTCCGCGCATGACCCGCGAACGCCGCCGGGCCGACCGCCCAGCCGATCCGCCAACCGCTCATTGCATGAGATTTGGAAAGGCTGCGGATCACCACGCAGCGATCGCCGACGCCCGGCGCCCGCCGCGGCGAATAGAACGACCGCTCAAAACACAGATCGGCGTAAACTTCATCCGAGATCAGCCAGAGGTCATGCGCGACGCACAGCGCGGCCAGACGCTCGACCGCCGCGCGATTCGCGATTGCGCCGCTCGGATTATGCGGCGAATTCAGCAAAATCGCCCGCGTCTTCGGCGTAATCGCCGCGGCGACGGCGTCCGGGTCGAGTGCAAAACCGCGATCGGCGTCCAGCGGCGCCAGGATCGGCGTTCCGCCGGCCGCCCGCACGACTCCTTCGAACATGACATAGGGCGGACTGAGCAGGATCACCGCGTCGTCGGGGTCGAGCAGACAGCGCATCGTCATATAGAGCGCGTTCTGGGCGCCGGCAGTGACGGTGACTTCATCCGGGCTGATTTCCAATCCCAGCCGCTTGGATTCCGTCTGCGCGATCGCCTTGCGCAGGCCTGCGACCCCGCCCGCGGCTGAATATTTCGTTTGGCCCGACCGCAACGCGTCCACCGCAGCGTCGGCGATCGGCGGCGGAGTCGTGAAGTCCGGATCGCCCACACTGAGGATAATCACGTCCTCTCCGCGCCGATGGCGCGCCATAGCCTCGCTATGCACGGCCCAGGCCGTCGACCCGGACGCCGCGAGATCCTGCAAAAAAGACGCATATCGCATCGCCGAACCCGCCTCCTAGCGGGGATTGGTCGCGCCAGCGAAGGACAGCCTTTGCTTGCCGCCGCCGGCTGATCTACCATAACGCTTCGATTCGATCCGCCGAGGGAAATTCTTACCTGTGTCTTGGCCGCCAGAGCGACCCGCCATGACAAGCGACGACCGGCTCGATCCCTCGGTGTGTCGGGTGTTGATTGTCGACGATATCGCCGTCAATCGAACGATCTTGGAACAATTGCTGCGTGGGGCCAAGGCGCAAGCGTTAAGCGCGCCCGGCGCCGAGGAGGCTTTCGAAATCCTGAAATCCGAACCGATCGACGTCGTTCTGATGGATCTGCGCATGCCGCAGATCGACGGTGTCGAGGCGGCGCGCCGGATCCGCCGGGACAAATTCGGCGGCCGCGGCGACGTCCCGATCGTCGCCGTTTCGGCCGATATCACGCCTCGACAGCGCGAAGAATGCCGATCGGTTGGGATCAACGCCTTCCTGGCGAAACCGGTCATGCGCGAAGACCTGATTCGAATCCTGGGCGACGCCACCGGTCGCGCGCTCGAGACGACGGCCCTGGACTCCGGCGTGGCGCAGAAAAAACCCGATGAGGCGGCCCCCACGGGCGATCTGGTTTTTGATCACAAGATCATCGAATCGATCCGCGGCGCGGCGCCGCCGGATCGCTTGATCGAATTGCTGTCGACCTTTCGGCCCACCGCGGGGGGCCTAGCCGGCGCTATCGCCGCGGCGCTTGAAGACGACGACAGGCCGAAAATCCGAGCCCAAGCCCACGCGTTGAAAGGAACCGCCGCATCGGTCGGCCTCAGCAAGATGGCGGCTTGCGCACAGGCGCTTCAAGTCGCCTGTGACGAAGGGGATGACGAGAAACTGGTCGAAGCGGCTGAAGCCCTACCGTCGATCTATCGCGAGTCCGTCCGCGCCATCGACGGCGCGATTGACAAATTGAAGCGTGGCTGACGCGGCCTGCGGTCTTGGCGCTGGCCGGGCGCTGGCCGGGCGCTGGCCGGGCGCTGGCCGGGATGAGTTGGCGGGGATGTGCTGACGGGAATCTATTGGCCGATCAGGGCGCCCAGGAGATATCCGGCCCAACCGGCGTCACCCCTGTCGGGTTCCTATTCGCGCTCTTGGAATGATAGCCCCGGCGATAAATGTCGAAATGGACCGTGTCGGCCACGCCGGGCAGCGCATAGAGCCTCTTCGCATAGGGCCAGAGATGCGGATAATCGATCAACCGCCGCTTGTTGCACTTGAAAGCGGAGTAATAAGCGACGTCGAACCGCGCCAGGGTCGGAAAAAGGCGCAGATCGGCCTCCGACAACGCATCGCCGGCAAGATACGCGGTTTCGGCCAGTTGGGCGTCCAGCGCGTCCAGAGTCTCGAACACCTCGGCGGCCGCGACGTCATACGCCGCCTGCGAGGACGCGAACCCGGCGCGGTAAACGCCGTTATTCAGCGTCCGATAGATCCGGTCGTTCCAGGCGTCGATGGCGTCGCGCCGATCTTCCGGATAGAGCTCGGGGCCGGCCGGGGCGATGGCGGCGAAGGCCGTATTGAACATGCGCACGATGTCGGCGGATTCGTTGCTGACGATCCGGCCCATCCGCTTGTCCCATAAGACCGGCACGGTAACGCGGCCAGTATAGGCCTTGCCGTCGCCGCGCCCGCTCCTTGTGTAGATTTGATGGATCGCGTCGGCGCCGAACAGCCTGTCGACATACCCGTTCGCCAGATCGAAGACCCAGCCCTGATCCGTGCGTTTCGGGGCCGCGACCGAGATTGAAATCAACCCTTCCAGATTCTTCACCAGGCGCGCCAACAGCGCGCGATGCGCCCAGGGGCAATTCCAGGCGACATAGAGATGGTATCGATCGGACTCGGCCGCGAAGCCGGCGTCGCCGGTCGGCCCGGCGGCCCCGTCGGGCGTGATCCAATGGCGATAGGAACTGACCGCCCGGCGCCATTCGCCATCCGGATCGGCCTCAATTCCGTCATCGGCGCGCCACACGCCGTCGATCATCACACCCATCGCCGCATCCACCGAATTCCCGATAGTGATCCGTCGGAGCGCTCTCGCCCCGCGCGATTGATCTGGTTCGCGCGCTCGGATTTGCAAATTCGCGCGTCGACGCCCCCAGCCGATAGGCGCGCCCCTCGGACTGCAACATGCAAGCCGCCGGCGCGGCCCGAATACAGAGCAACCGGTCCGGCCGGTTGGGAGCAGTTGGCCAGAACCAGCCGGCGCAGGCGACGCCGTCAAAACACGGGTCCAAGAGCATTTCAGTATTGCGAATGCGTCGCAATTGCATAAAATTGAAGAATCGCTTTCTGGGGGACAGCACCATGCCGAACATGACAACCCGTTTGCCATTGTCGCACGGATCCTCGCCGAGTTTCCGCCGCAAAAGATCTTCCGCAACCGGGCCGGCCCCGCTTCTCATTCAAAGTTTCCGCTATTGGCTGGCCGCGATCCGCAATCGGTGTTGGCGCAGCGGCCGTTTGGCGGAGGAAATCCTGCGGGATCGCTATGGCGCGCGGCCCGCCAGAGCGATCCTGAGAGCCCAGCACGATCTTTTCTTTTTTCTGCTGCGCCACGCGCGCGGGCGGTTCGCCTGTCACCTGGCCGGGTGTCGGAGCATGACCGAGGATGAGGCGCGACTGTGCGCCCTCCTGAGCCAAGCGACCGACGAACCGGGACTGGCTGCATTTGGACTAGCCTCGGACTTGGTCGGTCCCGGCCACGCCGTCGCGCTGATCGGGCGGGCGAGCCGCCTGGCCGAGCTTCTAACCGACCGACCGCTTCCCACCGCGACGCCCAACTGGCAAAATCACGCCGCATTGAGACAAGCGATCCCAAGGCTGGCCATGCCTCATGCGCCCGCCAATGACGACTGAGACGGCGCCCCCATCCCGCGCCGCAGGAAGGAACCCATGGGTGATTTCGCGGAGGCGCTGACAGCAGCCTTGCGATTGATCGTGACTCTCGACGCAGGTCTGGTCGAGATTATCGCCTTGTCGCTTCAGGTCACCGTGACTGCGGTCGTGATCGCCTGTTTGATCGGCGTGCCCTTGGGCGGTTTCCTGGCGATCGGTCGGGCCCCGGGGCGCCGCGCGTTGATCGTGTTGGTCAACGCATTCATGGGCTTGCCGCCGGTCGTCGTTGGCCTGGCGGTCTATCTGCTCCTGTCGGCGTCAGGACCGTTCGGCGTGCTCGATCTGCTCTATACGCCGACAGCGATGATCATCGCCCAGACCATCATCGTCACCCCGATCATCGCAGCGCTGACCCGGCAAGCGCTGGCGGATATGAGCCTGGAATATGACGAGCTGCTGCGGTCGATGCGCGCCTCGCGGCTTCAGATCGCCGCCACGCTGCTCTGGGACGCGAGGCCGTCGCTGGCGACCGCCGCCCTGGCCGGGTTGGGCCGCGCCCTGGCCGAAGTCGGGGCCGTGATGATCGTCGGCGGCAACATCAACCACGCGACCCGAACCATGACGACAGCGATTGCGTTGGAGACCTCACGCGGCGCGCTCTCGATGGCGATGGCCTTGGGCCTGATCCTGATCAGCCTCACCATCGCCATCAACGCCGGTCTGTTGAGCCTGCGCGGCGCGCTGGGGCGGGGCGTCGTCGCATGAGTGCAGACGCGCCGGCGCCCCACGATCCGATCCGCCGCCTGCACGTTATCAATGGGCCGGCCAGGGGCGATCCGGCTGTCTCGATTCAGGGACTGGTCCATCGCCAAGACGGCGCGTCGATCCTGAACGGCGTCGATCTCGATCTGCCCCGCACCGGGATGACAGTCATTCTCGGCCCGAACGGCGCCGGCAAGTCCGTGCTCTTGCGCAGCATCATCGGGCTCTTGGCCGCGCGTTCCGGTATGATCCGAACGGCGCCGGATATCGAGGGCCGTATGGCGCTGGTCTTTCAGAAGCCGGTCCTGCTGCGCCGGTCAGTAAAAGGCAACCTGATCCACGCGCTGAAGATCCATGGGCTTGACCGCGCCCGTCGCGCCGAACGGGTTGCGGCGTTGCTGCGTCTCGGCGGGTTGGCGGCCCTAGCGGACCGGCCGGCCCGCGCGCTGTCCGGCGGCGAGCAACAGCGTCTGGCGATGGTCCGGGCGCTGGCCGGCGATCCGCGTCTTCTGCTGTTGGACGAGCCGACCGCCAGCCTGGACCCGCGCGCCACCCGAGAAATCGAGGCCTTGATTCAAGGCGCCGCGCAGGACGGGGTGAAGCCGGTTTTGGTCACCCATAGCGCCGCTCAGGCCCAGCGTCTGGCCGATGATGTGGTCTTCCTGCATCAAGGCCGGGTGTTGGAACACCGGCCGGCGGCGCAGTTCTTCGACCGGCCGGAAACGCCGGAAGCCGTCGCCTATCTCAGCGGCGATCTGTTGCTATGAAAAGCGCCGCGCGCCGCGCCGCCGCGTACGCGCTCGGCCTCGCCCTATGCGCCGCATCGGCGGCGCGGGCGGAAGAGCGAGGCGTCCTATTACAGTCGACGACCTCGACGCAGAATTCCGGGCTGTATGAGGCGATCCTGCCGATCTTCACCGATACGACCGGAATTCCCGTCCGGGTCGTGGCGGTCGGCACCGGCCAGGCGCTGAAGAACGCTGCGAACTGCGACGCGGATGTGGTGCTGGTGCATGCGGAACAGGCGGAGCGCGACTTCGTGGCGGCGGGCTACGGGCTGGCGCGCCATCCGGTGATGGCCAACGACTTCGTCCTGATCGGACCGCGATCCGACCCCGCCTCGGTCGGTGCGGCGCCCGACCTGAACACCGCCCTGAGCCGCTTGGCCGAGGGCGCAGCCCCGTTCGTCTCACGCGGCGACGACAGCGGCACGCATAAGAAAGAGCGCGCCCTATGGACCCGGATCGGCGTCATGCCGGATCCGCGCGGCGGCTGGTATCGAGAGGTCGGAGCCGGCATGGGCGCGGCGCTGAACATCGCCGTCGGCATGCGCGGCTATATTCTGAGCGACCGATCGACCTGGATATCCTTCGGGAACAAGGCGGATCATACGATCCTGTACGACGGCGACCCGGCCTTGTTGAACGAATATGGCGTGATCCAGGTCTCGCCGGCGCACTGCCCGTCGGTCAATGCGCAGGGCGCCGCCGAATTCATCGCCTGGCTTTTGTCGCCGGCGGGACAGGCCGCCATCGAGGACTTTCGGGTCGCGGGACAGCCTCTATTCATGGGCGCGGCGCGTTAAGCCGGCGTCTTACTCCGCCGCCTGCCTATCCGCTTGATCGTCGACCTGATTGTCGCGGCGGATGCGTTTCAGGAATTCCGACGATTCATGCTGCAGAATGTCGCCGGACTTGGAGAGCTGGTCCGCCGCCGAGGCGACCTGGCTGACCGCGCTGCCGGTCGAGGCCGCCAGGTCCGCCATCGCTTGGGTCTCGTTCTTGACCTGCTCCATGCGGTTGGACGAGGCTTCCATCGAGCCGGCGATCTGCTGCGTCGTCGCGCTCTGCTCCTCCGCGGCGGCGGCGATGGCCTGCACCGTCTCGCGCACGGAATTGGTGGCGTCGGCGATGGTCCGCACCGCGCCGGTCGTCGCCTGGATCTCGTTCAACATGCTGGCGATCTGGCCGCCGATCTCGTCGGTCGCTTTCTGGGTCTGGGTGGCCAGCGCCTTGACCTCGTTGGCCACGACGGCGAAGCCCTTGCCGTGATCGCCGGCGCGCGCCGCCTCGATCGTCGCATTCAAGGCGAGCAGGTTGGTCTGTTCGGCGATATCGGAGATCAGGGCCACCACCTCGCGGATGGCGGCGGAGCGTTCGTTGAGCTGCGCCACCTGTCGCGCAGCGTCTTCGGCGCGGTCACTGGCGTCGCTGGTCTGCGCCGCGGCGCTGGCGACCTGACCGGCCACTTCCTGGATCGCCTTATCGAGTTCCTGCGCGGCGTTGGCCACCATCTGAATCTCGCCCGCCGTGACCGAAGCCTCTTCATGAACCGAGGCGCCGCGCGTCGCCGTATCCTTGGCGGCGGACTGAACCTGCGAGGCGTTCGACGCCAATTCGCTGGCGCTGCCGGCGAGGTTGGAGGCGACGCCGCCCACCGCGGTCTCGAAGGAATCGGCGACGCCGAGCAGGGTTTTGCGCTGTTCCGCTTCGACTTCCAGCCGATAGGCCTCCTGTTCCTTTTTGTACTTCTCGTTTTGGCGGGATTCTTGTTTGAAGTGATAGACGGATTTGGTCATCCGGCCGATCTCGTCATCGCTCTTGGGTTCGGGCACGAAGACTTCCAAATTGCCGGACGCCAGTTCGTCCATGACATCGACGACGGCCTCGACCGGCTTGGAAATCCGGTAGACCGCCAGCCAATAGCCGACGCCCCAGGCGATCAGCGCCGCCAGGATCATGCCAAAGGAAATGCTGACGGACACATAGATCGAATTCAGATCCCGGTCGATTTCCTCGTTGATGAAGGCGCGCGTCTCGGCGCTGGCGGCCAGCACGGCCCCGATGCTCTTGGTCGCCGCATCGAACCATTCCTGGCCGCTGACCGGATAAGGCTCGCCGGCGGCGCTGGCAGCCATGATCCGGGCGCGCAGCGGCACGATCTCGTCAAAATAGGTCCGTTCGGCGATATCGATCTTCTCCGCCACATTGGCCGGCATGTCGCCTTTGACGATCTCGATGCTGCTGATGGCCGATCCGATGAAGCCGCTGAATTGGTCGATCAAAGATGACACCTGAGGCGTCATCGGTTGGCCTGAGGAGATAACGCCCGCCAGCCGGCCGCGCTCCCGACCCGCATATTCCGCCCAGAGCCAGGCGTGGTCCCGAAGCCGCACGGCCTCGATCGCCAATTTCGGCAGACCGCCGATCAGTTTGACCTCCTCGCGTTCGCGCAGCTTGGCGGAACTCATGATCAAATCGGTGATGGCGGGAAACCAATCCGCGCGCAGACCTGGATCGCCGTCCAGAGACCCTACTGCGAAGACCGCGTCGACACGCTCTCGTATCGCTTTCACCGCTTCATGCGCCGCCAGAGTCGCTCTGATTTCTTCATCGACACCGACATCGGCGCCGATCGCCTCGATTTCGGCGATCGCCGCGGTCAGGTTACCGTCGGCCAGTTCGCGCCGCGCCAAGATCGTCTCCAACTGCTTCGGCGTCGGGGCGCCGCCGCCGCCCAGAACCCCGGCGGTGGTCCCGCGCTCCACGGCCCAGGAGCCGGCCGCCACCACAAGCTTGTCCGCCGCCGCGTTGATCTGTTGCGCCAGCAGTTCGTCCTGCATGAGCCTGATTTTCGAATAGGAATCGATCGACGCAAGGGCGACCAGCAGGACGCTGAGAACACCGATCAAGCCGGTGATTTTCTGACGCAGGTTCAAACGCATCGCGCAACCTCTATCGATTATTAGAGTTCCTTGATTTATTAACATAGCTAGACCAAGAGCGCCCTGGCGCGCAATGCAAAATTGTCCGGTCTCCCGGCGCTTCAGGCCGCATCGTCGTAACGAACATGATCGCTCGAGAGCCTAACGGCGTGACGCGCAGTCGCCATTCAGAGCGCGGTTTCCGAACGGATCGAGACAACGAGCACCGTCGTCAGGCGCTTGCCGAATAACCCCGCACTTCGCTATGGTAAGCGTCGATGTTGGTTTCATGTTCGGTTCCTGCTTTGAAAAGCGGGCCGGGCGTGGCGCCAATCGACCGGGCGGCGCCGATCGCCGCGCGCGATTACCGATTGGGTTAAATCAGGGAGTTTGGAATGCTTTTGACCAGAAGAACCATGGGAGTCGCCCTCGCAGCCGCCACCGCGGCCGCCGTCGCCGGCGGCCCTGTGCAGGCGCAGGACGCCAAGAACTTCATCCTGGCGACGGCGTCGACGGGCGGCACCTATTATCCGGTGGGCGTCGCGATCGCGACCCTGACCAAGGTGAAGCTGCAGCCGCGTCAGAAGATCGGGATGTCGGCGATCAACTCCGCCGGCTCCGGCGAGAATGTCCGCCTGCTGCGCGAGGGCGAAGCCCAATTCGCCATTCTGCAAGGCCTGTTCGGGTATTACGCCAGAACCGGCACCGGCCCGGTCAGCGCCGACGGTCCGCAGACGGAACTGCGCTCGATCAGCATGCTCTGGCCGAATGTCGAACAGTATGTGATCGCCGCCGATAAGGTGAAATCCGGCACGTTCAGCGATCTGGCGACTCTGAAGGGCGAGACGATGGCGCTGGGCCGCCAGAATTCCGGCACGATCGGGTCGAACGCGACGCTGATCTCCGCCGGATTGGGCCTGGATATCGACAGTGATTTCGACCTGCTCTATGCGGGCTATGGACCGTCCGCGGAGGCCGTACAGAACGGCCAGGCGGTCGGCATCGGCGCGCCCGCCGGGCCGCCGACCGGCGCCCTGACCCGTCTCTTCGCCGCGGCGGGCGACAGCGTGCGCTTCCTCTCCTTCACCGAAGAAGAAGCGGCGGCGGCCGATGGCGGCAAAGGTCTTTGGACGCCCTACACGATCCCGGCCGGCACCTATCCGGGCCAGACTGAGGATGTCCAGACCATCGCCCAGCCGAACTTCCTGGCGACCACGGCCGATGTCGACGAAGAATCGGTCTATCTGATCACCAAGACCATGTATGAGAACCTGCCTTTCCTGCAGGCGATCCACAAAGCGACCAACGCGATGAGCTTGGACGCGGCGATTACCGGTCTGCCGGTGCCGCTGCATCCGGGCGCCGCGCGTTATTATAAGGAAGTCGGCCTGACGATCCCCGACAACCTGATGGCGCAATAGGCCAAACGGCGCGATAGACGCCGTCATCGAGAGCCCGGGAACGCGCCGCGTTCCCGGGTTTCTTCTTGCGGCCGTCGCCCTATGTCAGTTCACCAGAAAGTCCGCACACGCGCGGCGTCCCCCCAAGACGCGTCGAGCCGCTGAGCCGCAGAGCCGCCATTATGACCGATACGACCAGCCAACCCGGGAAAACCGCCCAGGACGAAGCCACGCCGGAAAGCGCGTCCGAGGCCCTGACCGCCGCCATGGGACGGGAGCGCGGACCGATCGGCTGGGCGGTCATGATCTTGGCCATCGGACTGTCACTCGGCCATATCTGGATGAACATCATGGCGCCGTTCTCCACGCTCTGGCAGAACGCGATCCATTTCGCAGGATTTGTCTTGCTGTGCGCCCTGCTGCACCCGGCCGCTGGCAAGACGTTCGCTCGGCGCGGCCCGCTCCGTTGGCTCGATATCGCCTTTGGGTTCGCGGCGGCGGCGGCGGTGTTGTTCCTGGCGGCGGCGGAGAATGACATCTACGACCGCGGCGTGCGCTTGAGCGCGCTGGACTGGATCGCGGGCGGGGTCGCGATCATCGCAGCGATCGAATTCACGCGGCGGACGACCGGCTGGATTATCCCTGTCCTGATCGTCACGGCGCTCAGCTATATCGCCTTCTGGGGCGCGCATATCGAGGGGATATTCGCCTTTCGCGGCCTGTCGCTGGAAACCCTGATGTTCCGCTCGATCTATGGCGACGATGCGTTGTTGGGATCGATCGCCCGCATCTCCTCGACCTTTGTTTTCATGTTCATTATTTTCGGCGCCTTCCTGCTGAAGTCCGGGGCCGGGGATTTCATTGTCGATTTCTCGCGCGTCGTCGCCGGCCGTTTCATCGGCGGCCCCGGCTTCGTCGCGGTAATGGCGAGCGGCCTGACCGGCACGATCTCGGGCTCGGCGGTCGCCAACACCGCCTCGACCGGCGTGATCACGATCCCGATGATGAAACGGGTCGGCTTCAAGCCACATTTCGCCGGCGGCGTCGAAGCGGCCTCTTCGACGGGCGGCCAGTTGATGCCGCCGATCATGGGAGCCGGCGCCTTCGTCATGGCGGCGACGACCCAGATCCCCTACACCCATATCATCGCCATGGCGGCGCTGCCCGCGTTGCTCTATTTCGCGACTGTCGCCTTCTTCGTGCGCATCGAGGCGAAACGCAGCAACGCGACCACGACCAGCCCCGAAGACACGCCCGACCTGAAGGCGGTGCTGCGGCGCGGCGGCCCTTCCTTCTTCATCCCGATCGGCCTTTTGGTGACCTTGCTGGTGACCGGCTACACGCCGACCTATGCGGCCGGCTACGCGATCGCCGCCTGTATCGTCGCCTCCTGGCTGACGCCGCACCGGATGGGGGTGAAGGAAATCCTCGAAGCGCTCGAGCTCGGCGCGCGAAACATGGTCACGACCGCCGTGCTGCTCTGCGCGGTCGGCCTGATCGTCAATGTCATCGCGACGGCGGGGATCGGCAACACCTTCTCGCTGATGATCTCGAATTGGGCAGACGGCAATCTGATGATCGCCTTCGTGCTGGTCGCCCTGGCCTCGCTGGTGCTCGGCATGGGGCTGCCGGTGACCGCCGCCTATATCGTCCTGGGCACGCTCAGCGCCCCCAGCCTGTATCAGCTGATCCTGCAATCGCAGATGGTCGAGATCATCGCCGCCGGCGCCCTGCCGGAGACGGCGCAGGCGATCTTCATGATCGCGGTTCCGGAGCGGTTGGCCGAACTGGCCGGGCCGATGCCGCCCGAGACTGCGCAGGAAATCGTCCAGGCCCTGCCGCTGGAAACGCTCGGCCTGCTCTATGACCAGCTCTTCAGCCCGGAAATCCTGATGGAGGCGCTGCTCTCGGCGCATATGATCATCTATTGGCTAAGCCAGGATTCGAACGTCACGCCGCCCGTCGCGCTCGCCTCCTTCACCGCCGCCGCGATCGCCAAGGCCCCGGCGATGAAGACCGGCGTCGCCAGCTGGAAGATCGCCAAGGGCCTCTATTTCGTGCCGCTGCTCTTCGCCTACACGCCGTTGCTCGGCGGCGACTGGCCGGTGATGATCGAGATATTCGCCTTTGCGATTTTCGGCCTCTGGGCGCTGGGCGCCGGCATTCAGGGCCATTGGGAGAATAAGCTGAACCCGGTGATGCGTATCGCCGTCTTCGCCGTCGGCGCGGCCCTGCTCTGGCCCCTGGGCACGCTCTATCACGCCATCGCCCTCGCCGCCTTCTTCGTCCTCTTCGCGATCAATATCGGCTTCGGCCGGAAATCGGCGGCGGCAGGCGCGGCGGGTTAAGCCCTATGGCCTCTCGCGGCGCCCCTTAGCCCCTATCGACGCGCGTCAGCAAGACGCCGCCAAGCGCTATCAGCGCGCAGCCGGCCAGTGCGACAGCGGTCGGCCTCTCATCGAACGCCAACAAACCAAGCGCCGTCGCAAACACGATCCAGGAATAATCGACCGGCGCGACAATCGACAGCGGCGCCAGTCGGTAGCCGACGATGGTGCAATATTGGGCGCCGATCGCGACCGGCCCTAAGAAAATGCAGGCGGCGATCGTACCGCCATCAACAGATTCCCATGTCAGGAAGGCGGGCCCCGCCATCAGGACCGCGCCGAAGAAGCAAACATGGAGCATGATGGTTAGCGCCTCGTCTCGTTGGCCGAGGACACGGATCAACAGGCCTTCGATCGCGAGAAGCGCGGCGCTGACCAAAGCCGCCAAAGCCGGAACGCCATAGGCGGCGCCCTGGAAGGCGCCCTTCCCAACCATGACGACCGCAGCGCCCGCGAGCGATACCGCGGCCGCAAGCCAATGAATCCGCGTCACATGCTCTTTCAGAACGACAAAGCCGAGAAGGACCGCCAGCACCCCATAGAGCATGCCGATCGCCGTCGCGTCGACGATCGGCATATGAGCATACGACCAGGTGATCGCGACGGCGCCGCCCGCGCCGCAAACCGCGCGCAGGAAATGGCTGAAGGGCCGTTGGCTCTTATGCGCGCGCACACCGCCCCGAGACGCCGCTAAGAGCAGAGCCGTCGCGAGAGCGCCGATATAGCGCAGGAAGGTGATCTGTAGCGCGCCGATCCCGCCATCGGCGAGCTTGGCGGCCGCAAAGATCCCCGTCCAGAGCGCAGTGCTGAGAAGAACCCAGAGGATCGCGGGCAGGTGTTGCATGGCGCTCCCACATCCAAACTGATTGAGAAATGTGCTTCATGCTGGCCCTACTAATCGTTTAAGAACAAACTGGTATTTCTGTACTTGCATTAGGAATTTTGATGCAAAGAGCTCGAAACGCATCCTTGAACGCCTTGCGCGTGTTCGCGATGGCGGCGGAGTGCGGCAGCCACAAAAAGGCGGCCGCTCGGCTTGGTGTGACGCCTGGCGCGGTGAGCCATCAGGTTCGGTCACTGGAAACCGCGATTGGCGCGCCGCTCTTTCTGCGCTCGAATAACAGCCTTCGCCTCACGGAGGTTGGCGAAACGCTGTTCACAGAAGCGGCGCCGGCGCTGACCGCTCTGGAGCGGGCGGTCAAGAACGCCGCAACCGGCGTTGGAGAATTGTCCATCCAAGCGCCACTCACATTCGCCATACGCTGGCTGATTCCCCGCCTCGACGCATTCCAAGCGATCGATCCAAGCGCCAGGGTCCGGATCGAGACGGTTAAGAGCCTTGAAACGGCGCGCCCGGACAGCACCGATATCTCGATCGCCTATCACCCGATCGGCGCCGCGCCGTCGGGCCTTGAACCGTTTCTGGAGGATCGGTGCCGGCCCTATCTCTCGCCGGGCTTGTTGGCGAAGATCGACAGGTCGCAGGGCAGGCCATCTGTTCCAGCGCTTCAATCAACCGCCGGAAACTGGGACTGGCGCCGTTGGCTAGCGCTTGCCGGGTCCTCGCCGTTTGAGGTGACCTATGTCGGTTCCTTCGATTTCGACGACGCCGCGCTACGCGCCGCAATCGCCGGCTTCGGGATGGTGCTGTCGCCCGCTTTCATGATTCAGGACGACCTCGACGCCAAGCGACTCTGCCCCTATCCGGACGCGCCCGAAGCGCTCCTCGGCCTTTACACTCTGGAGCGGCGGGGGCCGCCGTCTCGTCAGACGGATCGGGTCCTGGAATGGCTTAGGGCGCTTGGCGCGGACCTGAGATGAGGAACGCCTTCAGTTGCGCGTCTGCGGCTCAGTCTCCCAGCTCAATCCCCTGGCTCAGTCTCCCAGTTCAGTCCCCTTGCGCGACGCCTTTCTGTAGGGCGCGGGCGCGGCGGCGGCGGTAGGCGGGGAGGAAGATCAGCGTGGCGCCGATCACCAACAGGGCGAGCGTCATCGGGCGTTCGACCATGAAGGAAATCCCGTCGGTCAGGTTCACCGCACGGGCGAAATTATTCTCCAGCATGCCACCCAGAATGAAGCCGATCAGCAACGGCGCCAGCGGGTAATCGGCGAAGCGCAAGACGGTCGCGAACACGCCCAGCCCGACCAGGATCAGCAGTTCGGTGGCGTTGTTCTGGCCGATATAGGCCCCGATCATGGTGAAGAACAGGATGAAGGGGATCAGGTAATTGCGCGGGATCGTCAGCAGTTTCGCGATATAGGGAATCAGCGGCAAGTTCAGGATCAGCAGCACGACATTGCCGATATACATCGAGATGATTACGGCCCAGAAGATCGACGGATTGTCGATCATCAGCCGCGGCCCGGGCTGAACATTGAGCGCGATCAAGGCCCCCAGCAGGATTGCGGTCGTGCCCGATCCTGGAATCCCCAATGTCAGCAATGGCACGAAGGACCCGGTGCAGGCGGCGTTGTTCGCCGTCTCCGGCGCCGCCAATCCTTTGACAGAGCCTTTGCCGAACGCGTCCTGATCCGCGCCTTTGGCGATGTTGCGCTCGACCGCATAGCCCAGGAAAGAAGCGATGGTCGCGCCCGCCCCCGGCATCACGCCGATCAGGAAGCCCTGGATCGACTGCCGGCCGACGACCGGGGCCATCGCCTTCGCCTCGTCTTTGGTAATGCGCAGGTTCTTGATCGCGCCGCTGTCCTTGGTAGCGCCTCGTTTGGGGTCAAGCACCAGATAGAGCGCCTCTGGCAAGGCGAAAAGCGCCATCGCCAGCGTGATGAAGCTGAAGCCCGTTTGCAGGTCCAACAGCCCCATGGTGAAGCGCGGCGCATTGAAAAGGGCGGACTCGCCGACCGTCGCCATGATCAGGCCGACCACCGTCATCATCAGCGCCTTGATCACCTTGCCGGTGCCGGCGAAGGCGGCGATCGCCGACAGGCCGACGACCATCAGGGCGAAATACTCCGCCGAGTGGAACAGCAGCGCGACCGACGACAAGGCAGGCGCGAAGCCCATCAACAGGATGGCGCCCACCGTACCGCCGCAGAAAGAGGCGATGGCGGCGATGGTCAGCGCCTTGCCGGCCTTGCCCTGGCGCGCCATCGGATAGCCGTCGAACGAGGTCGCAACCGTGCCCGCGACTCCCGGCGCGTTGATCAGGATCGATGAGGTGGAGCCGCCGAAAATCGCGCCGTAATAGACGCCGGCCAGCAGAATCAGGGCGGCGGACGGGTCGCCGATCTTGATCGCCACCGGGATCATGATGGCGATGATCGACATCGGCCCCAGCCCCGGCAGCATGCCGATGAAGGTGCCCAACAGGCAGCCGGCGACGACCATCAACAGGTTCTGAAGAGAGAGCGCCGTCAGGACGCCGGCCATGATCCCTTCGAGCATCGCCCCGCCCCTAGGTCAGGAACGCCGGCAAGGGGCGCAGATAGATGCCCAACGCCACCTGCACCAGATACCAGACCAGACCGGCGCCCAGAAGCGCGGCGGGGATCATGATATGCAGCTTCCGCTCACCCAGGATCCAGCCGGTCCCGACCAGGAACAGCACCGTGGCGCCGACGAACCCGACCGGCCGCAACGCCAGCGCATAGAGCGTCATCGCCGCGATCAGCGCCAAGGCCTGGCCAAGTTTGTATTCCTTGAACTTGGCGAAGTCGATCGAGCCCAACACAACGCCGTCCGCATCCGGCTTCGGCTTGGGGCTGATCAGGATCAGAAAGGACAGGATCACGCCGATCACCCCCAGCGCAATCGGCAATGTGTTCGGCAGGAAGGGCAGGTTCCGCTCGAACGGCAGCAAACGGTAGGTGAAGGCCGCGTAGCTATAGACCAGGCAGCCGACCATGAAGAAGGCCGCGATCCATTTGTCGAGCGCCATCGTCTTTCCCCCTGCGACCGTTTCGAGGCAACCGTCAGCTGAAACGAAAACCGGCCGAAACCTTCAGGTTCCGGCCGGCGTCTCGAGGCGTCCTAGAGGAAGCCCAGCTTCTTCATCAAATCACCGATTTCCTGTTCCTGCTTGACCAGGAAGGCTTCGAAATCGGGGCCGGAATTATGGATGTTCACCCAGCCGTTTCGGGCCCGCACCTCTTCCCATTCCGGCGTGTCATACATCGCCGCCAAGGTCGCGCGATAGGCCTCCGCCTTCTCTTCCGGCAGGCCCGGGGCGGCGAAGAAGCCGCGCCAATTGACGAACTCAGTGTCGACGCCCTGCTCTTTCAAGGTCATCGCGTCCGGATAGGCCGACACCCGATCGGCCGAGGTGACGCCGATGATCTTGACCTCGCCGGCCTGGGCCATGCCGACCGCTTCCGAGAAGCCGGTCGAAAGCGCTTTGATCTCGCCCGAGAGCAGGGCCGCCATCGCCTTGCCGCCCGCGTCATAGGGGATATATTTCACCGCCGTCGGGTCTTCGCCCGCCGCCTGCATCGCCATCGCCGCGACCAGATGGTCCATGCCGCCCGGCACCGACCCGCCGCCGATGGCGACATCGCGCGGATTGGCCTTATAGGCCGCCAGCAGATCGCCGAAGGAATTAATCTCGCTATCCTTGTTCACGACAAAGGCCGCGTAGTCGCCGATCGTGCCGGCGATCAGGGTCAGGTCGCGGAAGTTCTGCGGAAACACGCCGGTCAGCGAGCGAATCACGATCGGCGTCGAGTTGACCATCAGGGTCCCCTCGTTCGATTTCGCATTCTCGATCAGGAAGCCGATGGCCTTGCCGCCGCCGCCGCCCGACATGTTCTCGTAGGACGCCGAGCCGACCAGACCGGACTTGGTCAGCGCCTCGCCCGTGCCGCGCGCCGTGCCGTCCCATCCGCCGCCGGCGCCGCCGGGGATCAGAAAATGGATCGACTCGATCTTGTGATTGTCAGCCAAGGCCGCGCCGCTCATCGACGCCGCACCCAACGCCGCGCCAAGGGTCGCGGCGGTCAAGGCGTGTTTCGTGGTTCTCAGAAAACTCATGAACTCCTCCCAGAGTGTTTTGGCCCAGAGTGAATTGGCTTTGCGCCGTTATAGCGTTTCGGTCGGCCCAAGGCGTCTGACGCGCCTCTCATTTCCGGCCATGCAGATAGCCTGCGGTCTTTAGAGGCCGAAGACAATACCCAATGGCGCACGGTGGCTGTCAGGCCGGAACGCGCCGACGGCAGATCGCGACGAAAATCAGGGCGATGGGGAACATGATCAGGCTGTAGGTCGCCGCCGGCACCGTCGCCAGACCGCCGCCGAACAGGACCGTCGCCACGGCGATCGCCAAGGTGCCGTTCTGAAGCCCGCATTCGACCGTGATGGCGATGCGTTGTTTCGGTCCCGACGCGAGAAATGCGGCGATGACATAGGCGAGCGTCATCATAACGACATTCAGAGTCAGGGTGATCAGTCCCGCCTGCGCGAAATAGGCGACGATATTGTCTCGTTGCCCAATGATTGCGCCTAACAGCACCAAGGCGAAGAGAACCATCGCGGCGATGCGCGCCTTAGGCTCGAACGACGCGCTGAAATGCGGCGCAAACCGTCGCACCGCCATGCCCAACAGAACCGGGATCGTGACGATCAGGAAGACGCTGACCGCGGTGCGCGCGACCGACACATCCCCCGCGTCGCCGCCGATGAAATACTCATAGGCGAAGACGACAATCAGCGGGATGGTCAGAACGCAAACAAGACTGATCACGGCGGTCAGCGAGACCGACAAGGCCACATCGCCGCGCCCAAACGCTGTCAGGATGTTCGAGGTGGCGCCGCCCGGCGCGGCCGCAATAATCATCACGCCCAAGGCGATCTCCGGCGGGACGGACCAGATCGACAGCAGCCCGAAAGCGACAAGCGGCAAGAGGATCAGCTGCGACGCAGCGCCGACGATGAAATCGCGCGGCTGTCGGGCGATCCGCGCGAAATCCGCTCCGGTCAGACCCAGCCCCAGCGAAAACATGATGAAGGCCAGCGCCAGAGGCAGAATGACGTCGAAGACCAGTCCCATCGTTTCTCCTTCCCGCCCGCGCCGCTAAAGAACGCGCACCCGAAAGCCGGCGCGCGGGAAATGGACGCCGACCGCTCCCAGATCGGGTGTCGCACGGGTGATCGAAATCCGGTCCGGCGCGACGCCGCTGACCACGCCCTCGACCGATTGCTCGCCGCTGTCGAGATCGGGCGTGACCGTCACAGTCATGCCGGGTTTCAGGCCCTGCGGATCGTTCGGGTCGTCGATCCTCTCAGAGAGCGGCTCACAGGCTTTGGCGCGGGCCAAGGCGTCCTCGGCCGCCATTGGGCTGGGATCGCCATGACCTAGCTCGGCGACCCGCGCCATCCAGCCGGCAAGGTTGGTGAACTCTTGCAGGAAACGCGCGCCGATTTCAGTTCGGCCGCCGATAAACCACAGGACATGATAGAATTGTGCGTCGATCGCCGCCGGCCGGGCGCCGGTCAGGAAAGCGCGGCCGTCGCCCAACATGCTTTCGAGCCAGCTGAGCGGCGCGCGCAACTGCGCTAAAAGATGCGGCAGGGCGGCGTTCGCCTGTTGCAAACCCACCGCCCAGTCGGGCCCGAGATAGAGCTTGCCGCGATCCTCCGCGAAGGCCGGGTCCAGCTTATCCGGATCGGATCCCAGCACGATCTTGACGCCGAGATCGAACAAAGCGCCGTCGGTCCAGCGGCTTAGGATCTGCATCAGGCCGGTATCGTCAGCCGGAAACAGGCTCGGCGCGCGATCCGAGCCGGGGTGTCGGCGTTCAAGCTCCTGCAGGATGCAGTGGCTGTCGCAGTAGATGTCGGCGCCGATCTGCATTACCGGCGTCCGGCGATAACCGCCGGTCATCGGCGTCAATAGCGGCTTGGGCGGCAGCCGCGGAATCTCGACCGACCGCCAGGCCAGCCCCTTGATCCCCAGAGCCACGCGCGCCTTTTCGGCCACCGGCGATTGCGGATAATTATGCAGGATGATTTCGGTGTTCGCGTCGCTCATGGCTCCCCCTTATTATAAGGCCGCACAATGCAGGCTCAGTTCGGCGGGCGCGCTTCCAGATCCGCAACAATGGCGTCCGCGGCGTCGATCATGGGCTGCTGGTTCACCACGAAGAATCCCCCACGCGGGCGATCAAGATCGATTACGAGGCCGAACACCATCGTATAGGTCAGGACAAGAAGCGCGCTCGGAATGAAAAAACGCCCGACGGCGAGCGCAAGGTGATAGCCGATCACGAACAAAGCAAGGATGGAAAGGCCGGCGAGGGTGATAAAAACGAGGTCGGGGATTCTCAGCTTTCGGATCGTATGAACGCGTTCGGCATGGAGGTCGATCACGTCATTCAGCGACTGGATATAGATCGATACGATCGGGGTTGGCGCCAGGCTGGCCGCGGCGGCGGCCTCGGCCCACAGCGCCCCATGCATGGCTTCCTCTTCGACAAGCTTGTCGCGCCGACCCGCCGCTGTTTCATCGACCTGGTGGCGCCGCGCCGCGTAGTCTCCGAGCAAACGGCGGCTGGTCGAGGCGTGCGGTTCCGGCAGCAAACCGGCGCGGAGATAGGCGGTGCCCACGGCATTGGCGTCCTGGATAACCAAAGACCGCCGATGTTCATATTGCCCGCCGGCGATGCCGAAAGTGAAGGCGAGGATAAACCCGATCAGGGCGAGCATGCCGCCGAGCGCGGTGGCGCCCGGCGCGGATTTCGATTCCAGTATCCCTTTCCGGTCGCTGTCCTTCGCGGCCTCGCCGAATCGGAAGCCGGCGACGGCAGACAACGAGAGCGCCACGAACAGGATGGCGTAGACGCTCCAATAGGGAAGCACATCGAGGAAGTTCTGATCCATGGACACCGGCCTTGAGGAATAACGGCGCTATAGGAGCAGACCCGCCCGACTGCGATCATTGACGCACCGCAATGCCGGGATCGGGCGGCTCATTCTCGACAACGCGCGGTCATTCTGGCTTTCGCGCTTCCGCGTCGGCGGACAATCTTTCAGGCGCCGGTTCGACCGTGCCGTCATCCGTCGACCAGGCCGTCGATCCTCGGGGCGGGTAGTCGAGCGTGCCTTCCAGATCGTCCATGGTCCTCTCGGCGAGGCGGGGAAAGGGCATCTGGTTCGCCTCCCGCCAGGCCGCGACCTCCGCTTCGGCGGCGGCGGTGCGCTCCGCATCGGGCGCCGGGTCGCGGGTCAAATACAGAGTCTGCGAGGGGAAGGCGTAGCCGACGCCGGACGCCTCGACCAGATCGTCGATCCGCAGGAACACATCCTCACGCAACGCATGGAACTCGTTCCAATCCCGCGTCAGCGCATAAATCCGCAGATTGACGTCGCGCGAAGAGGCGCCGGGGCCGGCATAGCGCACGCGCACCGTCTCGCGATCGATCTTCGGATGGGCGTGCAGCATCCGGCGGATATTGGCCAGCAGATGGCGGAGTTGATCCGGTGTAGTCTCATAACGCAACCCTAGCGTGGCGGTGATCAGCATCCGGTCGCAATGCGCCCAGTTCACGATATCCATATCGGCGAGGCGCGAGTTCGGCAGCGAGATCAGCGTCCGGTCCAGGGCGCGGATCCGGGTCGACCGCACGCCGATGGACTCGATCGTGCCGCGCATGTCGCCGATGGTGCAGAAATCGCCGATCTGAAGCGGCCGGTCGGTATGCAGGATCAAGCCGCCGATCAGGTTCTCCAAGGTCGGCCGAATGGCGAGCGCGACCGCCAGGCCGCCGACGCCGAGACCAGCGATCAAGGGCACCGCGTCGACGCCGATATCGCGCAGCCCGGCGACAACGACCACCATGGCGACGACGACGGCGGTAAAGCCGCAGAGGATCTGCGTCAGACTCGCGTCGATTCCCGTCCCTGGGCCCGTCCCTGGCCCCGACCCCGGCCGCCGGCGCAAGTTGGTGATCAGCGCCGCGACCGCCATGAAGAGCTGCCAAATCAGCCAGGCGGTGAGCGCGAGAACAACGACCCGGTTCCCGGCCACGAACCAGGAGCGCGGACCGCGGGTGATGTTCAAGGTTTGGTCGACGAAGACCTCGATCGCCACGAAAATGCCGATCGCCAAGAGCGGGATCAGGATCAAGAGCCCGGCCCGGAGAACCTCCGCCCGACCACGCGCTATCCGGGTGATGGCGCCGTTTAAAGCAAGAGCAGCCGCCACGCCGACGACAATCGCCAAGCCCAGACCGATCCATTGCCAGATGGTCTGACCGCCGCGCAGTTGTTTCGTCCAATCGGGGAGTTGAAGAACAAGAGGACCAATCACACTGGCGCTCGGCACCAGACTGCCGGGCGTTGAAATGTAGAAATCGTAAAAGCCCGGCGAGATCGCGTCATCGCCGCCATATTCCCAATCGCTGCGCAGGACGGATCGTTCCGTATTATAGGGCAGATCCCCGAGACGGTCGAACGTCCCCGGCAGGGTCTCCACTGTCCGAGGGTCGAAGACGAAGGCGCCGGCCCTGTCTCCTTCCAGAACCCGAAAGATCTTGATCGGCAGTCCGGGAAACCGCCAAACGAACGGCGCGCTTGCATCCACGGCACGCCGCACCGCCGGCTCATTCGGAATCTCCGTCACCAAGGGGAGCGCGACGCGATCCAGTACTTCTTTGAGCATCAGCGCCGCTTCGATCCGAAGGTCGCGGCGTTCGGACGCCGGCACGCGGCTCATATCGAAGGCCGATGCGGCGCGCAGAAGATGCGCCGTCGCGGCAACTTCCGCGGTGCGGGCCTCTTCAAGCGAGATCGTGGGCGGCGTCGCGGTCAGCGCCGCTTCGGCCTCCGTCGCGATTCGATAGGCGATATTGGCGTGCCGCAGAAAGCCCGTAAAAGTGCTGCGCGGGCTTGACGTGTCGAGCCGGCTCAGCCGGTCCTCCAATTGCGATTGAGCGCGGGCGAAAATCCCCTGAGAGCCCGACTCCCAATCCTCCAGGATCGGTCGGGCGCCGGGCCGATAGGGCAGTTGGCGCACCCGTCTATAAGTCTGGGGCAGTTCGGCCACGCTGCCCGCGGTGAAGATATACTCGCCGGTTTGCGGACCCTCGGCCACTCGTCCGATGCGCAAGCGCGTGCCGGGGATCGTCCAGACCTCGAGGCCTGCTTCCGCTTCCGCACGACCTGGAATCTCAGACCAGGGCGGCAGTTCTATGCGATCCAGAACCTCACGCAGAAGCAGAATGCGCCGGACCTGCTCCACCGGTTCCACACCGCTTTCGGTCGCCGCGAAATCCAGGACCTCCCGGATGCCCGTCAGCATCACATAGACGCGGTCTGTCGCGCCTTCTCGCCGCCAGATATCGATCGCCTCGGCCGACAGGTCCAGAAAGCTGCGCAACGTGGCGCGCGGACTGGACGCATCCGCGATCAGAAGCGGGTTCTCGCCGAGCGTGGAATCCGTCTGCGCGAGGGCGTGAGGCGGCTGAACCCAGGCGACGCCCAGCAGAATGACAACGGCGAACGCGACACGGGCGCCAGACTGAGACCACCGACCGATCATGTTTCCCCTTCCCCCGAGATTCGGACCAGACGTCCTTCCCGTATCCCTTCTACCCCGTCTGGCGCAGGACCTCCAAGAAGGCGGGGCCGAATTTCTCCAGTTTCGCCGGGCCGACGCCGTTGACCGCCGCCATCTGGTCCAGCGTCTGCGGCATCAAGCGGCACATGTCGATCAGCGCCGCATCGGCGAAGACGACGTAGGCGGGGACGGCGCGTTTGGCGGCAAGCTCCCGCCGCAGCGCCTTGAGACGGATCAGCAACGCCTCGTCCACACCCTCCATCGAGGACGGCTCGGCGCCGTTGCGGCGGGTTCGGCGGGACGCCGTCTTTCCCTTCGCGGGCTCGATCGCGCGGTAGGAGAAATCGGCCTGTCCCTGCGCGATCTCCCGGCCCAGCGCGGTCGGTTGAAGCGCACCGAACCGTTCGATGTCGATGCTGACGGCGCCGGCGGCGACCGCCTGGCGGATGAAGGCCTGCCACCAATCCTTGGAATGCGCCGCGCCCGCGCCATGGCAATTGAGCCGTGCATGGCTGAATTGCTCAATCTTGGCGGTCGCGGCCCCGCGCAAGACATCGATCAGATGCGCCGCGCCGAATCGCGCGCCTGTCTGGTCGATAGCGGCGAGTAGGAGACGCGCCGCGTCGGAGCCGTCGATCAGCACCGGCGGATCGTCGCAGATGTCGCATTTGCCACAGGGTTCCGCCTCTTCGCCGAAATAGGCGAGCAGCAATTGCCGTCGGCAGCGGGTCGCCTCGCAATAAGCCAACAGCGCGTCCAGGCGCTTGTGCTCGCGAATGCGATGATCGGCGTCGGACTCTGTCGCACCATCCTGTTCGATGAAGCGGCGGCGGAGCTGCATATCTTTGAGGCTGAACAGCATCAGGCAATCGGCGGGGGCGCCGTCGCGGCCCGCCCGCCCGATCTCCTGATAATAGGCCTCCATCGAGCCGGGCAGATTGGCATGCACGACATAGCGCACATCCGGCTTGTCGATCCCCATGCCGAAGGCGACGGTGGCGACCATGACGACGCCCGGTTCGGCAAGGAAACGCTCGGCGTTGATCGCCCGATCGCGCGAGTCCATGCCGGCATGATACGGCAGCGCTGTGAAGCCCAACCCTGACAACATCGCCGCCGTCTCGTCGACGCCCTTCCGAGTGCCGCAATAGACAATGCCGGACTGGTCCTGGCGCGGTTCCAGAAACTCGGTCAATTGGGCCTGAAGAGACCGGGTCGGCGCGACGGACAGATGCAGGTTCGGACGATCGAAGCCGCTGATCAGCGTGGCGCCGCGCCCGGCGAAAAGCTTGTCGGCGATATCCCTCTGCGTGGTGCGGTCGGCGGTCGCGGTGAAACCCGCGATCAGGCAATCGGGGAACCGCTGTTTGAGCACGCTCAACGCCTCGTAGTCCGGCCGGAAACTGACGCCCCATTTCGAGATGCAATGCGCCTCGTCGACGATGAATTGCGCCGGCGGGTTGGCGTCCAGCGCGCCGAGCATGCGATCAGTCATCAACTGTTCCGGCGACATGTAGAGCAGCCGCAAATCGCCAGACACATAGCGCCGCCAGGACGCCACCTTTTCCTCGCGCGGAAGGGCGGAATGGAGCGCGCCGGCGTCGACGCCATTCGCGCGCAGCGCCGCCACTTGGTCGTCCATCAGCGCGATCAATGGCGAGACAACGATGGTCGGCCGCGCCTTCATCAAGGCCGCGACTTGGTAACACAGGCTCTTGCCCGCGCCGGTCGGGAGGACCGCGAGCAGATTCTCGCCGCGCAGCAATTTCTCGACGATAGCGACCTGATCGGGTCTGAAACCGTCGAAACCGAAGACCGAACGGACGCGCGATTCCGCATCTTGCAGGGTGGGCGCGTGGTCCGGACAGGGCGGGGCGAGAGACAGGTCGGTCATTCTTGTATGGCGGCGGTCGCGAGGCGGAGCTTTGTATCTGATGCGATTCAGGGCGTCTGAACAGAGGCGTCCTTGCCGCCCTCTCGGACTCAGCCTAAAACCATTCTGGGGAATACACGAATAGGAGGCGATGATGGGGCCGGCGCAACTCAGAAAAACATTGCGATGGGGTCATATCGTCGCGTCTCTCCTGCTTGGGACCTACCTCTACTCGCCCCTGTCGGCGAATCCAACTTTCGCCGCGTTCATCCTCTACGCGGTCTTTCCGCTCATGGGCTTGAGCGGTGTGTTGATGTGGAACCAGGCCAAGGTGGCCCGGCTCTTCAGCGGCGGCGGCTGAACTTTGTAAAGACCGTCTGGCGCGAAGACGGCGCGCTGGTTGGGTTAGAATCGCGCCTCTTTGAGCTGCCCCCAATGGACCTCGCGCGCCGCGCCGATAAAGCCCAGCCCGGCCTCTGAAATGCCGCGAAAGGCGCCGAGCACGCGATAAAGATTCTCCCGGTCCTGGGCGGTGAGCACGCCTTCGACATCGTGCTGTATGGTCTCTTCGATCCGCGCCTCAAGCAGGGCGAGACGGTCCGAGACGCGCGCTTGCAAGTCTGCCGCCTGACGCGCCGCCGCTTCCGGATCATCGAACCAGAGACGGATCTGATCCTGGATCGCCAGGCGCCAGGCGCGGAAATCCCCCAGCAATTCTTGCACGATGAATTCGGATTGCGGGTGTCTCCGTGAGTCGACCAGCTCATTCACGCGGAAAGCCAGGGCGGCGATATTGGCCGCCAGCGCCTCGATCTTCTCCGGCGTGACATCCGGGAAGGTGCTGCAGTCGATCTTTTGGCCATACCAGGCGATCTTGCGCGCCAGCGCCAACAATCCGTGGCTGTAAAGCCGCGCCTTGAACCGGCCCGAGAAACCGGCCGTGCGTTCCCAGTCCAAAACGATCCGCGACAACAGGAAATCGACCTGGCGCAGGAAACGCTTGAACAGGCGCAGGAAGATTTTCTCGTTCCGGGACGAGGTCGGGAAATAGGCCATGACGATATTCAGCAAGACGGCCAGCACCATCATGGTTGAGGTCGAAGCAAAGCTGACGAAATCGTAGCTTTGCTCGTTCTTGACGCCGATAATCACAATGAAGGTGATGTAGCCGGCCATTTTTACGCCGACCATCTGCGGCGCCGCGAAGAGATAGCTCATTCCCGCAATCACGACGAAAATCAGGGTCCCAAGCTGCAAGAAACCAGACAAGTGCGGCATGATAAAAATGTAGATAAGGCCAGCGAACATGCAGCCGAGGAAATAGGGCGCCAGCAACATGCGGGCTGTCAGCAGCGGCGCCATCATGGCGATGACCAGGGCGTAAATCGTCGCCTGTTGCGTGAAGCCGGCATGGCCCGGCGGATCGACATAGACCCAGATCAGGAACCCAACCCAGAAGACCAGGATGACGCGCACGGTCGATATCAGCCGGTCGATATCGATCACCAATCCCGGACTCTCTGTCGGCGGCCGCAGTGTTACGACAGTCGACGGTCCCGCGCCCCTGATATCCCGTATCGTCTCAACCAGATCGCGGCTCAGGGTTTCAAGCCGGTCGAGTTGCGCCTTGGTGACCGTCAGCGCCGCCCGCTGGATGTGGCTCACGCCGTTCGCCTTGTCCTCGTCAAGCGTCAGGGAGACGGTACGCGGTTCCGGGGGCGCGCCGTCCCCGGACAGGACCGGGTCCATCGACGCCAGGCGCCGCTCGATCTCGTCGTTGAAATCTTGAAGCCCGGGCAGAAGCGCCTCGACATCGAGCCCGCGCACCTCGGGAAAGCTCTCGCGCCACCGTTCCAGCGCCTCGCCGAAAGCGACGGCGTCGTCGCAAAGCCGGCGCCACTGACGGCGCGCCTCCCACACGGTGTAGCTGTCGGTTTCCGCGGCGGCGAGCGCGGCGCTCAACTGGCCAGATTGCTGCACTTCCTGAAGCCGGGCCGGCCGTGAGCTGGCCTCTTTCCCGTCGCCGACCATCACGGCGCGATAGGCCTGAAATAGCGTGCGCTGGGTGGCGACCAACGCTTGGCCGGCCTTCTGCAAGTCAGACCGGCTGCTCTGCGGCCAGACGAAGACAGCGATCAGGCTGTAGACCAATACGCCGAGCCCGGTCTCTAAGGTGCGTTCGATCGCAAGCTGGAAGGTGCGCTCGGAAACAGCATCGCCGGAGACAATGATGACGATGGCGACAAAGGCCGAGCAGAACCAAAAGTACGGGTAACTCTTGCCGGCGGTCATATAGGCGCAAAACCCGAGATAGACCGACAGCGCCGTCATCAAGAGCCATCGGTCCTGCGGAAAAAGCCCGATGAAAAACAAAGCGGCGGTGCACCCCAGCAGCGTGCCGACCATGCGCAGCACGCCTTTGTTCACTGAATGACCGATCGACGACAGGCTGATTACCGCAACCGCGATGGCGGCCCATTGGGGCTTTTCCCAATTCATCGAGAGCGCGACGCCGTACGCGATCGTCATCGCGGCGCCGGTCTTGATCGCCTCTTTCGCGCGCCGCGACAGCATCGCGCCCGCCTCCCGTCCGGTCGAGGGTCAGAACGCCGGCGGCTGGAAGCCGGCGCCCCGTGAGATTGGGGAAGCCTAGGACCTAAAACGCCGGGCTGCAAAATGATTTGCTTCTTGGACCGCAGCGGCGATCATGCCCGGCCGTTGCGGCGAAATCCGGGGGACGCGCGATCATGCCCATCAAGTTCGCGGCGGTCGGGATCGACCACCGTCATATCTACGATCAGATCGTCCATATGCGCGCTGTCGGCGGCGCCTTCGCCGGTTGGTGGACGGAGGGGACGCCCGGCACGCTGGACGGGTTCCTGAAACGCTTCCCAGAGGCCGAGAGGGTGGTGGACCGGCGACGGATCATGGAAGACCCGTCGATCGATCTGATCCTGATCGCCGCCGTCAACGCCGACCGCGCCGCCCTGGCGATTGAGGCGATGGAGCATGGCAAGGACGTGATGGTCGACAAGCCCGGCTGCACGACCCTCGACCAGTTGGCGTCGATCAGAGAGATGGCGGACCGGACCGGCCGCATCTGGTCTGTGAATTTCTCGGAGCGTTTCCAGGTTCCCGCCGTCAGCAAGGCGGCGGAACTGGTGGCGCAAGGGGCGATCGGCCGCGTGGTTCAGACCCTGGGCCTGGGACCGCACCGGCTGAACAAAGCGACGCGGCCCGATTGGTTCTTTCAGCGCGCGCGCTATGGCGGCGTGCTCTGCGACATCGCTTCGCACCAGATCGATCAGTTCCTGACATTTACGGGCGCCGAGGCGGCCGAGATCGCCATGGCGCGGGCCGAGAACTTCGCTAACCCGGAGACGCCGGAACTGGAGGATTTCGGAGAGATATCCCTCCGCGCGCCCGACGCCTCGGGCTATATCCGGGTCGATTGGCACACGCCCGACGCGCTGCCAACCTGGGGCGACGGCCGGCTGTTCCTGCTGGGAACCGAAGGCGCGATCGAGTTGCGGAAATATTGCGAGCTGGGCCAAAGCGGGCGCAGCGACAACCTATATTTGGTCAATGGCGCGCGCTGCGAGTATATCGACGCCCGCGACGCGACGCTGCCCTATTTCGAGAATCTAGCGCGCGACATTCAGGACGGAACGGAGACCGCCATGTCGCGTACGCATCCTTTCGCTGTCACCGAGCTGGCGCTGCGCGCGCAGGCCCTCGCCGACAAGACACGCCGTGACGCGGGGCCGTCATGATCAACCCGTCGCGCGATAGTGGGAACAAGCCGCTCACCGTCGCCGTGCTCGGGGCCGGGATCGGCGCGCTGCATTTGAACGGCTACGCCAAGCTGCGCGACCGTTACCGGGTGACATGGCTCTGCGATCTCGATACCGCGCGCGCCGAATCGCTGTTGGAAAAGGCGCCGGACGCGACTGTCACGGCGGATTTGGCGGAGACGCTGGCGGACCCCGAGGTCGATATCATCGATATCTGTCTGCCGCCCCTGCTGCATCTGCCCACCGCGCTGGCTGCGCTGGAGGCGGGCAAACATGTCATCCTGGAGAAACCGATCGCGCCGGATCTGGCCGGCGTCGCCGCGTTGCAAGCGGCGCAGGAGAAGGCCGGACGGCTGGTCTCGCCGGTGTTTCAATACCGCTATGGAGTCGCCATGGCGCAGTGGCGCGCGCTATCGGCCGCAGGTCTGTTGGGCGAACCCCAGGTCGGTTCGATCGAGACCTACTGGACGCGCGGCGCCGACTATTATCAGGTCGCCTGGCGCGGCAAGAAGGCGACGGAGATCGGCGGCGTCATCCTTTCGCATGTGATCCACATGCACGATCTGGCCTGCGAGATTTTCGGCGCGCCCATCGAAGTCTCCGCCATGCTGGATACGCGGGTGAACGCGATTGAGACAGAGGATTGCGCCGCCGTTCAAATGCGCATCGAAGGCGGCGCTCTGGTCTCCAGCTCGACCACATTGGGCGCGGCCGGCGATGCGACCCACCTGCGATTCGTCTTCGAGAAGCTGACGGCCGAGAGCGGGACGGCGCCCTATGAGCCGATGGAGGGCGGCTGGACCTTCAACGCGCGCGACCCGGCCGATCAGCCGGGGGTGGACGCGGTGATCGCGGCGGTGGAAACGCCCTTATCCGGCTTCGCCGGTTATCTGAACGCCTTTGCGGACGCCGTCTGGAACAGGCCTGGTGGCGAAGACGCCGTGTCCCTAGAGGCAGGGCGCCGCTCCATCGCGCTGGCGGAGGCGATCTATCGCGCAGACCGCGAGGGCCGCCGGACCTCGGTCACGGCGGACCCCGCCTGACTAGAGGCCGCCGCCGAGAGCACGCAGCGAGAGACCTCAACGCGCCGACCCGCGACGATTGACTTTGGCCGGCGCCAGGACGGAGCGGACAAGCGTCTCGATCCGATCCATGTCCCGCAAGTGAATATCGGTTTGCGTGTAGGGAATCTCGATCCCGTTCTTCTTCAACGCGTCGAATATCTCGAAGCGCAAGTCGTTGCGGGCGAGCGTGATGTTCGCGATGTTGCGGATGAAGACCCGGACCTCGAAATCCAGCGAAGACGCACCGAACTCCTTCCAATAGACATAGGGCGCCGGCTCTTTCAGGCTGTAGATGCTGTTCCTGGCGCAATCGAGCAGGATCTCCCGGACCTGCTTCGGGTCGGAATCATAGGACACGCTGACCGGCACGATGATCCGTCCGCTCCGATCCTTGTGGGTCCAGTTCTGCACGGTGCTCGAGATCAGCTCCGAATTCGGGACAATGATGGTGCAGCGATTGAAAGTGTCGATTTGCGTGGAGCGGACGCTGATCCGTTTGACGGTGCCCTCGCCTGACGCGGTCACGACCCAGTCGCCGACTTTGATCGGGCGTTCGAACAACAGGATCAGGCCGGAGACGAAATTGTTCACCACGCTCTGAAGTCCGAAGCCGATGCCGACCGACAAGGCCCCGGCGATGATCGCCAAATTAGAAAGATCGAGCCCGATGATCGATACGGCCAGAACGCCCGCGACAATCAGCCCGACATAGCCGGTCAGGGTCGCTACAGAGTTCTGAACGCCGACATCCAGTCCTGTATTCGGCAGAATGCTCTGCTCAAGCGCCCGTTGGATCATGCGGGTCGCGAAAAGGATGGCCAGAAACGCGACCAGCGCGCTCGCAATATCGGCGAGTGAAATCGTGATCCCGCCAATCGAGACCCCGCTGATCGCAGCGCCGACAATATCGGCCATGTCGAGGAACGAGAAACCCAATATCAACAGGACCAGTGGAATGGCCGAGAGGATGAGCGCCGCGTCGAGCGCGACCCCCCACCAGAAGAGCGCGAAACCCGTGGGCTTGTCTTCGTCGCCGCCGCCGCGTGTCAGAGCTGCGGCTTCGCGGAGCAGCGGCGTGTTTTCCACACTCTCAACGATCCACCGCCGCATCAGATAGAGGAACCAAATCAGGGCGCCGATCTGGACCGCAGACGCGATCACATATCCCGCCAGCCGGGCCATCCCGATCAAAGAGGCGATCAGCGCCACCGACAGAAGCAGGATGATTGGAAACCGCAGGCGCGCAACGACCGAAATCAGATAGTGACGATCCTCATCGGCGGCGGCGAAGATGAACCGCCATGGCTTATTCGCTGTGAGCGTAAGCAGAAGGACGGCGAAGGCGACGCTGGCGACCGCGGCGATCAGAGAAGCAAGTTCAAGCGACGACGATACGGCGAGTACGACTTGCATCAAGACGATTTGAACCGCGACGATGATGGCGGCCGTCGACGCCACGGTCCGGATCGAACGGTCCAAGGCCAACGACGATTCGGACGCGCCATCATCGATCTCCGGTTCGTCCGATCCGCCAGGCGCCGTCCATAAAGCGTTGGTCACAAAGGTCACCAACGCCGTGGCGATCAGAACCTTCGCCGACAGCGCCGGCAGGGATAGATAGGGCGCTCCCGTCTGGATCGCGGCGATCAGGAGCGCACCGACCGCGGCGGTGACGCAAATGACCCGAACCAACGTTTTGCATGCGATGTCGGCGATGGGAGTCGGCGCCGTCGCCGCCGCCTCTTCCGCCGGATGCTCGAACTTCCGACGCACCGGAAACAGCAACAAGACAGCGATAAAGGCGGCGAAGGCGAACACAATCAGGGTGGAGAGGCGAAGGCCGAGCCGCGTTTTGTCGTCCCACCAAACCGTATAGGCGCGTAGGACGCGCCGCAGACTGAGCGCCGAGGCGTTGTTGGCGGCTTCCCAGGTCTGCGGCTGGTATAACGCGGGCCCCTGGCTGAGAATATCGCTGACAAACAACGCTTGTCGCAGCTCCGCGACACGGTCCAACGCCGCGTCCGCCTGCGAGGCGTTGAATTCCGACTGAGCCAGCAGCCGGGCGAGAGATTTGGTACGGTCGATAAGCGCCTGCCGCGCCGCCGCCACCGGTTCGGATTCCGGCGGCTCTCCCGCCTCGGGCGCCGGGCCCAGGCGCTCCAATTCAAGCAGGGCGGCGTCCCGCGCGCTTGTCAGCCGTGCGATCATGTCCAGGGATTGACCTCGCAAGGTCCGCAGCGCTTCGCGCGCGGTCGTTAACGCCTCGAGAGAGACGTCGCCGCCGTCGATCACGGTTCGGAGCGTTTGCAAATCCTCAAGCCGCTGGGACTGTTCTCCCTCGATGGCTAGCGCATCCGCCGGTTCTTGCGCGAGCGAGACTTGGGACGCCAAACTCAGGCCCAGCGCCAAGCCGAGGCCGCACAGCACAGAGACCCATCCGCGTTCTTTTCCGCGTGCACGCTGCATATGCACCCACCCCATCGGTAACCGGCGAAGGGCCGTCCTTCGCTCCAACGCCCGACGCTATAAGAGCACCGATTGCACCCGACCGGAAGCCGGCGCGTTGCGGCCGCGGCGATCGGCGGCGGCGCGGGAAGGAGACCGAAACGCGCCGACCGCCGGCCTCAATCTTTCGGTTGGCAGGCGCCAAAGCCATTGTTACGGTTCCCAACGCTCTGATGGGGGATCATCACAACACCAAAAAAACGAGCGCCACTGCTACAGGAGGAAGCGAATGAAACTCATGACTTACGCGGCGGCGGCGGCCGGCGCGGCCGTATTGCTGGCGGGCGTATCCGCCCAAGCGCAATCAACAACCCTGCGAATCCAGACCCACTACGCGCCGGAAACCGTGTCCGGCAAACTGGCGGCGCAGTATGTCGAAGACGTGCAGAACATGTCGAACGGCGAAATCAGCATCGAAATGTTCTACTCGTCTTCGGTCGTTAAGTCGGTCGAAACGTTCGACGCGGCGGCCACCGGCATTTTGGACTGCGACATGACCGGGGGCGGATATCAGACCGGCAAGAACCCGGCCTTTCAGTTCGTCGGCGACATCATGGGCGGCTATTCGACGCCCTATCAGCAGCTGAGCTGGTTGTACTACGGCGGCGGGCTTGAGGCCGCGCAGCAGCTCTACAACCTGTATGACATGCAGCTTGTCGGCTGGTGGGTCTATGGCCAGGAAAGCCTGAGCTCGTCCAAGCCGATCGCAGGGCCGGCCGATTTCAAGGATTGGAAATTCCGCTCGCCGCCCGGCATGCAGACCAAAATCTTCGAGAAGCTGGGCGCCAAGCCAATCGTGATGGATTTCACAGAAATCTTCACCGCGCTTGAAACCGGCATCATCGACGGCGCCGACGCGTCGGGTCTGGCCAACAATGTCGGCCTGGGCCTCTACGATCTGGTGAAGCACGCCAACTTCCCCGGCTTCCACTCGATGCCGTCGGATCACTTGGCCTGCAATAAGAACGTTTGGGACTCGATGCCGGCGCATCATCGGACCATCATGTCCGTCGCAATGGAAGCCTTGGCGCTGCGGACCGCGCTGACCTTCGAGAAAGCCAACGCCGAAGCGGCCGCGAACCTGCGTCAGGCCGGCGTGACCCTGCATCAATGGTCGGAAGCGGATCTGCAATCCTTCCGCAACGCCGCCCAGCAGACCTGGCCGGAATTCGCCACCACACCGGAAGCGCAAGCGCTGGTGGCGAGCCATCTGGAATATCTCGGCCAATTGGGTCTGGTCGCCCAATAGGCGCCAGTAGGCGTTTGACCCAACGATCGACCCGGACGGGGCGCGCGTCGCTTGGCCGACGCTGTCCCTCCGGGTCGACCGTTCGGTCGCGGAGGGGAGCGCGTCGATGACAAATCGGGCCGACGACCCATTGCATAGTGACCTGACGCAGGATTGGAAGCAGGGGCTCGCCCCGCTCGCTTTCATTCTTTGCGCCGGGTGGACGGTGTGGCGCGGGCCCGCCTATATCATGGCGTTCGGCGGCTATACCGACGCGCTGGCCGCGCGCTACCCGCAAATCTCCCTGATTGATTATCTCACGTTGATCGGCGTTCCGGTCTTCGCCGCGATCGGCATGGCGACGGTGCGGCGCGCCGCGATGGAGTTCGAGGATTTGAGCCGGTTCGACCGTCTGTCCGTCTTCATCGGACGGGTGACGATGCTGCTGGTCCTGCTCTTGGTCAGCGTGATGATGTATGAAGTGACTCTGCGCTATGTTTTCGAGAGCCCGACATTATGGGCCAATGAGCTGTCGCTTTGGATGGCGGGCTTCGTCTTCATCTTATCCGGCCTCTACGCCATGCAGCAGCGCAGCCATATTCGCATTTATCTGATCTATGATCTGATGCCGCGCGGCATGCAGCGCGCCTGCGACACGATCTCCACCGCTCTGATCGTTCTCTTCGCAGCCGCCCTGATCTATGGCGGCTATGGCGAGGCGGTCGCGAAATTTTTGCGCTGGGAGACCTTCGGTACGGTGTTCGACCCGCCGATCCCGGCGACCTTGAAACCGCTGATCCTGATCGCCTTCGTCCTGGTCGCTGTTCAGGCCGTGCTCAATCTGGTGCGCGACTGGGACAAACTGCCGGAACATCATGCGGTCAGCGATGAAATCGACGAGGACGAGATTGAACGGATCAAACGCCAAGTAGGCGGTGGCTGACGCAAGGTCGGGACCTGGACAGCCATGCCGCGCCGATGGGGATAGGGACGGCTTTCAATGGATATTGGGACAATCTCACTGGTCTTGCTGATCGGGCTGATGCTGCTGCTCGCCATCGGCATGCCGCTTGGACTGGCCTCCGCGGTGCTCGGCGTTCTCGTCCTGGTGATGCGGTTCGAGCCGAACCTGCTCTGGGACCCGCTCTCTTTCGGGGAAGGCCTGCTGACGCGCAGTTTCGGCACCGGGCCGCTCAACATATTAGCGCAGAAGATATATGGGCTCCTCACCGACTATGTCCTGATATCAATCCCACTCTTCATCTTCATGGCGGCCCTGCTGGAGCGTTCCGGCATCGCCAAGGATATGTACTCTTCGCTGAATGTCTGGTTGTCGCGCGTGCGCGGCGGCATCGCCATCATCACCTCGATCATGGCGATCATCATGGCCGCCATGTCGGGCATCATCGGCGGCGAGGTCGTGCTGCTCGGGCTGATCGCGCTGCCGCAGATGCTTCGGTTGGGCTATAATCAGAATCTAGCGATCGGCACAATCTGCGCCTCGGGCAGTCTAGGGACGATGATCCCGCCCTCGATCGTCTTGATCATTTATGGGCTGATCACCGAGACCTCGATCAAGGCGCTGTTCACCGCCGCCTTCGTGCCGGGCTTCATGCTCGCCTCGCTGATCATCCTCTATATCATCATCCGAACGCAATTGCGGCCCGAGGACGCGCCGCTGCCCGAACCCCAGCCCGGCGACCCGACGGCGCGGGAGAAATGGGTGCTGTTCGGGGCCTTCCTGTCGATCCTGGTCGGCGGCTTCTCGACGGCGCTGTTCGTGCGGGTGGTGTTCTTCACCGTGACTGGCCAGAACGCCTTCGTCGAAGGGGTCGACCCGATCGCTTACGGCACCGCCGACTTCATCCCCTGGTTCGGCGGCGCCGTGGTCTTGGCTTTGGCGCTGATATACTTCGTCTTCGGCGTCGAGCGCACCAAGCTGGCGTGGCGAATGGGCAAGGGGCTGGTGGCGCCGATCGTCGTAATCGGCGTCGTGCTCGGCTCGATCTATGGCGGCATCTCCGGCATCACCGAGGCGGCGGGCATGGGCGTCGTCGCCGTTTTCATCCTGGCGGTGTTTCGCGGCGAGGCCAGTTTCGAGCTGGTCTGGGACAGCCTGATGCGGACGCTGAAATCCACCGGCACGATCATCTGGGTGACGATCGGGGCGGCGACCCTGGCCGGCGCCTACACAATCGCCGGCGGCCCGCAATTCGTCGCCGACCTGATCGTCGGCTCGGACCTGCCGACCATGGGCATATTGCTGATCATGATGGTGATCCTGTTGTTCATGGGCGCTTTCATGGATTGGGTCGGGATCGTGCTGCTGATCATCCCGGTCTTCCTACCGATCGTGCAGCGTCTGCCGATCGAGGAGATCGGCTTGATCGGCCAGTTGGAGCCGCGTCAGCTGGCGATCTGGTTCGGGGTGCTGTTTTGCATGAACATGCAGGTCAGTTTCCTGTCGCCGCCCTTCGGCCCCGCCGCCTTCTACCTGAAGTCCGTGGCGCCGCCGCACATCCTGCTGACCGACATTTTCAAGGGATTCCTGCCTTTCATCTGCATCCAGATCCTGGCGCTGAGCGTGCTATTGATCTGGCCGCCGATCGTGACCGTGCTGTTAGGGTGATCGCAGGGCGGTCATCGATCGGACGCGGCGCCGACTGAGGACTCGTCTTGAGCCGCCGTGTTTTTGACCTGCAACGTGAATTCAGTCTATTCATGAGCCGCTGAGGGTGAAATTGGGGGCCGCGCAGGGGCCTTCGTTTAATCAGGAACCAAGATGATACGCGGATCGATGCGATTGCTTGCGGGGCGGAACGTGGCCGGGCTGTGCTTGGCGGCGCTGACGCTTGCATCGTGCGCCAATACGCAGGGGCGTTGGGAGCATCCGACCCGGGCGGAACGCACCTGGGAACGCGATGAGGCGGAATGTCGCCAACGGGCCAGAGACGTCATCGAGCGAGATTTCCGCGAACGCGAACGCAGCGCCTCGAATCGGGACGGCTTGCCGGCCGCCCAGCCCTCGGACGTGGATCGCTTCGCGGCGAATCGGCGGCAGGCCAGTCTCGTAGAGCGATGCATGACAGGCCAGGGATACAAGCGCGTATCGGCCGAAGAATAGCCGTTCGGCCGGTGCTTTTGACGGCCGCTTTGGGCGGCGCAGGTTATGTCCCTGCAACGACCCGGGCGGCCTTGATCTCCGACAACCGCGGATCGAACCGGGCGGATGCGCTCACGCGGCGCGCTCCAGAAGCAGCCGCGCCGTCCCCTCGTCGGTGACCACATGATCGACGCAACCGCGTTTTAGCAGCGCATGGATGATCAGGGCCTTCCGCGCGCCGCCGGCCGCCAGGATGACATTGGGCAAGTGGTCCAAATCCGAAAGCGCGATCCCCAAGACGCGGTCGTTGATCGGGTGATCGATCGGCGCGCCATCTGCATTAAGGATATGGCCGGCGATGTCGCCGACGGCGCCGCACGCGATCAGTTCCTCCGCCGTGACGTCCTCCGGCAGGCCATCAGCGACCAGCAACGAGGACGCCATGTCGCCGGCGGCCAGCGCCACGCCGGATGCTTTGCGGATCTTCTCGACCGACCCCTGAAACTCCTGCTGCACGCTCAGGATTTCGCGGCTTTCCGGGCTGGATGCGTAGATCGGCGCCGTGACATAGCTGTGCTGCGCGTTGCAGAGATCCGCCAGACGCGTGGTAATCTCATAGCTGTTCACATCCGACCCCTTGGTCAGCCCGCCCATCACCGAGGTGATCTCGAGATCCGGCCGGTCAAGCGGCTCCATGAACCGCGTCGCCCTGTTCAGCGTGTTGCCCCAGGACATCCCGAACAGGGTGATGTCCGGCTGAGACAGGAACCGAGTCAGGAACTGGCCCAACGCGGCGCCAATGATCGTGTGCAGATCGGCGTTCTCACCGGCCACCGGCGCCACCATGGCGGTGCTGAGATTGAAGCGCGCGCAGAGCGCCTCCTCCAGTTCGACGCAGGGGGCCAGCGAAGAATTGATCGACACCCGGACGATGCCCCGGTCCCGCGCCTCGCGCAGGGATTTATTGACGCGCAGCCGGGTGACGCCGAACTTTTCCGCCGCCTGCGCCTGGGTCATGCCCTGCACCTCGCAGGCCCAGGCCAGCCGCACGATCAAATGCTCGTCAGGATCGATGAAGTCTGTCTTCGGCGGACGCGACATCGGCTTTCGGCGCTATTTCACCGCCCCCATGGTCAGGCCTCGGACCAGTTGCTTCGAGGCGAGCAGGGCGAAGATCAGCACCGGAATCACGATCAGGGACGAGGTCGCCATGATCTTCCCATAGGGCAGGTTGTAACCTTCCATGAAGGATACCGCCATGGCCGGCGCCGTCTTGGCGTCCGTCCGAGTTAGAATCAGGCCGAACATCAGCTCGTTCCAAGAAAAGATGAAAGAAAAGATCGCCGAGACCGCGACGCCCGGCATGGCCAGCGGCAGGCAGATTCGCGTCATGATCGTGAATTGCGAGGCGCCTTCCAACCGCGCCGCCTCGTCAAGATCATAGGGGACGCCGCGAAACTGATCGGTCACGATCCAAATCACGATCGGCAGATTGAAGGTCAGATAGATCAGGATCAGCGTGATATGCTTATCGAGTAATCCCAGATTCTTGGCGATGAGGAAAAACGGCAAGGCCAACACGATCGGCGAGACCATACGGTTGGTGATGAACCAGAACCACAGATCCTTTTTGCCGCGGAACTCGAACCGCGCTAGCGCAAAGGCGGCCGGCACCCCCAACGCCAACGCCAGCGCCGTGGTCGAAATCGCGATGATCAGCGAATTGATCAGTGTGTCCAGCACGCCATCCTCGAACAGCGCCTCTCGGTAGTTCTCAAGCGTCGGCTCGAAGAACCATACCGGCGGCGCATTCAACGCCACGACCTGGGTCTTCAAAGAAGTCGTCACCATCCAATAGAAGGGGAAGACGCAGACGGCCATGATCACGAGCAACAGCGCGATCTGCCAGAACAGGGGCGGCGCGCGGCGGTTGGCGGCGGCCATACGCTCAGACCTCCTTATAGAAGACGCGGATGTAAATCTGCGCCAGGACGATGGTGATGATCAGCAGGATGATCGCCTGGGCCGAGGCCAAACCCTGATCGAAGGCACGGAACCCGACACGCTGGATCATCAGGGAGATGAACTCGGTGGAAGAGCCGGGGCCGCCTCGGGTCAGCGTGAAGACCATATCGAACAGCTTCAACGTATCGGCGGTGCGCAGGATCAGGACCGCGACCAGGCCCGGTATGAGGAAGGGTAGCTGCACATAGCGCAGGACGACCCACCAGCTTTTCGATTCAAGGCGCGCCGCCTCTTCAATCTCGCCCGGCACCATCGACAGACCGGCGAGCAGGACCAACGCGACAAAGGGCGTCCACTGCCAGACATCCCAGAAGATGATCATGATGAAGGCGTTCGTACTGTCGCCGATCCAGTTGATATCGGCCCCGCCAAGCAGCTGATTCACGACGCCGAATTTCTGATTGAACATGACCTGGCCGAGCAGGCCGACAACCGCATAGGTGGTCGCCATCGGCAGCACAAGACTGAGCCGCGTCAAGGTCTTCAACAGGGTCAGGCCGGGCCGATGCAACACCAGCGCTATGCCCAGCCCGAGCGCCACTTGGATCGGCAGAGCGGAGGCCAGCAGGAAAAAGGTCCGACCCATCGCCTCCCAGAAGACCGGGTCGGTCAAAACCGTCCCGTAATTCTCAAGACCGATGAATTTGACCCGTCGAAGCTTGGTCAGGTTGAAGAAATGTAGGCTGGTCCAGCCGGCGTAGAGCAGCGGCGCGATTCCGACCAGGGCGAGGGCGATGATCGACGGGCCGATAAAGGCGAAGATGGTTCTGCGGGAAACACGGTCTCGCATGCGCGGCCCCTACGAAACGCGGGAAAAAATTACGCAATCAGGCGATTCGGGGCCGCACAAAAGCGCGACCCCGAACCGGCTTCACAAAGGCCGTCTACTGGGCCAGCGGTTTGTCGCCGCTGTAATAGCCGGCTTCTTCCAGAACCGCTTCCATCCTCTCGCCGAGAATCTGCGCGCCTTCCTCGGTCGTGACCTCGCCCAGCATCATCTTCGTGCCCCATTCCTGCACGATTTCCGTGATTTCGGGCCACTCGGCGAAGCGCGGCCGGAACTCCGGCACGCCGTCCTGCCAGCTCTCGACCAGGGCCGGGATGAACTTATAGGTCTCGGCCAGGGCCGGGTCCGCATAGGCCGATTGCCGCGCCGGCACGCCGCCGCGCTCAAGATACTCAGCGGCGTTGGCTTTCGAAGTCGCCCATTGGATGAACAGCCAGGCCGCCGCCTGCTCGTCCTCGTCCGCTTGCGAGGCGACCGCCAGGGAGAACCCGCCAAGCGCCGGTTTCCGGCCAGCGGGGCCCATCGGCTCCGGGGCGATCTCGACGCAATCGGCGACTTTCGACGTGTCGGCGCTCACTACGGTCGAATAGAAGGCGGACCATTCGGTGATCATCGCCACATCGCCCTGCGCGAAAGCGTTGACCGTCTCGGCATGGTCATAGGCGACGATGCCGTCGGGCATATATTGCATCAGATCCTGACGGAATTGCAGACCGGCCTGGCTTTCCGCCGACAGCAGGTTCGAGCGGAAATTCTCGTCCAGGAAGGAGCCGCCGAAGGGCCAGATCACCCGCGCGAAACTGTCCGCCGACTGGGTCTCGTTCCGCTTGGACTGAAGCGCATAGGCGTATTTGCCGTCTTTGGTCAGCGCCGGCCCGTAGACGTCCTTCAGATCCTGCCACGTCGCGGGCGGGCCGTCGAAACCGGCCTCTTCCAGCATGCAGCGGTTGTAGAACAGCAAGCCCGAATAGTTGTCGAACGGCAGACCGTATACCGTGCCGTTCCAGCCGCCAAAGGCATTCAAGACCAGCGGGAAGAAGTCATTGATGTCGAGATTCGGATCCGCCAAATCAGGATTGGTCGTGAACTTGTCGATCGGCACGATCCATTCATTCTCGGCGAAATTGCCGATCCAGACCAGATCGATCAACGCGATGTCGAGATCGCCGCCGGCCACAAAGTCACGGACCTGTTCGCCCAGCGCGTTCTCGTATGGATGTTTGATGATGTTGATCTTGATGCCGGTCTCTTCCTCGAAGGCGGGCAGCATCGCTTCGATCGCCTCATAACCCGGACGCAGCAGGAACACGACATCGACGGTCGTGCCCGCGTAGGGCGCCGCAGCCTCCTTCAGGCTCCAAGCGTGCGCCGACGAGACGGCCCCCATGGCCAGGCCAGCCGCCAGCGCCGTGCTTGCTAGAATGTTGCGAAGTTTCATCGTTTTCTCCCTTTGTGAATGGTTGACATTCATTTGTTATGCCTACAATACAAATGTAAAACATGCGCGGGCGTCAATATGAAAGTTGCGGAGCGTTTATCGAAGCCGCAGCGCATCCGGACAAAGAAACGCCGGCAGGGAGGCTTGGTTTGGCGGCCGTAGCAATCAGCAATATCAATAAGTTCTATGGCGACCTGCAAGCGCTTCAGGACGTCTCGCTGGAGATTGAAGACGGCGCCTTTGTGGTTTTCGTCGGGCCGTCCGGTTGCGGGAAGTCCACACTCTTGCGCTCAATCGCCGGTCTGGAAGGCGTCAACTCCGGCAGCATCGTGATTGGCGACACGGACGTCACCGATCTCGAACCCGCCGACCGCGATCTGTCGATGGTGTTTCAATCCTACGCGCTCTATCCGCATATGACGGTGCGGGCGAATATGGAATTCGGCATGAAAGTAAACGGCGTGCCGCCGGACGAACGCGCGCGCCGGGTCACGGAGGCGGCTCGCATTCTCCAACTTGAGGAATTATTGGGGCGAAAACCCGGACAGCTTTCCGGCGGCCAGCGCCAACGCGTGGCGATCGGCCGGTCCATCGTCAAGAACCCGAAAGTGTTTCTGTTCGATGAGCCGCTGTCCAACCTCGATGCGAAACTGCGGGTGCAAATGCGCATCGAGCTTGAAGCGCTGCACAAAGAGCTCAACGCGACGATGATCTATGTCACCCACGATCAGGTCGAAGCCATGACCATGGCGGACGAGATCGTGGTGCTGAACGCCGGCCGCGTCGAACAGGTTGGGCCGCCGATGGCGCTCTATCACAAACCCGCCAGCGAATTCGTGGCTGGCTTCATCGGCTCGCCGGCGATGAACATTGTCGGCGCCGACAGCGTGCTCGCCGGCGCCGCCGACCGCCATCCGAACGCCGCGAAGATCGGCGTTCGGCCAGAGCATATCGTGCTGGATCCGGATTCGGGCGAGAGGGTCGAAGCGGTGGTTCGGGTGAAGGAGCAGCTTGGCGGCGAGAGCTATCTCTATACGCGGACGTCCGATGGCGAGCAGGTCGTGGTCAAGACCGACGGCGAAGACGATCACGCGCCGGGCGCCGTTTTGCGCCTCGGGCTGCCGCCGCACCGCGTACATCAGTTCGACGCGGCCGGCTTGACACTGCCGGCGTCCAGCTAGAGGGACGCGGCGCGGATGACTTCCTGGAGAGACGACTATGAAAGGCTGATCAAGCCGGCGGTGGCTAGCTCCGACGTCACCGACGCGGTCCTGATCGACCATGGCGCCGTGGCGGCGACGGGTGAGATCACAGCGCGCTACGCCCAGGGCAGGCGCGCCTTGGTGATGGCGGATGAGGCCGGTTTCGGCGCGGCCGGTCCGGCGGCGCTCGCCAGTCTGGCGGCGGCCGGGATCGCGGTCGAGACGCTCATTCTACAGGCCGATCCGCTGCCGGTCGCCTCGGTCGAAGAAGCGGAGCCGTTCCGCGCCGCGCTCGCCGCGGACCCATCCCTGTTTCCCGTCTCCGTTGGTTCCGGCGTCATCAATGATCTGGTCAAATACGCCGCTTTCGAGACCGGTCGGCGCTATGTTTCGATCGCCACCGCCGCCTCGATGGACGGCTATACCAGCGCCGGCGCGCCGCTGGTGCGCCAAGGATTCAAGGTGACAATCCCGACCCGGGCCCCCATCGCCTTGATCGCCGACCTCGATGTGCTCGCCGCCGCCCCGGTCGAGATGACCGGCTGGGGATACGCCGATTTGGCCGGCAAGTCGCCCGCCGGCGGCGATTGGATCCTGGCCGATCTCGCCGGGGCCGAACCCTTGAGCGACAGCGCCTTCGCCCTTGTGCAGGATCATTTGAAGGACTGGTTGGCGGGACCCGAGGGGATCGCTTCGGGCGACGCCGATTCAGCGGCGCGCCTGTTTGTCGGGCTGACGGCGGTCGGTTTCGCCATGGAGTTTCACGGCAGCTCCCGCCCGGCGTCGGGCGCCGATCACCAGATCGCGCATCTCTGGGAAATGGAAGGGCGGGCCTATCAGGGCCGAAAAGTGTCCCACGGCGCGGCGGTGGCCGTCGGCTGCCTGACGACCTTGGCGCTTTTCGATTGGCTCCTGGAGCAGGATCTGTCGCGCCTGGATCGGAACACCGTGTTGAACGCTGCGCCCGGTTTGAACGCAAGGCTCGCGGTCGTCGACGCCGCTTTCTCAGATCCCGAAATCGCCGCCCGCGCCCGCGTTGAAGTCGCAGAGAAGCATGTCGACCGGGCGGAGCACGCGGAACGGCTAGACCGGATTATCGAGGGGTGGCCGCGCACGCGCGCGCGACTGCGCCGGCATCTCTATCGCTATGAAGACATGGCGGACATGCTGCGCCGCGCCGCCGCGCCGATCTCCGCCGGCGACATCGGCGTAGACGACGCCCACCTTGTCCGCACCGTCTGGGCCGCTCCTTTCCTGCGACGGCGCTACACGATCTGCGATCTACTGCACGAGACGGGCCTTTGGCACAGGGCTTTGACGGCGGTTTTGCCGCGTTTGTCTTCGATCAGGGGGGCGGCCGAATGAGCCTGAACCAGATGGCGGAGAGCGCGCTGCGGGAAATCGGCGCGGTGTTGCAGCAAGCGCTGCCGACGGAAGTCGAAGCCATGGCGGCCCCGATCCTCGCCGCAAAACGAATCGGGCTTTATGGCGTTGGCCGCGAAGGGCTGATGATGAAGGCGCTGGCGATGCGTCTGTTTCATTTGGGGCTCGACGCCCATGTCGTCGGCGACATGACCACGCCCCCGCTCGGCGCGGGCGACTTGCTGATCGTCAGCGCCGGACCGGGCGATTTCTCGACCGTCGCCGCGTTGATGGGCGTGGCGCGAACCGCCGGCGCAACCTGCCTGTGCGTGACCGCCGAACCGGCGGGGGCGGCGCCGGAGCGCGCCGATGTCACGATCCATCTGCCAGCGCAAACTATGGCCCGCGATCAAGGCGGCGGAACCTCAATCCTGCCCATGGGCTCGCTGTATGAGGCGGCGCAGTTCCTGTTCTTCGAAATCCTGGTCCTCGACCTGCGTTCTCGGATGGGGCTGTCCGCCGAGGCGATGCGCGATAATCACACAAATTTGGAATGACTATGAGCCGCTGGGTCGAGCGATTTTCGATTGAGGGACGAGCGGCGCTGGTGACCGGCGCCTCATCCGGAATCGGGGCTGAGATCGCTATGGTCTTCGCCGACGCCGGCGCGCATGTTCTGGCGACCGGGCGAGACGCGGCGCGGTTGGAGAGCGTGGCCGCCACGATCCGAGAGGCCGGCGGCGTCTGCGATACGTACGCCGCCGATTTGGCGACGGAAGAGGGCTGCGCGGGCCTGATCGACGCCGCTTTGGCCTGGCGAACGCCCGTCGACATCCTGGTCAACAGCGCCGGGATCGCCGCCATCGGCCCGGCGCTCAATCTCAGCACCGAAGACTGGGACCGGACGATGGCCTTGAACCTGCGCGCGCCGTTCTTGCTGGCGCGCGGCCTGGCCCCGGCGATGATTGCGGCCCGACGCGGCAAGATCATCAACATCTCTTCCCAGACCGGCGTCATCGCCCTGCCCGACCATGCCGCCTACGCCGCCTCGAAAGGCGGGCTGAACGCACTGACGAAATCGCTGATGACCGAACTGGCGCCGCACAATATCCAGGTGAATGCGATCTGCCCGACGGTGGTCCTGACCGAGATGGGCAAGACGGTCTGGAGCCCGCCGGAGAAATCCGGGCCGATGATTGCGGCGACCCCGCTGGGGCGTTTCGGCGAGCCGGTCGAAATCGCCGATATGGCGTTGTATCTGGCCTCGCCCGCCTCGGATCTCGTCAATGGATCGTTGATGATGATCGAGGGCGGTTATTCCAGCGTCTGACCGGGCGCGGCCATGTCCTACGATGTGACCCTGACGGCGGCGCAGGCCTTCGATCGCTACGAAGAAATTCGACCGCGCCTGCCTGTGGCGGACTTTCCGGCGGCCCCGCGCCGGTGCGCCGGTCTGTTGGACGTCGCCGAGCATGTCGACGCCTTCATTCTGGATAGTTTCGGCGTCTTGAATGTCGGCGACCACCCGGTTCCCGGCGCGATCGCGCGTATCGCCGAATTGCGGGCTCTTGGCAAACGCCTGATCGTCTTGACCAACGCCGCCAGCAACCCGCACGCCGACGCGATGAAAAAATACCATAGACTGGGATTTGATTTTTCAACAGAGGAAGTGGTGTCCAGCCGCGATGTCTGCGCCGCGCGCCTGGCCGACCTGGCGCCGGGCGCGCGCTGGGGCGCCATAGCAGCCGCCGAGGACGGGTTCTCGGATATGGACGCGGATGTGCGCCATTGGCGCGGCGACGAGGATGGCGCGGTGGACGGATTTCTCCTGCTCTCGAGCGCGGACCTGCACGCGGATCGGTTCGCGCGGCTGGAGGCCGCGTTGAAGCGCCGGCCGCGTCCGCTGGTGGTCGCCAATCCGGACCTGGTCGCGCCGCGCGAAACGGGCCTGACCAAGGAGCCCGGCGCCTATGCGCACGAGCTGGCGGACCGGCTGGGCGTCACGCCGGTCTTTTTTGGCAAGCCCTATCACGCCGCTTTCGATGACGCGCTGGAGCGCCTGGACGGCGTGTCGGCGGACCGGATCGCGATGGTCGGCGACACGCTGCATACCGATATCCTGGGCGGCCGGGCCGCAGGCCTGAAGACGGTCCTGATGCTGGATCACGGCCTGTTCGCGGGCCTCTCGGCGGAGTCGTTCATGGCGCGATCCGGCGTCATTGCGGACTTCGTGACACCCAGCATATGATCCAGACATCGTCAGCGTTTCGGTGCAGAGCGCCGAGGCAAGCGAGCGCCGTAAGCTCAAACGTTTCGATCTGACAGGGGTCATGGGCCGCCGTCGTGTCGATATCCGGCGCCGTCTCTCCAGGTTTAGCGACAATGGCCAATCTCGTATCTCCAACCCTCGGCGGCACGCAATTCTGGAGAGACACATACATTCACGCCGGCTGGCGCATTCAACAGAATGTTTTCACGCGCCATTGCCGCCTGCTCGACGCTGAGAACAAGCGGCGCGCATGGGGTCCCTACAACGCCGTCTATGCGCGGTTTTCAGACATCAGAAAAGCGCAGGCGATTGAGCCTGTAAGCCGGACGATGGTCATGCTGGTGCATGGAATTGCGCCCGTCATCGACCCGTTTCGAAAAACCGAACCGTTCCTCAGGGACTTGGGGTACGACGTCGTCAGCGTTCGCTACCCAAGCACGCGGGACACGCTTCAATCTCACGCTGCAGGATTGGCGCAGGTTCTGGAGCGTTTGGAAGGAACGGATGTCGTTCATTTCGTCACGCATTCTATGGGCGGGTTGGTCATCCGCTGCTTGCTCGCAGGCGAGGGCGCTTGGAGAGACAGGGTGAAGGTCGGACGCGTCATACTGATCGCGCCGCCCAATCAAGGCTCCGCAATCGCGCGCGTCCTTCAGGATTTTCAACCGTACAAATTCTTCTGGGGCAAGTCCGGTCAACAATTGACCCCGAAAGCGGCCGCAAGTGTGCCCCAGGCGAACTTCCCCTTCATCACGATCGCAGGCGGTCGGAATGACGGCCGAGGCTACAATCCCCTGCTTGACGGCGACAATGACGGCACCGTGACAGTCGCCGAAACCCGCCTCGCCGGCGCTGAAGCGCATCACGTCGTCCCCAGCATCCACACGACGATCGCCGGAAGCCCCGACGCGCTTCGTCTATGCCAAGACTATCTCGCGTCCTACACGGAAGCCGGCGCGCCGAGCAACGGGGCGTATCGGCCCAGCGGAACCTGCTCAGGTTAAGCCGCCAAATCGAATGCCTCAGCAGGGGTCTTCATGGCAAGCGCCTGATGCGGGCGTTTGTGGTTGTAGAACTGGTTCCAGTCGCCGACGGTGCGGGTGGCATGGGCGAGGCTCTCGAAGCGGCCCAATGTTTGGACCCGGGCGATCAGCGCATATTCGAGCGCCAATTTCCGCTTCGAAGTCCAAGATTTGATGCTCTGCGCCAGTTGCCCACTCATCGCTACTTCTTCCTCCTAGCAACATGGGCAGGTTTTCACTGTTTAGTTGCACTCTAATTAGGCTTTTTCATCAACCTCTGCCGTCTTTGTACAAAATGCCGTACCCGGCCTGATTGCCGTGTGTCGGGTAACGATCGGCGTCCATGACGCACCTCTCCTATTTCACCAGAACAGTACGTTATGGGAGAGGCGGTTTTAGGCGGATATTCCTTCAATGAATTTTCTAATTTCATCAGCAGACTCTTGCGGTTTCGCCTGCAATAAAAAATGTGGCCCTTGTATTGGCCTTATTTTTATCTCCGTGAAGAAATCATCAAATTCCTCAGAATGGGTGCTGGGCACCAACTTATCGTTTGTGGCTTGTAGATAAATGGATGGGACTGTGCATTTCTTTAGGCTGACTTTTAGATTTTCGACTGCCCTAAGCCGGCTGCGTATTAACTGAGAATCCAGAGCACTGATTGTTTTACGAAAAAGCGTAACGAGCTCATCATTTGCACCCTTGCCAAGAAACAACCTTTTCTCGAAGTATTTGGCCATAGGCAATTTCGCTAATAATTTCACTGGAAACACTCTTGAAACTGCGAGTAGAGATTTTCGAGGCGGCGTTAGGAACGTAGCCACGAAGACGATGCCTCTGATATTCTCATGGTGTTGTACGGCTAGTTTTGCAGCGATAGGGCCGGAGAAAGATTCGGCAACAATTATGTGGTCTTCATTTGGCAACTTTTCGCTGACATATTCGCACAATATGTCGTAATCCTGCTTGCGAGTATCTGGAAGCCTAACAACCTGCGCATCGTATGCTGACAACGCAGGCATAATTGGAGAAAACATTTCACCCGTTCCATCCAATCCTGGAAGTAGTATGATTTTCAATACTGTCCCCTTAAAAAACTAGACATTCTTGCACTTGTTTTTTTGTTCTCCCCCATGGTTTGTCCGCACTTGTTGTCCATCCTTTTTTTGTTTGAATCGGACGCATTCGAGCGCCCTGTTGCGCCGCCTTGAGCGAAGCGTAGGGTGGGCAAACAGGGCATGGCAAGATTGTCCGTGGCGCAGGCGGACGATAGCCGAGCGGGCAGTGTGGTGGCTTGGTGTTGCAGTGAATGCAAAAACGCGCCGCTCCGAGATCCGCAACTTCTTGCGAACGTGGTCCAGACAGACCCGGCGCCGGACAGGGCTCAGTTGTTTCCTTCAAGGGCCTCCTTCCCGACCAGCTTGTCCAGCGTCAGATCGAACACGGCCTTGCGGAGCCGCAGGTTCTCCCGTCCCAGGTCCTTTAACCGGATTGCCTCAAGACCGCCCGGAAATTGCTATTTTAACGCTGGTTAATCCAACGCGCCGGAGAAAGTGTAAACCATGTCTTCGGTATAGTTCGTAAACCATGTGTCCGGTATAGACCGAAGGGAGATTGGCGCGCCCAAGATGCGTCGAACGAATAACTAAGACTTCAACAAGTTACTGATTTTGTTGACTATTTAGCGCTTGGCTTAGGAGTATGTTTATCACAAAGTTTGCCACTTTGTTTGCCAAGAGCACTTCATCGGGACAGTCGGCATGAGATGCTCGGCGCGCTCGGCGCCGCGAATGGTTTAGATCTAGTCGAGCAGTTGCCGCGCCCGCGCCTTCGCGGCGCTTTGAGCGCGGCGGTCGTGATACGCCCGTTCGACGCGTTCGAATATCGCGATCGCGATCGCCTCATATTCCGTGTTCTCGCACCGTAGGGCCGCCGCAGCAGCGGCGCGCAGCGGACGTCGAAGCAAATCCGGCGTCAGATATGACAGGTCTTTGGAGCACCGCTTCGTCATCTCGCATGGAAACGGACCGCAGGTCGGACTGCTCGCCCTGCAAGGGGCCGCCTAGAGGCCGGATGAAGCCTATCCACTGGACGTGCTCGGCGCCCAGACGGAGGGCATGATCGGCTATATGATCGAGCAGGAGTTAGGGATCTTGCTGCCCTTCGAGTCGCCGTTCGCCACGCTCTTGACCATGATCGAGGTCGATCCGGCGGACCCCGACTTCCAGGATCCGACGAAGTTTATCGGCCCGCTCTATGAAGAGGCGGAGGCCAAATGTCTGGCCGCCGAGAAGGACTGGTCGGTCCGGCAGGATGGGGACAAGTGGCGAAGGGTCGTGCCTTCGCCCCAGTCGAAACGCATTTTCGAGATCCGCCCGATCAAGTGGCTTTTGGACAAAGACACGGTGATGATCTGCGCCGGCGGCGGGGGGGATCCCGACGATCTACGACGATCAGCGCAAGTTGCATGGCGTCGAGGCGGTGATCGATAAGGACCATACTAGCGAGCTTTTGGCGCGGGAATTGGACCCCGATCCTTTCGTGATGGCGACCGATGCGGATGCGGTCTATTTGGACTGGAACACGCCGCAACAACGCGGCATCAGATCGGCGACGCGCGAGGCGATGCGCCAGTTCGACTTCCCGGCCGGATCCATGGGGCCGAAGGTCGACGCGGCGCGCCAGTTCGCAGAACTAACCGGCAACAGCGCCGCCATTGGCGCCCTCGCGGACTTGGCGGAGATCGCGACCGGCGCCGCGGGCACGACAATTCGCATGGATGCGAGCGAAATCGCGTACCACTTGTCTGTCCAAGTAACCTTCTTGGCCAACAAATAGGTTGATTGTCTTGATGGGTCTGAGGCTCTGGTTTCGGTATTCGAGGTGCGGGCGTTCGGTGTTGAAGTGGGCGAGCCATTTATCGGGGGAAGACCACTCTGACGTTTCCACCGTTCTGTGGATTCCAAGACAGACGCCAAAAGAGTACGAATACTGGAGAGACGTTCCCTGTCATCTGTCCTGACTAGAGCAATCTGGGAATACCCAGCGCCAGGTCTTGCCAGAACCACAATATTACGGCGGTCGCCAGCATGATAGCTGCGAAGGGCCAGGCCCCCTTGATAACCTCCTGCAGCCGCGCTTTGCCGACCGCTTGGATGACAAATAGGTTGAGCCCCACCGGCGGCGTGATAAGGGCGGTCTCGATAAGAACGACAAAGAAGATGCCGAACCAAATGGGGTCGATGCCCATGGCCGCCAATGACGGGAACAGGACCGGCACCATGATCAACAGCATGGAGAGGGCCTCAAGGAAGAAACCGATGACCAACAAGACGGCCCCGACCGCGAGCATGAACCAATTGGCGTCTGAGACATTCGCTGTAATCAACTGAGAGATGTTTTGCGGAATCAGATAGAGCGTGATGGCGTAGGAGAAGACTTTCGCGCCGACGATGATCAGGAAAATCATCACCGTCGTGACCATGGCTTTAAAAGTTGCGTCTTTAACCTTTTCCCAATTCATGCGTCCCATGGCGAAGGTGATGGCCAGCGACAAGACGAAGCCGACGCCGGCGCTCTCGGATGGTGTGGCGATGCCGGTATATATGGAGCCGATGATGGCGACGGCGAGCAACACGGTGGGAAGCGCCCGTAGAGTGGCCCTCTTACGTTCTTGCCAGCTTGCGCGCGGTATCGGCGTGTACCCGCCGCCGACGGTTGAATAAAGAACGCCATAGACGATAAAGACGCCCGCCAGAAAAAGGCCTGGACCGATACCCGCCAGGAACAGGGTCGGGATCGATTGCTCCGTTACGACCCCATAGATGATCAGAGGGATGGATGGCGGAATCAGAATGCCGAGTGTGCCGCCCGCCGCCAGCATGCCCAACGTAAAGGAGCGGTTATAGCCGCGCTGCGCCATTTCCGGGATGGCGACAGTGCCAATGGTTGCGGCTGTGGCGACGCTGGAGCCCGAGATGGCGGCGAAAAGGGTGCAGCTGACGATCGTGGCGACGCCCAAGCCACCGGGCCAGTGGCCGACCCAGCTTTGCACAGCGGCGAAGAGATCCTTGCCCACCCCGCCGCGCAGCAGAATATTGGACATCAACAGAAACATGGGCACGGCCAGCAACTCGAAACTGTCCATGGCGCCATACAGGCGCTGGGGAACCCCGATCAACGGGAAGCCTTTCCACAACAACAATACAATGCCAAGAGACCCCAGGGCGAAAGCCACGGGCACGCGCAGCAGCAAAAGGATCACAAGAGTCGACAGGATGATGGCCGCTTCCATTGCCTACAGCTCTTCATGGTGTTCGGCGCCGGGTACGCCATCCACCCAAATCCGGATGAGTTCAACAGCGCACTGGATCAGCATCAATCCGAAGCCGACCCAAACGGAGGCATGGGTCAGCCATTTGGGCGGCGCCAGAAAGGAGTCTGTGGTATGCCCCGCCAGCGTCGCTTTCAGCCAAAGGTCAAACCCGAACTTCACTGTGACGATGCAGAAGAATCCGATCACGATAATCGAAAAACTCTCGACAATCCGCCGCACCAGCGTTTTTGGGTCCTTTAAAAACACGTCGATCAGAATCATCTCGCGGTGACGGAGCAAATAGGCTCCCGCGAGGAAGGTCGCCCAGATTTGAAAAATGCGTGAGACCTCATCCACCCAGATGGTCGGCGCTGTGAATACGTAGCGCATGACCACTTCAAAGGTCACGAACAGCCCGACGGCGAAAAACATCCAAGCCGCCACCGTACCCATCAGATCGGAAATCTTATCGAACTTGCGCCACATGGCTTGATCCGCCTACGCCTTTTCTAGCGCACTGCGCTGTATCCGCATTACAGTCACGAAAGCGGGTCCGGTTCCGGAGCAACCGAACGCCGCATTTCGATCATGTCATGCGCGAGGGATGATTGGTCTTTACTGGGCCGCGGCGATAACGTCCGCAGCGATCTGGCCGCCATTCTCGACGAACCGCTCGACGACGGAGGCGGTCGCCTCCCGCCATTGGGCCCGTTCGGGGTCCGTCAGTTCGATGACATTCATCTTGGTTTTCAGATAGGCCAACGCTTCCGTCTCGATCTGGAAAATCCTGTCACGCAGTTCCTTCTCCACTTTTAGGCCGCAGTCATTGACGGTTTTCTGTTTGCCCGCGGAGAGGGATTGATAAAACTCCTCATTCATGACTGCGACGAATTCAATGTCGGAATCAAATGTCAGCGTCATGTTGGGCATGACCTCATACAGTTTCCGGGACTTGGCGCCGGTCAAACCGGTGATCCCCGCGTCCACGGCGCCCTGTTGATAGGCCAGGAATTGTTTGGAGCCCGACATCAGAGTTGGCGCGCCGCCAAGCGCTTCGACCGTCCAGCCCAAAAGTTTGCCGAAGGTCCGAACCTTCTTGTCCTGGATGTCGGCGGGCACGCGGATGGGTTTTTTCGAGACATAAATGGTCCGGCCGAACGCTTGCCACCAGAGAATGCGCGCGCCTGTCTCCTCCAAAACAGCCTTATCCAGGACCGCGCGAACGGCGGAACCGGGCGCCGTCGCCTTTTTCACCTTCTCTTCGGAATCGAACAGGAAGGGCACATAGACAGCATCTACAGCCGGAACGCTGCCGGCGAAACGCGTCAGGGATGCAGTACCCATCTCAATGGCGCCGGAGCCCACGGCTTCGGGCACCTGCTTGTCCGTATAGAGTTGGGCCGACGGGAATATCTGAACCTGTAGATCACTGTCGGCGGATTCCACGCATTGCTTCCATGCGTTCAGATTTACCCCTAACGGGTGTGTCTCCGGAAGTTGCAGAGTAATTCGAATGGTCTCTGCAGACGCTTGCCCGGCGCCGAAAGCCATCATGACGGTCATCGCCGCCGCAAAGCCTTTTTGACGAAGCATTTTCTGTTCCCTCCACTGCATGCCGCACGCGGCGGCTGTTCGCTTCTAAAAAAACCCAGTTGTTCTATTGTACAGAACGTGATTCTATTATACAGAATGGCGATAAACCATCAACCCATATCACGATAGTGAATGGAAGGTGTGCTGTGGCGAAGGACCGAGTCGAAGCTGTGGAGCGCGCACTCATGCTGTTGGACGCTCTTTCCGGTGATGAAGGAACCATGAGTCTCGCCGACCTATCCCGTAAGACTGGCTTCTACAAAAGCACCATCTTGCGGCTTAGCGGCTCCTTGGAGCGTTTTGGATATCTTACGCGCCAAGCCGATGGTCGCTTTCGGCTAGGGCCCGCACTCTGGCGTATGGGCTCGCTTTATGGCCGGGATTTCGATTTGGGTGAGCATGTCCGGCCTATGTTGCGACGGTTGCGCGATACGGTAGGCGAAACCGCGTCATTCTACATCCGCGACGGCGATGTTCGTGTTTGTCTCTACAGCTTGAACTCCAAACGCGCCATCCGCCACCATCTCGAAGAGGGTATGCTTATGCCGCTTGAACGCGGCGCGGCAGGGCGTTTGCTGTTGGCTTATAGCGACGATGATAGAGCAGACAGCCGAAAAATTCGCGCAGCGGGATACGCCATCTCACTGGGTGAAAGAGATCCGGACATTGCCGCCGTAGCGGTGCCGGTTCGGCGCGCCAATGGCCAGATTCAAGGAGCGTTGTCGCTCTCAGGCCTGATCACTCATTTTGATTCGGACCTTCAGAAACGCGCTATTAAAGAGCTCTCAATCGCGGCGACAGAGTTGGGACAGCGCTTGATCGACTAAAACTCCTCGACGCCCACCACAGGCGTAGAGACTTATCATTTGATTGTATTTCATGTATCAGGAGTTTCCATAACGCGAATTCCAACATCTCGGAATTCGCATAGTGAGATGCGAATGACGCTGCTATCTTCGGGCGCGCCTTTAAACATAGTTGGGATCTATAACCATGACGCGGAAAGCGCCAGACCGTGTAGCAGAGACGTCTTTGCCGCTGTCAGGCATCCGCGTGTTGGAAATCGGTCATTTCATCGCCGGTCCATTTTGCAGCCGGTTGCTCGCGGATTTCGGCGCCGATGTGATCAAGATTGAGCCGGTAGACAAGGGAGACCCGGTTCGCACTTGGGGCAAGCAAGTGGACGGACGCTCTCCTTGGTGGTCGGTTCACGGACGCAACAAGCGATGCGTGACCTTAAACCTCAAACATGACGAAGGTCGGACGATCGCGATCAAACTGATCGAAAGCTGCGATGCTTTGGTCGAGAATTTGGCGCCGGGCAAGCTCGCGGCGCTGGGGTTGGATGATAAGACGCTCAAAGCGATTAATCCGGCGCTGATTATTACCCATATTTCAGGGTATGGCCAAACGGGCCCCAGCAAGGACAAGCCCGCCTGGGGCGTCATCGGCGAAGCCGTGGGAGGACTTCGTCATCTCTGCGCCTATCCGTCAGATCAATTGCCCAATGGCCTCGACCTGCCGCCGGTTCGCACCGGGATCAGCATCGGCGACAGCATCGCCGGACTCTACGCCGCCATTGGCCTGCTGATGGCCTTGCTGGCCCGCCATCGAGGCAGCCCGACGGCGCCCGTGGATGTCGCCCTAAACGAGGCCGTTTTCAGTCTGATGGAAGGCGCGCTGCCCGAATACAGTGTTCTTGGCACGGTGCGCCAACCGGCGGGCACGGCTCTACCGACCACGCAACCCTCCAACCTGTTCAAATCTCGGGACGGCAAATGGATTGTCATCGCCGCGAACGCCGACAGATTGTTTGCGCGTTTGATGACGGTGATCGGCCGGCCGGACTTGGTCGGCGATCTTCGGTTTCAAGATAATGCGGGTCGATGCGCCCATGTTGACGTTCTGAATATACTGATCTCCGAATGGGCGGCGGCGCGGGATGCGGAAACGGCGCAACGGGAACTTGATGCAGCGGGCGTTCCGGCGACATTGGTCTATGACATCTCCGACTGCGCCAAGGATCATCAATTGCGCGCCCGCGATATGATAGAGACGGTCGAAGATCCGTTCTTCGGTTCCATTCAACATCCTGGCGCCGTCCCCCGGTTTGGGGCCCCGACCCAAGTCCGTTGGGCCGGCCCCGCCATCGGCGAACACAACCAGTCTGTATATGGCGACTTGTTGGGCATGAACGACGCCGAACTCGAACGTTTGAAAGCAGAGGGCGTCATATGAGCGGGTCGCGTGTCACGATCGTCGAGGTTGCGCCGAGAGACGGGTTTCAAGCCGTCACGCAGCCAATCCCGAGTGCGGACAAGGCGAAGGCCATCGCCAAGCTCAAAAACGCCGGGCTTCGACGCATGGAAATCGGCGCCTTTGTCAACCCGAAGGCTGTGCCCCAGATGACGGATACGGCGGACCTGCTCTCCCAGTTTCCGGCATCGGGCGATTGGCGGCCTCATGTCTTGACGGCGAACCGGAAGGGAGCGGAAGCCGCATTGAAGGCGGGCGCCGAAGGCATCGTGTTTGTGATTTCGGCCAGCGAAGCGCACAACCAAAACAATGTTCGGCGCAGTGTGGCGGAAAGCCTCGAGGAATTCGCCGTCAGCGTCGATACGGCAGCTATCCAATGTGCGGACCGGCCGGTCATGTGGCGGCTCAATGTCGCGACCGCCTTCGATTGTCCCTTCGCGGGCGTGGTCGGGCCCGAAGCGGTTCTCTATCTGATCGCGGGTGGTTTGGACATTGTCCGTGATGCGCCCAACCATTCCCTGGAAATTGGTCTTTGCGACACGACGGGCCGGGCCTTTCCTGATCAAGTTGCCGAGATTTTCCGCACGGGCCTTGAGCGGTTCGGCGACAAACGAACCGGCGGACCGGATTGGGCTTTTCATGGCCACGATACCTACGGTCTCGGTGTCGCGAACGCTCTTTATGCGCATCAGGCGGGTGTCCGTGTTTTCGACGGTTCAGCTGCGGGTCTGGGCGGCTGCCCTTTCGCGCCAGGCGCGACGGGGAACACGGCGACGGAAGACTTGGTTTTCGCTTTCCAAAACATGGATATCGAGACCGGCGTCGATTTGGCGGCCCTCCTGGAGGCCGCAGACATGATCGCCTTGATCGATCCGCCATCGACGGGCGGCCATGTGCGCGGGGCGCCCAGACAACGCGTGCTGAACGAGATCCCGGCCTGAGGATGGACGCGGCCAAACTCCTTCGAATCGATCTCTTAAGCCTCCGTCTGTTCGAGGATATCATCACGCATGGCAGCATGGCGCGCGCAGCCGAGGCGCGCCATATCGCGCCCTCCGCGGTCAGCCGGCGGATGTCCGATTTGGAATTGGCCTGCGGGGCGCGTCTCTTGACCCGCCACCCGCGCGGCATGCGACCGACGCACGCGGGGCGCACCGTCGCCCGGTTCGCCGCTTCCATCCTGGAACAGGCGGATCATATGGCGAGCGAACTATCTGACCAAGCCTCGGGCGTGGAAGGTCACATTCGCATAAGCGCAACGATTTCGGCGATCACACAATTCCTGTCAGACGATATCTCCGTCTTTCTCAGAACGCATCCCAAGGTGCGCATCGATCTTCGCGAGGAAGTCAGCCGTAAAGTAGTGGATTTGGTGTTGAGCGGTCGCGCTGATCTAGGCGTCGCCGCCGACCTCGGCCCGCATCCGGCGTCGGGTCGTCTGAACGTTCGTGAATACCGAACGGACGAACTGACTGTGATCGCGCCAAAAGGGCACCCGCTGCACGCGCGGTCATCCTGTACGTTCAAGGAAACGTTGGCGTATGACCATATTGTCATGCAGGCGGAAAGCTCCTTGCATCAACTATTGAATGGCAAAGCCGTGGAGCTAGGCGGCGCGTTTCGTGAGAAACTGTCCGCAGCCAGCTTCGACAGTGTTCGGCGCTTGGCCGCGGCGGGCGTCGGGATCAGCATTCTGCCCCGGGGCAGCGTCGCCGGTTTTGCTCAGGCCGAGGGATTCAGCCTGATTCCCTTGTCCGACCTTTGGGCCCGACGCCGGCTAATGATGGTGGCGCGCGATTTCGATGCGCTCACCGCCGCAGCGAAAGCGTTTGTCGAAATAGCCCAGCACAACATACCTCAATCATCATAATACGCCTCATCACCCGATTTCGGGTTTGGACGCCAAGCGCGTCACCCCTGTCTCAGCGTGCTGGTTCGGTGAAAAATCAATCAGAGCCCCCATGTTGAGCTATTCAATGGCTCTCGCGCGATTTAATATGTGCGGTCTTGAACCAAAAACCCGTGGTCACCCTATGGTCACGTTCTTTGTCACGGCCCCATTGGGCCCACCACGCGCCATCGTCTAATACATTGAAATATATAGAAAATATGGCGCACCCGAGAGGATTCGAACCTCTGACCTCTGCCTTCGGAGGGCAGCGCTCTATCCAGCTGAGCTACGGGTGCTTGCTTGATCGGGGCGGGGCGCTGGCGGTCCGCCCGGTCCGCGGCCGGTCAGGCGGCGAACCGCGCTGATATAGACAGGTTCCGCGCTTTAATCCAGCGCTAATCCTTGCGATACTCTACTCCATGCCGCGTTTGACAGAGAGCCGGGCCCGGCGGGAGGGGATGCGCAACATGACCTATCGGTTGGAGGATCTGGCCGCCGATTGCCGGGAGGCTTTGCGGACGGGCGAGACGCCGGACGCGCTGGCGGCGGTAAAGGCGTCCGTGACGCGCGCGCTCTCCGACCCGGATTTCCTGGCCGCACATTTGGGACCGGAAAACACGGCGAACCGGTCGGTCCTGTATGAGGACCCCGATCTCGGTTTTGCGATCTGCGCCCATGTCTATACGGGCCATGCGATGGGCGAGCCGCATGATCATGGACCGACCTGGGCGATCTATGGTCAAGCCGAGGGGGTGACCGAGATGACCGATTGGCGCGTGGTGGCCCCGGCCGCAGACGGAACGCCGGCCAAGGTCGCGCAAGCCAACTCTTACCGCTTGAACCCGGGCGATGTGCATGTCTATCCGACCGGCGCCGTGCATGCGCCGCTACGCGACGGTCCGACCAAGCTGCTGCGGGTCGAAGGCCAGAACACCGACCGGATCGCCCGCACGCCGATGGTGAAGGCCGAGGGTTAGGCGCGCCCCCCCGCTGATGCGGGTCTTCTAAGCTCGCTACGCCCCGCGCCCGCCTTGCCTCGCACGCCGCGCTCTGACAGAAGGGCGGCGAGCGACTAAATCACGGACGTGCAGCATGTCCCTGGAACGCAGCCGGCGTATTTCCGTCGCGCCGATGATGGATTGGACGGACCGGCATTGCCGGGCGTTTCATCGCGTCGGGACGGCGGATACGCTGCTTTATACCGAGATGGTGGTCGATCAGGCGATCCTGCATGGCGATCTGGACCGGCTGATCGGCTATTCCCCGGCCGAACATCCGCTGGCCTGTCAGCTGGGCGGCTCGGATCCGAAAGACCTAGCCAAGGCGGCGCGTTCGGTCGCGGCGTTTGGCTATGACGAGATCAATCTGAATGTCGGCTGTCCGTCCGACCGAGTGCAGTCGGGCCGGTTCGGCGCCTGCCTGATGGCGGAGCCCGATCTGGTCGCCGATTGTGTGAAGTCGATGCAGGACGCGGTCTCGATCCCTGTCACCGTGAAGTCGCGGATCGGGATTGACGATCAGGACGGCTATGACGCGTTCCGCCGCTTCATCGATACGGTCGCGGCGGCGGGCTGTTCGATCTTCACGGTGCATGCGCGCAAGGCGATTCTCAGCGGCCTCAGCCCGAAAGAGAATCGCGAAGTCCCGCCGCTGAAATACGACTATGTGCGCCGCCTGAAAGCCGACCGCCCGGACCTGACCGTGGTGCTGAATGGCGGCGTGCCATCGTTGGAAGAGGCGGCGGCGCATCTGGCCTGGGCCGATGGCGTGATGATCGGGCGGGCGGCCTATCAGACCCCGGCGATCCTGCTTCAGGCCGACCGGCTGATCGCCGGGGACCCTGTCTTGACCCCGACCCCGGATCTGGATCGGCGCCTGCGCGCCTGGGTGCGGGATTTCCTGCCCTATATCGAAGAGCAGCGGCGGCGCGGCGTCGGGCTGCATCGCATGACGCGGCATATGCTGGGCCTGTTCAACGGCCGTCCCGGCGCCCGGGTCTGGCGGCGCTATCTCAGCGAGAACGCCTATTCGGAAGAGGCGGGGCCGGAGACCGTCGAGCGGGCGTTGGGCCGGATTCCCAGCGACGTCGATCTGGCGCAGAGCGCGTAATAGCGCCGGGTCTGCGCCGCGTTAGGGCAAGACGCCGCCGCTTTCGACCATCGCCGCATAAACCTCGCCCGCCACGGCGCTGGGTTTATGCTGACCGATCTCAATCGCTTCGCGTCCGGCGGCGACCATCTCCTTGGTCGGGCTGCGCGGCGCCAGAACATAGCCCGCCTGGTTCAAGGCCCTCACAACCTCTTCCGCCTGCTTGCTGTAATTCTCGTTGAAAAAGGTCCAATCGGCCGAGCGGATCGCATCCGCGATCAAGCAGTTGACTGACTTGTCGATCTCATCCGGCGTCAGTTTCGAAGGATCAGGCGTATCGGCTTTTCCAAAGGGGATCATGGGTCGGGCGTCCCTGCTGCTCTCTGTCGCCCCCGTCTTTACCGCGCGCCGCGTCCTCTTCACAATCGCCGCGACAGGCATAGGACGGAGGCGCGCCATGGACAGTCGACAGATCACCTTTCTCTACGCAACCGACCTGGACGCGTCCCGACGCTTCTATGAGGAGGCGATCGGCCTTGAACTGGTGCAGGTTCAAGAGGCCGGCTGCCGGATCTATCGCAGCGGCCCAAGCTCTTTCCTTGGTGTCTGCAAGACCCGTCCCGACCGGCCGTCCGGCGGCGCCGGCGTCGTGATCTGCTTCGTCGTCGAGACTGAGGCCGCGGTTGACGAAGCCGCCGCCAAATTCACCGCGGCCGGGGTTCTGACCGATGGCGACCCGCGTTGGAACGGCGATTTCGACATTTATCATTTCTATTGCCGCGACCCGGACGGCTACGCGCTGGAGGTCCAGTGCTTCAAGGACCGCAACTGGGCCGGCGATTGAGGACCCGGGCTGAGCCCCTACTCCCCGGCGACGGTCATGCCGTCGATGCGCAGGGTCGGCGCGTTGGTCGCATATTTGAAGGTCAGGTCGTTCGCCGGAGTCAGGTTCAGGAACATCTCGATCAGATTGCCGGCGACGGTGACCTCATTCACCGGATAGGCGATCTCGCCCTTCTCGATCCAGAAGCCGCTGGCGCCGCGGCTATAGTCGCCGGTCACGCCGTTCACGCCCATCCCCATCATGCTGGTGACATAGAAGCCGCTCTCGATCTCGCCGATCAGGGCTTCCGGGGTCAGGTCGCCGGGCTGCATATAGACATTCGTGGTCGAGGGCGAGGGCGGGCCCGAAACGCCGCGCGCGGCGCGTCCGTTCGAGGTCAGGTCCAATTGCCGGGCGCTGCGCAGATCCAGGATCCAGGTCTGCAAAACGCCATCCTCGACCAGCGCCAGGGCGGGGTTCGCCAATCCTTCCGCATCGAACGGTTTTGAGCCGAGGCCGCGCGGCCGGTGCGGATCGTCCAGCACCGTTACGCCTTTGGGCATAATCTGATCGCCCATTTTGTCTTTCAGGAAGCCGACGCCGCGCGCGATTCCGGCCCCGTTGACGGCGCTGGTCAGGTGGCGCAGCATGCCGTTCGAGACGCGCGGATCGAAGATAACAGGCGCCGATGTTGTCGGCCCTTTGCGCGGGTTCAGCTTGGCGACCGCGCGCTCGCCGGCCGATTTGCCGACTTTCACAGGGTCGTCCAGATCGCTGCGATAGACGGCGGTCGAATAGTCATAGTCGCTTTCCATGCCGACGCCTTCGCCGGCCAGGACCGAGACGCCGACGCCATGACGTGAGCCTTGATAGGTTCCGGAAAAGCCGTTGCTGGCGGCCAAGGCGATCGACCAGTGCGACCAATCCGCCTCGGCCCCTTCCGAGTTGCTGACGCCCGCGACTGAGAGCGCCGCCTCTTCCGCCGCCGCCGCGCAGTCGAGCAGGTCCTGCGCCGAGGGCTCGACCGGATCGACGCTGTCGACATTCGGATGCGGACCCGGGCTGATTTGCTCAGCCGTCGCCAGGCCGGCATAGGGATCGTCCGGCACCGCGCCGGCCATCGCCAAGGCCCGCTCGACCAGATCGTCGAGCGCCGACGGCGACCAGTCGTTCGAGGACACGACGGCCTGTTTCTGACCGATCAAGACGCGCAGGCCGAGATCCTGGCTTTCCGACCGCTCCAGCTTCTCGACATTGCCCAACCGCCGCGCGTGGCTGATCGAGACGCCGCGCGCAGCGACCGCGTCCGCTTGATCGGCGCCGCGCGCCCGCGCCTTGGCGATAAGCGTGTCGAGAAGGTCGAGATCGGTGTCGGCGTCGGTCATAGAATGTTTCCAGGTAAAGGACGAAAGGGAGGGCCCCGTCGGCCGGGGCGTGAATGCCGGCCGCGCGAGAGTGCGTCAGCGGAACGCGTCAAACAAGCCTTCGGGCAGCGGAATGCCGACGGGTTTTTCGCCCATGCCCATGAAGGCGATGTACGCGGCGGCGCCCAAGCCGATGATTGACAGGATGATCTGTACGCGTACACGCCTCAGCATCGGCCCCGGATCTTCCATGCGGTCGGGATCGGGCCGCTCGCCGCCGACCCGGCGCTCGAAACGGCCCTCCGTGTAGTTCTTCCGGTTCACGAATTTGAACAGGATGAACAGGCCCAGCATGACCAGGCCGGCGATCCAGATCGTGTCGGCGATATGCGGATCCATGCCCATAACGTCTGACTTCCAATCGGCCTATTTCGACACCGGATTGGCGAGGGCGTTTTCGCGCTCGACCGCGCGCCAGCCGATGTCCCGACGCCAAAAGCCGTTTGGCCAATCGATCCGGGCGATTTCCGCATAGGCTCGCGCCTGCGCCTCGGCGACCGTGTGGCCACGCGCGGTGACGTTCAGCACGCGCCCGCCGGCGGCGGCCAGCCCGCCATCAGGGCCCAGCGTCGTGCCGGCGTGAAATGTCACCACATCCGGGTCCGGCGCGCCGTTGGGCCCCGCCGGGTCGGGCAGAGTGATCGGCGTGCCTTTCTCATAGGCCCCCGGATAGCCTTTCGACGCCATCACCACGGTCAGGGCGGTTTCCTCATACCAGCGCAAATCGAAATTGGAGAGCACGCCGTCGGCGCAGGCCAATAAGGCCGGCGCCAGGTCCGACATCAGCCGCATCAGGATCGCCTGGCATTCCGGATCGCCGAAGCGGATATTGTACTCGATCAGTTTCGGCCCCTCGTCCGTGACCATCACGCCGAGGAACAGGACGCCCTGAAACGGCGAGCCCTCCGCCTTCATCGCCGCCAGGGTCGGGTTCAGGATCGTATCGATAATCTGTTTTTCGACCGCATCGGTGCAGACCGGCGCCGGCGAATAGGCGCCCATCCCGCCGGTATTGGGGCCCTGGTCCCCGTCATAGGCGCGCTTATGATCCTGCGCCGAGGCCAGCGGCAGCGCCGTATCGCCGTCGCAGAGCGCGAAATAGGACAGTTCTTCGCCTTCGAGGAATTCCTCTATCACCAACTCCCGCCCGGCGGCGCCGAACTTGCCATCCTCCAAGGCCTCCTGCGCCGCGGCCAGGGCCTCTTCGATAGTCATCGCAACGGTGACGCCTTTGCCCGCCGCCAGCCCGTCAGTCTTCACCACGATCGGCGCGCCATGGTCCTGGATGAACGCCTCGGCCTCGGCGTAGCTGTCGACCCTTGTATAGGCGGCGGTCGGAATCCCGTACTTGCGGCAGATATCCTTCATATAGCCTTTGGAGCCCTCCAGCCGCGCAGCCTCGGCGCTGGGACCGACCGTCTTGATCCCGGCCGCGCGCATGGCGTCGGCCAGACCGTTGACCAGCGGCTCCTCCGGTCCGACCACAACCAGATCGATCTTTTCATCGACCGCGAACCGGACGAGCGCGTCGATGTCGTTCACGCCGATATCGACCAGCACCGCGTCCTCGGCGATTCCAGGATTGCCGGGTGCGCAATAGAGCGACTCGCACAGCGGCGAGGCGGCCAGCGTCCAACAGAGCGCGTGTTCCCGCCCGCCCGAACCAATCACCAGAAACTTCATGCCTACTCCCAAATCTGCCCGTCTAAAACGGCCGGTCGCGCCTTGCGCCCTTGTCTGAATCGGCGACAGCCTGAACAATAATCCTGCAGCGCCGGATCGCGGCAGACCTCTTCGAAAGATAGGCGCGTCGACGGCTTTACGGTAGTGACAATGAACCGATCCTCCCCCGAATACCAGAAAGCGCCCGGCACCGGCGGCAACGCGCCGGAAATGACCGTCTCGGAAATTTCGCGGCTGCTGAAGCGCACGGTCGAAGAGGCGTTTTCCTATGTCCGTGTGCGCGGCGAGATTTCCGGCTTCAAGCGCGCCGCGTCCGGTCATCTCTATATGACCCTGAAGGACGAGTCTTCGGTGATCGATGGGGTCTGCTGGCGCGGCGCGGCGCAGCGTCTGGCGACCCAGCCGGAAGACGGGCTGGAGGTGATCGTCACCGGCAAACTGACCACCTATCCCGGCCGCAGCAAATATCAGATCGTCATCGAGACGATGGAGCCCGCCGGCGAAGGCGCGCTGCTGAAGCTGTTGGAGGACCGCAAGCGCGCGCTTGAGGCCGAAGGACTGTTCGATCCGGCGCGCAAGAAGCCGATCCCGTTCCTGCCAGAGCGCATCGGCGTCGTCACCTCACCGACCGGCGCCGTGATCCGGGATATCTTGCACCGGCTGGACGACCGCTTCCCGCGCCCGGTGCTGCTCTGGCCGGTGCCGGTTCAGGGCGAGGGCGCGGCGGAGAAGATCGCCGCCGCCATTCGAGGTTTCAACGAGCTGGACGAGACCGGCGGCGCGCCGCGTCCGGACGTCATCATCGTCGCGCGTGGCGGGGGCAGTCTGGAAGACCTGTGGGCCTTCAATGAGGAGGTTGTCGTACGTGCGGCGGCCGCAAGCGCTATTCCGCTGATCTCGGCGGTCGGCCACGAGACAGACGTCACCCTGATCGATTTCGCCTCTGACAAGCGGGCCCCGACCCCGACGGCGGCGGCCGAGCTGGTCGTGCCGGTGCGGCGGGAATTAGCGCTCAGCGTCCGCGATCTCGAACGGCGCTCGGGCGGCGCCTTGCTGCGCCTGCTTGACCGGGCGTCGGTGCGGCTGGACGGGTTGGCGCGCGGTCTGCCGGACCCGGCCGCGATCCTGGATGCGCGCGCGCAGCGGCTGGACGATTTCAGCGAGCGGCTGACCAACGCGATACGGCGCCGGCTGCAGCGCGAGGGAGAGGCGACGGTCGGCCTCGCCGCGCGTCTGCGCCATCCGGGACAGGTCCTCGCGGCCCAGGCCGAACGCGCCGCGCAAGCGAGCGAACGTCTGTCGCGCCTGGCCGCCCGAAATATCCAAAGCCAGACGCGCCGGTTCAGAGAGTCGCGTCTGGATGACCGGCTCGACCGGGCGCTGAACGCAACGATTACCGTCAAAGAAACGGCGCTGAAACAGATCGCGCCGCGCCTCAACGGCGTCTCCTACGAGAATGTGCTGAAGCGCGGCTACGCCATCCTGCGTGACGAGGCGGGCGGGGTTTTGATGGACGCCGCCGCCGTCCAAGCCGGCCAAGGGCTGAGCGTGCAGTTGCGCGACGGGTCTGTCGCGGCGACGGCGTCCGGGTCCGCGCCAAAATCAACACCGGCGGCCAAACCCAAGCGGAAACCGAAAGCCGACAATGAGCGTCAGGGGAGCCTGTTGTGAGGCGGCGCCGCTTCGCCTTCCTTTTCGCGCTCTGCTGTGTGATCGCGGGGCCGGCGCATGCGCAAGACCCGTTCGCCGAGTTCCAACTGACCGGCGTCTTCGATCAGGGCGGCTATGCAATCGGCCAGGCGCGGCCGGGCGACAGGCTGACGGTTGGGGAGCGCGCCCTACGGCTAACCACAGATGGCCGTTTTCTGATCGGTTTTCACCGCGACGAATCCTCGCCTTTCCGCTTCAGCCTGATGCGGGACGGCGCGACGACCGATTACGCCCTGCCCCTCAAAGCGCGCGAGTACGCGATCCAGCGGATCGACGGTCTGCCGCCGAAGCAGGTGACCCCGCCGGCCGAGGTGCTGGCGCGCATCCGGTCGGAGGCGGAAGCGGCCTGGATCGCCCGCGATCGGGATAGCGCCCTGACCGATTTCGAAGGCCGGTTCGATTGGCCTTTGCAAGGCGATCCCGGCGTGATCACCGGCGTCTATGGGTCGCAGCGCATTCTGAACGGCGAGCCGCGCCAGCCGCATTACGGCGTTGATATCGCGGCGCCGACCGGAACCCCGGTCCTGGCGCCGGCCGGCGGCGTCGTCAGCTTCATCCATGAGGACATGTATTTTTCCGGCGGCACGCTGATGATCGATCACGGCCACGGGCTCGCCTCGACCTTTCTGCATATGGAGACGATCGAGGTTGCGCTCGGCGATGCGGTGGCCCGCGGCCAGCGGATCGGCACATTGGGCGCCAGCGGGCGCGCCACCGGGCCGCACCTCGACTGGCGGGTTAATTGGTTCCAGTCGCGTCTCGACCCGATGCATTTCGCAAGTCCCGAGTAAACATCCTGGCGCGCCAGGAGCACTGTGTCGGGCGCGCCCTTGACCTCGATGGCGCGAAAGCGCGTAAACTGCGAAATCGGCGTAACGCGCGCTGTAAACTCAGACGAGAGAGGGTGAGCATGAATAAAGTATCCGTCGGCAAGTTGGCTGAGATCGGCGATCGCCAGCCGCACTACGCCCTGGTCGGGGAGGTCGATCTGGTCGTCGTCCGGTTCGACGCGGAGACGGCGGTCTTCTATGGCCGATGCCTGCACCGCGGCGCGCTGATGGCCGATGGCTTTGTCCAAGGCGACAATCTGGTCTGCGGTCTGCACTATTGGGACTATCGGCTCGACACCGGCGTGTCGGAATATGCGAATAAGGAAGCGCTCCAGAAATTCACCTGCTGGGTGGAGAATGGTGAGATTTGGGTCGATGCGGATGAGATCGCCGCCTGGGCGAAGGATCATCCGCAGCCCTTCAACCGCGACGCCTATCTCGGCCTCTACGCCGACACCAGCCACGGCACGGAGGAAGAGCCGCACAACGCGCTGATCGAGTCGCTCGCCCGCGACGGGCTGAGCAAGACCGGGCATCACGGGCCGGTCCGCGCCATGGGCGTATCGCGCGCCACCTTGCCGAGTTGGGATGACCTGCAGTTGTTGACCGCGCAACTGCACCGGCCGCCGCTGCTGGATGACGACCCGGTCGGGACCGACGTGGTGATCGGACCCAATGCGCAGAAGCCGCTGCGTCTCGACATCCCGCTCTTTGTTTCGGATATGAGCTTCGGCGCATTGTCGGAGCCGGCCAAGACCGCTCTGGCGCGCGGCGCGGAACTGGCGGGCACCGGAATCTGCTCCGGCGAAGGCGGCATGCTGCCGGAGGAGCAGGCGGCGAATTCCCGCTATTTCTATGAGCTGGCCTCGGCGCGGTTCGGTTTTTCTTGGGACAAGCTGGCGAAGGTCCAGGCCTTTCATTTCAAGGGCGGACAAGGCGCCAAGACCGGCACCGGCGGGCATCTGCCGGGCGCCAAGGTCAAGGGCAAGATCGCCGAGGTGCGCGGTCTCGAAGAAGGCCAAGACGCGATCTCGCCAGCGCGGTTCCCGGACTGGACCGACCCGGCGCAAATCCGGGAATTCGCCGATGAGGTGCGCGACCGGACTGGCGGCATCCCGATCGGCTATAAGCTGTCGGCCCAGCATATCGAACGGGATATCGACGCGGCCCTGGATGTCGGGGTCGATTACATCATCTTGGACGGACGCGGCGGCGGGACCGGCGCGGCGCCGACGATCTTCCGCGACAATATTTCGGTCCCGACCATTCCGGCGCTGGCTCGGGCGCGTCGTCATCTGGACAAGAACGGCAAGGCGGGCGTCACGCTGGTCATCACCGGCGGATTGCGCACGCCCGCCGATTTCGTGAAGGCGCTGGCGCTCGGCGCGGACGCGGTCGCTGTCTCGAACTCGGCGATGCAGGCGATCGGCTGCATCGCCATGCGGGCTTGTCAGACCAACAATTGTCCCGTCGGCATCGCCACCCAGAAGCCGCATCTCGTGAGCCGATTGGTGGTCGAGAAATCGGCGCGGCGTCTTCAGAGCTTTTTCGAATCCTCGGTCGAACTCATGCAGGTCATGGCGCGCGCTTGCGGTCACGATCACCTGTCGAAATTCGCGCACGACGATCTGACGACCTGGAAGAAGGATATGGCTGACCTGTCCGGGGTCGCCTACGGCGGGGTTAGCTGACGCGCTATACGACCCCACTCGGCAGCCCGGCTGGCGACGGTTATTTGTCGCCCCAGCGGTTATGGACCCAGAGCCACTGCTCCGGCTTGTCGCGCGCCCACTCCTCGAACAGGGCGTTGACCTGGAGCATGACCGCCCGGATGTCGGCCTTCTTGTCGCCTGTGTCGGGCACGGTCAGCGGCTCAAAGACCGTTAGGCGAAACCGGACTCCGGGCAGCCGCTCAATCCGCACCGGGATCAGCGGGCACTTGAACTTCATCGCCAGTTCGGCCGGCGCCGTCGCCGTCTTCGCGTCGCGGCCGAAATACGGGATCGCCATACCTTCGTTGAGGCGTTGGTCGAGCATCATGCCGACCGGGTCGCCGGCCTTCAGCGCCGCGACGATCCGGCGCGCGCCGGCGCGGCCTTTCGGGATCAGTTCCTTGCAGAAGCTGCCGCGCACTTTCTCGAACAGAGTGTTCACCATCGGAATCGAGGCGTGCCGATAGACATTCACAAGCGGCGTTCCGCGCTGCGCCGGGGCGACGCTCGCCATTTCCCAATTTCCGAAATGACCGGAGAAGATGATGAACGGGCCGCCCGCTTGGACGGCGTCGGAAAAATACCATTCATTGACGACTTCGACGCGGGAGTCCGGACCGATGGTCTGGATACGGTCGACCTGCGCCCATTCGCCGGCGCCGCGGCCCAGATTGTCCCAGATCCCCCGCATCGTCTCGTCGATCTGGGCTTGCGTCATGTCCGGGAAGGCGCGCGCGAGATTGCGGCGCGCGACCCGGTCGCCCTTCAGGAAGGGCCCGATGCTGAGCAACAAGCGGCTCCCAAACGCCGAGGCCCAGGTCAAGGGCAGCGCGCGGCAGAACCAGAACAGCACATAGATGAGCGCGCCTTGCAGCGGATAGAGGAATATCCGCCGCATCCGCCGGGAAAATTGCGATCGGTCAGCCATTCAGAACCAGTTCTTCCAAGATGCGCCAGGCGGTCCAGGGCGGCGACAGCGTCAAGCGATAGCCGGCGGCTAAAACGTCTATGCGCGATCGCTGCGCCTCGGACAGTCTGATATAGTCTTTTTCGGTCGTCACAAGCGCAGAGTCGGCCTGGGCGGCGAGATCCGCCACGCCGTCCAGGTCGGCGTCGCTATAGGGATGATGATCGGGAAAGGCGCGCGTTTCGCGGAGCGCCAGGCCGGCGTTTGTCAGACCGTCGAAAAATTTCTCTGGCCGGGCCAGTCCGGCGAAGGCGACGATTGGACGGTCTCGGTCCAATCCGGGAGGCGGCAGCGTCTCGGCCTCGGCCCGGATCAGACGGCTGGTCCCGTCCAAGGCCGAAAGGACCGCCGGCGCCGCTTCGCCGATCAAGATCACCGCGTCCGCGCGCCGCAGCGCCTCGGCGACCGGCCCCCGCAAGGGACCGGCGGGGACCGTCAAACCGTTTCCGAACCCGAACCCGCCATCGATCACCAGGATCGCGGCGGAGGGCGCGACCGTCGGATTCTGAAACCCGTCATCCATCAGAACCAGATCGGCGCCGCCCGTGATCGCCGCTTGGATCCCGGCGCGCCGATCCTTGGCGATATAGACGGGGACATCAGACGCGGCGCAGGCCATCATCAGCGCCTCGTCGCCGACATCCCGCGCCGTATCCCGCGCGGGATCGATCCGGTGGGGCCCGACCAAGGCCCCGCCATAGCCTTTCGAAGCGATAGCGACAGCGAGCCCCAACTCCCGCGCCGCCGCCGATAAGAGCAAGGTCAGCGGCGTCTTACCGCCGCCGCCGAGGGTGACATTCCCAATACACAGAACGGGCTTTTCAAAACGGACGGCCGTTGAGAAACGCGACCGCAGCCCAGCGCCAAGTTGATACAGACAGGCGACGGGGCGAAGCAGCGTCAGCCAGGGTCCCGTCGCGCCCGCCGCCCAGAATTCCGGCTGTGTCCGCTTAACCATCGCCGGCCGCTTTCGGCAGAACCGGATCTAGCGCCGTCATGATCCGCTGCAACAGCGCTTCCGCCTCGGCCGCCGCCACGCCAAGCCCAGTGGGCGTTACATCGTCCTCGAACGCAGCGGTCACAGCTTGGGCGATTTCCGCCGAGTCCCGAACGACGCGCGCCTGGCCATGGGCTTCCAGCGCGGCTGAGACAGACTGAAAGTTCGCGCGATCGGGACCATAGACGACGCGGCAATCGAGTTGCACCGCTTCGACCGGATTATGGCCGCCGCGGTCGGCCATACCGCCGCCGAGATAGGCCATTCTGGCGATGCTGTAATAGGCGCCCAGCTCGCCCATGGTGTCGCTAATCAGCACATCGATCGGGAGCCCGGCGTCCCGCAAGCCGTCTTGGGATTTCAGGCAGGTCCGCCAGCCCGCCGCCTCGGACAGGCGCGCCAAGGCCGCACCGCGCGCCGGGTGCCGCGGCGCCACGATTAAAAGCGTCTCGGGCCGGTCGGCGTGCAAGCGTCGGAACGCGTCAAAGACCAGTTCGTCATCTTCCGGATGCGTGCTGGCCGCAAGGAACACCGGGCGCTCGGCGATCATCGCCCGCAACGCTCCAACCAGCGCCGGATCGGCTTCGAGCGGCGGCGCGGCCATTTTCAGGTTGCCCATGAATTGGGCGTTCGCGGCGCCCAGTGCGGTCATTGTAGTTCGAGTCGCTTCATCCTGGCAGAGGATCACGGCAAAGCATGACAAGAGCCGTCGCGCCCCAGCGGACGCGAATCGCCGCCATCGCGCGCCTGAGCGCTTTGAGAGACGGGCGTTGACCAGCGCCATCAGAACCTGCCGCGCCTTGCTCTCCAGAATCAGGTTAGGCCAGAGCTCGGACTCGATGAACAGCGCGGCGTCCGGACGCCAATGGGCGAGAAAGCGGGCGCACCAGCGCGGATGGTCGAGCGGCGCCATCTGGTGAATGACGCGCAACCCGTCGACGCCGCCTTCGAACCGGGACGCGGCGAGTTTCGCCGAGGTCATGGTGCCAGTTGTCAACAGCACGGTCGCGTTCGGGTCCCGTCGGGCGAGCTGCGCGATTAGGGGCATGCTGCTGTTCATCTCGCCGACGCTGGCGGCGTGTATCCAGATCACCGAGCCCTTCGGTCGGTCGACCGACGCGACGCCGCGACGCTCAGTCAGGCGGGCCGGGTCCTCTTTGCCCGCCGCAAGCCGACGCTTCAGAAGCGAGCGCAGCAGCGGCGCGGCGGCGCTCGACACCAGTCGGTAGAGTGTCAGCATGGGCTCCGGCGCCGAGGGCGGCTCAAAGGGCCGAGGCGCGACCCGGCGCGGCCGCCTCCGGCTGATCCCCTGGCTCATCTCCTGGCGCAACTGGTTCATCGCGGAACTGTTTGCGCGACAGGCGGGCGTAGAGGCCCCCTTTCGAGACCAGGGCCGCGTGCGTTCCCTGCTCGACGACTTTCCCTTTGTCGAGCACATAGATCCGGTCGGCATGCATGACGGTCGACAGGCGGTGGGCGATGACCAGCGTCGTGCGCCCTTTGGTCAGTTTGGCCAGCGCGAGCTGCACCAGATGCTCCGACTCAGCGTCCAGCGCCGAGGTCGCCTCGTCGAGCAGTAGGATCGGCGCGTCCTTCAGCATGGCGCGGGCGATCGCGATCCGCTGGCGCTGGCCGCCCGAGAGGTTCACCCCATGTTCGCCGACCGGCGTGTCATAGCCTTGCGGCAAGTCGAGGATGAAGTCGTGCGCCGCCGCCGCTTTCGCCGCCGCTTCGATCTCGGCGTCGCTCGCCTCGAGCCTTCCATAGGCGATATTGGCGCGGACCGTGTCGTTGAAGAGCAGCGTGTCCTGAGCCACCAGCGCGATATTCTCCCGCAAGGACTCCAAGGTGACGGCGCGGATATCATGATCGTCGATCCGAATAGCGCCGTCCTGCACGTCGAAGAACCGGGGGATCAGGTTGAGGATGGTCGATTTGCCGCCGCCGCTCGGGCCGACCAGCGCGACGGTCTCGCCTTGTTTGGCCTGGATCGCGACACCATCGATCACGAGACCGCTTTCGCCGCCGCCATACCCGAACCGAACGCCGTCGAGCGCAATATCGCCCTTCACCCGACCGAGGCTTTTCGCGTCCGGCGCGTCGATGATGCTAGGCTGGTAGTCGATGACGTCGAAAACCCGGCGCGCCGCCGCCAGCCCTTCCTGTAGGGTCGAGAACAGATTGGCGAGCCCGCGGACCGGCTGATAGGCGATCAAGACGGCGGTGAAAAAGGCCATGAAGGCGCCGACGGTCGTGTCGCCGGACATGATCTGCAGCCCGCCCCAGAACAGAACCGCGCCCAGCGTCAACCCGCCCATCGTGTCGATGATCGGATAGCTCATCGCGCGGGTGCGCGACGCCCGATAGGCGACGTTGAAAATGCCGACAAAGCTTTTATCCGCCCGCTTTTCCTCATAGCCGTATCGATTATAGGTCTTGACCTGACGCGCGCCGGTCATGGCGTCGTCCAAGACCGAGGTCATTTCGCCGGTCTGGACCTGGTTCGAGGTCGAGAATTTGCGCATGCGGCGGCCGATCTTCAGGATCGGATAGACGCTGAGCGGGAAAAAGATCACCGCCGCCAGAGACATCTCCCAGTTCTGGTAAACCATGATCCCGGCCAGGACCGTGACTTTCAAGATGTCGCGCCCGATACCCGTGAAGGCTTTGATCACCATGTCCCGCAATAGATACATGTCGGTGATGAAGCGGGAGAGCTGCTTGCTGACCCCTTCGGACTGAAGATCCTCCAGGTCCGCGCGCAGGATCGAAGAGAAGAGCTGGCGCTGCATGTCGAGGGCGACGCCGAAGCCGATCTTATGCATCAGCGCGCTCTGCCCGAAATTGGCCAAACCGCCGATCGACGCGGTGGCGACGATCCCCAGCGGGGCCGCCCAGAGCCAAAAATCGTCCCCTTCGATCAGCATCTTGTCGAAGGCGGGCTGGACCAGCCAAACCTGAGCGCCCGTCGCCAGGGCGGCGACGATCATCAACAGGACCGCCGCGGCCAATCCAAGCAGACGGCCCGCCAAATAGTCGCGCCAGACGCGGCGGCTCAGACCGCCGGTCGTGATGTCTCTGTCCCCGCCCTGGGCGGCGAACACGCTGATTGTCGAAGAGCTGTCTTCGCGCACGGGCGAAACCTGCCTGGAATTCGGACTAGTGGCGAGGTCTCTAGCACGCCCCTGCGGCGCGGTCACGGCCTCAGCCTTAGCAAATCCGATAAGCAGGGCCGGCGCCTACGCCGCCTGTTTCTCCAGCCGCGCGCCGGTCAGACCCTCGAGGAACTGGTCGACGGACCGGTCCCAGGAATATGTCAGCGCATGGGCGCGGCAGGCCGAACGGGACAGCGTCAAGGCGGCGCGCGCGGCGCGGCCCAGATCAGCGTCCAGCCGACCGACATCGGCGTTTCCGATCACGTCCAGCGGCCCGGTCACCGGATAGGCGGCGACCGGAACGCCGCAGGCCAGCGCCTCGACCAGAACCAGCCCGAACGTGTCGGTCTTGCTCGGAAAGACGAAGACATCGGCCGCCTGATAGTGCCGCGCCAGGTCAGCGCCGATCTTCGCCCCGACGAACCGCGCATTGGGATATTTCTTGGCCAGTTCCGCCCGCTGCGGCCCGTCGCCGACGATTAGTTTCGAGCCGGGCAGATCGAGATCGAGAAAGGCGCGGATGTTCTTCTCGACGGCCACCCGGCCGACACAGGTGAAAATCGGTCGCGGCAGGTTCAGGAAGTCACGATCCTTGGCCGACCTCGCCGGGTGAAACAACGCTGTATCGACCCCGCGTCCCCAGAGATGCAGATTATCGAAGCCATGGCCGCGCAAGGTTTCGCGCATGCTTGGGGTCGGGACCATGACCCGCTGCGCCGGCGCGTGAAATCGACGGATCCAACGATAGGTCCAGGCCGCCGGAATTCGCGTGCGGGCCTCGAGATAATCCGGGAACCTTGTATGAAACGACGTGGTGAAGGGCGCGCCTTGCCTGCGGCGCCAGCGGCGTGCGGCGAGCCCGAGCGGCCCTTCGGTCGCGATATGGACCGCATCCGGCTTGAAGGCCGCCATCATCGAACCCAGCTTGTACCAGGCGTCGACCGCCAGGCGGATTTCCGGATAGCTCGGACAGGGGATTGTGCGGAACCGGTCCGGACCGATCACCGCAACCGTATGCCCGCGCGCCATCAATTCCTCACACATACGCTGATAGGTGCGGACCACGCCGTTGATCTGCGGAACCCACGCATCCGAGACGATCAGTATCCGCATCGGCGAGGTCCTCATCCGGGTCGGGCTGTCTTCCTGCCGCGACGGCGGATCATACGGGCGCCGGCGCGCCCCGCGCCGGTCTCTCCGCGCTAGACCCGGCGGGCGGGGCCTCTTTCGAGGCGACCTCCGCCGCTGAGGCCCAATGGATGATCTGGAGCTGACCGTCCCAATCTTCGGCCAGGGCCGTGCAGCTTTCGACCCAATCCCCGTCATTGCAGTAGAGGATCCCGTCGATTTCGCGAATTTCCGGATGGTGGATATGGCCGCAGATCACGCCATCGGCCTTGCGATTGCGCGCTTCCTGCGCCACCGCCCGCTCGAAGCAGGAGATGAACTCGACCGCGTTCTTGACCTTGTGTTTGATGAAGGCGGAGAGCGACCAGTAGGGCAGTCCGACCCGGCGCCGCACGATGTTGAACTTGTCGTTCAGCCAGAGCAGGAAATTGTAGGCCCAGTCCCCCAGCAGCGCGAGCCACTTGGCGTAGCGCACAACGCCGTCGAACCGATCGCCATGCAGAACCAGAAATCGTCTGCCATCCGCGGTCTCGTGGATGACCTCGTCCTGGACCACCACATCGCCCAAGGCTAGGCCGAGATAGTCGCGCAGGACCTCGTCATGGTTGCCAGGCACATAGATCACCGAACAGCCGGCGCGCGACTTGCGCAGCACTTCCTGCAGGACTTCGGTCTGGGTCGCGTTCCAATACCAGCTGCGTTTCAGCCGCCAACCGTCGATAATGTCGCCGACCAGATAAAGCCGCTCGCAGGTGCTGTGTTTCAGGAAATCGAGCAGATAGTCGGCCTTGCAGCCTCGCGTGCCCAGATGCGTGTCGGAGATCCAGACGGTCCGGTAGTGTGACACTCCGCGTAACCCATGCATGGCGACATCGCTCCGATAGTGCGCCGATCGACCGGCGCGTTGGCGCCGGCGATTGGATCGCCGCCCCGACTAAGGTGATTTCATTGCAAAAATAAGTAAATTTGGAATGGTCACACGATGTTCCTTTAAGTTTAACAATCCCGTAATCCTGTTAACACTACTGACATCTTCCGAGCCGGCCTTGTATTCTTTCGCGATACTTTCCGAGAACCGCGCATGACACATAGCGCTCAGGATACGCGCGCCGCCCCAGAGCCGGCCGAACAGTCGATCCTGGTGATCCACAACCCGGTCGCCGGCTGGTGGCAGCGCAACCGGCTGCGGCGGTTCCTAAAGGCGCTGCGTCAGACCGGGCGCAATGTCTATGTTCGGCGCACGACACGGCCAGGCCATGCGACCCAGTTGGCGGCCGAGCTTGACGCAGCGACAGTCGCCACCGTCGTCGCGGCCGGCGGCGACGGCACGATCCGCGAGGTCGCCGCCGGTCTGGCCGGGAGCGGGGTCAAACTGGCGATCTTGCCCTTGGGCACCGCCAACATCATGGCGCTGGAGCTGGGCGTCGGCCTGAACCCGAAGCGGGCCGCAGCCTTGGTGGTCGCCGGCGAGACGCGTCAGATCACGTCCGGTCTGGTGAACGATCGGCGGTTCCTGCTGATGGCCAGCGCCGGTCTGGACTCGCGCGTGGTCGCGCGGCTCTCACGGCCGCTCAAGAGCCTGCTCGGCAAGGTCGCTTATATCGTCGCCGCGTTTCAGGAATTTTTCTCTACAGAACCGCGACCGCTGATCAAGGCCTTCGTCGATGATGCGCCGCTGACGGCCGAAATGATCATTGTGACGCGGGCGCGGCGCTATGGCGGGCCGTTCACGATCGCGCCCAAAGCCGATCTGACCGGTGATACGCTGTTTGTCGTCGCGCCTCAGGGTCGGGGCCGTCGGGCGCTGCTGCGATACGCGCTGGCCTTGGCGACCAACCGCTTGCACCGCCTGCCCGACGTTATCGTGCAGGAGGCGCGCGAGGTCCGGCTAACGGCGCCGGAAGGCCATCCCATGCAGGTCGACGGCGACTTATTGGGCGAGATCCCGGCGACCATCCGCTGCGACCGCGCGCCGCTCTCAGTGATATGGCCTCCCTAAGCCGTTTTGGTCGGCGATGAGCGCCCCGATCGGCGCAGACGGGTTTAAGCGTGAAATCTTGTGTATTTTCCTGTATATAACGGTCTACCACTGTGTCAGGTGTGATGGCTGACGCAGGTATTGGTTGGCCGAACGCGATAGAAATCGTTATTTCGGTCGAGGTCCCGGTCTCGCCGACGGGGGCCCGCCAAGACGAAGAGAAGAATCCAATGACGTCGGAGACCGTAAAGTCGGGTAGCACGAATCAGAGAAACCGCAGCGGCGCTGTGTTTCGAGCGCTGGCGCTGTCGGCGCTGCTGGCCGGTTCAGCTTGCCAAACCACCGGCCCGCCCGATCGCGACGACAAGATCGCGCTTGGGACCATCGCCGGGGCCGTTTTGGGCGGCTTCGCCGGTTATCAATTGTTCGGCAGCGGCAACGGCCAATTGATCAGCCTGGCGCTGGGCGCGGCGGCCGGCTCTTTCGGCGGCTACTATCTGGCGGACCATCTGACCCGACAGGACAAACGCGCCATGGCCGAGACCGAATATAAGGGCCTGACCGATACGCCGAGCGGCGAAAGCGTCAGTTGGGACAATCCCGACAGCGGCAATAGCGGCGAAATCCGGCTGCTGCGGACCTTCCTGTCGGAAACCGGTCAGATCTGCCGAGATTATGTCTCGGTGGTGACAGTGGAGGGCGAGACAAGCGAGACTCCGCTCACGGCCTGCCAGAACGCCGCCGGCGTATGGGTCCGGGCCTGAACCGCCCCTCGTTGGACCGATCCCCGCGCGAGCGGTAAGGTTCGCGGAGCGAAAAGGCGCGGGCCTCCCGCGGACGCGAAGCCAAACGCCCCAAGGCGACAAGAGTTTTCACCATGATGTCGTCTCGGATCTGCCCGGAATGCCGCAAGGTCGTCTCCAACTTGCCGGAGGTCTGCGAGAATTGCGGCAGTACGCTCTATGTGAAGTCGGAAAAGCGCCGCATGACCGACCGTCTGCTGGCCTTGATTCTGGCGCTCGCGCTGGTGATCGTCGCGCTCGCAGTCAGGGACTAGCGCGCGCGATTAGACGGCGCTAGGGCGCAAGGAGGCTCGGCCTCGGCGCGGCGGCGGACTTTGTCCCCGATCCGCGCCAAATCCGGATCGGAGAGGCCCATCCGCTCCAGTTGCGCCAGCGTGTTCTCAAGGTAGTCGCGATTAGGGCCGCGCCGACCTTCGGCTCGGGCGATCATCGCCGCTCGGTCGTCCTCCGGCGCATGACCAAGATATTGCGGATGATGCGCGTTAACGACAAAAGCGCAGCAGGTGACTCGACGACCATCATCCAGATGCGCCTCAATCGACGTCGGATCGTAGACCCCGGTCACCATTTCGCGCGCCCACAGATATTCGACCACCGCCGCCAGGCCGCTGACGCCGCAGACCCGATAGGCGACGCCATGGCATCTGTCCTCGACATTGCCGGTCCGATCGAGGCCCAGCACCAGACCCGGCGTCTCCGGCGTCCCGCGATACCGGTGCGAGGCGACGCAGAAAGACCGGCTATAGCCCGGCAGCGCCGCAGCCGCCCGTTCAAGATAATCGAACCCGGGATCCCACATCAGCGAGCCGTAACCGAAAAACCAGACATCTTCCTTCGGCGGCAAACTGTCCAGGAAGGCCCGCTTGCGCGCCTCGCTTTCTTCTTCCGACAAGGCTGGATGGCCGTGTGCGTCCAGGCCCTTTTCGCGCTCCTGCCTGGCGTCGTTGACGAAATCGAAACTCACGGCGGTCCTTCTAGCCTGCGGGTTTGGCGCGTCTGGCGTCGAGCGAATCGCGTGGCGCCGCAATGCTAACGCCCGCCGTCCGCTTGGCAAATCGAAACGACGGTCCACGCATCGAAATCGCAGCGGTTTCATCCGACGCCGAACCGACCCTATATAGGGGTGACGGTTTCTCCGCGCTACGATCCGCTTTTACAGGGCCGGGATGAATTTGAAACGCGCCGCCCTTTTTCTGATCCTCGCCGCTGGCCTAACTCTTTGCGCGACGTTCCTCTATTGGCGCGCCGCCGTCGCCGAGATGGACCGCACGATCGAGGGCTGGCTGCAGGCTTGGCGGGCGCAGGGCTATAGGATCGAGACCGGCCCGCGCGCGCCATCGGGATTTCCCTTCCAAGCGCGGATCGCGGCGGAGGCGCCCAGCATCGAAGACCCGGAAGGCGCCTGGCGCTGGACCGCGCGCGGAGTCGATATTGAAACTGACCTGTGGGACTTGACCCGGTATCGGCTACGGCTGGGTAATCGCCATGACCTCGCAGCCCCGATCAATGGGCGGATCGTCGATATGCGGATCACCCCGGAGACCGCCGACCTGGAAACCGATTTCGACCTGAACGGCCAATTGCGCAAGGCCCGGCTGCGCCTGACGAGCGCCACCGTGTCGGCCCCTAAGATCGGCGCAACGGGCCGGCTGGAACGGGCGGTGATCACACTTGTTCTGCCGAAGGAGCCCGCTGCCCGGCATGATCAGGAATCGGCGGCGATCGAGTTGATCGCCCAGGGCGTGACCCTACCGCCGGACATGGCCGGCCCGCTCGGACCGTCGCTCGCGCATGTGTCGACGCGCCTGCGGGTGATGGGGGCCGCGCCGCGCGCCGACCTGCGCGGCGCCCTGGCGGCCTGGCGCGACGGCGGCGGCGTGATCGAGGCGCCTTGGCTGAGGCTGAATTGGGGACCGCTTGGGCTGAACGCGACCGGGACCGCCACGATCGACCAGGAGTTTCGGCCTCTCGCGGCCTTCGATGTCAAAGCGCGCGGCTACAAGGAATCGATCGACGCCTTCGCCGACGCCGGCTTGATCGATCGTCAGGTTGGTCGCTGGGCCGGCCTTGGACTACAGATTTTCGCCGGGCTCGGCGGCGGCGAGGTGTCAATCCCGGTCAGCGCCCAAGACGGCGCGGTCTTTCTCGGCCCGCTGAGGATCGGCGACGCGCCGCCCTTGCTGCCGGCGCAAGGCGGCGATCGGGTCAGCCCGGCCCCGGCTCCGTCCGCCGTGACGGTCCAGCCGCGCCCGGCGCCGAATGCGCCGCCTGCTGCGCCGCTCAACGTCCCGGCGCCGGAGGCGCCCCCGACCCTCGATTGGCGATGAGGCTATTGGCGCCGGATCGCGGCCAAGACAGTGCGCTATGCGTGTCCGAGAAACTCGGACAGGGCGGCCACGGCCTTGCGGCATTCATGCTCCAGCCCGACCGTCAGACGCAGATAGTCCGGCAAGTGATACCCGCCCATCGGCCGGGCGATGATCCCTTTCGATTCCAGGAAGGCGGAGGCGGCCGAGGCGGTCTCCGCGTCCTTGAAGCGCGCGATCACGAAATTCCCAACCGATGGCGCGACCTCGAGCCCAAGCTCGGTCAAGGCGGCGCTCAGCCAAGGCAGCCACGCGTCATTGTGCAGCCGGCTGGTCTCGACATGCGCGCCGTCCTGCATGGCCGCGACGCCAGCGGCCAAGGCGGGCGCTGCGACATTGAACGGTCCGCGCAGCCGGTTCAACGCGTCGATCACCGGCGGCTTGCCATAGCCCCAGCCGAGACGCAGCGCCGCCAGACCGTGAATCTTCGAAAAGGTCCGCAGCATCAGCACATTGTCGAATTCTTCGACGAAGGCCGCGCCGCTTTCATAATCGTTGCGCCCGACAAATTCGGCGTAGGCCGCGTCCAGCACGCAGACCACGTGCGGCGGCAGTCCTTCAATCAGGCGGCGCACGTCATCCTGGGCCAGATAGGACCCGGTCGGGTTGTTCGGGTTGGCGATGAAGATCAGCTTGGTCTGCGGCCCGACCGACGCCAGAACCGCGTCCACATCGGTGCGCAAGTCGGTTTCTTCGACGGCCACAGGGGTCGCGCCGGTCGCGATCGCGTTGATCCGATACATGGCGAAGCCGTGCTTCGAATAGATCACCTCATCCCCGACGCCGGCATAGGCGCGGGTCACCAGGGTGATCAGCTCGTCCGACCCGGCCCCGATGATGATCCGATCCGCGTCCAAGCTATGCCGCTCTGCGATCGCCCGCCGCAGGGCGGACGCGCCGCCGTCAGGATAGCGGTGCAGCGTCGCGCCGGCGGCGCGATAGGCGGCCAAGGCCTGTTCGCTGGGCCCCAGCGGGTTTTCATTCGCCGACAGAATGATCGGCTCGTCGAAGCCTTCCAGCTTATGCTCGCCCGCGACATAGAGCGGCGCGTCCATGACGCCTGCGACCGGGGTCGGCTTTTTCGAGAATCCGTGCATCAGAGCGATCCTTGATCCAAAACTCCGCCGTCAGACGGTGCGCGCTTTCAAGCCCGGGTCATCGACCAGAGGGCGCGCATAGCAGCCGATAACCTTCGCCGAGGCGGCGACGCGGGCGCCCAGGCATTTCGCCAGCCGCGCATCGTCTTCCGCGACGAATTCTTCGACCCGCGCCAGATGCAGCCATTCACCGGCTTCCTCAACCGCCGCGATCAGCGCCGCGCGCAACCCGGCCGCCTGCAACCCCGCGACCAGCGCGCCGCGGCTGACCGGCTCGTCGGTGCGCAGAACGATCAAGGAGATATCGTCACCGGTATCCTGAAGCTCCAACGACGCCACGCCAACCGCGCGCATCGCCGCGCCGCGCACATTGCCGACGCCGCCGAAGGGCAGGCTTTGCACGATCACCGGCGCGCCGGCGACAGCCAGCGCGGTCCACCAGGGCTCGGCTTCGTCTTCCTCGGGCGGCGGCAGCACGGCGAGATCGGCGTCGCCGCTCATGACCTGCATCAGCGCTTCGCGGCGGCCGCCATACGCGGCCATCGGCGTCTGCGAGCCGTATTGATCGCGCGCCAGGTCCCAGATCGCCGTATACTCCTCGTCACAGAAAACAGCGATCCGATAGCGCGCCTGCAACAGCGTGAAGGCGGCGATCATTTCGTGCCAGATCCGCGCCAGGGATGAGAAAGGAAAAGCGGACTCGTGACGCTTGGCCAGCCGGCGCATCATCTGCGCCTCGCGCGCCGGCCGGATCGGCAGGCCCGGCCCTTTGCGGGCCGCGACTTCGGCCACGATATCGGCCCGGCGCATGATTAAATCGTGGATCCGGTCGTCGATATCGTCCAACGCACGCCGGATTTCCTCTAGAGACTGTTGCGACATCCCCTCTGATCTCACGCTGTGAAGACCTGCCCCGCCCAAATCGGCGCTGTTACCTACAGTCATCCTTTCCGGTTGGCAAACAATGCTGTGATCGAGGGGCCCGCCCTTCGAAAGCGCCTTGCATTCGGACCGCAGGAGCCGATATCAAACCCTATGCGGCGGCGTGTAACGGATGAGACGGTCGCGCCGTGCCGGATGAAAATATGGGAGAGCGCGCCGATTCAGGGCGCAAATCGAGTCGCCTGTCTATGCAGGGTGAAGATGCAGGTTAGGAAAACGATCCATGCCGATAAGGATTCCGAACGAGCTGCCGGCGAAACGGTATTTGCAGGATGAAGGCGTCGAGGTGATGAGCGAGTCCGACGCCGTGCGTCAGGACATCCGCCCTCTCCGCATCGCCATCCTGAACTTGATGCCGAAAAAAGAGGAAACCGAGACGCAGCTCTCGCGTTTGCTGGGCGCGACGCCGTTGCAGGTCGAACTGACGCTTCTGACCACCGGCTCCTACGTGCCGACCCATACTTCCAAGAAACATATGGCGGCTTTCTACCGCACCTGGGACGACATCAAGAACGAGAAGTTCGACGGCTTGATCATTACCGGCGCGCCCATCGAGCAGATGCCGTTCGAGGATGTGATCTACTGGGAAGAATTGCGCGGCATCTTCGACTGGACCCAGACTCATGTGCACAGCACGTTGAATATCTGCTGGGGCGCGCAGGCGTCGCTGAAACACTTCCGCGACGTGCCGAAGCATGAGGTCGGTTTCAAGCGCTTCGGCGTGTTCGAGCATCAAGTGGTGCAGCCAGGCGCCAGCCTGTTGCGCGGCTTCAGCGACGGGTTCCGAATTCCCGTCTCGCGCCACACAGAGACGCGACGCGCGGACCTGCCGACGGATCCAAGCCTAAAAGTTCTGGTCGAATCGCCGGAGGCCGGCTTGTGCCTGTTGCAGGATGAAAAATACCGTCAGATCCACATCTTCAACCATTTCGAATATGACGACCTGACCCTGGCGGCCGAATATCAGCGCGACGTGGCGCAGGGCCTACCGATCGAACCGCCGAAGAATTATTTCCCCGGCGACGATCCGGCGAAGAAGCCGGAAAACCGCTGGCGGGCGCATGCGCATCTCTTATTCGGCAATTGGATCAACGAGATTTATCAATCGGTGCCGTTCGAGCGGGAGAAGATCGGCCAGGAGGCCGCCTAGCCCGATGGGCCCGTTCCCGCTGTTCACCCGGCTCCCCTTTTTCCCAAAGCGTCGGGCGCGGCGCGGCGCAGTCGCCCGTCTCGCGCTGTTCGGTCTGTTTTTTCACGCATTCATTCCCGCCGCGCTGGCGGTCGCAAGCGATGTCGGCGACGAGAACCGCCTCGTCGAGATTTGCGCCTTTTACGGCGTGCAACCGATCGGCTCGGAAGACCTGATCCTCCCTGACAGCGCGGTCGATTTCAGCGATGTGGAGACCCGCCCCGGCTGCGTCTTCTGCATGGCGCATGAGGATTCGCCGCTGGCCCGGCCAAGTTCGGAACTGGTCGTTCGATTGGACCCGCCGGTGGTGTCAGGCGCGGCGCTTTGCATCGAGACTGCGCCGCATCCTGAAAATCACCATCAACGCCCGGAATCCCGCGCCCCGCCTCCCTCCGTGTAATCGAACCACGCCTTTTTCTCATTTCGATTGCATCACGGAGCTGACAATGACCCCGCAAACACTGCGCGCCGCCGCTTTCGGCTTGGCGCTCTTGGCGCCTGTCCTGGGCCTGACGCTTTCACCCAAGCCGGCCGACGCGTCGGGCATGAACCATGACGGCGTCGCCATCGCCGAGCCTTGGGCGCGGGCCAGCGCGACCTCGACCGCGCGCGCCGGCGCCGCCTATATGACCCTGGAGAATCACGGGGCTGAGGCGGATACGCTGATCGGCGCGGAAACCAGCGCGGCGGCGCGGGCTGAAATCCACACCCACCGTAATGAGAATGGGGTGATGCGGATGGGCCTGGCGGGGGATGTCACGATCCCGCCCGGCGGCAGCGTTTCTTTCGAGCCGGGCGGCCTTCATGTTATGCTGATTGGCCTGAACGCGCCCTTGAAACAGGGTGAGATGGTCGAATTCACCCTGCTATTCGAAAAGGCCGGCGCGGTGGCGGTCTCGGCGCCCATCGAGGCGGCGGGCGCCAAAGGCCGAGCCGGCGGCCATCATGGCCATGCCGGTCATGGCGCTCACGGGGAAGGGCATGGCCATGGAGGCGGTCATGGGGCCGGCGATGGGCATGGGCGCAAGCACGGAACCACCAACTAGCTCACGCCCTCTTGACCCCTGTAGCGCCGCGTGCAGGGTCTCGTCCGACCCTTTAGTCACTGGGCGAGACCATGCCGCGCTGGAAACTGACCCTGGAATATGACGGCGGCCCCTTTGTCGGTTGGCAACGACAGGAAACCGGGCCCTCGATACAGGCGGCGCTGGAGGATGCGGTCGCTGCGCTGACCGGCCGACCCGGGTCGGTCTATGGCGCCGGGCGCACCGATTCCGGCGTGCACGCGCTGCATCAGGTCGCCCATACCGATATCGAGCGGGACTTCAGCGCCCAGCAAATCCGCGACGCGCTGAACTATCACCTGAAGCCGAACCCGATTGCGGTGCTGGCGGCCGAACCGGTCGCGCCGGATTTCCACGCGCGGTTTTCGGCGACCGGGCGCGCCTATCTCTATCGCATTCTCAACCGGCGAGCCCGGCCGACTCTGGATCTGGGTCGGGTCTGGCACAACCACCACCGGCTCGACGGGGACGCCATGCACGAGGCGGCGCAGTTGCTTGTCGGCCGGCATGACTTCACCAGTTTCCGGTCAATCCAATGTCAGTCCGACAGCGCGCTCAAGACGCTGGACCGGCTGGATGTGCGACGCGCCGGGGACGAAATCCATATCGATGTCGCCGCGCGCTCCTTCCTGCACAATCAGGTCCGCATCCTCGTCGGCACGCTGGAACTGGTCGGGCGCGGCAAGTGGCGCAAGCGGGATGTCGAGGCGGCGCTTCAGGCCTGCGACCGCGCCGCCGCCGGGCCGACCGCGCCGCCGGAGGGGCTGTATCTGGCCGCCGTGACCTATGATCCGCAAGAAAACGGTTAGCCGCCGGCGATCACCGCATTCTTGAAGCTGATCAGGCCCTCGCCGATCATCGCTTCGCCCAAGACCAGAAGAATGACAAGGCCGAGACCCGCCGCGCCTCTGCCGGCGGCCCCCTTGCCCGGTGCGGCGACGATCCAGACGATATAGGCGTGATAGGCGATCAGCCAAAAGAACAGGATGACCGAGAGCAGCCCCACCAGCGGCGTGGCGCGCCCCTCCGGGCCGCCGCCGAAGACGGCCATCAGCCCGATCAGCCCCAGCAGCAGCACGACATTCGGCACGCTCGACCAGTTGTAGGCCGCAATATACCGGCAGTAGCGCGCATCGAAATCGAACCAGCGCGCGATCGGCGCTACGATCAGCGGCCAGACGGTCCAGCCGATCGTATAGAAGATCGTCTCCAGGGCGAAGATGCGCGCCAACGGAACGCCCGCTCGGGACTCGTTCGGCAGCGAGGCGATCAGGATCGCCACGCCCGGCGCGACAAAGGCCGCCGCCCAGTAGCTGCGGATACAGTCCCGCGGATCGTCGGTGAAACAGTCACGGCCCTGCGCGTTGAAGCGCAACAGCAGGAAAGCGCCCCGGATCGCCGGCGCCAGTTCGGACAGGCCGGGCGGCGTCATCGCCCTAGTCCGACGGCGCTTCAGGCAGGAAGAACCGCGTCAGTACGCCCTCATAGATCCGGCTCAGAGCCTCGACATCCTCGGTCGCCACCTGCTCGTCGACCTGATGCATGGTCTTGCCGACCAGGCCGAAATCGACGACGGGGCAATAATCCTTGATGAAGCGGGAATCCGACGTGCCGCCGGTGGTGCTGAGTTCCGGCGCGCGGCCGACCACATCCTCGCAGGCCGCCATCAGGATTTCCGACAACTCGCCCGGCGGGGTCAGGAAGGACTCGCCGGAGACCGCAACCTTCATCCGGTAGCGATCGGCGCCGCCGGCCGCCTTGTCCAGCGTCTCCCGCAGCATCTCGATCAAGGCGGCCGAGTCATGCAGATCGTTGAAACGAATGTTGAAGACCGCCTGCGCCTCCCCGGGAATGACATTCGTCGCGCTGTTGCCGATATCGATGGTTGAGACCGCCAGGGTCGAGGCCTGAAAATGGTCGCTGCCTTGGTCCAGCTCCAACTCGGTCAGCGCTTTCAACATATCGACCAGCCGATGCGCGGCGTTGTCCGCCAGATGCGGATAGCCGGTATGGCCCTGACGGCCGAGCGCAGTGAGGGTGACATTCAGGCTGCCGCGGCGGCCGATCTTCACCATCTCGCCCAGGCTTTGCGGATTGGTCGGCTCGCCTGTGATGCAGGCGTCGAATGTCTCGCCATCTTCGGCCAGCGCCTCCAGCATCTTGCGCGTGCCATTCACCGCCGGCCCTTCCTCGTCGCCGGTAATCAGCAGACAGATCGAACCGGTCTCCGGCCCATGCCGGTCGATGAAGCGCTGGGCGGCGGCGACAAAAGAGGCGATCGCGCCCTTCATGTCCGACGCGCCGCGCCCGAACAGGACGCCATCCCGGACCGAGCCAGAGAACGGGTCCTCGGACCAGGCGTCGGCGTCGCCGACCGGCACGACATCGACATGACCGGCGAACATGAAGACCGGACCCCGCGTGCCGATCCGTGCATAGAGATTATCGACCGGCGCCGTGCCGTCCTCGCTAAACGGCATGCGCCGGCAGGCGAAGCCGATCTCTTCGAGGCGCGCCTGCAGCAGGTCCAAGACGCCCGCCTCAAGCGGCGTGACGCTGGGTCTGCGGATCAGCGCCGAGGCGAAATCCACCGGGTCGATGGTCAAACGATCCGCCAAGGCGGCCTCCCTTTCGGCGCCGAAACTTAGTCGCGCAGCAAATCGTTGATCGAGGTCTTGGAGCGGGTGCGCTCATCCACGCGCTTGATGATCACCGCGCAGTAGAGGCTTGGCCCCGGCGATCCGTCCGGCAGCGGTTTGCCCGGCAGGCTGCCCGACACGACGACGGAATAGGCGGGGACGCGGCCCATGAAGGTCTCGCCCGTATGACGATCGATGATCTTGGTGCTGGCCCCGATGAAGACGCCCATCGAGATCACCGAGCCTTCCTCAACGACGACGCCTTCGACGACTTCGGACCGGGCGCCGATGAAGCAATTGTCCTCGATCACGACCGGGCCGGCCTGCAGCGGCTCCAGCACGCCGCCGATCCCGGCGCCGCCGGAGAGATGCACATTCTTGCCGATCTGCGCGCAAGAGCCGACGGTCGCCCAGGTGTCGACCATCGTGCCGCTGTCGACATAGGCCCCGAGATTCACGAAGCTGGGCATCAGGACGACACTGGGCGCGATATAGGCGGAGCGGCGGACGATGCAGTTCGGCACAGCGCGGAAGCCCGCCTCGCGGAACCGGTTCTCGCCCCAGCCTTCGAACTTGCTGGGCACCTTGTCCCACCAGGATGTGTTCTCGCCTGGCCCGCCTTCGATCAGGCCCATATCGTTCAGGCGGAAGGACAACAGCACCGCCTTTTTCAGCCATTGATTGACCGTCCAACCCTCGACGCCTTTTTCGGCGACCCGCGCCTCGCCGGCATCCAGAAGATTCAACGCCTCTTCGACCGCTTCCCGCACTTCGCCGGTGGTGGCGGGGGAAATCTCGTCCCGCGCCTCGAACGCGGATTCGATGGTCGATTGCAGATCGGCGGTCGTCATCAGTGTCTCCTCAATGGGCGGCGCAGCGAGGGATCCGCCGCGCGCGGCGCTTATCTGCCCGAAGCGGCGGATGGATTCAACCGACGCTGCGCGCCTGTCGCGCTGTGCTGTTTGCTTAGGCCTGTGTCAGAGCGTCCAGCCAGGCGGCCAGATCGTTGGTGCGATGATGGATATGGTCATCGTCACCCTCTTGCGGATGCGCCCAGACCGCTTCGGTCATCACCCAGACGGTGGCCATACCGAGCGCCGCGGGGTGGCGCAGATTCTTCGCCATATCTTCGACCATCACGGCGCCAACCGGGTCGATTTCATGCTCGACCAGCAGCTTGTCATAGGGATCGGGATTCGGTTTCGGCACATAATCCGACGCGACAATGTCGTAGATCGCGTCGAAGCGATCGGCGATCGCCAAGCGCTCTAGCACGGCCTCGGCGTGTTTGACCGTCCCGTTGGTGAAGATCAGCTTTCGGCCCGGCAGTCGGTCCAAAGCCGTCTCCAGGCGCAGGTCATGCGCGACCGGCGCATAGTCGATATCATGGACGAAATCGAGAAAGTCGCCCGGATCGATCCCATGGTTCATCATCAGGCCGTTCAGCGTGGTGCCATGATCGCGGAAATACTGCTTCTGAAGCGTGCGCGCTTCGTCGCGCGGCAGGTCCAGCAATTCCGATACGAAAGCGCCCATCCGCACATCGATCTGAGCGAACAGATTGCAGGAAGATGGATAGAGCGTGTTGTCGAGATCGAATATCCAGGTATGCGCCGCGCGCAGGTCGTCAGGGTCGGCGGTCTCCCTACCGGGTGGCGAGTCGTTCGTTGCGCGGGCGCTTTCCTCATTCATGGTCGTCTATACGGGCGATACCCATAGGCGGATTGCGGTTCGACCGCCGACATGGTTCTGATAACGTTATGACCCGACCTGAGCCTTCCAAGAGCGAGGCGGCGCCGATCCGGCCGGACTCGCGCGCGGCCTATGCGCGGCTCTGCGCCCTCTATCCCGGCCCGTGTTTCCGTTGGCGCGGCGGTGAGACAGTAACTGCCGCAAATGAGGCGGCCGAACCGCTGACGATCGAACAAGACGGGATGGCGGCCTTGGCCGCTTTGTGCGAGGAGGCGTCCGCAGAAGGCGCGGGAAAGACCGCGACCATTGCGATTGCGACCCTCTCGGCGCGGTTTGAGGCCACGGCGCTGCCCTTGAGCGTGGGCGACGTTTTGGTCCTCTGCCGCGACCGAACCTTGGACTCGCAGATCAATCAAGCGATGTCCCAGTCGCGCGGACTCTACAAGGATTTGGCCGACCTGGCCGGGGATTTCGTTTGGGAGACCGACGCGGACGGCCGTTTCTCCTTTATTTCGGCGCAGGGCGCGCTGGGACGTCCCGCCGTGGATTGGATCGGTCAGCGCCCCGAGACTTTCTACGCGCAACCGGCCTTGGCGCCGCGCCGCTCGCCCTTTTCGCCGCGTCAGGCGCTGCGCGATGTCGAGATTTGGATGACCGGACGCGACGGTGCGGAGCGCTGTCTGCTGATCTCAGGCCTGCCTGTACTGAGTCCCGACGGCGCCTATCTCGGCGCCCGGGGACTGGCGGTCGATGTCACCGAGGAGCGGCGATCGCAGGCGGCGTTGGCCGCAGCTCTCAGCCGAGAGGATCTGGCGCGGCACATCGTCAATCTGGTGCGCGGTCAGGATACGCCGGAAGCGATGCTGGAGACGGCGGCGCGCACGATCTGCCGCGCCGCCTCCGCCGCCGGCTGCGATATTTTCACGGCCGAGACCGGCGGCTGGCGGATCGCCGCCCGGTTCGGCGCCGGCCCTGACACAGCGGAGGCTCAGGACGCCGTCGCCGATTTGGCGTCGAAAGACGGCGACGGGTCGCGTGATGTCAGCCCGGCGGTCGGGGTGGTCACGCTCTATCGCGATCACGGCAATGGCGCGATCCTGCTTTGGCCGGACAAGACCGCCGGCGCGGCGTGGCGCGACGAAGCCGCCGCCTTGCTCGCCGTCGTCGAGGGACCCCTGGGCCTGGCCCTGCGTCAGATCGCCGATCAACAGGCCCTGGTCGCGATGGCCCGCACCGACGAGCTGACGCGCCTGCTCAACCGTCGCGCCTTCATGGCCGAACTCGCGACCGCGCTCGACCGCGCCAAACGCCACAAGGCGCCGGGCGCGCTGCTCTATATCGATCTTGATAATTTCAAACCGATCAACGACACGCATGGGCATGAGGCGGGGGATCGGGCGCTGATGGCGATCGCCGAGGTCCTGCGCGGCCACAGCCGGCGCTACGATCTGGCGGCGCGGCTGGGCGGCGATGAATTTGCGCTATGGCTAGACGAGACCGACGGCGATACGGCGGAAAGCCGGGCCTGGGAGCTGCGCGACGCCGTGCGGGCGCTGGATGTGGAGAGCGGCGCGCCGGACAAGCCCTTCGGCCTCTCCATCGGCGTCGCGGTGCATGGGATGCATGATCGGGAAGGCTTTGAGCTGAAGGACTTGCTGAACCAGGCGGACGCCGCGATGTACCGCGCCAAAAAGGCCGGCAAGAACAGCGTCTATGTCGCCCGCGATCCGAGTGTGGAGGCGGCGCCATGAGTGAGCCGCGCCTGCCCAAGGCCATCAGCTACGAAGAGTCGAAGGCGTTGGCGCAGGACGCCGATCCCGGCGTGCGGCGAGCCTTGGCGCATCATCCTGACACCAAACCCGAAGTCTTGTATTTCCTGGCCGAGGACGCCGACGCCGGCGTTCGGCGGGCCATCGCCGAGAATGACCGGACGCCGCGGCAGGCGGACCTGCTGCTGACCGGCGACAGCGAGGTCGCCATCCGCGAGGCCTTGGCGGAAAAGGTCAAACGGCTAACGCCCGCTCTATCCGCTGGGGACAAGGACGCGGTCTATGACGCGACCGTCCGCGTTCTCGAGACCCTGGCGCGCGATCAGGTGGTCAAGATTCGCACCCTGGTGGCCGAAGCTCTGAAGGATATCGTCGACGCGCCGGCGCACGTCATCCGCGCGCTGGCGCAGGACAGCGAGATTGCGGTCAGCGGTCCGGTGCTGCAATTCTCACCGGTCCTGACCGATGCGGATCTGCTGTCGATCATCCGGTCGGGCGCGGTTCAAGACGCCCTGGCCGCCATCTCGCGCCGGTCGGTTTTGCGCGAAGGCGTCGCCGACGCGGTGGTGGAGTTCGGCGACGAGCGCACCATTGCGATCCTGCTGGCCAACGGCTCGGCGCAGATCCGCGAGGAGACGCTGGACGCCCTGGTCGAGCGCGCCGCGCCCAACCCGTCCTGGCATGCGCCCCTGGTCAGCCGGCCGATCCTGCCCGCTAACGCCGCACGGCTGTTGGCGGGCTTCGTCGCCCGGGCGCTGCTCGACCGGCTGCGCGCCCGTACCGATCTGCCCGCCGATGTGGTTGAGGCGGTGGCGGAAGCCGTGTCCGAACGGCTTCAAACCGACGAAGATGCGGGCGCGGACGATCTCGACGACTCCGATTGGGCTGACGATCAGGTTTCCGAGGCGGATATCGACGCGCTGCATGACCAGGGGAGGCTGACGCCTGAGACGATCCTGGACGCCGCTGAAGAAGGCCGGAAACGATTCGCTGAAATGGCGCTGGCCAAGTGCGCCGGCGTCGGCCGCAAAACGGCGACCCGGGCCGTCGCGCAGAAGAGCGCCAAGGGGCTTTTGGCGCTCTCCTGGAAGGCGGGCCTGACCCCGTCCCAGGCGGTCGCCATTCAGGTCAGGCTGGGCGGTCTGCCGCCCGGGGACGCCCTTGGCGGCGGCGATGGCGACGCAGGAATCGGAAGCGGAGGCTGGCCGCTCTCGGACGAGGATATGGAATGGCAGTTGGAGTTCTTCGGCGAGTGACGTGGCTTAAGAGCGTCAGCGTCGGATGATCGTGCCCGACCCGTGGACGGTGAACATTTCCAACAGGATCGCATGCGGCACCCTGCCGTCCAGCACGACCGCCGCCTCGACGCCGTTCCGCACCGCGTCCATGCAAGTCTCAATCTTGGGAATCATGCCGCCGGTCAAGGTCCCGTCGGTCATCAACGCTTGCGCTTCCTCGACCGTCATGTCCGAGATGATCTGACCTTCCTTATCCATCACGCCAGCGACATCGGTGAGCATTAACAGCCGCCGCGCGTTCATCGCCCCGGCGATGGCGCCCGCAAAAGTATCCGCGTTGATGTTGAAGGTCTCACCGCCCATACCCAGTCCAATCGGCGCGATCACCGGAATGATATCGGTCGCCAACATATTGGTGAGAATGGTCGGGTCCACGGCGACCGGCTCGCCGACAAAGCCCAAATCCAAGACCCGTTCGATCTGAGAATCGGGGTCGCGCCGCGTCCGGGTCAGTTTGCGGGCGCGCATCAGGCCGCCATCTTTGCCGGAGATGCCGACGCCGCGCCCGCCTGCTTCGACCAAAGCGCCGCTGACGCTCTTGTTGATCTGGCCGCTAAGCACCATCTCGACGACCCCGACCGCCGCTTCGTCGGTCACGCGCAAACCGTCGACGAACTCGCTCTGGATCGCCATCTTCTCCAGCATGGCGCCGATCTGCGGGCCGCCGCCATGCACAATGATCGGGTGCACGCCGCATTGCTTCAGCAGCACCACGTCGCGGGCGAAATGCTGGGCGAGATCGGAATCGCCCATCGCGTGGCCGCCATATTTGATCACCAGCGTCTCGCCCGCATAGCGGCGCATATAGGGCAAGGCCTCGGTCAGGATCCCGGCCTGGGCCAACCACTCGGCCCGTCGTCTGGATTTTTGCTCTTGCTGCGCTGACTCGTTTTTCATCGACCGAACCCTACCCTGACGCCACTCGGCGAGAGGCTTACCTTACGGCGCGGGCCGCGCCAAGCCGACCAGCGCCGCGCGCAACTCGACAATGCCGCGCGATTTCTGAGACGAGGTGACCAGAACCTCCGGGCGCGCCGCCGCGCGTTTCTTCAGCGCCTCTTCGGTCTCGGCCCGGACACGCTCCAGTTCCGCCGATTTCAGCTTATCGCTCTTGGTCAGCACGACCTGATAGGAAACCGCCGCGCTGTCCAGCCCGTCCATGACCGCCCGGTCGCCGGCGCCGACGCCGCGCCGCGCATCGATCAACAAGCAAAGCCGGCGCAATTCGACCCGGCCGCGCAGGTAATCCTGGATCAAGCGGTTCCAGCCATCGACCAGGGTCTTCGGCGCTTTCGCATAGCCATAACCCGGCATATCGACCAGACGCAGCGCGCCGTCCGCGATATTGAACAAATTGAGCGCCTGGGTCCGGCCCGGCGTGTTGCTGGTGCGCGCCATGTCGCGGCGGCCGATCAGGGCGTTCAGCAGGCTGGATTTGCCGACATTGGAGCGGCCGGCGAAAGCGACCTCGACCACGCCGTCATCGGGCAGATCGTCGATCCGGACCACGCTCTTCTCGAAGAGGCAGGGTTTGGCGAAAAGCTTTCTCGCCTCGGCGATCGCTTCATCCGCGTCGGGCTCGGAGGTGAACTCGCCGGGCATGTCGGTTCCTCACAGGGGGCCGGGCCAGGTCAGGATTTGGCCGCGTCGCTCGCCTTTCCGCCGCCGATCGCCACCCCCATGCGCCGCATGATGACATATTGCTGCAGGATCGACAGGGAGTTGTTCCAGGCCCAATAGATCACCAGCCCGGCCGGGAAGGTGCCGAGCAGGAAGGTGAAGAAGAAAGGCATCAGCAAGAAGATCTTGGCCTGGACCGGATCGGCCGGCGCCGGGTTCAGCTTCTGCTGCAGATACATGGTCAGACCCATGATCACCGGCCAGATTCCGATATTCAGGATGGCCAAGATTGCCGGGACTTCCCACGGAAACAGGCCGAAGCCGGTCAGCAATCCCAATGGATCGGGCGCTGAAAGATCGCGGATCCAACCGAAGAACGGCGCATGCCGCATCTCGATGGTCACGAACAGAACTTTATAGAGCGCGAAGAAGACAGGGATCTGAACCAGGATCGGCAAACAGCCCGAGAGCGGGTTCACCTTCTCCTTCTTATACAGTTCCATCATCTCCGTGTTCAGCTTCTGGCGGTCGTCGCCGTATCGCTCCTTCAGCTCGACCATTTTCGGCTGCAGCAGCTTCATCTTGCTCATGGATTTGTAGGATTTGTTGGCCAACGGGAAGAAGGCCAGCTTGATCCCCACTGTCAGCGCCAAAATCGCCAGACCGAAATTCCCCAACACCCCGTTCAGCCAGTTGATCGCGTAAAAGATCGGCTTGGTCAGCCAATAGAACCAGCCGAAATCGACCGCCAGATCGAAATTCGCAATGCCATAATCCGCAGAATACTGATCCAGAAGCGTCGTAATCTTAGCGCCGGCGAACAACCGGCTCGTCATCTCGAAGCTTTCCCGCGGCGCCAGGGAAACCGCATCGGTCAGGAAATCCGCCTGGTATTTCTCGATCCCACCGGGCGCTTGCGCGTTGAAACTTGTCCGAACGCTTTTCTCTTGGTCCGGGACTAGGGCGACGAGCCAATATTTGTCGGTGATGCCCAACCAGCCGCCTGTCGTGTTCTGCTGCTCGCGGCCCGACTCCAAGAGGTCGTCATAGTCGATCTCTTTCAGCGTCTCATCGAAGACGCCGAGCAGCCCCTCGTGCAAAATATAGAAACCTAGTGTTTCCGGCGTACCGGTCCGGGAGATCAGGCCGTAGGGCGAAATCGCGACCGTCTCGTCGCCGCCATTGGCCACCCGCTGCGTGATCGTGAAAAGATAATCCTCGTCGAGCGCGATTTCCTGCTCGAACACCATCCCGACGTCGTTTGTCCAGCGCAGCGTCACCGGGTTCTCCGGCGTCAATTCGGCGCGATCCGCCGTCCAGACGCTGCCGCCGTCTGGGGTCTGAACGCCTTGGCCGAGCCAGCCGAACTCCGCGTAGTAGGGTCGCTCGCCGCCATGCGGGGTCAGCAGGACGATATTGTCGCTGTCTTCCTCAATGGTCTCGCGATAATTCCTCAGCACCAAATCGTCGATCCGCGCCCCCCGCAACGAGATCGAGCCACGCAACAAATCCGACTCAATCGTCACCCGCGGCGTTTCGCTTAGCGCTGCGGCGCGCGATTGCGGAAAATCGGCGGCCGATTGGAGTTCAGTGGGGATCTCCGAGCCGAGTTGCGGCGCGACGCCGGCCGACTGTCTGCTCGGGCTCGCCTCGGAATCCAGCGCCTGTTGGGCCTGCAGCGCGTCTTGCCGGGCTTCCTGGCGCGGCGCCTCATACAGGAACTGCCAGGCCATCAGAACCACAACCGAGAGCAGGATCGCCAGGATCAGGTTCTTCTTGTCGCTGTCGCCCATCACTTTCGGGGGTCCTCCAGACGCGTCATCGGTCGTCGGTTGTGGGGTTTTCGTCTTTGGTCGCGGATGTCGGGAAAACGCGTCGCCGCCGATTATGGACCGGCGACCGGTTGTGACGCACCGGCGGCGCGATGGCCAGCCTTTTCGCACCAAACTTTCAGGCGTTTCATCGCACGGATCAAATCCTGGCGCAGATCCGGATAGGCGCGGTCGGGCGTCGCGGCGCGGGCGATCAGCACATAGTCGACGCCGGGCGCGCCGTGCTTGCACAGAAGCTCGTCGGACAGCGCGCGCAGCCGGCGCTTAGCCCTGTTGCGAATGACCGCCCCGCCGACCTTTTTGCTTGCTGTAAACCCGACGCGCTTCGTTGGTCCTGCATCGCCCACCGACACTTCACCGGGGTCGCGCCGGCGAATCTGCAGCACCAGACCGGGTTGCGGCGCGCTTGCGCCGCTGCGCGAGGCGGCCACGAAATCACGCCGTTTCTTCAGTCGGATCGCTTCGGTCATGCCGTGCGGTCGTTCGCCCTTCTCACGCCGCGTGAGCCGCTCCGCAGCCGAAACATACGGTTCAGAAGCACGACTGCGGCTGTGAGGGTCGCTTGTCAGGCGGAGAGGCGGGCGCGGCCCTTACGGCGGCGAGACGCCAAGACGTTCTGGCCGCCTTTGGTGGCCATACGCGACCGGAACCCGTGGCGGCGCTTGCGAACAAGCCGGCTCGGCTGGAATGTACGTTTCACGGCTTTTCTCCTACCGTCGGCTCGATATATGTCGTGGACTAGCGCACGACCGATATAGCCATATAGATGCGGCGCCGATCACCGGCACTCCGGTCACGGACGCTTGCTGTTTAAACTTGATCCAGCGCGGACGCTTCGCTTCACGACTGCGCCCCTTAGGACCGCGGCTGTATAGTGAAAGCCCAAGACCAAGTCAATGAATGCCAAGCCCGACACCTGGTCCGTCCGGACCCGGCTCACGGGAGCTTGACTTGCCCAATCCGCCGACCCGCCTACTTATGCCGACAGAAAACGCAGCCCCGCCGGCGGGCGTAGGATACCCAAACTCAGATGAGCAGAAATGAACACGGCCCCTGATCGCACTGCGGACAACGAGCGTTCCATGAGCGAGACTTCCATTACCGCCGCAACGGCGCCGGCGTCTAAAAAGTCTTTCTCATTGGGGCGCCTCGTCCCGCTGGTGGTCATTGTCGGCGCGGCGCTGACGGCGATCTTCGTTTTCGATGTCGGGCAATATCTGACCCTCGACTCAGTCCGGGAGAACCGGCAATGGCTGCTGGACCAGGTCGCCGCCAACCCGGTTCTGGCGCCGTTCCTCTTCATCGCCGCCTATATCGGCGTGGTCGCCCTCTCTTTGCCGGGCGCGACCTGGATGACCCTGATCGGCGGGTTCCTGTTCGGGGTCGCCTTCGGCACGGCCTATGTCGTGCTCGGCGCGACGATCGGCGCGACCCTGATCTTTCTCGCGGCGCGCACCGCGCTTGGCGACTGGCTGTTGGCGCGCGCCGGCGGTTGGGTCGACAGGCTGCGCGACGGCTTCCAGGAGAACGCGCTGAGCTATATGCTGGTCCTGCGCCTGGTGCCGCTGTTCCCGTTCTTCGTCGTCAATCTGGCGCCCGCTTTTCTCGGCGTGCGGTTAAGCACATTCGTGCTCGCCACCTTCTTCGGAATCATCCCCGGCACGGCAGTCTATGTCACGTTCGGCGCCGGCCTGGGCGCGATCTTCGACAGTGGGAAAGAGCCTTCGCTGGCCGGGGTGCTGTCGCCGGAATTGATCGCCGGGCTGGTCGGCATAGCGTTGCTGGCCCTCGTGCCGGTGGTCTACAAACGCCTGTCGCGCCGAAAGGCGTGACGCGTCCGGGGTGACGCGGCCGCGGCGACCGCCGCTGCGACGCCGAGCGTGGAGTTCAAGGCGGTCCTAAGATGCACAGCCTTTCAGCACGCCTTCTCGTCCTGACCGTCCTGTTCGTGATGTTGGCGGAGGTTCTGATCTTCGTGCCGTCCTTCGCGCGGTTTCGTCATGACTATCTCACAGACCGGACCGCCAGCGCATATCTGGCGATTCTAGCGCTCGACGCGACGCCGGACGGGGTCGTCTCCGACGCGTTGAAGCGCCAACTTCTCGAAAACGCCGGCGCCTTGGCGATTTCGGCCCGGCGCGGCGATATGCGCCTGACGCTGGCCGCCGACGCCCTGCCGACCGTCGGCGCCTCGTTCGATCTGCGCGACGCCTCGCCCTTGGCCCTGATCGCCGACGCGTTCAGCCTGTTGACGGCGGACCGGGACCGGGTGGTGCGCGTTGTCGAAGCGATGGAGGGGCCGATCAACGCCGAGATCGAGGTGGTGATTGAGGAACGGCCGCTGTTCAATGCGTTGGTCGATTTCGGCGGGCGGATCTTCATCCTCTCGCTGGTGATTTCGGTGATCACCGCCGGGCTGGTCTTCCTGGCCCTGCAATGGCTGCTGGTCCGCCCGATGCAGCGGATCACCGAAAGCATGGTCTCGTTTCGCGCCAACCCGGAGGATGCAGGCGGCGTCATCGCGCCCAGCCTGCGCGGCGATGAAATCGGCGTGGCCGAGCGCGAGTTGGCGCGGATGCAGAACGGTTTGCGCCAAGCGCTGCAGCAGAAAGAGCATCTGGCGGCGCTCGGGACCGCCGTGGCCAAGATCAATCACGATCTGAAAGGGATTCTGTCCCGGGCCATCCTGGTCGTCGACAATCTGGCGGCGTCGGAAGATCCCGAGGTCAAGAGAATCGCCCCGACTCTGATCTCCTCGATCGATCGCGCGATCGCCATGTGCGGCCAGACCTTGAACTATGTCGGGGCGGATCAGCCGACCGTGACCTGGGCGCGTTTCAGCCTAAGCGACCTGATCGGCGAGCTTCGCCAAGAGACGCCCGACTCGGTCGCGCTTCAATCCGATATCCCCGATGGCCTGACAATTCAGGCGGACCGCGATCAGATTTACAGAACGCTCTCCAACCTGATCCAGAACGCGGTGGAGGCGGGAGCGGACCGGATCGACCTGGTTTCCCGGCATACGCAAGACGCGCTGATGTTAGAAGTCGCCGACAACGGCCCCGGCCTGCCGCCGCGCGCGCTCAAAAACCTGTTCAAACCGTTCAAAGGGTCGGCCAAGGCGGGCGGCACCGGCTTGGGACTGGCCATCGCGCGCGAGATGATGCGCGGGCATGGCGGCGATCTGTCCTTGAAGCAAACGGGCGCTGACGGCAGCCGGTTTTGCATCACGCTGCCGGACCGCGCCGATGTGTGAGCCGATCGCTGGACCGATCTTTGCGCCGCTCTCCGAGTTGGCGGTTCGCTAGTCCTGCATCGATTTGCGGGCGAACACGCCGTCGATCGAGCATCCGATCCGCTCGAAACACGCTGTCAGCCGGTCCGATTCGCGATCGCCAAGCCGGGCGCCCTCCAGATTGATTTGCAGGCCGCGGCAATTCCGCCGTCGCGCCAAAGCGTCGATCTCCTCGACCAGCCGCGGCAATGTTCCGTAGCGCCCCATCACGTCCATGGCGATCACATTGGGCACGATCAGGAACAGCCCGTCGATCACGTCCCGAACGATCGCGAAGGTGAACAAGCCGATGACATGGGATTGCGCGTTTTGAATGGCCAGCAGGCCCTCGTCGGCGTCCTCTCGCAAGTCCGCGGCCAATTGGCGCAGCAACGCGTTGAGGTCCGCCTGGGGACGGTGCGATTGGATTAGGGGCGCCAGGCAGGACGCACGGTCCGCGCTCAATTCACAAACGGTCAGTTCAGCGCTCATCGCCGGTTCGCTCGCTTATCTCGGATGGTGAAGTGTTGCGCCTGAACGGGCCGGGCCGCTTTGACTTGTATCAAGCGTGACGGAAGAACCCCCAGCACGACTACGGCCTTTTGAGTTTTCTTGCGCCCAAGATCAAAAGTTTCTAAGCTTAGGTCACGTTCGGAAACGAATTTGCATCTCTGGGGGCGAGCGATGGACACGGCGGTTCCGATTTCGACGGGTGATAAGCTTTGCGCGCCGGAATGCCTGCCGGAATCCTGCCGAAATTGCAGCGTCCGTCATTTGGCGATTTGCGCGGCGCTCAATACGACGGAAATGGTCGAATTGAGCGGCATCGCCTCGTTTCAGGAGCTGCAGAACCACGATCCGATCACCAGCGAGGGCGAGGTGGCGGATTCGGTCTTCAATGTCACCGCCGGCGCTGTCGAACTGTATAAACTTCTGCCCGACGGCCGCCGTCAGGTCACCGGGTTCCTGTTTCCGGGCGACTTCCTGGGCATCGCCATGAACGAGCGCTATTCCTATTCCTCCGAGGCGGTCGGCAACACACGCCTATGCCGATTCCCGCGCAAAAAGCTGGAAGCCATGCTGGACCGGATGCCGCAATTGGAGCGCCGGCTGCTAAGCATGGCGTCAAACGAACTGATCCAGGCGCAGGATCAGATGCTGTTGCTGGGCCGCAAAACGGCGAAGGAGAAGCTGTGCTCCTTCCTCCTGAATCTGTCCAAACGCGCAGCGTCGCGCGGCGAGGATCCAAGCGTCGTGCATGTCCCGATGAGCCGATCCGATATCGGCGACTATCTGGGACTGACGACCGAAACGGTCAGCCGAAACTTCACGCAACTGAAGACAAAAGGCGTCATCCGCCTTTTGGAAGGCGGCATGGTGCATCTGCCGGACCTGGAACGCGTCCGGGAGCTGGCCGAAGAGGCCTGACGCCTCGCCCCACTCTCTTTTGACAAGGCGTGGTACAGGATTGGCGCGCGCATTATGACCGATCTTGTCGCGGCGGGTCCCAATAACCTGATCACCGATGTGGCCGGCCTTTCGGTCGGCAATGCGGAAGACGCCTTGGTGCGGACCGGCGTCACGGTGCTGCTTTCTACCGGAACGGGCGAACACGCGGGCTTTCGCGCGGCGGTCGAGCAACGCGGCGGCGCGCCCGGCACGCGGGAGACCGACGCCCTGAAGCCCGGCGCCCTGGTCAAGGCGATCGACGCCATCGTGCTCAGCGGCGGCTCCGCCTTCGGACTGGACGCGGCGGGCGGGGTTCAGTCCTGGCTCGCGGCGCGCAGCCTCGGCTATCGCATCCATCAGGCGGTCGTCCCCATCGTGCCGGCGGCAATCCTGTTCGACTTGGCGAATGGCGGCGTGAAGGATTGGGGCGAGACGCCGCCCTATCGCGCCTTGGGGCAAGCCGCCTGCGACGCTGCGTCGGATCGTTTCGCACTCGGCAACGCCGGGGCCGGTTATGGCGCGACCGCCGGGCTTCATAAGGGTGGGTTGGGCAGCGCCTCGGCCGTCGATCCGGTCTCGGGCTTCACCGTCGCCGGGCTGATGGCGGTCAACAGTTTCGGCTCTCCGGTGACGCCGGACGGGAAAACCCTCTGGGCGGCGCCTTATGAGCTTGCGGGCGAGTTCGGCGATCTGCCGACGCCGTCCGGCAAGACCGGCGGCGCGATGGTGACCAAATCCAAGGCCGATCCGCGCGGCAACACGACGATCGGCGTCGCCGCGACCGACGCGCCGCTCAGCGACGATCAACTGGCGCGCTTCGCGGTCATGGCGGCGGACGGTCTGCCGCGCGCCATTCAACCGGTTCATACCGCCTTTGACGGCGATCTGATCTTCGCGGTCTGTACGGGTGAGACGGCGGGCGGCGACGGGGCGGTCGATCCGATGGCGCTGACCCGGCTGGGAAGTCTGGCGGCGGACGCCGTGGCGCGCTCGATCGGTCGCGCGATGACCGAGGCGCAGGACCTAGGGACGGCGACGGCCTTCCCCAATCCGGCTGATCGGTTATGATATTCGCCACAGTCAGGAAGAGGGCGGAACCATGACCCGAGTTCATTCCAAATATCGGCTCGGCGCGCTAGCGGCTGCGGTTTGGATCGGCGGAGCAGTAACGGCGTTCGCCAGCGGCGACACATTGCGCATCGGCGTAACCCTGGAGCCGCCGCATCTCGATCCGACCGCCGGCGCGGCGGCGGCCATCGATGAGGTAACCTACGCCAATCTCTTCGAGGGCCTGACCCGCATCAACGAGGCCGGCGAGGTGGTCCCGGGCCTGGCGGAAAGCTGGACCGTCTCCGATGACGGGCTGACCTATACATTCGCGCTGCGCACCGGCGTGACTTTCCATGACGGGGCCAGCTTCGAAGCGTCGGATGTGGTCTTCTCGCTCGACCGGGCGCGAGCGGAGGAGTCGACGAACGCCCAAAAGGGCCTGTTCAGCGCCATCGACACGGTGGCGGCGCCTGACCCGGCGACCGTGGTGGTCACACTGAGCCGGCCCGAAGGCGGCTTCCTCTGGAACATGGGCTGGGGCGACGCGGTGATCGTTGATCCGGCGAGCGCGGACGGCAACATGAACACGCCGATCGGCACCGGCCCCTATCGCTTCGTGGATTGGGTCAAAGGCTCGAAGATCGAGTTGGCGCGCTATGAAGGCTATTGGGGCGACGCGCCGGCGATCCCGAATGTCAGCTTCAGCATAATCCCCGACTCGGCGGCGCAGGTCGCGGCTCTGCTGGCCGGAGATCTCGACGCCTTTCCGAACATGGGCGCGCCGGAGACCCTGAGCCAGTTCGAGGCCGATCCGCGCTATGAAGTGGCGGTCGGCACAACAGAGGGCGAGACCTTGCTGGTGATGAACCAGCGCCGGCCGCTGTTCCAGGATGTCCGGGTCCGCAAGGCGATCAGCCACGCCATCGACAAGCAGGCGATCGTCGACGGCGCCATGTTCGGTTTCGGCACGCCGATCGGCTCGCATTTCGCGCCGCATAACGAGGCCTATGTGGATCTCACCGGCGTCACGCCCTACGACCCGGAGAGGGCGAAGAGGCTGCTGGCGGAAGCGGGCCACGCGGACGGTCTTGAATTGGTGATGAAACTGCCGCCGCCGAGCTACGCCCGGCGCGGCGGGGAGATCATCGCAGCCCAATTACGCGCAGTGGGGATTGAGGTCGAGTTGGTCAATGTCGAATGGGCGCAATGGCTTTCGGACGTCTTCCGCGGCGAGCATGATTTCGACTTCACCATCGTCTCGCATACCGAGCCGCTGGATATCGGCATCTACGCCAGACCGGAATATTATTTCGGCTACAGCTCGTCGACTTTTAGCGGGATCATGGAGCAGGTCGCTGCGACCGCCGACCCGGCGGGCCGGAAGGCGCTCTATGCTGACGCGCAACGGGTGTTGGCGGATGACGCGGCGAATGTTTTCCTGTTTCAATTGGCGAAGACCGGCGTCGTCTCCGCGAACCTGAAAGGCATGTGGCGCAGCGCCCCGATCCAAGCCAATGACGTCACCGGCGCCTATTTCGAATAGGCGTTTGGGCTCGGGCCACCCTATTAGGCAAATTAGGTGATGCAGCTTTCGGGTGATAGAGCCGACCCGCACCTGTCATGCTGAGCTATCTGGCGCGCCGGGTGATCAATCTCGGCGGCGCGCTCCTGGCTGCGTCGATCCTGGTGTTCCTGATTCTCGGCGTACTGCCGGGCGACCCGGCCGAGGTGATGCTGGGCGTGGGCGCAACGCCGGAGGCCCTGGCGGCGCTGCGGGCGGAGCTTGGCCTGACCGCCAATCCGGTACTGCGCTATGTGGATTGGATTGGCGGCCTTCTGGTCGGCGATATGGGAACCAGCCTGGCCTATCGGGCGCCCGTGGCCGAGCTGATCGCCGAGCGTCTGGTCGTGACGGTTCCGCTGGCAGTCGCCGCCTTCGCCATCGCCGTGCTGCTGGCCGTGCCGCTCGGCTTGTTCGCGGCGACGCGGCGCGGCGGCCCGGGTGATGTGGCCGTGATCGGGGCGTCGCAAGTCGGGCTCGCCATTCCCAATTTCTGGTTTGCAATTCTGCTGATCCTGGTTTTCGCCATTCATCTGCGTTGGTTCGCGGCCGGCGGTTTCACACCCTGGGACGAGAATTGGGCTCTTGCGTTGAAATCCCTGATCCTTCCAGCCCTGGCCTTGGCGCTGTCGGAAGCGGCCATCCTGACACGGGTCACACGGGCGGCGGCGTTGGATGTGCTGGGGCAGGACTTCATCCGCACCGCGCGGGCCAAGGGCGTCTCACGGCTGGGCGTGCTGCTCGGCCATGTGCTGCGCAACGCCCTGCTGCCGGTCGCCACGATCATGGGATTGCAGTTCGCCTTCCTGGTCGCCGGCGCCGTCGTGGTCGAGAATGTGTTCTATCTGCCAGGCCTGGGGCGGCTGCTGGTCCAAGCCATCGACCAGCGCGATCTGGCGGTGGTTCAGAACATCATCCTCTGCCTCGCCGGATTCGTGGTGCTGGTGAATTTCGCGGTGGACGCGGTCTATGCGGTGATCGACCCGCGCCCGAAGGAGTCGCGACGATGAGACCGCGCCGCTTGAATCTGGCGCGACGGCCGAATTTCGCCATCGGCGCCGTTCTGACCGGGCTCGTCATCTTGGCGGGCGCGGCGGCGGTTTTCTTCACGCCCTATCCGGTTGACGGCGTCGCCATCGGCAGCCGGCTGCAGGCGCCCTCGGCCGCGCATTGGCTGGGCACGGACATGCTGGGCCGGGACATGCTGTCGATGTTGATGAAGGGCGCCCAGAACGCCCTGATCATCGGCTTTGTGACAGTTGGGATCGGGCTGGTCTTCGGCGCGCCGCTGGGTTTTCTGGCGGCGATGCGGCCGGGCCTGTGGTCGGATGTCTCTTTGCGGGCCGTCGATCTGGTCTTCGCCTTCCCCGCCATCCTGACAGCGATCCTGATCGCGGCGGTCTATGGGCCGGGCGTGATCAATGCGGTCCTCGCGATCGCGATCTTCAACATCGCCGTTTTCGCCCGGGTCGCGCGCGGCGCGGCGCTTCAGGTCTTGGGTCAGTCCTATATCCGCGCCGCCGAGGCGATCGGCCGGCCGCCGCTCGATATCGCGCTGCGCCACGTGCTGCCGAACGCCGCGGCGGTCCTGCTGGTCCAGGCGACGATCCAATTCGCGATCGCCATCCTGGCGGAGGCGGGTTTGAGCTATCTCGGCCTCGGCGTGCAACCGCCGGACCCGAGCTGGGGCAAGATGCTGAAAGACGCGCAGACCCTAATCTTCACCCACCCCTATCAGGCGGTGGCCCCGGGCGCCGCGATCATGCTGTTCGTGCTGGGGCTGAATCTGTTGGGCGACGGGCTGCGCGATGCGCTCGACCCGCGCATTCACGCGATCCGGCTGTTGTAAGCGTAAAGGGCGCGCGTCAGCCTTGGCGCCGACGCTCCTTAATCGGCGCGGCGTAGGCCAGCTCCACGTCCCAGGGAAACAGGATCCAGGTGTCCTGAGACACCTCGGTCACGAACGTGTCCACCAGCGGCCGGCCCGCGGGTTTGGCGTAGACAGTGGCGAAATGCGCTTTCGGCAGCATCTCGCGCACGATCTTGGCGGTCTTGCCGGTATCGACCAAGTCGTCGACGATCAGCCAGCCTTCGCCGTCGCCCTCGACGTCTTTCAGGATATTCGCTTCGCCTTGGGACTTGTGGTCGTAGCTGGCGATGCAGACCGTATCGACCAGCCGCACCTCGAGCTCGCGGGAGACGATCGCCGCCGGCACCAAGCCGCCGCGGGTGATGGCGACGATGCCTTTGAACGGTCCGATCGTATTCAGCCGCCAGGCCAGAGCCCGCGCCGTCCGATGCAATTCGTCCCAGGAAACCGGGAATTCCATCCCATGCGGTTCCGCCATGCCACGCCTCCATGCCTTTTTGCGCGCCACGCGCCGTTCGGAGGGGAGACATAAAACGCGACAGGCCCCAGGCCAAGCCCGAAAGCGGCGGCGATCAGACCTCGGGCCGCGTGTCGCGCGTCAAGACGCAGCCCGCGATGCGCCAGGCGCCGTCCGCCTGTTTCTCCATCTCATAGATCGCGATCACACGGTCGCCGGACCGACCAGTGACGGCGACCGCCTGCATCGGCCGCCCGCCGATTTCCCGCATGTCGAGAAATTCGATGGCGCGCGGCTTGATCAAGACGCCATAGCCTTGACGCACCATGGACATAAAGGTCGTCGGGTCGCCGAAACGGGCCTGTATGGTCGGGGCGGCCTGGCTGAAGGCGCCGCTGGCGTCGTCCCGGCGCATCGCATCGAGCTGAGTCTGAATGACAGCGACGATCGCTTCTTGTTCGGCCAGATTCGCCTGAGCCTTTACGAGCGCCAGCTGGGTCATCGATTGGGGCGCCGATAGCCGATCGATCGGCAGGCCCGGCCCGGCCGCGACAGCCGGTTGGACGAGCGCGAGTGCGGCTGCCAGCGCCGCGCCGCCAAAAAGCGTAAAGGTAAAATTCGTCGATTGTCCTGCCGCCATGATCCGCGCCTCCTATCCCGTGGGTCACAGGAGTCTACGCAAGCAAGCGTTTGCGAGATCGCCGCGCGGCGATTTGTCCGGATTAACTGGCGGCGGGAGTCAGCCTGGCTCTAACGGACGAAGACCTGGACTTCGTTATTGTCGACCTGATCGGTCGCCGACAACAATTGCACCCGGCTCGAGGGCACGCCCATATCGGTCAGCGAGCGCAGCACATCTTCGGCGTTGCGCTTGGCCGCGGCGCTGTTCAGCGCCACTTGCGCCGCGTTGCCGGCGTTCGGGCTGACCGCCAGGATCGAGAAGGTCGCTGTCGGTTTCCGTGACAGCGCTTGGCTGACCGCGTTGAACAGCGCCTGCTGGTACTGAACGTTCGGACGGTCGAAGCGTATGATCACCAACGGCCGGTCGCCGGGGGCCGGGGTCGCGGCCCGGGCAGCGGCCCGCGCGATATTCTCGGTCTGGGTGAAGGCCTGGGTCGCCAGGCTCGAACCGTAGAGCTCGCCGTTTTTGATCGCCAGCGACAGGGTCGTCATATTCTGACGCTCATTATTCACATAGGCGTTCTGGCGGCTGATATCCTGGCTCAATTCGTTCAGGGTCCGGTCGACCAGGACCACCGACTGATGCACATTATCCTCCAGCGCGCGCAGGCGGACATGGTCGTCCTCAACCGCGCCGCTGAGCCCATAGGTCGCCTGCACGGCGTTTAGCAGATACTGACCGAAGGCCGCCTGCTCCGCCGCGTCGTTGGACAATGTGGTCACTTGCGGCGTGACCTCGGCGATGTTCTCGAGCGCGGTTTGCGCCTGATTCCATTGCGCGACCAGAACCGGGTTGCCCGGCGTCGTGCCCTGTTGCAGGCGCGAGGTCACGGCGGCGACAAGCGAATGATACCGCGCGGCCGCGTCTTGGCTCTGCACCATGATTTGGTTGGCGCGGGTCTGGATATCCGTCACGCCGGCCTGAAGTCTGGATAGATCGCTTTGCATCTCGTCGACCTTGCGCCCGACGAAAGTCTGGCCGACGGCCGGCGTGTCCGTCGCCACAGAGGCGACCGCCTGGCGCGGCGCCGGGGCGCTCGCCGCCGGGGCGGCAGGGGCGGACTGGGTCTGGCGCGTCTGAACGGCCGGGGCCGGCGCTGGACTGGAGCTGGATTGCGCGACGGCGCGATCTTCCGGGGCGACCGGATCGGGCGCTTCAACGCTCGGCCACAGCGCCTCGCAGGCCGAGAGCGCCGCTATGGCCACGCCGCCTAGCGCGATCCGCGCGCCGCGCTTGATCATCGTTCCCCCGTTTCGGCTCATCGGCCGCGCGTTCTTCATGACCGCCCATTCCTCATTACAATCCCCGGAGACCCCAATTTGCATACTGCATCCGGGACCCTTACGCGGATTCGCACGTCAACCCAAATCATCCGAGCCCACAGTCCAGGCGCAACCCTATGCGCCCAAGGCAGTCACGGATATGCGCCGTAAGATCAAGAAGCCCACGCCTCTCAATCCCAACTCGCGACGACCATCGTCCATATCAAAGGGCGCGCCGCCCCTCAAATTCTTCTTTGTCCTAGGTCGGGATACCCCATATCACGGGAGAACTTCAATGTCTAAACGCGCAATATATTGGAATACTTATGGGTTTTGGCGTTCCGCCTAGCTTGAGCGCCGGTCTGGAGCTTGCCGCGCCGCGACCCGCGCAGCCCGATTCAGGGGACGCGGCGGCGCGTGTTTTCGGCGGGCCAATTCGCCGGAATTTCTGGATTGCACGCTTGTCAGGCCGCATCGCATCTAGTACGACCCAGCGTCCCTCCTACAGGGTCGGCGCCCGTAGCTCAGTTGGATAGAGTGCTTGACTACGAATCAAGAGGTCGGGAGTTCGAATCTTCCCGGGCGCGCCAATCTCCCTTCGGTCGAATAGCTTGCCCGGATTTTAGGGTTCGGACTTCGTCCGCTCAGGTGCGCCAATCTCCCTTCGGTGGCATCGCTTCCGCGGTTTGTAGGGTTCGGACTTCGTCCGTTGGGGTGCGCCATTATCCCCTCATTCGAATAGCTTCCCTGGCCTATAGGGTCCGGACGTCGTCCGTTGGACGGGCCCTTCTCCTATAGTTTAAAAGTTCGTGGGCAGTCTCATGCGAGCGGTTTTGTTCCGCCATCGCAGTCCACCGCTTTCATGAATGAAACCGGTATGAAATTCTAGGTGACGACCATCGAAACGGGGAATGCGATGACCGCCGCTTTCCGTATCAGTTTGATTGCGTTTGCCGCTTTGTTCTTCGGGGCGACGGCGTCTTCCGCACAAGATTGCGTGTTTGGCCATAGAGGGGATGCGCTGCGGCTGTCGGAGGCGCTGAACAGCCGGGATCATGTTCGGATTTCCGAGAGGGTGCGGGCGATCAACCCGCGTATGCGCGCGCCAATACCGGAAAAGCGAGAACCGTTAATCGAACCGGCGGAGGACGCCTTCAGCCTGGAGATAACGCCGTCGATGCGGCAGCGCGCCGTGCGCCTTTATCTTGACGCCGTGCGGAACGACAGTTGGTGGCTGCAAGACCCGACGCCAACGCCACCCGAAATCCCGCGGCCGCTGCGCCGTCCGGCTGAAATGATCCGCGGTCTTATCGCCGTGGCCCTGAGCTATCCGGATGCAAGGGCGGAAGCGCTGGACCTTGCCGCGGCCGCCGCCGATTATCTCGTGGGCGCAAGCCGCGAGGCGGGCGTTCGCTATGCGCCTTTCCCATACTGGCGTAATAAACCCGGTCGGCTTGGCGAGTTGTCCGAACGGATGGCGCGCGCGTTGGAAGCCTGCGGCGAGCTCGAGGCCAATATCCGGAACGGCTGGTTCACCGTCGCCGCTGTCCCGGAAGAATATTTTTTCGACACGGGACTCGCCGGTGAAGCGTTGGCCAAACTCGCACGCTACGCACCGCAAGACCGCTACACCGCCTGGTTGAGCGCCGCTTCAGACTGGCTCGCGCAAAACCCGCTCTCGCCAAATTTCAACTACAACGCCTTTCCGGCGCAACTCCACGCCGCAACCTTCGTGCTGACCGGCGATGGGGCCGAACGAGAGCGGGCGATGGACCGACTGACTTACGGCGTCATACCGGGCATGATCGCGCAAGGCGAAGACACCGGCCATTGGATCGACCCGCATAACGAGCGGCTCGCCTATCGCGCCATTATGGTGCGGTCGATGATCGAAACCAGGTTGGCGATTGAACGGGCGGGGCCTGGACCGCAGAGGGACGCGGCCCGCGACCTCGCATCCGCCATCGAGAGCGCGCTTGGCGCCATGGAAGGCGAAATGAGTGGCGCAGTCCCCATGGCGATCCTGCCGCGCATGATCGAAATCTACACCGGTATCGACGCGCTGGCCGAGAACGGAATTCTCATTCCCTTCAGCATGGAGGTTCGCGCCTCTTTCTTCGCCCTGGCCAAACAATATCTGGTTCAAAAGGGCCCTAGCGCGGGCGCGGGGACAGGGGTTTTCCTCGCCCTGTTGAACAAACGCTAGGGGCGAACCGTCGTGACCCCGCCGCAGCGCGCCGAAAGAAATCGGGCCGCGCAGGGAGCGCGACCCGATCGAGAAAAAAGCGAGAAACCAAGCGTCCGCGCTTAGGCGAACCACCAACGCTCGCCGTATTTGTGGCCGTCCATATCCCAGTTCGCCGCCAGCGGACCGTGCTGCAGCTTGTCGGAACTGGCGAAGACGTAATTCGCATACATCGGCACGACCGTGCCGCCATCGTCGCGCAGCAGCGATTGGGCTTCGAAATATAATTCCGCCCGCTTGGCCTGGTCGAGTTCGGCGCGGCCGGCCGTGATCAATTCGACGAAGCGGTCGTTCTCCCAGTTGGTGTCGTTCCACGCGGCCCCCGGCACATAAGCCAGGGACAACATCGCATCGACCGTCGGACGACCGCCCCAATAACAGGCGCAGAAAGGTTTCTTGGTCCAGACATTCGACCAGTAGCCGTCATTCGGCTCGCGCACGACCTCGATCTCGATGCCTGCGGCCTTGGCGCTTTCCTGATACAGGACCGCCGCATCGACCGCGCCGGCGAACGCCGCATCCGCCGCCGAGAGCGCGACCTTCAACGTCCCGACGCCGGATTTCTGCACATGGAATTTGGCCTGATCCGGATCATATGCGCGCTGCGGCAGATCGTTCGCCGCGAAAGGCACGGAACGGCCGATCGGATGGTCGTTGCCGATCGAGCCGTAGCCGAGCAGGATCTTGTCGACCAGTTCCTGACGGTTGACCGCCAGCTTCAACGCCATCCGGACATCGGGATTGTCGAACGGCGCCATGTTGGTCAGCATCGGGAACGTGTAGTGCTGCGCGCCGGCGACGGAATCGATGTTGATCGCCTGGTTCCGCTTCAGCAGAGCGGCGGTTTTCAAATCGACCCGATCCATCAGATCGATCTGGCCCGTGACCAGGGCGTTGGTCCGGGCCGATGCGTCCGCGATTGTCAACCGCTCGATACTGTCGAAATGCGCCCGATCCGATTTCCAATAGTTGGGATTGCGCTCGAAATCGGCGCGAACGCCGAAATCGACGCGCGACAGCGTGTAGGGTCCGCAACCGATGCCCGAGAAGACATCGGCTTTTCCGTCCTTCACCGGCACGATCGGGACATGGTAATCCGCGATATTAAAGGGGAAATCCGCGTTCCCCGCCTCAAGCTCGACCACAATACGATCCGAGCCGTCCGCCTTGATATCGGTAATCGGCGCCAGAAGCGCCGCGACAGCGGATGTCGTATCCTCCCCGCGATGATGATTGACGGACGCGATAACGTCCTCGGCGGTTACGCTTTTGCCGTTGTGGAATTCGACGCCCGAGCGCAGCTTGAAAGTCCAGACGGACGCGTCGTCGGACGCTTCCCAACTCTCCGCGATCTCGCCGACCAGGTCCCCGTCCGCGTTGATCTCGGCCAGATGGTTGTGGATCGTGTAACCGAGACCGATCGTGAAGTCGTTTTCGAACGTGCCCGGATCCAGACTGTCCGTTGTCGATCCGTGACCGATGCCGACACGGAGATGGCCCCCTTTCTTCGGCGTCGCCGCCTGGGCCTGAGAGCCAAGCGCCGGCAGCCCGGCAAGCGCCGCGCCCCCGGCCGCAGCGCCGCCAAGGAAGCCGCGGCGCGACCAGCCGGAAGAGAGTGGTGGTGTTGACGACATATCCTGTCTCCCAATCAGTGATTTCTTCTTCTACCTCGCGGCGAAAACCCCTGTCCGCCAAGCGGCGCGCAACGAAGGCGCCAAGCAAATCGGGCGGCGTGCAACTCGGGCGGCGCCCAGCACGGCCCCCGACTCCCATGCGCGCCGCCGATGACACGCGGCGTCCGACGGGTTGGAGATTAGCCGCGCAAAGGCTAGCATCTGGATCACGCTAAGCCCATAGGCGAATCGGCGATCGCCGATTGGAGGCAGACGGGGGCGCTCTTGGCTTACGATTTTATCGCCGATATCGGCGTCGATGGCGGCGTCCTGAAGCTGAAAGGCGAGACGACGCGGGCGTTTGGCGTGGCGCCCGAGCATTTTCTGCATTCGGAATTCATCAACCATGTCGCCGAGGCGGAACGGTTGTTCGTGTCCGATCTTTTGTTCGACGTGCAGCAGGGCCAAGACCGTGTGCAGGAAACGGTCACCTTGCTCAACGGGACCGGCCAGGAAACCCGCTTTACCTTGGAGATCGGGCCGGTCTTCAGAAACGGAACCTACGCCTTCACGCGAATCGGGGCGAAGAAACTTGACCCGTTTGACGGCGGCGCCGGCGCGGGGTCGGCCTACAGTCAAGGACTGTCCGCGCTCGAAGACACGCTGTTCACTATGATCGACAAGGGCGAGACGGGACGCCTGTCGCTCTTTTCCGTCGGCGCCGATGCGACCGACGCAGCGGGTCAAGGCGCCGCACTTCACGCTTTGCTGACCGAAGAGTGGGAGGAGCCGGGACAGGTCGCGCGCTTGAATGACCGGACGACGGCGCTGATCCATGACGCGACCGTCGACCCCGGCGAACTGGCGGCGGACCTGTCAACGCGCATGGGCCCCGGCGCGGCGGTCCAGTCCTTCAGCATAGACCTGGGTCAAGAAGACGCTGATGGGGCTGCGCCGCATGCGACGATCCAGGGCGTCTTGGCGGCGGCCGCGATCAGCGGCATGGCGTTGGGCGAGGGACTGTATACGCCGGCCGAAGCGGCCGAACGCGCGACAGAGACGGTCACCGCCGCACCGGCGCGATCGCCGACGCCGATAGCCATCGCCGGCCGGATCGATGATCCGGACGTCGAAATCGGAATCGCCGTCGCGCCGGAACTCACCCATGACTGGACCCGACGCGCCGGTGCGGGCGACAGGCTGACCGCCTCGGTCGTCAACGCCCGTCTCCGCGCGATTTCAAACGCCAAACCGGCGGAGGTCGCCGTTGTCGTTCCAATCGACGCCGGGTCGTTGCTGATGATCGGCGGCGCCGACTGGGACCGCTACGATCTGATGGCCATGCCCCTGAACCTGAGGGCCCTGGACTCGGCGCGCCGCTTGCGGATCGCCGAGTTGCTGAGCAAGCAATATGTCATGGCCGACGTCGCCGATCTCGCCGCTTGTCCGGAGGTCTTCGCGGCGCTGGCGAGAGCCGACGCCTTGAGCTTTCTGCGCGCCGACACGCGACTCCTGACCGGCGCCGACGACAATCAACGCGCCGCTTTCCTGTCCGTGATCCAGACCTGCGCCGAGCGTGGGATTTATCTCTGGCTCAGCGGCGCCGACGCCGCGACCGCACGCGACCTTCTGGGCTCGCTCGACACGGTTTTCCTATCGACGCGCCGGATCGGCTGAACCTCGCGGCGAACGCCCGCTTCGTGAGAATATACGCATGTCCAGAAAAGCTGATCGCGCGCCACTGGCGTCTTGCAGCCAACCGGAAAAATGGGGATTGTCGCGCGCTTTCTCGCCAGACCCTCGCGAGACCACCGACCCGTCCCTCACCCTTGGAAAGGGTACGCCGTGTCCGATACCGCCCAAACCGGTTCCGCGCCTCGCCAGGTGAAGAAATCGCGCCTGTCGCTGTCCAATCGTCTCCAGTTGATGATCCAGATCCCCGCCTTGACGATCGGGATCATTGTCGGGGCGTTCAGCATCTACAACGCCCAGACCCAATCGCAGGAAACGACCGAGGAGCGCTTCACAGCTATTGGGGAATTGCGCCAGGACCATTTCAATCAGTATCTCGAGAGCATTCGGTCCGATTTGCGGGCGGTATCGTCCCTGCCGATGATCGACGACTTCATGGCCAGATTGATCGACGGCTGGGCCGCCCTCGGCGACGGACCGACCGAGACGCTGCAGCGGCTATATATCCAGGACAATCCGAACCCGATCGGCCAGAAAGAAGAATTGGACGCGGCCGATGACGGCTCGGCCTATTCGGATGCGCATGCGGCCTTTCATCCCTGGTTTCGAGGATTCCTGCGCGACCGAGGCTACTACGACATCTTCCTGTTCGATCCGGACGGCAACCTGATCTACACCGTGTTCAAGGAGGCGGATTACGCCACAAATCTTGTGGACGGAACCTACGCCGACACCGATCTCGGCGCCGCCTTTCGCGCCGCACGGGACAATCCGAAGGTCGACTATCAGGCCTTCTTCGATTTCAAACCCTATGCGCCCAGCAATGGCGCGCCGGCCAGTTTCATCAGCACGCCGATCGTCCGCGACGGCGCCCTGATCGGCGTGTTGGCGTTTCAGATGCCGATCGACCGGTTCAACAGCCTCTTCGAGTCGGGCGCCGGTCTGGGCGAGACGGGCGAGTCTCTGCTGGTTGGAGAGGACAGGCTGGTGCGCAACGCAAGCCGCCTAGCCGACGCGGACAGCATCCTCAATCGCCGCGTCGACCATCCCGGCGTCGATCGGGCCCTGGCCGGTGAGACCGGTTTCATTGAGACGGCGATCGAAGGCGTTCCGCATGTCGTGCGCTTTGGCAGCGTCGATTTTCTGGGTACGCGCTGGGCCATTCTGGCTCAGGAAACCAAGGCGGAAGTGGACGCGCCGGTCCAGAAGCTGATCTGGGACATCGTCATCTGGCAGATCGTGCTGAACGGGTTGATCGCGGTCGCCGGCTATTTCGGCGGGCGGCAGATCAGCCAGCCGGTCGCGGATTTGACCGGTGTCATGCAGGTGCTCGCCGACGGCGACAACAGCGTCGAGATCCCGCATTCCCGGCGCGGCGACGATCTGGGCGACGTCGCCCGAGCGGTCTCGGTCTTCAAGGACAACGCCATCGAGAATGAGCGCCTGACCTTGGAGCGGGAGAAGGCCGAGACGGAAGCGGCGGAAGCCAAGGCCCAATCCTTGCGCGACATGGCGGCGAAAGTGGAGGCGGAAGTCGGCCAGACTGTCAACACCATCTCGTCTCTCACCACAAGCATGTCCGAGAATGTCGGCTCAATGGCGGAAGCCAGCAGCGCGGTGATGAAGAATGCGCAGACCGTGGCCTCGGCGGCGGAGGAATCGCTTGCCAACGCCGAGGCCGTTGCGGCGGCGGCGAACCAGTTGAGCACTTCGATCAATGAGATCTCCGAACGCGTGTCCAACGCGACCCAGATCGCCGGCGAAGCGAGCGACTCGGCCGAGCGGACCAAGGCGATCGTCGGCTCTCTCGCCAAGGCCGCAGACGATGTCGGGGCGGTGATCCAATTGATTATCGATGTCGCAGAGCAGACCAACCTGCTCGCCTTGAACGCGACCATTGAGGCGGCGCGGGCGGGCGACGCGGGCAAAGGGTTCGCGGTGGTCGCAGGCGAGGTCAAGAATCTCGCCAATCAGACCCAACAGTCGGCGTCTCAGATCACCGCCCAAGTCGGCGAAATGCAAGCGATCACCAAGAACGCCGTCGAGGCGATCAACGATATCGGCGCTTCGATCGACGATGTGAACAGCGTCAGCAACAGCATCGCCGCAGCGGTCGAGCAGCAAAGCGCCTCGACCAACGAAATCGCCGAGAATGTGAACCAGTCCGCCGCCGGCGCGCGCGAGGTCTCGCAGCGGATCGCCGATGTCTCGACCGAAGCCGCCCGCGTGGACTCGTTGGCGACCGACGTATCCGGGGGCGTCGGCACGCTGAACGGCCGGGTGGCCACTCTGCGCACGACTCTGATCGAGGTGATCCGCACCTCGGCGCCCGAGGTCGACCGCCGGACGCGAGACGAACCGGTCGAAAACGACCGCCGCGGGAAACGCTGATCGCGGCGGCCTTGGGCGGCCGCGCGCTAACCGAGGATCGCGAAGAGCGAGATCGTCGAGATGTCGAAATTCAGGTCGAGCGATCGGACTTCGACCTGAATGTTCGATCCTGAGACCCCGTTTTGCGTCGGCAGGAACGGGAATCTTAGGACAATCGAATTGGCCGAAGACTCGTAAAGGTTCGTGACGGCGCGGTTGATCGAGCCGTCCGACCGGTTCTCCAACCCGCGTATCCTCAGATTGCCGGCGTTGATCGCATCCAGCGCGGTGGTGAAGCCGAGCGAATTGACGCCGGACACAGCGACGACGACCTGCGTCTGCACAGTCCGGTCCTCGGCGCCGAAGAAGAAATCTCGGATCCGTTCGTCGCCGTCCCGGCGGAATTGCGCCGCGCCGGCGAATGTCAGGGTTGCGGTCTGAAAGACGCCGCGCGCGTCGAACGCGCCGTCGGCCCCGTCGTCCCGCAACTCGATCAGCGAGATATTATCGAGCCCGATCCCAACCGTCGGCGGTGTATAGATGACATTGGCGAGATCGCTCGCCGCGATCACACTGTTATCGGCCAGGGCCGTCCCGCCGAGCGAGAGCGCCCCGCTCGGCGCCGCGCCGAACGCGCCGGTCAGGCTGACCGCGAAGTTGGTCGCTGCGCCGGTGGACGCCCGCTGCTGGATATCCGCCAGCGTGATCGCGCCGCCCGACGGCACGCCGATCCGGTTGAAAAAGACGCTGTTTTGGCTCGGGTCCAACGGCACGCCGGAAAAGGCCGCGCCAAAGGCGGTGTTCTCCGAGGGCCGCTGCAGGATCGACGGGAAAGAGAAGGCGGGTCCGGGAATCTCGGCGAGCGGTTCGTCCTCGACCGCTTCCGCCTGCGCGCGCGCCATCGCCTGGATCAGCGACGCCTCAATCGCCTCACGCGCGAAATTGTTGAAGGGCGGCGGCCGAAAGAACAGGCCTTCTTGAAGCGGATCAAACGGCGGCGGTTCAAAAAAAGCGTTCAGGTCCAACCCTGTCTGCTGCTGCGCCAGGGCGATGATATTGCCGGCCCCGATGAAAGTCGGCTGAGACAGCAGCCCAGGGGCCTCCGGCGACACGCCGACGACGGTGTCGCCCGGGCCCTGCAGCCCGGGAAAAGGCTGCGGGTCGCCGACGGCGCGCAGCGCGGCGGCTAGGCTGGCCAAGCTGTCGAACTGCGTCACCAGCACCGACGAGGCCAGGCTTTCTTGCGTGAAAACCGTCGTCGATAAGGCGGACGCGGTAATCTCGGTCATGACGTCTCGCTCTCTCCGCTAAGCAATCTAGCGTCGATCGCGTCAAAAAGCGAGGCGCCCGGCGTGTCGGTCCGTTTTGGCCGACCCGGTTTGGGCGGGGTCAGCCGCGCAGCGATCCGACCTTTGCGAGGCTCTCGGGCAAGGCGTGGCCATAGGGTTCGGTCGCCAGCGCGACGATCCGCGTCACTTCCTCCCGTCCCAAGGAATCCATCAAGGCGCAGGGCTCTTTGCCGAAACGCAGGGCCAGAGCGGCGCCCAAATCGATATCCGCGGCGCTCGCCACGCCTTCGTCCAATTCCTGAAGAATGGGGAAGAAGGTTCCGGCCATCAGCCTATCCGCGATAACCTGATCGGCGCCTGCGTCACCTTCCGCATCCTCGCCGATCTCGAAGCTGTAATCCGTATCCCCGCGTTCCGCCAAAGTCTCGGCCAAGCTGTAGAAGGCGCCATGCGGGCCCAGGTTGCGCTGAGCATGGAACATGATTTTCGGCTTCACCAGGTTGATGACGACGAACGGCCCGGCCGCGACGCCCAAAGCGTCGCGCGCGACGCGGTCGATCTGCGCCGTCGTGGCCACGCCCTCGTCCAGCAGGCGCACCGCTTCGTTGGCGTAAGGCACGAAGAACCGGTTGATGGCGAATCCGAACGCGTCCTTGCAGGCGATCGGCGTCTTCTTGGTGTCCCGACAGAACTGCATCGCCTTGTCATAGAGCGCCGCGTCGGTCTTGGCGCCTTTCACCACCTCGACGATCGGATTGATCGCCGCTGGGTTGAAATAGTGCAGACCCAGAAAACGGGTCGGATCGTCGACCGCCTCGGCCAGGTCCGACACCCGCAGAGCGGACGTGTTCGTCGCCACCACCGTTTCCGGCTTAAGATGCGGGTTCAGCCGTCCGAACAGCTCTTCCTTGACCGATTGCTCTTCGAAAATCGCCTCGATGATCAGATCGCAGCCGCCAAGAGACGCGAGATCGGTGTCCGTCGAAATCCGGCCCAGCATCGCCGCCGCATCGTCGGCGGAGAGTTTTCCTTTCTCCACCGCGCGATCGTAGAACTTCTTGGCCGCGCCGACGCCGCGCGCCAGAGCCTCGTCCGAGGCGTCGACCATGCACACCGACACCCCCTGTTGGGCCAGACTTGTCGCAATGCCCGAGCCCATGGTGCCCGCGCCGATGATGCCAACCATGCTGAACGTCATAATCCGCCTTCCCTTTCGATGATGCGCGTCACGCCGGCGCAATCGGGTGGAGCGTCGGCTGTTTTTCGCGGCGCAACATAGGGAAGCTGTTTCGCCCTGTCGAGATCGCGCAGTACCGCCGGCCGAGCCGGATCATCGAGCGATAGAAAGCCCACGACGAATGCGGCATAAACGAGATTGGCGCAGGGACTTGAACCGATCCGCCCGCGCCGTCGACCGACCGGGACGCCGCCAGTTCATGACCGATTCAGACCGCCTTGCTGACGAGGACGCGGAACTCAGGCCGCGGGCGTCGCGCCGCGCCGTCGAAAAAGCCTTGGCGCTGCAGATTAACGGCGACCTGGAGGCGGCGGTCAGCGCCTGGCGCGCGATCCTGATCGTCAATCCGGACCATATCCCGGCGCTGAACAATCTGGGCGTGGCGCTGCGCCGGCTCGGCCGGGTCGCCGAATCGGAGGCGATGTTGCGGATCGCCATCGAGCGCGCCCCGGAGGAAGCGTCGCTGCATCTCAGCCTCGGCCGCACGCTCTTGGATTGGGGCGATCGGGCCTTGGCCAAAGCGGAGATGCAACGCGCCGGCGCACTGGACCCCGATCTAACGGCGGCGCATCTGGCCCTGGGGGAGATCAATCTCGACGACGGCGCGCTGGAAGAGGCGGCGCGGGCCTTCCGGGCCGTTCTGGCGCAGAGCCCCGGCCAGGCGCGCGCGGCGGAAGGGCTGGGGCGCTGTCTCGTCGGCATGGGAGACGCGCCGGGCGCGGCGACGGTCTACGCCCAGGCGAAAATAGCGGTGCGCAATGCAGGTCGGCCGACAGGCGAGGAGGCTGCGACCCTGTCGAGCCGACTCAGCCGCCTGCATCTTCTTGCGGGCGACCACGCGGCGGGATTCCGGGATTTCGCAGGCGACCGGCCGCCGCCGGATCCTGACGTGCTGGAAGCCCCGGTCTGGGAAGGCGCCGATCTTGCCGGGCGGCGGCTCGCGGTCTGGCTGGATTGCGGTTACAGCGAGTGCTTCGCCTTGGCGCCGATGCTTCAGAGTATTCGCGGCGGCCCGCTGACCCTCGTGGCCCCGCCGGACCTTCTGGAGATCCTCTCCGCCACCCATTGCTTCGACCGAGTGTCGGACAGGATCGACATGGCGGGCGCCGACCGGCCCGATTGCCAGGCGCCCATCAGCCTGATCCCGCGCTTGATCGGCGCCGATCCGGAGCATCCGCCGCTCTCTGAGCATCTGGCCGCGCCGTTCTTTCGCGCCGACCCGTCACGGTTGGCCCTGTGGCGCGAGCGGGTTCCAAAAGACGCCTTCCCAATCGGCGTGGTCTGGGATGGCGGCCCCGATCCGACCGGAGTCGATCGCGCCATCCCGCTTCAGGCCTTCGCCCCGCTCGCCGAGATCCCTGGCGTCACGCTGGTCGGGTTGCAGAAGGGCGATGCGCGGCGCGCGATTGAGAGTTGCAGTTTCGAGATCGCGGATTGGGGCCGGGACCTGGACGCCGAGACCGGCGCCTTCGTCGACACCGCCGCGGCCTTGTCGCTCCTGCCGCTGACCATCGCGGTGGACAGCGCGACCGCCCATCTGGCTTGCGGCTTGGACCGGCCGACCTGGGTTGCGCTCGCCGGCTGCCCGACCTGGCCGTGGGGTCTGGATGACGATCGGCATGGCGCCTTCGGCTCGCCCTGGCGGCCGAGGGCGCGTCTTTATCGCCGCGCCGGCGCCGAACCGTGGCGCAACCTGTTCACGCCGATCGCGCGCGATGTTACGGCGATGCTGGACCATCTGTCCGGCGCTTTGATTTGAAGCCCGACGGGTCGCGCGCGGTCGGGCGGAGCAATTTTCTTGAATTGTGCCGAACAGCCCGTACATCTGCGGCGGCGGCTATTTGGCGGCGCGTAACCGGCGATTGAGAAAGCATGATCGAGCTTGAGAATCTGACCAAGGATTTCGGTCCGCATCGCGCGGTCGATTCGTTGAATTTCTCCGTCGCGAAAGGCGAGGTGCTGGGCTTTCTCGGCCCGAACGGCGCGGGGAAATCGACCACCATGCGCATGCTGACCGGCTTCATAGCGCCGAGCTTCGGGACGGCGCGGATTTGCGGTTTTGACATTCAGGCGGCCCCGGTCGCCGCGAAGAGCCATATCGGCTATCTGCCCGAAGGCGCGCCAGCCTGGCCGGACATGTCGGCGGAGGCTTTCCTGAAATTCGCCGCCGCTGCGCGCGGCCTCTCCAAGGCGGAGATCAAGCCGCAACTGGCGCGCGCCGTCGAGGCGACCAATCTCGGCAAAGTGCTGCGCCAGCCGATCGGGTCGCTGTCAAAAGGTTTCAAGCGGCGTGTCGGCCTGGCGCAGGCGCTGCTGCACGACCCGGACGTGCTGATCATGGACGAGCCGACCGACGGGCTGGACCCGAACCAGAAGCACGAAGTCCGGGACCTGATCCGCGCCATGGCCGGCGACAAGGCGATCGTCATCTCCACCCACATCCTGGAGGAGGTGGAAGCGGTCTGCAGCCGCGCGGTCGTGATCGCCGCGGGCAAGATCGTCGCCGATGAAACGCCGCAGGAGCTGGAGGCGCGCTCGCACCGCCATAACGGCGTCTGGGTGACGCTCTCGGCCGACGCCGATCAGGCGAAGTCGGTGCTGGCGGCCCTGCCCGATGTCGCCGGCGTTGAGGCGGAGCCGGGCGGGTCTCGCCTGTTCTGCCGTTCGACCGACAAACGCTCGATCGCCGGCGCGGTCGCCGCCGCCTTGCGTGAGCACGGCCTGTCCTTCGAGGAAATGCATGTCGAGCGCGGCCGGTTGGATGACGTGTTCCGCGCCATCACCCGCCACGACGCGGACGAGACGCCGGGCCAGAGCGCCATGGCGCGGGAAACCGAGGGAGCGCTGCGATGAGCGCGCATGCGACCCCGCATCGGCTGGGCCTGTCCTTCGGGGCGGTCGGGACGATCTTCAAGCGCGAGATGGCGACCTATTTCGCGACGCCGCTGGCCTATGTCTTCATCGTGGTTTTCCTGGTGCTGGCCGGGTCCTTCACCTTCTATCTCGGGAACTTTTTCGACCGCGGCCAAGCGGACCTGATTTCCTTCTTCCAGTTCCACCCCTGGCTCTATGTCGTGCTGATCCCGGCGATTTCGATGCGGCTCTGGGCCGAGGAGATCAACAGCGGCACGATCGAACTGCTGATGACCTTGCCGATCACAACCGCCGATGCGGTGCTGGGCAAATACCTGGCCGCCTGGGCCTTCACCGGCGTCAGTTTGGCGCTGACCTTCCCGCTTTGGATCACGATCAACTATCTGGGATCGCCCGATAACGGCGCCGTCCTCGCCGGTTATATCGGCAGCTTCTTCATGGCCGGCGGTTATCTGGCGCTCGGCTCCTTTATCTCGGCGCTGACCCGCAATCAGGTCATCGCCTTCGTGATCGCGACCGCCGTCTGCTTCATTCTGACTGCGGCCGGATCGCCCTTGGTGACCGCCGCCTTCTCCTCCTGGGCCGGCGACGGCGTCGTCGCTTTCGTGCGTTCGATGAGTTTCATGAACAATTTCCAGGACATCATGCGCGGAGTCCTGGATCTGCGGGACGTCGTCTATTTCGCGAGCCTGATCCTCTTCTTCCTGTTTTGTACTGTCGCGGCGGTAAACCGCTTCAAAGGAGCCTAGACGTGAGCACGGGACCGCTCTCTTCAGGCCGCGGCTGGCTGTTGGGCGTGCTCGCCGCCGCCATCGGATTCGTCGCCGTCAATCTCGGCGTTAGCCAGATCAGCGGCGTTCGCCTGGACCTGACCGAAGATCGGTTGTTCACCTTGTCGGACGGAGCGAAGCGCGTGCTGGCGACGATGCCCCAGCCCGTCAGCGTTACGCTCTACTATTCCCAAGAATTGGGCGATGTGGTTCCGGCCTACGCGGCGCATGCGACCCGGGTCCAAGACCTGCTGCGCGAATTCGAAAGCGCGGCGGGCGGCAAACTGACCGTCAATATTCTCGACCCAGAGCCGTTTTCGGAGATCGAGGATCAGGCCGTCGAATTGGGCATGCAGGGCGTCCCCTTGGACGATACCGGCGACGAGGTCTATTTTGGCCTGTTCGTCTCGGTCGATGGGGTGGAGACCGGCGGCGCCATCCCCTTCCTACAGATCGAGCGCGACACGTTCCTGGAATATGACCTGACCAAGTTGATCTGGCGGGTCAGCAATCCGGAGCAGCCGATCGTCGGTGTGATCTCCGGCAAGAACCTGTTCGGCGACCCAATGGCGGCGTTGCGCGGCGCCGCGCCGGAACCCTATTACGCGATCGTCCAGGCGCAGGATTTTTTCGATCTGCGCCTCGTCAATTCGGCGGAAGCGCTGTTGGACGCCGACCCGGACATGCTGCTGATCGTCCACCCGCCCGAATTGGACGACCCGTTTCTCTATGCCATCGACCAGTTCCTGATGGAACGCGGCCGCGCCCTGGTCTTTCTCGACCCGTTTAACGAAAGCGCGGCGGGCGCCCAGCCAATGGCGCCCGGCATGCCGCCGACCGGCGCCGTCAGTTCCAATCTCGCTCGGCTCTTGGAGGGTTGGGGCGTCTCGGTCACGCCGGAGCAAATCGTCGGCGACCGCCAGTTGGGCCGCGTGGTCAATGCGGGCGCCGCCGGGCAGGTGGTCGCCGCGCCCTATGCCGCCTGGATTCAGCCGAGAACAGACCAAATGAACCAGGAAGATGCGGTGATGGCGACGCTGCAGGAGATGCTGCTGGCCACACCCGGCGCGATCGTCGCAGCGCCGGACGCTGCAGTCTCGGTCACGCCCTTGATCACGACGACCGAAGACAGCGCGCTCTTCGCGCTCGACCAAGTGCGGACGCCCGAGCCGCTGGCGCTTCTGGACGGGTTTGAGCCCTCCGGCGAGATCTACACCCTGGCGACTCGCATTACCGGTCGTGTGCAATCAGCTTTTCCCGATGGCGCGCCGCCGGCCCCGGAGGAAAATCTAGACGATCCAGAGGGCGACGCCGCGCCCGACGGCGAGGAAAATGAGGAAGAGCCCGTCTTCACGACGCCGCCGGAGACCGTTGCGCCGTCTGCCTCAGCGGCGGAAGACGCAGGCCCTGATTTCCCGCCGCACATTCCTGAATCCGTGCAGCCGTTAAACCTGATCCTGGTCGCCGACGCCGATATGGTCGAGGACCGGTTCTGGGTCAGCATCCAGACTTTTTTCGGCCAGCGGATCGCCCAGCCGTTCCTCGACAATGGCGCGTTCCTGGTGAACGGGCTGGAGAATCTGAACGGCTCAAACGATCTCTTGTCCCTGCGGGCGCGGCGCACCGGCGCCCGGCCGTTCGAGCGGATCGACGATATCCGACGCCAAGCCGAAGCGGAATATCGCAGCGAAGAGCAAGCGTTGCAGCGCCGGCTTCAGGAATTGGAGCAACAGATGGCGGCGTTGCGCGAAGGCGAGGCGACGAACGGCGGGGATCCGGCGGGCGCGGCCGAAGACCCGGAAGCAGCGCTCGATCGCTTTACCGATGAGCTTGTCGAAACCAGGCGCGCCCTGCGCACGGTCAGCGGCGACATGCGCAAGGATATCGAGGACCTTCAGTCAACGCTGCGCTTCCTGAATATCGCCGCCGGTCCGATTGTCGTGATCCTGGTCGCGATCCTCATCGGCGTCTATCGCCGTCGGACCATGCGGCCCGCCCGCTGAGCGCCCGTTAGCGGGGCTTACCGGTCGGCGAAGCGGCGCTCCATATCGCGTCGGACTTGGACCACTTGCGCATCCCGGTCGTAGTCCACATCGTCCCAGCGTAAGCCTTGCCCCTTCGGGATCGCGCGTTTGAGCCGCACGCCGTGAGCAAGGCCGATCGGCAACGCGCCGGCGGCCAACGAGGCGCCCGCCGGGCATAACTGGCCCCAGACGCAATAGCCGCCCTCGCCGTCCAGCATCTCGCCGGCGGCCAGATCTTTTTTCGCCACCGCGACCGCATCGCCGCGCCAATCGCGCGCCTGACCGGTCGGCTCGCCCCGAAGGACAGCGCTGGCGACGCTGACGCCCAGCTCCAGCCCAATCAGATGATAGGGTTTGTACATCGCAGCAATGCGCCCAGTCTCGTCGGTCTTCAGACCGTATTCCCGGAAGCAGGCGCGCGCATAGTCGGTCGGCCCGTCGAACGTGACATAGACGCCCCAGCGCAGGTCGCGAAAAACGGCGCGCCCATCGGTCTCATGCGCCGCAATCACTTCGACCATGCCCGCTTTCTCCAGCCGACCGCCCTGCGCGGCGGGCCGCAGGACATGGGCGAGATCGTCGACGCCACAGGGCGGGAAGGATAAGCCATCCTTCGGCGCGTCCAGACCGCACGCGTTCGCCACCGCCGCCATCTCGATCGCCGACTTCGTGCCGTCCATGAAGCTTGAGAACATTCGGCTGTTCATGCCGGCCTGGGCCGCCTCGGCGGCGGAGATCCCATAATGGTCCCAAACCGTGTCCGGATTGATCGCGTGATAGCCGGGCAAGTATTTGGTGCCCTTGCCGGCGCAGACGACGCGCAGCCCGGCCGCGCGCGCCCAGTCGACCAGTTCGGCGATCAAGGCCGGTTGGTCGCCATAGGCCATGCTGCAGACGACGCCCGCCGCCCGCGCCTTCTCAGCCAGCAACGGTCCGGCCAGGACATCGGCCTCGACATTCACCATCACAATATGTTTGCCATGATCGATCGCCAGCAGCGCATGGCGGACGCCGGCGGCCGGATCGCCGGTGGCGTCGATCACGACATCGAGCCTCGGCTCCGCGATCAAGGCGGCCGCGTCGTCCGTGATCCGCGTCGCGCCGCGCGAAACGGCGTCGTCGAAAGTCGCGGCGTCATGGGCCTCCGACCGCCAGCCGACCCGGGCGCAGGCGGCCCGCGCGGCCGCGACCGAGAGATCGGCGATCCCAAGTATATGCATGCCCGGCGTGGACGGAACCTGGGCGAGAAACATCGATCCGAACTTGCCGGCCCCGATCAGGCCGACGCGGATCGGATCGTCCGCCGCCGCCCGTCCCTGCAGCATCGCCGACAGGCTCATTGCGTCCCTCCGCTTTGGCCCGCCACCGCATCGGCGATCGCCAGGGTCCGGCGCATGGCGCGCAGGACCGGCTTCTCGATCAGCTTATTGTCGACCACCACCAGGCCTGTGTCCGCCGCCTCGAACGCCTCGACGATCCGCCGCGCCCGGGCGATCTCTTCGGCGCTGGGGGTGAAGGCGGCTTCGATCGCGGGCAGTTGCTTCGGATGAATCGCCCCTTTCCCGGTCATGCCGATCCCGGCGCAGAGCGCCGCTTCGCGCGCCAATCCATCCATATCGTTGAGATCGAGAAAAGGCACATCGATCAGGTCGATCCCCGCTGAGGCGGCGGCGTGCACACAGCGCGACCTGGCGTAGAGCAACCCTTCCCAACTGGTGGGCGCGCGCAGCTCGGCCGCCATATCGACGCCGCCGAACAGCAGCGCATCGACCCGATCGCTGGTCTGGGCGATCTCATGGCAGGCGCGCAGACCCTCATTGGTCTCGATGATCACCTGCAGCCGCAGCGCCGAGCCCTCGCCTGTCAGCAGCTCGTCCAGCGCCGCCACCTCATCCGGGCTCTTCACTTTCGGCAGCATCAGACCGGTCGGCGGGTGGGCGCAGTCCAGCAGCGCCAGGATGTCGGCCAGCCCGTCCCGGGTCCTCAGCGCATTGACCCGCACAAGTACCTCGGAGCGGCCAAAGTCGGCCGGCGCATTGAACAAGTCGGCCGTGTTCTGACGTGCAGCGGCCTTGTCCGGCGGCGCGATCGCGTCCTCCAGATCGATACAGACGATGTCAGCGCCCGATTTCACCGCCTTCGGGAACATCGCGAGATTGGTTCCGGGCGCGAAGAGAAAGCTGCGGCGCGGCCGGATGATCGGACCGTCCATGGCGTTTCCTCTGTGTTTTCTTGGTCACCAGATTGGGGCCGGATCCGGCCATGGCGGCGCGCCGAAAGCAACCGGCTTTTCAGCCAAGGCGGCTTCACGCTAGGGTCGCGCGCCCAGACCGCAAGGCTCAACTGCACGCTAGGAGATTCAAATGCCCGACACCGCGCCGATAAAGGTTCATCCCAAGGATGTGCCCGCCCGCTTCGGTTCAAAGGTCTATCCCAAGGAATTCCGGTCGGTTTGCGAGGGGCGCGGCAAACACGCGCTGGGCGATATTTTCGGCCTAACCCAGTTTGGCGTGAACCTGACGCATTTGGCCCCCGGCGCCGCCTCGGCGCACCGGCATTGGCATGAAAATGAAGACGAGTTCGTCTTTGTTGTGCTGGGCGAATTGACCCTGGTCACGGACGCCGGCGAGACGATCCTGAAGGCCGGCGAATGCGCCGGCTTCCCCGCCGGCGCCGAAAACGGCCATATGCTGATCAACAGATCCGGGGGACCTGCGAGCTATATCGAAATCGGCGCCCGGGCCGAGCGCGACGCGGTCCACTATCCCGACATCGACTTGAAGGGAAATCAGGTGGGCGGCGTCTTCAGCTTCACGCGCAAGGACGGCGCGCCCTATCCAAGCGACGCCGATTAGGCGCGCGCGGCCGTCGGCCCTTCCCAAGGCGCGGCCGGATGGATAAAAGAAGCCATGACGGCTCAAACGCTCCGCAACGGCGCCGCTGGAAACGCTCGCTCCGAGGAGCGACCGGCCGACCGGCTGGCCCTGTTCTCCGCTTTAGGCGCGGCCTTCTGCGCGGGTCTGGCGGCGGTGGTTGTATTGGCGCCGGACGCCATGTCGCTTCTGACCGCCGGCACGGCCGTCATGTATGACGCCATGATCTGGATGGCTGAGATTTGCCGCTTCGACTGATCTCCTGCGATGCGATCCGGCTCTGAGCAGCGCCGCTATTCGGCGTCATCGGGATCGCCGCACGCGCGATCAAGTCCTTGCGCCGCAGGCGCAAAATTGTTTTGTATGAAACTATCTGACCAAGAACCAATGAAACAGGGAGACAATCATGAAGTTTAACCTTGGCGGAACCCTCCTCGGTGCGGCGGCGGCGGCGGCCTTGTCGATCGGCATGTCCGGCCTCGCGGTCACCAGTGCGGCGGCGCAGGACGTCACGCTGCGCATGCAGCATTTCATCTCGAACAAAGGGGCTATTCCGCGCTATTTCATTCTGCCATGGGCGGAGAAAATCCAGGCCGAGTCCAACGGCCGGATCAAGGTCGAGATCTATCCCTCGATGCAGTTGGGCGGTAAGCCGCCGGCGCTGTATGACCAGATGCGCGACGGCGTGATCGACGGCGCCTGGACGATCCCCGGCTACACGCCTGGCCGCTTCCCCGGCGCAGAGGTGTTCGAACTGCCCTTCGTCAGTTCGACCAATGCGGAAGCCAGTTCCCGCGCGCTCTGGGAATTTTACGAGAAATATCTGACCGAGAGCTTCAGCGACGTTCATGTCGTCGCCATGCATGTTCATGGACCCGGCGCGATCCACCTGCGCGACAAGCAAGTCACCAAGCTTGAGGATATGCAGGGCCTGAAACTGCGCACCCCGAACCGCGTGGCCGGCCAACTTCTGGCCGCGCTTGGCGCGACGCCGGTCGGTATTCCGGTCCCTGCCTTCCCAGAGTCCCTGTCCAAGGGCGTGGTCGATGGCGGCGTCATTCCGTTCGAAATCGTTCCGCCGCTGAAAGTACAGGAACTGGCGACCTCGCACACGATTTTCGGCGGCGACCGCGCCTTCTACAACACTGTCTTCATCTGGGGCATGAACAAGGCGAAATACGAGAGCATGCCGGACGATCTGAAGGCGATCATCGACAATAATTCCGGTTTCGAGGCGGCGGCGTGGGCTGGTCGCGCGATGGATACCGGCGATGTTCCCGGTCTGACGCTGGTCGAAGAAACGGACAATACGATCAACCGGCTGTCCGACGCAGAGACGGAGCGCTTCCGCGAAGCGGCGGAGCCGATCATCGCCCAGTGGATCGATGAGATGTCGGGGAAAGGTCTGCCCGCGGCGCAAATGGTCGAGGACGCGCGCGCCATGGTCGCGAAATACGCGAACTGAGCCCAATCCGCACCGTGAGAGAACGCCCCGCGCCGAACGGCCGGGGCGTTCCGCTCTCGGCCCCGACCCGACCCCGATCCAGCCCCGATTCAGAGCGGAGTCTCTGGCATGCTGCAGAAAACCGAAACGGTCATCACCGCGCTTGCAAAGGGGCTCGCCATATTCGGCGGCGTCTTGCTGACAGCCGTCGCGATACTGACCGTCGTCTCCATTACGGGACGCGCGTTGATCGATATCGGTCTGGCGCCGGTGACCGGCGACTTCGAACTGGTCGAGGCCGGCTGCGCGGTCGCCGTTTTCTGCTTTATGCCTTGGTGCCAGCTTAAACGAGGGCACGTCACGGTCGACATTTTCGTCGATAAGGCGCCGCCCCGCTTCTTCACCTTCCTCAGCCTGATCGGCAACATCGCGCTCAGCGCCATCGCCCTGGTCATCGCCTGGCGTTTGGCGCTTGGTCTCGGTGAGAAATTCTCCTACGGCGAGACGACCTTCATTCTGGGCATGCCGGTCTGGTACGGCTTCGCGCTTGGCATGGTCGGCGCCGCGGTTTTCGCGATCACCGCCCTCTTCACGGTCTGGCGCAGCCTGGACGAACTGGCGCGAGGCGTCCGGGCATGAGCGGTCTGGAACTGGCGCTGATCGCCTTCGCCCTGATGCTGGCGATGATCTTCCTGCGCCTGCCGATCGCCGCGGCGATGGGACTGACCGGATTTCTCGGCACCTGGTACGTGCTGGGCAATCCGAACGCCGTCTTGAACCAGATGAAGACGCTGAGCTACGACACATTCTCCAGCTACTCGCTGACCATTGTGCCGCTGTTTCTGCTGATGGGTCAGTTCGCCACACGGTCGGGCATGTCGGAAGCGCTGTTCCGCGCCGCCGCCGATTGGCTGGGCCACCGCAAGGGCGGCGTCGCCGTGGCGGCGGTCGGGGCCTGCGCCGGGTTCGGCGCGGTCTGCGGCTCGTCGCTGGCCACCGCCTCGACCATGGGCCAGGTCGCGCTGCCGGAGATGCGGCGCTACGGCTATTCCGGGTCCCTGGCGACCGGGGTTCTGGCGGCGGGCGGCACATTGGGCATCCTGATCCCGCCCAGCATCATCCTGGTGATCTACGCCATCCTGACCGAACAGAATGTCGTCAAGATGTTCGCCGCGGCGATGATCCCCGGCATCATCGCCATGCTGGGCTATATGGCGGTGGTGATGATTTATGCGCGGCTACGGCCCGACGCGGCGGTGACCGCGCCGCGCGTGCCCTACGCCCAGCGCTTTCGCTCTCTGGCGCGGACCTGGCCGGTTCTGGGAATATTCGGGCTGGTGATCGGCGGCATCTACGCCGGCTGGTTCACCCCGACGGAAGGCGCCGCCGTCGGGGCCGTTGCCACCGGAGCCTATGGCGTCTGGACCGGCGGGCTGAATGCGCGCAGCTTTCTGACTTGCGTGCTGGAGACGGCGAAGACGACGGGGACGATCTTCCTGATCATCCTCGGCGCCCAGGTCTTCAACACTTTCCTCGCTTTCACCCAGACGCCGCAAGCCATGGCGGATTGGGTGACGGCGGCCGAGTTGGCGCCCTTCGTGGTTCTGGCGATCATGCTGATCGTCTATCTGGTCTTCGGCTGCGTGATGGACAGCCTGAGCATGATCCTGCTGACCATCCCGATCTTCTTCCCGATCATCGAAGCGCTGGATTTCGGTCTGTCGCCGGAGGAAACCGCAATCTGGTTCGGCGTCCTGGCCCTGATCGTCGTCGAGGTCGGGCTGATCACCCCGCCTGTCGGGATGAATCTATTCATCATCTCGTCAATGGCGCGGGACGTGAGGATGTCGGAGACCTATCGCGGCGTCGCGCCCTTTGTGGCCAGCGATCTGATCCGGGTCGTGATCCTGGTCGCTTTCCCGGCGATCTCGCTTTATTTGGTGCGGCTGCTGTTCTGAGGGAGACGCGCGCCCGTTAGCGGATGATCAGAGCATTTGGCGAACAACGGCGACGATCTGCTCCGGCGTCGCCTCTGGCTTGAACACCGCCGCCAGACCCCAATCGCGATCCATCAGATAATAGTAGGACGAGTGATCGACGAGATAGTCGTCGCCGCGCCCGCGATTATTCACGCGATAGAGCACGCGGAAGGATTTCGCGACGCTCTCCACCGCCTTCGGCGCGCCGGTCAGGCCGGTCATCTCGGGATGGAAGGCGGCGGCGTATTCCCGCACCGCCTCAGGTGTGTCGCGCATGGGATCGACGGTGACGAAAATCGGGGACAGCTGCGCCGCCTCCGACGGCGCCAAGCCATCCATCACCTCGGCCAGAGTCTGGACGCTCGTCGCACAGACGTCCGGGCAGTAGGTATAGCCGAAATAAATCAGCGCCAAGTTGCCGGAGAACCGGTCTTCGGTCACCGGCGCGCCATCGCCGTCGATCAGGTCGATGGGACCGCCCAGTTCAACCTTCAACTCCACCATGCCCGGACCGCTCAGGGTGCGCGCCGCCGCCATTTCACTGACCAGGATCCAGCCGACAAGGGCGAACACCGCCAAGACCGGCGCCGTCCAGAAAAAGATCAGCCTGCGCGACATCGAGACCACCCTTGGGACACGTTGGTCTCAATCACGTAAGCGCGTCCCGACCCATCGACAAGAACTTCTCACGACGCCGTGACTTCAGCGCCGCCGGTTCCAGCGCCGTCAATTCGTCGAGCGCCGTGTCGATGGCGTCGCCGACCGAGGCGATCGCCGCCTCCGGATTGCGATGCGCGCCGCCGACCGGCTCTGTCACGATCCGATCGATCACGCCCAGCTTCTGCAGATCCTGCGCCGTCAGCCGCAGAGCCTCCGCCGCGGTCTGCGCCTGTTCGGCGCTGCGCCAGAGGATCGAGGCGCAGCCTTCGGGCGAAATCACCGAATAGACCGAATGCTCCAGCATTAGGATCGCATCGCCCGCCGCCAGCGCGATGGCGCCGCCGGAACCGCCCTCGCCGATGACGGTCGAGACCAGCGGGGTCGGCGATTGCAGACAGCCCTCGATCGAACGCGCGATAGCCTCGGACTGGCCCCGTTCTTCGGCGCCGACGCCGGGATAGGCGCCGGGCGTGTCGACGAGCGTGATGACCGGCAGGTTGAACCGGGCCGCCAGGCTCATAAGGCGCTGCGCCTTACGATAGCCCTCCGGCCGGGCCATCCCGAAATTATGTTTGATCCGCGCCTGGGTGTCGCCGCCCTTCTCGTGGCCCAACACGACGCAGGCCTGGCCGCGAAAACGGCCCAACCCGCCGAGCACCGCATGATCGTCGGCGAAGTTTCGGTCGCCGGCCAGCGGCTGATAGTCGGTGATCAAACGGTCGACATAGTCGCTGAAATGCGGCCGGTCGGCGTGGCGCGCGACCTGAACTTTCTGCCAGGGCGTCAGTTTGGCGTAAGTCTGGGTGACCAGCCGGTCGACCTTGCCCTGAAGCTTCGACACTTCATCGGCGATATTGACCTCGCCGGTATCGGCCAGATGCCGCAGTTCCTCGATCTTGCCCTCAAGATCAGCGATCGGTTGCTCGAAATCCAGGAAGTTCCGCATCGGTCGGTGTCGCCGCGCGTCGCGCAAAATGCAACGCTGACAGCCCTTTATCCAGTGTCGCCGCTACCTATGACGCCGCTGCGGCAAAAGCAAGTCCGGCCCCAAAATGGCGGCGGCGCTCAAGCGCCGGTAGCGCGATCAGCCCGGCGCACCAAGCTTTCGGCCTGCCGGATCGAGGCGATATCGATCAATTTGCCGTCGAGTGAGGCGGCGCCCCGCCCTTCCTTCTGCGCTTGCTCCATCGTCTGCAGAATGCGGCGCGCCGCCGCGATGTCTTCCTCCGACGGACTGAACAAGGCGTTGGCCTCGTCGATCTGGCTGGGATGGATCGCCCATTTGCCCTCGCAGCCGAGCGCCGCCGCCCGATTGGCCTGCGCCCGGAACCCGTCCGGGTCTGAGAAATCGCCGAAAGGACCATCGATCGGACGCAGCCCGTTCGCTCGCGCCGCGACCGCCAGCCGCGCGATCGCGTAGTGCCACATGTCGCCCCAATGATAGGCGCGCGTCTCGCCGTCCCTTGGATCGGTCAGAACGCCATAGTCGGGATGCGGGCCGCCGATCCCCACCGTCCGCGCTTGGATCGAGGCGGCGTAGTCGGCGACGCCGAAATGCAGGCTTTCGTTGCGCGGACTGGCGGCGGCGATGGCGTCGATATTGGCCATACCCAGCGCCGATTCGATGATCAGTTCGAAACCGACGCGCTTCTTGCGGCCCATGGCCGTCTCGACCTGTGTCGTCAGCATATCGAGCGCGTAGACGTCGGACGCGGCGCCGACCTTGGGGATCATCATCAGGTCCAGCCGCTCGCCGCCCTGCTCGAGTATGTCGATGACGTCGCGATACATGTAGGGCGTGTCCAAGCCGTTGATCCGCACTGACAGCGTCTTGTCGCCCCAGTCGATGTCGCGCAGGGCCGAGATGATGTTGCGGCGCGCCGGTTCCTTCTCAACCGGCGCGACCGCGTCCTCGAGATCGAGAAACACGACATCCGCCTGAGACCGCGCCGCCTTCTCGAACAGCTCGGGCCGCCCGCCCGGCACCGCCAATTCGCTGCGATTAAGGCGCGCCGGCGCCGGGTCAACCGTCGTGAAACTCATGCGCGATCCTCCGCGAAAGACCCGAGGTCAGCTAGCCTCCTGCCCGCATGCGCCAACCGGTTCAATATCATTCCACGGCCCGAGCCAAAGGATGCGCATCGGCGACCAAGGCCTTCAACCGCGCATCCAGCACATGGGTGTAGATCTGCGTGGTTGAAATATCCGCATGCCCGAGCAGCTGCTGGACGGTTCTCAGATCGGCGCCATTCGCGAGCAAATGGCTGGCGAAAGCGTGCCGCAGCACATGCGGGCTGACCCGCTTCGGATCCAGACCCGCGGCGATGGCCAGATCCTTCAGGGCCTGGCCGAAACGCTGGCGCGTCAAATGCCCCTCTTTGCCGCGGGATGGGAAGAGATAGGGCGATTCAATAACCGACTCCCTCGCCGGGTCCCAGGCCAGGAAAGCCTCACGATGGTCGTGATAGGCGGCAAGCGCCGCGCGCGCCGGCAAGCCGATTGGGACCAACCGTTCCTTATCGCCCTTGCCGCGCAGGATCAGCACCGGCGCATCGCGCCGACCCGCCGTCGCCGGCAAAGTCACCAGTTCGCTGACCCGCATGCCGGTCGCATAGAGCAGTTCCAAAAGGCAGGTCAGACGTGCGCCCTCTTTGCCCGGCGTTTCATGGGCGGCCGCCAACAGCGCCTCGACCTCCGTTTCGCTCAAATATTTCGGCAGGGCCGCGCGCGCGCGGGGCGCATCGACGGTGACCGTCGGATCGTCCGCGCGAATCCCGTCGGCATAGAGAAAACGGTGGAATTGTTTGATGGCGGATAGCTGACGGGCGGCGCTGCGCGCGGCGAGGCCCTGATCCGCCAAACCCGCCAGAAAGGACCGGATATCATCCGGCCGCGCCGAAAGTGCGTCTCGCCCGGACTGCGCCAGATGCGCGCCATAGCGGGTCAGATCGCGGCGATAGGCCTCGACCGTATTCTTCGCCGCGCCGCGCTCTGCGATGATCATTTCCAGAAATGCGTCAAGGAAGCGCATGCGGGCGGCCCGATCCTCAGCCCGCCGCCGCGACCGCCTCCAGGGCCAGGGCGCGCGCCTCCCGCGCCAGCCCGACGGCGAACAAAGCCCGGGTCACGTCGGAGAGAACCGCCGGCTCCGCCCCGGCCGGGCCAGGCTGTCCTAAAAGGATCAGCGACAGCAGCAACGCCTCGCCTTGGCGGCGGCCCGCCGCCGCCTCCGTCAACCGCCGGATCAGGATCGGGTTCGGTGTGCGGCCGATGCGCACCGGCGCTTCCAGCAGGATGTCGGTCCAGGCCTGCTCCGGGATCGCCTGACCCAGCGCCTCCAGCACCAGCAGGACGCGGGTGATGTCCTGTGTCGCGGTTTCCGGCGCGACCCGCCTCACGCGCTCAGACCAAGCAGCCAGCGGATCGGTCCAGGCGCGGTCCAAGGCCGAGTCGCCGTAGATTTTCACGATCGGCCAGACATCCAAGGCGGCCGCTTCAGCGGACGGATCACGCACCGATTCATCTCGCAGGATACGCGCCCAGGCGCGGATGCGGGCGGCGTCGGCCGGACCCTCGGCGGCGGAATCCGCTTGTGAGGCTAGACCGGCCGCGAGCGCTGCAATCGCATCGGCGGAGAACCACCACAGGGTCCGCGCCGGGTCGATCTCCCGGACCGCAGGACGCAGCACGCCGAGCATCGCCGCCCGGCGGCCCGATTGCTCGGCGATGCGCAGCGCCGCCGCGATCAGTTCCGCCCTGACCGCCGGCGAGGTCTCGCGGCCGATGGCCTGAAAGAAGAGCGCACGGGCCAGCGGGCCGGACATCTCCTGCGCGGCGGTGAAAGCCGCCTCGAACATGTCGTCCGGAAAGGACGCCTCGGCATAGGCGGCCGAAACCCGGTCGGCCGGCGCCAGGCCGCGCAGGAACAGATCCTCAAGAGCCTCGATACGGATTTCAAGCGGCGCGGACCGATCTGACAGCGCCAGCGACCGGACGGCCGGATCGGGCGCTTGCAGCGCGTCGGAGGGCCAAGCGATGCTGGCGACCTCGGCCGCGACCCCATCCGCCAGCATCGCCGCCTCCAACGGGCCTAGATCAGCGGCGGACGCCGGCGGGCGCGCCGGCCCGCCCAACAGCCGGTCCATCAGGGACAGGAACGCCGCATCCTCCGCCACCGCTTCGTCGGTCAGCAGCGTGACGTTGAACTGCGCCCCGGACCGGTCGCCATCCAGATACAGGCAATAGGCCCCGAGCCGCAGCCAGAAACGATCGTCGAAACGGGCCGACCGCGCCAGGGCGCAGGCGTCCGCGGAACGCCGCGACAACAGCAAGGCCTCGGCGGCCGATTTCTGAACCGCCGCGTCGGCGGCCCGGGACGGCGCCGCCGCGATCAGATCGGCGACGTCGGAGAGCAGCCCCATGCGCCGCAACAGGTCGAGCCGCGATTGCAACAGCCGCGGGGTCGGATCGGACGCCGCGGCGGCGTCTTGCGCGATCGCGGCATCACGGCTTGGGTCGGCGCCGATAATGGACGGCGCTGCGGCCGCCATCCGGTCGGCCGAAAGGCCCGGCGCCGCCGGCAAGGCGGCGCGCGTCAACAACAAGCGGCGGGTGATATCGAATTGCGCCGCCGACCCGGGCGCCGGCGCCAATTTCGGAACCAGCCCGTCAATCACGCTGCGCTCCGTGCCCGCCCAAAGCCCGACCGGAAACCCGCCATTGGCGGCGTCCAGAGTGCCGACCGCCTCAGGATCGACCTGGCGCAGCGTCCGCACGAAAATCCCTTCCGGCGGCGCGTCGAGGACCGAGGGCGCCGGCGCTTCTTCGGGCAGGTCGGAAAACCCCTGTGGCACCAGGCTGAGCGGCGCAGCCGGGACCAGTGGCTCGGACGCTGCTTCAGCCGCAGGATCCACGGTCGCCGGGTCGCCCTCGCTGGGCTCCGGATTGAGGATGATGACCCGGCGTTCGACAGGCGCATCCGGAGCAGGAGACTGCGCGGCCAGCGGGGTCGTCGCCAGCATTCCGACGAGAACCGCACCGCCCGTCATCCGCCCGAGCGCGGCGACGGAATGGGGTCGACGCCGCCTCATCGCGGGAAACGATCGTCCGGCAATTGCCGCTCCACAGTCGCCGTCGGCGCCGGGATGTCCCAGGTCGCGAGAAAGACGGCCGCGCCGCCGAGCGCGAGACCGATGAAGATAAAGGCGCCGAAAATGATCTTGCCCATGAAAGCTCTATCGCCGCGACCGTCCCCGGCCGGCCCCCTGTTCCGCGTCACTCATCGTTTTCGACCCTAGGCTTTACCCTATTCGACGAGTATGGCAATTCTGCGACCGCGATTTCATCAAGATTTGCGCGGTTGTTGCGTTTCGAGCATTGACCGAGACGGCGCGCGCCCTCGGATCAACACGGGCCTTCATGATAGATGCTGGATAGACCGCTTCCCGTTCTGCGTCGCCCGCTGGTGCTGATCGGCATGATGGGAGCGGGCAAGACGACGATCGGCCGCCGCTTGGCCGAGCGTCTGGGCGTCGGGTTCGTGGACGCAGACAGAGAAATCGAGGCGGCGGCGGGCCGATCGATCCCGGAGATTTTCGAGGAGTATGGCGAGGCGCATTTTCGCGACGGCGAACGGCGCGTGATCGCGCGCCTGCTCGACGCCGAGCCCTTCATCCTCGCGACCGGCGGCGGCGCCTTCATGGATGAGGAGACCCGCGAGCTGATCGCGACGCGGGCGACCAGCCTGTGGCTGCGCGCGGATCTCGATCTGTTATGGGCGCGGGTGAGCAAACGCGGCCATCGCCCGCTGCTGCATACGGAAAACCCGCGTCAGACCCTGGCCGATCTTGTCGAGCGCCGCTATCCGGTTTACGCCGAGGCCGATCTGGTCGTGGACAGTCTCGACGGTCCGAAGGACGACACGGTGAACGCTTGCATCGACGCGTTGCAGGACGCGTCCCTCTAAGGTCACAACCATCATGACGCCTGACAGCAAGAGCGGCGCGCCGAGAGGCCCGTCCGACCGTGTGGTCCCGGTTTCGCTGGGGGACCGATCCTATGACATCGTCATCGGCGCCGGCCTGCTGTCGATCGCCGGCGCTTTGATGACGCCGCATCTGCCGATTCCAAAGGTCTTCATTGTGACCGACGAAACCGTTGCAGCGCTGCATCTATCTACCCTGACCGAGTCTCTGTCCGAGGCGGGCGTCGCGCATACGGTCATCACCGTTGCGCCCGGCGAGTCGACGAAATCCTTCGCCACGCTCGAAACGGTGCTGGACGCCTTGCTCGAAGGCGGGTTGGAACGCAAATCCACAGTCGTGGCGTTGGGCGGCGGGGTGGTCGGCGATCTGGCCGGATTCGCCGCTGCGATCGCCCAGCGCGGCGTGCGCTTCATCCAGATCCCGACGACCTTGCTGTCCCAGGTCGACAGTTCGGTCGGCGGCAAAACGGCGGTGAACGCCAAGGCCGGGAAGAACTTGATCGGCGCCTTCCACCAACCCAGCCTGGTCCTGGCCGACACCGATGTCCTGGACAGTCTCCCGCGCCGCGAACTGTTGGCCGGCTATGCGGAAGTGGTGAAATATGGCGCGCTTGGCGATGCGTCCTTTTTCGAGTGGTTGGAGCGCAACGGCCCCGCTTTGCTCGACGGCGACGCGTCGCTGCGGGCGGAGGCGGTGGCGCGAAGCTGCGAAGCCAAGGCGCGCATCGTCGCCCGGGACGAACGCGAATCCGGGGTCCGCGCGCTGTTGAATCTGGGGCACACATTCGGCCACGCCCTGGAATCGCGCTGCGAGTATGACGGCCGGCTGCTGCATGGCGAGGGCGTTGCGATCGGCATGGCGATGGCCTTTGATCTGTCGGTGCGGCTGGGCCTCTGCGCCGGTCAAGACGGCGAACGGTTGAAAGCGCACTTACGCGCGGTCGGCCTGCCGGTCTCGCCGTCGGACATTCCCGACACGGATTTCAGCGCCGAAGACCTGATCCGGCGCATGGGATCGGACAAGAAGGTCAGCGCCGGAAAACTGACCTTCATCCTTGCGAAAGGGCTGGGCCGCGCCTTTATTACCCAGGATGTTGACCCGGAAAATCTGAGGGCGAGTGTGAGCGCGGCGCTGGCCGCCTGACCCGCCAACGACCCATCCATGGAACAGTCTGAAAGCGCCCCCCTGACGAGCGGCGTCGACACGGCCCAGGCGGCGCTCGATGCAGCGCAGCAATCCGTCGCGGCCGGTTCGGACGTCACCGCCCTGCTGCTGACCGCCGGTGCGATCGTCGTCTTGTTATTTTTCTCGGCCTTTTTCTCAGGCTCGGAGACGGCGCTGACCGCCGCCTCGCGCTCGCGCATGCATAGGGCCTCGACCCAGGGAGACCGGCGCGCCGATGTGGTGCTGGCGCTGCATGCGCAGAAAGACCGGCTGATCGGGGCCATACTGCTTGGCAATAACCTGGTGAATATCCTCGCCTCGGCGCTGGCGACAAGCCTGCTTCTGTCTTTGGTCGGCGAGGCGGGCGTGGTCTACGCCACCTTGATCATGACCGCCTTGGTGCTGGTCTTCGCCGAGGTTCTGCCGAAGACCTACGCGCTCGCCAATACGGACAAAGCCGCCCTGTTCGTCGCGCCGGTGATCCGGGTCGTGACTTTCATCTTCGCGCCGATCGTCGCGACAGTGCAATGGATCGTGCAATCGACCATGCGCCCGTTCGGGATCGAGATCAGCCACGAGACCTCGCCCGAACATCATGAGGAAGAGCTGCGCGGCGCCATCGACCTGCATTCGGGCGAAGATCCGGAAATCCAGCAGGAACGGGTGATGCTGCGCTCGATCCTGGAACTCGACGAGGTCGAGGTCTCCGAGATCATGACACACCGGCGCAACGTGGTGATGCTCGACCTGAGCGACGATGTCGAGACACTGGTCGACGCCGCCTTGGAGAGCCCTTTCACCCGCTTCCCGCTCTATCTCAAAGACAGCGACAATATCGTCGGCGTGCTGCACGCCAAGGCGCTGCTGCGCGAGGTCCGGGCCCGGCGCGGCAATCTGGCCGACCTGAATTTCGCAGCGCTAGCGTCGGACCCCTGGTTCATCCCCGACACGACCTCGCTGCTCGACCAGCTGGAGGCGTTTAAGAAACGGCGCGAACATTTCGCGCTGGTGGTCGACGAGTATGGCTCCTTCGAAGGCATCGTGACGCTCGAGGATATCCTTGAGGAGATCGTCGGCGATATCGATGACGAGACGGATATCGCCGTGCCGGGCGTGCGCCCGCAGGCGGACGGGTCGCAGATCGTCGACGGCTGGGTGACGATCCGGGATTTGAACCGCGACATGGATTGGGACCTGCCGGATGACGACGCGTCGACGGTCGCCGGTCTGGTGCTGCATGAGGCGCGCCTGATCCCCGATCCCGGCCAGGTCTTCGCCTTTCACGGCTTCCGGTTCGAGATTTTGCGGCGTCAGCGCAATCAGATCACGGCTATGAAGATCACGCCTCTGGCCGGCGACGATACGCACGCGTTGGGCGACTCCAAGGCCTCTGAGCGCAAAGAACCGGCGACCGCCGATTCCTAAGACCGGACGCCGACCCCATGCCCTTGAGCCCGCCCGCGCCGCGCAAACATATCCATCGCCGGCAATATGACATGAACGGCTATGTCCGCGAGGACGGCATGTGGGAGATCGAGGGCCGGATCACGGATGTGAAGACTTATCCATTCGACAATCACGATCGCGGCCGCATTGAGGCGTTCGAGCCAATCCACGATATGTCGATCCGCCTGACCATCGATGACGCGTTTGAAGTCAAGGCGATCGAGGCGGTGACCGACGGGTCGCCCTACACGATCTGTCCCGGCGCGGCGCCGAATTTCCAACGCATGGTCGGGGCGAAGATCGGCCCGGGCTGGCGCCGGACGATCCGCGAGCGCTTGGGCGGTGTGCATGGCTGCACCCATCTGGTCGAAATGTTGATCAGCATGGCGACGGTCGCCTATCAGACCGCTTACAGCTCGCGCGCCGCTACCGGCAAGGACGACACGCCCGTCTCACGAAAGCCGGGCCGCCGCCCGCCGCTTTTGAACAGCTGCCACGCCTTCCGCGAGGACGGGCCGATCGTGAAACGTCAATGGCCGGATTTCTACACCGGCGACGATGCGCCCTAAAACGTCGGTTACCCGTCATGCCGGCCCCCGAGCCAGTGCTGTCCGGCGTACAATGCACCAACGAGGCGACAAGACGCAGCGTCGCCCCGGCCCCCGAGCCGGGGCCCAGGGCGCCGTCCGCGGGACGCCGGATCAAGTCCGGCGTGACGCTGCTAGGCGATGCGCCCAACGGTTCAACTCAGGTCGGATTGCAGATCAAAGGCCGCGTTTCGCCGCTTCCTCCGGGGTCGCCAAGGTCAGGGCGAGCGCGTGGACCGGCCCGGCGAGTTCGTCTGCGAGCAGTTCATAGACCTGGCGCTGGCGCATCACCCGATCCATCCCGGCGAAAGCGTCCGACACGACGGTCAGGGCGAAATGCGAGTCGCCGGTGCCAGGCGAGCCGGCATGGCCGTGATGCTTGTGGGACTCGTTTTCGATCTCCAGGCGCGCCGGCGCGAAGGCCTCGGCGACTTTCTCTCGGATCGTCTGTTCCGTGGCGGTGATCCCTGGTGCGGTCATGGCGGGCTGGGTCCTTTTCTGAGCGCTCTCAGTGTCGGCGCGGCGCCGGGGCGCGGTCAAGCGGCTCGCGCCGAAGAATGAGGCGAATGTCAAGTCTTGTCGCCGATCCGGCGCCTTCCCATACTCGCACGCATGGATGACGGCGCGCAGTTTGACGCTTTCGAGCGAGAGCCTCTGGAGACCGGATCGACCCGGTCGCCGGACCTGCGTATGTGCGATCATCCCGAATGCAGCGAAGAAGGATTGCACCGGGCGCCGATGTCGCCGGATAGGCTGCGCGAGTATTTCTGGTTCTGCCTGGCGCATGTCCGGGAATACAACAAGGCTTGGAACTATTGCGCCGACATGTCGACCGAAGAGGTCGAAGACGCGGTGCGCAACGATGTCACCTGGGGCCGCCCGACCTGGCCCTTGGGCATGATGAGCCGGCAGGATCAGCGCAACGCCAACCGGGCGCATCCTTTCCAGGAACAGCCGTTCGACGACCCGCTGCGGACGTTCGGAGGTACATTCGGCGGGCCGAGCGGTCGCTCGGATCGCGACAAGCGCCGAGCTGGCGGAGAAAAACCCCGGGTGCGCGGCGCCATGGCGCGTCATTACCGGGTCTTGCGGCTCCGACCACCGGTCAGCTTGACCGCCCTCAAGGCCCGCTATAAGGAACTCGCGAAACGTTTGCATCCCGATGTGAACGGCGGCGACAAAGAAGCTGAAGAGCGCCTGAAAGAAATCAACGCAGCCTATGCGGCGTTGAAGAAAACAGTCCTCCCATCCTCTTGACGCAGGTCCGACTCGGCCGTCCGCCCGCCCGCAGTCATCCAGTCGCGGGGCGGCGGTCGTACCCGATACGCCCGCGTCGCCGTCGCCGTTCCCGCTTTGCGAAGAGTTTATGTCGATCCGAGGATTACAGATGTCCGCCGAAGCCATGCCCGCCAACGACCCGCTCGTCCTGACCGAGCCCGATATTCAAGTCTCGGTGCGAGACGCATTCGGGATCGACACCGATATGACGGTTCCGGGATTCAGCCAGTCCTCTGAACATGTGCCGGATCACGACGCGGATTATCTGTTCGACCGCGAGACGACCTTGGCGATTCTGGCGGGTTTCGCCCATAACCGGCGGGTGATGATCCAGGGCTATCACGGCACCGGCAAATCGACGCATGTCGAACAGGTCGCCGCGCGCCTGAATTGGCCCTGCATCCGGGTCAATCTGGACAGCCATATCAGCCGGATCGATCTGGTCGGCAAAGACGCCATCGTCTTGAAAGACGGTCAGCAGGTGACCGAGTTCAAGGAAGGCATCCTGCCCTGGGCGCTGCAGAACCCGATTGCGATCTGTTTCGACGAATATGACGCCGGCCGGCCGGATGTGATGTTCGTGATCCAGCGCATCCTTGAGCGGGACGGCAAGCTGACCCTGCTGGACCAGACCAAGGTGATCCGCCCGAACAAGTATTTCCGGATGTTCGCGACCGCCAACACGGTCGGGCTCGGCGACACGACCGGCCTGTATCACGGCACCCAGCCGATCAACCAGGGCCAGATGGACCGCTGGTCCATCGTCACCACGCTGAATTACCTGCCGCATGACGATGAGGTCGAGATCATGCTGGCCAAAGCCAAGAGCTATGACACGCCGGAAGGGCGGGATAAGGCCAACGCCATGGTGCAGTTGGCCGACATGACCCGCACCGGCTTTGTCGGCGGCGACATCTCGACGGTGATGAGCCCGCGGACGGTCCTGACCTGGGCTGAGAACGCCGAGATTTTCGGCGATCTGGGATTCGCCTTCCGCGTCACCTTCCTGAACAAATGCGATGAGACGGAACGCGCCATTGTCGCGGAATATTACCAGCGTTGCTTCGGCGAAGACCTGCCCGACAGCGCCGCGCATATTCACGTCGCCTAAGCGGGGCTGAAGCCCGCCGGATTTGTCAGGGGACCGCCGTGTCCGACGTCAAGGAACCAGTCGAAGAGTTCAAGCGCGCCAACGCGTGCGCTTTTCGCGCTGTCGCCGAAGAGGCGCATACTGAGGTCGTCTACGGCGCCGACAGCGCGGCGATCACCGGGGACCGCGCCCGGCTGCCGGCGCCGAGCCGGAAATTCACCGCCGAAGAAATCGCCCGCTGTCGGGGCGAGGCCGACGGTCTGGCGATCCGCCAGCGCCATCACGACCCGCTGCAGCACGCCCGCGCCACGCCCGGCGGCGAGGTCGCGCCGGCGCTCTTCAACGCCCTTGAGGAAGCCCGGATCGAAGCCGTCGGCGGCAAGCATATGGCCGGTCTGCGCGACAACATGGCGGCGGCGCTGGAGGAACATTACCTGCGGCTGGGATTTCATCGGGTCAACGACCGGACGGAAGCCACCATGCCCGAAGTCGTGCGCCTGATGGCGCGGGAATACATGACCGGCATGCCGCCGCCGCCCGCCGCCAAGAACGCGTTCGATCAGTGGGCGCCGCATCTTCAACCTCAGATCGGCGACATGTTGGACGCGCTAAAGGCCAATATCGACAGCCAGCAGGATTACGCCGAGGCGGCGCGGCGTTTGATCCAGCATATGAATATCGACATCGCGCCGGACGACGCATCGGAGTCGGGCGATGAAAGCGACGACGATTCGAGCGCCCATGACGATGAACAGGTGCGCGGCGAGGAACAGGGCGAGTCCGGCGACGAGCAATCGAGCGCCGAGCAGAATTCGTCCGAAATGTCCGAGGGCGAAGGCGACGCCGAGGATATGGGCGAGGTCTCCGACGAGGATATCGAGGGCGAAATGCAGCCTTCTTCCGGCAGTGAAGAGCCCGGCGACATGGGCAAACGCTGGCGGCCGGAACACGACCTTAGCAATGTCCCGCGCGAAGAGTTTTATCACGCCTTCACGCAAGGCTTCGACGAAATCATCGCCGCCGAGGAGCTGTGCGACTCCGAGGAACTGTCGCGCCTGCGCCAGATGCTGGATCAGCAGCTCACCCATCTTCAAGGCATCATCGGCAAGCTCGCCAACCGGCTGCAACGGCGCTTGATGGCGCAACAGCAGCGGTCGTGGGATTTCGATTTGGAGGAAGGCTTGCTGGACACCGGGCGGCTGGGGCGCGTCGTCACCAACCCGACCCATCCGTTGTCCTTCAAACAGGAAAGCGACACCGAGTTTCGCGATACGGTGGTGACGCTGTTGATCGACAATTCCGGCTCGATGCGCGGACGGCCGATTTCGATCGCGGCGATGAGCGCCGACATCCTCGCCCGCACCCTTGAACGCTGCGGCGTCAAGGTAGAGATACTCGGCTTCACCACCCGCGCCTGGAAGGGCGGTCAGGCGCGCGAAGCCTGGATCGCCGACGGCAAGCCGCAAAATCCCGGGCGTCTGAACGACTTGCGCCACATCATCTATAAAGGCGCCGACTTGCCCTATCGACGGGGCCGGAAGAATCTCGGCCTGATGCTGCGCGAAGGGTTGTTGAAGGAGAATATCGACGGCGAGGCGCTGCTCTGGGCGCATCAGCGTCTGATCGGTCGGTCGGAAGAGCGCCGCATCCTGATGGTGATCTCGGACGGGGCGCCGGTGGATGATTCCACACTTTCGGTAAATGCCGGCAACTATCTCGAACGCCACCTGCGCGACGTCATCCAATATATCGAGGCCGTCTCGCCGATCGAACTGGTGGCGATCGGAATCGGCCACGACGTCACCCGCTATTACAAACGTGCTGTAACGATCGTGGATGTCGAGCAGCTCGGCGGTACGATGATGGAGCAGCTGGCCGATCTGTTCGACGAGAATCTGGGCGCGCGCCCGAAAGGCAGGCTGCGTCGCGCGAGCTAAGTCCGTGCGATGTCACTCGCGTCCGAGCGGGCGAGACAAGAGATCGTCGATCACGGCGTCGATCTCAGCGCCCCGATCGACGATCGCATGGACCGCTTCGCAAATCGGCAGCGAGACGCCATACCGTTCGGCTAGGGCGACCGCGGCCTGCGCCGTCCAGACGCCCTCCGCCAAAGCCTTGTCGGACCCGATCAGATCTTGAAGCGCGACGCCCCGTCCCAATGCATGACCCAGCGCCATGTTGCGCGACTGCAAACTGCCGGCGGTCAGCACCAGATCGCCCAAACCGCTCAAGCCCATCACGGTTTCCATCCGCGCCCCTCGGGCTGCGGCCAACCGGGCGATTTCGGCAAGCCCGCGCGTGATCAGGGCGGCGCGCGGATTGTCGCCCAGCCCTTTGCCGGCGACGATCCCACAGGCGATGGCGAGGACGTTCTTCAACGCCCCGCCGACATCGACGCCCATCACATCGTCGCTGGCGTAGGGCCGGAAGGCGCGGCTGGCCAGACTGGTCTGGATATAGCGCGCGATCTCAAGATCGGCGCAAGCGGCGACCACAGCCGTCGGGCGTTCGGCGACGACCTCCGCGGCGAAGGACGGTCCGGAGACGACGCCGATCGGGTGATCCGGCGCGGCCTGCTGTGCGACCTCACTCATCAATTGCAAAGACCCGCGCTCGATCCCCTTGGCGCCGATGGCGATAGGCGCCGCGCGTGGTATGGCCGGGCCGCAGGCTTCCAAAACCGACCGGATGGTCTGTGCTGGGGTTGCGACCAAGATCAGATCGGCTTCGGCCGTCGCTTCCACTATGGAAGAAAAGACCGGAAAATCCGCTTTGGCCGCTGTTGTCTCAGGGTCGCGCGCCCAAACTTTGACCTCAGCCCCGGCGCGGCGGGCGGAGACGGCCAGCGCGCGGCCCCAGGCGCCGCCGCCCAAGACGGCCACCCGACGCGCCGCGCTGCGCGTCTTAGACGCCATGGGCGCCGGCGCCCTTCTTGATCACCGCCTCCGGATCGAGCGGCCAGCGCGGACGCGGCTTGAAACCCAGATCGTCGATCAACCCTTCGCGCAACCGCTCCAGCCCGGCCCAGGCCACCATCGCCCCGTTGTCGGTGCAGAGCGCCAGAGGCGGCGCCGCGAAACGCGCGCTCTCGGACCGGCACAGCGTTTCCAGCACGGCGCGGAGATGCGTATTCGCCGCGACGCCGCCGGCGACGACGAGCGTCGGCGCGGCGTCGGGATTCTCGCTGCGAAACCGCCCTAGCGCCCGTCGGCAGCGATCCAGCAAGACGTCGCCGGCGGCGGCCTGAAACCCGGCGCTCAAATCGGCCGCCAGTTGGGCGGAGACGGACCCGCCCTGCGTCTCGCGCTCGACCGTCTGCCGAACCGCCGTCTTCAGACCGGCGAAGGAAAAATTCAGGTCCGTCCGCCCGACCATCGGACGCGGCAGGGCGAAGCGACACGGATCGCCGTTCCGCGCCGCCTGTTCGACGGCGGGGCCGCCCGGATAGCCGAGGCCGAGCAGTTTGGCGGTCTTGTCGAACGCCTCGCCGATCGCATCATCCAAGGTCGCGCCATAGAGCCGGTACGCGCCGACTCCCTGCACCGACAGCAACTGGCAATGACCGCCGGAAACCAGCAACAGGAGATAGGGAAAACAGACATCGCCGCTATCGTCGCCAGAAGCCAGCCGCGCCGTCAGCGCATGCGCCTCCAGATGATTGACGGCGATGAAGGGCAACTCGGCGCCCAAGGCGATGGTTTTGCCCGCCGTCGCGCCGACGATCACGCCGCCGATCAGGCCCGGACCAGCGGTCGCCGCGACCGCGTCCAGATCGGCATAGTCCAGGCCGGCCTCGCGCATCGCCTGACCGACGACCGGAGACAAATGGTCCAGATGGCTGCGCGCGGCGATCTCCGGTACGACGCCGCCGAAAGGCCGATGATCCTCCAACTGCGAGACCACCACATTCGACAGAATCGCCCCGTCCTCGCGCACCACCGCAGCCGCGGTCTCGTCGCAGGAGGTTTCGATGCCCAGAACCGTCTTCATACCGCCGCGGATTTCATCCTTTTCTTCTCGGTTTCTCCGCCGGCGCCGGCTTGCCAAAGCCGGTGCAATATCAGCTAGATGCGGAGGCGGTCGCGCAAGGCGCGGCGCGCAGACAAGTACGGGCCGGTCATAGCCTTCGGGACGGGCGGGTTCAAACCTCTTATCGGCCCGGCGCTCGGCGGCGGCCGCAGCGAAATGCTGGGATCATGAAGACGCTACGCATCGGAACTCGCGGCTCGCCTTTGGCGATGGTCCAGGCTCATGAAACGCGCGACCGGTTGATCGCCGCCAATCCCGTACTGACGGTCGAGATCGTCGAGATCAAGACCACCGGCGATCAGGTGCTCGACCGGCGGCTCAGCGAAATTGGCGGCAAAGGTCTGTTCACCAAGGAACTCGATGAGGCCTTGCTGGACGGGCGCTGCGATATCGGCGTGCATTCGTTGAAGGATATGGAGACCGAGATCCATCCGGCGATTGCGATCGGCGCGGTGCTGCCGCGGGAGGATGTGCGCGACGCCTTCATCTGCGCCGAGTTCGACGGGCTGGCGGCTCTGCCGCCCAACTCCGTCGTCGGCACCTCGTCGCTGCGACGCCAGGCGCAGATCCTGGCGCAACGCCCCGATCTGCGAGTCGAATCCTTCCGCGGTAATGTCCAGACACGGTTGAAGAAACTGGAAGCGGGCGAGGCAGCGGCGACGATGCTGGCCATGGCCGGGCTGAACCGGCTCTCTCTATCGGACGCCCGGATACACCCGATCGAGCCCGAAGAGCTCTTGCCCGCAGTCGCCCAAGGCGCCATCGCCATCACGCGCCGCAAGGACGATCCGGAAACAGCTGAGAAGGCCGACGGGCTAAACGATCCGGACAGCCATTTGCGCGTCAGAATCGAACGCGCTTTCCTCGCGACGCTCGAAGGCTCGTGCCGAACGCCAATCGCCGGACTCGCCTTGCTGCAGGGCGACACGGTCTGGTTTCGCGGCTTGACCGCGCGGCCCGATGGGACGGGCGTCTTGCGCGTCGAGCGCCGGGGCTCCCGCGCCGACGGCGAGGCGATCGGGCGCGAAGCCGGCCAGGAACTGCTCCCGCATATGGATGAGAGCTATCGCCCATGACGTCGGATTCGGGGGGCGATGATGACGGCCCGGCCGTATGGATTCCGCGCCCGCTCGACGATGCGCGGCCGTTGGCCGAGACTCTCGCCGAACTAGGCTACGCGCCGCTGATCGCGCCGCTGATGGCGATTAAGTTCGAGCCGGCGGAAGTCGCATTGGCGCCGGGCGACGCCCTGGTCTTCACATCGGCGAATGGCGTGCGCGCCTTCGCCGCCGCCAACCCAACCGAGGCGCATCGCGACAGAACCGTTTTCGCGGTCGGGGCCGCCACAGCGTCCCAAGCGCATGACGCAGGTTTTTCGGACATTCGCGACGCCGCCGGCGATGTTGAGACCCTGACCGAGCGGATCGCCGCCGATTGGCGGCCTTATAATGGCGTCTTGCATCACATCGCCGGCGCGACCGTGGCGGGCGACCTGAAGGGAACGCTGGAGCGGCGCGGCTATCGCGTTGCGCGGCATGTGCTGTATCGCGCCGACCCGGCCGATACCTTGCCCGAAGCGGTCGAAACGGCGCTGAAGGGCGGGACCCTGGCCGCCGCCCTCTTCTATTCCCCGAGAACCGCGCGCATCGCCGCGGAACTGATCGCCGCGCAAAAGCTGAAATCCGCTTTGACGGACGTTCGACCGCTCTGCTTGAGCGCGGCTGTAGCGGATGTTTTGGATCAAGCCAATTGGCCGGGCGTCGCCACGGCGGCGGAGCCGACGCAGGCTTCCTTGTTGCAACTGCTTCAATCCACGATAAAACCATTAGGCGAAGCCCATCATGAGGACACAGGCGAAACGATGACGCCCGGCTCGGACGAGACTGCGGAAAAAGGCGACGAAGCGGCCGAGAGCCCTGGTTCATTGACGCCGGCGGATGGCGAAGCGGTCATCGACCGGTTCGGCGGCATACGGCCGATGGCCGCCGCATTGGATATCGCCGTCAGCACGGTTCAAGGCTGGAAATCGCGCAATCATATTCCGGAGAACCGCTGGGACGACGTGCTGCAGGCGGCGGAGAAGTCCGGCGTCTCGCTGACCGCCGCGCCGCCTTCCGAAGCGCCGTCCGACGCGCCGTCCGAGGACGCAACGCCTGAAGCGGATGCCGGTCAGGCGGCGGCCGACGCGGACGAAACGTTAGAATCCGAACAGACGCCGCAACAGGCGGATGAACCACTTGCCGAACAGGGCGCCGAAGAATCAGACGAGCAGGCCGACGCGCCGCCCCCCGAAAAGACTGAAGCGCCGAAGCGCAGCGGCGGAAATTGGCTGGCGTTAGCCCTTTCAATCCTGGCCCTGGCGGCGGTTTTGACCAGCGGCTATTGGGGGCCGATTGTCGATCCGATTGCGTCCCAGCATCTGGGGGCCGCGTTCGGGCGGGCGCCGGCAGCGGAGCTCTTCGAGACGCAGGCCGCGCAAGAGGCTGAGATCACCGCGCTGGAGACCCGGATCGACGAATTGAAGGGGCAATTGGAGTCGGTCACCGCGGAAAGGGATCAGGCGATCGACGCGTTCGGCGCCGCCCTGAACACACGCTTCGTCGAGCTCGAAAACGCGCTGGCCGCCGCCGAAGCCCAGGCCGACTCCGCCCGCGCCGGCGGTCCTTCCAGCTTGGATCTGGACGCTGTGGCGGATCGGCTGGCGGCGCTGGAAACCGGTCAGGAAACGCTGGCCGCCGCCGCCTCGGATGAGGCGATGCGAGAGGCGTTGGACGCGTTCCGGTTGAGGCTCGATGCAATCAGCGAGTCGGTTCGGGACGGTATGGCGCGGTTCGAACGTTCGGTCGGCGGCGCCGATGACCGCTACGCCGCGGTGACCGCCGGGCTGGATGTGCTGCGCTCGGATATTGACGGCCTGCGCGCCGAGATCGAAGCCGTCCGGGCTGAGAAGAGCGGCGCTATCGGCGCCGGGCCTTTGCTGATGACCGTCGCCCAGTTGGAAAGCGTTGTCGCTTCCGGCGGCGACGCGCGCGGCCTGCTCGCCGTGATGGATTCGCTGGCGGCCGACCGCGCTTCGCTGCACGAGCCGATTGGCGCGCTCAAGGACGCCTTGCAGGCCGCGCCGCCGACGCTGGCGGCCCTGCGCCAGGATTTCGACAGGCTGGCGCCCGAGGTCGACAAGGCGGAGCGGTTGCAAGGCGCGGATAATTGGGTCGACGAGACCGTCGCAACCTTGCGCGGTCTTGTCTCGGTGCGCCGGACCGGCGACGCGCCCGATTTGCCGATCGCCAGCCGCGCGGAAGCCGCCTTGGCGAAAGGGGAACTCGCCGCCGCGATCGCCTTGGTCGCCCCTTTGGCTGAAGCGAATGACGCAATCGCCGCCTGGATCGCGCGGGCGGAAGCGCGCGTGCGCGCCGACGCCGCGATGAAAGACCTGCGCGAGGCGAGCCTTCGGATCGCCGCGGCGACCGGACCGGCCAGTCCTGAGGCGACCGAATGATCCGGGGGCTCATCCTCTTCATCAAGGTCGGGCTGATCGTCGCGGCCGCCGTCTATCTGTCGAAATACCCCGGTCAGGTCAGCATCGATTGGCAAGGGTGGCGCATCGACATGTCGCTGGCGCTTCTGGCCCTGACGGTTCTGGTTGTCACCGTCGTTGTTGTCGTTGTGTTGCGCGCTTGGTTCGGCGCCGTGCACGCGCCTGGCAAGTTCATGACCGCCCGGCGCGGGGCCCGGCGCGACCGCGGCTATCACGCCTTGACCCAAGGCCTGGCGGCAGTGGCCGCCGGGGACGCTGCGGAAGCCAAGAAACTCGCGCGCAAGGCGGACGGATTGCTCAAGGATCCGCCGCTGACACGGTTGCTGGCGGCGCAGGCGGCGCAGTTGGACGGCGACGACCAGGCGGCCGAACGCTATTTCGAAGCCATGCTGGAAGATAAGGATACAGCCATTCTAGCGCTGCGCGGCCTGATGATGAGAGCGCTCGACGCCGGCGACAGCGCCGAGGCGCGGCGGCTGGCGGAACAGGCGCATCGAGAACGCCCGGGCGCCGCCTGGGCCGCCGACCATCTGATCGAAGCGATGCGGGCCGACGGCGACTTCGATGGCGCGCTGGCGGTCTTGACGACGGCGGCGCGGCACAAGGCCTATCCGGCTGCGTCGGTGAAGAAACGGCGCGCCGACCTGATCCTCGGCAAGGCCCGCGCGCTGCAGCGCCAAGAATCCTTCGCCAAGGCGCTGTCGCTCACGCAAGAGGCGAAGAAGCTCGACCCGGCCAATCCGAACGCGGTGACCATGGCCGCCCGGCTGCTGTATCGCGACGGCAAACCCGGCAAGGCGGCGCGGGTGATCGAGGACGCTTGGCGCGTCTCTCCGGATCCCGCCCTGGCCAGCGCCTATCGCGACGTGGCCCCGGACCGGACCGATCTCTTGGCTCAGGTGAAGCGGTTCGAGCGGCTGCTGGCGTTCAATCCCGACCATGAGGAAAGTCACCTCGCGCTCGCTGAGGCGGCGCTGGACGCCAATCTCTGGGGCGAGGCGCGCACCCATATCGGCAAAGTCATGGCGGAAACCGGCGAAGACCAAGCCGCCCCCCGCGTTTGCCGCCTGATGGCGCGGTTGGAAGAGCAAGAGCATGGCGATGTCGAAAAAGCCCGCGTCTGGCTCATGCGCGCCTCGGAGAACGCCGCGTAGAAGAAATTTGGCGTTAAGTGCGGACAAGACGGATCAGCGGCTCGAACGCGTATAACGCCGATCGCCGGCCCGACGCAGGCTCAATCTCCACCAATAATCCGGCATCGAATAGCAAGCGAGAAAGACGCTTCGCAGTTGGGACCGGTATCCCGCTTCGGCCGGTGAATCGACCGTTTCGGAATACAGGGTTCGTGAAGATGAAGTCCTGAGCGAGCTGCGCCCATTGTGAATTCAGGGTTTCCCTGAAGACCGCTTTCATGTCTTCGTATAGCGTTGAGATCGCCAGCGCCGTCTCCAAGTTCTGTTCGGCCTGTGTAGACACAGCGCGAAGGAAGAACTCGCACCATCCGCTCCAGTCGCCATCCCCCGAGACACGACGCATTCTTTCAATGTACTCCGTCTTGTTCTCTTCAAAGAAGGCGCTGACATAGAAATTCGGCTCCTCAATAAGTCCCTTCTTCCACAGAGAAAGCGTGATCAACATTCGGCCGATACGACCGTTGCCGTCGTCAAACGGGTGCAAAGCCTCAAATTCGACATGGGACAAAGCGGCGTTTAGCAATGGCGGAAATTGGTCGTCATTCATGAAGGCGACGAGGCGTTCCATTGATGGCGCAAGTTGCTCAGGTGAAATCGGCGTGAATGTTATCTCACGGCTTGCGTCATCTCCGATGTAATTCTGCTGCGTCTTGTATTGTCCTGGGTTTTTGGCGGCGCCGCGTCCAAATCTCAGAAGGTTGGCGTGAGCCGACCGAATCAGATGTTCGCTGATTTCGTAGCCTGCAAGTAGGCTGTTTTGCGCCTTCTTGAGCGCCGTTCCATAAAGCCAAACTTCAAGCGTTTCGAGCCGAACCTCTGATGGTCCCGCGTCATCGGCGTCAGCCTCATAACGCAGGACTTCGTCAATTGTCGACAGCGTCCCTTCCATTCGGGACGACACAACCGCTTCCTGGCTCCTGAGAGGGGTTATGAGCAAGTCGCTGTTGTGGAGGCTCTTCAGAGTCTGATCATATCTGGCCAAAGCGGCCTGCGCGTCAGCCATCGGCATGAGCAACAGCTCGTAATCCAACTTGCCTGGCGGAAATTGACCATAGTGATAATCAGTATTCTTGTCGAAACTGTAGCGTTCTATGGGGAATCGCATACCGCATCTTGATTAGTGTCTAATCAACCTTCTCATTTGAACAACAAAGTATCTTGGCTCTGATTTATGCTACACAAACCACTTTTTAAATCACATTGGGAGAAAAATGATACACTAATCAATTTGTGACTCACTTCTTCGACTCTAGGGAATTTGTGAATCACATGCCGTGATCTTCGATTTACAAAGGGTCGCCGTCTCGACGGAGACTGAGGACGTCACGATTTCAGGCGTCGAGGTATCCCTGCCGTCTGGGTCGTTTTGATCATTTGCGATCATAATCAACGAAGTATCTCGACAGAGAGAATCGCAATTTGCAACGCAACTTGCACTGAGGCAGCGGTGGTGCGCTGGTCAGAAGAACGCCCAGCCGAGGGGTGGCCGGGCGTGAGAGGTTTGGACATAAAAAGGGAGACCCAGGCGGCTTGGGAGGCAGGATCGGCCTGGGGCGCTCTGACACTGTTATTGTTATATACCGATGCGCCTCGGCGCGCGGTGACGGTCGTCACGCCACCCGCCGGCTTGATTTTGGTCGGAAACCTCACTAGGTTCCGCGCCGCTCCAAAAGGGCGCTCGGCGTGACGCCGGGTCGGTCTCAGACGGGGACGCCGCAGTAGCTCAGTCGGTAGAGCAACGCATTCGTAATGCGTGGGTCGGGGGTTCAAATCCCTCCTGCGGCACCAGCGCTCCGCGGTCCATACCGGCGCAGCTCCGGCCATCAGCCAATCAGTTTCCTCTCGGTCAACGCGGCGCCTGTTTTCTGGACCAACACCGTCAAACCGCCGGCGACCTGTTGCGCCGAGTCCAGCGCTCGGACGCGATAGGCGGTCTCTAGCTGCGCTGCGGCGTCAGCCAAAGCGGTGGCGCCGAAAGCGGCGGCGCTGCTCTTTAAGGAATGCGACAGCCGCGCCCGATCATCATAGTCGTCGGTCTCCGGCGCGGCCAGGGCGTCCGCGATTTCCCGCGCTTCGCTCAAAAACTCGGCGATCAATCGGCGCAGCGCGGCGAGCCCGGCATCGCGTTCAAGCTGGGCGAGAATATCATTGGACACGATCGGCGCCGCCCCACCGTTCGCCTCGCATGCGGATTCAGCATATGAGTCTTGTGGACTGGAATCAGCGCCTATTGCGCCATCCCTCTCCTTGACCAGCCGGCTCAGCGTCTCCAGCAACCGGTCATAGCGCAAGGGCTTCGGCAGGTAGTCGTCCATGCCCGCCTCGGCGCAGCGCATCCGGTCTCGATGGGAATCATGCGCGGTCAGGGCGACGATCGGCGTTTTCGACATCGGCGCCGGCAATTGGCGGATCGACAGGGTGGCCTCGACGCCGTCCATCACCGGCATCGCCAGATCCATGAAGACGGCCGCGTAATCTCCGGTCAGGACCATGGTCACGGCCTCGGCCCCGTCATAGGCGCAGTCGACCGAGTATCCGGCGCGCTGCAGCATCGCTTGTGCGATCATCCGGTTGGTGTCGCCGTCCTCAACCACCAGGACGCGGGCGCACGCAGGGGATCGGACGCCCGCTTCCCGCGAAGACTCGTCTTCGGCGGGTCCGGTCGATTTAGCGTCGCCGTCTATGCGGCCCCGCGAACACGGGTCGGAATTGATGTCTGTTTGCAAAATGCGGATTCCAGCTGCCTCCCGCCCGAACGAGCACGAATCGCGCCAAAATCCCGCCAGACCGATGGGCCATGCCCGTTTGAACCGACGGCAGCCAGAGTACGGGTGAGATGATCGTCTTTTTCACGGATTTCGGCGCGTCCGGCCCCTATGTCGGCGCGCTGCATATGGCGGCGGCGCGGGTCGCGCCGGATGTGTCTCGCGTCGACCTGCTGCATGAGGCCCCAGCCTTCCTTGTGCGGGAATCGGCCTATCTGCTGGCGGCGCTGTCGGTTGATCTGCCGCCTGGCGCGGTCTGTGTCGCGGTGGTCGATCCCGGCGTCGGCAATGAAGCGCCGGAGGATGTCGCAAATCCGGAAAACCAAGCCATGGCGCGGCAGCCGGTCGTGCTGGAGGCGGATGAGCGCATCTTTGTCGGTCCGGGCAATGGGTTGCTGGAGATCATGGCCCGGCGCGCCAAGCAAGCGGTCTGGCGGCGCCTGACCTATAAGCCCAAGACACCGCCATCCGCGACCTTTCACGGAAGGGACATATTCGCCCCGGCGGGCGCCGCAATCGCCGCCGCGCTGGCCGAGGGGCGGCCCTGGCGCGACCAGCTCTGCGCGCCGATTGAGGGCGTCGAACCGGCGCTCGTGCGCGGCGCGGCGGCGGCCTGGCCGGACGATCTCGCCGCGGTGATCACTTGCGACGGGTTCGGCAACGCGATGACAGGGTTGCGCGCCGAGACGCTCAACCCGGCGGCGCGGCTTCGTATCGGCGGCGCCGTTCTGCACAGAGCCCGCAGCTTCGCCGATATGGAGCGCGGCGCGCCTTTCTGGTACGAAAACGCCTATGGGCTGGTCGAGATCGCCGCCAATCAAGGCGACGCGGCCGCATTGCTCGGACTTTCGGTCGGCGATCCGGTCAGCGTCGTGACGGCATAGCGCCTGCAGCTTACGCCGCTCGCAATGTTTGCAGAAAGCCTTCGATCCGTTGCTTCAGTTCCTCGGAACGTTCGGACAGGGTCGAAGCCACGGCCTTCACCTCGTCGGTCGCCGCGCCGCTGTCGGTCGCGCTGGCCTGGACATTGGCGACGCCTTTGGCGGCCGCCCGGCTGCGGACCGAAACGTCATTCACCGTTTCCGAAATGGCGTTTGTCGAGTCGCGTTGCGCGTCGACCGCGCCTTCAATCGCGCCGACCGTCTCGCTAACGTCATGAATGGTCTGACCGATCTTCTGAATCGCACTGACGGCCGAGCCGGACGCGCCCTGCATCGCCGCGATGAGAGCGCTGATACTCTCGGTCGCGGATGCGGTCTGCGAGGCCAGCGCCTTCACCTCGTTGGCGACGACGGCAAAGCCTTTGCCGGTTTCGCCGGCGCGCGCCGCCTCGATGGTCGCGTTCAGCGCCAGAAGGTTGGTCTGTTCGGCGATATCTTGGATCAAGGCGACCACTTCCTCGATCTTGGCGCCAGCCTGGGCCAGGTCGGTCACCGCCGCATCGGTGCGTTGCGCCTCCTCGACCGCCTGACGCGCGATCTGCACGCTGTTCGAGGCGAGCCGCGCGATTTCCTCGGTCGAGCCGACCAGCTCCTCGATCGCGGCGGCCGTGCGCTCGACATCGTCGCCCGCGTCCTTGCTCGACCGGGCGGATTTCTCCGCCTCGCTCAACATGGCGTTGGTGCGGGAGCGGAAACCGTCCGCGACCGATCCAAGCTCGGCGGAGGCGGCGGTGACAGATTGCACGATCTCGCCGATCTCCGTCTCGATCGAGCCGGCGACGGCCTCCAGGGATTGCCGCCGCGCCGCTTCGGCGGCCTGCTGCTCCGCCTCGCGCTCGGACTGGATCGCCTTTAGCGCGGTCTGGGCTTCGCGCGCGTCATCGACCGCCCGCTCGCCCTGAACCAAAGCGCGGGCGATGCCTTCTGCGAGCGCAATCAGGACCGCCGTCTCCAGCACGACGATGACCGCGTGCATGACGACCCGAAAGAAACTCGCGCCGTCGGGGAAAACGAAAGCCGGGATCAGATAGTTCAGGCTCAGATGATGCACCGCCGCGACCGCAGCGGCGACCACAAGCGCCCGCCAGTCGCACAGCGCGGCCAGGGCTGCGAGCGTGGCGAAGAAATACATATGCATGTCGATCTGCCAGGGATGGTTCTGCAGCGCGAAGACCAGCGCGGCGGGAACGCCCATCAGGGCCGCGGCCAGGACATAACGGGTCTCTTGCGCGCCGCCGCGCAGCTTCCAGGACGCGGCGGCGACGCAAGCCAAGAGCGCGGTGACCAGCGTGGCCTCGATCCAGGGGACGCCGAATAGCAGGCAGATGACCGCGGTGGCCGGCACATGCGCGGCCAAGTAGATCACCATATATTTCACAGCCCGTTCCCGCAGGGCGTTCAGCGCGTTCATGAATCCATCCCTTTCATATTTTGCGCCTTGTCGCCCGCAGCCGGGTCGAAACCGCAGGCGGCCGCGATCAACGCGTCGAAGACCAGCAATGCGCCGCTTGCCGACAGACTGTCGGCCAGATCCCCGTCCGGCCTCGGACGGTCAAAGACGGCGATCACCAAATTATCCCAGCGGCCGGTGCGGATCGGCGTGCCGTTCGCCGCGGCGATGGCGCGCACCGATTGGGCCAGCGGCTGGCCAGGTGGAAACAGGATCGCCACCGGTTGGCCCGGCTCGATGGGAGCGCGGAGCGTGAAGATTCCGAGAAGGAGCAGACTGACGAGCGTAAGACCCGCCGCCGGCAGCAGAGATTTGATCGTTGAGATCACCGTACCCATCCATGCAAAAGGGCCAAGGCCATGCATGCGCCTCAACAGAAACAATATATTCTAATGTAATAGATTGTTTAATTAATAGTTAAAATCGGCGCGGCGATTGGGTTAGCGGCTTTACCGTGTCGGCAACATACGCGGCGCCGCTTTCTGGTCGGCGAAGGTGAAGGGGGAGAGGCCCTTGATATTCTCGTCGAGCGGGGTGCGCAGATGCACCGGCGGTTGCGCCCGTTGGGCGCAGTCGAGCCGGTCGCAGATGCGGCAGTTCACGCCGATCGGCGCCGGCTTGGCGGCGGCGCCCAGCACCGTCGCGTCGGCATAGACGATCCGGGAGGCGTATTTCTCCTCGCAGCCGAGCCCGATGGCCAGCGTATGCTCGCCCCGTCCGAAACCGCCGCCCGCCTTGCGCACCGTCCGGGCGATGCAGAAATAGCGCGCGCCGTCCGGCAGTTCCGAGAGCTGCGCCTGAATATCGCCCGGCCGCAGGAAGGACGCGTAGACATTCCAGCGCGCGCAAGCCTCGCCATGGCGTGGGATCGGCAGGCCGGACAGCGAGAACCGTTTCGAGATATTGCCGGCCATATCGACCCGCAGCATATGCAGCGGTACGCCGGATCGGCCGGGCCGGTTCAGGCTGGTCAGGCGATGGCATACCTGTTCGAACCCCGCCCCGAACCGGTGCCGCAACAGGTCGATGTCGTAGCGCGCCTCTTCGGCGCTTTCGAGAAACCGATCATAGGGCATCAGCAAAGCGGCGGCGAAATAGTTGGCCAGCGCCGACCGGCCGAGCGCGCGTGTGTCGCCGTCCCGCACCCGCCCCTCGGTCAGCAGCATCTCGATCACCGGCCGCGCCGCCAACAGGCCGATCTGATAAGCGGTCTGAAACCGGCGGCTGCGCTGCGACAGGCGCTCGGACAAGAAGAGCGTCTTGCGCTCCGGGTCATAGCGGCGCTGAAACGGCGCGTCCTGGTCCGGGCGGACGACGACTGTCTCGACGCCATGGGCGCGGCGCAGAAAGTCGGTGAGGGTCTCGCGCGTCCGGTGATCGGTGTCGGCGATCTCACGGCCCAGCCGTTCCGCCTCCACTTCGAGATCCTCGAAATAATTCTGCTTGTCCTGGATGAAATCCGAGATCGCCTCGGCCGGCGCGACCCGGCTGAGATAGGGGCCGTTTTCGCCGTTCGCCGCACTGGCCGAGCGCACGGCCATGGTGCGGATATCGGACTGCGCCTTGCGATAGGCGCCGTGCAAATGAAGCATGGCCCGCGCCGCGTTGGGGCTGGCCTCGATCAGGGCGCGGGCGTCGCTGGTGGCGATGTCCATATCTTCGAAAAGATCGTCGCCGAGCACATCCATGACATCGGCCAGCAGACGCCCCTCGCCGTCTTCCGCCAGATGCGCCGCCTCGATCTCGAACACATCCGCCAGACGCAGCAGAACCGCGGCGGTCAACCGGCGCTTGTTGTGCTCGATCAGGTTCAGATAGCTGGCGCTGACATCCAACTGCTCGGCCAGGGCCGCCTGGCTCAACCCCGCCTCGCGCCGCAACTTCCGGATCTTGCCGCCGATCCTGATTTCTGAGTCCGCCATCGCCTCGCGCCGTCATGATTTACAAAATTACAATCGGTAAAGAATTCACAGCTTCTTCGTGACAAGACAAGCGTTCTGAAAATGTTGCGGCGCGAAAAGCGCTGTGAGACCTTATTTTCAAGCGCAGAGGCGGTTTGCGCATTTCACAGACACATATGTCAATATTGTAAAGGATTAGAGCGATGGACAGCATGAACCGAGGGTTTGAATGGGATGGCGCGGGCGACGGCGGCAGCGATGGCGAGCAGTTCCCGGCCCCGGACTACGCGCCGGATCGCTGGGCGACCACGACGCGCAATTTCACAATGCAGGATGTGGCGCGGCTGCGCGGTTCGGTTCAGATCCGCCACACGCTGGCCGAGATGGGCGCCAAGAAGCTTTGGAAGCTGATCAATGAAGAACCCTATGTGAACACGCTGGGCGCTTATACCGGCTGCCAGGCGACGCAACATGTGCGCGCTGGCTTGAAGGCGATCTATCTCTCGGGCTGGCAGGTCGCGGCCGACGCCAACAACGCCGGTCAGATGTATCCGGACCAGAGTCTCTATCCGGTCAGCTCGGTGCCGCAGGTCGTCGAGCGGATCAACAACGCCTTCATCCGCCAGGATCAGATCCAGAACCAAGAGCGGCTGGAAGGCAAAGACGCCGAGAATTTCGATTGGTTCGCGCCGATTGTCGCCGATGCGGAGGCCGGTTTCGGCGGACCGCTCAACTCCTTCGAGCTGATGAAGGCGATGATCAAGGCCGGCGCGGCGGGCGTGCATTTCGAGGACCAGCTGGCGTCTGAGAAGAAATGCGGCCATCTGGGCGGCAAGGTTCTGGTCCCGACCAAGACGATGATCCGCAATCTGACCGCGGCGCGTCTGGCGGCGGACACAATGGGCGTGCCGACGATCATCATGGCCCGGACCGATGCGGAATCGGCGCGACTGATTACGTCGGATATCGACGAGCGCGACCGGCCGTTCCTGACCGGCGAGCGGACAGAAGAAGGCTTCTTCCGGATCACCGGCGAGATGGAGATGTGCATCGCCCGCGGCCTGGCCTATGCGCCTTACGCCGATCTGCTCTGGATGGAGACTTCGACCCCCAGCATCGAACAGGCGAAACAATTCGCCGACGCGATCCATAAGGAATTCCCGGATCAGTTGCTGGCCTATAACTGCTCGCCGTCCTTCAACTGGGCGAAACATCTGACGGTCGATGAAATGGCGACCTTCCAGAAGGAACTCGGCGACCTAGGCTACAAGTTCCAGTTCATCACGCTGGCCGGCTTCCACAGCCTGAACCTCGCCACCTTCAACCTCGCGAAGTCCTACAAGGAGCGGGGCATGGCCGGGTACTCAGAACTGCAACAGGCGGAATTCGCCGCAGTCGAGGAAGGGTTCTCGGCGGTGAAACACCAGCGCGAGGTCGGCGTCGGCTATTTTGACGGCGTCAACAATGCGACCGCTGGCGGGGTCGCCTCGACCGCCGCCCTGGCGCACTCCACAGAAGCGGCTCAATTCTAAAGAAGCCGCCGCCGCGCGTGGGATCGAAATATCGGCCCAAGTGACGGGAGGACCCGGCGCCAAATCAGCCGGGAAACGAGACGGCCGTCCGCGCATGCGGGCGGCCGCTCACTTTGCGGATGCTGTGTCGGCTGGTTCTGCTGACGGCGCGCCCGCGCCGCAGACCGGACAATCCGGGTCGCGGCGGGTCTTATAGACGCGCATCGACGGATCCTGCGCGTCGACCATCAGCATCCTGCCGACCAGATGGCCCGGCAGGTCCAGCAGGACCTTGATCGCCTCGACCGCTTGCAGCGTGCCGATGACACCGGCGACCGGGCCGAGCACGCCGGCCGTGTCGCAACGCGGTGCGGCGCCGGGACCCAACTCCCGGTCGAACAGACAGCGATAGCAGGGTCCGGTCTCATAGGCCTTGAAGGTTGCGACCTGGCCTTCGAACCGCACGACCGAGCCGCTGACCAGGGGGATGCGCTGGCGGTAACAGGCGTCATTCACGACCTGACGCACGGCGAAATCGTCGGTCCCGTCCACCACCAGATCGTAGGCGCCCAGGATCGATCCGGCATTGTCCGCGTCGAGCCTGAGATTGTGGGTCCGCACATCGATGGTCGGGTTCAAGGCGGCGATTCGCTCAGCCGCGCTCTCGACCTTCGGCCGGCCGATCGCATCATCGGTATGGGCGACCTGGCGCTGGAGGTTTGTCCGGTCGACCGTATCGAAATCGACGATCCCGAGCGTGCCGACCCCGGCCGCCGCCAGATAGAGCAGAACCGGGGAGCCGAGACCGCCGGCGCCGATCACGCAGATCCGCGACCTGAGAAGCCGCGCCTGACCTTCTTCGCCAATCTCATCGAGGATGGCGTGCCGGGCGTAGCGTTCCAGATCCGCATCGTCGAGTTCATCAGTCATGGCGCGCCTCCCCGTCACCCCCAACCATCGCCCTGGCTCAGTCCGGGTCGGCCATAGGCCTGCTGAGCTGTTCCTCGATCACCCGGGCCGCATCGAAAAACCGGCCGCGCGCGTCGCGCACGAAGCGGTTGCGGTTCTCGATCGCCCGGAACAGCTCGTCGCTGTCGTACCGCACCGACTCGACCATTTTCATCATCATGTCGAAGGTCTCGGTCGTGTGGTCCAGCATCGGCATGTCCATTTCGACGATGATGCGGGACAGAAGGTGGGTCAGGCCCTGGACCAGCGCCAATTGACGATCATGCTCTTCGGCCGTGGTCACCAGGGTCGTCAGTTTCAATTGCTGCGACAGAAAGGCGTCGACGCAGTCCAACCGACCGCCGCGACCCTCACAAATCGCGACCCGCAGCCCGGAGACGCCGTCCGCGCCGGTCTGGGGGCCGAACAGCGGATGGGTCCCGACGATCGCGGCATGGTCCGGCAGTTCCTCCAGCATCGCCGCCATCGGCTCTTCCTTGACCGAGCAGACATCCAGCACCAGCGCGCCGGGCTTCACATAAGGCGCGATCCGGCGGCAGGTCTCGCGGATCCGCTGAACCGGCATGGCCAGGATCACCACATCCTTGGCGGCGACCGCCTCCAGGCTTTCGGCCACGACCGCCCAGGTCTCGGTCAGCGCCGACAGGTCGCGATGCGGGTCATAGGCCCCGACCCGGCAATGCGGCAGAAGATGCGGCAGGGCGAATTCGCCGAAGGCGCCCACCCCGATCAGACCGACAGATTGATGCATGGCATTCTCTCAAAAAAGCGCGCGCGGCGTGGCCGGGTTGTCCGCCAAACCGCCGCAAGAATCAAACCGCAATCATGGTGCGAGGCTGAGGGCCGATCTAAACCCCGGTCGAGCCGAACCCGTTGGCGCCGCGCGCGCTGTGCGGCAACGTAACCTCCGGCCGCCAGCGGATCTGGGTCACCGGCGCGGCGACCAATTGCGCGATCCGCATGCCCCGCGTGACGGTGAAAGCGTCTTGCCCGAGATTGATTAGGATGACGCCGATCTCGCCGCGGTAATCCGCATCGATGGTGCCCGGCGTGTTCAGGCAGGTGACGCCATGTTTCAGCGCCAAGCCGGAGCGCGGCCGCACCTGCGCCTCATATCCCGAGGGGAGGGCGATGGTCAGGCCGGTCGGAACCAGGGCGCGCGCGCCCGGCGCCAGGGTCAAATCGGCCTCGACCGCCGCCGAAAGATCGCAGCCGGCGCTGTCCAGAGTCTTATAGTCCGGCAGATCCAGTCCTTTGGCGTGAGGCAGCGGGACCACAGGAACTTCGATGGTAGTTAAATCAGGCGCCAAGGCAGCGGGCTCGGGCATGGGCTAAGGCTCGACGGTTAAGGATTTGTTAACTTTATTTCAGGGGCGAAATGCGCGGTTATTCGGGCGGTCAGTTTTTCCGCCACGTCATATTTGGAAAGACGCGGCCACGCCTCGGCCCCCGTCTCATCGATGATATGGACCTGATTCTCGCCGCCGCCGAAGACGCCCGCCTCGGCGGACACATCATTGGCGACAATCCAGTCGCAGCCCTTGCGAAGCCGTTTCTCGGACGCCTGCGCGACCACCGCTTCCGTTTCGGCGGCGAAACCGATCACGAGTTCCGGGCGCCGATCAGGGTGTTTCGACAAGGTCGCTAATATGTCAGGATTCTCCGCCAGCGAAAGGCTCGGCAGCGCGCCGGACGTCTTCTTGATTTTTTGGTCGCCGGCCTCCGCCACACGCCAATCCGCCACCGCCGCCGCGCAGATCGCGACATCGACCGGCAAGTTGTTTTCGCAGGCGGCCAGCATCTCGCGCGCGCTCTCAATATGGGTCGTTTCGACCCCCAGCGGGTCCGGCAAAGCCACCGGCCCGGTAACCAGCCGCACGCGCGCGCCGGCGGCCGCCAACGCCGCGGCGATGGCGTGTCCCTGACGGCCGGACGAGCGGTTGGCGATATAGCGCACCGGGTCGATCGGCTCATGGGTCGGGCCGGAGGTCACCAGCACGGACTTGCCCGCTAGTGCCAGGCTTTCCAACGCTTGTTCTGAGATCGTATCGAGTTTCAGATGGGCCAGAATCGCTGTCTCTATCGCCTCCGGCTCGGCCATCCGGCCATAGCCATATTCGCCGCAGGCCATGTCGCCTTCGACCGGTCCGATCAGCGTCACGCCGCGCTGATGTAGGAGGGCGATATTGGCCTGTGTCGCCGGATGCTCCCACATCCGGACATTCATCGCCGGCGCCGCCATGACCGGCTTGTCGGTGGCGAGCAGAACAGTCGTTGCAAGATCGTTCGCGACGCCCGCGGCCATGCGCGCCAATATGTCGGCGCTGGCCGGCGCGACGACCACCAAGTCGGCCTGGCGCGACAATTCGATATGTCCCATTTCCGACTCGTCGGTCAGCGAGAACAGATCGCTATAGACCTTGTCTTCGCTCAGCGCCGCGACGCTCAGCGGCGTAACGAATTCCTGCGCCGCTTGGGTCAGAACGCAGCGCACATCCAGGCCCCGCTTCTTCAAACGGCGGATCAGGTCGAGGCATTTATAGGCGGCGATCCCGCCCGACAGGATCAGCAGGACGCGGTGTCGCGTGGAATTCGCATTCTGCATTCTTGCCGTCTCTTCATCAATGGTCGGGCCGTCGCCGCCGGAAAGACCCTAATTTCCGGCGCCCGGTCCCGCAACCGGTCGGTTTGACGCCGATTCTCGGGGTCGAACGATACGCCGACAGAATGGAAGCGCCTTGTGATCGGCCGCTTTGACTAACGCTGTAGTTAGCGGGTCCCGCCGCCTTCCTACCCAAGCAGGATCAGCGCGGCCAGCAGGATCACGATGACAGAGACGATCACGGGGCTGACGCCCTGCCGGTTGGCCTCTTTCAGCAATCGGCGCGACCCCATAGGACCGTCCGGTTCGCGCCCACGCCCGCCATTCTTAAGGGACTCCGGGTCGAGCTCCGACAGCCGGGCCAGAACCGTCTCCGCATCGCTGAGCGTCTTGGGCAGGCGCCGCAGTGAGTCGACAGTCTCTTCGACCGCGTCGCGCAACCGCGCCTCCGGTCCGCGATTGGCGATCATCCAATCCTCGATCAGAGGCTGCGCCAGGATCCACATATTGACTGACGGGTTCAATTTCCGCCCGACCCCTTCAGCCACCAGCATGGTTTTCTGCAGGAGCAACAGGTCGGGCTGGGTCTCCATGTCGAAATCTTCGGTGACCTTGAACAGTTGCGCCAGCAACCGGCCGACGGAGATCTCGTTCAAAGGCTTGCCCAGCACCGGCTCGCCGATCGCTCGAATCGCCTGGGTGAAAGCTTCTTTCGACTTGTAGGGCGGCACCACGCCGAAATCGAAATGCACCTGAGCGACCTGCGCATAGTCCCGACTGAGAAACCCGACCAACAGATCCGCGAGGAAGATCCGGGTGCGTTTGTCGACCCGGCCCATGATGCCGAAATCGACCGGCGCCAGAACGCCGTCTTGATCGACGAACATATTGCCCGGATGCATGTCGGCGTGGAAGAAACCGTCGCGGAAGACCTGCAGGAAAAAGATCTCCGCCGATCGCTCCAAAATCGCGTCAATGTCGAAGCCCGCCGCCGTCAGCCCCTCGACATCGTCGATCGACAGGCCGCGGATGCGTTCCGTGGTCAGGGTGCGGCGCGCGGTGCGGTCCCAATCGACAGCGACGACGCGAAAGCCGTCGTCATGCCGGGAGTTCGCCGCCAGTTCCGCCGCCGCCGCGCCTTCGAGCCGAAGGTCCAATTCGACCGAGATCCACTCCTCGAATTTCTGCACCACATCGACGGGACGCAAGCGGCGCAGCGGCTTCAACCAACGCTCGCCCAACTCGGCCAGCCAGTAGAACAGCGCGACATCGCGGTCCAGGACCGCCTCGACGCCTGGCCGCAAAACCTTCACCGCAACGTCGCGCCCATCGCTGGTGACCGCGAAATGGACCTGGGCGATCGACGCGGCGGCAACCGGCTCTTCTTCAATTGACTCGAAGAGCGTTTCGACGGACGCCTCAAGCTCAGTCTCGATCGCCGTCCGCGCCGCGTCCCAGGAGAAAGGCGGCAGATCGTCCTGCAGGCGGCTCAGATCTTCCGCCGCCGAATCCCCGATCAGGTCGGAGCGGACCGACAGCGCCTGACCCAGTTTGATGAAGCTCGGACCCAATTCGGTGAGCGCGTCAGCGAGCCGTTCGCCGGGGCGCAGGGCGGCGCTGCGGCGCTTGGCGGCGCCGGACGGTCCCCAGAGCGCGCGGGCGATCCGAACGGCGGTGCGCGCCGAGCCCGGCGTCTGCGGCGCGGTCTCGACCAGCGTTAGCGCGTCATGCCGCGCCAGGACGCGCACGAGGCGGAGCAGGCGGACGCTGTTGGCCAAGCCGTTGATCATGATCCCCGGTCCGTTGCGCCGACAGCCGCGCTAGATACGCCAGCCGCTGTGAATCGCCGCCACGCCGCCGGTCAGGTTGCGCCAATCGGCCTGCGCCAGCCCCGCCGCCGTTATCCGCGCCGCCAGGTCTTCCTGTTTCGGGAATTTACGAATGCTCTCGACCAAATACTGGTAGGACTCCCGGTCGTTGGCGACGGCCTGACCCAAGGCCGGCAGAATATTGAAAGAATAGAGATCGTAGAGCCGGTCCAGAACCGGCAGGATCACAGTGCTGAATTCGAGACAGAGGAACCGACCGCCCGGACGCAGCACGCGCCGCGCCTCGCTCAGCGCCCGATCGATGTCGGTGACGTTCCTCAAGCCAAAAGCAATCGTGTAGGCGTCGACGCTGCGGTCCGCCAGCGGCAGGGCCTGGGCGTCGCCGACCAGCCAGGTCACGCCGCGCGTATCTTTAGCCCCGGAAAGCAGACCCTTGTCGACAGCGCGGTCACGCCCGACCCGCACCATGCTCTCAGTCAGGTCGCAAACCGTCACCGCGCCGCCGCCGGCCTCAAGGAACCGAAAGGCGATATCGCCGGTGCCGCCCGCCACATCCAGCAGATGCATGTCATGACGCGGGCGCAGCAGATCGATCAGGGCGCGCTTCCACAGCCGATGCACGCCGCCAGACATCAGATCGTTCATCAGGTCGTAACGACCGGCGACTGAGGTGAAGACGTCCTGGACCAGACCCCGCTTTTCCGATGCGCCGACACGGCGATAGCCGAAATCCACCGTGCCGGCGGGGTCGGACGGATCGATCGGGTGGTTCGGATCGGGTGACTGCATAGGGCTCGCCGGTGAGGTTTGAAGCTTTGAAAACGGTCGGCGCGGAAGATACTGAATGCCGCCCGGCAAAACCAGCGACGGATCGGCGCGCCAACCCGCGCAATTGCGGAGAAGGAACCTGGCGCCATTTCACCCCCGTGCGAAACGGGGTACACCGGCGCCATGCCCGAACTTCCCGAAGTCGAAACCGTCCGGCGCGGTCTGGCCCCGCATGTCGAAGCCCGGCGCGTGCTGCGCCTGGATCAACGCCGCCCCGACCTGCGCTTCCCGTTCCCGGATCGCTTTGCAGACCGGATCGAAGGCCGGCGGATCGTCGCGGCGGCGCGACGGGCGAAATATCTGCTGCTTCGGCTCGATGACGGCTGGACCTGGCTCGTGCATCTCGGCATGTCCGGCCGCTTCACAATCGCCGACCCGGGCGGCAAAGGGCCGGCCAAAGCGCGGTCCGCTCAAGCCGGCCATAATTCGGGCTGGGCCCTGATCGACAAGCATGATCATGTCCTGGTCGAACTCGAAGGCGGCGTCCGGCTCGTCTATAACGATGTCCGCCGCTTCGGCTTCATGGATCTGATTGAGACGGCGCGGGAGGATGACTCCCCGCATCTGGCGCGCTTGGGCCCGGAACCGCTGGACCCGGCCTTCGACGGCGCGGCGCTGTCCGCCGCGCTGCGCGGCAAGAACACCCCCATCAAGGCGGCGCTGTTGGACCAGGCCGTCGTCGCCGGGCTCGGCAACATCTATGTCTGCGAAGCGCTGTGGCGCGCCGGCATAAGCCCGAAACGCCGCGCCGCAAGCGTGCCGGGGCTCCGGGCCCAACGCCTGACCGAGGCGGTGCGCGCCGTGATCGCCGAAGCGATCGAGGCGGGCGGCTCTTCCCTGCGGGACTATGTTCAGGCCGACGGCGAATTGGGTTACTTCCAACATGCGTTCGACGCCTATGACCGAGAAGGGACGCCCTGCCGACGCCCTGGGTGTGGCGGAACCATCCGCCGGATCGTACAATCCGGTCGCTCGACCTTCTATTGCCCGGACCATCAACGATGACGCTTCGCCTGCTCGGCTTTCTGGCCGCCCTCTTTGCTGCGGCCCCTGTCGCCCTAGTTCCCGAACGCGTGGCCGCGCAGGACGGCCAGGGCCAGCAGGCGGAAGGCCCGGCCTTCCTCGCCGGCTTCGAGGATGTGCCGTTGATGGCGGGTCTGACCGTCGATCCGGACGCGGTCCTGGTCTTCGATTCGCCGGCCGGCCGTATCGCCGAGGCCTATGCGGTCGGCCCGGTCTCGTGGGACGCCTTCGCAACCTTCTACACGACAGCCCTGACCCAGCTTGGTTGGGCGCCGAGCGCCGCCGGCGCGCCCGGTCAGAGCCTGTCCTTCACCCGCGAGGGCGAAGGCTTAACGCTTGACCGGTTCGGGGCGAATGGCGCATTGACGGTGCGGTTCACCTTGGCGCCGCGGACGCAATGACCGACGGAAGATTGGCGAAAGATTGGCGCGGCGGACCCACCATAAAGATTGAAAATCTGAACAGAGAGAGATCATGGCTTACGAGAACATCATCGTCGAATTGCGCGGCCCGGTCGGGCTGATCACCCTGAACCGACCCAAGGCGCTGAACGCGCTGTGCGCCGCCTTGATCGACGAATTGGGCGCGGCGCTGGACGATATGGAGGCGAATGAGGAAATCGGGGCGGTCGTTCTGACGGGCTCGGAAAAGGCGTTCGCCGCCGGCGCCGACATCAAGGAAATGGCCGACAAGAGCTTCATGGACGTCTATCTGCATGATTTCATCACTAAAGGCTGGGAGCGCGTGACGGTGTGCCGCAAGCCGATCGTCGCGGCGGTCGGCGGCTACGCCTTGGGCGGCGGCTGCGAACTGGCGATGATGTGCGACTTCATTATCGCCGGCGATACGGCGAAATTCGGCCAGCCGGAGATCACCATCGGCACGATCCCCGGCGCCGGCGGCACCCAGCGCCTGACCCGCTTCGTCGGTAAGTCGAAGGCGATGGAAATGTGCCTGACCGGCCGGCTGATGGATGCGCAAGAGGCCGAGCGGGCGGGTCTGGTCAGCCGCATCGTTCCGGCCGCCGATCTGGTCGAAGACGCGGTGAAGACGGCGGAGAAGATCGCCGGCCTGTCCCGTCCAATCGTGCTGATGGCGAAGGAAGCGGTCGACAAGGCCTATGAAACGACCCTCGGCGAAGGCGTGAAGTTTGAACGCCGGCTGTTCCACGCGACCTTCGCAACGTCGGACCAGAAGGAGGGCATGGCCGCCTTTATCGAGAAACGCGCGCCGAAGTTCGAAAATCGCTAGCCGTGTCAAGCGTCCGGTACGCGTCGGATTCTGGGCTCTGCACCGTTGGACCGGGTGCTTGACTGGCGACGGCGCGGTCCCTATAAGCCCTCGGTTCGCGCGCCGGCGGCTTGTAGCCGCACGATGACGGGTGAACTGGACGACGATGGGATCGACCGCCAGGCGGTCGCCTTGGTCGCAAGAATACGATCGACATGGCGCCAAGCCTCGGGCGCGGTTCGTTTCGGCGGACCCTCGCGGGGCGCGACGCGGATAAGGTGAAACGGTAAGAAACGATGGCGAATTCTCCGCAAGCTAAGAAGCGCGTTCGACAGGCGGCCAAGCGCACGCTGCGCAATAAGAGCCGGATCAGCCGCATTCGCACCATGGTGCGGGCGGTCGAAGAGGCGATCGGCGCCGGCGACAAGGACGCGGCTCAGGCGGCGTTCAAGTCAGCGATGCCCGAGCTGCATCGCGGCGTCTCGAAAGGCGTGCTGCATCGGAACACGGCCGCGCGTAAATTGTCGCGCATGAACGCCCGGATCCGCGCGCTTTAGGTCGAGAAATCGGATCGCGTCGCGGCGTCGCGTCACCGGCGCAATTTTCCTGTTCAGGTCGGACGGCATCAGCCCGGCGTCGCGCCGGGCTTTTTGTGTCGGGCGTGTTTCCCGGCGCCTCGTCTGTGCGCCTCGGGGAATACGCCGCCGCACTGCACCCTAAGAGTCATACATCGACAATTCGAGGCAAAACCCCCATAAACTCGTGCGTTTTTCGGCAATGTCGCCATCATTATTTTATTTGTGGAATGCGGGATTTTTTTCGAATTCGATTCGGCAAAGATTCCAACCTCTTACTAATTCACGGGTCTGTGAGCCGAACACAGACGGCGATTGTCAACGGAATTTTTTACCGGAATCGGCCTTTTGATTCCTTGTCACAAAAATGCCTCGCCGATAGAGTTTGCAAATCGCACCGTCTGTGGGGCGGCGGGTCGATAGACCGCACTGACGCATCAACCGAACACCGGGAGAAGATGACAGCGTCGGGGCTGGTCGCAGGAAGAAAATGAATCGGTCGGTCAGGTCGACTCGGGGGCTTCTTCCGTCCTGTAAAAGTGAGCGTATTAAACGGTATTTCGCCTTTCACGGGTGAAGCGGCATGACAAACTCGCGTGTCGTAAGGGTCGATTTGCGACTAATCCCAAGCTGGCGATCCGTGTCGAAGCAAAGTCTGCTGACCGCTCCGGTCTGCTGGCGCCAACCGATATGGATCAAATGTCAAACGGATAGGTTGCATGGAAATAAGCCATGGCGCGGCGGCTGTCATGGCGGGTCGGATCCACCGAAGCCGAACGCAAACTCAATGGGACGGAGCGGCGTCAGACGTCGCCCAAAACGGGCTTTCCGCGCGAAATGGGACGTGCGGGATCGCCGCCGCGAAGGGCGCGGTCGGCGGTAGCAGCGTTAGTGGTTTGGGTGTGGGCATGGATCAAAGAGTGTCGGCGCAATGGGCCAGAATCAGAGCCCGAATGCGCGCTGAATTTGGCGAGGCGGCGTTTCGCAGTTGGTTGAAGCCGCTGGTCTGCCGGTCGGGCGACGCGGACATTGTCGAGTTGGTGGCGCCCACCCGCTTCCTGCGAAACTGGATAGAATCGCAATATGCAGATCGGCTGTTGGAGCTTTGGCGCGGCGAGAACCCGCGACTTCAAACATTGATCATTGCGCATGGCGCCGGCGACGAACCGGGATCCGTGCGGCGGGGCCCTCCCGCGTCGGGCGGTTCGGCGGCGGGGCTTGACGCCAGGGATCGCGGTGTAGCTGCGGGGACAGCGCAGGGTGCACCTGTGTCGACCGGGCCGGCCGGCGGCGGCCAAGCGCCGAGCGCGACATCCGATAAACCAGCTGGCGATGGTTCGATGGACGGCTTAAGCGCACGGCTGGACGACCGCTTTCGCTTCGACAATTTCATCGTCGGCAAACCGAACGAGCTCGCCTTCGCCGCCGCGCGTCGTGTCGCCGAGGCGGACAATGTCCCGTTCAACCCCCTGTTCCTGTTCGGCGGCGTCGGGCTCGGCAAGACGCATCTGATGCATGCGATCGCCAGCCACATCCGCGCCTACCGACCCGACAAGAAGATCCTCTACCTGTCGGCCGAAAAGTTCATGTATCAGTTCATTCGCGCCTTGCGCTATAAGGACACGGTCGCCTTCAAGGAGGCTTTCCGGTCGGTCGATGTCCTGATGGTCGATGACGTGCAATTCATCGCCGGCAAAGAAAACACTCAAGAAGAATTCTTTCACACCTTTAACGCGTTGGTCGATCAAAACCGGCAGGTGGTGATTTCGGCGGACAAATCGCCGGCCGAATTGGAGGGGATCGAAGACCGAATGAAGTCCCGGCTCGGCTGGGGGCTGGTCGCTGAAATCCATGCGACAACCTACGAACTGCGTCTCGGCATCCTGCAGTCCAAAGCCGAGCAGTTGAACGCAGAGGCGCCGCCGCGGGTCCTCGAGTTCCTGGCGCACAAGATCACATCGAACGTGCGCGACTTAGAGGGCGCCCTGAACCGGTTGGTCGCCTACTCGAACCTAGTCGGCCGCGACATCACGCTGGAGAGTACGCAAGAGGTCCTGCACGATCTGCTCCGGGCCAATGATCGGCGCGTGACGATCGAGGAGATCCAGAAACGCGTCGCCGAGCATTTCAACATCAAACTGAGCGAGATGCACTCGCCGCGCCGCAGCCGGGCCATCGCGCGGCCGCGGCAGGTCGCGATGTATTTGTCCAAGCAACTGACCTCACGCTCATTGCCGGAGATCGGCCGCAAATTCGGCGGCCGCGACCACACGACCGTCATGCATGCGGTGCGCAAGGTGGATGAGTTGAAGCAGGGGGACAGCAGTTTCGCCGAGGATGTCGAGCTGCTGCGGCGTATGCTGGAAGGCTGAAACACTCGTCGAGACCGACCTCCGAAATCGGGCCGATTCGCGGTTTTTTGCGGTTTCGCCGCCGGGTTTCGGATTGAGTTTTTCAAACGCGCCGTTCGGCCGTCGGCGCGCCACGGTTTAGACTCGCTGATTCACGAGTAAATTCAAAGCCTTGCCGCCTCAAACCCGACGCCGCTTCGAGATGGCGGGCGGCGTGGGCTGCGAGAGTTGCGAGGGCTGGGAAAAGGGTTCATTTTTCAAGTCTATCGGGGTGGCTTTCAGCCGCCTTTGCGCCCTCTTCCAGTCGGGCGACGCTGGGCGCCCGTCCCGAGCGGTAGACAATACAAGATATGGACCAATTCAGGCGAAGCTTACCCATGAAACTGACCATTGAACGCGCCGCGCTTCTTCGTACGCTTAGCCATGTCCAAAGCGTGGTCGAACGGCGCACCACCATTCCGATCCTCTCGAATGTCCTGATGCAGGCGGAAGGCTCGACCCTCAGCCTGACGGCGACCGATATGGATATCGCGATCAACGAGTCGACGCCCGCCTCGATCGGGGCTGAGGGCGCGACCACGGCGCCGGCGCACACGCTCTACGACATCGTTCGGAAACTGCCGGACGGGGCCCAGGTCGAGCTTGGCAAGGAAGGCGACCGGTTGGAGCTCAGGGCCGGCCGCTCGCGCTTCACCCTGCAGACGCTGCCGAACGAGGATTTTCCGGTGATGACCGGGGGAGAAATGCCGCATAGTTTCGCGATGTCCGGCGAGGCGATGCGGCGGATCATAGACAGCACGCGTTTCGCCATCTCGACCGAGGAGACGCGCTATTATCTGAACGGCGTCTATCTGCACGCGGCCGACGACAAGATTCGGGCTGTGGCGACCGACGGCCATCGCCTGGCCAAGGTGGAGTCGCCGCTGCCCGACGGGGCTGCCGGCATGCCGGGCGTGATCGTCCCACGCAAAACGGTGGGCGAGCTGCGCAAGCTGGCGGAAGAGACCGAGGGCGACATCCAGATTTCGCTGTCAGACACCAAAATCCGCTTCGCTTTCGACGGCGTCGTCCTGACGTCCAAGCTGATCGACGGGACCTTCCCCGATTATGAACGGGTGATCCCCAGCGGCAACGACAAGATGATGCAAGTCGATTGCCGCTCTTTCGCGGACGCGGTCGACCGGGTCTCGACCATCGCGACGGAAAAGATGCGGGCGGTGAAGATGGCGGTCAACGGCTCCGCCCTGACGCTGTCCGCTTCGAGCCAGGATAGCGGCTCGGCCGTCGAGGAGATCGAGGTCGGCTATGACAATGACGCGATCGAGATCGGCTTCAACAGCCGCTATCTCCTGGACATCGCCAATCAGATCGAGAGCGGCCAGGCGCAGTTCGAGATGGCCGACGCCGCTTCGCCGACCATCGTTCGGGATATCGACGACGCAGCCGCGCTCTATGTCCTGATGCCGATGCGGGTTTGAGCGCGGGATTGCGCCCCGGTTTGCGTCCAGCCGTGCCCCTCGCCGCCGTCAAGACACAGGCTGACCCGGACAGCGCTCCTGCGCCGCGCGCCGAGATCGGTTACACCGCGCTGCGCACACTGTCTCTGACGGGGTTTCGCAACCATGCAGGCTTGCGGCTGGACCTGTCCGGCGGGCCGGTCGTCTTGGCCGGTGAAAACGGCTCCGGCAAGACCAACATCCTGGAGGCGGTCTCGCTTCTGACGCCGGGGCGCGGCCTGCGCAGCGCGCGAACCGAGGCCTTGTTCCAGATGCGCGACGGCGTCCGGATCGCGCCGCAATGGGCCGTTGCGGCCCAGGTGAACGGCGTCTTCGGCCCGGTCGATCTGGGGACCGGCTGCGAAGCGACGCTCGACGACGACGCCAAACCGGGGTCGCTGCGGCGCAAGGTGCGGGTCAACGGCGCGACGGCGCCGTCCCAGTCGGCGCTGGCGGAGCATCTGGCGGCGGTTTGGGTGACGCCGGCGATGAACCAGCTGTTCCTGGATGGCGGCGCGGCGCGGCGCCGGTTCCTGGACCGGTTGGTCTATGCGGTCGATCCGGCCCATGCCGGCCGCGTCACGGCGTATGAGAAGGCCCTGCGCGACCGCTCGAAACTGTTGAAGGAAAGCGGGCCGCACGGGGCCGATCAGGCCTGGCTCGACGCCTTGGAGGCGCAGATCGCCGAGCGCGGCGTCGCGGTGACAGCCGCCAGGCTCGATCTGACGGCGCGGCTGGCGCGGGTCGCAGCCATTGGCTTCGGGCCTTTTCCGGGCGCCGAGGTGAGTTTGGAAGGCGTCGTCGAGGACTGGTTGGTCCAAGGCGCGGCCTTGACGGCCGAAGACGCCTTCCGAGCGATGCTGGCTGAAGGGCGGGTGCTGGACGCGCAGAGCGGCGGCGCCGCCGTCGGGCCGCATCGGTCGGACCTCAAGGTTCGGCATCTGGCGAAAGGGGCGCCGGCGGAACAGTGTTCGACCGGCGAGCAGAAGGCGCTGCTTCTGGCGCTGGTCCTGGCGCACGCAAGGCTGTTGACCGCCGAGACCGGGACCGCGCCGATCCTGCTGCTGGACGAGGTGGCGGCGCATCTGGACGGCGCCAAACGCACGGCCCTATTCGAGGCGGTTCTGGCGCATGGCGCGCAGACCTGGATGACCGGCACCGACGCGTCGGTGTTCGATCCGCTCGGCGAGGCGGCCGAGCGGTTCAGAGTGGAGAACGCCGCGGTGACGCCGGTGTGACATGTGGAGACCGGCCTGATCGGCCCGGTGGCGGTGATATGAGCGACGAGACAATCACGGGTGAACGCGACGATGCGAACGACGCCGACTATGGCGCAGATTCGATCAAGGTCTTGCGCGGCCTGGAGGCGGTGCGGAAACGCCCGGGCATGTATATCGGCGACACCGATGACGGCACCGGTCTGCATCACATGGTCTATGAGGTGGTGGACAACGCGATCGACGAGGCCTTGGCCGGTCATTGCGATACGGTCACGGTTACGCTGAACGGCGACGGCTCGGTCACCGTCACCGACAATGGCCGCGGCATCCCCACCGACATCCATGAAGAGGAGGGGATTTCCGCCGCCGAGGTCATCATGACCCAGCTCCATGCCGGCGGGAAATTCGATCAGAATTCCTATAAGGTCTCCGGCGGCCTGCATGGCGTCGGCGTCTCGGTCGTCAACGCGCTGTCGGTCTCCCTGAAGCTGAAGATCAAGCGCGCGGGCGAAGTGCATGAGATGAGCTTCACCCACGGCGAGGCGGACGGCCCGCTCGCGGTCACCGGCGATGCGGGCGCGGAGACGGGCACGGAGATCACCTTCCTGCCGTCGAAAGACACCTTCACGATGACGCTGTTCGATTTCGCGACGCTGGAGCACCGGCTGCGCGAACTCGCCTTCCTGAATTCCGGCGTCGCCATCTCGCTGACCGACGCGCGGTCGCCCGAGCCGAAGACCGCCAATATGCACTATGAAGGCGGGGTCGAGGCTTTCGTGAACTGGCTTGACCGGGCGAAGAACCCGGTCTTCTCGCCGCCGATCGTCTTGAACGCCGAGAAGGACGGGATCGCTGTCGAGCTCGCGATGCAGTGGAACGACAGCTATCACGAGACGATGCTGTGCTTCACCAACAACATTCCGCAGCGTGACGGCGGCACGCATCTGGCGGGCTTCCGCGGCGCCCTGACAAGGCAGGTGAATAATTACGCCATTTCCTCGGGCCTCTCGAAGAAGGAGAAGGTCTCGCTGTCCGGCGACGACGCGCGGGAGGGCATCACTTGCGTCCTGTCGGTGAAGGTGCCGGACCCGAAATTCTCAAGCCAGACCAAGGACAAGCTGGTCTCGTCCGAGGTCCGCCCCGTCGTCGAAGCAGTGGTCAACGAGAAGCTCAGCGATTGGTTCGAGGAGCATCCCGCCGAGGCGCGCAAGGTGGTCCAGAAAGTGGTCGAGGCAGCCGCCGCCCGCGAGGCGGCGCGCAAGGCGCGCGAATTGAGCCGCAAGACGGCGCTCAACGACATCGCCTCACTGCCGGGCAAACTCGCCGATTGTCAGGAGCGTGACCCGGCGCTCTCGGAACTGTTCATCGTCGAGGGCGACAGCGCCGGCGGCTCGGCCAAACAGGGCCGGAACCGGAAGAATCAGGCCATCCTGCCCCTGCGCGGAAAGATCCTGAATGTCGAACGGGCGCGCATCGACAAGATGCTGTCGAGCCAGGAGATCGGCACCCTCATCACCGCGCTCGGCGTCGGCATCGGCCGCGGCGGGGAGGATGGCAAGGACGGCTACAACCCGGAAAAGCTGCGCTATCACAAAATCATCATCATGACCGACGCAGATGTCGATGGCAGCCATATCCGCACGCTGCTCTTGACCTTCTTCTATCGGCAAATGCCTGAACTGATCGAAAACGGCCATCTCTATATCGCCCAGCCGCCGCTCTATCTGACCAAGAAGGACAGCCGCGCGGTCTATCAGAAGGACGATTTAGCGCTGGAGCGATTCCTGATCGACAATGTCGTTGATCACGCGGTTCTGGTTGGGGCCGACGGGGCGCAGCGGGCCGGCGAGGATTTGCGTCAGATCGTCGATCAGGCGCGTCAGGCGGAACGGATGATCGCGCCGATGGCGCGCAAGTCGCGCAGCGCCGCGATGGTCGAGCAGGCGGCCATCCTGGGCATGCTTGATGTCGCCCGGCTCGATAGCGACGAGCATGTGCGCGAGGCCGTCGAGGTGCTGGCGAAACGCATGGACAGTCTGGCCGATGATCTGGGCAAGGGCTGGGCCGGCGAGGTGCTCGATGATGGCGGTTTCGCAGTGGAACGCACTTTGCGCGGCGTCACAGAACGGTGCGTCATCGATGGCGACCTGATCCGCTCGGCCGAGGCGCGGCAGTTGAACGCGATGGCCGCTGACTTCCAGTCGCTCTACTGGCCCGGCGGAACCCTGACAATCAAGGATAAAGAGACCGCAATCAACGGTCCCTTGGGCGTCTATGAGGCGATCATGGCCGAAGGCCGTAAGGGGCTTACCATCCAGCGCTATAAAGGATTGGGCGAGATGAACCCGGATCAGTTGTGGGAGACCACGCTGGATCCGAACGCCCGTTCGCTGCTGCGGGTCCGGGTCGGCCATGGCGATGACGCGGAGGACGTGTTCTCGACGCTGATGGGGGATGTGGTCGAACCGCGCCGCGAATTCATCCAGGAGAACGCCCTGGATGTCGCCAATCTGGACGTCTAGGGCGCTTTCGGGGTTGCGGGCGGGACGCGCGTTGAGATGACGGACACGCTGACCCCGCAGCAACGCAGCCACGCCATGCGTCGGGTCAAGGCGACGGACACCAGCCCGGAACTGGCCGTCCGGCGCGCCCTACACGCCAAGGGCTATCGCTTCCGCCTCCACCGTAAAGACCTGCCCGGCAAGCCGGACCTGGCCTTCCCATCGCGCCGCGCCGTCCTCTTCGTGCATGGCTGTTTCTGGCACGGCCATGACTGCAAGCGCGGCGCGCGCACGCCCAAGACCAATACCGACTATTGGCTGGCGAAAATCGCCCGGAACAAGGCGCGCGACGCGCGGAATATCGAGGCGCTGAACGAACTCGGCTGGCGCAACTTGACGGTCTGGGAATGCGAACTGGCCGACAAAGCGGCGGCGATCGCGCGCATCGAGCGGTTTCTGGACGCGCCCGGGAGGGGAACAAGCCCATGAAGCGACCCGCTTTCTATGAGTTCTTCGCCGGCGGCGGCATGGCGCGCTTAGGGCTGGGACCGCACTGGACCTGTCTGCGCGCCAATGAGTGGGACGCGAAAAAAGCCGAGTCCTATCGCCGCAACTTCGATCCCGCCGATGACTTGCTGGTCGGCGATGTGAACGACCTGACCGAGCGCGACCTGCCCGGCCAGGCCGATCTCGCCTGGGCCAGTTTCCCCTGTCAGGACCTCTCGCTGGCGGGCGGCGGCGCAGGCTTGAAAGGCGCGCGCAGCAGCGCCTTTTTCGGATTCTGGCGCTTGATGAAGGGCCTCGCGGCGCAAGGCCGCGCGCCCAGGACCATCGTCTTGGAAAATGTAACCGGCCTCTTGAGTTCTCATGGCGGGCACGACTTCCGGGCGATCCTGGAATTGCTCGCGGGCGCCGGCTACCGCACGGGCGCGGTGATCGGCGACGCCGTTCATTTCCTGCCGCAGAGCCGGCCGCGCCTGTTCATCATCGCGACACGGGCCGATCCCAGCCCCGTTCAGACCGACGGGCCGATCGCACCCTGGCATCCGCCGCGCCTGGCGGCGGCGGTCGATCGTCTATCCCCGGACCTGCGCCGGGACTGGGTCTGGTGGGACATGCCGCAACCGGCGCCCGCGCGGACAACCGATCTCAGCGACATCCTGATCGACCGGCCGAACGACGCGCCGTTTCATACGCCAGAGGAGACAGATCGGCTGGTTTCCATGATGGACGCGGCCAACCGGCGGAGATTGGCGGCGGCCCTGGCGGAGAAGCGTCCAATCGCCGGAACGCTCTACCGGCGCACGCGACGCGGATCGGACGGGACGCCTGAGCAGCGGGCCGAGCTAAGGCTGGATGGTGTCGCCGGTTGCCTGCGCACCCCTGCGGGCGGGTCGAGCCGCCAGACAGTGATGCTGATCCATGGGGGCGTCAAGCTGGCCGTGCGCAGTCGATTGCTGTCGGCGCGGGAAGGGGCGCGGCTGATGGGCGTGCCGGACGCGTATGTTCTGCCGGAGCGCTACAACGCCGCCTATCATCTTATCGGAGACGGCGTCGCGGCGCCGGTGGTGCGGGCGCTCGAACGCGCGGTGCTACGGCCGCTGGCGTCGCAGGGATAGCACTCAGCCCTTATAGCCGCCCATTGTGCAGATCAGTTTCCAACTCGCCGCGTCGATCGGCATGACCGAGAGGCGGGACTGTTTGATCAGCGGCAGGTCTGCGAGCCGCTCTTCCGCCTTGATGTCGGCCAGGGTCACGGGCGTCGGGAACGGGTCCAAGGCGCGGACATCGACCATGCCGAAACGGCCCTTCGGATCGGTCGGGTCGGGATAATACTCCTTACAGACCTCGACCACGCCGACGACCTGCTTCTCGTTGACCGAATGATAGAAGAAGGCGAGATCGCCGACCTGCATCGCTTTCATATTGTTCGAGGCCTGATAGTTCCGGACGCCGTCCCATTCCGCGCCGGCCGCGCCGCACTTCACCTGATCGTCCCAGGACCAGGTTCCGGGTTCGGATTTCATCAACCAATATTGCATCGCGATAGCTCCTCGGACGGCGCGTCTATGCCGCTTGTTTAGGCGGGCGGCGGGACGGGAACAAGATAGCGGCGCATCGCGATCACACTCAACGCCATGCCGATCAGAGCATAAAGCAGCAACAACGCGGCGACGGCGTTGACCCCCCAGCCCCAATCGAACAACAGCCCCATGACGACCGGCGAGGCGGCGCTGGAGAACACCATCGCCGCAGTATAGGCGGACCGGATCGCGCCAAGATGCCGGCGGCCATAAAGCTCCGGCGCCAGAGCGCCCAGCATCGTGTGGGTGATCCCGACGCTGAGCCCCGTCAGGAACATATAGGGCCAAAGCAGCCAGGGCGCGTCGCTGACCATCAAAACGACGACGGCGAGCATCTGCGGCGGCAGGAACCAGGGCAACAATCGCACCGCGCCGAACCGGTCGATGGCGAGGCCCGCCGCCAGCGAGGTCAGGACGACAGTCCCGGCATAGAGCGGATAGGAGGCGGCGAGCGCCGTGCGCGACCAACCTTTCATCTCGACCAGGATCGGGATCTGATGAAAGAACAAGCCGGTGAAGATGAAGGACGGCGCCAGGATCGCGGGCAGCAGGATATAGAGCCTGGGATCGCGCAGCATCTGGGCGCGCGTCCAGGAAAAATCCCCCAAACGATCGGCCGACGCATGCTCCGGACCGCTCGCCGATCGGTTAAGGTCCGCCAGATAGGCCGCGTGCCGGTCGCCATGCCCGACCAGAAAGAACAGCGTCGCCGGCGCCGCGATCAGGCTCAACAAGACAGCGAAACTGAGCCAGGCCTCGCGCCAGCCCAATAAGGCGACCATCGCCACGGCGACGATCGGCAACAGCGCCTCGCCCAATGGATAGCCCAAGCTGACCAGGCTGATCGCCTTACCCCGGCCTTCGCCGAAATAGCGCCCCATCGCCGTGATCGCGGTGTGACCCGGCAAGGCCTGGCCGAACTGGCGCAGCATGAAAATGACGAGGATCAACAGCGCGGCGCTCTCGGCCCCGGCCAGCAGCACCGCCGCGCCTGATAGGCCAAGCAGCGCCAGCGTGGCGTAGAGCCGCAGATCCAACCGGTCGATCAGCGGACCGGTGATCAGCAAGACGCCGGCGCTGAGCAGGGTGCCCAGCGAATAGATCGCGCCGAACGCGCCGTCGCTGAGCCCGAACTCGGCGCGGATTTCGCTTGAGAACAGGCTGATGAAGAAAGTCTGCCCGAAACTGGAGGCGAAGGTCAGGGTCGCGCCGAAGCCGAGCAGACGCCAATGGCGCAGGGCGAAGTCAGCGTAGCGGCGCATCAGAGACGATGGGACACAGAGGTTTCAGACGAAAGGCGCGGCGCCGCCGTCACACAGAGGCGCAATCGACGCACACCGGATTGGCCGGGTCGAGCATCAGGCGCCGCTGCGAGATCGGCTCGTCGCAGGACAGGCAATAGCCGAAATCGCCGCTCTCGATCCGCGCCAAGGCGGCGTCGATCCGCACGATGCTTTCCTCCCGCCGGCGGTCCTGCTCCAACGCCATGGCTTGGCCCTGCAACGCGTCCATCCGGCTGAGCCGCCCGACCGATTGTTGATCCAGGGTAACGGGCGCGCGCGAGTCCTTGCTGCCAGCGCGCAACGCGGCCAGTTCGGCGCGCTGTTCCCGCAGCAGCCTCTCGAATGTCGGCAAGTCGAAATCGGCGTCATCGCTCATCGCATAAGTATGAGAGTCCGCGCAGGGCCCGTCGAGAGGATCACGGCTTAGGCGGTTTTTCCTCCCGCTCGCGCGGCTCGGCCGGTTCCTGCTTCAGATCGACCGGCTTCGCCTCGAATCTGGACAGTTCTTCCTCCGGGTCCGACGGCTCAGCCGGGTCGGGCTCGCTGTCCGGGTCCCTGGCGGGGTCGTCCGCCGGTTCGTCGTCGGGCGCCCACACTTCCTCGTCCGCTACCGTCTCTTCCGCATCCTCCGGGCTTTCCTCAATTGGCTCCGATTCCGGATTCAGACTTGCGGCGACGGGCGTCATCGTTTCCGACATCGCCACGAAGGCGCCCTGCTCTTCGATCGTTTTGCCGGGACGTTGCAGCATACGCCAGGCGGCGAACAGCGCGATCGCCGCCATCGCGCTGGCTAGGGTCAGGGGCAAACCCGGCGCGCCGATCGTATCCAGGCCATAGCCGGCGATATTCGGGCCGGCCACCGCGCCGATGCCGTTCGCCATGATCATGCTGCTGCTGGCCGCCACCATCTGTTTTTGGGTCAGGAAATCATTCGTGTGCGCGATGCAGAGCGAATAGAGCGGCAGAGCGAACCCACCGGTCAGACACGCCAGCGCATAGAGCGCCGCCTCTTGGTCGCCGCCGAAGAAGGCCATCGATCCCGATGCGACCGCGCCGGCGGCGGCGACGATTAGGATCACCGTGCGGCGGTCCATCGCGTCGGACAATTTGCCGATCGGCACGGTGAAGATGAAGCCGCCGATGAAGATCGCGCTCATCAGGCTGGAGGTTTCAGAGACGGACATGTCCAACTCGTAGGTGTAGGCCGGCCCCATGCCGAGGAACGCGCCGCTCGTCACCCCGACAAGAATCATCGCGCTGAAGCCGAGCGGCGAAGCGCGATAGACCTGGATCGGGTTCATGCGTTCCGGCGCTTCGAATTCCGGCGTCTTCGCCGCCGAGATCAGAACCGGCACCACGGCGAGCGAGATCAGCACCGAGACGACGGTGAAAAGCTGGAAATCCGCCGGGCTGTAGAGGTTAAGCAGCGATTGCCCGGCCGCCATGCCCAACAGGCTGATCGCCATATAAATCGCCAGCATCTGACCGCGGGTCTCGTTGGTCGCGCGGTCGTTCAACCAACTCTCGCACACGATATAGAGGCCCGCATAGGCCATGCCGGTCACGATCCGCATGGCCAGCCAGACCAGCGGATCGATGAAGACGGGGAAAACCAGGATCGCGAGCGAAGAGAGGGACGCGAGAGCGCCAAAGACCCGGACATGGCCGACCCGGGCGACGAGGGAGGGAACGATCAGGGAGCCGATGAAAAAGCCGGCGAAATAGCCGGCCATGATATAGCCGGTCGTCGTATTGTCGAAGATCTCAAACTGCGCGCGGATCGCCACCAAAGAGCCTTGCAGCCCATTGCCGAGCATGATGAAGGCGAGCCCCACAAACAGCGCCCAGGCGGACTTAAACGCCTCGAACATTTCCGGCCTCCCTCGGCTTGTCCGGCCCGCGTCGCTTCGGACCGCCCTGTTGTGGCGCTATCGGCCCGAATCGATCTCCGCGCCTGCGAAAATAACCTAGAGCCCGGCGTATGTTTTTCACCCGGAAAACGCCGCGGCCGCGCCGGTTCTGATCGGGCGCTTGCGCCGCATGCGGCCAAGGATTACCTAGCTGACCGAAAGAGGACGGCAACCGGTCGTTCTGGACGTTTCGGAGAAACCCATGGCCGATGGCGACGCCCCCGGACGAGGGGTGAAAATCGCGCCCAGCATACTGGCGGCCGACTTCGCGCGGCTCGGCGAGGAATTGGCCGCGATCGAGGCCGCCGGCGCGGACCTTGTCCATATCGATGTGATGGACGGCCACTATGTGCCGAACATCACCATCGGGCCTGCGGTGGTGAAGGCGCTGCGACCGCATACCGATCTGGCCTTTGACGTGCATTTGATGATTTCGCCCGTCGATCCGTATTTGGCCGATTTCGCGGAAGCGGGCGCCGACATCATCACGGTGCATCCGGAAGCCGGACCTCATATTCATTCCACGCTTCAGAAGATCCGGGGTATGGGCAAAAAGGCCGGCGTCTCGCTCAATCCCGGGACACCCGCCAAGATGCTCGACTATCTGATGGATTCGGTCGATCTCATCCTGGTGATGACCGTCAATCCGGGTTTCGGCGGGCAAAGCTTCATCCATAGTCAGATCGATAAGATCGCCGCCATCCGAAACCGCATCGACAAATCCGGGCGCGATATCCTGCTGGAAGTCGATGGCGGCGTGAATCCGGAGACGGCGGCCCTGGCGCGCGACGCCGGTGCCGATGTGCTGGTCGCAGGCACAGGGGTTTTTGGGGCCGGCCGCGGACGCTACCAAGAGGCGATCGACGCCTTGCGCGCAAGCGCCTGACGCCGTACCGCCAAACGCAAACAGAATGACAGCCAAACACAATTCTGAAACTCCCGGCGTCGGCGGCGCGCTGCGCTATCAATTTGCGCGTTTCGGGGCCGGGCTGCCGGGCTATGGCGCCAGTCTCGGCGACGACGACCCCGGACCGCTTGCGCTCGCCTTGACGCCTCTCTGGCGCGGCGACATCGAGCGCGGCGCCGCGATTCGTGACGGCGTCTTCCCTTTCGCGGGGCAAGTCATCCGGCAATCCAGCAATCCATGGTCCGCCGCCGGCGCCGGCGACGCCTGGCTCGCCGCCTTGAACGGGTTTTCCTGGCTCGCCGATCTGGCGGCGGAAGGCGGCGACGCGTCCCGCCGGCGCGGAATCGGCCTGATCATGGATTGGATCGACTACAATCGCGACTGGGCGCCGCTCTCCTGGAACGCGCCGGTGCTCGGCGCGCGCGTCTCGGCCTGGCTGTCGCATTTCACGGTGTTTCTCGGCGGCGCTGATGAGATGGCGCAGCGCCGGGTGCGCAAGAACCTGTTACGGCAATCCCGCCATCTCGACCGGGTCGCGGGACTGGAAGGCGCCGGCGCGGCGCGGGTCGCCGCCTTGAAAGGCTTAATCCATGCCTGCCTTTGCCTGACGCCCATGCGCAAACGCCTGCCTCAGGCCTGGGGGCGGTTGAGCGCGGAGCTGGGACGGCAAATCTTACCAGACGGCGGTCATATCGAGCGCAGCCCGAGCGTGCATCTAAGCGTCCTGCGCGACTTGGTGGAAATCAAGCAAGCCTTTCTCGCCGCGTCACTGACGCCGCCGGCCGGTCTGATCGCCGCTTTGAAATCGATGGCGCCGATGCTGCGTTTCTATCGTCATGGCGATGGCGGCTTGGCCCTGTTCAACGACACCGCGGAAGGCTCGGCGTCCGATATTGACGCGGTGCTGGGGCTCTGCGAAGCCGCCGGCAAAGCGCCGGCCAGCGCGCCGAATACCGGCTTTGAACGCGTCTCGGCCGGCCGCAGCCTGATCTTGATGGATCTCGGAACCGCGCCGCCGCCGGGGTTGGATCGACACGCGCACGCCGGCGCCCTGTCTTTCGAATTCAGCATCGGCAAAGAGCGGCTGATCGTGAATTGCGGCGCGGCGGTCAGCGACGACGAGAATTGGCGTGACGCCCAGCGGTCGACCGCGGCCCATTCGACCCTGTCCCTGTCGCTCACCAATTCCAGCGCCTTGACCCGCGACGGCGTCGGACAGCGGCGCAGCGTGGTCGCCTATGACCGGACCGAGGCGGACGGCGCGGTCCTGATCGACGCCGTGCAAGACGGTTTTGTCGGTCCTTTGAATTTCCGCCACGCGCGGCGGCTCTATCTCAGCGCCGACGGCGGCGATCTGCGCGCGGAGGACCGGCTCGAGCGGGCCGACCCGGCGCTACCGGTGGCGCCGAGGCGGTTCGAAATCCGCTTTCACCTGTTTCCCGGCGTCCAGGCCTCGCTGCTCGCCAATCACGGCGCGGCCTTGCTGCGCACGCCGTCCGGCGCCGGATGGCGTTTCCGCTCCGATGGCGCGGCGATCCGGCTTGAGGACAGCGTCTATATGGGCCAACGCGGCGAGGCGCGCCGGTCTCAGCAGCTTGTCTTATCTGGAGAGACGCGCGCGGAGGACAAATCGGTCAAATGGGCGTTGCAGCGCGAAAGCCGCTAAAAGGTTGCTGAGCAGGCGGCGCTTCACCACTCAGAGCGACCAATAGCGAAGACCGGGAAAAGACGGCCGATCGCGCCAGATCCCTTTGATGTCCGCGACGAGCCCGCCCGGGCGGATGACAGCCGTCAGATCAAAATCGGCGAATGCGGCGTGATTCACCGCGCCAACCACACAATCGAAACGCCCATGCGGCGCGCGCACTGGCGCGACGCCGTATTCGGCGGCGGCTTCTTCCGCGTCGGCGATCGGATCGCAGACCGAAACCCGATGGCCTTGGGACTCAAGCGCCCGGATCACATCGATCACCCTTGAGTTTCGGATATCGGGCACGTCTTCCTTGAAAGTAATTCCCAGGACCAGCACCGAGGAGGCGGGATCGATCATGGCGCCGATCCTGTCGGCGATCGTCGCGCCCATCGCGTCGTTGATCCGTCGACCCGACAGAATAACGCGCGGTTCGCAGCCGGCTTCCTTTGCCGCATGGGCGAGATAGTACGGATCGACCCCGATACAGTGGCCGCCGACCAAGCCCGGGCGGAAATCCAGAAAGTTCCACTTGCTGCGGGCCGCCTCCAAGACGTCATGGACGGACAGGCCCATTCGTTCGAAAATCACGGCGATCTCGTTGACGAAGGCGATGTTGATGTCGCGTTGGGCGTTCTCGATGACCTTGCTGGCCTCGGCTGTGCGGATATCCTTGGCCAGGAATATTTGGTCGCCATTCATTGCGCCATAGAGGCCGGCCAAAAGCTGTGCGGCTTCCGGCGTTTGCGCGGCGACGACCTTGTTGATCTTGTCGACCGTGTGAACTTTGTCGCCTGGATTGATCCGTTCCGGCGAATACCCGAGAATGATGTCGGTTCCGATCTCCCGGCCGCTTTCGGCGGCGATGATCGGGCCGCAGATATCCTCCGTGACGCCCGGATAGACAGTACTCTCGAACACCACGATGGCGCCCTTTTTGACGACGGCGCCGACGGTCTGGCTCGCCCGCCGGACCGGACCCAGATCGGGTTGCTTTGCGTCATCCACCGGGGTCGGCACCGTGACGATCAGAATATCCCGATCGCGCAGGGCGTCGACCTCGCTCGTCAGCCGCACAGAAGACGCCGTAAGACGGGAGGCTTCGACTTCGTTTGTGCGGTCTCGGCCATTGTGCAACTCCTCGACCCGACCGCCGTCAATGTCATAGCCGACCACGTCGAAATGCGCGGACAGGGCGACGGCGAGCGGCAATCCGACATAGCCGAGCCCGACGATCCCAACGCGCGTCGAAGCGGGCGGGCGGTGGATGCCAGTCGGACTCGACATCGTCGGCTTTGAATCAGCGTGGGAATCGGCCATGCGGTCGCCTATCAGTACGTGCCTATCGATTTTTGCGCCTGTTCCGGTCGGGCGGTCTGCGCCGCCGAGGCGGCCGCGCGCCGCTCTTTTAGGACGCGGCGACGCAGGATAAAAGGCGATATGGCGTTTTCCATCTTCGGTCTGGCGTTTTTGGCGGTCGCGGTGTTTGTCGCGTCCTGCATCGGCGTGCGGCTGATCGAGGCCTATCTGCACCGGCGCGCCATCCTCGACGTGCCCGGCGACCGCTCAAGCCACGACGAACCAACGCCGCGCGGCGGCGGCCTAGTCGTCATCGCCGTGGTCCTGCTGGCTTGGACGGGCCTGTACAGTCAGGGGTTTGCGGTCGGCGTCTGGGCCCTGATCATCGGCGGCGCGATCTGCGCGGCGATCTCGTGGCTGGACGATCTAAGCCATTTGTCCCCGCTGATCCGCTTGCCCGTTCATTTCGGCGCGGTGGCGGTCGGCCTGTTCTGGTTGTCGGGTCAAGGGTTGGTGTTTCAGGGCTTGCTGCCGCCTTGGATCGATTTGGCCCTCGCCGGACTGGGCTGGGTCGCGTTTTTGAACTTCTTCAACTTCATGGACGGGATCGACGGCATCTCGGCGGTCGAGAGCGTGACGATCTCAATTGGTTTGGCTCTGATGGCGTGGCTCGTCGGCGGTCCTGACTGGCAGGAGACAGCAGCCTTCCCCACCGTCATCGCCGGCGCTATGGCCGGCTTCGCCGTCTGGAACTGGTCGCCTGCGCGCATTTTCCTGGGCGATGTCGGCAGCGTGACGCTCGGATATCTTCTCGGCGCGCTGCTCCTGGCCGCCGCGGCTCAAGGCTATTGGGTTCAAGCGATTATCCTGCCGCTCTACTATCTGGCTGACGCCGGCTTGACCCTGATGCGACGCGCGCTTCGGCGAGAGAAGATCTGGCATGCCCATCGCGAGCACTTTTTCCAGAAGGCGGTGCAACGCAGGCTTGGTCATGCGCGCGTCAGCGCCGCCGTCCTGCTGGCCAATCTGGTTCTTGTCGGACTGGCGCTTTGGACGTTGGTGCAGCCGCAATTCGCACTCTGGGCGCTGCTCGCCGCCGCTGCTGCGGTCGCCGCTTTGATGGCCTGGATGACTGGGCGGCTTGCGCGGTCCCTGTAACGTTGGCGCCAGGACGCCGGGCGCCGGCCGATATCTTTTGACATACCGGAAGACCGACGGCATGGGGAGAGCCGCAGCGGGTTGGACCGCGCGCCGATAAAGGCCCGGTTCAACCCAACCTTCGAATTCCGCCGCCGCCGCCTCGGGCCACGGGAGAATCATATGAGTGAAACGCCCATCGCGCGGGCCCTGATATCAGTGTCCGACAAGACGGGTCTGGTCCCGTTCGCCCGGGAACTGGCGCGCCATAAGGTGCGCCTGTTATCGACCGGCGGCACCGCGAAGGCGCTGAAAGAGGCTGGTCTCGCCGTCACCGAGGTCTCTGCATATACCGGCTTCCCGGAAATCATGGACGGGCGCGTCAAGACGCTGCACCCGACCATCCATGGCGGCGTCTTGGCCGATCGGGAGGATCCGAAACACCGCACGGCGATGGAAGGCCACGATATCGCGCCGATCGATCTTGTCGTCGTGAATCTCTATCCGTTCGTTGAAACCATCCAGTCAGGCGCGGACTATCAAACCTGCATTGAGAATATCGATATCGGCGGGCCGGCCATGATCCGCGCCGCCGCCAAGAACCATCGCTATGTCACGGTCGTTACCGACCCAGCAGAATATGACTCGGTCATTCGAGACATGGATGACAATGACGGCGCAACCAGCGTGTCCCTGCGATCTTTCCTGGCGCTTGAGGCCTATGCGCGAACGTCATCCTACGACTCCACCATCAGCGCCTGGCTGGCGGAACAGCAAGGCCGCGCCTGGCCGAAACGAATGACGGTGGCCGGCCGGGTCGAGCATGTGCTGCGGTATGGCGAAAACCCGCATCAGGAAGCGGCGGTCTACCGTTCGACGCCCGCTGCGCCCGGCGTCGCGACGGCCGCGCGCCTGCAAGGCAAGGAACTCAGCTTCAACAATTACAACGACGCGGACGCCGCCCTAATGACGGTCGCCGAGTTCGACGCGCCCGCCGTCGCAATCGTCAAACACGCCAATCCCTGCGGCGTCGCGCAGCATGACCACCCCACAATCGCCTGGGACAAGGCGGTGTCCTGCGATCCGGTCTCCGCCTATGGCGGTGTGGTCGCGGTCAACCGCCGGATCGAGGCCGATCTGGCGCGCAAACTGACCGACCTGTTCCTGGAGGTGGTGATCGCGCCCGGGGTCAGCGAGGCGGCGGCGGAGGCGCTCGCCAAAAAGCCCAATCTTCGGGTCCTGACGACCGATATCCCCGATCCGGCGGCGATGGGGACTCGCATGGTTAAATCGATCTCCGGCGGCATGTTGCTGCAATCGGCGGACGCGCAAACCGTGACGCGCGAGGCCTGTTCGGTTGTCACGCAGCGCCAGCCGACCGAAGCGGAATGGCGCGATCTGCTGTTCGCCTGGCGGGTCGCCAAACATGTCAAAAGCAATGCGATCGTCTACGCGCGCAACCTCACCACCGTCGGCGTCGGGGCCGGCCAGATGAGCCGGATCGACTCGTCGCGCATCGCTGCGTTGAAAGCCGGCGAGCATCTCGGCGCGGAAGGCTCGGTAGTCGCGTCCGACGCGTTCTTTCCTTTCCCCGACGGACTGCTCGCGGCGGTCGGGGCGGGCGCCACAGCCGCCATTCAACCAGGCGGATCGATTCGCGACGACGCGGTGATCCAGGCCGCCGACGCGGCGGGAATCGCCATGGTCTTCACGGGCGAGCGTCATTTTCTACACTGATTTCCTGACTTGCCGACAAGGTGGAACAACCGTTACACCTTAGAGCGCGCGACGCTAACGGACGCCGAAAGGCGCATGGCAGACACGTCGGCGCCGCGCCGACCGAACCCGCAGCGACCCAACCCACAAAGATCGGGGCGATAGGAGACTGGAATGACCTATGTGGTGACCGAGGCCTGCATCAAATGCAAATACCAGGATTGTATCGAAGTATGCCCGGTGGATTGCTTTTATGAAGGGGAGAATATGCTCGTCATTCACCCGGACGAGTGTATCGATTGCGGGGTCTGCGAACCGGAATGCCCGGCCGAAGCGATCCTACCGGACACCGAGGCCGAAGCTGAGAAATGGCTGGAATTGAACCGGGAATATTCGGAGAAATGGCCGAATATCGTGGCCATGGGCCAGCCGCCGGAAGACGCCGACGCCTATCTGAATGTCGAAGGCAAGTTCGAGAAGCATTTCAGTCCGAATCCCGGCCAGGGGTCTTAGCGTCCAGGCCTCGCGCGCCCAGGCCTCGCGCGCCCGGACTTTGCGCGCCCTCGCGACAGGATGACCAGAGCGCTCGGCGCCGGCGCGTCGAGCGTCTTTTCCGCCGGGTATGGGAATCACCCATATTTTGTGCTATAAGAATCGTCTGAAGACATGAAGAGGCTTGGAGCCAGGGCGCGGAAACGTGTGCTGACGTTGTCTATGACTGTCATTCGGCAATGATAAGAAATTCCTGGCGTGCTGGCGTCTGCCAGCCCAGATATGTCGGGACAAGGCCGCGCCGCGGCCGGTTGAGCGGTCCAAGGAACGGGGACCGCCGATATGACGCCGCCGCCCTAGGTGAAGGCAAGGCGGCGAGAACGTTCTCGGACGTTTTCGCCCATTGAGCAGGCGGCGGACACCGTCCAACAGGGGGCGCGTTCGATTGATTGGCCGCAACCGGCCGACAATCGGCGCAGAGACGTTGAGCTGACGGCGTAGAAACCGCGCCGCCTGTTTGTGAATGGCGCGCCTTGCCTAGGGCCAGGCGCTGAAAGACTGAGGATGTTATGGCGAAAGCGAAGTACAAATCCGGCGATCATGTTGTCTATCCGACCCATGGCGTGGGCAAAGTTCAAGGTGTTGAAACCAAGGAAATCGCCGGCGCCACCTTGGACCTGATCGTGATTGAGTTCGACAAGGACCGCATGATCCTGCGGGTGCCGGTCGCAAAGGCGGATGAATCCGGATTGCGCAAACTCTCCTCGCCGGATCAGATGAAGACGGCGCTGAAGACGCTCAAGGGCAAGAGTCGCGTGCGCCGCACCATGTGGTCGCGCCGGGCCCAGGAATACGAAGCCAAGATCAATTCAGGGGACCCGGTGGCGATCGCCGAGGTTGTGCGCGACCTGTTCCGCAATACCAATCAACCCGATCAGTCCTACAGCGAAAGGCAGCTCTATCAGGCGGCGCTCGACCGCTTGGCGCGGGAATTCGCCGCCGTCGAAGAAATCGAAGAAGAAGAGGCGGCGACGAAACTGGAGGAAATGCTGCAAAAGGCGGCGGCCTGAGCTTTTCAACCTCCCAATGCCGGATCTTGCGACCCAGTCCCCGCGCGCCGGGGGCTGGGTTTTGCTTTTGCCGCGGCGCGCTGTAATTCTTAAGGTCGAACCCATAGCCTGGTTCTCGGCTGCACGCGGCGGGCCCAGGCGTCGAGGATGGCGGCCCTAAACATGACGGATCACCCCGATACGGCGCGCGGCGACGGCGCGGAGCTCCCGGCGACGACGCGCGCCATTGGCATGTATCCCAGCATGAGGGCGGCCGGCCGGAATTGGGCGATTGGGGCCATCCATGGCGACGTCGAGAAGCTCGAGGCGCTGCACGACGCCCTGGCCCCCTTGCTGCGGGCCGGGGATACGGTGGTCTACCTTGGCAACTATCTCGGATACGGGACCGGCGCCGCAGAGGTGGTGGACGAATTGCTGCGGTTCCGAAGCTGGTTTCTCGCCTTGAAACCCTTCGTGCATCCCGCCGACATCGTGCATCTGCGCGGGGCGCAAGAGGAGATGTTCGACCGGCTGCTGCAGATTCAATTCGCAACCGATCCGAAGGAGACCCTGACCTGGATGCTGGATCGGGGGCTTGAAGCCACGATCGTCGGGTATGGGTCGGACGTGCAGTCGGCCTTTCAAGCGGCGGGCGGCGGCGCCTTGGCGATGACCTATTGGACGTCGGCGCTGCGCAAGGCGATGCAGGCGAAGGACGGCCACGCCGCTTTCTTCTCGCACTTGCGGCGGGCGGCCTATCTGGACAATGGCGCGGCGTTGTTCGTGAGCGCCGGGTTGGATGTCGATAAACCGTTGCGGCTTCAGACAGACGCACTGTGGTGGGCGTCGCGCAGTTTTGAGGATATCGAAGAACCGTATCGCGGCTACGCTCGGATCGTTCGCGGCTACGACCCGGAACAGAGAGGGTTCGCCGAGACCGGATGTACGATTTCTATCGACGCCGGCAGCGGTCGCGGCGGCGACCTGTTGGCGGTTTGCCTCGATCAAGCAGGCGCGGTCGAGCAGTTCCTGACCGCCTGAAAACGCTCTCGGCGGGGATCTCCGAATATTTTCAGGCAGCCTTTGCCCCAAATCCCACTTTAGACTTAGGGATAATTGCTCAACTTTGCCGTTGAATATCAAACGGCTAAGAATTCGAGTGCGATAAACCCCAAAGAAAAGTAAGGAATTAACGTTTAGCGAACGAAGCGCGTGATCCGCATCATTCAGAATATCGTAACGCTTTCTACACATAGTTTGTGTGGATTATAAAGCAAGGAGAGGCTGAATGGCACATGTCGACGATCCGCAAACGCAACGCGCCAATCTCTCTTTCATCAAAGCCTCGATGCGCGAGCCGCTTCTCTCGCGGGAAGACGAACAGGATTATGCGCGGCGCTGGCGCTCTGACGGCGACGAGGAAGCCCTGCATCGGTTGGTGCGCGCCTATACGCGGCTGGTCGTCAGCACCGCCGGCAAATTCCGAAATTACGGGCTGCCGATGGGCGATCTGGTGCAGGAAGGCAATGTCGGCCTGATGCAGGCGGCCGCCCGGTTCGAGCCCGAGCGCGACGTGCGCTTCTCGACCTACGCCTCCTGGTGGATCCGCTCGGCGATGCAGGATTACGTGCTGCGCAATTGGTCGATCGTACGCACCGGCACGACCGCGGCGCAGAAATCCCTGTTCTTCAATCTCCGGCGTCTACGGGCCAAAATCAGCGACTCGCCGAACGGCCGCATGACCCATTCCGGCCGGCAGTTCGTCTCAACCGAATTGCGGGTCGCCGTCGAGGAGGTCGAGGCCATGGAAATGCGCCTCGCCGCATCGGATCAGAGCCTGAACGCCACGATCTCGGACGGCTCGGAGGACAATTGGCAGGATTTCCTGGCCGACAGCCGTCCCGATCCTGAATCGGTCGTCGGCGACGCCCATGACTCCGATACGCGGGCGCGCTGGCTGCATGAGTCGATCAGCCAACTGTCCGACCGGGAACAGATCATCATCAATGAGCGCCGCATGGTCGATGACGGCGCGACGCTGGAAGAATTGGGCAAGAAGCTGGGCGTCAGCAAGGAACGGGTGCGCCAGTTAGAGCACCGGGCGCTGGGCAAGCTGCGCACGGCCCTGTTGGCGCGGACCGATACGCCAGGCGACCTGATGCTCGAATCCTGACGCCGGACGAATCGGCGGATCATTTCTCGTCGGCCTCGCGCAGCCGAATCTGAGCGGGTTCCGTTATCTCCATAAAGGGTCCGTTATAGAACCGCACCGAACCGCGGGCCTCGACGGTCTGTCCGATCAGCGCCTCGAAGGACGGGATTCCGAGAGACCGCCGAATGGGTCCGCGCGGGCCGGTCAGACCCAGCGTGACATCGCTGCGCCAATCTACGCCGAAATTCACGAAAATTGCGCCGCCGACCCGTGCGACGTCGCGCACTGCGCCAGCCAGCACCGCGAATCCCGTCGGATCGATATCGGGATCATCCGCCGGCAGCACCCGAAAGCGCCCGTCGCCCCACAGGCCGCGTCCCGCCATCCGGGCCGCGTACTCGAAAACGCGAAACGCCTCGGCGGCGTCGGGCCGGTCCGCCCGGCCGGAAAACCGCGCCGCGCCGGCGCGCAACAGACGCTCCTGCAACCAGACCCCGTCAATCGAGACGAAGGGCGACCGGAGCCGGCCATAACGGTCCCGACTCGCCGCGCAGAGGGTCAGGGAACGGCCGAGACCGGACGCCAGCAGCGCCCGCGCCAAGCCCGACGGTCTTTCCGTGAGTTCGAAATCAAGCCCGCCGAGAATAATGCTGTCGCCGGCGCGAGTCTTCGCCAGGCCGGCATTGGAAATCTCTTGCAAAACAAACGCGCCCCCGCCATCCGGCCGCGACGGATGCTCGCAAAGGAACAGTGGGCCGTCCGTCTCGGCGGCGCCGAGCGCAGGACCTGCGAGAAACCCGCCGATCATGGCCAATGCCGCGAGCGCCGAATGAACGATTGATCGGGCGGTTGACCGGAACCCCGCGCCGACTAGGCTCTGTCTCCAACCGTCGCGCCGCGGCGTGGATTTGGAGGCGCCCACATGTCCGCTCATTCTCTCTATGCTCCCATCGAGGCGCATAGAAGCGGTTTCCTGCGCGTCGATCCTCTGCACTCCCTCTATTGGGAGGAAAGCGGCGCCCGGACCGGTGCGCCGATCCTGTTCCTACATGGCGGTCCGGGCGGCGGATGTTCGCCGGGCCATCGCCGGTTCTTCGATCCCAAACACTACCGCATCGTGATGTTCGACCAGCGCGGCGCAGGCCAGTCGAAGCCGAATGCTGAAATCCGCGGCAACGACACACCGAGCTTGATTGAGGATATCGAAACCTTGCGGGCCCATTTGGGGATCGAGCGTTGGATCCTGTTCGGCGGTTCTTGGGGCTCCACTCTCGCATTGGCCTACGCTCAGGCGCATCCGCACAGAACGGTCGGATTGATCCTGCGGGGGGTTTTCTTGGGGCGCCGGTCGGAGGTGGACTGGTTCTTCGAAGGCATGCGGGTGTTTCACCCGGAAGCGTCGCAGGATTTCATCGCGTTCCTGCCGTCCGACGAGCGCGCCAAGCCGATGTGGTCCTACTATCGGCGCCTTTGCGACCCCGATCCGGCCGTGCATCGCCCCGCCGCGTCCGCCTGGGCCCGCTATGAGGCGCGCTGCGCCACGCTGAAGCCGAATCCGAAATTGGTGGCGGAATTGGGCGAGGCCGACAGCGCCTTGGCTCTGGCGCGGCTCGAGGCGCATTATTTCGTCAACGATTTGTTCCTGGCCCCGGATCAGTTGCTGCGCGACGCCGACCGGCTGGCGCGCACGCCCGGGCGCATCGTCCAGGGCCGGTATGATTCGGTCTGCCCGCCTGTTTCCGCTTTCGACCTGGCGCAAGCCTGGCCGGCAGCCGATCTGGACATGGTCGACGACGCCGGCCACTCGGCCAATGAACCGACGATCACCGCGGCCCTGGTGCGGGCGGCCAACGATTTCCGCGAGCTTGGCTGATCGCGGCGGACGCAGGTTCGCCACTCAATCCTCGGTCTGAAATACGGCTTGAACGATGCGCCGCGCCGCGACGGCCGGCGGCAGGACGCCGTCGCGCACCTCCGCCTGGGCCGCTTCGAGCAGCGGCCGGGCGCGCGGCGCCGAGCGGACGGCCTCGATCAGCCCTTCGCCGAGTTCGGACCAGAGCCAGTCGAGCGCTTGAGCACGGCGCCGTGCGGCCCAATCGCCGCTTTCTCTCAAGGCCGCGCGATAGGCCTCGATCCGATCCCAGATCGCCGCCATCCCGTCGCCCGCGAGGGCCGAGCAGGTCAGCACTTGCGGCGTCCAGGCGGCGACCGACGGACGCAGCAGGGCCAGGGCGTTTCGGTAGTCGCCGGCGGTGCGATCGGCCTGCTCCCGCAAGGCGCCGTCCGCTTTGTTGACCAGCAGCAGGTCGGCTAGTTCGACGATGCCGCGCTTCACGCCCTGCAATTCATCGCCGCCGCCGGGCGCCAGCAGCAACAGGAACATATCGGTCATTTCCGCGACGGCGGTTTCCGATTGGCCGACGCCGACCGTCTCGACCAGGATCACGTCGAAACCCGCCGCCTCGCATAGCAGCCCCGCCTCCCGCGTCCGGCGCGCGACCCCGCCCAATGTGGCGCCGGCGGGCGAGGGGCGGATGAAGGCGTTAGGGTTTCGGGCCAAGGTCTCCATCCGCGTCTTATCGCCGAGAATAGAGCCGCCGCTGCGCCGCGAGGACGGGTCGACCGCCAAAACGGCGAGCCGGCGGCCGCGCGTAACGATGCTGTTCCCGAAACACTCGATGAAGGTCGACTTCCCGACGCCGGGCGCGCCGCTGACGCCCAGCCGGATGGCGGCGCCCGTATGCGGCATCACCGCTTCCAGCAGCGCGTCCGCCGCGCGCCGGTGATCGGGCCGTGTGGATTCGACGAGCGTGATCGCCTGCGCTAGCGCCCGTCGGTCCCCGCCAAGCACTCGGTCGGCCAGCGCCGGCGCGCGGTCCGCACTCTTGGAAACAGCAGGGCGCCGCACGGATGCTGTCATGGTCCGTCTTTGACGCCGAACACGGCCTTCGCCATCAAGCGCAGCTTCTTCCGCGCGTCGGGATCGAGCTCGTTCAGCACTTTTTGTTTATTGCGATAGATCGTCATCGCCGTCTGCACCAACGACTCACGGTCCGCCCGCGCGCCCGCCGCCGCCATCGCCGGCGCGGTGAGACCCGCGGGCCTGCTCTGCGTCTGGGTGAGCGTTTCGGCTTGCGTCCCGGCAGGATGGCTCGCCATGATTTCCCGATGCGCCGCCGCCAGCGCCTCGCGGATTGTCTCCCGATCCAGATCGGTGGCGTTCGCCTTGTGGCGCAGGTCCGAGTCCGACCCCGCCGCATCAGCCGTCGCGTGCGCGGCCTCCCGCGCCAGATCCTCGGCTGCGCCCGACGGCGTCGTTTCACCGGCGATCCGCGCCTCGGCGCGGCGCGTCTTTTCAAGAGCGGCGCGGCCCTCCCTAGTGAGGAATACGGACTGCATCAGACGCTGAAACATCGGATCAACCTAGCCCGACTCGCCATTCTGCGCCAATTCCGAAAGCGCGAGACACTTGGCCATGACAAACTCGTCCTTAAGCGCGCCGTCAATCAGCACCGAGCCTGATTTGCGCCCCTCGACCGCATATCCGAGCGATTTGTACAGGCCAAGCGCCGGTGCGTTATCGACCAACACCGTCAGTTCGAGGCGGTCGATTCCAGCATCGCGCGCCCGCGCCTCGATCGCCCGCATCAGCCGGCGGCCGACCCCCTGGCGCGCGCAACGGGCCAGAACGCCGACGCCGACGGTCCCTGAATGGCGCAAACGCTGGAGTTGACCCGCCAGCAACACCGCCTCGCCGATCGCCGCGCCGTCGCGCCAGGCCGTGAGATAGGCCGACCGCGGCGCAGCGGCCATCGCCTCGATCACCGCCGCCATATCCGCCGCCGTGGCGGCCCGTTCCTGGGGCAGCCGATGGAAATACGCGGTTTCGGTCAGCAGGGCGTCGCCAAGCCGTTTCAAGTCCGGCGCGTCGGCTTTGACCGCCTCTCTGATCACCAGCGCATCCGTCATCCGGGCGCTCTCCTGTAGAACCGCCGCTGCACAGTGGAGCGAACCGGCCGTCCTGTCACGCGCACGGCTCGAAAGGCGATGCGATGCTTTTCGGTTGAAAACGCGCGAATGAGTCAGCATGACTACGGCTGAGGCGTTTCCGGGGTGGGAGCATGAAGGGCGAACGCCGCTCGTTTGGTTAGGTCGTGGGGACCGACGACATGCCCGATCGCGATCCGGATTGCATAGCGAGGCTGCCCAGGGATTTTGAGTCGCGCGGCTGGGCCGTTCCATTCACCACAGAGTTTCTGAGTTACGCGCGCCTCCGGCGTGGGGCGGACGAGACGTTGGAGTATCTGGTTCCGGGATTGGCAGGCGGCGGGGAAACCTATGTGATCCCAGCCGGATTACTGAACGATATCGGGTCGCTGAGCGTCTATGACCGCAGCCTTCTCGAAGCGCTCGGCGAAACCGACGCGCTGAACCCCGCGACGATTCGAGCCCTGGCGACCAAGATCGCCGCCAGCGGTTTGGCCGGCGCCGGCCCGGCCCGCACGGCGCGAACGGCCTTGTCGAAAGCATCGTCTGATTCACTGCTTATACATATCGCCCTTATTCAGATGGCGGTCGCGCAGTTGGGCCAGGGCGACTCCGCGATCGGCCTGGCCGAATTGGCGAGCCCGGCGGGCCAAGACCGCGCCAAGGCGGCGATTCAGTCTTACGCGGATGAAAAGGGCGCCACGCCGAATGAGATATTCTCCGTTCTCGAAGTCTGGGCGCGGTCAATCGCCGCCATCGGGTCGCCGGATCGACAGGTCGAGGGCGAGATCCTGGTCCTGACCGGCGAAATACGCGCGTTCAGAGCGGCCCTTCTGGCCTGGCTCGGACCCGAACCCAAAATGCATGCACAGATGGCGCAACGCATCGCCGCAGCCGCAAAAGAGACCCTGGCCGAGGCGCTGCCGCAGATTGCCGCGTTGGACCAGATGGCGCTCGATATGCGGACCACCCTGTCGGATTGGCGGCGGTCGCGGGCGCGCTTGACCCGGACCGTCGCCCGGATCGAGGCCATCCTGGACGGCTGGTCGCGCATGGTGACGCGTTGGCGCGACGTCGCCGAGTCGGATCGGACCGACCAGCGGGAAATGGTGGTGAAATGCGCCTTAAGCCTCCCTGTATTGCCGACAGCCTTGGTGCGCGGGCGATCGGAATTCTGGTTGAGCATACGGCGGAACCAGATTGATTGGCGGAATGAGACCGCGGAGTTGGCGACCGGCGGCGTCTCCGAAAAATTACGCGAGAAGTTCGCCGGCGCCGCGCTGGAATTCTCATGAGCGCTGACGCGATGCAGAAGAGCGGGTCAGACGCGCATCAGGCGATCCTTGAGCTTTTCGAATCCTTGCCGGATCGCGACTTGATACGGCTTGGGGCGCGGATCGAATTGGATCGCGTGGAAAACCGGTTCGGCCTGCCGCATGAAGCGGTCATGGCCTTATTGCGCCCTTTCCTGGCCGCGGTTCGGGCGCCGCGCGTCTTCACACCGGAACGCATCGTCTGCGTGCCGTTCGAAGATTTGCTGACGATCCCCGATCCGGAATGCGCGAAACCCGGCGAAATCGGCCGGCCCTCCATTTCCGTTTTTCTGGAATGGCTGGCCAAGGAGTTGCTCGCCGACTCGTTTCCTTCGCTGGCGGACCGGTTCGTCCAAGCCCAACGCGCTGGCGATCTGGCCGCAACACGGCGCGCGGCGCGCGAAATATGGTCAATCTGCGCCGAAAGCATGCAGGCCGCCTTCGACGACGCGGAACAAGATGCGCGCCGGCGCGCGGCGCTTTGCAGCAGGCTGGGCGGCGAGGCGCAATTCACCCAAGCCGCCAACATGATGAAGGTGCTGCGCATCGCCCGCTATATCGAGACGATCAAGGAAATTCTGCCGCCAAAGCCGATCGTCGCGCTCAGTTCGGAACATGTCTCGGCCATCACGGATACCTATGTCCATGTCGCCGATGAAGAGCCGGGCTGCGAGTTGCTGTTCCTCCTGGTCGTCATGGCGCGCCTCCTGCAGCCGTTTCCGATCCTCAAAGTCTTCCGCACCCTGTCGAGCAACAAGGACGATTCCTTTGTCCGCCGGACCGATTTGAGCATCGCCGGCGACATGGTCATCGACGCGCTGGAACAGGACGCCAATCGAGTCGCCGAGGCCATCAAGCGCGCCGATGTGTCGGAACAGGAAGTCGTGCGCCAAGCCGCCCGTTTCGCAGCGGCGTTCAAAGGGATTTCCACCGATATCGGCATACGGCGCGACGGCGCGTGGGGCCGACGCATGGTGAATAGCCGCGCCATGGTCAGCGATGCGGTTGGAAAAATTGTGCTCGACTGTGCGGAAGAGACAGTGAAAACGGCGCTGCCGGTGAAGGACGGACGACTCGACGCCTTGTCCCAGTATCCTGATGACAGTGCGTTCGAAGCGGCGGAGAACAGAGCCATCGCCTTGGCTCAGACATTGCGCATATCCGAGCAATTAGGATTGAAGACGGCGTGCGGTTCCGCGGTGTCGGGCCTGCGTCGCGACTTCGACGATCTAGGCGTTCAAATGATCAAGAAACTCGCCGCGGTTGACCCTGAGAGCGAGGCGCCGGCGCATGCGAATCTGTGCATGGTCGTCCGGCTGACCGAATTGATCGCCAATTCCGAACAGGCGGATCTGCTTCGCCGGCGCGGGACCGCCGCGCTGAAAGAGGCGGTTGGCAAGGCCGATCGCGCGGAAACCTGACCCGGCGACGCAATCCCCAACGGCCCGATTGGCGAAGAGTCATGTCTCCGCCCGCCGCCGCCGCTCTATGGCCCGCCCTCTGGCCCGGCCTCTGGGCCGACTAACCGTCCCGTCCGATTGCGTGGCTGAGCAAGATGTAGAGTTTGCCGACATCCGCCGTCATGAAGGTGGATTGCAGCACATGCTCAGGATCGGCCGCCTGCGCCTCATCCAAGAGACGGTCGAACTGATCGAGATACCGGGCGACATAGTCGCGCGTATCCTTATCGCGCTGAACCCGTTCGGCGATTTTCCGCATCACGGCGGCCTGTTTGCCGCGCAGAAGCGCGCGGGTGAAGACCGCGCGATCACCCTTCACATATCGTTTCCAGTCCGCTTCGGGGACGTCGCCTTCCAGCACGCGCGTCAGATCGATCGCGGTCGAATTCAGGTCTTCAATGATGAAGCGCGCCGATTTCAGGAACGCCTCGCGGCGTTGTGCTTCGTCCTTGTCGCGCAGCCCTTCAGCCTGGCGCGCCACCTTTTCAGACGCATCGACCAAGCGCTGCGTTTGGCGTTTCAGCGTGTCCCCGATTCCCGCGACATCGCCCTGCGCCGCTTTCACCGCCTGGCTCAACAGCGCGCCGCCCTCTGACAGTTCGCGCCCCAACCCGCCGACCGTCTCGCGCGTTTCCGACGCCGCCTTGCGCAGGCCGCGGCGCTGCGCCGACAACAGGTCGGCTGCGCTGGAGACCTGCTGATTGGCGAGATCGCCGGCCGCGGCCAAATCCCCTGTCTGCGTGCGCAGCAAGGCGACCAAGGATTCGACCCGTTCGGCGACCCGGTCCGCCGCGCCGACGACGCCGTCCTGCTGCTGGGCGAAAGCGTCGCCCAGCAGCGCCGTCGCCGATGCGGCAGTCGCGGCCGCTTCGGCCAGATCGGACGCCTGCGTTTTCAGGGCGGCGCGGTGATCGTCGATCTGCATGCCCGCTTGAACCGAGACGCTGGTCAATTTCTCCGAGCCGGACTCCAATTTCGCCGTGACCGAATCAAAGAGTTTCGCCGCGTCTTCGACCGCCTTGCCGAAACCGGCGGACTTGTCGCGGAACGCGTCCCCCGCCGTCGCGATCCGGTCCTTCACCGCGTCGGCCGCCGCGGCCAGTTCCTTGGTTTGCGCCTCCAAGGCGTCTCCGATCGCCGCGACGCGGGCCTGCGCCGCGTCCGACGCCCCCGACAGGCTGTCTGTTTGCGCCGAGATTGTCCCGTCGATCTTGGCGACATTCTCGGCCAGCGCCGCCGACAGGTCGTTCAGGGCCGAGGCGTCGGCGCGCAGGCCTTCGCGAATACGCATGATGCCGCCAGCCGCCTTATCCGACGCTTCGGTCAGATCGGCCGTGTGGTGACGGATCGCATCCCGGATATCGCGCACCTGGGTCGAGGCGTGATCCGACGCCGATTTCAGCTCCTGACTTTGCAGCTGCAGCGTCTCCCCGATCATACGGGCTTGACCCTGGACCCAATCGGCGGAATCGCGCAGCTCGCGGCTCTGCTGGCGCAGCAGGTCGGCCATGCCGCGGGCTTGAGCGATCGCCGGATCGAAAGTGTCGTTCAAATTCTCGACGCCGCTCTGCAGCGCGTCACGTATCTCCTGGCTGCGTTCTCGCAGCAATGTGTCGATCGCTTGCGCCTGCGTCGAGGATTTCGCCGACGCGTCCTGGAGCTCGACGACCTGGGCGTTCAGCGCCGTCCGGATCGCTTCGGCGCGAGACGCCGCCAGATCTGTAGCGCGGCCGATGCCGTCCGCTTGCGCCAAAAGCGTCTCGCCCAGCGCGGTGACTTTTGCAGCCGCCTCGTCCGACAGTTTGGTCAAGCGCCGGCCTTGAGACTCGCTGGCGCTGCGCACCAAACCCGATTGCGTCGCCACCTCGGCCGCCATCGACGCCAGTTGCGCGGATTGCCGCTCGACCGCCTGTTGGATCGCGCTGGTTTGCACGCCGGTCTGGTCTGCGGCATGGACCATATCCTTCGCCTGCTGCTTCAAGGCGAGACTGATCTCGCGGACATTCTCGGCGCTGCGCGCGACCGAGGCCGCGACGCTCTCCGCCGATTCGGTGACGCCTTGCTGCAGCGCGCGGGCGAACCCGGCCGCCTGCGTATCGAGCGCCTCGCCGAGCCCCTCCAAGCGCGCCTCGGTGCGATCCAATAGGGCCTCATTGCCGCTCTCCAGGCGGGTCAGTGCGGATTTGACGGCGTCGGTCAACACGCCCGCCTGCCGGTCGAGAAGGGCCGTGATCTGGGCGACGCGGTCGCCGGTCCGATCGGCGAAAGCGTCGAAGGCCTCTTTCTGCCGCGCGAATCCCGCCTCCAGCCGCTCGCTGGCGCCGACCGATTGCGCGTCCAGATCCTGGACCATCCGCTCTACCCGGTCAGCGGATATCGAAACTGTTTGATCCAGCGCCTCGGACTGGCGGCCTACCGCCCCGGTCAACGCTTCGGCGCTGTCTTTCAGCTTCGCGTCGAAGCCGGCGCTCATCGCGTTCAGCGCAGAGTCGGCTTCCGCGCCATAAGACTCCAAAGCCTGTCTGTGCGCTTCAAGATGCGCGGCGAGGTCATCCGCGGATTTCGCGGCGCCGGTTTCGAGGCTCGTCGCCGCTGTTTCGACCTGCGCATGCGCCGCGCGCGCCGCATCGGTCAGGGCCGCGCCCTGGGTCTCGACAGCCTCCTGAAATCGTTGCGCTGCGCCGGCGGTCTCGGCGGTCAGGCCGGTCACTAAGTCGGTCAGCTTTTTTTCCGCGGCCGCTGCGAAGGCGTTGAACGCGTCGGACTGCGCGTCCAATCCCGCGTTCAGCGCGAGTTTATTATTGTGGCTGACTTCCGCCCAGCGCTTGCTCCATTCGGCGACGCGCGCGCTGGTGTCGGTCTGCGACGCCCGCAAGGCCGTCGCATGCGCAGTGACAGCCGCGTTCATCGTCCCGGCGGCCTCGTCGACCGCTTTACTCAAAGCGTCGGCGAAACCGCGGATGCGTTCGCTGACCGCCGCCTCCGCCGCATCGAGCTCGGCGCGCCGACCTGCGACCGCGTCCTCCATCTTCGCCGCCGCGCGTTCCACGCCGTCTTCCAACTTATCGACCAATTGATCGACGCGCTCATCAGTCTGCAAAGTGAAAGCGCTTAACGCATCCGCCTGATCCTTGAAGCTGGCCGCCATATGGCCGGAAAGCCGTTCAGACTGCGCCGTCAGGCGGGCGTCGAAATCGGCGGTCCAGGCCTCGGCCTGTTCGCCGGCCGCATCAAGCGCCGATTTCTGAGCGGCCACCGCCGCGTCCAGCCCCTTCGCCGTCGCGTCGGTCCGCGCCTGCAGCGTTGCCGCCAGCGCATCCATATCCGCCCCGGCGTCGCGCGCGATCTCGCCCAGCCGGGCCGCCTGTTCCCGCGCCAAATCCTCCAGCCGTCGCACCGCGTCCTGGGCGGCCTCGCGCATGCGCGCACCGATCTGATCGGCGGCGTTCGAGGTCGCTTCGCCGGCGCCGCGCATGGCGGCGCCGCCGCTCTCCAGGATCGCGGCGATCGATTCGGCCTGCCGCGACGCCAGATCGGCACTGTGTTCGAGGTCGGCGCGGAATTGGTCGAAGGCCGCCGCCAGCGCTTGCGCCGTTTCCGTCGCGCCGGTGGAAGCGTCGGCGAGTTCGCCGCTTTGTCGGTGCAGCGCAGCCCGGATCGCGTCGCCCTGCTCGGACGCTCTGAGCGTTGCGTCATCCAATTCCCGCGTTTGCCGCACCACGGCCGAATCGATCGCCTGACGTTGCGATTCGAGCCTGTCGATCAGGGTGGCGAGCGCCTCGGTCTGATTCTGCAGCACGCCTTTCAACGCGCCGCCTTGCCGCCCCGCTTCGGCTGTGCGGTTCTCCAGCGCCTCGAGCTGGGCGCGCAGCGCGTCCGTGATCTCCGAGACCCCCTGGATCGCAGCCTCGCCCGAGTCGCTGAGGTCTTGCGTCTGGCGGCGCAGGGAGTCGGCGACGATAGCCAGCCGCGCTTCGGATTCCTCGGCTGGATAGGCGAGCAGCGCGAGCTGACCGCGCAGCACATTGGTATGATGGCGCACATCATGACCGCGCCGCAGATGGATCGCCATCAGCCAGAGGAAGGCGAGAGGCGCGAAAACGCCAGCGACCATCGCTGCGATCTCGTGCGGGAGAAGCTCGGCCAGCAAGCCCCAGCCGACGATCGCATCGAGATACCAAGTACAAAGGCCGAGCCAAAGCAGGCTGGCCGCGCCAGCGACGCCAGTGATCCATAGACCCAGACGGCGGGCGCGCTGCGCCTCCTTGCGGACCTGTTCGGCGGTCGGCGCGATCGGGCGCGGCTCCGGTTGCGGGAAATGAGTGATTTGCGCGGTCATGACGCCACGCTACGCGTTTACGCTTTAGAATGGAACGCCGGGCTTGAGGGCGGGCGCAAAGCCAAGCTGGCCGGGGCGCTTGGCCTCGCCGGCGCCATTGCCTAGACTGCGCGCTCGGCGCCCGAGCCCGCCACTCGATTCGCGAAAGCCGCCTCGGTCGGGAGGTTTTGGCCCGTTGAGGGCGTGGGCGCGCGGGCGGTCCGCCTGGTCCGAAGGGCCTGATCGCCCCGTCATTCTTGGAGCCTTGCATGAGCACTCACCCGGATTTCCCGAACCTGCATGTGGTCGATCATCCGCTGATCCAGCATAAGCTGACCTGGATGCGTCGCAGCGATACGCCGACCTCCATGTTCCGCGGCCTGCTGAAAGAGATCTCGCTCCTAATGGGCTATGAAATCACCCGGGAAATTCCGCTAAACAGCACCCGGATCGAGACGCCGGTCGCCCCGATGACAGCGCCGGTCCTGGCAGGACGCAAGCCGGCGATCGTCTCGGTGTTGCGCGCCGGGCTCGGCATGATAGACGGCATGCGCGAATTGATGCCAGGCGCCCGAGAGGGCCATATCGGGCTGTTCCGCGATCCGGAAACCAAACGCCCCGTCGAGTATTATGTGAAACTGCCGGAGCCCGGCGGGCGCCTTTTTATCCTCTGCGATCCGATGCTGGCGACCGGGCATTCGGCCGCCTATGCGGTCGAGGTGCTGAAGAAGCACGGGATCGAGGATCAGAATATCCGGTTCATGGCGCTGGTCTCCGCGCCCGAAGGCGTCCAGGTCATGCGCGACGCGCATCCGGAAGTGAAGATCTACACCGCCGCGCTGGACGAGAAGCTGAACGAGAAGGCCTACATTGTGCCGGGTCTCGGCGACGCCGGGGACCGTCTGTTCGGCACGAAGTAGCGTGGGGCCACTCCCGACACGGCCTCTTGGCGGCGCCGGTTGATCGGATGCGGGAAGCATGAAACGCTGAGATCAATGGTCCCCGGAAGACGGAACCGGGGCGCGCCACTCGGCTCACAGCGGGTTTGATTGCATGCGTCGCTATCTCGAATTGGCGGTCGGCGCGCTTTGCGCCATCGCGCTCTCGCAATTTCCGGCCTTTCACCAGCAATATCTGCAGCGCCTGGGCGGGCATGTGGATGAATTGACGATCCAGGTCGAGGCGATTGACGGTCGCGCGGCCGCGCTGGGCATGAGCCGGTATGACTATATCCGCGCCCTGCTGGACAATCCTGAGGCCCCGGCGCGGTCCGAAGGCGAGAATTTGGCCGACCTGGTCGGGCGCCAGGTCTCGCTCAGCCAATCGCTCAAGCGGCTCTCGACCATGTCGATGCTTTATGTCGGGCCCGCCCTGGTGTTCGAGGTTGAACCGCAGGTGGCGGCGGCGGCCTTCCGCGATTTCCGACCTTCCGTGCCGCTTACGCCCGTCGGCGCCGGCTACACCCTGTTCGGCTTCTTCCTGGGTTATCTCGGCCTGAAGGTTCTGTTCGCCTTGGTGCTGTTCCCAAAACGCCCGGTCTCGCCCCGTGAAGCGCGGCCTCGAGCCGAATGAGCGCCGAGCCGCGCCGCCTGGCGGTGATCGGTTGCGGCCAGATCGGTCGAAGCCATATCGCGCGCATGCGCCGGACGTCAGGCGCCGTCTTGGCCGCGATCTCCGACCCGGACCCGTCGGCGCGCGGCTTGGCTGACGAGGTTGGCGTTCCGTATTTCGCGGAGGCCAAGGCGGTGCTTGCCGAGGTCCCGCTCGACGGCGCCGTCATCGCGACGCCGAACGCGACCCACGCCGAACTCGGCCTCGCCTGCATCGAGGCGCGGGTTCCGGCCTTGATCGAGAAGCCAATCTCGGACCGGGTCGAGGATGCGATTGTTCTCGCCGACCGGTCGGAGGCGACGGGCGTGCCGATCCTGGTCGGCCATCACCGCCGCCATTCCCCCTTCATCCGCAAGGCGCGCGAGATGGTGCGATCCGGCGCGCTGGGCTCTCTGGTCGCGATCTCGGCGGTTTGGCTGGTCAAGAAACCGGATGCGTATTTCGAGGCGGCTTGGCGACGCGGCGCCGGCGGCGGCCCAATCCTGATCAACCTGATCCACGATATCGACTGCCTGCGCGCCATCGCCGGCGACATCGCATCTGTCCAGGCCGAGATCTCGCGCGCGCGACGTGGGTTTGAGGTTGAGGATAGCGCGGCGGTGATCCTGCGCATGGCGTCCGGCGCGCTCACGACGGCCCTACTGTCGGACGCGGCGCCATCGCCCTGGAGCTGGGAGCTGACGGCGGGGGAGCAGACCTCCTACCCCTTCCCAATGACCGGTCAGGACGCCTACCGGTTCGTCGGGACCGACGGGGCGCTTGAGGTTCCGACGATGCGGCTCTGGCGGCATGGCGGGGCCGGGGATTGGCTGTCTCCGATGGCGTCAGACAGCGTTCCGGTCGAGCGGGTCGATCCGCTTGAGGCGCAACTGGCGCATTTCATCGACGTGATCGCCGGACGCGCCAAGCCTCTGATCGACGCCCGCGATGCGGCCGAGACCTTACGCGCGACCCTTGCGGTGAAGCAGGCCGCCCTGACCGGCCAGCGGGTCGACCTGCTGTAGCTCGGGGGCCTATACGGGGATCCGACTACGGCGTCAGGAACAGCGACATATGCTGTTCGATCGCCGCTTCCAATTCGGTGTTGAGATCGGCCATCAGCTTTTCGGTCATCTCGTACCAGAGAGTCTCCCGCTCATTAATGGTCGCATCCTCATCGACGCTGCCGCTGCGGGTCACCGTCACCGTCGTCTCCGCCGTCGACAGCGTGTTGGGGTCCTCGGCCTCGAGCCGGACGACGAGCGTCATCTCATAGAGCTGCGCCTGATCGACGGTGACGATACCTTTCAATCCCTCGGTTTCCGGCAATTGCGTTTCGATGGCGCTGGCTTCGAGCACCGTCAGGACCACCGAGCCGTTGGCGCCGACCGGATCGATGCGGTCGTTGGCCCAGCGGGCGGCGGTCTGCGCCGGATCGACCGGAAATTCATGTCCGACATGCGGCGCGGTCAACGGCGCCGTATAGCTGATCTTGGAGGAGACATCGGCGACCAGCATCGGTATCTTAGGAGAGGAGGCGAAGGTGATGTCGGCGTAGGTCGGCACCTCCACCTCGGTCGCGCAGCCGGCGACGACAACGCCTACAAGAGCCAGCGCCAGCGCTTTCAAACGCATCCTCATTCCTCCGCCATCCCATCGCCGACCGCTCGGCCGAAAATCTGTTCGAAAGAGAAGGACCGGTGCGTGTTGCAGAACTCGCAGGTCATCTCGACCTTGCCGTCATTCAGGATCGAACGCACTTCGTCCTCCGAAATCGCCGCAAGCGCGCCGAGCATCCGCTCGTCCGAACAGCGACAGCGGTCGCGCACCGGTTTGGGCTGAAAGACTCGGACCCCGTCCTCATTGTAGAGGCGATAGAGCAGCGCGCCCGGATCGAGCGCCGGGTCGAGCATTTCAGCCTCGGTCGCCGATTTCATGAGCGTGACCGCGCGGTTCCAATCGTCCGCGCCCAAAGCGACGCCGCCCCCGCCGCCTTCCGGCGGCAGATGCTGGACAATCAGCGCCCCGGCGCGCCAATGGCCTTCCGCGTCGCGGTTGCAGGCCAGATGTGCGCTGGCGGCGAATTGCGCGGACTGTTCGAAATAGTGGTCGATCACGTCGGACAAGGTGGCGCCGTCCAACGAGACGATGCCCTGATAGCGCTCGCTGGAGGTGCTGAAATCGACGGTGAAAGCGAGATAACCGGCGCCCAACAGCTTCGGCACGGGCGCACCAGCCGCCGCCGCGGCGCTCGGAACCGCGCCCTTGATCTGAGCGTAGCCGCGCATGTCGCCGTCATTGCTGACATCGGCGACCATGATCGGGACCGGCCCGTCGCCTTTCACTTGCAGGGTGAAGATTCCGTCATATTTCAGCGCACTGGCCAGCCCCACCGCGAGGGCCAGAAATTCGCCGAGCAGTCGCGCCGAGGCGTCGTCCATCGCATGCCGCGATAGGATCGCATCGAGCTGCGGTCCCAAGCGCACATAGCGGCCATGCAGACCGGTGGCGTCGATCATGAAGGGCTGAATCACATCGTCGGTCGCCCAGCCGGTCATATCGATCGACCGGCCTTCCGCGTCGCCCGCGCCGTCGGCGGCCGTCTTGCGGAAATCGACCGCAATCTCACTCTTCAAAAAATCCACGCGGATTGTCCTTACGAGGTTCTCGCTCAACCACGCCGGGCCAAGCGTCACTCTGTGGCGCTTTATAGGCGGTCCGAATCGACCGTCCAAGGCGCCATCTCAGCCCATGCAATAGGCCAGAACGCCTTTCTGGGCGTGGAGGCGGTTCTCGGCCTCATCCCAGACCACCGATTGCGGACCGTCGATGACCTCGGCGGTCACTTCCTCGCCGCGATGGGCCGGCAGGCAATGCATGAAGACCGCGTCCGGCGCCGCCCGCGCCATCAGCGCCGCATCGACCTGAAACGGCTTGAGCATGTTGTGGCGATTGGCCGCCGTCGCATCATCTTCATCGCCCATCGAGACCCAGACATCGGTCACCACGCAATCGGCGCCCGTCACCGCAGCAGCGGCGTCATGGCTGATCGCCAGGTCGCAGCCCTCGGCCTCGGCCCAAGCGACGACATCGGCCGGCGGCGGCAGGGTCTCGGGACAGGCGATGTTCAGCGTGAAGCCGAAACGCGCGGCGGCGTGAATCCAACTGGTCGCCATATTGTTGCCGTCGCCGGACCAGGCCACCGTCTTGCCGGCGATCGACCCGCGATGCTGTTCATAGGTCATAACATCGGCCATCAACTGGCAGGGATGGGTGCGGTCGGTCAGGCCGTTGATCACCGGCACCGTCGCATTCTCCGCAAGCTCCAGCAGTTTCGTCTCTTCGGTCGTGCGGATGACGATGGCGTCGACATAGCGCGACAGAACCCGCGCGGTGTCGGCGATCGTCTCGCCCCGGCCCAATTGCGATTCGGCGGGCGTAATGACCACCACCTCGCCGCCCAGCTGTTTCATCCCGACATCGAAGCTGATCCGAGTGCGGGTCGAGGGTTTCTCAAAGATCAGCGCCAACGCCTTGCCCGCCAGCGGCTTTTCCTCGGCGCGCGGCCCGCCCTGTCGAAAGGCGTTGCCTTCCGACAGCATCGACCGCAGCGCGTCGCCGCTGAAATGATCGAGATCGAGAAAATGCTTCACGCTCATGGCTTTAGGCCTTGGCTTTCGCACTGAGAGAGACCGCCGTCTCTGTCAGAATACGGATCGCCTCGTCGCAATCGGCGTCGGTGACGATCAGCGGCGGCAACAGCCGGACGACATTGTCGGCGGCGCCGACCGTCAGCAGCCCGCCCGCCATCAGCGCCTTGATGACATCAAGATTGACGTGTTCCGGCGCGCATTTCAGGCCCAGCATCAGCCCGGCCCCGCGCGCCTCGACAAAGACGTCGCCATGGGCGGCGACCAGGTCTTGCAGCTTGAACCAAAGCCGCCGTGCAACCGCATCGACGCCGTCGAGGAAGCCGTCCGCCAACAGGACATCGAGGACCGCGTTCCCCACGGCCATCGCCAATGGGTTGCCGCCATAGGTCGTGCCATGCACGCCGGGCTCCATGCCGCTGGCGCCTTTATGGGTCGCGAGCACGGCGCCAAGCGGGAAGCCGCCGCCGATCCCTTTGGCCGAGGCGAGAATGTCCGGCGCGACGCCGGCCCATTCATGCGCCCACATCTTCCCCGTCCGGCCCATGCCGCATTGGATCTCGTCGAAGATCAGCATCAGGCCGAACTCGTCCGCGGCGGCGCGCAAGTCGCGCAGATAGTCCAGCCGCGCCGCGTTGATCCCGCCCTCGCCCTGCACCGGCTCGACAGCGATCGCCGCCGTCTCCGGCCCGATCGCGTCGCGCAAGGCGTTCATATTGCCGAACGGCACGGAATCGAACCCGTCGGCCGGCTTGCCGAAGCCTTCGAGATATTTCGCGTTGCCGGCCGCCGCGATGGTCCCCAACGAGCGACCGTGAAAAGCGCCGGCGACCGTGATCGTCCGCCAGCGTTCCGGCGCGCCGTTCTTATAATGATAGCGCCGACCGGCCTTGATCGCCGCCTCCATCGCTTCGACGCCGGAATTGCAGAAGAAGGCGACATCGGCGAAGGAGTCTTCGGTTAGCCGCCGGGCGAAACGCTCCTGCTCCGGGATCACAAACAGGTTCGAGGCGTGCCACAGTTTCTCCGCCTGATCCTTCAGCGCCTGCACGACATGCGGGTGCGCGTGGCCGACAGAATTCACGGCGATGCCGCCATAGAAATCGAGATATTTCTTGCCGTCCGTATCCCAGAGATGGGCGCCCGCGCCGCGCTCCAACGCAATCGGGAAACGGCCATAGGTGTTCATGACGGCGGAAGGCGCGGGTTCCGTCTTGCCGGGTTCGGTTGCTTTTGCTTGAGATGCGGTCGACATGGTCTGCTCCGTGCGTTTGGGTGGCGTCCCGACCTTCGGACCCCAATCCCGCGCCCTGAAACAAGAAACCGCCGGACAGGAGTCCAGCGGCGATCGGGCTCATTTCAGATCGGTTGCCTCAACCGATATGACAACGCTTCCCGCGCGCCGCTTTTGAGGAGCGGCGTCGACGCGACAGGCCGCTCAGAATCGGCGCGGCGATGTAGGCGACAGTTGTCATGCAGGCGGTGTAGCGCAGGGACGCTCGCGCCGCAAGCGTTCAAACCCATACGCCTCAGGCCTTGATCTTATAACCGATGCCGACGAGGTAGCGCCCGAAAGCCAGCGCCAAGACCGCGGCGACGCCGATCACCAATGCGCTGAGCCCGATCGGCGCGTCCGCCACGCCGGTCATGCCGAAGCGAAATCCATTGACCAGATGGAAGATCGGGTTGAACAGCATCAGGCTGCGAAACGGCTCGGCCAACGCGGCAAGCGAGAAAAAACTGCCGCTCAGGAACAGCAGCGGTGCGATAGCGAAGGTCTCGATGGCCGACAGCGAGTCCCATTTCGGCGAATGCATGCCGGTGGCGAGCCCGACGACCGACAGGATCAGCGCGCCAAACGTCATGAAAAAGAGCAGCGCCAGCGGCCTGTCCGGCAGACCGGCCCCGAAGGGCGCCAACACCGCCCAGGTCGGGGCCGCGATCATCACCGACACGATCATCGCCGAAATCAGATAGCCCGCCAGAATCTCGCCGGGCGACAGCGGCGCGCCCCAAAGATCGCCGATCGTCCCTTCCAGCTTCTCATGCAGCACCGAGAAGGCGGTGCTTTCGAAAGCACGTTGGGCCCCGGCGGCGATGATCAGGCCAGGCGCCAAGAAGGTCAGGAACGGCAGGCCGGCGACCGTCGTCACCGCCTCGCCAAGCGCGATCCAGATCACCGAGGCGAACAGCAACGCCTGCAACGCGGGGCCGAAGATCGCCAGCCGGAAGAACATGATTTCGCCCACCACCTGCCGCCGGATGATCGCCGCCAGCCCACGCCAATTGACGCCACGATAGCGCCGCGGCGGCGCCAGCCCAAGCGATGCGCCCTGCGGGACCGGATGCTCGGTCCGCGCCATCGCTTAAGCCTTCATCTTGTAGCCGCTGGCGACCATCCGATAGGCGGCGATCCAGAGCGCCAGGTTGACCCCGATCATCACCGCCAAACCCAGCAGCGGCGAAGCGTCGGACTGGCCGATCGCGCCGTAGCGGAAGCCGTCGATCATGTAGAAAAACGGATTGTAGTAGGCGATCGTATAAAACGGCTCCGGCAGGCGCGAAATCGAATAGAAGGTGCCGCTGAGAAAGGCGAAGGGCGTGATCACGAAATTGGTGATCGCTGCGATATGGTCGAACTTGTCGGCCCAGATCGCCGCCATGATCCCCAACAATCCCATCATCATCGAGGCCCCGACGGCGTGAAATACCAGGAAGGCGGGCGCGGCGGCAGGCAGATCGACAAAGGCCATCATCGCCAGCCAGGTCACAGCGCCGACCAGAACGCCGCGCGTGATCGCCGCCAGCACGTAAGCGGCAACGAACTCGCCAGGGCTGATCGGCGGCATCAAGACATCGATGATGTTGCCCTGGATTTTGCCGACGACAATGGAAGAGGAGGTGTTTGCGAAGGCGTTCTGCGCCATCGCCATAGTGATCAAACCCGGCGCCAGAAACTCGGTGAACGGAACGCCAGCGACGAACTCGACGGCCCTGCCCAGAGCCAGCGTGAAGATCGCCAGGAACAAGAGGGTGGTGACGACCGGCGCGGCGACGGTCTGGGTGATCACTTTCAGGAAGCGCTTCACTTCCTTAACGTAGAGATTCCAGACACCGACCCAATTGACCGCGCCATAGCGCCGCGGCCGCAGCCCCGCGCCAATATCCGAGGATACCGCCATTTTCACTTCCGCAGACCGTTTTTCCGTGAGCGACGACCGGTATAGGCGGCGCAAAGGCTCGGCTCAAGGGCCGGCCCGAGACCGCGCGCGATGTGATCATACTGGAGAGGGGAGGTAGAACCGGCCCGAAGGGTGCAGGTGGGAGGGGTCCCAAATCCGAGAGGGGCTGGACGCTCCCTTCGGGCGCCGGTTCATGGGAAGAAACTAGGGCGTATCCAGACTGCCTGCTGTGACGGCCGTCACTCTCGTCGGGTTTTTCAAAAATTTATGGGGCATTTGTGGTAAATTCTGAGAATCCGGACGGCAAAGTCGGCCAAAACCGTCGTCGGACGCCGAAAAAGGCGACGCCGGAGCGCCTGGAACGCGCCGCTTTGCACTATTTGGAGCGGTTCGCCAGTTCTTCGGAAAATCTGCGCCGCGTCCTGATGCGTCGGGTCGCCCGCAGCGCTCAGTTTCATGCCGCGGAAGCGGGGCCGGACGAAGACCGGGCTGGCGCCGCTTCTGTCGACGAGATTATTCAGCGCTTCCTGCGCGCCGGTCTGCTGGATGACCGCGCCTATGCCGAGGCGCGCGCCGCCAGCCTGCACCGGCGTGGCGCCTCGCTGCGGGCGATCCGAATGAAACTGGCGCAAAAAGGGGTCGATGCGGAAACGGCGGAGGCGGCGCTGGAAACACTGCGCCGGACCCTCGCCGAAGACGCAGACCCAGGCGCCGATCCCGACTTTCAGGCGGCGCTGAATTACGCCCGCCGACGCCGGTTGGGCCCGTTCCGCTCGAAAGACCGCGCCGACCATCGCGACCGCGACCTCGCCGCCCTCGGCCGGCAAGGCTTCTCCTACGACATCGCCCGCCAAATCATCGAAGCCGAGAATGCTACCTCTCTTCTTGAGTGAGTCCGACCCCGGCTGAGACTGCGGCTAATGCTCTACACGCTGCCGGCGCGTTCGATGACGAGGACGCGCGCCGGGCCGACCGGGTGGGCGACATGGGCGTCGCCTGCGCGCGCGTGGAAGATATCGCCGGGCGCGAGTCGGATCACCCGCTCAACGCCATCCTCGCGGACATGCATGTCGACCGCGCCGTCCAGGACCGCGAACACCTCCGGCCCGTCATTCACATGCCACTTGTAGGGTTGGTCGGTCCAATGCAGGCGCACCGTGGCGTCATCGATCCGTTCGATGTCCAGCGCATCCCAGGCCCGCTCGCCGGTGAAATCGGTCGCTCGAATATGCTGCATCCGGAAGCTCTCAACTAGCTGTTCGCGCCGCTCCTGGCAGTGTGCACGATAGGTTGGAAGGTCCGCAAGCGCGACCGCGGCGTCGACCGAGTCCAGGTCATAGGTCCGTCTGGTCTTCCAGCGCGTGCATATCGTCATCGCTGAGGCCGAAATGGTGGCCGATTTCATGGATCAGCACATGGCGGATGAGATGCGGCAGCGACTCGCCGGTCTCGCACCAATAATCGAGGATCGGGCGGCGATAGAGATAGATGATGTCCGGCTCCGGCGAAGGGTCGGCGACGCTCTTCTGGGTCAGATCGACCCCCTGATACAGGCCGAGCAGGTCGAACGGGCTTTCCAGCCCCATATCGCGCGCCACCTCTTCATCGGGAAAATCGTCGATCCGGAACAGGATGTCGCGCGTCGGCTCGCGCAAGATGGCGGGAATCTCAGCATGGGCCGCCCGCGCCATGATCTCGAAATCATCCAGGCTGGGCGGCGCGTCGAAGCCGCTCGGCGAAACAGCGGCGGCGTCGGGCGTTGTTTGGGTTTCCCTCATGACGCCGCTATACTTGGCCAAAGCCCTTTTGTGAACAGGAGTCCGCGATGCCCAACGCCGTCAAGCTCGACCAGGAGGCCCGTGCCGAGGCCCTCGCCGGGCTGCCCGACTGGACCTATGCCGACGATCCGCGCGAGACGATCGAGAAGACGTTTCACTTCAAGGATTTCTCACAAGCCTTTGGATTCATGACCCGGGCGGCGCTCATGGCGGAGAAAATGGATCACCACCCGGAATGGTTCAATGTCTACGCCAAGGTCGCCGTCACCCTGACGACCCACGACGTCAACGGTCTCAGCACGCTGGATATCGAGATGGCCCGGTTCATGGACGCGGCGGCGAGCGAAATGACTGGGTCGTAAGGCCGGCGTCTATCAGAGGGGCCGACCCAGCGTTTCACACCATGAGTCCTTACCGAAGGGCGCGAGAGTGGAGCAGGCCAGTTAGAGCGCTAGACCCGATCCGGCTTCCTTCTCCGCCTGCACCGCCGCCATTTTCATCCGTTCGCATTCGCCAACGACCAGCGCGCGCACCCACCAGAGGCTAGGCGGACGCTCCCAGATGCGTCGAACTATGCCCGCGTCCTATCGTGGAAACCGCCATCGCCGATACGAAAAGATACAGCCAGAGCAATCTGACCGGGCCGGCAACCCAGATTTCGTTATGCATCGCGTCAGTTATCAGACGTCCTAGGTCTGCCGCCGACATTCCGGTGAATGCCACGGCCATAACGTCCCACCACAAGAAAATGACCAGGCCAAACAGGAGCGCTGCGGTAAGCGCTGTGAACCAGACGGCCGCGCGTATGGCGGCGCGGCGCGTCGGCTGCGCCCCAGAATCAACGTGTCTATGGAGCGAACCAAAAACAAAGGGAGCGCCAGCCAGAAGGGCAGCGCTAGCGAACGACAGTCCCAAACAAGAACATACCGCCAGAATAATCAGCTTGCTGATTAATTCACCACCGAATAACGGCGCCAAAAACACTGCAAGCCCCGGGTAAGCAAACTTCTGCCAAAGGCCAAGGGTTTGCCAAAGGACAAAGACAGCCAGACCCAATAGCGCAAGCATGAACGCACGAAGCCGGAACCAACGATGGTCAATCGATGTTTTCGCCTCCACCTCTTCAGAAACCACACGTCGCGCCCAGTGGGCTACGAAGGGCGCTACTGCCACATATTTGATTTTGCCAATCGCGCTCAGGAAGATCACTACAAGCGGAAGCTGCGAATCCTCGAAATCAAACCAGGTTTCCCCAAAAACACGCATCTGAACAAAGACGGTCAGGTAGTCGACGAAGAAGAATAACGGAGCAACGACAAGTAAGCTTCGCAACAACGCACGTGGCTTGGATGCGATCTTCAATAAAAGCAGGCGCATCGATTCGAATGCCATCGTTCCCAAGGCCAGCGCCTAAACTGAAAACGCCAGCTCAAGTGCCAAGACAACCCCGACGGCAATGCGCCATCTATTGACCGGCCAATCATGCGTCTCGACACTATGATTCCGGCGTTCGCAATTCCGCCAGACCCGTCTCCGCTTCCTTTTCCGCCTGAACCGCCGCCATCTTCATCCGTTCGCGTTTGCCGATCCGTTGGCTGTCGGATTTGAGCTGGCCGCAGGCGGCGAGGATGTCTTGGCCGCGCGGTGTGCGGACGGGAGAGGAATAACCCGCCTTCCAGATGATGTCGGCGAACTTCTTGATCTGATCGGGATCCGAGCATTCATAGGGGCTGCCCGGCCAGCCGTTGAAGGGGATCAGGTTGACCTTGCTCGGCACGCCTTTGATCAGTTTGACCAAGGCGCGGGCGTCCGCCTCGGAATCATTCACGCCTTTCAGCATGACATATTCCCATGTCACGCGTTTGGCGTTGTTCAGACCCGGATAGGCCTTCACCGCCGCCATCAGGTCTTTGAGCGGGTATTTCCGGTTGATCGGCACTAGCTCGTTCCGCAGCGGATCGTTGGTCGCATGCAGCGAGATCGCCAGCAGGCAGCCGGTTTCCGCCCCGACCCGCGCGATCTCCGGCGCCACGCCCGAGGTCGAGAGCGTGATGCGCCGCTTTGACAGCGCAATCCCCTCGCCGTCCTGGATCAGGTTGATCGCTTTGATCACATTGTCGGTGTTGTAGAGCGGCTCGCCCATGCCCATGAAGACGATGTTGGTCAGCCTGCGCTGATCCGACGGCGCTTCCCAATCGCCGAGCGCGTCGCGGGCGAACATGACCTGGCTGACAATGTCCGCCGGGGTCAGGTTGCGCACCATGCGCTGGGTGCCAGTATGGCAGAATTTGCAGGTCAGGGTGCAGCCGACCTGGCTCGAGACGCAGAGCGTGCCGCGCTCGCCGTCAGGGATGAAGACCGTCTCCGCCTCATTGCCGTCATCGTAGCGCAGCAGCCATTTCTGGGTGCCGTCTTCGCTGATCTGATGTTTGACGATTTCCGGCCGGTCCATGCGGAACCGCTCGGCCAACACGGCGCGCAGCGGTTTGGACATGTTCGTCATACGGTCGAAATCGACGACGCCGCGATTGTAGATCCATTGGAAAAGCTGCTTGGCGCGGAACTTGGCCTCGCCCATCGCCTCGAAGACAGCCAGCATCTCGCCGCGGTCCAACCCGATCAAGTTGGGGCGCGGATCGGCGGCGGGCGAGATAACGGCGCGATGAGCGGCGGTGGCGGTCATGGCGTTTCTTTCCGTGAATGCGGCGGGCGTTATACCGCGTCGCTTCGCCCTATAAACCAGGCGTCCGATTCGTCCGGCGCGCCCATCCAGCGCGCGTCGAGCGCCGTACTCTGGTGAAAGGGATATAGGCGGCATGGACGAGAAATACGACATCACCACTTTCTATAACGGCGCTTGCCCGATCTGCGGCGCCGAAATCAACCATTATAAACGGATCTCCGACGGCCAAGGCGCGCGCCTGGGCTGGCGGGATATCAGCGCCGATCGGGCGGCTCTGGCGGCGCGCGGCGTGACCGGCGACGCCATTCTGAAACGGCTGCATGTCCTTGATGCGGAAGGCCGGCTTCTGGTCGGCGTCGACGCCTTCATCGCGCTCTGGTCGGCGATGCCGCGCTATCGCTGGCTCGGCCGCCTCGCAGCCCTGCCGGGGATCAAGCAAATCGCCGGCCTGATTTATGACGGGATCCTGGCGCCGGCGCTGTTCGCCTGGAATCGCCGCAAGGGCCGAATCTAGGCGACCCGCCGGAACTCAGCCATAGCGTTTCCGGATCGCCGCGTAGGCGGCGCGCAAGCCCATCGCCTCGCCGCCTTCCGGCCGGCCTGGGCGCGGCCGCTGGTTCCAAGCCATGATGTCGAAATGCGCCCATTCCGGCGCGGTCGGAGCGTCGTCCCCATCATCATGATCTTTGGAGGCGGGCGTCACGAACTCTTCCAGGAATAGGGCCGCGGTGATGGCGCCTCCAAACGGCCCGTTGCTGATATTGTTCAGCGAGGCGACCTTGCTGTCCAACATCCGCCGATAGGGTTTATGCAAGGGCAGCCGCCAGACCGGGTCGGCCATCGCCTCGGCCCCGTCTTCAAGATCGGCCGCCAGCGCGTCGCTGTTGCTGAAGAAGGCGGAAATCTCGGTCCCCACCGCGACACGCGCGGCCCCGGTCAGGGTCGCGAAATCCAGCATCAGGTCCGGTTCATCCTCCAGCGCCAAGGTCAGGGCGTCGGCCAGCACCAGCCTTCCCTCGGCGTCGGTATTGCCGATCTCGACCGTCAGGCCTTTGCGCGAATCCAGAACATCCAACGGCCGGAAGGCGTCGCCCGACACGCTGTTCTCGACCGCCGGGATCAGGACACGCAGGCGCACCTTCAGCTTCGAAGCCATGATCATCCGGGCCAGGCCCAAGACGATCGCCGCGCCGCCCATATCCTTCTTCATCATCATCATGCCGGCGGCGGGTTTCAGATCCAGCCCGCCGGAATCGAAACAGACGCCCTTGCCGATCAGGGTGACTTTCGGCGCTTTCGCATCGCCCCAGGTGAAATCGATCAGCCGCGGCGCGCGCACCGACGCCCGTCCGACCGCATGAATCATCGGAAATCCCTGTTTGAGAAGCGCCTCGCCCGTCACGCATTTGAACTTGGCCTTATGCTCGGCGGCGAGGGCCTTGGCCGTGTCGGCCAGCTCGGCCGGCCCCATATCCGACGCGGGCGTGGTGATCAGATCGCGGGCGAGCGCCATCGAGCGCGCCAGATTCTCGACAAAGGACCGGTCGACCTCTTGGGTGAGGACCAGGATCGAGCCGTCTTTTTCCTCCGCCTTCGCCGACGGCTTGTAACGGGTGAACCGGTAGGAGGCCAACGCCCAGCCCAGCGCCGCCGCCGTGGCCTGCGGCCCGGGCGTATCGGCCGGCAGCGCATAGCGTCCCTTTGGCAGCGCTTTGTAGGCGGCGGCCAAGCTCCAATAGTCCGGGCTCTCGCCAGTCCCGTCTTCTTCCACCGCGACAACCGCATAGGCGGGCGCCCCACTGAGAGCCGGAACCAAGAGGGCCGCGCCAGGCCGGGGCTTGAAATCATTCGCATCGAGCCATGCCTGTTCCGCGCCCGGCAGTTCAGCCTTCCAATCCTCGAACCCCGTCGCGGTGACCAGGACCAACGGAACGGCGTCCTTTCCGGCTTTACGCGCGAAACACTTCATCTCTGTCCCCATATCATGTCCAACGGCCCGATTGGCCGGCGCCGCCGCGTGACGGCGGCCTCAGCACTCAGGCTCCGGCAGCGCCGTCACCGACATCAGCGTTCCCTGGACCGTGGCGACGCCGAGGTCGATCAACAGGCTGCTGGTGACGCCGTTGCGATACACATCGATGGTGTTGGTCGCCTGCGGCTCCGCATCGGTCGCCTTGATGTCGTAATAGCTCGACACGACGCGCCAGGCGGGGCCGGTTAGAAGCTCCGCGTCGCCTTGTGGCGTCACAGCCGGCGGATCGGCCGGGCCCGTGACGAAATCGACGCCGCGCACCGCGTCGCGCGACGAACCGTCGAACAACACGTAATTCACGACCCTCTCCCCCGCCGCAACGCCTTCCATTGTGTCCCGGAAAGCGGCGACCGGGAATTGCGCGTCTGGCGGCAAGGGCACCACAACGGGTTCGTCGCCTTCAAATACGACTTCTCCCGCGCTGCCGCCGTTCGACCCGTCGCGCAGCACCGCTTGGCCTTTGAGCGCCTCGACGACCGTGTCGTTCATCCGAAGCGTCGAGTCGAAGCGCAACCGCGACCCGTCGAGCGCTTCCTCATTGCTGCCGATCGACGAAATGGTCAGCGTCTGACCGTTCTCCATGCCCAGAGATAGGTCGAGTTGGGTCAGCAGCACCCAATCCTGACAGCGGCGCTGAACCCGAAGCGTATAGACGCCGGGCCCGACGGCCTCGGCGCCGGGTATGCCAACCTCCATCACATCCAGTCGGTACTGCGCCTGATGCGGCTGCAACGGATCCAGCGCTGACGCGCCAACCGGCGCCGCGCCCGCACAGAACAAAACCAGCGCCGTGAGCAGGGCGCCGCGCCCTCGGCCAAACCGTCGGGAAATCAAATCTTGCATCATGTCTATTGCGCCGCGGCGCTTGTTCCAGAGTCTCAGTTCCGGCGACTGTGCCCAGTGACGCCGCCCGACGCAAAGAAAAAGCCCCGCGACTAAACGCGGGGCTGCTCTACGACCAACGCACGGCCCCGGTCAGCGAATCGACGCGACGCCGAGCGGAACCGAAAACCGCACGCACCAGAGATAGAATTCGTCATACTGAGAGATATCCACGCTCGCCGGAATCTCATAGACCTGCCGCCCGGTGTTGGATTGCAATTTTGCGAAGGTCGATTGCTTGTCGTAGGAGCCGCTGTTTCCGAAGCCGAGCTGCGGATCCGGCGCGCCGTCGAACCAGAAATCTTCCTCCAGAATCGCGACCGTCTTGCCGTCCTGCTTTGTGATCGTGACCATGCCCTTGGTGATATGGCTGCTGGCGCCCGTGAATTCGCCGGACAGGTCGGCCGCCGATACAGCCGAGGCGAGGCCGCCGGAAAGAAGAAGGCCCAAGGCCGCCAACGCGAAACTCGCCGCTTTCATCGTAATCGTCTCCTAAATGCGCGCCGGACTTTGGCGCTCGGCGCCAACATCAAAACCAGATAGCCTTTGTGGAATCACTTCCAAGCCATCTTCACCGACCAGTGCACCTCAGTTGAAATCACATTTCAGTGTATTCCAGACCGCCCCTCGATCGGCGGTCCCGGGCCTTGCATCCCAATCGGGCCACGGGAATAGTCGGTCGCGGATACCGGGAGAGAATTGTGAAGCAACCCCTGGCGGGCGTGCGGGCGCTCGATTTGACCAATGTCTTAGCAGGGCCTTTCTGCTGCCATCAGTTGGCGCATATGGGCGCCGATGTGATCAAGGTCGAAGCCCCGGGCGCCGGCGATCTGGCGCGCCAATTAGGCGCCGATCCGGCCTTGAACGAAGCCAAGATGGGCGTCTCTTTTCTCGCTCAGAACGCGGGCAAGCGCTCGATCGTGATCGATCTGAAACAGCCCCAAGGCGTGACAATTCTGAACCGGCTGGTCGAGACCGCCGATATTCTCGTCGAGAATTTCAGGCCTGGCGTAATGGACCGGCTGGGCGTCGGCTATAGCGCGCTGCAGGAGATCAATCCAAAACTGATCTATTGCGCGATCTCCGGCTTCGGCCAGGACGGACCGATGCGCGACGCCCCTGCCTATGATCAAATCATCCAGGGCATGTCCGGCGTCATGAGCGTGACCGGCGGGCCGGACACGGCGCCCTATCGCGTCGGTTTTCCGATTTGCGACACGCTGGGCGGGCTGACCGCCGCCTTCGCCATCGCCTGTGCCCTGGCGAAGGACGAAGCGGAGCGCGGCTGTTTCCTCGATGTCTCGATGCTGGAGGCGACCCTCGCCGCAATGGGTTGGGCCGTCTCCAACTATCTGAACGCCGGCGTCGAACCGGCGGCTCTGGGCAACGACAATGTGACCGCCAGCCCTTCGGGCGCCTTCAAAACCGGCGACGGGCTGATCAATATCGCGGCCAACAAGCAGGCGCAGTTCGAAACGCTCTGTGATACGGTTGGACGACCTGACCTGAAGACCGATCCGCGTTTTCAGCGTCGTCAGAATAGACTCGAGCATCGCCGCGCCCTGTCGGACGCTTTGGAAGAAGCGCTGGCCGTCCGACCCGCCGCCGAATGGCGCCGCTTGCTCAACGAACGGGGCGTGCCGGCCGGCCAGGTCTTGACCGTCGCGCAGGCCTTGGCGCATCCGCAGATCGCTGAGCGCGGCATGATCGGCGGGTTCGCAGCGCCGCCGGGCGTCGGACGCGACATCCGGATCGCGCGCCCCGGCGTGAAACTGAACGGCGAGACGCCGCGGGTCGAGGCGCCGCCGCCGCGCCTGGGCGAACATACCGATACGGTCCTGGCGGAGTTGGGCTATAGCGCCGCCGAGATCAATACACTTCGGCAGGAAAGGACCGTGACATGAGCCTCCTGACATGAGTGATGAGGACCCGACCCAGCGCCGTGTCGAAGATTGGTGGCGCACCGAGATCATCGATATGGCGCCCGGCGAAATCCGCTATCGCGGCTACCCTGTCGAGGATCTGATCGGACGCGTCAGTTTCCCGCAGATGATCTGGCTGATGCTGCGCGGCGAGTTGCCGAGCGCGATCGAGGCGTCATTGCTCGACGCCGCCTTGACCGCCGCCGTCGATCACGGCCCGCAGGCCCCCGGCGTCGCGATCGCGCGCATGGCGGCGACCTGCGGCGTCGGGTTGAACAATGCGATGGCGTCCGGTCTAAACGCGCTGGGCGATGTGCATGGGGGCGCCGGAGAACAGGCGGCGACGCTCTATTCCGCGATCGCCGCCCGCGTCGATGACAGCGCGGCGCTCGAAGAAGCGGTGTCGGCCGAGTTGGACGCGATCGCGGCCGGCGGCGGTTATGCACCGGGATTCGGGCATCGCTTTCACCCAGTGGATCCACGCGCGCCGCGCCTGCTCGCCCTGGTCGATCAGGCGGCGACGTCCGGCGCCGTCAGCGGGCGTTTCGCCGCGATCGGCCGCGCGGTCGAAGCAGCGCTGGCCGAGCGTAAGGGCAAGACCATCCCGATGAATATCGACGGCGCCACCGCGGTTATTTACACGGAGCTGGGATTTTCACCGCCATTGGCGCGCGGCCTGTTCTGCCTGTCGCGCTCGGTCGGCATTCTGGCGCATGCCTGGGAGCAGACGCAGCAGGGCGGGAGGAACAAGGGGCCGATTCCACGCGACATGATCTGGACTTATGACGGACCCGGCGAACGGCCGGTCCCGGAGTCCGACTAGCCACGCTTTTTCCGATCGCGGAAATCGAACGCGTCCGGCAGCGCCGCCGGGTCGAGAACCGCGTCAGGAGCCAGATCGAACAACTTGTGTTTCAGCACTTTTTGCGTGCCCGTGACCGGCAACGACTCGCGGAAGACGATCCAGCCCGGCGCCTTGAAATAAGCGAGATCCTGAAAGCAATGCTCGAACAGGGCGTCGGCCGTCTCCGGCTTGGGCGCTTCCGGCGATTTCAGGACGATACAGGCCATCACCTCCTCCTCGCGCGCCGGATCGGGCGCCGCGATCACGGCGGCCTGGGCCACCGCGGGATGATCCGCCAGACGCGCCTCGACCTCGGCTGCAGCGATATTCTCGCCCGAGCGGCGAATGATGTTTTTCTTGCGATCGACGAAGATGAGCATGCCATCCGCGTCCTGCCGCACCGTGTCGCCCGTATGGAACCAGCCGCCGCGCCAGGCCCGCTCCGTTTCTTCCGGCAGGTTCAAATAGCCGGAATAGGCGCCTTTTCGCGGGGTCTCAGCCGAATGGCGCAAGACCATTTCACCCGCCGCGCCCGGGGCGACCGGCCGGTCTTGCTCGTCGACGATGCGCACCTCGATCCCGGGAACGGGCCGCCCAAAGGCGCGCGTATCGATCCGGCGGGGCTTTTCGCTGGCGGCGAGCAGGCGGCACATTTCGGTCATGCCCCAGATCTCGACCAGAGGAAATCCGAATCGCGCCTCGAAGGCCGCATGTAGGGTTGGCTCGACCCCCGCGCCCATGCCAAAGCGCAGACGATGGGTTCGGTCGTCCGGCGACGGCGGCGCAGCCATCAGAGCCGGAACGATGACGCCGAGATAGTGGCAGCCCGTCGCCGCGCTCGCCCGGATGTCCGCCCACCAACGCCCGGCGCTGAACCGGTCCGGCGCGATCTGGCAATTGCCGGTCAGCATCAGCCCGAGCAAAGAGACGACGCCCGCGTTGATGTGAAACAGCGGCAGGGGGTTGTAGACCCGCTCGGCTCCCGGTTCTAAGCGCATCGCGCCGCCGATCGTCGCATAGCGGGCGCCCACCATGAGCTCATATTCATGACTGAGGATACAGCCTTTCGGCCGGCCCGTCGTGCCGGACGTGTAGAGCAGGCTGGCTTCGTCCTCTGGCGTCGGCGGCCGCGCGCGCGGCGGCGGGTGTTTCGGTCTCGGCGCCGAGGTCAGACGGTCGCTTTCCTCTGGCGTCGCCAAAACGGCGTCACCGCCCGAAAGCTCCAGCGCATCCCGCGCCAGAGCCGCATGGTCCGGCGCTGCGACCAAAAGCGCCGCGCCGCTGTCGCTGACCAAATAGGCCAATTCAGCAGGCCTGTAATCGGAGTTCGCCGGCACCCAGGAAGCGCCGATTTCAGCGCAGGCCAGTTTCAGAATCACCTGCAAAGGCCGATTGCCGAGCAAGCAGACAATGCGATGACCCGGTCCGTATCCGGCGGAGCTTAGCGCCGCAACGCATTCAGCGGCGCGCGCGGCGATATCGGCATAGGTGTAGTCCCGACCTTGCAACAGATAGGCGCGATCGGGGTTGCTTGGAACGATGATGAAAGGATGACCCGCATAGGCGCGAGCAGAGGCGGCAAAAGCCGAGGCGAGCGTATGGGCCTGAATGGGAATCATATCCGGCGGCGACAAGGATTGGCGAGATCGCCATGAGTCTGCAGGTCTTTCATCCGGCCTCCAAGAATTCTCCCGACGAGTCGCAGGAAAATCGGAACGCCGCACCATCGATGCTTTCCGCAAATTGACGTCGGACTGTTCCTTGCGTGCGAGACGCCGTCATGGAACACTCATCTGAGCGTTTAGCACGCGCGACTATTGCAATCATAATATCATTACTCAAGGATGGGGGGTTGAGTTGATGACCATTGTTTCCGTATTAGGGCGCAGAGCGCTTCGCCTTATTCCGGTCGTCCTTCTTTTGGCTATTACGACGGCATGCCAAACAAGCGAAACAGACCGTAGCGGCAAAGCGATAAGCCTTACCGAGCCAAAAGAAATCATGCCTTGGGAAAGCCGGTTCAACACATTCGCCCTGCTCAATCAGAACACGGTTTTTAGAGCCGACAGGATCACCCGAGACAATGGGATCGGAATCATCGAAAACGTCAACAGCGAGGATCTTAGTCTCATAGTCGAACATTTCTCCGATGCGTGGATTAGCGATCAATCCATCAGGGATCTCAAAGACTCTGAGGATTTCAATACAGCCTTCCGAAGCGTTGAACGCGGGTTCACGCCCCGGCCTCTCGGCGGCGGCGGCGCGGGGCCCGTCGGGTACTTCGCCGACAATGGGCGCTGTTCCGCGGCGCAATTTGGGAAGCGGTTGAGTGGCCCGACAACATACCGCAACGACCGAGGCGCTCCCGACACTATTGTGCGTGTGATCAGTTGCGGAGAGGCGAAGCTCGATATGGAACGTTTTGCTAAAGACTTTGATCTGTCGGATCGCGCCACGCGTAGCGCCATTCAATCGGCTGTCGGCAGGCTGTATGGAACCTGATCAGGCGGCGGTCGTGAAGGCGTTCTTGGCGGCCATGGAGGCGCGCGATCTGACATCGGCGGAGGCGTTGACGGGGCCGGATTTTGAGATGGTCTTCCCCGGCGGCGCGCGGTTCACGACCCTGGCCGCGTTGGTCGAATGGGCGAAGCCGCGATACCACTGGGTGAAGAAAAGACTTGAACGATTCGACTGCGCGCCGGCCCCGGACGGAATCGCCGTCACCTGTTTCGGCACACTCTATGGGGAATGGCCCAACGGCGCCGCGTTCGAGGGCATACGGTTCGTCGACTGGTTTCTGGTCCGCGACGGCAAGCTAGTGAAGCAATATGTCTGGAACGATATGGGCGAGGCGCGCGCCGCCGGTTGATTTCACGCACCGCCCCGATAGGCTTGCGGTCGCCCTTACCAACCGGAGCGACATGCATGAGCGGGATCGACACAGCCGACCAGGAAAAGCGCGCGGAATTCTACAACCGCCTGACGCCGCACAATCTAGCGCCGCTCTGGGAAGTCTTGAAGGACATCGTCCCGCCGGAACCAAGGTCGAAAGCGCAGACGACGCACTGGCGCTATGACGATATGCGGCCGCTCTTGCTGGAATCCGGCGCGCTGCTGACCGCGGAGGAGGCGGAGCGTCGGGTGTTGGTGCTAGAGAACCCCGCCTTTTCCGGCCAATCGCGCACCACGGCGACGCTCTATGCCGGGTTGCAGCTGATCCTGCCCGGGGAAACGGCGCCCGCCCATCGCCACACACCGTCGGCCCTGCGGTTCGTGATCGAAGGGGAATACGGATTCACCGCGGTCGGCGGCGAGCGTACGACCATGCGCGCCGGGGACTTGGTCATCACCCCGGCCTGGGCCTGGCACGATCATGGCAACGAAGGCGACGGGCCCGTGATCTGGCTGGACGGGTTGGACATTCCCATCCTTGGGTTTTTCGAATCCGTCTTCATGGAACCCTATAATGACAGCCGGCACGCGACGACGCGCCCGGAAGGCGATGCGCTGGCGCGGTACGGCGCGGGTCTGGCCCCGATCGACGGGGCGTCGCCCTATGGGCTGACCTCGCCGATCTTCAACTATCCCTACCGCAGAACGCGCGATTCCCTGCTTCAGATCGCCAAGGCCGGCGACCCCGACCCGCATATGGCCTATACGCTGCGCTACACAAACCCGCTCGACGGCGGCTGGGTGACGCCGACCATGGCGACCTGGATGACCCATCTCCCGAGCGGGTTTTCGACGACGGCCATGCGGTCGACCGACGGCATGGTGGCGCACGTAGTCGAGGGCGAGGGCTCAATCGAGATTGACGGCGCCCGGATCGATTTCGCCGCGAAAGACACAATCGCGATTCCGGGCTGGACATGGCGCAGCCTGACCGCGTCGAGCGATGTGTTCCTGTTCTTCTTCTCCGATCGGGTGATCCACGAGAAGCTCGGCTTCCACCGGGAGGAACGGCGCGCCTGACCATTCCTTGTGGCGGGCCGGCGCCAGTCCGCCGTTGACAGGGCGGCGACCCTACGTCACTTGTCGCCGCGCCAACGCCGCCGCTCCATCGAATCTGCGCGCCGCGACGGCGCGCCTGTCTCCACAGCCATCGGCTCAGCATGATGTTCTTGAAATCCTTCTTCGACCCGTTGCAGGGGCGCTACCAAACCACCGCTTTTTCGGAGCAGGCCGACCTGCTGCCGTCGCTTGCCTGGTTCTGGGTTCCGATCGCGCTTCTGGTCCTGACTTTCGTATTCCTGCAGATCGACCGCGATCTGTTCGTCTGGTGGGTGCGGACCGAAACCGGGCCCGGCGAGAACATCACCGCCGGCCTGTTTGTGATTTCCGGCGTCCTGGCCTTCATCATCGCCCGGCGGAAGGAAGCCATCCCGGTGCGCTGGCTGCGCGGGTCGTTCATCGCCATCGGCGTGTTGGCGTTCCTGGTCGCCGGCGAGGAATGGAGCTGGGGTCAGCATTTCTTCGGCTGGGGCACGCCGGAATGGTTGGCCTCGATCAACAGCCAACAGGAGACCAACCTGCATAATGTGGCGCATCGCACGCTGGACCAGAAACCGCGTGCGATTTTCAGCATCGTCGTTTTGGTCGTCGCGGTCATCGTCCCCTTGCTGCGCCACCGATTGACCTGGATCGACCGCTATCCGGTGCTGGACTGGCTCATGCCCGGCCGTTTCCTGATCCCCACCGCGCTGATCATCGTGCTGCCGCGCGTGATCGACCGGTTTCAGGTCTGGTTCGACATCCACCTGCCAGGCGCGCTGTTCATCCCGACCCGCGATTTCCAAGAAATCCAGGAGCTTTTCATCGCGATCTTCGTCTTCTTCTATCTCGTGAACCTGCTCCTGCGCATCCGCCGGTTCGAAAGCGGAGAGAGCGCGCGGTCGAATTGATCCGTTCTAGGCTGCAGGTCGTAGTCCAAGCATCTCGAAGTTAGGAGCTGCGCTGACGCGGCGCACCCCTGTCGGAACGCCCCGACTCTTCAGCACCGTGTCGTGCGACCTTGCAGGCGGCGCCACTGATCATAACAAGCCGTCGATCTAAGCCGAGAACTCGCCTCAATCGCTCGGTGAAACCCACTCATGTTGGAATCTTTATGCACCGCCTTACCACGCCTATTAAGTACACTCTTTTCGCCCTCTTGATTGCGATCGGATCCAACGCCGCAATATTCGGGTTAGGTTTTGACGGGAACTTCGAGGCTCTGGCGCAGCCAGACTTCGTACCAGAAGGATGGATAATCGGGACCGTCTGGCTCATCCTCTTCGCCATGCATGGCTATGGTTGGGGTCTGCTCAAGTCAGTGCAATCCGAATCCGCGTCTCTGGCCGCCAATACCGTATTTGTCTTGGTCCTGGTCAACGCGTCATACGGCTTCTATGCATTGCCTCTATTGGAGATCACGCGTTTACCGGCGTTGCTTGGGAACCTCCTGTCTATGTGTATCGGGTGTTTTGCAATGGGCCTAGCCTGGCGCGTTTCACGGACGGGCGCGCTGTTGTTGTTTCCGATTGTGGTTTGGCTGGTTTTCGCCACGATCATCGTTGGTGGTCAAATAAGCTTGAACGGCCTCTGATCTCACCGGTTTGAGGCTCTTACACTGTCCCCCAGGCGTTCAGCTACGTCGGGTTCTTCACATTTCGAAACCGAACAAAGCCTATCGTCCGTAGGTTTCGATCGCTTTGGACAGCAGGCGGACGAGTTCCGCACGGTCTTCGGGCGGCAGCGACGCCAGGGCCGCCATGTTTTCATCCATCGCGGCCCGGACTGCCGGCTCGCGCAGGCCTTGTCCCCGTTCGGTCAGCCAGGTGCGCCGAAGCCGACCGTCCTCCTCATCCGACCGTCGGTCGATCAGCCCATCACGCTCCATCCGCGCTAGGGTGTTGCCCACCGTCGCCTGCTCTATGCCCAGCCGCTCAACGATCTCTCGCTGCGTCATACCGTCACGCTCCCAGAGTTGAAGCATGATCGGGAAGGTCCCGGTCGACAGGCCCAAAGGTTTGATGCGCCGTTGCAATCCCGCGGCGAACAGACGCGCGAGATGATTGGTCAGATAGCCTGGCGAAGCACGCATGGAGAAACCCGGAGGCATGGCCGAAGAATTTTCCATAGCAGGCTATACAATATTTATATAGCGTGCTATGGATCTTTTCGGGCGGACGCGGTTTTGTCCGGTCCGCCGCTCGAAACAGTGCACGCTATTGAAAGGAACGATCATGCTGAAAGCATTCACGCTCGCGCTCGCTTTGTCCACCATCAGCGCCGCGGCGGCCGCCGAGGTCACGCTCATCAACGTCTTCGAGGTTCCCGGCGGTCAGCGCGACGCCGTTGTCGCGGGCTGGGAGAAGGCGCGGGATTTCTTGTCCGAACAGCCCGGCTATATCGAAACCGCGCTGCATGAGAGCATCTCGCCGGAAAGCCGGTTCCAGCTGATCAACGTGGCGCGCTGGGCCGATCCGCAGAGCTTCCAATCCGCCGTCCAAGCCATGAACAAGGCGGGAATCTTCCCACGAATCGAAGGTCTCGGGATCAATCCCGCCCTCTACACCGTCATCCGCACGGACTGACCGGTCGGTCACCGCTTAAATTGGACGCCCTCTTAGCGGGGCGTCCAACAATTTATTTACTTACGAAATACTACAATCCGGGCCATTAGCATCAACCGGCACACTAATTATTTCGCCTCAACTGTGTCCATGTCCAGAATTGAGCGACTCTTGACAGCTACAAGGGTAGCGGCAATTTCTAGGGGTAAAAAAGCTTTTTTTCAGGCACTTGATTTTGAAGAATCGCTGCGCAGTCATCAACTGATAGGCAGAATACGCCCACAAGCGTTGTACTTTATTTGCCCGCAAAACAGTTATTTTGCCTCATCATACCTCGTAAACACGACAGTACGCACTCAATCTGTTGAGGTAACATCGTAAGATTCATTGCGGGCGCGAATCGCTATATATTTTAGAGTAATGCCCATTGGTTCATTCACGATATTGCTCCAGCTAAATCCACAAGGAGACGTCTGTTGAGTGTCGAATTCAATCTGCCAGGATCTTCAATCGAAGAAATCAGAAAAATAATGAAGGGCTATAGCAACGCGCCTGATAATACTACGCTAGACGCCCTTTCGAAGATTACAGGCATCCATACCACCGTCATCAGCAGAAATAACAAGTTCTTAGCTGACATTGGCCTCATACAAGGTGGGCAAAAGAAGAGTTCAACCGATCTCGGAAAACGACTCGGTCGGGCATTGGAACACAGTCAAGAACGCGATATCGAAAGCTGCTGGAAGGAAGCGGTTCAGACCAACGAAAAGGTCTCCGGTCTTGTAACCACTGTTCGCATCAAAAATGGAATGCCAGAGGCCGACTTCTCGAGCCACGTGCTTTATGTGAGCGGGCAAAAGAAGACTAGCAGCAACATGACAGGGGCACGCTGTGTTGTTGATGTCTTGATTGCAGCTGGACTACTGCACGAGGAAAACGGAACCCTTATCGTGTCCGGTCCTGAGACTAAAACGTCACTTCCCAATGTCGATCATGATCTTGTTTCACCGGCGACCAGAGACGGCAACGTTAAACGCAACGAAATGTCAAAAAGAGCAGATTCTGCCACCGAAAGTATCGATATTGGGAACCAAAACTCAGCCCCACAAATCGCAATCAACATACAACTACACTTGCCAGAAACGGAAAACGCCGACGTCTATGAGAAACTATTCAGGGCGCTGCGTGAGAACCTTCTCACTCAGAAAAAGTAACCGATGTACGTTGAGCAATGGACCCAACGCGCCAATCGAGCGAAAAGAGCAGCGCATCAAGTATTGGCAAGCCATGGGAGTGCACCCTCCCGAATTGTTTCTCTGGAAGACCTCTCAAGTCATCTCTCTGGTTCGCCCGTGGATGTACAAGACTATTTCGGCGAAGCGATCCTGTGTTTAGAGCATGAACTCTACAGATCTGCGATAGTCTTGGCTTGGGCCGGGCATTTTCGCGTATTCGCAGAAGTCTGCTTTGAGGCCCATGGAGAAGAGATCAAGGTCGAACGACCGAAGTGGAAATTCGAGAACGTTACTGAGCTAACTGAGGCTGTCCCCGAGTCGCAGATTCTAGTTGTTGCCCGCGATGTAAAGTTCATCTCAAAAACCAACCATCGAATTCTGGATGGGCAATTGTCTAGGCGAAACCAGTGCGCCCATCCGACAGTCTACAGGCCCAGTATGAATACCGCGCTTGGTTACGTTGATGAAATGATTAGACAAACTTTATCCTATCTGGCCAATCAACGAAACAAGACTTGAACACAGCCACAAAACGTGCCGGGATTGTTGATCACGGCAATGCCTATATAAGTAGGTCATGCCAGAATTTGCTAGGCGATTCGTCAAGGACATCTTGATAGTTCTTGACCTCTGCATTGAACGCCAAAGAGGAGACAAAGCTGACATTTCAGCGCAGGCTGTCCTTGGTCCGCTGGATGGCCTTGTGATAGAGCGGCGATGGCGGAGAGAAGGGGATTCGAACCCCTGAGGGGCTTCCACCCCAACACGCTTTCCAGGCGTGCGCCTTAAACCGCTCGGCCATCTCTCCATACCGGACCGCCGCTTTTGAGACGCTTGGTTCAGACCAAGCCGCAACCGGCGCGAATTCGCCGCAAACCCGCATCAATCAAGGACTTTCGCCTGGGCCTGCTGCAACGGCGGCGGACCCTAACCGAGCGGTCCTGGGAGATCAAGCGGCGGAGAACCGGCCGCCGCGAGAGCGGAACGCCCGCCTCCGGGCGGCAATTGACGGCGCGCTGGCGCGTGCTAGGGTTCCGGCCAATAGCGGGGCGGCGGCTTCCGGCGCCGGGTCCTGCGCCGTTCCGGTGACAAGAAAAAGTCCTGCAAGTATGATAGTCGTGCGCGTGTTTGGGCGAGTCCTGATCGCCATCGCCTTGGCGCTATTGCTGCTGGGCCTGGCGCTCTGGCTGTCCGGCGCCGATATCGCGCAACCGGCAGGGCGGCTCTGGTTCGAGCTTCACTCGAACAGCCTCAACGCCGCGCAAGTCATCATTCAGCGCCATCTGCATCTCCCCGGTTTCTGGGACGACGCCATTGTGCCGGGCCTGCTGCTGAGGCCGGCCTGGGAAAGCATCCTGTGGCTCTTTATCGGGTTTTTCGCCCTTGGCGGGATCCTGGCCTCGCTCGGCAAGGGGGAACGCAAGCGCCGGACCTTCCGGTAGCGTATCGACCGCAAATCGCGCCCGCGCCACCGGCGCTGACTGATATCAGAAATCCAGGTCGGCGTAGGCCTTCGGCGGCGGCGCGCCGGAGATGCGGTCCGCCAGGATCGACCGGAAACAGGGGCGCGACTTCATCCGCGCATACCAGTCCTTAGCGCCGGGATGCTCTTCCCACGGCACGTCGCCGAGATAATCGACACAGGACAGATGCGCGGCGGCGGTCAGGTCCGCCAGACTGAGATCCTCGCCGGCGAGCCAGCTGCGCCGGTCGACAAGCCATTCGATATAGCCAAGATGGGTGTGGATGTTGCGGCTGCCGGCGTGGATGGCCCGGCTGTTCGGCTCGCCCCGGCCGAGGAACCGCTTCATGATCTTCTCATCGACCAGATTGGCCGTCACTTCGTCGTTGAATTTACGGTCGAACCAGTCGGTCAGACGGCGCACCTCGGCGCGCGCGACCGCACCCTGGCCGATCAGCGGCGTCTCGCCATACATTTCGTCGAGATATTCGCAGATCGGCTGAGAACCGCAGATGCGCGTGCCGTCCTCATCGATCAGGACCGGCACCTCGCCGGTCGGGTTAAGCGCCAGGAATGTCTCGTCACGCTCCCAGATCTTCTGAACCTTAAGATCGAATTCCAGCTTCTTCTCGCCGAGCACCAGGCGCACCTTGCGGCAATAGGGCGAGAGCCAGAGATGGTAGAGCAACAGCATGCGACGCGCGACGGGCCTGTTGATGGGAAGCGGAGGCGTCGCGCAAAACGACGCCTCGACCCCTATAGACTCGTCCCGCCCGGACGGCAATTGCCCCAACACAGACCGGCGACGCCGCCCGCCGCAAAGCCCCGCAGGGCGGCGCGATTACTCCGCGGGAGTCGCCGCCGCCTGCGCGCCATTCAGCGTCAGTGGATGCGCGAGTTTCGGCACGATTTCGTGCGGCACAATGTGCCAGAACCGCTCGCGCGTTCGGGACCAGTCGGACAACAGCGCGTCGGCCCAAGTCGAATGGGTCTCACGATAATGCGCTTCAATATGCTCGCGGCAGACATCGGCCCAATGATCGGTGACCAACCGATGGACCGAAACGGCCTCCGGGTTCAGCCGGTGCATGAAGTCGTCATCCCGGTCATAGACGAAGGCCATGCCGCCGGTCATGCCGGCCGCGAAATTATCGCCGACCGAGCCGAGGATCACGGCGACGCCGCCGGTCATATATTCGCAGCCGTTCGAGCCGCAGCCCTCAATCACCGTCACTGCGCCGGAATTCCGCACGGCGAACCGCTCGCCCGCGCGCCCCGCCGCATAGAGCGAGCCGCCGGTCGCGCCATAGAGCACCGTGTTGCCGATAATGGTATTGTCCTGACTGGCGAGCGGGCTGACCGTGATCGGGCGCAGGACGATATCGCCGCCCGACAGGCCCTTGCCGACATAATCGTTGGCGTCGCCGAGGACTTCGAGCTTGAGCCCCTGCACCGCGAAGGCGCCCAGCGACTGCCCGGCCGAACCGCGCATGCGGACATGGATATGGCCCGGCGCCAGACCTTTCATCCCGAACTGGCGGGTGATCTTCGAGCTGAGCTTGGTGCCGATGGCCCGGTAGGTGTTCCGCACATTGTATTGCAATTGCATCTTCTCGCCGTCGCGGAAGAGCGCCTCAGCATCGTCGATCATCTTCGCATCGAGCGTTTCCGGCACCTCGTTCCGGCCCTGAAGCGTGCAATAGGCCGGACGACCGCCGGTGTCAGCGCGGACCAGAAGCGGGTTCAGATCGAGATCGTCGAGATGCTCCGCCCCTCGGCTGACCTGGGCCAGAAGGTCGGTCCGTCCGATCACTTCCTGCAAGGTGCGCACGCCGAGCCGGGCCAGGATCTCACGGACCTCCTCGGCGACGAAGCTAAACAGGTTCACGACCTTTTCCGGCGTGCCGCTGAACCGGTCGATCAGGCTTTGATCCTGGGTGCAGACCCCGACCGGGCAGGTGTTCGAATGGCACTGCCGGACCATGATGCAGCCCATGGCGATCAGGCTGGCGGTGCCCAGGCCGAACTCCTCGGCGCCCAACATCGCCGCCATCACCACGTCGCGTCCGGTGCGGATGCCGCCGTCGGCGCGCAGCCGAACCCGATGACGCAGACCGTTCAGCGACAGAACCTGATGCGCTTCCGACAGGCCCATTTCCCAGGGCAGGCCGGCGTATTTGATCGAGGTTTGCGGGCTGGCCCCGGTGCCGCCGGAATGGCCGCTGATCAGGATCACATCCGCATGGGCCTTGGCCACACCGGCGGCGATGGTGCCGATGCCGGCGCGCGCGACCAGCTTGACGCAGACCTTCGCCTCGGGATTGATCTGTTTCAGATCGTAGATCAGCTGCGCCAGATCCTCGATCGAATAGATATCATGATGCGGCGGCGGGCTGATCAGCGTCACGCCCTCGGTCGAGTTGCGCAGCTTGGCGATCAGTTTCGAGACCTTGAAACCGGGCAGTTGGCCGCCTTCGCCCGGCTTGGCGCCCTGCGCCATCTTGATCTCGATTTCCTTGCAATTGTTCAGATATTCCGCCGTCACGCCGAAGCGGCCGCTGGCCACCTGCTTGATCGCACTGGACGCGTTATCGCCGTTCGCGCGCGGCTTATAGCGTTCCGGATCCTCGCCGCCTTCGCCGGAATCAGAGCGCGCGCCGATCCGGTTCATGGCGATCGACAGGGTTTCGTGCGCGATCGGAGACAGCGCGCCGAGCGAGATCCCGGGCGCAACCAGACGTTTGCGAATCTCGGTGATCGATTCCACCTCGTCCACCGGGGCCGGCTCGCCGTCATAGTGGAAATCGATGAGATCGCGCAGGGTCACCGGATGGCGCGTCCGAATGCCTTCCGCATAGCGCTTGTAGATCGAATAGCTGTCGCTGGCGACGGCGGTCTGCAGCGTATGGATCAACTCGCCTTCCCAGGCATGCGCCTCGCCCCCGCGGCGATAGCGATAGAAACCGCCGACGGGCAGGGCGACGAAATCCTCGGAATAGCCGCGCTGATGCTGCTGGAAGACCTGGCGCTGAAGACCAGTCAGTCCGATCCCGGAAATCCGCGAGGGCAGGCCTGGGAAGAACTCCGCCACAAGGCTGCGCGACAGGCCGACCGCTTCGAAATTATAACCGCCGCGATAGGAACTGATGATTGAGATGCCCATCTTGGACATGATCTTCAGCAGCCCGTCGCCCACCGCCTTGCGGTAGCGCGCCAGCGCCGTTTCCAAATCCATCTCGCCAAACAGGCCTCGGCGATGCCGATCCGCAATGGCGTTCTCGGTCATATAAGCGTTCACGCAGGTTGCGCCGACGCCGATCAGGACGGCGTAGTAATGCACATCGAGGCATTCGCCGCTCTGCACTCCGATCGAGGCGAAGGTGCGCAACTGAGAATTCACCAGATGCGTATGCACCGCGCCGGCGGCCAGGATCATCGGGATGGCGCTGCGGCCAGTCCCCATATTCTGGTCGCTCAGCGCAATATGCACGGCCCCGCCGCGCACCGCGTCTTCGGCCTCGCGCTGGATGCGGTGAATATTGTCGCGCAGCGCCTGGGCGTCGTCGACGGCCTCGAAGGTGCAATCGATCCGCGCCGCCTGATCGCCGAAGCACGCCAGAACCCGCGCATATTCGGCGTTGGATAGGACGGGACTGTCGAGCTCGATGATGCGCAATTGGCTGGCGTCCTGGTCGAGGATATTGCCGAGATTGCTCAGCCGCGTCTTCAGGCTCATCACCGATCGTTCGCGCAAGGAATCGATCGGCGGATTGGTGACCTGACTGAAATTCTGCCGGAAGAAATGGTGCAAGCCGCGATATTGGTCCGACAGCACAGCCAACGGCGTGTCGTCGCCCATCGAGCCGGTCGCTTCCTTGCCGGTCTCCGACATCGGCTGCAAGATCAGCTCCAACTCCTCCAACGACCAGCCGAAGGCGACCATGCGGCGGCGCAATTCATCCCGGTCCAGCGTGGTGCGTTCCAAATGCGCCTGTGCTTCCGGCGCGGAGGCCGGCGGCAGATGTTGGGTCGTGGTGATATTCTTGACCCAATCGCCGAAAGGCTCCTTGCCGGCGACATAGTCCTTCAGTTCTTTGTCATGGAACAGCCGGCCGTTCTTGAGATCGACGCCGATCATCTGGCCCGGTCCGATCCGGCCCTTCTCGACCACGGTCTTCTCGTCGACCTTGACCATGCCGACTTCGGAGCCGACGACCAAGAGGCCGTCATCCGTCACCACATAGCGCATCGGACGCAAGCCGTTCCGGTCCAGCCCGGCGAGCGCCCAGCGGCCGCCATAGCCGCAGATTGCTGCGGGACCATCCCAAGGCTCCATGACGCCATTCGCGTATTTGTAAAAGTCCCGGTGGTTCTCAGGCACCGTATCGGACTGTTCCCAGGCTTCGGGAATCAACAGCGACTTCACCTCCGGTAGATCGCGCTTAGTCCGGACCATGGTCTCGAAAACCGCATCCAGCGCCGCTGAATCGGAGCTGCCAGGCTGTACGATCGGTTTGATGTCCTCGACATCGGGCCCCAGGATCGGATCGTCGAACCGTGTCTCGTGGCTGCGCATCCAATTCACATTGCCGAGCAGCGTGTTGATCTCGCCATTGTGGGCCAGCACCCGGAAAGGTTGCGCCAAGGGCCAAGCCGGGAAGGTGTTGGTCGAATAGCGCTGGTGATAGATCGCGAAATTGCTGACGAACAGCTCGTCGAGCAGGTCTGGATAGAAAGCGGTCAACTGCTCCGCCAGGAACAGGCCCTTGTAGATGATCGAGCGGCAGGACAGGGAGCAGATATAAGCGCCCTGCACGTTCTCGCGCAGGATCGCCTTTTCGATGCGGCGACGGATCACAAATAGGTCGGTCTCGAACATCGAGTCGCTGACATCGCGCGCGTTCTCGACCATGATCTGCTCGATCTCAGGCCGCGTCGCGTTGGCCTTCTCGCCGATGACGGCGACATCGACCGGCACCTGCCGCCAGCCATAGATCCGGTGGCCCCGACGCAGAATTTCAGTTTCGACGATCTGACGCACGCGCTCCTGCGCCGCCAGATCGGTGCGCGGCAGGAAGACCATCCCGACCGCGAGCAGACCCTCGCCCGGCTCGTGACCGGTGCGCCGGACATGACGCTTGAAGAATTCTTGCGGGATCTGGACATGGATGCCGGCCCCGTCGCCGGTCTTGCCGTCCGCATCCACCGCCCCGCGGTGCCAGAGCGCTTTCAGGGCTTGGACTCCAGCCTCGACCACGTCCCGGCGCGGCGAGCCGTCGATCGAGGCGACAAGGCCGACGCCGCAGGCGCTGGTCTCTTGTTCGGGCAGATACATGCCGTCGCGCGCCAATTTCTCCGCGTTCCGGCGATAGGTCTCGGTCCAGGCGTCCATTCTGTTTTCGCTCATGTCGATTCGCCTCCTATTCGGCGGCGGCCTGGACGGCCTTATCCTGGATGTAGGTGTGGATCGCGTCGGCGGCGTCGCGCCCATCGCGGATCGCCCAGACCACGAGGCTGGCGCCGCGCACGATGTCGCCGGCGGCGAAGACGCCCTCCATTTCCGTCATCTGGGTCTTGTGATCGACCCGGATCGTGCCCCAGCGTGTCACCGGCAATTGCTTCTGTCCGAACAGGGTCGGCAGGTCTTCCGGATCGAACCCGAGCGCCAGGATCGCAATGTCGCAGGCGTGATTCTCGGCGCTGCCTTCGACCGGGGTCGGGGTGCGCCGTCCGGTCGCGTCCGGCCGGCCCAGACGCATCTGATGGGCGCGCACCGCCGTCACCGCCTCGTCGCCGATGAAGGCCTCCGGCGCGGTCAGCCAGATGAACTGAACCCCTTCCTCTTCGGCGTTCTGAACCTCGCGCTGCGAGCCCGGCATGTTCACCCGGTCGCGGCGATAGAGGCATTTCACCGACTTGGCGCCCTGACGCACCGCCGTCCGCACGCAATCCATCGCCGTGTCGCCGCCGCCGATCACGACGATATCCTTGCCCTGCGCGTCCAGCGTGCCGTCATCGAACTCAGGCACATCGTCGCCCAGGCCCTTGCGGTTGCTGGCGGTGAGATAGGTCATGGCCGGGATGACGTTTCGCAGCCCGCGCCCCGGCGCCGCCAGTTCGCGCGCCTTGTAGACCCCGGTCGCGATCAGCACCGCGTCGTGCTTGGCGCGCAAATCATCGAATGTGACATCCTCGCCGATGGCGACGCCGAGATGAAACTGAACGCCGCTTTGCTCCAGCCATTCGGTTCGGCGCAGCACCACCTCTTTCTCAAGCTTGAAGTTCGGAATGCCGTAGATCATCAAACCGCCGACCCGGTCGTAGCGGTCATAGACATGCACCTGATGCCCTTTGCGGCGCAGCTTTTCCGCCGCCGCCAGGCCGCCCGGCCCGGCCCCGATCACCGCGACGGACGTGTCGCGTTCGACCGGCGGCACGATGGGTGTGATCCAGCCTTCCTCCCAAGCGGTGTCGGTGATGTATTTCTCGACCGACCCGATGGTGACCGCGCCGTGGCCCGATTGCTCGATCACGCAATTGCCTTCGCACAGCCGGTCCTGAGGACAGATCCGGCCGCAGATTTCCGGGAAGGTGTTGGTTTCGTTCGAGACCTCATAGGCCTCTTCCAACCGTCCCTCGGCGGTCAGTAACAGCCAGTCGGGGATGTTGTTATGCAGCGGACAGTGGATCTGGCAGAAAGGCACGCCGCATTGCGAGCAGCGGCCGGCCTGATCGCCGGCCGCGTCCGGCAAATAGCGGTCGTAGATTTCCTGAAAATCCGACCGGCGCGCCTCGATATCCCGCTTCGAGGGCGTTTCCTGCTCCAAATCGACGAATTTCAGCATTGCGTCGGTCGTCACCGAACCGCCCTCCGTAGCCAGTTTTGACGAGGTCGCGCCATCGTGCGCGTTTCCACCCCCAATCCCACGTCGCCCGGGCGATTATGAGGCTCGCCGTTTCTGCGGGAGGCGTTCTATACACAGCCCAGCGCAGCCTTGCCAGTGAAAAAACCATGAAAGGTCAATAAGTGCGACCTTTTTTCGACCTTCTAGCGCCGCGCTCAGCGCCGGCGAAGCCAAACCAATGCGGCGCCGCACAATTTAGTCGCATTTTCGTACTATTTGCCGTTTGCGCCAGCGACAAGGAAATTTGGCGCCAGCAGCGACTCAGGCGAGACTAAGACACTCGCATTCGATTGCAGCGCCTCGTGCGCCGCCGCCTTCTGGATTCCGCATGGTTCTGCTTCAGCTTTTTGTCTTGGCCCTGATCCAAGGCGTCACGGAATTCCTGCCGATCAGCTCGTCCGGCCATCTGGTTCTGGTGAGCGAAATCGCCTGTTGGCCGGATCAGGGCCTGCCCTTCGACATCGCGGTGCATGTCGGGACCTTAGGCGCGGTCATGGTCTATTTCTGGCGCGATATGGGGGCGCTTCTGGTCGGGTTCGGGCGTATTCTGACCCTGCGCGGCGGTCCGCCGGCGCGGCTGCTGGGCAATCTGGTCGTTGCGACCCTCCCCATTCTGATCGTTGGTTTTTTCTTCATCGATGAAATCGCCGTCCTCCTGCGCAGTGTCGAGGTGGTGGCCTGGACGACCATCGGTTTCGCGATCCTGCTCTGGGCGGCGGACCGGATCGGCATGACGGTCTGGCGCATCGACCATCTGACGCCGACCGCCGCGCTGGGTCTGGGCGTCGCCCAAGTTTTCGCCCTGATCCCCGGCGTCAGCCGCTCGGGCGTGACCATGACCGCCGCGCGCGCCCTGGGCATGGAGCGCCAGGATGCGGCGCGCTTTTCGCTCCTGATGTCGATCCCGACCATCCTCGGCGCGGCCGCGCTGTCCGGCTATGGCGCCTACGCGGCGGGCGAGACGGCGGTCACGCGCGATATGCTGCTGGCCGCCGCGGTGTCTTTCGTCACCGCCCTGCTCGCCATCGCCGTGATGATGCAGTGGTTGAAGCGCGCCGGCTTCGGGCCCTTCGTGCTCTATCGCCTCATTCTGGGGGCCGGCCTGCTCTATTGGGTTTATTTCACGCCGGGCCAGACCTTCTGCGGCTGAGGCCCCGTCCGCTCCCCTAAGACCGCACCGAGGTGAAGCGGCCGCCGGTCCGGTAGACATCCATGTAAGACGGCAGGACCGACTCGATCGGGGTTGGGGTGACGCCCAGCGCCTCGAGACCTTCCGCGCCTTCGGAGACGATATTGTCGCGCTTCAGCATCTTCACCTGATCGCGGGTCAGAAGCGGCTTGGGCAACAGTTCGAAGACCGCGCCCTGCAGGCTGGCCAGCCAGAACGGGATCGAGACCAGGGGCGTGTTCCGGTTCACGTAATGCAGCATGGTCTGCAGCAAGGCGCGGAAACTGCGCACGGCGGGGCCGCCCAGCTCATAGACCTTGCCTCGATGCTCCGGCTGGCTCAGCGCCGCCAGGGTCGCGCGCGCCACATCGCCGACATAGACCGGCTGGAAAAGCGTCCCGCCGCCGCCGATCAGCGGCAAGGCCGGCGCGGTCTGGGCCATCGCCGCGAACCGATTGAAGAAATCGTCGCCCGGCCCGAAGACGATGCTGGGCCGCAGGATCACCGCGTCGGGGAAGGCCGCGCGCACCGCCGCCTCGCCCTGGCCCTTGCTGCGGGCGTAATGGGCGTCGGAGTGGATATCGGCGCCGATCGCCGACATCTGCACGAAATCGCGCGCGCCGGCGGCGGCGGCCGCTTCGGCGACGCTTTTGGCCCCGGCCGCATGCACCGCGTCGAAACTCTGACCGCCGGCCTGAAACAACACGCCGACCAGATTGACCACCGCATCCGCGCCCTCCACGGCGGCGGCGACGCTGGCGGGATTTCGGATATTCGCCTGGATCGGCGTGATCTGCCCGACCTCACCCATCGGCTTCAGGCTAAGCGCCGCCTCCGGATCGCGCACCGCGACCCGCACTTTGGCCCCGGCCTTGGCCAGTTCCTGAGTGATCGCACGACCGAGAAATCCCGAGCCGCCAAAGACAGTGACCAGATTCGGCGTCGACATGCTTTCCGCGTCTCCGAGCCATGACAGATTGCGTGACCAGCCCTTCGGCGGCCTCCGCCCCGGTTATAGAAGCGCGCCCGCCCGCCGCCAACGCTCAATTCCCGGGCCAGCGTCGTTAATAGGGTTTTTCATCGGGGATTTTCATCGCGTGTTTTCGCCGATCTCCGGCTTGACTTTGCCCGCGCCGTCTTGGATATCCAGCGCCGTGGTGCGCCCAGGTGGCGGAATTGGTAGACGCGCTGGCTTCAGGTGCCAGTGGCCGTATGGTCGTGGAAGTTCGAGTCTTCTCCTGGGCACCAAACTCCCCGACATTTTGGCGGTTCTTCCAGCGGCGTGAAGGCCAGCCGCTCGGCCCTTTGGGCGCGATTTCTATCGCAGTCGCCCCGGACTTGATCCGAGGCCCATGGTCGGACGCGATCGATTCTGGCGCGATGGTCGATTTGGCGTTCGCGGCCCAGAATCGCCGAAATCTCACCGCACTTCCAACACCATCTGCTGACACTTAACCGGAGGCTGTTCCCACCAAACTGTCGTAAGCATCAAGGGAGCTTGAGCGTGTCCAGTTTCTGCGGCTGTCGTCGGCTGTCTAACAGGATCCAAGCGCTCGGCGCCGTGCTTTTGGCATGGGCGCTTCTTTTTGGCTTTCCCTGCACCAGTATGGCGCAGATGCCGACGAGCGCGCGCGCCGCCATAGCGATGCAAGAGACCGAACCGAGAATGCGTCGGGAGGTCGCTGCTGCGGGCTTCGCTATCGGCGCCCCGATCCATCTTCGAATCTTTAAGGAAGAGGAAACGCTTGAAGTCTGGCTGCAAGATGGCGAGAGCTTTCGGCGCTTCAAAACCTACGAGATTTGCGCCTATTCCGGCGATCCGGGGCCGAAGCTTCAGGAGGGCGACGGTCAATCGCCCGAAGGCTTCTATTCGGTCGAGCCGGCCAGCTTTAATCCTCAAAGCGCCTACCATCTTTCCTTCAATCTCGGCTTCCCCAACGCCTATGATCGAGCGCACGGCCGCACCGGCAGTTTCCTGATGGTGCATGGCGATTGCCTTTCAGTCGGCTGTTTCGCCATGGCGAAGCGGTTCTTGCCTTTCGGTCGGGATCTAAACGATCCGATTGAGGAACTCTGGTTCTTGGCCCACGCGGCGTTCTCGGGGGGCCAGGATCGCTTCCATGTTCATATCCTTCCCTTTCGGATGACCGATGCGGCTCTGCAGCGCTATGCGGAGTCGCCCTGGGCGGATTACTGGCGCAATTTGCGCGAGGGATACGACATCTTCGAACAAACGAGGCGGCCGCCGACGGTGAGCCTTCGGAACAAGCGCTACGTTTTCAACAGCGATTGATCTTTTCAATCATCCAGGTCGCCTCTCTCACCCCTCCAAACTGGCCCCACGCGCCATACATGTGTAGGGATAGCGCACAGCTAAAAGGCGGCAGAGCGGCGGCGAGGCGGGCGGCGAAACGGGCGTCTTGGGGGGCGCACGGACAGGAGTATTGGGTTGAGCATTCATTATTATCGCGACGATCTGCCGGATGGGCTGGAATTGGGGCCGGTGCTGGCGATCGATACAGAGACCCAGGGGCTGAATCTGCAGCGCGACCGGCTGTGCGTGATTCAATTGTCGGACGGCGACGGCATCTGCCATGTGGTGCATTTCCCGACCGCCGATTACGCCGCGCCCAACCTGAAACGACTTCTCGCCGATCCCGAGACCCTGAAAATCCTGCAATACGCCCGCTTCGACGTGGCCGTGATAAAGCGCCATCTGGGGATCGTGTTGAGCCCGCTCTATTGCACCAAGATCGCGTCCAAGCTGGTGCGGACCTATACCGACCGGCACGGGCTGGGCGTGCTGTGCCGAGAACTGCTCGGCGTCGATCTCTCGAAACAGCAGCAATCGTCGGATTGGGCGGCGGCGGACCTGACCGAGGCGCAGCTGACCTATGCGGCGCATGACGTGCTCTATCTGCACCGGCTGAAAGAAAAACTCGACGCGATGCTGGAGCGCGAAGGCCGGGTCGCGCTGGCGCAGGCCTGTTTCGATTTCATCCCGACCCGCGCCGAGTTGGATCTGCACGGCTGGGGCGATGTGGATATCTTCTCCCATGCCTAAACCCCTCGCCCCGCCGAAAGAGTTGGCCCAACACAACGCCGATATCGAGGCCGCGCGCGCGGTCCTGACCATGGAGAGCGACGCGGTCCTGGCCTTGGCGGACAGTCTGGACGCGCGCTTTGCCGAGGCGGTCAGCCTGCTGAGCCGCGCCACGGGGCGGGTCATCGTCACCGGCATGGGCAAGAGCGGCCATGTCGCCCGCAAGATCGCCGCCACCCTGGCCTCGACTGGCGCGCCCAGCCATTACGTCCATCCGGCCGAAGCGAGCCATGGCGATCTCGGCATGATCACCGCCGCCGACGTGGTGCTGGCGCTATCGAATTCCGGCGAGACCAAGGAACTCTCGGACCTGCTGCAACATTGCCGGCGTTTCACGATCCCGCTGCTGGCGATCACCGGGCGCGCCGACAGCACGCTGGCCCAACATGCGGATGTCGCCCTGATCACCCCGGACATGCCGGAAGCGGGGACGATGGGTCTGGCCCCGACCACTTCGACCACCGTCGCGATGGCGCTGGGCGACGCCCTGGCGGTGGCGCTGTTAGAGCGGTCGGGCTTCACCGCGTCTGATTTCGGCGTGCTGCATCCAGGCGGCAAGCTCGGCCGGCAATTGCTGCGCGTCTCCGAACTGATGCATACCGGCGCCGAAATGCCGCTGATCGAGGGCCAGGCGAAGATGAGCGACGCCTTGATCCGGCTGACCGGCAAGCGCTTCGGCTGCATCGGCGTCGTCGATCCGGCGGGCGCCTTCATCGGCATGATCACGGACGGCGACCTGCGCCGCCATATGGGCCCCGAGATGCTCGAACAATCCGCCGCCGAGATCATGACCAAAACGCCGATGACGGTCTCGCCGGACGATCTGGCGATGGAAGTGCTGGCGCGCATGAATGCGCGGACCATCGTCTCGGTCTTCGCCGTCGAAGACGACCGGGCGGTCGGCATTCTGCACTTGCACGACATGATACAGGCGGGAATAACCTAGCAACGCGAAGGGGCGCGTCGACGATGGCGCGGCCCGAACGGCCAACGCCTGATTGCTCGAGGTTCGATGGCTTCTTTGCCGCCCATGACAGATAGCGCGCAGACTGATGCGCCGGATAATGCGCCACGTAATGCGCCGACCGGCCGCCAACCCGGCCCGCAGCCGGGGCCGCCTACGGGTTTGGCGAGCGCCGGCGTCGCTGACGCCCCGGACTCCGCCAGGGTGCAGATTCCGCTCGGCGCGCGCAGCACAAGGATCGATCCGACCTATGGCCGCATCGTCCAGTTTCTAAAGGTAGCCCTGCCGACCGTCGCCGTTCTGCTCATCGGCCTCTTGCTCGCCTGGCCGCAGATTTCCGAACACGCCTCCGATCTGATCCCCAGCATTCTGGACACCGCTTCAATCGACTCCATGCAGGTCGCCAATGCGCGCTACCAAGGCGTCGACGATCAGAACCAGCCCTATATCGTCACCGCCGACACCGTGCGTCAGACCAGCGTCGACTCGCCCGAATTCCTGCTCGACGGCCCGAAGGCGGACATCGCCCTGAAGGACGAAAGCTGGGCGGCTCTGACCGCACTGGAAGGGGTCTTCGACCGGGAACGCCAGATCCTCATCCTCGAAGGCGATGTCAGCCTGTTTCACGATCTCGGCTATGAATTCAAAACCGACAATGCGATCGTCGATATCGCAGCCGGGGAGGCGAGCGGCGATTCCCCTGTCCAGGGCCAAGGCCCGTTTGGCGAGGTCGACGCGGAAGGGTTTCGAATCTTCGAGAAAGGCGCCCGGGTCGTGTTGACCGGCAAGACCAAACTGGTGATCAATCCCTAGGCGTATCCGGCCTTGGGTCCGGGAAAGGCAGGGCCACTTCTGGCTCGGCGCTCAGTTGCGAGAATGACAGCGAAGACAATGCCAATCCTACGCCCTGTCCGACCGGCGCCGCTTGTGGCGGCCGCCGCGCTCGCGCTGCTGTTGGCGGCCGCGGCGAGCCCCGCGGCCGCCCAATCGGGACCCTTCAGCGGCGCGTCGGCGGACGGCGACGGGGACCAGGCGCCGATCGAGATCGAGGCGGAGGACGGCATTGAATGGCTGCGCGACGCCAAGCGCTATATCGCGCGCGGCGACGCCACAGCCACCCGTCAGGGCGTGACCGTCCGGGCGGATACCTTGACCGCCTATTACCGGGGCGGCGAGGACGGCGAACGCCAGGTGATCTTCCGCATCGACGCGGACGCCAATGTCACCATCACACAAGGCGAAACCCAGGCGATCGGGGATAAGGGCGTCTACCATGTCGAAAGGAAGGTCGCGGTTCTGGTCGGCGAGGATTTGAAGCTGATCGGCGAGGAGGCGACGATCACCGCCGAAGAGTCTCTGGAATATTGGGAAGAACGGCAATTGGCCGTCGCGCGCGGCGACGCCACCATCTTCCAGGAAGGCAACCGGCTGGTCGCCGATATCCTGACCGCCTATATCCGGCCCGGCGAAGACGGCAAGACCGAAATTACGCGCATCGACGCTTTGGGCGGCGTTCATATCTCGACCGGGCAAGAGATCGTGCGCGGGGCCGAAGGCGTCTATAACGTGCCGGAAGAAGTCGCTACGGTCTGCGGGTCGGTGAAAATCACGCGCGGCGAAAACCAGCTGAATGGCGAATGCGCCGTCGTCGATATGAAGACCGGCCGGTCGCGCCTGTCCGGCGCTGAGGGCGGCGGTCGCGTCAAAGGCCTGATATTACCGACGGAATAGCCGCTGGCATGGCTTGACCGCCTCCATCCCGAGCACGACCTATATGAAGGTTACGCGGATCGGGCGACCCTGGCGTCTTGGTTTCCCGGTCGAACTGGGCTACCACTCCCAGCGTGATGCAAAATTCATTCCTGAAGCGCCGGAGCTCTCCAGATCGGAATACCGCGCGCGTCGAAGCCTCCCTGAGCCGTCGTGCGTTTGGGCGTCAGGCAGTCTAAGGAACGTATGAGCGATAACGACACCACACCGCCGGAACAACCCGGACCCGACTCGCGCCAGGATACGGCGACAGAGGGCGGGTCGGCGGCCATGCGGCTCTATCGCCGCTCGGCGCGGCTGACTCGCCGTCGCTCTGGGGAAGAAGAGAGCGCGGAGTCAGCCTCTGACGAGGCTTGGATCGAACCGCCCCCGCCGCCAAGCGGCGCCCATGCGCATAGGCCGGCGGATCGAACGATTGAACCGGAAGAGCGCCGGACTGAGCCGAACCGAACAATCGAGGCCCCGATCCACGCCGCGCCAAATGCGGCGTCCAGCGACCCAAGGCAGGCGCGCCCATCCGAAGACCCGTCCAAAATCGCCGACCTGACCGATCACGCCGCCAGAAAGGAAGCGGCGCGGATCGAGGCGATGCAGGCCCGATCGGCCCCACGCATCGTCACGCGCAACAGCGGTTTGGAAGTCCGATCCCTCGGCAAGCAGTACAAGAAACGGCCGGTCCTGCGGGACGTGTCGCTCAGCGTTCAGCGCGGCGAGGCGGTCGGTCTGCTGGGGCCGAACGGCGCCGGCAAGACGACCTGCTTCTACGTCATCACCGGCCTGATTTCCGCCGATTACGGCGAGATTTTTTTGGACGGGCAAGACATCACCGAATTGCCGATGTATCGCCGGGCGCGTTTAGGCGTCGGTTATCTGCCGCAGGAAGCGTCGATTTTCCGCGGCCTGACGGTCGAGCAGAATATCCGCGCCGTCTTGGAACTGGTCGAGAAGAGGGCGGACCCACGGGAAGCCATCCTCGACGCCCTCTTGGCCGAGTTCTCGATCAGCCATCTTCGGCGTACGCCGGCCATCGCGCTGTCGGGCGGCGAGCGGCGGCGGCTGGAAATCGCCCGCGCCTTGGCGACCCAGCCGAATTTTATCCTGCTCGACGAGCCCTTGGCGGGGATCGACCCGATCGCCGTGCATGACATCCGCGAATTGGTGCGCCACCTGAAAGATCGCGGCATCGGCGTCTTGATCACCGATCACAATGTCCGCGAGACCCTGGATATCGTCGACCGCGCCTACATTCTGCATGACGGCGGCGTTCTGATGGAAGGCCGGCCGGAGGATATCGTCGCCAACGAGGATGTCCGCCGGGTTTATTTGGGCGACCGGTTCACGCTTTAAGCGGCGCCGAGAAGTCCCGGTCCAATGGCGCTCACCCCCCGTCTCGATCTTCGCCAGAGCCAGAATCTGGTGATGACGCCGCAGCTGCAGCAGGCGATCAAACTGCTGCAGTTGAGCAATATCGAGGTGACGGCCTTTGTCGAGGAAGAGCTTGAGCGCAATCCAATGCTTGAGCGCGACGAGGGGCAACAGGATCCGCAGCGCGAACAAAGCGCCGGAGATGCGGGCGGAGACCCGCCCGATCCGAACGCTGAACGCCTGGCCGAACGAATCGACACGCTGGACCGGCTGCAGCCGGATTCGATGGCGGCGGGTGACGAGGCGCCGCTCGATTCCGACTATTCCAACGATTATGACGGGGAGATCGCCGGCCCCGGCGCCGAGGCGCCCATCGGCGCGACGCAAACCGGCGCGGCGGAGGGGCCCGGCGAGTCGCAAATGTGGAGCGGCGTGTCCGCCGGCGGCGGCTTTGACGGCGATGGCGGCGATTTTGAGAGTACGCTGTCGGGCGGGCTTTCCTTGCGCGATCATCTGCTGGAACAGCTCTCCGTCGACGTGTCCGACGTGCGAGAGCGGATCATCGGCTCGGCCCTGATCGATATGCTGGACGAATCCGGTTGGATCACCACCGAGCTGGCGCAGATCGCCGAGATGCTGGGCTGCGCGGCGGACGAGGTTGAGCAGGTCTTGCTGAAAATGCAGTTCTTCGACCCGCCCGGCCTGTTCGCGCGCGACCTCAAGGAATGTCTGGCGCTGCAATTGCGCGACAAGAACAGGCTCGATCCGGCGATGCAGAAACTGTTGGAACACCTGCATCTCTTGGCCGCGCGCGATGGCAAGGCCCTGATGCGCGTTTGTGGCGTGGACGCCGAGGATTTGGCCGAGATGGCGGCGGAGATCCGCGCTTTGAATCCGAAACCGGCGACGCTGTTCGACGATACGCTGGCCCAGCCGGTGACGCCGGACGTCTTGATCCGCCGGGCGGAGAACGGCGAATGGCTTGTCGAGCTGAACCCGGAAACCATGCCCCGCGTGCTGGTCAATGACAGCTATTTCGCCCGCGTCAGCCGCGACGCCCTGAGCAAACCGGATACCGAATACCTGACCGAACGGTATCAGACCGCGAATTGGCTGGTGAAGTCGCTGCATCAGCGCGCGACCACGATCATCAAGGTCGCCGGCGAGATCGTCCGGCAACAGCACGCTTTCTTCGATCATGGGGTCAGCCATCTGCGGCCGCTGGTGCTGCGGGACATCGCCGAGGCGATCGAAATGCACGAAAGCACGGTCAGCCGGGTCACCAGCAACAAATTCATGGCGACGCCGCGCGGGTTGTATGAGCTGAAATACTTTTTCACCTCGGCGATTTCGGGCGTCGCCGGTGATTCGCACTCCGCCGAATCGGTGCGGCACCGGATCAAGGCGCTGATCGACGCGGAACAGCCCAAAAAGATCCTCAGCGACGACAAGATCGTCGACATCCTGCGTGAGGACGGGATCGATATCGCGCGGCGCACGGTCGCCAAATACCGAGAAGCGATGCGGATACCCTCATCCGTGCAGCGCCGGCGGGAGAAATCCGGCGCCCTCTAGCGGGATCGGCGCTTGTCAGGCCGGAACTAATTGGCGCACACTTAGGGTAAGGGTAGACAGCCCGTCGGGAGACGCGCACGCGACAACGGCGGGCGCTCACGGCGCGGCTGGGTGCGGCGTTTTCCGAGCCCTTGACGCACAGTCACGGTCTCCGTACGTTCCCGCCGCCGCCGATGGTTGGGCTTGGTCGCCAATCAGCCGAGAAGGGGGCGCAATGTCCGGACTTCAACAGTCAAAACCGGTTCGGACGGACCGCGCGGCGAGATTTCTGAAGACAGCGACGTCTTGAACGGCGGTGGGGCCTCCCAGCGCCGGTGAGGCGAGCGCGGCTATCGTGCACGCACGAGTGACAAGAGGGTAGTGGATCGGCATGCATCTTTCGATTTCCGGCAAAGGCCTTGACGTTGGCGACGCGCTCAGCGCCCATATCGAATCCGCGCTGCCTGCGGCGGTGACGAAATATTTCGACAACACCACCGACAGCAGCGTCACCATGTCCAAGCGCGGTCACGAATTCCGCGCCGACATTCAGGTCCATGTCTCGAAACGGATCATGGTCCAGGGTCTGGGACATGGCGGCGACGCCTACGCCGCCTTCGAAGAGGCGCTGGAGCATGTCGCGAAGCGGCTGCGGCGCTACAAACGGCGCCTGAAAGATCATCATCAGGGGGCCGAGCGGGAAATCCTGCAGGCGCAGCAATATATCCTGGCCCCGGAGCCGGACGCGGAGGATGACGAGGCGGACAGCGGCGCCGAGGCTGGGGATCAGCCGGTGATCGTCGCCGAAACCACGGCCGAAATCGAAACCCTATCGGTCAGCGACGCGGTGATGCGCATGGATCTGTCCGGCGCGCCGGCGCTGATGTTTCGAAGCGCGAATCATGGTGGGTTGAACATGGTTTATGTCCGCTCGGACGGGAATATCGGCTGGGTCGACCCGACCAATAAATAGAACGCTCTTCAGGCGTTCAGTATCGCTTGAACGACATCGCGTAAATTGTTCCAATTGGGCGCGCGGCGGATGGTCCGCGTACCCTGATGAGGTTGCTAGGAATGGACATTTCAGACTTGTTGGCCCCGGACGCAGTGGTTCCGAAACTCTCCGCCAGCTCGAAAAAACAAGTCCTTCAGGAACTGTCTCGGCGCGCACATATCGCCTTCGGTCTGGACGAACGGAAGGTCTTCGACACGCTGCTGGAGCGCGAGCGGCTTGGCACGACCGGCGTCGGGGCCGGCATCGCCATCCCGCACGGCAAGCTCGCCGATATCGACCGGCCCTGCGGTCTGTTCGCCAAACTGGACAAGCCCGTCGAGTTCGATGCGATCGACGACCGTCCTGTCGATCTGGTCTTCTTGCTTCTGGCGCCGGAAGGGGCGGGGGCGGATCACCTGAAGGCCCTGGCCCGGGTCTCGCGCCTTTTGCGCGACCAGACGACCTGCCAGAAGCTGCGCGGCACCGAATCGCCCGATGCGCTCTACGCGTTGTTGACCGAACCGGCCACCACCGCCTCCGCCGCCTGACACCTTATCATTTTGATATCGAAATAGGCTGAGCCGGTCTAGCGACCGGTCCGGGCGCCTTGTGTCTTGCACAACGGCGCGACTCAGGCCATTTTAGACCGGTCTCGTAATGATTATGCGCGTGGCCGCGCACCCGGATAGAGACCGGAAACGGTGGCGAAAATGACCCTGTCCAACAGCCAGGCGCTGGCGATTTGGCGCGGCGCCATGGTGGAGAGCGTACGCCGCGACGCGCCGGACCTATCAGCGCGGCAGATGGCGGTTCTGACCACTGTCTATATGGAGCCGCCGCCGCATACGGTGCGCGCCCTGGCCGGAGCGCTGAACGTTTCGAAACCGGCGATAACAAGGGCGCTGGACCGATTGTCGGAGTTGGGCATGGTTCGGCGCAAGACCGATGAGAACGACCGCCGCTCGGTATTGATCCAGCGTACGGTGAAAGGCAGCGTCTATTTGACCGAATTCGCTGAACTGATTGTCGGCGCTTCCGAGAAGGCCTCCGGCTGAGCGATCCTGATCGCAGGCGGCGCTACATGCCGACCACGCCGGACTCCACCGCCTCCATGTCGAAAGCCGCGGCCATCAGCGCCTTGGTGTAGGGATCGGACGGGGCGTCGAAAATCGTCGCCGCCGGCCCATGTTCGACGACCCGGCCCTGGCGCATCACCATGACCTCGTCCGCCATCGCCCGCACCACCTTCAGATCGTGGCTGATGAACAGATAAGCGAGTCGGTGGCGCTCCTGCAGCGCGCGCAACAGATCGACGATCTGCGCCTGCACCGACATATCCAGCGCCGATGTCGGCTCGTCCAACACGATAAAGCGCGGTTTCAGAACCAGCGCCCGCGCGATGGCGATCCGTTGCCGTTGGCCGCCGCTAAACTCATGCGGATAGCGATGTCGCGCGGCGGGATCGAGTTGGACCTCTTCCAAGGCGTCGACGACCAGCGCGTCACGCGCCGCGGAGTCGCCGCCGAGGCCGTGCACTTTCAGACCTTCTTCGATGATTTCGCCGACCGACATGCGCGGGCTGAGGCTGCCATAGGGGTCCTGGAAGACGACCTGGATCTCCCGCCGCAACGGCCGCAGGGCGCTGGGCGACAGGGCGCGCAGGTCCTGGCCGTCGAAACTGATCTCGCCTTCCGAAGATTGCAGCCGCAAGAGCGCCATCCCGAGCGTCGTCTTGCCGGAGCCTGATTCGCCGACGACGCCGAGGGTCTGGCCCTCGCGGATCGTCACATCAATCCCGTCGACCGCCTTGATGTGGTCGACCGTGCGCCGGAATACGCCTCGCTTGATCGGGAACCAGACTTTCACCTCCGATGCGTCCATCACCACCGGCGCGTCCGGCGCGACCGGCGCCTTCCTTCCTTTCGGCTGCGCCGCTAGCAAGCGCTGGGTATAGGGGTCGCGCGGCGTCTCGAAGACCGCCTTCGTCGGGCCATGCTCGACGATCCGGCCCTGATTCATCACACAGACCCGGTCGGCCATGCGCCGCACGATCCCCAGATCATGGGTGATGAACAGCATCGCCATGCCGAACTTCGACTGCAGATCCTTGAGCAGTTTCAGGATTTGCGCCTGGATCGTCACATCCAGCGCCGTCGTCGGTTCGTCGGCGATGAGGAGTTCCGGTTCGTTCGCCAACGCCATCGCGATCATCACCCGCTGCCGCTGACCGCCGGACAGCTCATGGGGGAAGGAGCCGAGGCGCTGTTCGGGATCGCGGATGCCGACCAGATCGAGCAATTCCAACACGCGCGGCCGGGCGCTGGCGGCGTTCATGCCCTTATGGATGATCAGGCTCTCGCGGATCTGCTTCTCCACCGTGTGCAGCGGGTTGAGGCTGGTCATCGGCTCCTGGAAGATCATCGAAATCCGGTCGCCTCGAATGTCGCGCAGCACCTTCTCCGGCGCGCCGATCACCTCTTGCCCATGGAACCGGATTGACCCTGTGGGGTGGCTCGCGGCCGGGTAGGGCAGCAGTTGGAGCACCGACAAGGCGGAGACCGACTTTCCGGAGCCCGACTCGCCGACCAGACCCAGGGTCTCGCCCTTGGCGATCGAAAAGCTGGCGCCGTCCACCGCCAGCGCGGCGTCATCGCCGGCGCGAAAGGCGACGCTTAGATCGGTCACGTCAAGCAGGGGGTCGCTCACCGTCTGATACCCTTTTCATACTCTTGAGCCCGGCCGGTCAGCCGAGCGATTTACGCGGGTCGAAGGCGTCGCGCACCGCCTCGCCGATGAAGATCAGCAGGGTCATCATCACCCCAACCGTGAAGAATGCGGTCAGCCCGAGCCAGGGCGCCTGAAGGTTATTTTTACCCTGCTTGATTAGTTCGCCCAGAGACGGCGAGCCTGGCGGAAGGCCGAAGCCCAGGAAATCCAGAGAAGCCAGCGAGACGACGGCCCCGCTCAGCACAAACGGCATGAAGGTCAGGGTGGCGACCATGGCGTTCGGCAGGATATGACGCAGCATGATCACTCCGTTTGACACGCCGAGCGCGCGCGAAGCCCGCACGAAATCGAGATTGCGCGCTCGCAACGTCTCAGCCCGCACCGGGCCGACGAACCCGGTCCAGCCGAACGCCACCATGATCCCCAAGAGCCACCAGAAATTCGGCTGCACGATGCTGGCCAGGATGATCAAGAGATAGAGCGTCGGCAGACTGACCCAGACCTCGATCACCCGCTGACCCAGCAAGTCCGTCAACCCGCCGAAGAACCCCTGCGCCAAGCCGACGGCGACTCCGATCACGCCGGTAAAGAAGACCAGCGCCAAGCCGAACAGGACGGAAATCCGGAACCCGTAAATCATGCGCGCCAAGACGTCGCGCGCCTGATCGTCGGTGCCCAGCCAATGTTTCGAATCGGGCGCCGTTGGGGCCGGACCCGGCAAGTCGAGCACTTGGTTGCGGTAGCTGTAGGGCACGAGCGGCCAGAGCATCCATCCCTTCTCCAGGATCAGCTCCTGCACCTCAGGGTCCTTATACTCCGCTTCGGTCTCGAAGAACCCGCCGAAGGCAGTCTCCGGGATGGTCTGAACAACCGGGAAATAGAAGGCGCCGTCATACTGAACCAGGATCGGCCGATCATTGGCGATAAGCTCGGCGAACAGCGACAGAACGAACAAAGCGAGGAAAATCCAGAGCGACCAGAAACCGCGCCGATTGGCGACGAAGGCGCCGAGGCGGCGATGCGCGACCGGCGTGATCTTAAAGCCGAGGAACCGATACTGCACCCGGCCGGGAGACGGCGCCGCCTCGGCCACGCGCGGCGCGTCCTCAATCTCAGGCGGGTCCTGCAGCGCGACGCTCATGGCTCAGCCCCGCGCCTCGAAATCGATCCGTGGATCGACCAGCGTGTAGGTGATGTCGCTGATCAGGTTCAGCAGCAATCCGATTAGGGTGAAGAAATACAGGCTGGCGAACATCACCGGATAATCGCGATCGATTGCCGCCTGGAAGCCCAAAAGGCCCAGCCCGTCCAAGGAGAAGATCACCTCGATCAGCAGCGCGCCGGTAAACAGGATGCCGATGAAGGCGCCCGGAAAGCCGGCGATCACAATCAGCATGGCGTTGCGGAAGACGTGGCCATAGAGGACCGCTTTTTCTTCCAGGCCTTTCGCGCGGGCGGTGATCACATATTGCTTGCCGATTTCTTCCAGGAAGCTGTTCTTGGTCAGCATGGTCAACCCGGCGAACGCGCCGATCACCATGGACAGGACCGGCAAGGCCATATGCCAGAGATAGTCCAGCACTTGTTGGATCGGCGACAGCTCGTCGAAATTCTCCGACACCAGGCCGCGCAACGGAAACAGATCGAAATAGCGGCCGCCGGCGAACAACACGATCAGCAGCACAGCGAATAGGAAACTGGGGATCGCGTAACCGACGATGATCACGCTGCTGGTCCAAAGGTCGAAGCGCTCGCCGTCCCGCACCGCCTTGGCGATGCCCAGCGGAATCGAGACCAGATAGGTGATCAGGGTGGTCCAAAGGCCGAGCGAGATCGAGACCGGCAGCTTGTCGATCACCAGATCGACGACGCGCCGGTCCTGGAAATAGCTCTCGCCGAAATCGAACATCAGATATTGGCCCATCATCGTGATGAACCGTTCATGCAGGGGCTTATCGAACCCGAATTGTTTCTCGAGTTGGGCGACGAAATCCGGGTCCAAGCCACGGGAGCCACGCGACTGGCCCGGTTCTTCCGTTCCGCCGGCCGAATCGCCGCCGCCGACGAAATCGCCTTCGCCGGTGGTGACCCGCGACAGCGCGCCCACGGCCGTGCCTTCGATCTCCGCCAGGATGCGGTCGATCGGCCCGCCCGGCGCCGCCTGGATGATCAAGAAGCTCAACAACATCACGCCGATCAGGGTCGGCACGATCAGCAACAGGCGGCGGATGATATAGGCGAGCAAAGGCTAGGTCCGACGGTTGGACGCGGTTTCCGGCGCGATCATCGGGCCGCTAATTGCTGCGGCTTCCGCGCGCCAGGGCCGCGTCTTTTTCCGGATCAATCCACCAAGCGCCTGTCACGACGCCGCTTTTGGGGATCGTCTCAGGCATGCCGAACCGGTTCCAGAAGGCCAGGCGATCCGTTTCGCCATGATACATCGGCACCAGGAAATGGTTCCACAGCAATACCCGATCCAAGGCGCGGGTGCGGGTGATCAGCGCCTCTCGGTCCGGCGCGGCGATCACATTCTCGATCAGGCTGTCGATGGCCGGATCCTTAATGCCGATCAGGTTCCGGCTGCCTTCGCGATCAGCAGCGGCGGAGCCCCAATAGTCGCGTTGCTCATTTCCGGGTGAATCGGACTGCGCAAAACCTGCGACCGTAACGTCGAAATCAAAAGTGTCCAGCAAGCGTCGGTATTGGGCGTCATCAACCACGCGTAGGGTCGCCGCAATACCCAAACGCTCTAAACCGCGCACCCAGGCTTGGCTGTGCGGCGCCAGGGTTTCAGAGCGAAGCAGGATTTCGAAACGCAGCGGCTCGCCAGTTTCACCATCGGTCAACGCGCCGTCCTGGATCGTCCAGCCGGCGTCTCTCAACAGCTCCGCCGCCGTGCGCAAATTGGTCCGATTGCGGCCGCTGCCGTCTGTCGAGGGCGGCTGATAGGTTTCCGTGAAGACGCGCTCTGGGATCTGGCCCCGCAAAGGCTCCAGGATTTCCAACTCCGCCTCGGACGGGAGGCCAACGGCGGACAATTCATGATTATCGAAATAGCTGTCGGTCCGCTTATAGGCGTCATACATGATGGTCTTGTTGACCCATTCATAGTCCCAGGCGTAGGCCAAGGCCTCGCGCACGACCGGGTCTTGAAATTTCGGCTTGCGCAAGTTGAAAGCGAAACCCTGCATCGGAGCGACCCGTTCATGCGGGAATTCTGCTCGTTGCATCGCGCCGTTTGTGACAGCGGGAATGTTGAAGGCGGTCGCCCATTCCTTCGCGCTGTTCTCGGCCCAGAGGTCTATGGCGCCCGCCTTGAACGCCTCGCGCGAAATCGTGCGGTCCCGATAGAAGTCGTAGCGCACCGTATCGAAATTATCCAAACCGACATTCACCGGCAGGTCCTGCGCCCAATAGTCTTCGACCCGCTCGTAGGTGATGGACTTGCCTGGATTGACGGCGGAAATGCGGTAGGCGCCGCTGCCGAGCGGCGGCTCGAGGGTCGTCTTATCAAAGTCGCGCTCTTCCCAATAATGCTTGGGCAGAACCAGCACCTGCCCCAGGATCAGAGGCATTTCCTTATTCTCGCCCTCCTTCAGCACGAAGCGAACGGTGTGATCGTCCGGGGTTTCGACGCGTTCGACCGCGGCGTAATAGAAGCGATAGAAGGGCCGCCCCTTCTCCAGCAAGGTCTGGAACGTCCAGGCCACATCCTCGGACGTAATCGGGTGGCCGTCATGGAATCGCGCTTCGGGCCGCAATTTGAACTCGACCCAGGATTCATCGTCGGGAACTTCGATGGTCTCCGCGATCAGGCCGTACATGGCGCTGTCTTCGTCGCTGACCTGGCTCATCAGGCTCTCATAGATCCGCCCCAGCCCGACCGCCGGATTGCCGCGGACAATGAACGGGTTCAGCGTGTCGAACGTGCCGGATCCTTCCAGCGTGATGGCGCCACCCTTCGGCGCGTTCGGATTCACATAGTCGAGATGGGTGAAGTCGGCCGGGTATTTCAGCGCATGGTTCAACGCGAACCCATGCGACGGGCCGCCGGTCGGCGCCGCCTGGGCCGGGACGCCGATGGTGAGCGGCGCAGCGACGACAAGCGCCGCCAAGGCCGCGCGTCGGAGGGAGGAAAACGCAATTGCTTCGGAAAACAGGGCCATGAGACGCTCGCAGGGTCGGTTGCCGGTAGACCAAAGGACGATAAGGTTACGCCGCCCCCGGTTCGCAAGATCACAGATGACCGGCGCGCGGCCCAACAATCAAGCCGCGCCGCAAAATCGCCTTATTCGAGCGGCGCCGCAGGGCCGTCTTTGCGCCGGCCGCCTAAACCGATGGGCCGAGTATGGCGACGGCGGCGTCGCGCAAGGCGGGCGTCGCGGCGCCGAGGAACGTGTCGCCGGAAGTCAAAGTCAGCGGCTTGCCGTCCCAGGTCGAGGCTGCGCCGCCCGCCGCCTCGATGATCGGGGCCAAGGCCATGTAGTCATACGGCGCCATATCGCATTCGACATGAAGCTGGACGAAGCCGCTGGCGAGCAGCCCGGTGACGTAACAATCGCCGCCGAACCGCCGGTCTCGGACCTGGCGGGTGAGGGCTTCGAACGCCGCCCGCCGCGCATCGGTGGTCAATTGATCCGGCGAGGTCAGATAAAGCGCCGCATCCGCCACTCGTTCGGATCCGGCCGTGCGGGTCGGTTGCGGCGCGCTAGGGCCCTTTTGGTAGGTCGCCGGATGGCCGACCGCCCCGGTCCAGCGCTCTTCCAGAATAGGCTGGTCCAGCACCCCCAGGACCGGCCGGCCGCGGCGGGCCAGCGCGATCAGGGTCCCGAAGACCGGCATGCCGGTGATGAAAGAGCGGGTGCCGTCGATCGGGTCGAGCACCCAGACATGCTCCGCATCGGTCCGCACGGCGCCATGCTCCTCGCCGAAAATGCCATGGTCCGGATATTCGGCCTCGATCAGCGCGCGCATCGCCGCTTCGATCTCCCGGTCGGCGATGGTGACCGGGCTGTCATCGGACTTGCTGATGATCTCGACCGGCTGTCGGAAATAGCGCCGGGCGATCGGCCGCGCCGCGTCGGCCAACCGATGCGCGAAATCCGCCAGCGCGGGGTCGACGGGGTCGGTCATGTTTCGATCCTTTTTTGCCTCAGCCAAGGGCCGCCAAAGGAAAGGGCGGCCTGCGCCGCCCTTCTATCCATCTATTATTCCGGAAAGCGATCCTAGGGCAGCGCCGCCGGCGACGCGCTGAGCGTGCGCAGATAGGCCACCATGTTGGCGCGATCCTCGACCTTCCGCAGGCCACGATAGGACATTTTGGTGCCGGGCATGTAGCCTTTCGGGTCGGCGATGAAGCCGTTCAGCTCTTCATAGCCCCAGACCCCGTCGAAACCGCCCATCGCGTCGGAATAGCGATAGCCGTCCACCGAGCCCTTCGCCCGATTGACGACGTCCCACATGGCGGGGCCGGTCTTGTTGGCGCCGCCTTGATCGAACGAGTGGCAGGCGCCGCAGGCCCGCTGAGCCAATTTCTCACCGGCGGCGACATCGGCGGAGGCGAGCAAGGCCGTGATCGGCTCCGGTCCGGCGGGCTCTTCCGGCGCGTCCGCCACGGCTTCCTCGGACTCGGCCACCTCGATGATATAGACGTTCTGCGACAGGTCCGTCGGGCTGTAAATCCAGCCGGTGACCAAACCGGCGGTCATCGCAATCAGGGCCGCGGTCAGGACGGCGGCGATAACCTTATTCAGAAAAAGCGGATCGGGAATCATCCATCGGGTCCAATCGGTGATTGCTCAAACATACGCTCTTTGGCGCGACACACGTTCATAGCGGAGGAAAGGAACGGGCTCCGAACGCCGTATCGGCGTTTCCGCGCCATTCTTGTCCCCCTTCATCTCAGGCGGTATATCCTGGCTCAAGCCCCGAATCAACCGCATCCAACCGTCCCATAAGCCACTATTTAAATTGGGATATCCCGCTTTCGGAGGGTCTTTCGCCGTGTCCCCGCCGCCCCGCTCGCTGATCGTCATCCCGGCGCGCCTCGCCGCGACGCGGTACCCGAACAAGCCGTTGGCCGACATTCACGGCAAACCGATGATCGTGCATTGCCTGGCGCGCGCGCTGGAGGCGGATATCGGGCCGGTCCTGGTGGCCGCCGGCGACGTCGAAATCGCCGATGCGGTGCGGGAAGCGGGCGGACAGGCGGTCATGACCGACCCGAATCTGCCCTCCGGCTCCGACCGGGTCTGGGCCGCTGTGCAAGAATTCGATCCGGAAGGCCGGTTCGATGTTTTGGTCAATATGCAGGGCGATCTCCCGGCGCTGGACCCGCAGGTGCTGCGCGCGCTCGCCGCGCCCCTGGCCGACCCGGAGATCGATATCGCCACCTCGGTCTCGGTAATCGACAACCAGGAGGACCGCCATAATCCCAATGTGGTCAAGGCGATCGTTGGGTTCCGCCCGGGGGCCCGACAGGCCCGCGCTCTGGCCTTCACACGGGCGACCGCGCCCTGGGGGCCGGGCGATCACTACTATCATTTTGGAATCTACGCCTTCCGCCGCGCCGCTCTGGCCCGCTTCGTCACCTTGCCCAAGGGCGTGCTGGAGGCGCGGGAGAACCTGGAGCAGATGCGCGCCTTGGAAGACGGGATGCGGATCGAGGCGGTATTGTTCGACACCGCGCCTTTGACGGTGGACGCGCCGGAAGACCTGCCGCCGGTCCTGGAGGCGCTGGCCGGTCAGGCGTGATCGCGCAACACCCGGCCTGCCAAATAGAGCGAGCCGCAAATCAGCACGCGGGTCGCGGCCGCCTCGCGAAGCGTGGCCATCGCCGCATTGAGATCGGCGCGCGCCGTTGCCGCCACCCCGACCGAGCCGGCGATCTCGAACAATTCTTGCGCCGAGAAGCTGGCCTCTTCGCCGGGAATCGCGACGCACTGCACCGACTCGGCCACCGCGCCGACCCGCGCCAGAAAGTCGCCCGCCGCCTTGGAATTGATCATCCCGACGACAAGATGCAGCGGACGATCGCACCAGGCCTCCCGCGCCATCTCGGCGATCGCCGCCGCCGCCGCTTCGTTATGGCCGCCATCGAGCCAAAGCTCCGCCCGTGGCGCGCCTTGGCGCAGCGTCTCGATCAACGGCCCCTGACCCAGCTTCTGCAGCCGCGCTGGCCAGGTCGCACTGGCCAGACCCTTGGCGATGTCCGCCTCTGAGAGGGTGAAGCCGTTTTGCGTGAGAACCTCGGCGACGGCGCGGGCGGCGCCCGCATTGATCCTTTGATGTGCGCCCTTCAACGCCAGGACCGTCTCGGGCGGTTCGACCACTGACCGGATAATCGGCGCGCCGACCTCCGCAGCCACCCGCCTGATCACCGCCATCGCCTCGGACGCCTGCGGCGCGATGACCGTCGGAACGCCCGGCTTCTGGATCGCCGCCTTCTCACCAGCGATCTCGGGCAGCGTGTCGCCAAGGAAACGCATATGGTCCATCGAGACCGGCGTGATCGCGGTGCAAACCGGCCGATCGACAACATTTGTGGAATCAAGCCGGCCGCCGAGCCCGGTTTCGAGCAGCAGGATATCCGCCGGCGCCTCGGCGAAGGCTCTGAAGGCGGCGCAGGTGGTGATTTCGAAATAGGTAATCGGGTCGCCGGCGTTCACCGCCTCGACCTCGGCGAGAAGGGCGGTCAGCGCCTCTTCCGAAATCGGCGCGCCGGCGAGCACGATCCGTTCGGCGAAGCGCACCAGATGCGGCGAGGAATAGACATGGACTTGATAGCCCGCCGCTTCGAGGATCGCCCGCAGGAAGGCGACGGTTGAGCCCTTGCCGTTGGTGCCGGCGACATGGACGACAGGCGGCAGCCGATTCTGCGGACGCCCCAGCCGGTCGAGCAAATCCAGGGTCCGGCCCAAGGACAGATCGATGGCCTTGGGATGAAGGGTCAGCAAGCGTTCGAGAATGGCGTCGCTGGACATTCAAACCGCGCGCGATCAGAGGGTTATCGCAAGAACGTCAAGGGCAACCTGAAGAAATAGAGAGTCAGGGCTTGCCGCCGGCGGCGCCCGCGTCATCGCCGGCCGCTAGTGCGGGGATTTCAAGATCGGCCGACCCGGCCTGCTCCAGCTCCGCTTCCACCCGAGCCAGATCGGCGACGGCGTCCGGCGCGCCCGGCGTCAACAGACTGATGACCCGCACGAGGGTCTCTTTGAGCTGGCTGCGCGGCGCGACGATGTCGACCATGCCATGCTCCAGCAGATATTCCGCCGTCTGGAAGCCTTCCGGCAGGTTTTCCTTCACCGTCTGTTCGATCACCCGACGACCGGCGAAACCGATCACGGCGCCCGGCTCAGCGATATGAATGTCGCCCAGCATGGCGAAACTGGCCGACACGCCGCCGGTGGTTGGGTTGGTCAGCAAGACGATGTAGGGCAGCCCGGCGTCCTTGACTTCCTGAACGGCGATGATCGAGCGCGGCATCTGCATCAGGGACAGAATGCCCTCCTGCATCCGCGCGCCGCCGGTCGCCGGAATGACGATCAGCGGCGCCTTCTGCAACACCGCCAAGCGCGCCGCCGCCACCAGGCCTTCGCCGACGGCGATCCCCATCGACCCGCCCATGAAGGAAAAGTCGAAGGCGGCGATGACGGCGTTCCGCCCGTCCATCTTGCCATGGGCGACGCGAATGGCGTCGCGATGGTCGCCGACGGCGCCGCTGCCCGCGGCCATCGCCGCCAGTTTCGATTGGCTTTCTTTCAGCCGATCCGAATAGCGCTTCACATCGCGGAATTTCAGCGGATCGACCGGCGTCTTCGGCAGTTCGATCGTCTCATAGGCGCCTTCGTCGAACAGCAGGGCCAGGCGCGTGGCGATCGGGAGCCGCATGTGATGGTTGCAGTGCTGGCAGACATGATGGTTCGCTTCCAGGTCGCGATGGAAGATCATCTGCCCGCAATTATCGCATTTCAGCCACAGATTCTCCGGAATATCCGGCGGCGAGCCAACCAGCGCTTTGATCTTCGGACGGACATAGGTTTCGAGCCAGGACATAGGAGGCTTTACTCCGCCGCTTGCAGGCGGCCGCGCACGCCCGCCGCCAAGGACCGTACATAGTCGAGCGTCTTCGCGGCGATCGCCTCGCCGTCCAGCCCGTCATCCAGACCCGTCTTGATCCGATCGACGATGGCCGAGCCGACCACCGCCGCGTCCGCCGCCTGCGAGATCGCAAAGGCCGCTTCCGGTGTCTTCACCCCGAACCCGACAGCGACCGGCAGATCGGTGTGGTCCTTGATCCGGCCGACCGCGGCGCGCACCGCCGCTTCCGGCGCTTCCTTGGTGCCGGTGATACCAAGCACCGAGACGTAGTAGAGGAAGCCCGACGTATTCTTCAGCACTTTCGGCAGCCGCGCCGCGTCCGTCGTCGGCGTCGCCAGCCGGATGAAATTCACGCCGGCCTTCAGCGCCGGGATGCAGAGCTCGTCATCTTCCTCGGGCGGCAGATCGACGACGATCAGACCGTCGATCCCGGCCTCGCGGACGTCGCCCAGGAACCGGTCGACGCCATGCGCATAGATCGGGTTGAAATAGCCCATCAGGATGATCGGCACGTCCCCATCGACCGTGCGAATTCGACGCGCCAGGTCCAGCGTCTTCAGAAGGGTCTGGCCGCCCTTCAGCGCGCGCAGCCCGGCCGCCTGAACCGCCGGACCGTCCGCCATCGGATCGGTAAAGGGCATGCCGATCTCGATCAGGTCGGCGCCCGCCGCCGGCAGTCCTTCAAAGATTTTGCGGGACGTTTCGAAATCTGGATCGCCCGCAGTGATGTAGGTTACCAGGCCGCCGCGGCCCTCTTGCTTCAGCGCGGCGAAGCGCGCCGCGATCCGGCCGCTGTCCGGCATTGTCGGTCCCGCCATCGGTCAGATCTCCACGCCGAGCACAGCGGCGACCGTGTGAACATCCTTGTCACCCCGACCGCAGAGATTCATCACCAGAATATGATCGCTCGGCAGGTCCGGCGCGATGGTCGCGACATGGCCAAGCGCGTGCGCCGGCTCCAGCGCCGGAATAATGCCTTCCAGTTTCGAGCAAAGCTGGAACGCCTCCAAGGCCTGCTTGTCGGTCGCCGAGACATACTCGACCCGGCCGATATCGCTGAGCCAGGCATGTTCCGGCCCGATGCCGGGATAATCCAGCCCGGCGGAAATCGAGTGGGCCTCGATAATCTGACCGTCGCCGTCCTGCAGAAGATAGGTGCGGTTGCCGTGCAGCACGCCCGGACGGCCGCCGGTGATGCTGGCGGCGTGCTGACCGGTCTCGACCCCGGCGCCGCCCGCTTCAACGCCGATGATCCGCACCTCTTTGTCATCCAGGAACGGGTGGAACAGGCCCATCGCATTCGAGCCGCCGCCGATGCAGGCGACGAGCGAATCCGGCAAACGGCCTTCCGCTTCCAGAATCTGGCCGCGCAATTCCTGACCGATCACCGATTGGAAATCGCGCACCATTTCCGGATAGGGATGCGGTCCGGCCACGGTGCCGATGATGTAGAATGTATCCTCGACATTGGCGACCCAGTCGCGCAAGCCTTCGTTCATCGCATCCTTGAGGGTCATGGAGCCCGACGTCACCGGCTCGATCTCGGCCCCCAACAGTTTCATGCGAAAGACGTTCGGCGCCTGACGCTCGACATCCTTGGCGCCCATATAGACCTTGCAGGGCAGATCGAAGAGGGCGCAGACCGTGGCCACCGCGACGCCGTGCTGGCCGGCCCCGGTCTCGGCGATGATCCGCTTCTTGCCCATCCGGCGGGCGAGCAGGATCTGGCCCAACACATTGTTGATCTTGTGCGAACCGGTGTGGTTCAGCTCGTCGCGTTTAAAGTAGATTTTCGCGCCGCCGAAATGTTTGGTCAGCCGTTCGGCGAAATAGAGCGGGCTGGGACGGCCGGCGTAATGCGTGTTGTAATAGGCGACTTCGGCGGCGAAATCCGGGTCGGCCTTGGCCTCCTCATAGGCTTTCTCCACCTCCAGGATCAGCGGCATCAGGGTCTCGGCGACAAATCGCCCGCCATAGAGTCCGAAATGTCCCGACTCGTCGGGACCGCTGCGATAAGTGTTGATGGCGGCGGCTTGTGTCATGCGGGGATGGGCTTTCCTGTAGCGCGCCGGCGGACAGGCCGATAAAGCGGCGGGCGGCGCAAGGCGACAGGAGATAGCGCAGCGACGGCAGGCTGTCCATACGCCCGTCCGGCGCAGCCTCTATCGTGAACCGGGGTCCCGGCGCGCGCGCCGGGCCGGCGCCTTAGACGGCGCTTTCGCGGCGGAATTCGCGCGGCGATCTTTCGGCCAAGCGCCGGAAAGTCCGGCAGAAATGCGACTGCGAGTTAAAGCCGCAGCGCGTGGCGATCACCGAAATCGGAAGGTCGGTGCGGGTCAGCAACTCCTTCGACCGCTCAATCCGACGTTCGATCACATAGGCGACCGGAGTCGTGCCGATGGCGGATTTGAACGTCCGGGCGAAATGAAACGGGCTCTTGCAGGCGACATCGGCGATCTCGTTCAGCGTAATGTCGCGATCGATATTCGCCTCGATGAAATCCAGGGCCCGGCGCAGCGGGGACGCTTCCAACGCCTCCAACGGCGCGCCGCCGTGATACGGGCCGTCGGCCAAGGCGGCCAAGGCCTCATGCACCGCGACCACGGCTAACGAGCGGGCGACGATTTCGCCGCCGGGCCGGCCGTTCGTCATGAAATCGCGCAAGCGCCGTCCCAGCGCTTCGGTCAGCGGGGTCTGTAGATTGACCCCATAGGGCGGACGGAACTCGCCCAGCCCCATGCCCTCAGCGATCTGGCTGCGCAGGCTTCGATTCACCGCAACGGATACAACCTGCATCGACCGACCGTCATAGCGGGCGTAAAGCGCCTGGCCGGCCGGGTGGAAATGCATCCGCCCCGGCAGGACGGTGACGGTCTTCGGATCCTCTGCGCCGAAGGACGAGACCACTTCCGCCGACGAATCCAGGCTGAATGCGATATAGTCGGTGTCTTCGGCGACATAAAATATTTCGAAATAGTCGCGCGGCCGCAGCGTAATGCCGCCGCCGTCAAAGACATAGCTATCTCCGAGATTGGGCGCGGCCGTAGACAGTTCGTGGGTCGCCAACAGGGCGGCGTAGGTCTCTCGCCCCGCGCCGAGGCCGTGTGGTCCGCCTGAATAAGTGTGCCCGTCCATCATTCGGGTCCGCCGTGTGTTTGAACGCCGCCGACATGGCGCTTCGGCCTTGATCAAGGCCAATATCACCCGTTCTTAACTTTTATCGTACGCCAATATGCCGCTGTGATGCAACAAGACCGCATGAAAATTATGTAATTGTTGTTATTTGCGAAGGGTCTTTTAACCCTCTCTGTTCATTGGGTTTGGTTCCTGAGAGTGATCCCATTCACCGAGAATCCGCAGGGCGCCGCCAGATTCTGGCCGCGTAATAGAATACCGCGCCCGTAGTCCTTTCAGTCGGTGAGCGGCTTGGAGACCGACCTCATCGACGGATTCCGTATCGCCGAAAGAGCCTGGTCGAACGGAATCCGAGCCAATCAGGCCCGCCGACGGCGTCTAGCGCCGCGCCGCGGCCACGAATTCCCGGATCTTGTCAGCGCTCTTCCGGCCCGGCGCGTCCTCAACGCCTGACGAGGCGTCGATCAACCGCGCCCCGCTGATCCTCCGCGCCGCGCCGATATTGTCCGCCGTCAGGCCGCCCGCCAGGAACCAGGGCTGCGACCAATCTCGCCCGGCCAGAAGCGTCCAATCGAAAGCTTCCGCGTTGCCGCCGGGGCGGGTCGCGCCCTTGGGCGGCTTGGCGTCGAATAACAGAAAATCGACGCGGCCCTCATAGGCCTGCGCGGCGTCGAGATCCTCGGCCTCGGCGATCTTCAACGCCTTAATCACCGGCAGTCCGGTGCGGCGACGCAACGCACCGGCGCGATCAGGAGACTCGTCACCATGAAGCTGCAGCAGGTCGAGCGGCGCCCGGGCGAGAACCGCGTCGATCTCGTCGTCGCTGGGATCGACGAACAAGCCGACGCGCTTGACCCGGCCTTCGACCCCGCCCGCCAGCGCGGCCGCCTGATCCGGCGTCACGGCCCGAGGGCTGGGCGGAAAGAAGACCAGCCCGACATAGTCCGCCCCGGCCTCGACCGCCGCGTTCAGTGCGGTCTGGTCCGTCAAACCGCAGATTTTGACGCCGACGTTCATCCGGCGGCGGCCCTGCTCTGTTGGGACATCGCTGAGAAATCCGGCCCTTGTTCCAGATCCCAATAAAGCCCGGTCATCATACGCATGCCTTCCTCCGCCAAGGGCGCCAGGATATGCTCGTTCGGCGCGTGTTGATTGCAGCCGCGATAGGAATGCGGGACCCAGATCGTCGGCAGGCCCAGCACGTCGGCGAAACAGTCGTTCGGCAAGGAACCGCCGAGGTTGGGCAGGATCGCGGGCTCTTGGCCTGTCGTCTCGGCGATCGATCGGCGCGCCCAATCGACCCAGGGACTGTTCGGATCGACCCGCGTCGCCGCCATCGCCGTCATGGTCGGATTCGTCACAACCTGGATATCGCTGAAGCCCATCGCGTCGAGATGGCGTCGCACGGCTGGAACGACATCGTCGGCGTCGGTTCCGACCACCGTGCGCAACTGACAGACCGCCCGGGCGCGGCCGGCGATGGCGTTGGCCGGGGTCGCGGGATCGCCGAGCTCCAAGGCCAACACGGCGAAACTGTTCCAGCCGAAGACGCGCTCCGCCGGGCTGAGCGACGGCTCGCCCCAATCGGGATCGATCGCAGGCTCGCCGGACGCCGATGCCTGGGCGTCCTCCAGCGGCTCGCAACCGGCCAGCATTCGCCGCACCGCATCGGTCAGGCTGTTCCGCGGCCGCCATTCCGGCACTTCCAGCCGGCCGCGGGCGTCGGTCAGGCTGGCCAGCGCGTGGGTCAGCCGAACGCCGGGATCCTTGAGCAATCCACCCCAATTGCCGGAATGGTGTGCGCCATCGCGAAACTCGGCGATCAGTTCAAAATTGATCGCCCCGCGCGCGCCGAGGAACAGCGTCGGCCGATCGGGCGCCAGACGCGGCCCGTCGGACGCTATAAAGACATCGGCCGCGAGCAGGGCGGCGTTTTCTTCGCAGAATCGGCGAAGACCCGGCGAGCCTGTCTCTTCGCCGGTTTCCAACAGGATTTTCACGTTGAAGCCGAGCCGGCCCTTGGTCTCGAGCGTGAAGCGCAGCGCCTTGATATTCGCCCAATGCTGCAGCTTGTTGTCGGCGGTCCCGCGGCCGTAATACCGGTCGCCCCGCCGGGTCAGTTCGAACGGTTGCAAGCCGGCGTCCCACGCCGCATCCATCCCGGCGACCGTGTCGATATGGCCGTAGATCAGGACCGTCCGCGCCGCCGCCGCCTCAATTCGCGTCGCGACGAGAAACAGCCCGGCGCCCGCATGACGACCGGCCTCGGGATTGTCGTACAGGCGGCGCTCGAACCCCATAGAGTCCAGTTGCGGCCCGACCACCGTATCGAAATAGCGCTGGAACTGTTTGCGTGAGGGGTCGCTCTCCGGACTGCAAGTGGGGCAGGCGACGGCCGCGGCGAACTCATGGTCGAACCGACCGGATTCGACATAGTCGCCGGCGGCGGCCAAAGCCTGGGAACGGGTGGACATCGGCTTGATTCGCCTTTGATTGATCGGACAGCCGTAGGTAAGGGCCGCCCTTGTCCTTGGCAAGCGCACCGACACCAGCAGCTTGATCGATCGGCGATCCCGCTTACCTGAAAGGCCTGTTCCGCCACCATTTCGTTCAAAGGCCCCGTTCCATGCCAGACGCCCCAAGCGCTCCCGCCGACTTGACCCCGCCCGTCGCCAAGACAGAACCCGTTGTGACGGAGCGCCACGGCGTCACGCTGAGCGATCCCTATGACTGGCTGCGCGACAAAGGCTATCCCGAGGTCGCCGACCCGGATGTGTTGGCCTATCTGGAGCAGGAGAACGCCTATTTCGACGGCGTGATGGCGCCCCATCGCGGATTGATCGATACGCTGTTCGACGAGCTGAAGGGGCGGATCAAGGACGATGATGAAAGCGTCCCGGTGAAGGACGGCGCGTATCTCTACTGGCGGCGCTTCGCCCCCGGCGCGCAATATCGGACCTGGCTTCGGCGGAAGGCCGGTGATGCGACCGCGCCGGAAGAGGTGATCCTGGACGAGCCGGCGCTCGCTGAAGGGCTCGATTATTTCCGCACCCGCGCCGTCGAACCGAACCAGGCCGCGACCCTGCTCGCCTGGTCGAGCGACACGGACGGGTCCGAGCGCTACACGATCCGGGTGCGCGATCTCGAAAGCGGCGAGACGCTGAGCGATGAAGTCGCGAATACCAGCGGCGGCGTCGCCTGGACCGCGCAAGGCGACGCGTTCTTCTATACCGAACTAAGCGAGCAACTGCGCCCGTTCCGGGTGAAACTGCACCGGCTGGGCGAGGATCCGACGCAGGACGTGGTGATCTATGAAGAGACGGATACGTCCTTCTTCGTCGGTCTCGGCGACACCTTGAGTCGCGCCTTCATTGTGATCAGCGCCGGCGACCATGTGACCTCGGAAATCCGCCTGATCCCCAGCGCCAACCCGCTGGCCGCGCCGATCTTGGTCGCCAAACGCGAGAGCGGTCATGAATATGACGTCACCCATATGCCGACCCGCGAGGGCGCGGCGGACGGTTGGCTCTTCATCCGCACCAACGATCAGCGCCAGGATTTTCGTCTGGTCAAAGCGCCCCTCGCCACTCCGGGCCGCGCGCATTGGCAGGAAATCGATCTCGGCGAGACGCCGGTCTATCTGCGCGGCGTCAGCGCCTTTTCCAGCTTCCTGGCGCTCAGCGAGCGGGTCGAGGGGATCGATCGCATCCGACTGCTGTTTACAGAAGACGGCTCGATCACGGGCGCGCATATCGTTCCCTTTCCCGAAGATGTCTACACCGCCGGGCTGGGCGAGAACGCCGAATTCGACACAGCAACGCTGCGCCTGAGCTACACCTCAATGATTACCCCGGGGACCGTCTTCGATCTCGATCTCAAGAGCCGCGCCTTGACGGTTCGAAAGGTTCAGGAAGTGCCCTCCGGCTATGACAAGAGCGCCTATCGGACCGAGCGGCTGACGGTGACCGCGCGCGACGGGACGCAAGTGCCGGTCTCGATCGTCATGGCGGCGGATTTCAAGAAGGACGGATCGCAACCGCTGCATCTCTATGGCTATGGCGCCTATGGCATGGGCATGCCGCCAAGCTTCTCGACCAGCCGCATCAGCCTGTTGGATCGCGGCTTCGGTTTCGCCATCGCCCATATTCGCGGCGGCGACGAGATGGGCTATGGCTGGTACGAGGCGGGCAAGCTCGAGCGCCGGCGCAACACGTTCAACGATTTCATCGATTGCGCACAGGGGCTGATCGAGGCGGGGTTCGCGAGCCCGGGCCAAATCTCGATCTCAGGCGGCAGCGCCGGCGGCACGCTCATGGGCGTCGCCCTGAATGACGCGCCGGAGCTATGGCGTGCGGCGGTCGCGCATGTGCCCTTCGTCGATGTGCTGAACACGATGCTGGATGACAGCCTGCCGCTGACCCCGATCGAATGGCCGGAATGGGGCGACCCGATCACCGACAAAGCGGCCTTCGACCTGATCCACGCCTACAGCCCCTATGAGAATGTCGAAGCCAAGCCCTATCCGCCGATCCTGATCACCGCCGGCCTCAGCGACCCGCGCGTCACCTATTGGGAGCCCGCCAAATGGGCCGCCAGACTGCGGGCGCTGAAGACGGACGACAACATTCTGTTGTTTAAAACGAACATGGGCGCCGGCCATGGCGGCAAATCCGGCCGCTATGAAAGCCTGCACGAAACCTCGGAGGAATACGCCTTTCTACTGGCGGCGTTCGGATTGGCGTAGGCGCACCCCCAAAACATTTTATATGTTATTTGTTGATTTTGTTTGACTCGAACAAATGCAGCGTATATAGATCGTGGTAATTGAGCGTCCGCCTGTACGTCCCTGACCACGGCGGACGCTCCAAACGCTTCCTCCTAAAGCACCTATTCGGGCGGCGCGCCACGCGCCGCCCGTTTTTTGTCTCAGTCTCGCCATAAAGCTCTGCCTACCCTTATAACGATTATGGAGACCGAAATGCCGACTTTTTCATTGCGCGGCCCCGTTCGCCGCTTTGCGCCGGCGGAGATCGACGATGTCATCGACCTGAAGTCCGCCCTGATCCGAACTGGAGACTATGCGCGTCCGGCGAACGGCCTCTCCGCCGCGGTAGACGACGAGATGTCACGCGGTTTGATGCGCTTTCAATATCGCAATGGCCTGAAAGTGGACGGCGCGGCGACGCCCGGGGGGCCGACCGAACGCACGCTCGACCGCGCTCTCGCCCAACCAACCGATCCTCATCCAACCAATGCGCCCGGGTACCCACCAGAAAATACGCAAAACGGTTTCGAGACCCGGCGCGCGGACGGCACAGCTCAAACCGGTTTATTTGCGCGAACGCCGCTTAGGACCAAACCGCCAGGTCAGACGCTGACAGAAAAGCGGGAGGGGCTTCCGCCGCGCCAACGCGCGCTGATCTCTCCTCCACGCGCCGACCAGCGCGGCGCCGCGCCCGGTCTGATCTTTCTCGGCGATGACCCGACGCCGCCGCGCCCGCTGCGTCTCGGCGGCGGCGTCGGCGAACAGGCGGAAAACGCGCCCGAAGACACGGTGCGCGCCAAACACGCCTTGGCCTGGGCGGGTTACTACCCGATGGCGCGCGACAGAATCGCCGATCCTACGCCGGAGACGGAATTCCGTCATGCGATCCTGGACCTTCAAGCGATCAACGGTCTAAGACGCGACGGCCGCGCCCAACCGGGCGGCGAGACAGAAGCCAAATTGAACGAACTGAACGAACCGGGGTTTTCATTGCGGACGCGGCGACCTGCGACGGACGCGCAGGCCAAGTTGCAGACCGATTGGCGTCGCCAGATCGACACGGCGCGGGCCGACACGGTGCGGGTCGCTTCGATCGAACCGAATTTCGGCGGCGAAACATCGGAATCCCTGGCCGCCAGGTTGAACAGCGTCGCCGACGGGACGCGCACCGGGTTCGGCCAAGCCGCCCCAATCCAGACCGCCCAAACGCAAACAGCTCGGCCTCGGATTGCGCAATCCCCCCTGCCTGAACCCGCCGCGCCGGGGTCTCAATCCGGCCCGGCCGCCCGCGATCCGGCGCCCCCTTGGGCGGCGCCATCCGCCATGTCCGAGCCGGCGCCGGCCGAACCCGCCGCGCCCGATCCCGCCCCACCTGCCTTTGTCCCGTCTCTGGATACACTGCGCCGGATCGCGCCGGAAACGGACTGGACCGAAGAGCGGGTCGCGGCGCAGCAATCGGTGATCGGCCAATCCACGGCGGAAGCCAACACGACCGCCCTACCGGCATTCCAAAGCCGCGTCCCGAGCGCGGCCGGTGTCTCCGAATACTTCGCCTTCGACGGCAAGCAGATGATGCATGTGCGGGACGGCCAAGTGATCCGAAGCTGGCCCGCCGTCTCCGGCAAGGAAGGGTTCCAGACCCGCGCGCATCAGCATGAGGAGAACAAGGGACCGATCCCCGAAGGTTCCTACTCCCTACGGCAAGACCGCCATCAGGCGATCCAGGATATTTCCGTGTTCGACCGATTTTTGAGCTTGTCTCCTTTCCACGGTCCATGGCCCCGGGGAACCGCAAGTTGGGGCGAAAACCGCGTCTGGGTCTCCGGCCCTAATGGCGAAGAGACCCCAGTAGTGAATGGCCGTAGCGGATTCGCCGTTCATGGCGGCGACACCCCAGGATCGCAAGGCTGTATCGATCTTACCGAGCATATGCCGGATTTCACCGCCTACTTTAAAAACCGAAACCGCGATATACCGCTGATCGTGTCCTACCCAGAGGACAAGAAATGATCCTACTTACGCAAGGGTTCGGTTCCTGGCTTCGGTCAGAAACCGGCGTTCAGATCAGAAACTGGCGCGATTGGCCATTTCGTTCCTCGGCCTTGGTCACTCTCAAGGCCTTGGGCGCCATGCCAGCGGCGTTGCTACTATTTCTTTACCTCAATCCCATCTTGGCCGAGGTGGGGGCGCCGTTCGCAAGGCACCCAAACTTGAAAGGGGGACCTTACACGTTCTGCATGGATGTACCCTTCTTCTACCTTATGCACTACGGGGTCCAAGCGCTGGTCAGCGGCGCACTGTTGCTTTGGGTCATCCGGATGCGATCTCTATCGGGGGCGCTTCTGGCGGTGGCGATCATCTGGATCATGCTGGATGTATTCTTCATCACGATTGATGGCTCAGAACTACTCGCGCCGAATTTTTCGAGCGCTCCGTTCCTTGAACCGTTCTGTCGGTCGCTTTGGGAACGGTGGGGTTGACCGTGGCCGCTTTGGTTTCGCCCGCCATCCAATGGCTGCGGTCCGAAGCCGCGTTCCAAATTAGGAATTGGCGCCAATGGCCGATCCGCTCAGGCGCGCGAATCGGTCTTAAGTCTATAGGCGCTGCGCCCGCCATGCTGATTTTCGTCGTCTGCATGGTGCGGATTGGCGCCGAGCTTGGCGCGCCGCTTCCAGCGCCGTCAGATGGAAAAGATGAACCCTACGCTCTCTGTATGCATGTGAGCGTCTTCTATCTGCTGCATCAGGGATTCTTCGCGCTGATGAATGGCGCCATAGTACTTTGGATAATCTGGTTACGATCGTTATCGACAGTAATGTTGGCGACAGCAGCCGCCTGGATCATGTTGGATGTGTTCTTCATGACACACCAGGGATCACTGCTCTTCGCGCGAGACCTCTCAAGTAGCCCGTTCCTCGGTCCATTCTGCCGGGCGCTATGGGAGCGGTGGGGCTGATCGTGGCCGCCTCGGTTTCGCCCGCCATCCAATATCTGCGGTCCGAAGCCGTCTTCCAAATTAGGAATTGGCGGCAATGGCCCATACGGTCCGCTGCACTGATCGCCATCAAGGTCCTAGGCGTCGTCCCCGTCTTGCTACTCTTCATTCTCTGTTTGAATCTTGTCTTGGTCGAGCTGGGAGCGCCGCTCTTGGCGCCGTCTTATCGGAAATATGACGGCTACTACGATTGTTCGATGGTCTCAGTCTTTTTTTTGCTCCATCAAGGTTTCTTCGCGCTTGTCACTGGTGTTCTTGTGTTCTGGGTATTTCAGCTACGGTCGCTAGCAACGGCGCTCCTCGCGGTACTAACATCTTGGATCACAATGGATGTGTATTCTATGACGCATCAAGGCTCTAGGTTGATTAACCCCGATTTCACGACCGTCCACCTACTCGAACCGTTCTGTCGGTCTCTGTGGGAGCGGTGGGGCTGAGGCCAGGGTTTCCGCTTTTCCTCTTCCGCTCAGCCGCGTCCGAACAGGTTGACCTCGGCGCCGGCGATCAGGTCGCGGAGTTGGCGGCGGATCAGGAACAGGCAGATCAGGGACGGCAGCACCATCACGGTGGTGAGCACGAAGAACAGGCCCCAATCGCCGTCCAGCGCGTCAACCAGCGCTCCGGAGCTGGAGGCGAGCAGCGTGCGGCTGGCCGTGCCGATCGACGCGAGCAAAGCATATTGCGTCGCCGTGTAGGACCGGTCGACCAGCATCGAGATGAAGGCGACGAAGGTGACCGTGGCGAAGGCGCTGGTCAGGTCGTCGAGGATCACGGCGGCGGCGAACAAAAGCGCGGATTTACCCGACCAGGCGAGCAGGGCGAACATCAGATTGGCGCCCGCCATCGCCAGGCCTGATATCACCAGCGCCTTAATCAGACCGGCGCGCGCCGCGACCAGACCGCCCAGCAGCGTGAAGATCACCGTGACGAGCCAGCCGAGGCCTTTGGAATATATGGCGATATCCGCCTTGGTGAAGCCGATCTCGCCATAGAAGATGATCGACATCCGACCGAGAAACGCCTCGCCGACCTTAAACAGGAAGACGAAACCGAGCAGCGCCAGGGCGACGCCGACCCCATTGCGTCGGAAGAAGCTCCAGATCGGGTTGAAGACCGTCCCGACAAACCAGACCGCGACAGGACCCATACCGGTTTTGGCCAGGACCGCATCGTCGGCCTTCTGCGCCGCGACCCGGTCCGCGGTTCCGCCCTCCGGCACAAACATCAGCGCGATGTTGCACAAGATGATGACGACGCCGAGCACGAGGAAGGTCGCTTGCCAATACCCAGCGACGCCGGCCGCCTGGAATCCTTCGGCGACCCAGAGAGAGACCGCGCCGCCCAGTTTGAAGCCGGTCCACCAGCCGACGACGGCCACCGCCGCGCCGGCCGCCATGCTCTCGCCCTCCGTCTTGCCAATCTGCTCGATGCGCAGCGCGTCGACGGTGATGTCCTGGGTCGCTGACGCGACAGCAATGGCCAGCCCGACGCTCACGACCAGCGCCAGATTGTCGCTTGGATCGACCGCGCTCCAGATCACCAGGCAGAGCAGGATCACCGATTGTAGCGTCACGATCCAGGCGCGGCGATGGCCAAGCCGCTCGGTCAGCACCGGCACGCGGATGCGATCGATCAGCGGGGCCCAGAGGAAATTGAACGCATAGACGCCGAAGATCAGCCCGGCCCAGCCGATCGTGCTGCGGGACAGCCCGTCTTCCTGCAACCAGACCGACAGGCTGCTGCCAATCAGGACCCAGGGAAAGCCGCTGATGATCCCCAGCAACAGGATCCGCGCCATCCGGATGTCGAAATAGACGGTCAACGGGTCGGAAAACGTCTTGGTATTGGCTTGGTCCGCCATCGTTTCCGACCTTGGCTGGAGGGAGCATGAGAAGTACGCGAGTCTAAATGATTCGCAGCAGCCGATACCAGACCGCTTAGCCGGGCAGGCGGCGCTTCATGGATCGATGCGGGATCTCGGCGTCGAGGAATTCCGCGCCTTCCGCTTCGAAGCCGAGCTTGCGATAAAAATCCAGAGACGCTGTCTGCGCATCGAGCCGCGCGAGGGTGACGCGCCCCTCTGCCGCGAGATGATCGATGATGAAGCCGATCAGCCGCGCGCCGATGCCCAAGCCGCGGCCTTCGCGCGCGACGCAGACGCGCTGGATCTTGGCGACGTCACCTTTGACCTGCACCCGCGCGGCCCCGACAGGCGCGCCATCCCGGCGGACAAGCAAATGGGCGCAGCGATCATCCTGGCCGTCGATCTCTTCTTCTTCCGAAACGCCTTGCTCATCGATGAAAACGGCGCGGCGCAGCGCCAAACACATCTCGATCTCTTCCGGTGATTGCACAAAAGCAATGTCGAGCGTCATGAACCGATCCTTGCGTCGCGCCTCAACCGGCGCGCACTATAAGCCGGTTCTGGCTGGCTGACAGGCCGGCCGCGGCCGCGCTTGTATTGTGCAGTGCAGCATAATAGGGTCCGCCGCGTGAAACGGGCTTCCGCAAAGGAGACGGGCGTGGATATCAGCAAAATCTCAGTCGGCGAAAATCCGCCCTATGACGTGAATGTCATCATCGAGGTGCCGATCGGCAGCGACCCGGTGAAATACGAATTGGATAAGGAATCAGGGGCGATGTATGTCGACCGGTTTCTGCACACCGCGATGTTCTACCCGGCCAATTACGGCTTCATCCCGCACACGCTGTGCGGTGACGGCGACCCGGTCGATGTCCTGGTGGTCAGCCGCCTGCCGGTGATCCCCGGCGCGGTGGTGCGCTCGCGCCCGGTCGGAGTGATGATCATGGAGGATGAGGAAGGGATGGATGAGAAGATCATCGCCGTCCCGCATGACAAGCTGCATCCCTACTATAATGACGTCTCCAGCTATCGCGACCTGCGGGATGTGCTGTTGGAGCAGATCGCGCATTTCTTCTCCCATTATAAGGATTTGGAGAAGGATAAATGGGCGAAGATCTCGCGCTGGGGCGAAGCGGGCGAGGCCCAGGAAATCATCACCGCCTCAATCAAGGCGCATGACGATAAGCTGACCGAAGCGCATTAAGCCTCGCCGGACCGGGAACGCCCCCGCCGCTTGCCAAAGCGCGGGCCGCCCGTTAGATCACGCCCCCCGTCGTACGCCCAACCGCACGCCCGAAAGGCCGACCATGTCCATCGACGCCGATGCGCTGAAAACCGAACTGCTGAGCCAAATCGAGGCCGCGCCCGATCTGGCTGCGCTCGACGGCGTCCGCGTTTCGGCCCTGGGCAAGAAAGGCCGGATCACCGCCGCCATGAAAGGGCTGGGCGGATTGGACCCGGAGGCGCGCAAAGCGACAGGCCAGGCGCTGAACGCTGTCAAGGACGCGCTGGCCGCCGCGATCGACGCGCGCAAGGACGTCCTTGAAACGGCCGAGATGAACACGAAGCTGGAAGCGGAGCGGATCGATGTGACCCTGCCGGTGCGGCCCGAGCAGCGCGGCAAGCTGCACCCCATCAGCCAGACGATCGACGAGGTAGTAGCGATCTTTGGCGCTATGGGGCTGAGCGTTCGCGAAGGGCCCAATATCGAGGACGGCTTCCACAATTTCACCGCGCTGAACATGCCGCCGGAACACCCGGCGCGGCAGATGATGGATACCTTCTATCTAAAGGGCGAAGACGGCGAAGCGGACATGGACCGCGTGCTGCGCACCCATACCTCGCCGGTACAGATCCGCACCATGCAAAGCGAGAAGCCGCCGATCCGGATCATCGCGCCCGGCCGCACCTATCGCTCAGACTATGACGCGACCCACACGCCCATGTTCCATCAGGTCGAAGGTCTGGTGATCGATAAGGACATCAATTTCGGCCATCTGAAAGGCTGTCTTCAGGAGTTTTGCGACGCCTATTTCGAGGTCGACCATGTGCCGCTGCGCTTCCGGCCCAGCTATTTCCCCTTTACCGAACCCTCAGCGGAAGTGGATATCGGCTGCTCGCGCAAAGGCGGCGAATTGAAGATCGGCGCCGGCGACGATTGGCTGGAAATCCTTGGCTCCGGGATGGTGCATCCGCGCGTCCTGGACTATTGCGGCATCGATCCTGAGGAATATCAGGGCTTCGCCTTCGGCATGGGGATCGAGCGCATCGCGATGCTGAAATACGGCATCCCCGACCTGCGCACCTTCTATGAGGCGGATGTGCGCTGGCTGAAGCATTACGGCTTCGCCCCGATCGAAGTCGCCAGCCTGGAACGCGGCCTGACGCCGTAGAGGGCGGCGCGCCCTCGGCGCCCGGCCTCACCGCGCGGCGAGATAGTCCAGCATCGCCTCCGCCGTCTCCTCTGGCGCCTCTTCGGCGATGAAGTGGCCGCAATCGAAAACGCGCTCATCGACCGCGTCGCACCAGCGCGTCAGACTCGGCGCCAGCGGGGTCTTGCGATAGCGCTGGCCGCGCAACAACAACATCGGGCTGGGCAGCCGCCGCCCCGCCGCCAGGTCTTCGCGATCGTGGTCGACATCGACGGTAGCGCCGGCGCGGTAGTCGTTGCACATGGCGGCGATAACCTCAGGTTTGGCGATCGCAGCCTCATACTCCGCGACGGCGTCAGGATCGAGCGCCTCTGGCCGGCCGGCCCAGGCCGACAGCAGATGATGCAGATAGAAGGAAGGATCGGCGCCGATCAGGGTCTCCGGCACCGGCGCGGGCTGCGCCAGGAATGGCCAGTGATAGGCCGCTAGCGCGGCGCGCCAATCCATTTCCTCCCAGACTTCGAGCGTGGGAACCGTGTCGAGACTGATGAAGCCTTGCACCCGATCCGGATGGTCCAGCGCCAGCCGAAAGGCGGCCCGGGCGCCGCGATCGTGTCCGGCCAGATGGAACCGCTCATGGCCCAGCGCCGTCATCATCTCGGCCAATATCCCCGCCCAGACCCGTTTCGAAGCCGCGCGGATCGGATCGTCGCCTGGACAGAGGGCCGGCGTCCCGCTGGCGCCATAGCCGGGCAGGTCTGGAATGATGGTGGAGTAAGACAACGCCAGGGTCGGGGCGACGCGATGCCAGGCGGCGCCGGTCTGTGGGAAACCGTGCAGCAGCAAGAGCGGCGGTCCCGCGCCGCCGATCCGGACGCTTAGTATCATATCACCGGCCTGTACTGGCTTGATTTCGAAACCCTCGAACACCGTTTCCTCCATCATTGTCGACGCTTGTTCGGCCATGGGCGCACGGCTATAAGCCAGCCGGCCGAAAGCGCGCCCTGTTCTACAAAACCCCTCTCAAGGCATCACCATGAAATTCACCCTGTCCTGGCTGAAAGACCATCTGGAGACCGAGGCGGGCGTCGCGGAAATCGCCGAACGCCTGACCGCCATCGGGCTCGAGGTCGAGGAGATCACCGATCCGGCGGCGGGGCTGGAGCCCTTCATTATCGGCTATGTCGAGGACGCCTGGAAGCATCCCAACGCCGACCGGCTGAAGGTTTGTCAGGTCAGTACCGGCGCTGAGACGGTGCAAGTGATCTGCGGCGCGCCGAACGCGCGCAAAGGCATGAAAGGCGTCTTCGCCGCCGCCGGGTCCTATGTCCCAGGCACCGATCATCACCTGAAGGCGGGCGAGATCCGGGGCGAGGCCTCGAACGGGATGCTCTGCTCGGAGCGGGAGCTGGGCCTGTCTGACGAGCATGACGGGATCATCGACCTGCCCGAGGACGCGCCGGTGGGCGAGAGCTTCGCCGCCTATCGCGGCCTCAATGATCCGGTGATCGAGATCGGCATCACGCCGGACCGCGCCGATTGCCTCGGCGTCTATGGGATCGCCCGTGATCTGGCCGCCGCCGGCCTGGGTATTCTGAAAGCGTTCGACCGCACCGAGATTGCCGGAAGTTATGAGAGCCCGATGGCGTGGCGGATCGATGAGCACGCCCTCGACGGCTGCCCCTATGTCGCCGGCCGGCATTTCCGCAATCTCACGAACGGGCCCAGCCCGGACTGGATGCAACGCCGGTTGACCGCCATTGGCCTGCGCCCGATCTCGGCGCTCGTCGATATTACCAACTATGTGACCTATGACCTGGGCCGGCCGCTGCATGTCTTCGACGCTAAGACGGTGAAGGGCGACCCGACGATGCGCCGCGCGCGCGACGGCGACACGATCCTGGCGCTGGACGGCAAAGACTATACGCTGACCTCGGACATGGTCGCGATCTATGACGAGAACGGCCCCGAAGGGATCGCCGGCGTCATGGGCGGCGAAGAAACCGGCTGTACGCTGGAGACGACCGAGGCCTTCCTGGAGGTTGCCCTGTTCGATCCGGTGATGGTCGCCGAGACCGGCCGGGCCCTGGGAATCAATTCCGACGCCCGCTACCGGTTCGAGCGCGGTCTCGATCCGGAAAGCGCCGCGTGGGGCGTACATGTGGCGACGCGCCTCATCCAGCAGCTTTGCGGCGGCGACGCCAGTACGCCGGTCAGCGCCGGAACCCTGCCGAAGCCCGAGCGCCGGCTGGATCTGCGGATCGCGCGGATGACACGGCATAGCGGCTTGGAAGTCCCGGTCGAAGAAGCGGAGGAGGCGCTGAAAGGCCTTGGCTTCGAAACCGAGATCAGCGAGGGCGCGCATGGGCCGATGATCCACACGGTCGTCCCCAGCTGGCGCCACGATGTCGAGACAGAATATTGCCTGATCGAGGAAGTGCTGCGGATCAAAGGTTTCGACAGCGTGCCGGCCCGCGCCCTGCGCCCGTCGGAGGCGCTGCCCGGCGCCGCCATCGGCCTGCAGCAGCGGCGCGACGCCTTCGCCAAGAAGGTGCTGGCCCAACGCGGCATGCTGGAGGCGGTGACCTGGTCCTTCATGCCCGGCGATCTCGCCATACTGTTCCGCGCCGATGACGGGTTCGACCGAGCGGCCATGACGCTGGCCAACCCGATCAGCGCTGATCTCGACGTGATGCGGCCCAGCATACTGCCGAACCTGATCCAGGCCGCGGCGCGCAACGCGGATCGCGGCGCCGGCGATGTCGCCTTGTTCGAGGTCGGCCCCGCCTTCCGCGACCCGACTCCGACGGGGCAGGACACGGTCGCCGCCGGTATCCGCGCCGGCAAGACCGGCGAGCGCTCCTGGACCGGTCCGGTGCGCGACGCCGACGCGTTCGACGCCAAGGCCGACGCGCTCGCGGTGCTGGAAGCTTGCGGCGCGCCCGTCGCCAATCTGCAGGTCTCGCTCGATGCGCCAGACTGGTATCATCCGGGCCGGGCCGGAACCCTGCGCCTGGGTCCGACCGTTCTAGCCTGGTTCGGCGAGTTGCATCCCGGTCTCGCGCGCAAGCTGGACCTGCGTGGGCGCGCGGCGGTGTTCGAAATCTTCATGGAGCGCATCCCCAAACCGCGCGGCAAATCCGGCGGCAAGTCCCGGCCGCTGTTGAAGACCGAGGCGCTGCTGCCCGTCGGGCGCGACTTCGCCTTCCTGGTCGACGCCGGGACCGCCGCCGATGCGCTGGCGCGCGCGGCCGCGGCCGCAGACAAGAAGATGATCGCCGGGGCCCGCGTCTTCGACGTCTATGAAGGGCCGGAACTCGACGGGGCCAAGTCGGTCGCCGTCGCCGTGACGATCCAGCCGACCGAGAAGACCCTGACCGACCCGGAAATCGACGCCATCGCCGGCAAGATCGTCGCCAATGTCGAAAAACTCACCGGCGGCAAGCTGCGGGGGTAGCGTCGAGAATGGCTATGTGTCGGCTTCTGGACCGTCGATCGGCAGATTGACCGTGAAGACGCGGCGGACGAGGTCGGTGCGGTCATGGCAGTCGGTCTTGGCCAGGATCGATTTGATCTGCTGACGGGTGGCGCCGAGACTGACCGATCGATGGTCTGCGATCTCGTTGGTGCGCAGCCCGTCCATCAGCAGCGTCAGAATTTCCGACTCCGCTGGCGTCAGCCCATAGAGCGCCGCCATGCCGGTGAGATTCAAATGCTCTCGCCGATCCGGGTCGACGATCGTCACCCAGGCGCCGCGAAAGGCGCGGTCGATCTCGCCATCCGCGTCGCGCACCGGCGCGATCTCCAAGGCATAGTGCCCGCCATGAGAGCGTTTCGGGACCTTGAGAAACCGGCCGACAGCAGACCCTTCCTCAGCGGCGGTCGCCGCCACATCGGCCACGGCGCGCTTCATCTCGGCGTCCAAATGCGCGGCGGTTAGGCGGAGCACACCGTCATAGCCATGATCTACGCCGTCCCGCGCGTCGAAAATCCGTTTGGCGCTGATGTTTGCATAGACGATGCCCGCATCGCTCCGAACCAACACATGGCCAATATGCCACCGATCAAGCGCCGCCAGCGCCGCTTGAAAACGCGCACGCAAGACGTTTAACCCGCGTCCGATTTCAACGGCTTTCGCAAGATGGGGTTCGAAGGATCGCGCCACCGCCCTTTCTGGTCCGGTTATGCCGCCGCGACCGACCACATATTGAAACGTCAGTGCGTCAAACCAGGCCTTCTCGTCGTTGAGCTTCACGGCCGCGCGGCAACGGATCCCCATTCGTCGAACGCACCAAAGGGTATCAGGTCGATTGTTGAAGGCGTCTCGATCCGGCCATAGTATCTCATCAGTCACACAGGTCCCCGCCGGAGAGGCTTTTAACAAGTTCCAACCTTCGGCTTCATAAGTCCAAAAGTCGCGAACATACTCCGCCATCAGTTCTCTGGGGAAGTTCGTCGTACTCGCGTCTATCGCAAATGGCGTCGCATCCTCGGCGCCGATCGCATAGAGGATACACCCTTTAGCCCCAACCTCGGCAGCGATGGGATCCAGTGCACGCGGCCAATTCTCTGGATTAATCGCAGCATCATAGATCGATCCGACAATTTGCGTGCTTTGCCCGATCAAAGGAGTCGAGCCGTTCATACCGATGTATCCGTCGGGTCGATCGGTAGGTTGACGGTGAAGACGCGGCGGACCAGGTCGGTGCGGTCGTGGCAGTCGGTTTTGGCCAGGATCGATTTGATCTGTTGACGGGTGGCGCCGAGACTGACCGACCGATGGTCGGCTATTTCGTTGGTGCGCAGCCCGTCCATCAGCAGCGTCAGCACCTCCGACTCCGCTGGCGTCAGATCATAGAGCGCCGCCATACCGGTCAGATTGAAATGCTCGCGCCGATCCGGATCGACGATCGTCACCCAGGCCCCGCGAAAGGCGCGGTCAATCTCGCCATCCGCGTCGCGCACCGGCGCGACTTCCAGGGCGTAATCGCCGCCGCCCGAGCGTTTCGGGACCTTCAGGAAGACACCGGCGGTCGCGCCCGCCTCGTCAGCGGTCGCCGCGACATCGGCGACCGCGCGCTTTAGCCTGTCATCCAAATGCACGAAGGTTGCGCGCAGGACGCCGTCATGGCCGTTCTCGACGCCATCCCGCGCCTCAAAGATCCGCTTGGCGCTGTCATTCGCGTAGAGGATGCCGCCATCCGCTCGAACCAGCACATGGCCGACATGCCATCGATCGAGCGCCGCGAGCGCAGCGTGAAAACGCCGGCGCAACACACTTAGGCCCCGGCTGACTTCGATGGCTTTGGCGAGGTGCGGCTGGTAGAGTTTGGCGACCGTCCTCTCTGCGCGAGTCGCATTGCCGCGGCCAACGGCATACTGAAAAACGATCGCGTCGAACCATGCCTTGTCATAGCTGAGTATCATCGCTGTCCGGTTGTAGTAGCCCTTCGTTTGGATCGCCCACAGCACGTCAGGCCGCACGTTGAAAGCGTCCCGATCTGTCCACACCATCTCGTCCGTAATAAAGGTCCCGGCTGGCATGTTGAGGTAGGATTTCCACCAATCCCCAACATATTTCTCCCAATCGCGGTAGAGTTTGGCGATGGCGCCGGCGTCGAACAGCGATGAGTAGGAGACGACCGAGAAGGGCGTCGCGTGTGCGTCGGAAACCGCGAAGATCACGCTGCCCTTCGCGCCGACCTCAACGGCGATTGGATCGAGCGCGGCCGACCAATATTCCGGGTTGACCGCTGCGTCGTAGATGGACCCGACAATTGCAGACAGCTTCGATTCACCATCCATTAGGAAACCTCCGCCACCGGAGAAAAAGGCTGCATCCTTTTGCATTAAAACCCTACAGGAATTGTCGGTTTGGTTTCAACCGGAGCGGCGCGCGTAGCCTTAAGGCCGCATGCGAAAAGATGCATGGCGTCCGGTATCCCCGGCCCGACCAAGCGACTCTGGCGCTTTTACGCCGGAATCGCGTGGGCCGAGCCGGGCCGTCACTCTTGATCAGGGGTCAAGATGACGGCGGGAGAATTGTGGCGATGTGCTTGCGCTCTTCCGCCAAACCGGAGCCGATATTCACGCGCGAGTAGGCGACCGTTCCGACGCCGGGCGCGTAGTAGCTGGTTCTAACCGTCCGTTCGTCGGCGCATACCACCTTGTAGGCGTCATAGCTGCCGCTTGGCACGGTGACATTGCTGGCGGCCTCCACCGTGCAACGGTGGTTGCGTGTCCAGGTGTTTCCCTTCGAGTTGGCGCCTTTAAGATCGAACCGAACGGTCGATTGCATGGCGAGAGGCCAAATGGCGCCCTCTTGGGTGATGTCATACGTACCGCTGCCGCCGCCGCAATTCTCCCAGCGCGCCGCGGGCGTGAATGACTCGGCGATCCACCAGCTGCATCCGGTGGTTTCATTAGTCCAGTTCTCGACGCCATCCGCCCGGCTGAGAAGTACGGTGCGCTGCGTGTCCCCGTCTTGGTTTTGGTACTCGATCACAGTACCCACCGGGTGAATGACCTGCGCGACCTCTCCCAGGTCCGCTGTGGCCGGGGTTTCCTCGACCGTTGTCGTCGTTTGACAGGCGGCCAACGCAAGGCCGACCAGGAGCACGGCTCCCAGTTTCATTTCTTGATTAAACATGGTGATCTCCCCGATCTGATAACGAACTCTCACTCGAACCGGCGCTCCCTCCCCAGTCGCGATGTCGCGGGCAACCGTGTTTCCGCCTTTGGCGAGAACGACCGGGTTTTGGTTCGAATGAGTGAAGGCTAGATCGACCAACCAGAACGCCGCATCTACCATTTGGTATACGGAGAGCGCTTTTTTTTATGATTTGGTTGTGCGTGTTATGACGATGCGCCTCGCGGACGCCGAACCAGAGCGGCCGCTTCCGAAGGGATGACATCAATCACCCCATCGGCGCCGCCTCTGGAAGAAACAGCGCGATGGGGCGAGGGACTGGCGCCGCGTCAGCGCTGTAGGCTAGGACGACGGCGGGAGGATCGTGGCGACATGCTTGATGTCATGCTCCATACCCTTGCCGGTTCGGAACCAGGAATAGGCGACTGTTCCGACTTCGGGCGCGTAGAACCAGGTGCGAGCCGACGAGCCGCCGACGCAAACGACCTTGTAGGCGTCATAGCTGCCGCTGGGGACCGTTATATTGCTGGCCGCCTGGACTTCGCAGCGGCGTGTGTCCTCCCAAGTATCGCCGGCCTGATTCGAGCCCGTCAGCTGGTAGGTGGCCTTGGCGCCAAGCGTCAAAGGCCAGAGGGATCCGTCTTGGGTGATTTCTTGAACGCCATCTGAAAAATCGCCGCAATTCTCCCAGCTTTGAGCGGCTGTTATCGGGCCGGCGTTTGTCCAACCGCACCCTGTCGTCTCATTGGTCCACCTTTCCAGGCCGTTTTCCCGGCTCAGAAGCGCCTCACGATCGGTGGCGCCGTCTTTGTTGCGAAAATCTTGAACGGTTCCCACCGGGTATATGACCTTGTCGACCGCGCCCAATTCCACGGTCGCCGGCGTCTCCTCGACCGTTGTCGTCGTCGTTTGGCACGCGGCCAGAGCCAAACCGGCCAGCAGAACGGCGCACAGCTTGAGTTTGTTCTTGGACTTGATTGTCTCCCCTAATGATGCGCAATACGCGCCTGGACCGGCCGCACACCCCCGGATGCGACTTAGGCGACGATCTGCTCGCCGCCTCCGTCGCGAGCCGACCAGCCTTCGGTCCAGACAGCGATACGCTATTGCGACCGGACATAGGCGCGCATCTACCATCTGGTATAGAGAGCCGGCGTTTCGGGGCTATTTACGCCTAGCGGCGATGCGCATCCGGGGGCCGCGGGACCGTTAAGCCTTTTTTGGGCGTCGGCGGTGGGCGTAGGGCGGCGGGTGTTGCTCGAGCCTATGGGGCCGTCACTAAGAAGTATCGGAGCGGGCGTCGGATGTCTCGAGATTTGCGCAGGCGTCGACCAACAACAGAATTTGCGTCCGAACCTTCTTGTTGCGGATGGCCGCGATCTTTCGCGCCAATCGGATCACGTTCTGTGGCGACAGGGCGTCCTGATCATCGAAGAGCGATTGCGTCTCGACAGAATGTTCGGAAGGGCGTTCAGCGCGAATGGGCGGCGACTGGATAGGACCGCCATTGACCCGGCGGCCAGCCGATCGGACCGACTTGCCCGCCTTGTCCGGATCAGATGGCGCGCCGAGAGTCCCGTCCGGCGGGTCAGAGACGCCGTCCTGGGCGGCTTCGGGGAAGAAATAGGGGATCGGCGCGCCCAAAGTCTCACCGATCTCCCAGAGCCGGCTGCACGCGATCCGGTTCGCAGCCCGCTCGTATTTCTGCAGCTGTTGAAAACTGATGCCGACCCGGTCGGCCAGTTCCTGCTGGCTCATGCCGCGCGCCGTCCGGTATTCGCGAAGGCGATTGCCGACATACTGGTCGATCTTGTGCGGCATGCGGAGACTTCCCGGCGCTGTTTGAACGCTTCGCGGAACGCCAAAGGGCCCGGCCGCGTGCGTTGGTGATACACGGTAAAGACACAACGTAGTTTCACAAAACACTATTATATTTTCATAGCCACGCGCCAGCAGTTTCTGCTCGCAATGCGTGAGGCAGCGAAATTACTCGAGTAAGAAGTGTGTTACCTCAACCCGCCAACATTGACTGCATATGCAGTTACAGTATGGTTGAAGAACCTGGATCGTTTCTCAAATAAGCGCGCTCGACGCAGAGTGATTTTACTTCTTTAACCTTGTCATACGCAGGCAAATCAAGTTAAGGCGGCATCGAATAGTGAACGGTTCAAGTAACTATGAGGATATACTCTTGGAAGGCTTTGCTCCATCCGCCGCGCGCGACCTGCAGGACCTTGTCGGCCAGAGTGACGCTAAAGCCCCAACAGGCGCGGCCGCACCCGAAGCGACAACAGGACCGGCGGCAAAGCCCGCGAACGGCGCCAAGAAAATCTCCTATGCGATTTCCTGTTCGTCCCGCTTCCGGGACGCGATCCAGACCTTGGCGGATCGCCGGGATGTGAATGTCGGCGATATCGCGCGTTCGGTGATGTTGACCTTACCCGTGGAGGCGATCGACGCAGCGCCGGATCCGGGCGAACCGGCGGAGGCCGATCGCGAGACGATCTATCTGAAATCCGGACCCAGCGCCGGCAAGCCCTGGCGCCGCAAGCCACGGCTTCAAGTAAGGCTGCCGGCGGGCTATGCGGCGCAGACAATCCGCAAGGCGTTGGGCGTCGCCCTGGCCTTGGAACGCGGCGACAGTCGGATCAACCTGGAGAATGCGCTGGCCCCGACTTGGGAAAGTCTGGTCGGCGAGTTGCACGACAAGATCTCGCGGCTTCAGGCGACGGTGACCGCCTTGTCCTTCGATCCGCTGCCGAACGGCGTACGCAGCCGAGCCGAGGCGCTGCATGTCTTAGGCTTCCCGGGCGACGGGACGCCCGGCGCGCCGGCGATCAAGATCCGGTTTCGGATGCTGGCGGCGATCCATCATCCGGACAGCGAGTTCGGCGATACCGCGCGCATGTCCCAACTGAACCAGGCGATGGCGCTGCTGAAACATGGTTAGGCGGCGCGCGCCTATGCGTTATGCATCGGTTATGCGCGCATAACTTTGATTATTCGCTTGATATTCGGGATAATGCGCTGCTATTGCGGGTTTCCACGATAGGAGACCGCTATGACCCCGCCCCTGAGCGGCCCGACCATCAGCGATCGGATTCGCGCCGCCCGCCGCAATGCAAGCATGACGCAAGCCGCCCTGGCCGACGCGCTGGGCGTCACCCAGTCAACCGTCAACCGCTGGGAAAGCGGCCGGCACGACCCGTCTCGCGAGACCGCGCAGCATATCGCCCGTGCGCTCCAAGTCGACCTGAGCTGGCTCGAGGTCGGGGCCGTGACCGATCCGGAAACGGCGCAAGACGCCCAAGCGATCGCCAATTATGAAAGCCGCGCCGCCTCACGCGCCTTGGAGCGGGATATCGCGCCCTACATCACGCTGCCCACCGTCGCCTATCAGGGCGTGCCCGGCGCGCATTCGCATCTCGCATGCAAGGCGGTTTTTCCCAACTTCGAACCGTTAAGCTGCCCCAGTTTCGAAGAGGCCTTCGCCTCGGTGGAAGAAGGCCGCGCCGGCTTGGCGATGATCCCGATTGAGAACTCGCTGGGCGGGCGGGTCGCCGATATCCACCATCTGCTGCCGGAATCCAGCCTGTATATCGTCGGCGAGCATTTCCAGCCGGTGCACCACAACCTGCTCGGCCCGCCCGGCGCCAAGCTCGAAGGAATTCGCGAGGTCCACAGCCATACGCAAGCCCTGGCGCAATGCCGTGAGACGCTGCGGGAGTTGCGGATCAAACCTGTTGTCGCCGCCGACACCGCCGGCGCCGCGGCCGAGATCGCGGCCCTGAACGACCCGACCGTCGGCGCGATCGCCTCGACCCTCGCCGCCGAGACCTACGGGCTTGAGGTCTTGCGCAGTCGGGCCGAGGACCGGATCGGCAATGTCACGCGGTTCGTCATCATGGCGCGCACTCGGATCGAGCCGGACCCGCGCAAAGGCGCCGCGATGACCAGCTTTGTCTTCAATGTCCGAAGCGTCCCGGCCGCGCTCTATAAATCGCTCGGCGGTTTCGCGACCAACGGCGTGAATATGATCAAGCTCGAAAGCTATATCTCAATCTCGGATTATGCGACCGCGCGGTTTTATGCGGAGATCGAAGGCCATCCGGCCGAGAAACATGTCGACCGCGCGCTTGAAGAGCTGCAGTTCTTCACGAACAGGGTGAAAATACTCGGCACATATTCGCAAAGCGCATTTCGATTCTAGAGGACGGGATCGGGCGTCACCCAGGGCGCGGCGCTGAAATGGTCGGCGAGATGGTCGATCAAGGCCCGCACGCGCGTCGGCAGATGGCGGTTCGGCGGGTAAAGCGCGCAAAGCGCGGCGTCGGCGGATGCATAGTCCGTCAATAGGCTGGTCAATCGACCCTCGTGGATGGCGTCGGCGACCGCATAGGCGGGGGATCGCGCGACGCCGGCGCCGGCCAGCGCCAACCCGGCCAGCGCCGCCGGCGCGTTGGCGCGCAGGCGTCCCGCCACACGCACGGCGACCTCACGCTTTGGCCGCGATCCGCCCCGATCGTTGCGGGCGCTCCGGTCATTCACGGGGCGAAACCGCCAGATCCGCGGCTCTGCGAGGCTTTCATCAATCAGGCATTCGTGATGGCTGAGGTCGCTCGGGCGGCGCGGCGCGCCGGCCCGCGCCAGATAGTCGGGGGCTGCGCAGATGACGAAAGGCATCGGGGCCAGACGCCGCACGATCATGCTCGAATCGGCCGGGGCCCCGACCCGGATCGCTAGATCATACCCTTCCGCCGCCAGGTCCAGCCGGGCGTTGCTGAGGAAGAGCTGAACCTCCACCTGCCGATTTCGCTCGATAAAGGGCGCAAGCGCGTCTGGCAGCGGGTGACTGCCAAACCCTGTCGGCGCGGTGATCCGGATCTGCCCCGCCAATGTGTCCTGCCGGGCGCGCAGCGTCGCGTCGAGCTCGTCGAACTGATCGATCAGCCCGCCGGCGCGGTCCCGATAGGTCTGCCCGGCGTCAGTGAGGGACACGCTGCGGGTCGTACGGGCGAAGAGTTGAGCGCCGAGACGCGCCTCCAGCGCCGCCACACGCTTGCTGACCAGCTTGGTCGACAGGCCGAGGCGCCGAGCGCCGCCGGTGAAGGATCCTTCTTGCGCCACCGCGAGGAAGGCCCGCATCGCTTCGATTCGATCCATCGCACATCCCAAAGTTTTGTCGCCGGATTATACATAATCATTCGCCAAAGTGGTAGATTATCTTCCCATGCTTCACGGCCTATTTCATCGACACCGGCGGCGTTCCGCTGTTGGAAACGCAATCAAACGAGTTGAGGAGTAACAATCATGTCCGAGCCCGTCCGTATCCACTATTTCGCCAAATCAGGCCACAGCCATCGTGTTGCGTTGTTCGCCGGCCTCGCCGGAATCCCGCACGAATTGGTCACTGTCGACCTGGTCGCCGGTGAACATAAGCAAGCGCCTTTCTTGTCCCTGAACCCAGCCGGTCAAGTGCCGGTGATCGAGGATGGCGGCGTCGTTCTGTCAGATTCGAACGCCATCCTCGTCTATCTAGCGCGCACCTACGCGCCGGACTGGCTGCCGACGGATTCGGTCGGCGAGGCCGAAGTCCAGAAATTCCTGTCGATCGCCGCCGGCGAAATCGCCTATGGGCCGGCGGCGGCCCGGCTTGTCACCGTCTTTGGCGCGCCGCTTGACGCGGAACGGGCGAAACAGATCGCCGCTGGGATCTTCGAGCGACTGGAAGCGCATCTCGACGGCCGCGATTGGTTGGTCGGCGACCGGCCGACAATCGCCGATGTCGCGATCTATTCCTATACGGCGCACGCGCCGGAGGGCGGCGTATCCTTGGAGCCGTATCCGCATATTCGCGGTCTTTTGCGCCGGATCGAATCGCTGCCGGGTTTCACGCCCATGCCGAAAACGGCCGCCGGTCTGGTCGCCGACGCGGACTAAAATCTAAACATACAAAGCGGGAGTAATGATGATGAGACAGGACGGATGGCTTTTGGAGACCTCGCCCTTCCATGAAGGCGAGATCGCCGCCCAGAAACGGGTTGGGGCGGCCGAGACCATGGACCAGTTCGGCCGCAAAGTCGTGCGTCCTTACCTCACCGAGGAGCTTCGCGCTTTCTTCACCGACCTCCCGCTGGTCTATGTCGGTCATGTCGATGAGGCGGGGCGGCCCTGGGCGTCGGTCCTGTCCGGCGCGACCGGCTTTATCGCCTCGCCTGACTCCACAACCCTGGCGATCGACGCCGACCCGGTCGTCGGCGATCCGCTGGCGGCGGCGCTGGCGCCGGGCGCGGCGATCGGCATGGTTGGGGTCGGGGTCGGCAACCGGCGGCGCAATCGCGTGAACGGCCATGTCAGCGCCATCGAAGACGGACGCGTGACCGTGACCGTGGATCAGGCCTTTGGCAATTGCCCGCAATATATCCGCCCGCGCACGCATAGCGACGCAAGGCCGAAACGCGTCGGGAACACAGCGCCCGCGCGTTTGACGACGCTCGACGACGCGGCGCGCGCGCTAATCGGCCGATCCGAGAGCTTCTATGTCGCCAGCTTCAGCAACAGCGGCGACGACGCCGCGCGGACCAACGGGGCCGATGTCTCGCATCGCGGCGGCAAGCCCGGCTTTGTCAGAATCGAGGGCGACACGCTGACGATCCCCGATTTCGCCGGCAACTCGCATTTCAACACGCTGGGCAACTTCTTGCTTGAGCCGCGCGCCGGTCTGTTGTTTCTCGATTGGGAGACCGGCGCGGCGCTGATGCTGACCGGGTCGGTCGAGATCCAGTGGGACGGGCCGGAAGTCGACGCTTTTCGCGGGGCCGAACGGCTCTGGCGGTTCAAGGTCGAGGAGGGCGTCTGGCTGGACCACGCCATCGCCTCGGACTGGACATCGGGCGAGGCGTCGCCCAACAGCCTGATCACCGGCGACTGGGACGCGGCCGCCGCGACCCTGGCTGCTGAGAAGAAACGCAATGCGTGGCGCCCCTATCGTGTCGTGAAGGTCGAAGATGAGAGCAGCGTGATCCGCTCTTTCTATCTGGAACCCGCCGACGGCGACGGGCTTGTCCGCGCCAAGCCGGGCCAGCATCTGACAATCCGCGCGCCGGCCGGGCCGGAGGGCGAGAGTGTCGTCCGCTCCTATACCTTGTCCTCCGCGCCCTCCGACAGCGTCTACCGCCTGTCGATCAAACGCGAGGATGCAAGCGGCGACGCGCCGAACGGCGTGATGTCCACCTGGCTGCACGCCAATCTGAGCGAAGGCGACCAGATCGAGGCGCGGGCGCCGGCCGGGTCCTTTTATCTCGACACGACCGAGCGCCGTCCCGCGGTGCTGATTCCCGCCGGCGTCGGCGTCACGCCGATGATCGCGATGGCGCGCGAAGCCGCCTATGAAGGGTTGCGCAGCCGTCACCTGCGGCCGCTGACGGTGATCCACGCCGCTCGTTCGGCCGGTGAACGCGCCTTCGCCGAAACGTTTCAGTCGCTTGGCGAAAACAGCGACGGGCGGATACGCTATGTCTCGGTCTTGAGCGACCCACAACCCGGCGATGCATACGATTTTGAAGGGCGCATCGATGCCGGTCTAATCAAGAGTTTGCTTGGGCTCGACGATTATGACTTCTTCCTCTGCGGCCCGCCGGCCTTCATGCAAGCGCTTTATACGGCGCTGCGCAGCCTGGGCGTGCGCGACGCGCGGATCTTCGCGGAAGCCTTTGGACCGGCCGCCTTGGACCGAACCCCCGACGAAGGCGGCGCCGAGCCGGAGCCGGAACCCGAGGCGGAAGAGGCGGTCGTCGCCTTCACCCAATCGGCCGTCGAACAAAGCTGGACCAAGGGCGGACCGACGCTGCTGGAACTGGCGGAAAGCGAAGGCCTGTCGCCGGAGTATGGATGCCGAAGCGGCACCTGCGGCGCCTGCGCCGTCCCCCTGAAATCCGGCAAGACCGCCTACCGCACCCCGCCCCGAACCGAGGTCGCCGACGGTTCGGTCCTCATCTGCTGCGCCACGCCGGCCGCGGATAGCGAAAGGATCGAGCTTGATCTGTAAAGGGAGTAAAGAAGCGGCCCGTCGACCCCTTTCTCTGGGATCGACGGGCCGCGAATAGACCGCCGCCTCGCCGGCATGCTACTCATCACGCATGCACAGGTCGGCGCGCCATCGAACGATTTTTCCGGGTGTTGATGCGGTTTCGATCGCGTCGGACAGGACGTTTCCGCGCCATTCGCATGACGAGTTCGGGTTCGGCTACATCGTCGCGGGCGGGCAGGATAGCTGGAGCGGGCGCGGTTTGGTGGCGGCGCAGGCGGGTGACACGATCACGGTTAATCCCGGCGAACTGCATGACGGGGTGGGGCGAAAGGGTCAACCGCGTCATTGGCGAATGCTCTATCTCTCCCCCGCCGCGCTCGCGGATTTCACGGACGTCCCGCTGGACCGTGCGGCGTTTACGCGACCGGTAAACCCTTCTCGACAGGCTTTGACGCGGGCCGTTGACGCTATGGCGGCCGTGACGCGCGATCAACCCGACCGGGATCAGGCGGAGCAGTTGCTGATGCTAGCGCTCGCCGCACAGCTGGAGCCGGATCGCAGCCCTGGCGGCCGACGGAACGCACAGCGTTCACACCAGGTGCGGACCGTCCTCGAGATGATCTATCAGGCCTGGGACGCGCCGCTATCGCTCGCCGATTTCGCGAAGGCCACAGGCGCCAGCCGATTCCAGATTCTCCGGCGGTTTTCGGCGGAAATGGGCGCCACGCCGCACGCCTATCTGATGCAGCACCGGGTGAAACGGGCGAAGGACATGATCACGGCCGGGTCAACCTTGGCGGACACGGCGGTCGCCTGCGGCTTCGCGGATCAAAGCCATCTGACACGCACGTTTGCTCGCCAGACCGGCCTGACGCCCGGTTGTTTTGTCAGGCCTGCGACCGCCTGAGCTGCAATATCCTTCAATCCAAACCCGCGCCCGCCTCCTATCCTGCTCAAAACAGGGGGCCGCATGCGTTTTCTCTATTCTCAGCATATGCTGGACACGTTTCCCGACCGGGTGACGGGCATAGCAGCGTTGGACGGCGTCCGGCCGGATGTCGCGGTCACAGACGCGGTCGCCGAATTGACCGCACGGGCGCGCAGGCGGCTGGAAGCGGAGACGGAAGGCGCATGGCCGGAAATACAGGCCTGGCGGCGCGCCTACGCTGCAATGGGCCTCAAGCCGACGCAGGTTCGCTGCGCGTCAGAGGCGTTGCTCCGACGGTTGCGGAAGGATGGCGCGCTACCCAACCTGCATCCCCTGATCGACCTGTGCAACGGGGCCTCTGTCGCTTACGCCACACCCGTCGCGGTATTCGATCTGGATCACGTGGCCGGCGACCTCGAGGTCAGGCGAGCCACGGGCGACGAACGTTACATCACCTTCTCCGGCGAGATGGAAACGCCGGAACCAGGTGAAGTCATCTTCGCGGATGAGGAAGGTTACGCCCACGCACGGCGATGGGCGAACCGCCAGAGCGGCAAATCGGCTGTATCCGGCGGCACGACACGCGCCCTAATCGTCGCCGAAGCGTTGCATGAAGGCGGCGCTGACGATATGGCGGCGCTCATGCATGAACTCTCGGGCATGATCGCCAAGACGTTCGGGATCGCAGGCGAGACCGCGCTGTTGCTTTCCCCGGACGCAGTCTATGCGTCGGGCGGCATGGGAAGCAGCGATCATGTGGGCTGAGTTCTTGATCACCTCGCTGATCGTTGTCATCGCCCCGGGAACGGGCGTGATCTACACGATCGGCGTCGGACTGGGGCGCGGGGGCGCCGCCAGTATCGCCGCGGCGGCGGGTTGCACCTGCGGGATCATCCCGCACATGGCCGCCGCGATCGCCGGACTCGCGGCCGTCCTCCAAACCAGCGCCGTCCTGTTCCAGAGTTTCAAATGGGCGGGCGTGCTCTATCTGCTTTATCTTGCCTGGTCGATCCTGAAAGAGGGCGGGCCAATCCAATTCAAGCCCGAGAGCGACACGGGCTCGTTTCGCAGAATCGCCGTGACGGGTTTCCTGATCAACATCCTGAACCCAAAACTGTCGATCTTCTTCCTGGCGTTCCTGCCGCAGTTCATTCCCGCCGAGACGGCGTCGCCCCTAACGCGGATGCTGATCCTGAGCGGGATCTTCATGGCGATGACCTTCGCCGTCTTCGTCTGCTATGGCGCATTCGCTTCCAAAGTTCGCGGATATGTTCTGCGGACGCCTGCCGCTGTAACTTGGCTAAAGCGCAGTTTCTGCGCCGCCTTCGTCGCCCTCAGCGCCCGGCTGGCGTTTCAGGCGGCGTGACCGAGCCCAGACTTGGTCGCACCGAAGACGCTTGGCGTTAGGCAAGCTGTCTAAAGCCGCGCCGCCGGCGCCTCTGTGGCGGCCGGGCCGGTGACATGCACGGTCTGGAATCCCAAGGCGCGGGCGGCGGCGATGTTGGCGTCCAGATCGTCGAACAGGAGGATTTCGGCCGGCGTCAGGCCTACCGCCTGGGCGACATGCTCGAACGCCGCAGGCTCCGGCTTTCGGCCGCCGATCCGATGGGACAGGAAGAGCGTGTCGAACGCGGCGAACAGTTCAGCATAGGCCTCCAGAAAATGCGCGGCGTGCGCATTATTTGTGTTGGATAGCGCATAGAGCGGATATTTCCCCCGCGCCTGCGCCAAAACGGCCTCAACGCCCGGAACCGGTCCGGCGAAGATGCTGTTCCAACCCGCGCGGATGGCGGTGTCAGACAGGTCGGCGTCCAACAGCCCGCGCAGATGCGCGAAAAAGGCCGCATCGTCGATCTCGCCGCGCTCATAGCGATGATGGACCGGGTCCTCGGCGAGGGCGGCCGCAAAGTCGCGAACGCCGCCGGGCTCCGGGAAAGGCCAATGCGCCGCGGCGCGCCCGACATCGATCGACAGGATCACATTCCCGATATCGAACAGCAGCGCCTTGACGGTCCCCGGGGACCCTTGCCCCGCCATGCGCCTAAAGGACCTTGGGCTTCGGAAAAGGCAGGTTCGGGCTCTGCGGCTTCAGATCCGCCGCTGCATCGCCTAGCCAGTCTTCGAGCAGGCGCCGGGCGATCGAGTCCTTGCGCGGCAAGCGGAAGGTGAGGTCCTCCGGCGAAGCCAACACTTCGTCTCGGCTGTACCAGCGCGCCGATTCGATTTCCGTCTCGTCCAGCGTGATTGGGCCGACCTCCGCCTCGGCGGTGAAACCGATCATCAGAGAAGCCGGGAAAGGCCAGGGCTGGGAGGAATGGTAGCGCACATTCTTCACACGGGCGCCGACCTCCTCAAAGACCTCGCGCGCCACGGCGTCCTCCATGCTTTCGCCCGGTTCGACGAAACCCGCCAGGACCGAATGCATGCCGGGCGGCCAGTTCAACTGCCGCCCCAGGATCACGCGGTCGGCGCCGTCATGCACCAGCATGATCACAGCCGGGTCGGTGCGCGGGAAATGCTGGGCGCCGCAATCCGGGTTGGTGCAGCGCCGGACATGCCCGGCGCGATCGCTGACGGTCGGAGAACCGCAAACGCCGCAAAACAGGTGCCGCCGATGCCAATGCATCAACCCGCGCGCATAAGCGAGGATCGAACCTGTTCCATGCGGGATAATCTGTCCAAAAGCGCGCAGGTCCCTGAACTCGCCGGCTTCCTCCAGCGGCGGGGCCGAGAGATGCGAGAAATCGGCGGCGAAATGCGCGGTTTCCTCAACCATGCCCAGGAAGACCAAATGCTCGGCCTGGGGCAGTATCGGATGATCCCCGCGCAGCATCACAGGATCCGGCGGCGCGTCGGCTGAGTTCGAACGGCTGACCAGATTTTGCGCCTGCCAGACCGGCACGATCCGGGCGGCCCCGTCGGCGATGGTCTCCAACAGCGTCTCGATATCGGCGCGCAAGTGGGTCATGCGGTCCAAAGGGCCGCTCTCGTAATAATTCGCCCGGCGCGGCAGATGCGGCGGAGCAGGGGGGTGCTGGGACGGGGGATGTTGAGACGGGTCAGGCGGCATAAACAAATCCTCAGCCGAACGAATTAGCGGCGTTCCTACGCCTCAACCTAGCGCTGTCGCCGGTCCGGTCCAGGCGCCGGGGCTTGTGATCGCGGCGGCGATGACCGATATAGGGGGCGGAAGGTCGGCGGATGGACGAGCGCCTCGCTAACCCGGTCAGGTCCGGAAGGAAGCAGCCGTAACGAGTTTTCCGCTCGGGTCGTCTCTCCGGCCTTCCACCTCACAAAGCCGCCCCTTCTCTCAGCCGTGAAGAGCGCCGCATGTCCGACGAGATTTCCGCCGACGCCGGCGTCGCCCCATCGGGGTCAGACCCCGAAACGCTCGGACCGGACCTTCTCGGACAGACCCCGCCTAACGCGTCAGTCGAACCGGCGTCAGAGTCTTCATCAGAGTCGTCGTCTGGGCCCTATCGGGTTCTCGCTCGAAAATACCGGCCAAACGATTTCCAGACGCTGATCGGTCAGGAGGCCCTGGTCCGCATCCTGACCAACGCGATCGAAAGCGGCCGAATCGCCCAGGCCTTCATGCTGACCGGCGTGCGCGGGGTCGGCAAGACCACCACCGCCCGGATCATCGCCAAGGCCTTGAACTGCACAGGACCGGACGGGACCGGCGGACCGACGCCGACCCCCTGCGGGCTCTGCGACAATTGCCGGGCGATCGCCGAAGACCGGCATCTCGACGTGCTGGAATTGGACGCCGCCAGCAATACCGGCGTCGACAATATCCGCGAGGTGATCGACGGCGCCCGCTATCGCCCGGTGGCCGCGCGCTACAAGGTCTATATTTTCGACGAAGTTCATATGCTGTCCAAGAACGCCTTCAACGCCCTATTGAAGACGCTTGAGGAGCCGCCGGAACATGTGAAGTTCATTTTCGCGACGACGGAAATCCGGAAAGTGCCGGTGACGATCCTGTCGCGCTGTCAGCGCTTCGATCTGCGGCGGGTGCCGATCGAGATGCTGTTCACGCATTTCCAGAGCATCGCCACGGCTGAAGGCCGAAAGGTCGAGGACGCGGCGCTGACCCTGGTGGCGCGCGCGGCCGACGGCTCGGTGCGCGACGGCCTGTCGATCCTGGATCAGGCGATCGCTCTGTCGGACGGCGCGGTGACAGCGGAGCAGGTTCGGACGATGTTGGGTCTCGCCGATCGCGCGCTGGTCTTCGATCTGTATGAGGCCGTGATGGCCGGGCAAGCCGGCGCGGCGCTGGATGGGATTAACGGCCTCTATAATTCCGGGGCCGATCCGACCGTCATATTGCAGGACATGCTGGACCTGACCCATTGGCTGACCCGCGCCAAGCTGACGCCGGAGATCGCCGAGCGCGCCTCGACGCCGGAGCTCGAGCGCACGCGCGGCATGGCGCTGGCGAGCCGCTTGTCGATGCCGATCCTGACCCGGACCTGGCAGATGCTGCTGAAAGGGATCGACGAGACACGCATGGCGCCGAGCCCGATCCAGGCCGCCGAGATGGCGCTGATCCGCCTGATGCACGCCGCCGATCTGCCGGCGCCGGGCGACTTGGTGAAGCGACTCGAGTCCGCGCCGCCGTCGTCGACTCAGCCGTCAGCGCAAGCGTCCGCTCAACCATCCACCGCGACACCGTCAGCGGCTCCGACCGCCGCAGCGCAGCCAATGGGTGGCGCAGAGCCGGCGGCCCAAAGCGCGGCGCGTCTGGCGCCCGCGCAGGAACCGTCGCCCGCGCCGGAACGCGCCGCCTTGCCCGCCGCCGAAACCGCTGTGAACGACCCGCCCGATTTCAACGCCTTGCTGGCGCTGGTCGAGGAAAAGCGGGAAGGGCGTCTCTATCTCGAGCTCAGCCGCAACATCCATCTGGTGCGCTACGAGCCGGGCCGGATCGAATTTCGCCCGACCCAGGCGGCGGCGCGGGACTTGAGCGCGCAACTCGGCCAGAAACTGGCGCAATGGACCGGCAAACGCTGGCTGATCTCGATCAGCCGCGACCAAGGCGCACCGACCATCGCCGATCAAAAGGCGGAGCAGGAAAGGGCGCGGTTCGACGCAGCCGCCCGCGATCCGCTGGTGCAAGCGGTGATGCGCGAATTCCCGAAAGCCGCCATTAAGCGCGTGAAACCGATCGCATCGACTCCGCCGCCCGAGGCGAGCGACGCAGACGGCGACGCGCGCGGCGATGACGACAGCGACCCAACCCGCTAAAGCGCGGCGCAATTAAAAGGAAGACCCGATCATGCTGAAGAATCTCGGCTCGATGATGAAGCAGGCGCAGGAAATGCAGGCCAAGATGCAGGAAATGCAGGAACGGCTGCAGGAATCCGAGATGACAGGCTCCTCCGGCGCTGGCATGGTGACGGCGACCATGTCCGGCAAGGGCGAGTTGCGCCGCCTGTCGATCGACCCGACCCTGACCCAGGGCGAGGACAAGGAGATCCTTGAAGACCTAATCGTCGCCGCCGTGAATGACGCCAAATCCAAGGTCGACGCGTATGTTCAGGAAGAGACCCAGAAAGCGATGGGCGGCCTGCAACTGCCGCCGGGTATGAAATTGCCTTTCTGACCCGCCGCGCCGCCCTCCGATGAACGAAATCGATCAGGTCATCCAACTGCTCAGCCGTCTGCCGGGATTGGGTCCGCGTTCGGCGCGGCGGGCGGCGCTGCATCTGATCAACCGGCGAGAGGGTCTGATGCGGCCTTTGGCGGCGGCGCTGACCCAGGCGGCGGACGCCATCGCAATCTGCGAGATCTGCGGCAATCTGGATACGGTGGACCCCTGTTCGATTTGCACCGATCCAAGGCGGGATGGCGCGACTGTGTGCGTGGTCGAGCAGGTCGCCGATCTCTGGGCCTTGGAGCGCGCCGGGTCGTTCAAGGGCCGGTACCATGTGCTTGGCGGCGTCCTCTCAGCCATCGACGGGGTCGGGCCGGAGGATCTGAACATAGCCAGTCTGATCCAGCGCTGCGAGGGTGGCGGCGTGTCGGAGGTGATCCTGGCCACCAACCTGACCGTCGACGGCCAGACCACCGCGCATTACATCACCGACCGGCTTTCCGCCGCGTCGGTCACGATCACACGGCTGGCCCATGGCGTACCAGTGGGCGGCGAACTGGACTATCTCGACGACGGCACCCTGAGCGCCGCCTTGCAGGCGCGCCAGGCCTTGCCGAGTTGAGGACCGGGTTGAGCGCTAGACAGGCGAGGAGCAATGAGCCAAACCCAACCGAAACCGCGTCTGCTGTTCGTCTCGATCCTCGGCCAGCCCGGCTATTACAGGCCAGAAATCTTCGCGCGGGTCGCGGGCGGCGATGACGAGGTCGCCTGGTTCAAATCCATGCTGAACGGTCTCGGCCTGCTGGACCGCGTGTCCTATCGCGGCGTCTTTCATGCGCGCGGCGAGCCCTTGCCGGCGCATGACGCCTATGACGCGGTGATCGTCGGCGGCAGCTTCCATTCGGCCCATGACGGGTTGCCCTGGCAAGACAGCCTATGGGACTGGATGCGCGAGTCTCGGGCCGCCGGCAAACCGTTGTTCGGGATCTGCGGCGGGCATCAATTGATGGCGCTTCGAACCGGCGGCTCTGTCGATCGGCTAAAAAACGGGCGCAAGAATGCGACCATGCAAATCGACCTGACTGAAGCGGGGCGAGACCACTATCTCTTCAAAGACCTTGCGAGCCTGGATTTTCATTTCGGCAATGGAGAGCGGGTAGCGAAACCCCCGCCCGGCGCTGTTGTGCTGGCGCAGAGCGACGATCTTCCGGCGATGGCGCTGGATCATGGTAGCGGTTGGGTCTCCGTTCAGTTTCATCCCGAGGCGAAGGCGGAAATCCTGGCGGCCAGCTGGACCGACACTGCGCCGGAATTCGCCGAGAATTACTGCGAGACGCCCGAGGCGCCGCGCCTGTTCAAGAATTTCCTCAAAGCGCACGGACTCCTGTCATGATCCGCATCGCCTTTCTGTTTGTCGCAGTCGTTCTGGCCGCGCCCCACGCCTCCGCCCAGAACCGCATCGCCTCGGTTGAGCGCGAGGCGACGGCGCTTGCGCTTTATCAAAACGGCCCGGCCATCGTGCGGGAGGTGCGGCCGGTCACCCTGGCGCCGGGCGAAACCCTGATTGCGCTGCACGGACTGCCGAGCGGCGCCCCGTTGGACGGGATGAGCGTCCAGGCGTCTGACCCGTCGGTCGCCCTGTCCATCACAGCCAATAGGGAAGGGTTGAGCCGCGCCGCCTTGTTGCGCCGCTCGATCGGGCGCGAGATCGAATGGGCGCATGAAGGCGCAGTGCGGCGGGCTGTCGTGATCAGCGTGACCGGCGGGGTGGTGTTGGAAATCGACGGCAAGATCGAGATCGACCCGCCGGGCCGGCCGGTCTTCCCAGCCTCGGTCCTGGAACAGGCGGACGCGCCGCCGATTCTGCTGCGCGCGCGTTCCCAGTCCGGCGGTCCGGTGAGCCTGACGCTGCTCTATCAGGCGCCCGGCCTGACCTGGCGCGCCGACCATATCGGCCGCTATGACGCGACGGCGCAGCGGCTCGGCTTGGATGTCGGCGCCATTGTGATGAACGAAACCGACAGCGCCTTTTCCAACGCTTCGGTCACCTTGGTCGCGGGCTTTGCGCGGCGGCAATCGGTTCCAGATCCAGGACCCGCGCCGATGGCGATGCGGATGAGCGTTGAGGCCGCCGACAGCTTGGCCGAACCGCCGCCGCCGGAACGGGCCGGCGATCTCTGGCGATTCACCCTGCAAGGCGCGCTCGATCTGCCCGCCTGGTCCGAGCGACGGGAAGCCCTGGCCGCGACCCGAGAGATCGCGGTGCGACAGGTCTATCGCCTGACCCTGCGGGACAGGCGGCGCGGCCCGACGCCGGAGGCGCTGCGCCCGACCTCCTTGCTCAGCTTTCGCAACACAGGCGAGGCCGGGCTGGGCCTGCCGCTGCCGGGCGGGGCGCTGCGGGTCTATCAGGAAGGCGGCGCGCCGCTCTTGTTGGGCGAGGACCGGCTGCCGGACATCGCCGAGGGCCAAGAGGTTGAAGTCCTTCTGGGCGAGGCGTTCGACATCACCGTCGAGCGACGCCAGACCGCGTTTCGCCAAACCGACCAACGCGGCGGCTATGAGGCCGGCTATGAGATCACCCTGAAAAACGCCAAGCCGGTCGGCGCGACGGTCCAGGTCGAGGCGCTATTCCCGGGCGAATGGCGCATTCTGGAGGAAAGCGCGCCGCATACCAGCCGGGACGCCAACCGCGCCGAATGGAGCATGGCGATCCCAGCCGCCGGCGAAACCGTCTTAACCTACCGCGTCTCAGTCCGCCCCTGACCCCAGGTTGACGCAGGGGGGCGTGCGGCTATCAGAGGCGGCTGTTCGGCTCGGGCGTCGTTTTCAACTCGACCACATTGCCTTCGGGATCGCGTAGATAGATCGACAGGCCGAAACCGTCGGCGCCATAGCGGCGTCCGGGCTCCGCATCCACATCGATCCCTTGCGCCGACAAGCGCGCGGCGATCGGCGCCAAGTCCGCATCGCCGATCCGAAGACAGAGATGCGCCATATTGGGGGAGGCCGGATCGGGCGGGCTGTCCGCAGCGCCGAGTTGGCCGACTGGCCGTTCGACATCCGCCAGGTCGATCAGGCTTGACCCCGCGCGATACTGATAGAGACCGAGATCCGCCAACACGCGCTCTTCGACCATGCCCAGCGTCTCGCCATAGAAGCGGCGCATGAGTTCAATATCCCGGCAGCGCAGGACGACATGATCGAGGCCCAGATAGTCGATCATCGCCGGATAGCCCTACTCCGCCGCCGCCGCGCCGCGATCGGATAGCCGATCCGGCGCGGGACCAAGGCCGGACGCATCCAGCGCCTCGACATCCGAGAGCTCGACCGATTCGATCTTTTCCGCCCGTTTGACGACCTTCTCGGTGGAAATGCGGATGTTGCGAATGTCGTCGCTCGCCTGACCAAAATGCCGCTGGAGCTTGCCGACCCGGTCGTCCAAACGGCCGACATCCTCGCTCATCAGGCGCACTTCGCGCTGGATCAGGCCCGCCTGTTCGCGCATCTCCGTGTCTTTGAGGACCGCGCGAATGGTGTTCAGCAGCGCCATCAGTGTGGTTGGCGAGACGATATAGACCCGCGCATGGTGCGATTTCTCGACCACGTCCGGCAATTCGGCGTGCAGTTCCGCATAGACCGCTTCGGACGGCAGGAACATCAGGGCGCAATCGGCGGTCTCGCCGGGGATGATATATTTCTTGGCGATGGCATGGACATGGCGCAACACGTCGCGGCCGAAGGCCTTGCGCGCCTTGGTCCGGTCGTCGCCGTCAGGCGTCGCACGGATCTGGTGGAAACTCTCGAGCGGGAATTTCGAATCGACGGCGATCGATCCCGGCGGGTTCGGCAGGGTCAGCAGGCAGTCGACCCGCATGTTGTTCGAAAGCTGGGCCTGAAACGCGTACGCGTTGGGCGGCAGCGCGCCTTTCACCTGATCCTCGAGCTGGGTTTCGCCGAAACCGCCGCGCGCCTGTTTGTTGGTCAACACATCCTGAAGCGTCACGACCTGTTCGCTGAGCTGGGTGATCCGGTCCTGCGCGACATTGATCGCCGCCAGCCGCTCTTTCAGATCGCCCATCGTGCTCTCGGTCTGGGTCGATTGCCGATGCAGGCTCTCGCCGACCCGGCGCGAGACATCGGCCAGACGAACGTCGAGCGTCTTGGTGATGGCGCGCTCCTGCGCCTGCAGCCTTTCATTAACCGAGGACTGGTTGCGCGACGCCTGTTCCGCGAACTGAGCGAGGCGGCCCGCCAGCTCCGCCTGTGTCTCGACCAGTCGCTGCACGGTGTCGCCCATCGCATCTGAAGCGCTACCGGACGATCGTCGGGATAGGAACAGCGCCAGCGCGCCGCCAAATGCGAACAGAGCGGCCAGCACGAGGATCAGGATCGGGTCGAGGGTCATGAGGTTGGTCCTTATTGCACCTCTTCATGTCCACCGATTCGGCGGGTCAAAGCCAGTATCGATGGCCGCGTTCCGCCCCGGCGGCCCGCTTGACGCCGCGCCCCCGGAGCCCTACCTACGGCTCCAGGAAACCCGCCCCGTCCCACGAGCAATTGAGCATCGATCATGGCCATTCTTCCGATCTTCGTCGCCCCCGCGCCCGTCCTGAAGACGAAATGCGCGCCGGTCGAGGCCGTGACGCCGGAGCTGGCCAAACTGATGGATGACATGCTGGAGACGATGTATGACGCGCCCGGCATCGGTCTAGCGGCGCCGCAAGTCGGGGTCTCTAAACGCATCCTGGTCGTCGATGTGGCCCGCAATGATGAAGAGCCGCGGCCCCTGAAGATCGCCAATCCTGAGATACTCTGGGCCAGCGACAAGATGGCGACCTACGAAGAAGGCTGCCTCTCCTTCCCAGAGCAATTCGCCGATGTCGACCGGCCGGCGGAGGTCAAAATCCGCTATCTCGACGAGCATAATCAAACCCAGGAGCTGCATGCCGACGGGTTGCTGGCGACCTGCATCCAGCATGAGATGGACCATCTGGAAGGGATCGTCTTCGTCGATCATCTGTCGACGCTGAAGCGCGGCATGATCATGCGGAAGCTGAAAAAGCTTCAGAAACAGCGCGCCGCCTAGGCCGCATCGCCGAAACGCCCGGCCACCGGCCCAATCTTGGATAAGACCGACAGGCCGTTGCGGCTCGCCTTCATGGGGTCGCCGGATTTCGCGGTCCCGACTCTAGAGGCCCTGCATGCGCGCGGCCACGCCATCGTCGCGGTCTATTCCCAGCCCCCGAAACCGGCCGGCCGGGGCAAACAGCCGAGGCCGACCGCTGTGCAGAAAGCGGCAGAGGCGTTGGGCCTGCCAGTGCGGACGCCGGTCTCGCTGAAATCCGCCGAAGCGCTCGCCGGTTTCCAGGCGCTGGACCTGGACGCCGCGGTCGTCGCCGCCTACGGGCTGCTGCTGCCGCAAGCGATTCTCGACGCGCCAAGGCTGGGCTGCCTGAATGTGCACGCCTCCTTGCTGCCCCGTTGGCGCGGCGCGGCCCCGATCCAGCGCGCCATCCAGGCGGGCGATACGGTGAGCGGCGTCAGCATCATGCAGATGGTCCTGGCGCTCGACGCCGGCCCGGTGCTGGCGACGCGCGACGTCCCGATCACGAACGCCATGACGGCGCAAGACCTGCATGATCGGCTGGCTGAGATCGGCGGTCCGCTTCTGGTCGAGAGTTTAGAAGGGCTGGCGGCCGGAACCGTGACGCCGGTCGCGCAGGACGAGAGCGCGGTCACCTACGCCGACAAGCTCTCGACTGACGAGGCGCGGCTGGATTGGACGCAATCGGCCGAAAGCCTTGACCGCGCCATCCGCGCCTTCACGCCCTGGCCCGGCGCGCGTTTCAGTTTCGAGGGCGAAACGATCAAGGTCCTGGGAGCGGAAACGGCGATCGGATCAGGCGCGCCGGGCGTAACGCTGGATAACGCCCTTCTGGTCGCTTGCGGGGCCGGCGCGCTGCGCCTGACGCGGCTGCAACGGCCTGGCAAAAAACCGATGGCGGCGGCCGACCTGCTGCGCGGCTGGCCGGTTCCGACAGGATCGCGCCTGGACGCATAGGCGCGGCGACCGCTGTCAGTTCATGCGTTTCGTGAGGTCGGCGATCAATGCTTCGGCCTGGGCCCGTTGCTGATCGCGCGGCTCGATGGCGATATAGTTGTGGAGCGCCGTGATCGCCGCGCGCAAGTTGCCTAGCGAGGCGTTCAAGACTCCCGCTTCGCGCCAAAGACCGGCGTTGTTCGGGTCGATCATCAGCATGATTTCGAGGACTTCGGCAGCCTTGTCCTGCTGGTCCGTCTGCAACAGCCGCAATTTCATATTGTTCTGCAGCCGCAGCAGGATCGACCGGTCGTCGGCCTTGGCGTACAGGTCGGGAGTCAGTTCCGCCTCCGCCCCGTGGCTCGTTTTCAGCAAGGCGCGCAACCCGGCCGCGTCGCGCGTCATGCCGCCCAGGAACGGATCGGCGATCACGCGTTCCGCGCCGCATTGGACCTGGATCAGGAAGTGGCCGGGAAAGGCGAGGCCATCGACCTCAAGCCCCGCGCCTCGACCGACATGCATGTAGAGGATGCCCAACGCGACCGGCAGGCCACGCCGCCGCTCGATCACACGGAACAGGTTCGCATTGCTGAGATCGTCATAATCCTGGGCCGCGCCGCCATAGCCGGCGCGCGTCTGGATCGCCTCGTTCAGCGCCACCAGCGCGGCGGCCGCGCTGGGCGGACCGCCTGCCAAACCGGAGACGACATCGCGGATCAGACCGTCGAAATGGCTCAGCGCTTCATCGATCCGGTCGGAGGCGCGGCGGTTGATCGGGTCCATCATCGCCGCCGCGAGCGCGCCCTGCATGATCGGCAAACGCCCATCCTGGTCTTCCGTGAGGCTGCGTAAGAGAAGCTTCGGATCGCGCAAAGCGGCGCCGCCAGCTTGGATCGGGGTTTGCGGCTCTGTCATGATTACTGCGGGGGCGCTCTCAGCTCGAGGATGTCTCTAGGCCGTCCTATATCTCTCGCGGCGCGGGTCGTCTTTCAGGACGACATGCTGACGCACCACCCGCCGGACCGATTCGATCTCGCGCGCGTGGGCGACGACGCGATCCAGTTCCGCCTCATTCTGGGCGATGCCAAGAAGGTAGATCACCCCGCCCGAGACCTCAGCCACGTAATTCACTGCTTTGATCTGTTGGTCGAAGGTGATCTTCGTGCGCAACTGCGCTGAAATCCAGGCGTCATTGGTGCTGTCCACCAGCGTGTCGGGATCGCCGACCAGAATTTCGTTGATCACCTCAGTAACGCCGTCCTGGTTCAAAGCGATCTTCAACACGGCGATCCGGTCCTCCGGCTCCCGCACCACGCCGGTCAGCAGCACGCGGTCTTCATAGACTTCGACCTCGACATCGCCAAAAGTCTCGAGATCGGCGTTGAACAGCTCCTTGGCGATGGCGGCTTCGGTGACACGATCCTTCACCCCTTGCTCGAAGCCGCGCTCTTCAAGAGCGACCGATCCGGCCTTCGCGCCGGCGCCGACGGCCACCCCAACCGGCGAACAGCCCGCCAAGAGGAGCGCCCCGACCAAGAGAAGCGCGCCGCCGAGGGCGCCACGAGCCTGTTCCGCTTTCACCATAAACGCCTCATTCCAATTCGGGACCTGAGACCCCGCCAGCCGACCGCGCTATGAAGTCTGAATCGCGCGATTGCATCAACACGGCGCGGAACACGAGATTATTAGGGCGGTTTTGCGGCGTCGAGAAAGGCCGGGCGCCGCAGCCGCATCGAGGTGCGTCAGGCGCCTTGCTTGAGATATTCCAAAGCCAGATTGCGGTGGTAGTGGCCGGAATTGGCCTCGATGAAGCCTTTCTCGACCGGCTTGATCTCGCGCGCGAAGCGGGCCGGAACGCCGGCCCACATCTGACCCGCCTTCACCACCTTGCCGGGAGACACGACGGAGCCGGCGGCGACCACGGCGCCGCGCTCGACCACCGCGCCGTCCAAGACCTTGGCGCCGATCCCGACCATGCAGTCATCCTCCAACCGGCAGCCATGCAGCATGACGCCATGACCGACCGTGACGCGTTCGCCGATGATGGTCGGAAATTTCTCGGCGAAGACATGCACGACCGTGCCGTCCTGAATATTCGTGTCCGCCCCGACCTCGATATAGTGATCGTCCCCGCGCAGGACGCAGTTGAACCAGATGTTCGACCGGTCGCCGAGTCGGACATCGCCGATTATCGCCGCCGTCGGCGCAATGAAGACATCCTGTCCGATGGTCGGCGTCTTGTCCTTGAAGGGCATCACGGTCGGGTTGGGCGAATGCAGCGGATAGGTCATGGCGGTTCCTCGCAGGCGGGACAAAAGAAGCGGGAGAATGGAAAAGGCCCGCCAAAATGACGGGCCTGATCCGGTTCGACTAGTGTAAATCGCAGCCTTAGTCGCGGCGGGGACGACGGGGACGGCGCGGACGGTCCTCGCCCTCTTCGCGCGGCGGGCGATCATCCGGCAATTCTTCGCCGGTCTCCTGATCGACCACACGCATCGACAGGCGCACCTTGCCGCGTTCGTCGACGCCGAGGCATTTGACATAGACCTCGTCGCCTTCGTTGCAGACATCGGTGACCTTCTCGGTCCGGCCCGAAGCCAGCTCGGAGATATGGACCAGCCCGTCGCGGGTGCCGAGGAAGTTCACGAAAGCGCCGAAATCGACGACTTTCACGACCTTGCCCTGATAGATCACGCCCGGCTCCGGCTCGGCGACGATGGAGTTGATCCAGTCGATCGCCGCCTGCGCCGCCGATTCCTCGGTCGAGGCGACCTTGATCGTGCCGTCATCCTCGATGTCGATTTTGGCGCCGGTGGTCTCGACGATCTCGCGGATCACCTTTCCGCCGGTGCCGATCACTTCGCGGATCTTGTCACGCGGGATACTCAGCGTTGTGATGCGCGGCGCGTTCGACGAGACGGTCTCGCGGCCCGACGTGATCGCTTTCGCCATCTCGCCCAGGATATGCTGGCGTCCGCCATGCGCCTGCTCCAGCGCCTGCTTCATGATGTCCTCGGTGATCGAGGTGATCTTGATGTCCATCTGAAGCGAGGTGATGCCTTGGGCCGTGCCGGCGACCTTGAAGTCCATATCGCCGAGATGATCCTCATCGCCCAAAATGTCGGAGAGGATCGCGATCCCTTCCTCGTCCTTGATCAGACCCATGGCGATCCCGGCGCAGGCTTCCTTCAAGGGCACGCCCGCATCCATCAGCGCCATCGAGGTGCCGCAAACGGTCGCCATCGACGAGGAGCCGTTCGATTCGGTGATCTCCGAGACGACGCGGACGGTGTAGGGGAAGTCCTCATGCGCCGGCAGCATCGGGTTGATCGCCCGCCAGGCGAGCTTGCCATGGCCGATCTCGCGGCGACCCGGCGAGCCCATGCGGCCCGCTTCGCCGACCGAGTAGGGCGGGAAGTTGTAGTGCAGCATGAAGGCGGAGCGATACTCGCCTTCCAGCGCGTCGATGATCTGCTCGTCCTGACCGGTGCCCAGCGTGGTCACGACCAGAGCCTGGGTCTCGCCGCGGGTGAACAGAGCCGAGCCGTGCGCCCGATCCAGCACCCCGACCTGGCAATCAATCTGGCGGACATCGCTGGTCGAGCGGCCGTCGATGCGCTTGCCGGTCGACAGGATATTGCCGCGCACGACCTTGGACTCGAGGCCTTTGAACTTCTTGGCCGCGATTTCCAGGTCCAGCTCTTCCTCGGCCAGCGTCGCCATCGCCTCTTGCTTGACGGCGGCGACAGCGGCGACGCGTTCGGTCTTCTTGGTGATCGCATAGGCCTCGCGCAGACCGGCCTCGGCCACTTCGGCCAAGCGCGCCGCGACGACATCGCCCTGCGGATCGGGTTCCGGCATGTCATAGGGGTCTTTGGCGCTTTTCTCGGCCAGCGCGATGATCGCGTCGATTACCGGCTGGAAGCCGCGATGACCGACCATGACAGCTTCGAGCATCTGCGCTTCGCTCAGCTCAGACGCCTCGGATTCGACCATCAGCACACCTTCCTGCGTGCCGGCGACGACCAGATCCAGATCGCCTTCCTTGACCTGATCCTGGGTCGGGTTCAGCACGAATTCGCCGTCGATCATGCCGACGCGCGCGGCGCCGATCGGACCGAGGAACGGCGCGCCGGAAATCGTCAGCGCGGCGCTGGCGCCGATCATGGCGACGATATCGGGATCGTTTTCCATGTCATGGGCGAGCACGGTGCAGACCACCTGCGTCTCGTTCCGGAACCCGTCGATGAACAGCGGACGGATCGGCCGATCGATCAGGCGCGAGGTCAGGGTTTCCTTTTCCGTCGGGCGGCCTTCGCGCTTGAAGAAGCCGCCGGGGATCTTGCCCGCCGCGAAGGTCTTCTCCTGATAGTTCACGGTCAGCGGGAAGAAGTCCTGTCCCGGCTTCTGGGTCTTAGCGAAAACAGCGGTGCAGAGCACACGCGTGCCGCCCAGCGAGGCCAGGACGGCGCCGTCGGCCTGACGCGCAATGCGCCCGGTCTCTAGAACCAGCGTGCGCCCGGCCCAATCGATCTCTTGTTTGTGAATTTCGAACATGCGTTTCTTTTCCTTCATCGGGGCGTCGTCCTCGATGACGCGCCCCCCTACATGCGGCCCTGTATCTCATCCTGGGCCTTCGTCTTCGGTCCCCCATGGACCTTGCGCGCCGCCGCCGTCTCATACGGCGTCGGCGGATAAAGCGGCGGGCTCAAAAAAGATGCGAACCCGGCGCCGACGGGCCGCGCAACCGGCGTCCCGTTGAATCTGTTCTGACAGTGAGTGTCCGTTCGTTCCTAAAGCAAAGGGCGCGGAAACCCGCGCCCTTCCCGTGTCCGCCTTAGCGGCGGATGCCCAACTCGCCGATCAGCGTCTTGTACCGCTCTTCATTGCGGGCCTTCACATAGTCCAGCAGGCGACGACGCTTGCCGACCATGACCAAGAGGCCGCGGCGCGAGTGGAAGTCTTTCTTATGGGTCTTCAAATGTTCCGTCAGATTGCTGATCCGTTCGGTCAGGATCGCGACCTGCACTTCCGGCGAGCCGGTGTCGCCGTCCTTGGCGCGGAATTTCTCTATCACTTCGGTCTTACGTTCACTGGTAATCGTCATGGTTTTCCTTTCGCGGCATCGCGATTCCGACCCGACACGGGCCTGAAACTATAGATTAAACACCCGAACCGGATGCAGCGCCCCATTCTCAAACCGGACCATACCGACCGCGATATCGTCGGGCCCGGTGCGGTCCGCCATCGTCGCGAGCGCCAGATCGCCGGTGTCGAAACCCCGCACGCGATCCAGGTCGAGTTTCTTGAGAAGGGAAATGGCCTGACCGTTTCGCAGGCGCCTCGCTTCCGCTTCGTTCACAACCAACGCCGGGATGCCGTCCAGCGCCGATTGAATCGGCAATAACCACCGATCTTCCGCGGGCTTATCCTCTCTTTGCTCAGTTTCTTCAAGAGAAAAGTCCGCAAGATCCACCGAGTCGTCGATATCGAAGGGCCCGACCCGCAACCGGCGCAGCGACACGATATGGGCGACCGTCCCCAACCGGCGGGCCAAGTCTCGGCCGAGCGAGCGAACATAGACCCCCTTGCCGCATTGCATGAAGAAGGTCGCTTCATCGGCGCCGTCCGGATAGGGCCCGTCATCCTCGACCAGTTCCAAAGCGTCGATGAAGACTGGACGCGGCTGCATTTCGGGGGCCTCGCCCGATCGCGCCAGATCATAGGCGCGCCGCCCGTCGATCTTGATGGAAGAATAGGCCGGCGGCGTCTGCATCACTTCGCCGACGAAGTCCGGCAGCGCGTCGAGGATCGCCTGCCGCGTTGGGCGCGCCGCGCTGGTCTCCACGACCGCGCCGTCGATATCCAGCGTGTCGGTCTCAGCGCCCCAGCGCACGGTGAATTCATACTCTTTGTCGCTGTCCAGGATGTAAGGCATGGTCTTAGTCGCCTCGCCCAAGGCTATCGGCAAGACGCCGGACGCGAATGGGTCAAGCGCGCCGCCATGACCCGCTTTCTGCGCCTGGAAGTATCGTTTCACTGTCGAAACGGATGGCGTCGAGCCGACGCCGGCCGGCTTGTCCAGGATGATCCAGCCGTGGACGGGAAAACCCTTCTTCTTGCGGCCCATCAGACCGGCTCGTCGCTGTCTTCAGACTGTATGAGATCGCGCTTCACACGCTTATCCTCGAGTGCGGCGTCGATCCGCGCCGCCTCATCGAAGCTCTCATCCAATTTGAAATCGAAACGCGGCAGGTATTTCAGATGGACCCGGCGGGCGACCTCCGAGCGCAGATATGGCGCCGCGCGCTTGAGCCCGGCCAGGATGCGCGCCGCCTCGCCGCCGCCCAAAGGCGAGACGAAGACCGTCGCGTTCCTGAGATCGGGGCTGGAACGCACCTCGGTCACGGTCAGATTCACCGATTCGAGATCTGGGTCGCGGAACCCTTCGCGCAAAAATATCTCTGAGAGCGCGTGGCGCAGCTCTTCGCCGACGCGCAACTGTCGCTGCGACCGCGGACGCCCGTCAACGGACGCCGCGCGCCGCCGGCCCGATCCGCGGGCCCGCCCATCCTGAAAATCTCCGGCCATGATCGTCCCGCCGAACCGTCGGCGCGGCGCGCCTTAGAGCGCGCGCGCGACCTCCTCAATTTCGAAACATTCGATCATATCGCCTTCGCGAATATCGTCGTAATTCTCGAAAGCCATGCCGCATTCGTAACCGTGCTGAACCTCGCGGACATCGTCCTTGAAGCGCTTCAATTGCTTCAGCGAGCCCTCGTGGATCACCACATTGTCGCGCAGCAGACGCACCTTGGCGCCGCGTTTGACCTGACCCTCGGTGACCATGCAGCCGCCGATCTTGCCGACCTTCGAGATATTGAAGACCTCGCGGATTTCCGCGTAGCCAAGGAAATTCTCACGGCGTTCCGGCGCCAGCATCCCGCCCATCAACTGCTTGGCGTCGTCGATCAGGTCGTAGATCACCGAGTAGTAGCGGATATCGACGCCGTCGCGCTGAGCCTGATCCCGCGCCTGCGGGTTGGCGCGGACGTTGAAGCCGATCACGGCGCCGCCGGTCGAGGCCGCCAGCACGATGTCGGATTCGGTGATGCCGCCGACAGCGCCATGCAGCACGCGGACCTTCACCTCGTCGGTGCCCAGCTTGTCGAGCGACGCCTGGATCGCCTCCAAAGAGCCTTGAACATCGGTCTTGATGACCATCGGGACTTCCTTGATTTCGCCGGCTTTGATCTGGCTGAACATCTGTTCCAGCGTGCCGCGCGCGGCCAGATTGGTCGACGCGTCGCGCGCCTTGCGCTGACGAAACTCTGAGATTTCCCGCGCCTTGGCCTCATCCTCCAGCACGGCGAATTCATCGCCGGCGCTGGGCGAGCCTTGCAGGCCCAAGACTTCGACCGGCGCCGACGGGCCTGCCTGTTTCACATTCCGACCCTTGTCGTCGATCAAGGCGCGGACGCGGCCGAATTCGGCCCCAGCGACAAACGCGTCGCCGACTTTCAAGGTGCCGTGCTGGATCAGGACGGTCGCCACAGAGCCGCGGCCTTTCTCCAGCTTCGCCTCCACCACCACGCCCTCGGCGCGCCGATCCGGGTTCGCCTTCAACTCCAGAAGCTCGGCCTGCAGCAGGATATATTCCTCCAGCTTGTCGAGATTCATCTTCTGGGTCGCCGAGACCTCGACGGTGATGATGTCGCCGCCCATTTCCTCGGGGATCAACTCATGCTGCAGCAGCTCGTTGCGGATCCGGTCCGGTTCCGCTTCGGCGCGGTCGCATTTATTGATCGCGACGATGATCGGAACCTCAGCGGCTTTCGCATGATTGATCGCCTCGACAGTCTGCGGCTGGACGCCGTCATCCGCCGCGACGACCAGCACCACGATATCGGTCGCCGACGCGCCGCGCTGCCGCATGGCGGTGAAGGCCTCGTGGCCCGGCGTGTCGAGGAAGGTGATTTGCTCGCCGCTTGAGAGGTTCACCTGATAAGCGCCGATATGCTGGGTGATGCCGCCGGCCTCGCCGGAGACCACATCGGTCGCGCGCAGGGCGTCGAGCAGGCTGGTTTTACCGTGATCGACATGGCCCATCACGGTGACGACCGGCGGGCGCGGCTTCATATCTTCTTCCGCATCCTCGACATGCAGGTTCAGCACGTCTTCGACATCGGATTCCGAGACCCGCTTCATCTTGTGGCCGAATTCAGAGATGATCAGCTCGGCCGTGTCGGCGTCGATCACCTGGTTCACGGTCGCCATGACGCCCAGCTTCATCAGCGCCTTGACGACATCGCCGCCGCGTTCCGCCATCCGGTTGGCGAGATCGGCGACCGTGATCGCCTCGGGCACGACAACCTCGCGGATGACCTTCTCGGACCGCGCGAGCATTTCCTTATTTTGCTGCTTCTCGCGCTCACGCGCCCGCTTCAACGCCGCCAGGGAGCGGCCGCGTTCTTGCAAATCCTCGATATCCAACGCTTGCGAGATGGTCAGCTTGCCCTGACGGCGGCGCGGCTCGCCTTTCGAGCGCGGCGGGGTCGGACGACGATCATCCGCGGTCTCTTTGGCGCGCGGCTTCGCGGCGGCCGGACCAGTCGGACGCTTGTCGGCCGGGGGCGCGGCGGCGGGCGCCCGGCGTCCGGTCGTATCCTCGGCCTTCATCAGTTTCGCTTCTTCGGCGGCGATGCGCGCAGCCTCGGCGGCGGCGCGCTTCTCTTCTTCTTCGGCGACGCGGCGTTGCTCTTCCTCGCGCAGACGGCGCTGCTCCTCGGTCCGGCGCTCCTGCTCGGCCAGGGTGAGGCGGCGTTCTTCCTCGTGCTTCGCCGCGCCGGCCAGAGCTTGAAGTCGGCGGTCCCGTTCAGCCTTCGACAGACCGTCCGGCCCCAGCGCGTCGTCGGGCTGTTTCGCCGCTTCGCCGGTGACGCGCTGCATCTTGCCGGCATCGTTCCGCTCGAAGGTGCGTTTGCGCTTCTTCTCGACCTTGACGGTCTTCGACCGGCCATGGCTGAAGCTCTGCCGCACCTGGCCGCTTTCCACGGTCTTCCGAAGCTCCAGGGTCTTCGGCTTGCCGAGGGTCAGTTTGCCGCCGCCGTCTTTGCTGTCACTCATTCTTCGCTTCCTTCATGGACCGGGTCGGACGCCTTCCGCGCCGGGTCCTTGGGGTCCGTCACGCTCGCGCCGGGCCGCAACCCCGCCAATCTCTTACTATCCACCACAAATGTCGTCGCCAGTCCGCCGCGCTGCAGCGCCGCATGGACCGTATCCTCCCGCCCGAACGCCGCGCCAAGCTCCGCCCGGGTGAGGGCCAGAACCCGCGTTGCGCCGGCGTTCCGAGCCGCGGCGCCCAGTTTGGCGGCGCCGCCCTCCGCCCCGTCCAGCGCAGTGATATAGACACCGGCCGGCCATTTGGACGCCGCCAAAGCGGCGGCGGTCTTCTCGAAGCCGGCCACCGCCTGACCCGCCCGCCGGGCGCGGGACACGCCATCGATGCAGCGTTTCACCAGCAGCGCCTCGACCCGCGCAGGCAAATCCGGCGGGACCGACACAGCGCGGCGCGCCGCCTTGGCGAAATGATTGCGCGCAACCGCGCGTTCCAGCGCAGCCTGTTCCGTCGAGACCCAAATCCCCCGGCCCGGCAGCTTGTTCAGAATGTCGGGAGTGACGACGCCTTCAGGCGACACCACAAAACGGATCAGGGCGTCCTTCGGGCGCACGACGCCCGTGACGATGCAGCGTCGCAACGGCCCAGAGGCCGGTCCAGAGACCGGGTCTGTCGCCGAATCCGGCGCGCCATCCGTCGGGCGATCGACATCACCGGGCGCATGTGCGCCGTCCAGCCCGTCGATTTCCATGTTCCCGCCGTTGAGCACTGTCCTGCGCTTTCCCGTATCCGTTGTTTCGCTGCGTCTGAACCATCGTTCCGGAGGCGGCCTAGGCCGCGCCTGCCGGTTCGGGCGCGGGCGCCGCACCCGCAGCTTCGCCTTCTTCACCGGCTTCTTCGCCTGCCTCTTCGCCGGCTTCCGCCGCCGCTTCGGCGGCGCGCTGCGCATCAAGCTCCTCTTGCGTGATCCAGCCGACCGCGACCCGCGCATTCATGATCAAATCGGTCGCCGTATCCTCATCCATGCCGAACGTCCGCAGGATCCCATCCTCAGATGCGGTCAACTCATCGGCGACCAAGCCGGCGAAATCCTCGAGCGTCTTCACGCCGTCCTGACCCAGCGCCACCAGCATTTCCGGGGTCAGGCCTTCGGTTCCCGCAAGATCGTCGGTGACGCCGAGTTCGACCCGCTCCTTGTCAAGCCGCGCCCGTTCCTCGTCGAGGAAAGAGCGCGCCCGGTTGCGCAGTTCCTGGCCGACTTCTTCGTCGAACCCTTCGATCGCCGCCAATTCGTCGACCGGCACGAAAGCCACCTCGTCGATCTCGGTGAACCCTTCGGTGACCAGCAGGCGCGCGATCACGTCATCGACATCGAGCGCGGTCATGAATTTCTCGCTGCGCTGCTTGAATTCCAGCTCGCGCTTCTCGGATTCCTGCTCCTCGGTCATGATATCGATATCGAACTCGGTCAGGATCGAGGCGAGCCGGACATTCTGTCCGCGCCGTCCGATCGCCAAACTCAATTGGTCGTCCGGCACGACGACATCGACTTTGCGCGTCTCTTCATCCAGCACGACCTTCGCCACTTCCGCCGGCGCCAACGCGTTGACGATGAAGGTCGCCTCGTCCTCGCTCCAGGGGATGATGTCGATCTTCTCGCCCTGCAGTTCGGCGACCACCGCCTGAACGCGCGAGCCGCGCATCCCGACGCAGGCGCCGACTGGGTCGATCGAGCCGTCATAGGAAATCACGGCGATCTTGGCCCGGCTGCCCGGATCGCGGGCGACCCGGCGCACTTCGATGACGCCGTCATAGATTTCCGGCACTTCCTGACGGAACAGGCGCTGCATGAAAACCGGATGGGTGCGGGACAGGAAGATTTGGGGGCCGCGCTGTTCCTGGCGCACGTCCATGATCAGGGCGCGCACCCGGTCGCCGCGTTTCAGATGTTCGCGCGGAATGCTCTCGTCGCGCCGCATCATGCCTTCGGCGCGGCCGAGATCGACCGTGACATTGCCGAACTCGACCCGCTTGACGATGCCGTTCACGACCTCGCCGACCCGATCCTTGTATTCTTCGTACTGGCGCTCGCGCTCGGCCTCGCGGACCCGCTGCACGATCACCTGTTTGGCGGTCTGCGCGGCGATCCGGCCGAAATCTATCGGCGGCAGCGGATCGACCAACTCGTCGCCGACCGCAGCGTCCGGCTTCTTCGCCTTGGCCTGATCGACGGTAAGCTGGGTGATCTCATCCTCGATCTCTTCGACCACGGTGAGATACCGCGCCAGCAGGATTTCCCCCGATTTCCGGTCAATCGAAGCGCGGATATCGTGCTCATGGCCGTATTTCGAGCGACCAGCTTTCTGAATGGCCTGCTCCATCGCCTCAAGCACCAACTCCCGCTCGATGCCCTTTTCACGGGCCACGGCGTCGGCGACATTCAGCATGTCGGTCCGGGTGATCGCGAAAGCTTCCATAACGTCCTCGTCCTGCTCTCAAATCCGGCGGCGGCGCTCTTGCGCGCCACGCGCTCTAGGCGTCCTCGCCCGCCGTTTCCTCTATTTCTTCGTCAGCCCCGTCCGCGATCGGCGCGCCGGGCAATGTCCCATTCTGGGCGGCCGCCATCAGGGCGTCGTTCATGATCAGCTTCGCCGACCGGATTTCCGAATAGGGCAGATCGGCCGATCCGCCTTCCGCCAGTGCGAGCCGTACAGCCTCGCCCGCAACCCCGTTGATCCGTCCGGAATACCGTTTGCGTCCGTCCAGCATCGCATGCAGTTCGATCTTTGCGTCGAAACCCGCGAACCGCTCGAAATGCGCCAGCCTTGTCAGCGGCCGATCAATGCCCGGCGAACTTACCTCCAGTGAGTACGCCCCCGGGATCGGATCATCAACATCCAAAAGCGCGGAAACCGCATGCGAGATATCGGCGCAATCCTCGACAGACATGCCCGCGCCGTCGATCCGGTCGGCCATGATCTGAAGAGTCTTGCGTTGGGACCCGGTCAGGCGGACCCGCACAAGCTCATAGCCCATGTCGCCCAGCGACGGCTCAATCAATTCCGATATGCGCTCAGACAGCTCCATAAGCCCCTGATTTTCTTGCCGAACCGCCTGTGCGCTCGGATGCCGCATCAAGCCGGTCAGCCAACAAAAAAGGCGGGCCGCGCGGCCCACCTCCCATATTCAGCGTCGATCCATCGGTCCAATACGACCCATTCATCACGCTTAATGTGATCGGTATGGGTGGCGATGTAAGCGAAAAGCCCGCGAAACGCAAGGGCCGGACGCCCCGGGCGCGTTGGATGGCTTAGCCGACCAGTCGTCCGACGACTTTGGCGGTATAATCCACCATGGGCACGATGCGGGCGTAATTCATCCGCGTCGGACCGACCACGCCGATGGCGCCGACGATTTTCTCGTCCCGGTTCTGATAAGGCGCCACGATCATCGAGCAGCCCGACAGCGAAAACAGGTCATTGTCCGACCCGATGAAAATCTGCACCCCGTCCGCCTGACGCGAGGCCTCGAGCAAGCGAAGCATCGATTCCTTCTTCTCGAGCGCGGCGAACAGCGCCCTTATATGCTCTAGATCGCTGACGCCTTGGACGTCGTTCAGCAGGTTCGACTGGCCGCTGACGATCAACACCCCTTTACCGTCCCGGCTGTCGGACCAGGTCGCCAAGCCGGCCTCGACCACTTTCTGGGTCAAGGCGTCGACCTCGGTGCGATTCGCCGCGATCTCGGTCGTCACCTGCTGCCGCGCTTCTTCCAGCGTCCGCCCGACGATCTTGGCGGAGAGGTAATTGCCAGCTTCAACGAGAGAAGACGGCGGCAGGTCGAGCGGCAGATCGACGACGCGATTCTCGACCATGCCGGCCTCATCGACCATCACGACCAGCCCGCGGCCGGGCCCGAGATAGACGAATTCGATATGGCGCAGCCGGTTTTCGCCCATCGGCGCCGCCACCAGCCCGGCGCATCGGCTGAGGCCGGACATCAGACCGCTGGCTTCCTCCAGCACCTGGGTGATCGAGCGGCCGGACGCCTCGCATTGCGACTCGATCGCCGCGCGCTCCTCTTGCGACAGGTTGCCGATCTCCAGCAAGCCGTCCACGAAGAGCCGCAATCCGGCGTCCGTCGGCAGCCGCCCGGCCGAGGTGTGAGGCGCGTAGAGCAGGCCGGTCTCTTCCAGATCCGACATGGCGTTCCGGATCGTCGCCGGCGACACGCCTTCCTGCAGCCGCCGAGCGATGGTCCGCGAGCCGATCGGCTCGCCGGTCTCGACATATTCCTCGACGATCAGCCGGAGGATTTCGCGGGAGCGTTCGTTTAGCGTGTCAAACATGGGCGGCGGTTGGTCCTTTGCGTCTCCGAAATCTAGGAATAGGCCTGCACAGCGTCAACGCAGGCTGTTGCCTCTGGACGCCGAGGGCATGGATCGATAGCTATGCCCCGCGCTTAGCGCGCCAGACCCCGATCAAACGCTATTCGATCCAACGATTTCGACGATAGGAACCCGGCATGAGACCCAGCGGACGCGACCCGGATCAGATGCGCGACGTGTCGATTGAGACCGATATTTCGCGCTATGCGGAAGGGTCCTGCCTGATCGCTTTCGGCCACACCAAGGTGATGTGCACCGCCAGCGTCGAAGACGGTGTGCCGCCCTTCCTGAAAGGCGCCGGGCGGGGCTGGGTGACGGCGGAATACGGCATGCTGCCGCGCTCGACCCATGATCGGATGGATCGGAAACGCGCGGCGGGCAGCGGCCGAACCCAGGAAATCAGCCGCCTGATCGGGCGTTCGTTGCGCGCGGTGACCAACCTGGCGACGCTGGGCGAGCGTCAGATCAAGGTCGATTGCGACGTTCTGCAGGCGGACGGCGGCACGCGGACGGCGGCGATCACCGGCGGCTATGTCGCGCTGCATATGGCCTGCGCGCACCTTCAGCAATTGGGCGCGGTCCGGACGTCGCCGCTGAGCGATATGGTGGCGGCGATTTCCTGCGGGCTGTATCGCGGCGCGGCGGTGCTGGACCTGGATTATGACGAGGATTCGAGCGCTCAAGCCGACGCGAATTTCGTGATGACCGGTTCCGGCGGCATCGTCGAGGTGCAGGGCACGGCCGAGGCCGATCCGTTCAGCAAGGCGCAATTCGACGACCTGATGGATCTCGCGTCAAAAGGCGTCGGCGAGTTGGTCGCGAATCAGAAATCCGCCCTCGGCCTCTGACCAGGAGCGCGGAAAGCATGGCCCGTCGTTTCACAGAGCCGAAACTGGTCCTGGCCAGTCACAATCCGGGCAAACTCGTGGAAATCGCCGCGCTGCTCGACCCGTTCGGGATCGCGGTGGTCTCGGCGGGCGATCTCGGCCTGCCGGAGCCGGAGGAGACCGGCGATACGTTTGTCGCCAACGCGGAATTGAAGGCGCGGGCGGCGGCGCAAGGCAGCAGCCTGCCCAGCCTCGCCGACGATTCCGGGCTGGCGGTCAGCGCTTTGGGCGGCGATCCGGGGATCTATTCGGCGCGCTGGGCCGGACCGGAGAAGGATTTCCGGCTGGCGATGGAGAAAGTGAATAGGGCGATGGGCGACGCGGCGGATCGCAGCGCCCGGTTCGTCTGCGTCCTTAGCCTGGCCTGGCCGGACGGCCATATCGAGAGTTTCGAAGGGACCGTCTCGGGCGACCTGGTCTGGCCGCCGCGCGGCGATAGAGGCTTCGGCTATGACCCGATCTTCATCCCCACGGGCGGGACGATCACGTTCGGCGAGATGGATCCCGACCGGAAACACGCGATCAGTCATCGCGCCGTCGCGTTCGAGAAATTGGTGAATGCCTGTTTCCGATAATCTGGGGTCGGACGGGTCGCCGGGCGCGCTGGCGCTCTATGTGCATTGGCCCTTCTGCCTCTCGAAATGCCCTTACTGCGATTTCAACAGCCATGTCCGCGACCGGGTCGATCACGGCGCTTGGCGTACCGCGCTGATCTCAGAACTGAACGAGGCGGCGGACCGGACCGGGCCTCGGCGCTTGACCAGTATCTTCTTCGGCGGCGGCACGCCGTCGCTCGCGGAACCGGAAACCATCGGCGCGGTGGTGGCGGCGGCGAAAGCGCGTTGGGCCGCCGACGCCGATCTCGAGGTCACGCTGGAGGCCAACCCGACCAGCGTCGAGACGGACCGGCTGCGCGCGGTCGCCGAGGCCGGCGTCAACCGCCTGTCCCTTGGCGTGCAATCGCTGGATAACGACGCCTTGCGCTTTCTGGGCCGACGCCATGATGCGGGCGAGGCGCTCAAAGCGCTGGAGACCGCCGCATGCTTGTTTCCGCGTTTCAGTTTCGACCTGATCTACGCCCTGCCGGACCAGACCCCGGCCGTCTGGGCCGCGCAGTTGAAACAGGCGTTGGCGCGCGCCGGCGACCATCTATCGCTGTATCAATTGACGATCGAGCCGGGCACCGCCTTCCACACCGCGCATCGGCTGGGCCAATTCGACATCCCGGACGAGGCGGCCGGCGAGGCGCTCTACGATCTGACCCAAGAACGCTTGGAGACAGCCGGCATGCCGGCCTATGAGATCAGCAACCACGCACGGCCCGGCGCCGAGTCGCGCCACAATCTGAGCTATTGGCGCTCGGACGACTATGTCGGGATCGGGCCGGGCGCCCATGGCCGCGTCACGATCGGGGGCGAGAGACGGGCGCAGCGCCGCGTCCGGCTGCCGGAGAAATGGCTGGCGCGGGTCCAGGCCGACGGCGCGGCGATGGAAGAAGAGACCGTGCTGAGCCGGGACGAGGCCATCCGGGAAAGCCTCTTGATGGGACTGCGGCTGTCGGAAGGAATCGACGCGGCGCGGTTCCAGGACCGGTTTGGGGCGCCGCCGGAAGAGGTTTTGGACTGCGCCCGGCTCAAACCGCTGTTCGATGAGGGGCTGCTGGAGCATAAGGCCGGCGCGCTTCGAACAACGCCGGCGGGGCGCAAACGTCTGAACGCGGTCTTGTCCTATCTGCTGGCCTGAACGCCCAACCCAAAGGCGCGGTCACGCGGTCTGCACCGCCTTCGCCGCATCGGGCGCCAAGGGACGCGCGACAGGGGCCGGGCCCAGCGGCAGCCCAACACGAAAGGTGCTGCCTTCGCCTTCCTCTGACGTGATGGCCAGCCGGCCGCGATGCCGGTTGACGATATGTTTGACGATGGCGAGGCCGAGCCCGGTGCCGCCCAACTCGCGCGAGCGCGCCGCGTCGACACGGTAAAACCGTTCGGTCAGGCGCGGCAGATGTTCGCGCGGAATGCCCGACCCGAAATCGCGCACCGAAATCCAGAAGACATCCTCGGCGATCTCGCCCGAGACCAAGACCTCCGTCCCACGGCCGCCATATTTCAGCGCGTTTTCGATCAGATTCTGAAACACTTGCGTCAACTGATCTTCGTCGCCAAGCACCGGCGGCGGGTCTTCCAGCGTCTCGATCCGGATCGTCATACCCAGACTGTCCGCCTTCTGCGACAGCGTCTCGGCGACCCGCCGCGCCACCGCCAACGCGTCGACCTGGCCGCGCGGCGCGCTGTGCTCCTCCATCTCGATCCGGGACAGCGACAGCAGATCGGAGATCAGTCGGAACATCCGGTCCGCCTGCTCCTGCATGATCGCCAGAAACCGCTCCTGCGCCGCCGGATCGTCCCGGGCCGGCCCGCGCAAGGTCTCGATAAAGCCGATCAGGCTGGACAGCGGCGTGCGCAGCTCATGACTCACATTGGCGACGAAATCGGCGCGGAACTTTTCGGTCTGCATGATCGGCGTGATGTCGAGCATCATGATCAGGGCCGCGGGCGTGTCGGCGACGAGGCCGGCTCTCGCCGGCTCGGCCGCGCCGGGCAGCGGTTCGATCTTGACTAAGAACGAGCGTTCCAGGGGAACCGAGATTTCCAACGTCATCTCTTGGCTGCTCTGGCTTTCGATCGCTCGCGCGACCGCGCGCGACAATTCCGGCTGGCGAAAGCCCGCCGACAAGGACCGCCCGCGCATTTCCTTGCCCGCGATGGCGATGGCGGCGGCGTTGTCGCGCAACACAAGCGCGTCACGGTCGATCAGATAGAGCGGCGTCGGAAGGCCTTCCACCAGGGCTTCGGCCGCCTCCCCTTCGCGCGCCGAGGCGGCCCGGTCGATTTGCGACCGCCCAAGGGCCGATTCGAGCGCATGGATGGCGGCGCGATGATCCGCACGCCAGCGCCGCAGCAGCAGAAACGCCGCGCCGCCCGCCAGCGCGCCGCCCAGCATCACTCCCAGAATAAAGGCTTCTTCCACGGCGCGCTCCGATCCGTCGGCCCGTCCCACGCCCCAACTGTACGATAGACCAGGTTACCGCATTACGACAGCGATCCAGAAATTCGCAGCTTACGAAACCGTCGCATCGTAGGCGGCGAGCGCCGCCAGGTTGACCAGATCGCTGGAGCCGGCGCCGAGCTGCGCGATCTGGACCGGATGCGACAGGCCGCGGAGCACCGGCCCGATGACAGTGCCGCCGCCCAACTCCTGCAAGAGGCGCGTCGCGATATGGGCGGAATGCAGGGCCGGCATGACCAGCACATTGGCCGGACCTGACAGCCGGCAGAACGGATAGAGATCCTGCATCAGGTCGAAATTCGTCGCCGCCTGGGCCGACATTTCGCCGTCATATTCGAAATCGACGGCCCGCGCGTCCAGACACTGCACCGCGTCGCGCAGGCGCTGATCGTTCTCGCGCATCGGATTCCCGAAAGTCGAATGCGAGAGGAAGGCGACCCGCGGCATATGGCCCATCTTCCGCGCATAGGCCGCCGCTTCGATCGCGATGTCGCACAATTCTTCAGGCGTCGGCACCTCGTGGATCGAGGCGTCGGCGATGAAGAAGGTGCGGCCGCGGATGATCGCGACCATCAGGCCGATGGCCCGTTCGTTCGGTTTGGTGTCGATGATGCCCGTGATGGCTTCGTAACAAACCGAAAAGGATCGGGTCAGGCCGGTGACCATCGCGTCGGCGTCGCCCATCGCCACCATGCAGGCGGCGAAGACGTTGCGGTCCTGGTTCACGAGCCGCTGGCAATCGCGCCTCAGATAGCCCAAGCGCTGCATGCGGCTGTAGTAGAACTCGGCGTATTTCTCGTTGTTGCGCGAGACCCGCGCATTGTGGATCTCGATATTGCTGAGCGGCGGCAGGCCAAGTTGCGCCACGGTTTCAGCAATCCGATCCTCGCGGCCGATCAGCACCGGCTCGCCATAGCCGGCGGCGCGGAACTGGATCGCCGCCCGGATCGCGCGCTCCTCCTCGCCCTCGGCGAAAATCACCCGGCGCGGCTCGGACCGGACCTTCTCGAAAATCAGGCTCAGCATGCTGGCGGTCGGATCGAGGCGCGAGCGCAGCTCGTCCGCATAGGCGTCGTCATCCTCAATCGGCCGCGTCGCCACGCCGCTCTCGGTCGCCGCCTTGGCGACGGCGCGCGGCACCTCGACGATCAGGCGGGGATCGAACGGGACCGGGATGATATATTCCGGCCCGAAGCGCAGCCGGCGGCCGCCATAGGCCGCCGCCACTTCGTCCGGCACATCCTTGCGCGCCAGCTCGGCGATCGCGTGCGCGGCGGCGATCTTCATTTCGTCATTGATGGTCGAGGCGCGGACATCAAGCGCGCCGCGGAAGATGTAGGGAAAGCCGAGCACGTTGTTGACCTGATTCGGATAATCGGACCGGCCGGTCGCCATGATCGCGTCGGACCGCGCGGCCTTCACCGTATCCGGGCTGATTTCCGGGTCGGGATTGGCCATCGCGAAGATGATCGGCCTATCCGCCATTGAGGCGACCATCTCCGTGGTGACGGCGTCTTTGACCGAAAGGCCGAAGAAGGCGTCGGCGCCGTCCATCGCCTCGGCCAGGCTGCGCGCGTCGGTCACCGCCGCATGCGCCGATTTCCACTGATTCATGCCTTCCGTGCGGCCCTGATAGATCACGCCTTTGCTATCGCACATGATCACATTGTCGGCCTTCATGCCCATCGCCTTGACCAGTTCGACGCAGGCGATGGCGGCGGAGCCGGCCCCGTTCACCACCAGCGTCGCGTCTTCCATCTTCCGGCCGGTCAGATGCAGCGCGTTCAAGAGACCGGCGGCGGCGATGATGGCGGTGCCGTGCTGGTCGTCGTGGAAGACCGGGATCTTCATCACCTCGCGCAGTTTCTGCTCGATGATGAAACATTCCGGCGCCTTGATATCCTCCAGATTGATGCCGCCGAAGCTCGGGCCCAGAAAACGCACGCAATTCACGAACTCGTCGACATCCTCGGTCTCGACCTCGAGATCGATCGAATCGACATCGGCGAATCGCTTGAACAGAACCGCCTTGCCTTCCATCACCGGTTTCGAAGCCAACGCGCCGATATTGCCGAGCCCGAGCACCGCCGTGCCGTTGGAGATCACCGCCACCATATTGCCGCGCGCGGTGTAGTCGTAGGCCGTGGCGGGCTCGTCCGCGATCCGCAGGCACGGGACCGCGACGCCGGGCGAATAGGCCAGGGACAGGTCACGTTGCGTGGTCAGCGGCTTGGTCGGCATGACCTCGACCTTTCCGGGCCGGCCGCTCGCATGGAAGCGCAGGGCGTCTTCTTCGGTCTGTTTGCTGTCGGGCATGTGAGTTCTTTCCTCCGAGAGGGCCCCCCTTGTCGTCGGAAGGTCCGCGCCATAATCGGACGCCAGAATAGGAGGCCGAAAAACGGCCTCAAGGCCATCGGATTAAGACGGCTTGCCAATCAGAAGGCAAGCGCGCATCAGCGGCGTAAGAGCCATACGGCCCGCTTACTCCGCCAGCCGATTGTCGGGTCCGCGCGAATGTGGTGAATCAAGGCGATGAGCGCCGCCGCCAAACCCGACCCGACCGGCGAAAAATCGCCAACGCAAGCCGATGATACTGCGCGGCGGCGCGGCAAGTCGGCCGACGCCGCGACCCCGATGATGAGCCAATATCTCGCCATCAAAGCGGCGCACGCCGATTGCCTGTTATTCTATCGGATGGGCGACTTTTACGAGCTATTCTTCGACGATGCGGTAGAGGCGGCCGCCGCGCTCGACATCACGCTGACCAAGCGCGGCCAACATCAAGGCGACGACATTCCGATGTGCGGCGTCCCGGTGCACGCCGCCGACGGCTATTTGGCGCGGCTGATCCGAAAAGGCTTCCGCGTCGCGGTCTGCGAACAAACCGAAGACCCGGCGGAGGCCAAAAAGCGCGGGGCGAAGTCGGTGGTTGCGCGGGATGTGGTGCGCATCGTCACGCCGGGCACGCTGACCGAGGATGCGCTGCTGGATGCGCGCACGAACAATTATCTGGCCGCGCTGGCGCGCGCGCAGGGCGGCTTGGCCCTAGCCTGGCTCGATGTCTCGACCGGCGTTTTCGCCGTGCAATCGGTGACGCCGGCGACCCTGTCCGCCGTCTTGGCGCGGGTCGGTCCCAGCGAGATCATCTGCCCCGAGCGCGTCACCCAGGATGCGGCGCTGTTCGACATTTTCGCGGATTGGCGCGAAGCCCTGGCGCCGCAGGCTGACAGCCTGTTCGATTCAATCAATGGCGAGCGCCGCCTGGAGGATCTGTTCGGCGTCGCCTCGCTGGATGCGTTCGGGGATTTCAGCCGCGCCGACCTTTCCGCCGCCGGGGCTTTGGTCGACTACGTGACGCTGACCCAAGTCGGCAAGGCGCCCAACCTGCAGCCGTTGCGGCGGTTTAGCGCCGGGGCGGTGATGGAAATCGACCCGGCGACCCGGCGCAATCTGGAGCTAACCCGGACGCTCGGCGGCGACCGTAAAGGCAGCCTTTTGGCGACGGTGGATTTCACCGTGACCGGCGCCGGCGCGCGGCTGCTCGCGAATCGGCTCTCGGCGCCGTTGACCGATCCGGAGGCCATCGCGGCGCGGCTGGAGTCTGTCAGCTATTTCGTCGACGCAACTGCGCTCTGCGACGCCGTGCGGGATCTATTGCGCGCCCTGCCGGACCTGGAACGCGCGCTGGCGCGGCTGACCGTCGGGCGCGGCGGTCCGCGCGACCTGCTCGCCCTGCGCGAAGGGTTGCGGCAGGTTCCCCGCCTGAAGGCCCTTTTGGGACAGACGGAGACGCCGCCGCCTGCGGACCTGGCGGAAGCCGAGCGCGATCTCGGCCTGCATGAGGTCTTTGTCGACAAGCTCGATCGGGCGCTGATCGACGAACCCCCGGCCCTTGCGCGCGACGGCGGGTTCATCCGGCAAGCCTATGCGCCGCATTTGGACGAGGTTCGAAAACTGCGCGACGAAAGCCGCCGGCTGATCGCCAATCTCGAAGCGCGCTATCGCCGAGAAACCGGCGCCGAGACGCTGAAGATCAAACACAACAATGTCTTAGGCTATTTCATCGAGGTAACAGCGAAACATGCGGAGAAGATCGGCGACGGCTTCATCCATCGCCAATCCATGGCCAATGCGACCCGCTTCTCGACGCCGGAGCTGGCGGACCTGGCCCGCGCCATCGCTGAGGCGGGCGACAAGGCCCTGGCGATGGAGGAGGAAATCTTCGCCGATCTGACCGGCGAAGCGACCGCGCGCGCCGGCGAGATCGCCCTGGCCGCCGCGGGTTTCGCGATCTTCGATTGGGCTTCGGCCGGCGCGGAGCTGGCGCGACGGCGGCGCTACAACCGGCCGACGGTCACCGGCGGGCTGGACTTCACCATCACGCAAGGCCGGCATCCGGTGGTTGAAGCGGCGCTGAGCGCGGCAGCGGAGGATTTCGTCGCCAATGATTGCGCGCTTGAGCCGGAGCAGCGTCTCTGGCTTCTGACCGGCCCCAACATGGCCGGCAAGAGCACCTTTCTGAGGCAGAACGCCTTGATCGCGATCCTCGCCCAGTCCGGCTATTTCACGCCGGCGGAGAACGCCCGAATCGGCGCCGTGGATCGGTTGTTCAGCCGCGTCGGGGCGTCCGACGATCTGGCGCGCGGGCGGTCGACCTTCATGGTCGAGATGGTCGAGACCGCCACCATCCTGAACCAGGCGACGGAGCGCTCGCTGGTGATCCTGGACGAGATCGGGCGCGGCACCGCGACCTTCGACGGCCTTTCGATCGCCTGGGCCTGCGTCGAGCATCTGCATGACGGGTCCAAGGCGCGCGCGCTTTTCGCGACCCATTATCACGAACTGACCGCTCTTTCCGAACGCCTGCCCGCCCTGGCGCCGCATTGCCTGCAGGTGAAGGAATGGCGGGGCGAGGTCGTGTTTCTGCATTCGGTCGGACCCGGCGCCGCCGATCGCTCCTACGGCATCCATGTGGCGCGGTTGGCGGGGCTGCCCGCCCCGGTCGTTTCGCGTGCGGAACAGGTGCTGCATGCGCTCGAGCGCGGCGAACAATCGGGCGCCGTCACGCGTCTCGTCGACGACCTGCCGCTGTTTCAGGCGGCGGCGTGGGGAACTCCGGAACCGACGCCTGCTTCCGGTCCCAGCGCGCTTGAAACCGCGCTGACGGAAATCGATCCCGACGCCTTGTCGCCGCGCGACGCGTTGGAGGCGCTGTACCGTTTGAAAGCGCTTTCTCAAGACGGCGACTGACCGGCTGACCCGCGACGCAACCGCCGCAAACGCGCAAAGCCGAACGATTTCCCGCTCGCTTCACGGCGCCACCGCCCCTATCTTCCCTGCAATGGATTTCACTTCGATCAAAAAGCGGCGCGCGATTATCGACCGCAAGGGGCTGACTCTGGCGCTGGAAGCGGTGCTGGAGCGAAGGCTCGCCGACGCTGAAGACCGGGCGGCGCGCCTCTCCCTGCTGAAAGAAGCGTTGGCGCGCGGCCGCGCCGAGGTGAAACGCCGGTTCATGGCCGATCAGGACGGCGCTGTGGCTGTGGCGGGGCTGGCTTTTCTGGTCGATCAACTGGTCCGGGTTCTCTATGACATCGCGTCCCGGCGGCTCTATCCCAGCGCCAACCCGACCAAGGAAGAGCTGCTCGCGATCGCGGCGGTCGGCGGCTATGGCCGCGGCGAGCTGGCGCCGCAATCGGACGTCGATCTGCTGTTCATTCACAGCTACAAGCTGACCGCCCGCTCCGAACAGATCGTCGAGAACATCCTCTACACGCTCTGGGACCTCGGCCTGACCGTCGGTCACGCGACCCGGTCGGTCGACGAATGCATCCGCCAAGCCAAGAGCGACGTCACCATCACGACGGCGATGCTGGAGGCGCGGTTCGTCTGGGGCGAGCGCAGCCTCTATGACAGGTTTCGCCGGGCCTTCGAGAAATCAGTGCTCAGCGCCGGCGGCGCCGCCTTCCTCGAAGCCAAGCTGCGCGAACGGGATGAGCGGCACGGACGGTTGGGCGACAGCCGCTATGTCTTGGAGCCGAACATCAAGGACGGCAAGGGCGGGTTGCGCGACCTGCATACGCTCTATTGGGCGGCGAAATATCTCTACCGCGTGCGGACGCTTGAGGAGCTGGTCGAGCGCAAGATGCTGACCAAGCGTGAGTTGGCGCGATTCGACAAAGCGCAGCAGTTCCTCTGGACCCTGCGCTGCCACCTCCACTATCTGACCGGCCGGGCCGAGGAGCGCCTGACCTTCGACATCCAGCCGGAACTGGCCCGGCGGATGGGCTATGTCGGCCGCAACGGCGCCAGCGGCGTCGAGCGGTTCATGAAACACTATTTCCTGATCGCCAAGGATGTCGGCGATTTGACGCGGATCTTCTGCGCCGGGTTCGAAGCGCAGCATCAGAAAATACCGCTCTTCAGTCTCGCGCGCTTCGCCAGCGACAAGGTGGTCGAGGGCTTCCCGGTCAACGCCGGCCGTCTCGATCGCCCCGAGCGCGCCTGGTTCAAGTCGAACCCGGTCGACATGTTGCGGATTTTCGACGTGTCGCACCGCACCGGGCTCGACATTCACCCGGACGCGCTGCGCTCAATCACCCGGCATCTGCGCGCGATCGACACCGAAACCCGCGACGACCCCAAAGCGAACGCGCTGTTTCTGGGGATTCTCTGCAGCAATAAAAATCCGGAAACGACGCTGCGCCGGATGAATGAATGCGGGCTGTTCGGCCGTTTCATGCCCGATTTCGGCCGGGTCGTCGCGCAGATGCAGTATGACATGTACCATGTCTACACGACCGATGAGCACACGATCCGCGCCATCGGCATCCTCAACCGGATCGAGGCGCAGGAACTGACCGACGATCACCCGCTCGCCTCGAAGATCATCTCGAAGGTGCTGTCGCGCGAAGTGCTCTATGTCGCGCTGTTACTGCATGACATCGCCAAGGGCCGCGGCGGCGATCACAGCACCCTCGGCGCCGACGTCGCCCGTGAGGTTTGCCCGAAACTGGGATTCAACGAGGAGCAGACGGAAACCATCGCCTGGTTGGTCTTTTATCACCTCGCGATGTCGAACACGGCTTTCAAACGCGACATTGACGATCCCAAGACAGTCGCCGATTTCGTTGCGCTGGTGCAGTCGCCGGAACGGCTGCGGCTGCTGCTCTGCCTGACGGTCTGCGATATCCGCGCCGTCGGTCCGAGTGTCTGGAACAATTGGAAAGCGACCCTGCTGCGCGACCTATATTACCGAGCGGAAGCGCTGATCACCGAAGGCCTTGAGAGCGGCGGGCGCGAGGCGCGCGCCGAGGTCGCGCGCCGGGATCTCAATCAGGCGCTTGCCGGCGCATCCTGGCCGCAAGAGTGGGTCGAGACGCATATCGGCCGATTACCGGATCCTTACCTGCTGGCGAGCGACGTCGGGACGCTGGTGAAACACGCCGAAATGATCCGCGACGCCGAGGCGCGGGGGCAGCCGCTGGCCATCGACGCGCGCGTCTTGGCCGACAAGGACGTCACCGAGGTGACGATCTTCGCCCAGGACCATCCCGGCCTGTTCAACCGGCTGAGCGGCGCGCTGGCGGTCTGCGGCGCCAGCATCGTGGATGCGCGGATCACGACACTGAAAGACGGCATGGCGCTGGATGTCTTCACCGTCCAGGACGCAGCGGCCGGCGGCGCTTTCAAGTCCTCCTCGAAGCTGGCGCGGCTCTCGGTTCTGGTCGAACAGGTGCTGTCGGGCCGGATCAGCCCGCTCGAGGAGTTGGACAAGCGCGCGACTCAGCTGCCGAGCCGGATGGAGGCCTTCTCCGTGCCGCCGCGCGTCCTGATCGACAACGGCGCGTCCAACACGCACACGCTGATCGAGGTGAACGGCCGCGACCGTTCGGCGCTGGTCTATCGCCTAACCCGCGCCCTAATCGGGCTTGGGCTACAGATCTCGACGGCGAAGATTTCGACCTTTGGCGAGCGCGTGGTCGACGCATTCTATGTTAAAGACGTCTTCGGCATGAAAGTGACCCACGAGGCGAAACTGGCCGAAATCCGCAAGACCCTGCTCGCCGTCCTCGACGCCGCCAACCCGGACCCGCCCGGCGCCTCCGAGAGTGACAACCCGGCCGTCGCCGCGCGCCTGGCGGCGGAGTAGCCGACGGGGTCAGTCGGTTCTGGGGAAAGCGTAGACCGAACGTTCGACGCCATCAGGGAACCGCTCTCGCGCGAAGGCGACCCCGCCGAGCCGGGCGACAAGGGCGGCGGCGGCGCTGTTTTCATCCTTAAAATGCGTCTCGACGCGGTCCCAACCAAGCGTCTCATAGCCGTATCCGATGGCGGCGCGCGAAGCCTCGGTGGCGTGCCCTCGTCCGCGTCCGGACGGGAGGAGCCACCAGGTCAATTCGGCCCGAGGCCACCCATCGGGATGATAGAGACCGCATGCGCCAAGCGCGGCCCCGCTCTGTTGATCGACCAGAATCCAGACCCCGAACCCTTTCATCGCCCAATGGCCCACATCGACCGCCAAGCGCTTCCAAGCCTCAACCGGCGGTTTGGGCCCGCCATAGAAATGCGACGCCTCGCTATCGGCGAAAAAGTCGCAATAGAGCGCGAAATCGCCCGAGCCGGGCGGCCGCATCGACAACCGTTCGGTCGACAGCACCGTCATGTCCGCGCAGTTTCGTCGAAGCGCGCCATTATCATCCCTTCAGATTCTCGACGATCAGGGCGATGCCTTGGCCGCCGCCGATGCACATGGTGGCGAGGCCGTAGCGGCCGCCGGTGCGGGCCAGTTCGTTGATCAGCTTGACGGTGATAATCGCGCCGGTGGCGCCGACCGGATGGCCCAAAGCGACGGCCCCGCCGTTCGGGTTCACGATCGCCGGGTCGAGGCCGAGCTCCTTAGTGACGGCGCAGGCCTGCGCAGCGAAGGCTTCGTTGCTTTCCACCAGGTCCAGATCGTCAATCGTCAGACCGGCCTTCTCCAGCGCCTTGCGCGTCGCGGGGATCGGCCCCGCCCCCATCTCGGCAGGCTCCACCCCGGCATGGCCGTAGGCGACGATCCGCGCCATCGGCTCGAGGCCGCGCCGCGTAACCTCGGCGCCGGACATCAGGACCACGGCCGCCGCCCCGTCATTAATGCCGGACGAATTGCCGGCCGTGACCGAACCGTCCTTTTTGAAGACCGGGCGCAGCTTGGCCATGTCGTCGGCTGTCGCGTCTATCCGGACATGCTCGTCCACCGCGAAATCGACCGTCTCGCGCTTGCGTTTCACCGGGATCGCTTTGATCTGGCTTTCGAACCGGCCGTCCCGGATCGCCGCCGACGCGCGCCGGTGGCTCTCTAGCGCGAACGCGTCCTGATCGTCGCGGGTGATCTGATAGCGCTCGGCGACATTCTCCGCCGTTACGCCCATATGGCCGTGGCCGAACGGGTCCTGCAACGCGCCCAGCATCATGTCATGGGTCTTGGCGTCGCCCATTTTCTGGCCCCAGCGCCCCACCGTCATCAGATGGCCCGAACGGCTCATGCTCTCGGCGCCGCCCGCGACGGCCGTCTCCGCGTCGCCCAGCATGATCGATTGCGCCGCCGACACGATGGCCTGAAGACCGCTGCCGCAAAGCCGGTTGACGGTGAGCGCCGGGGTCTCTTTCGGCACGCCCGCATTGAGGGCGGCGACGCGGGAGACATACATATCCCGCGCCTCGGTGTGGATGACGTTGCCCATCACCACATGCTCAACCGCCTCCGGTTCGACGCCGGCCCGGTCCAGCGCGTCTTCGATCACCGCCGCGCCGAGATCCACCGGCGCCGTTCCGGCCAGCGCGCCGCCGAAGGTCCCGACCGCCGTACGGCAACCATCGACAATATGAACGGCGCGATCACTTGCATCCCCGGCCATTTTCGTTCCTCCCTGAGTGTCTTTGCTTGGTGGAGTGTGCGCCGGGCCGGCCGCTCGGAACAAGCCCAATGGCCGCGCTTTCGCCGCAAAACCGCCGCATCGTCGCTTCTCCGAACGGCTCGAATCCCGTAAGGGCGAAGGGCGGCGATCCAAGAGCGGCGCCAAGAGAGCAGCGCATGCAGATTTTCAGGGCGATGGCGACGATCGGCGGCTGGACCATGGTCAGCCGCGTGCTCGGCTTCGTCCGGGATGTGTTGATCGCCCAGACCCTGGGCGCCGGCCTGATCGCCGACGCCTTCTTCATCGCGTTCAAGTTCCCCAATCTGTTCCGGCGGTTGTTCGGCGAAGGGGCGATGAACGCCGCCTTCGTGCCGCTCTATGCCGGAAGATTGGAAGGCGAGGGCAAGGAGGCGGCGGATCGGTTCGCAGCCGAGACCCTTTCGGTGATGGTCGCCTGGATGATCCTGCTCTGCCTGCTGGCGATGGCGGCGATGCCCTGGATCATGACGGTGCAGGCGGCGGGCTTCCTGGATGAGCCGGAGAAATTCGACCTGACCGTCACCCTGGCCCGCATCACCTTCCCGTATCTGATGTTCATGGTGCTCGCAGCGATGCTGTCGGGCATGCTGAATTCGGCCGGCAAATTCGCCGCCGCCGCCGCCGCGCCGGTCCTGCTGAACCTGGTCCTGATCGCCGTCCTGCTGGCGATCCACGCCAAACTCTTCACCCTGCCGGGCCAGGCCCTGGCGCTGGGAGTCGCGCTCGCGGGCGCGCTGCAATTCGCAATGCTGGCGACGGCCTGCCGACGAGCCGGGATCATGGTCCCGCTGCCCTGGCCGCGCCTGACGCCGCAGGTCAAACGCCTGCTGGTCCTGATGGCGCCGGGCGTCTTGGGCGCGGGCGTGGTGCAGATCAATGTGATGATCGGCGACCTGCTGGCGACCCTGCTGGCGGAAGGGTCGGTCTCCTACCTTTATTACGCCGACCGGGTGAACCAGCTGCCGCTGGGGGTCATCGGGGTCGCGGTCGGGATCGCCCTGCTGCCCATGCTCACGCGGCAGTTGAAGGCCGGCGACGGCGCCGGGGCGGAAGAAAGCATGAACCGGGCGATCGAGGTCTCGCTGATCCTGACCCTGCCCGCGGCCTTCGCCCTGGCGGCGATGCCCTGGCCGATCATCACGGTGTTGTTCGAGCGCGGGGCATTCACGCCGGAAGCCGCTCTCGCCACAGCCGACGCGCTGCGCGCCTATGCGTTGGGGCTGCCCGCCTTCGTCATGATCAAGGCCTTGGCGCCGGGCTTTTTCGCGCGTGAGGATACGCGTACGCCGGTGAAGATCGCGGTCGCCGCGATGGTCGCCAATGTGGTTCTGGCGGCCTCGCTGATGCAGGTCTTCGCCCATGTCGGGATCGCCGCCGCCACGGCGATCACCGCCTGGGCTAACGCCGCCGCGTTGATGCTGATCCTCCAGCGCCGCGGTCATTGTCGGATCGATGATCGGCTGCGACGCGCCGTCCCGCGCCTGCTGGCCGCCTGCCTGATCATGGGCGCGGCGCTTTGGGCGGCGGCGGAGGCGGCGACGCCGATGCTGGCCGCCCCGGGCTATCTCAAGGCCCTTGTGCTGGCGGGTCTGATCGCCGGCGGCGCCGTGCTGTTCTTCGCCGCCGCGCAGCTCTTCGGCGTTGTCCGGCTGCGGGAGCTGCTCGGCATGCTGCGGCGAAAGCGCGCCAACGCCTGAGTCCTCGCCTCATCGGCCGTCCGAACGGCGGCTTGACCGGATTTCATGGGCGCGGCATACCCCCGGGCTCTCACGAGGCTTTGCCCGTCCCTGCAAGACCAACCGAAAAAGCGACGATCCGCGCCATGTCCGACGCCTCTCCCTTGACGCCCTCCCTCTCCGACGTCGAATTCCCAAAACGGATTTTCTCCGGTATTCAACCGTCCGGCGGGATGACGCTCGGCAACTATCTGGGCGCGATCCGCAATTGGGTGGCGATGCAGGCCGAGTTCGACTGCGTCTATTGCGTCGTGGATTGGCACGCCATCACCGCCAGTTTCGACGCGCCTGAGAGTTTCCGCACCGCGACGCGGGAGATGGCCGCCAGCCTGATCGCCTGCGGCATCGACCCCGAAAAGCACATCCTGTTCAACCAGTCGCAGAACCCGGACCATGTCGAGCTGGCCTGGATCTTCAACTGCGTCGCGCGGATGGGCTGGCTGAACCGGATGACCCAGTTCAAGGAAAAAGCAGGCAAGAACCGCGAGAACGCCTCGACCGGCCTGTTCGTCTATCCCAATCTGATGGCGGCGGACATTCTGGCTTACAAGGCGACCCATGTGCCGGTCGGCGATGATCAGCGCCAGCATTTGGAGCTGACGCGCGACATCGCCCAGAAATTCAATCATGATTTCGAGCGGACGGTGTTTCCGATCGTCGAGCCGCTGATCCTGGGGGCCGCGACCCGGGTCATGTCGCTGCGCGATGGCACGAAGAAAATGTCGAAATCCGACGCGTCAGACATGAGCCGGATCAATCTGCGCGACGATTCCGACACGATCGCGGCCAAGATCCGCAAGGCGAAGACAGACCCGGAGGCCCTGCCAAGCGAGCCCGAGGGGCTGGCCGGTCGGCCCGAGGCCGAGAATCTCGCGAATATCTACGCGGCCCTGCGCGGCGTAACGCTGGAAGAGGCGTTGCGCGAGGTCGGCGGCAAGCAATTCTCCGAATTCAAACCGATCCTGGCCGAGACCGCGATTGCGATCTTTGCCCCGATCGCCGAATCGCTGAATCGGATGATGGCCGACCCGGCTGAGATCGACCGCATTCTGGCCAAAGGCGCCCAGCGGGCCCGGGCCGTGTCAAACCCTGTCCTGGCGGAATTGCGCGAGGTCATCGGCTTCGTCCACGGGTGACGCTCTTGCGGCGTCCCGGTCGCAGCCTCATGTGATAGCCTATGTTTGAGAGATTGAGACTTGGCCTCGGCGGCTGGCCGGCTCTGCCGCGGCCGGAAGGCCGGACGGCCCGCGCCGCCTTGAGCCTGGGCGCGTTCCTGCTGATCGGCGCGCTGCTTTATTACCCGATCGGCATGATCCTGACGCACAAGATCGACGATGACGTCGCCTTTACGCCCGCGCGCACGCCGGGCGGCGCCTATACGGTGGACATGACCATCGGCCTGATCGCGCGCGAAGTGGATGAGAACACCTGGACCGCCAACAATCCCTGGTTCTTCGCCAACGCGCCGCTCGACAATATGCCGAATTTCCAGCAAGGGGTGATCGACGCGCTCAGTCGTTTCGCTCTGGAAATGACCGATCAGATCGGCCGAATTCGGGGCTCCAGCCAGGTCGATCCCGACCTCGAGAAAGCGGCCGGCCATCTGCGCATTCCCGGCGACCGTTGGGTCTTCGACCTGCAAACCTCGATCTATCCGGTCGCCAGCTCGGAGGCGGAATACAAAGCAGCAGCAGCCGCATTGAGCCGCTACAATGAGCGCCTCGCAGACGGCGTTGCGGTGTTCGACCCGCGCGCGGATAATCTCATCGGCGCGCTCGACCGGTTCGCCGCCGATATCGGCTCCGCCTCCGCCAGCCTCGATTCGGCCGTCACCGACCTGAACACGATCTCTTTTCAAGCCGACGATGTGTTCTACCGGACCAAGGGCCGGCTCTACGGCTATCTGATGCTCATGAAGGCGATGGAGATCGATTTCGGCGACGTGATCGCCGAGAAAGACCTGACGAACCTCTGGGCCGAGACCATCAAGTCGCTGCAACAGGCGGTCGAGTTGGATCCGCTGATCGTCCTCAACGCCACGCCCGACTCTGCGATCCTGCCCAGCCATCTGGCGGCGCAGGGTTTCTACCTGCTGCGCGCCCGGACCCAAATTCGGGAAATCTCGAACGTCTTGCTCAAATAGCCGGAATCGTTTGGCGGCTTTCGCGGAAGGCTGATACACTCCGTCGTCATAGGGAGTGAAAGGCCAATTAAGGCGATGGAAGCCAGCGTGGAAAAGGCCGACGCCATTGCACAGGACCAAGCCGGCGCGCCGACCATGGCGCCGGCGGCGGATCGGGTCTTCCTGGTCCTGGTCGACGATTCGGAAGAAATGCGCGTCGCGCTGCGTTTCGCCTGCCAGCGGGCCAAGAGCACCGGCGGCCGGGTCGCCTTGCTGCATGTCCAGGAGCCCGCCGAGTTCATGCATTGGCTAGGCGTCGAGACCCTGATGAAAGAAGAAAGCCGCGCCGAGGGCGAGGCGCTGCTGCAGAAACTGGCCGCCGACGTCCTGCGCCGCACCGGCATGCAGGCGATCCTGTATTTCCGCGAAGGCGACAAGCCCCAGGCCGTGGCGGAGCTTCTGGAGGAGGATGAGGCGATTTCCATTCTGGTGATCGCCGCCAGCACCAGCAGCGAAGGCCCTGGCCCGGTGCTCTCCTATTTGACCGGCAAAGGGCTCGAACGGCTCAAAACGCCGATCACGATCGTGCCCGGCGGCCTCAGCGACGAAGAGATCGACGCGATCACGTGAATCGACGCAGGCCGGAGCGGCCAGATCGGTGGCGGACCCAATGTCCCTAACTTTTTTATGGTTGAAGCGGGACGCGCGCCCGCCCATGTTCCGCGCAATCCAAAACCAACCGGAATCGTAGGTTGTCGGCTTGGTAAGAGCCATCCGGCGGCCGGATCGGAAAGATCGCACGATGTTCATTCAGACCGAACAAACTCCCAACCCAGCGACCCTGAAATTCATTCCCGGCAAGGAGGTGATGGCGCAAGGCTCCGTGGATTTCCCGGATGCCGAGGCTGCTGCAGACGTGTCGCCCCTGGCCGAGAAGCTGTTCTCGATCAGCGGCGTGCGCGCGGTTTTCTTCGGCCATGACTTCATCACGCTGACCAAAGGCGACGAGGTTGAGTGGTATGAACTGAAGCCTGCGGTCCTCGGCGCGGTGATGGAGCATTTCACCGCCGGCCGGCCATTGCTCTACGATACCGCGGAAGCGCAAGCCGGCGCAGCGTCGAGCGGCCACTCGGACGGGGCCGAGTCCTTTGACGAGGCGGATAAGGAGATTGTCGGCCAGATCAAAGAACTCTTGGATACGCGCGTGCGGCCCGCCGTCGCTCAGGATGGCGGCGACATCGTTTTCCACGGTTTCCAGCAAGGGGTCGTCTATCTGACGATGCAGGGCGCCTGCGCCGGTTGCCCCAGTTCGACGGCCACGCTGAAAATGGGGATCGAGAATATGTTGCGGCATTACATCCCGGAAGTGACGGAGGTGCGCGCCGCGCTGTAGACCGCCGATCCACGCTGTCTTGAAAGACCAAGCGCCTCAGAGGGTCGAAAATCAGGCGAAAGCATGATAGCTTCTCTTCGTCGCTCTGGGGGAGGGGCTCCGATTGATCAATCGGACAAAAGACAATTCAGGATGAGGAATCGCCGAAAGCGGGCGGGCGCTGGTTCGAACAGCGCCTGATCTAGCCGCGACGGCGAGCGAACAACGAAACGGACCGGCAAAGGCGCATCGAGCGTCGTCGGGCCCGACCTGGCGACATGACCCGGCGCTGTGCGCCCATTAGAACAAGGGAAGCGGGACAAATCCTGGTGCAGCCAGGATCGACCCGCCGAGAGAGATGAGTATATCCAACGGGCCGGAACCGACGCCATCTGACGCGGCGTCGTCTTTCCAAGCCTTCCAATCAAACCGTCTTACGCTGGGCCTGGCGTTGGCCCTCAGCTTTGGCGTCGGCGCCTATTACGCATCGACCTACGAGCCTGTCACGGTTGCCGTCGTCGAACCGCCGGTCCGCATTGCGCCGCCCGACATGCGCATCCCCATCGCGCCGCCGACTGAGAGCCGGGCGATGGCGAACACGCGGGTCGACGCCGCGCCTTTGTCGTCGCCGACCGCCGACCGCATGGTCGCCAATCTCGATCGTTTCGAGTTCGACCTGGCCGCCATTCGCGACGGCGCGGCGCTGGTGCCGCGCGTCTTGGTCGATACGGTGCCTGTCGACCTCGGCTCTATCGAGATCGTTGAGGACAGAAAACGCGAATTCATCCGCATGATGCTGCCGATGGTTCTGGTTGTGAATGAGAAGATCGAAGCGGATCGAGAGCGGGTCGCGGATCTGCGGCAGGCTCTTGAGGCCGACAGGCCGGTTTCGATGCGCGAGCGCGCCTGGTTGGAGGATCAGTTCGTCGAATATGGCGTCCCGTCGGATGATTTTGACGCATTGCTGACACGCATGGATATCGCGCCGCCCTCGCTGGCCTTGGCGCAAGCCGCGATCGAAAGCGGTTGGGGCTCGTCCCGGTTCGCCCGCGAGGGCAATGCGCTGTTTGGGCAATGGACGACGGAGGAGTATGAAGGGATCGTCCCGGCCAGCCGCGAAGAGGGCAAGACCCACAAGATCCGCGCCTTCGACGCGCCCAGCGACTCGGTCGAATCCTATATCCGCAACCTGAACACCCACCGCGCCTATCGTGAGTTTCGCGCGATGCGGGCCGATATGCGCGCTCGCGGCGCTGCAATCGACAGTATGCGGCTGGCGGAGACCCTGATCGACTATTCCGAGAAAGGTCCTGTCTATGTCGATCTGGTGAAGAGCGTGATCGGCGTCAACGATCTGCGCGATCTCGACAAGGCGCGGCTTGCGCCAGGCCGTCCGCTGCCGCGCCGTTCGAACGCCTAAGGCGCGCTATTCGGCGGTGTAATATTGCATGCCGAACCAGCGCCAGCGGCCTGTCGGCCCCGGCGCCGTGCAATTGATCCGGTTCCGGCCCGCGGCGAACGGCTCCGGAAAGCGCAGTTCGACGCGCTTCTCGCCTAACAAGGTCATTTCTTCGACTTTGCCGAATGCTGAGTGATAGCAGGCCAAGTCCCGAACGCCTTTGAAATCCGGCGGCAGGGTGAAGCCGAAGGCGGGCGGATTGAGTTGGCCGGGCGCAATATAGGGATCGGACGGGCTGATATCGCTGACCGCGATCGGCAACGTGTTGATGACCCGCCGAAACCGCTCCACACCGCCGAAGTTCATGTTGATCGGATAGCGCGGCAGGTAGAACGCGTCGGCGTCCGGGTAGGGCGCGCCGGAATGCTGACCGAACGCGACGCGATAGCCGACTGCGCGCGCCAGCGCCATCACCGAGGCGCTGGCCTCGCCATAAGGATAGGCGAGCATCACCGGATCGGCGCCGATTTCGGCCTGGATCCGCGCGAAGGACTCAGCCAGTTCGGCCCGCGCTTCGGCCTCCGACAGATCTGGCAGATGCGGATGATTGACGGTTTGAGAACCGATCTCGACCCCGGCCGCGCTCAACTCCCTCAGCTCGTCCCAAGTCATATAGTCGGCCGCGCCCCGATCGATCGCCGCAGTTGCGACAAAGACCGTGAAGGGAAGGCCCGCGTCTCTGAAGCGTGGCCAGGCGACGTCATAAAGCGACCGAAAGGCGTCATCGACGGTGATGGCCACCGTGCGATCCGGCAGCCGCTCGCCGTTCTGCAGCGCGGCCGCAATCCGGCTCAATGGAACAACCGTGTAATCGCCGGAGGTGAGTTCGGCGATATGCGCGTCGAACTGCTCGACCGTGACGCTGGTCGAGGGAAAGGCGTCCTCGCCGAACCGGTGATACATGACGATCACGCCGGACCCTGCGGCCAGCGCTGGGGCCGCCGCGCCCAACACAGCCGCCGCAACTCCCGCCGCAGCCAGCGCGCGGGCCTTGGTCAGCCCTGCGACGATCGCCTTCAACCAGAACCTCATGCGGCCAGGGAAAGCCGAAACCGTCAGCGGGTCAAGGACTGTCCCAGAGGTCGCTGTTCGATGCAGCGCGCCCTTTGCAGCATCCGGCGATCTGGGCGATAGGAGGGCATGACGCCCCCTCGCGACATTCTCGCGCTCGATTGCGCCGGCCCGGCCTGTTCGGTCGCCTATCGCCGCGCTGGCCAAACTTTATCCGCGCGCCACGAAGCGATGACGCGCGGCCATGCCGACCGGATCGCGCCGATGATGCGGGACGTCCTGGCGGAGGCGAAGCAAATCGGGGCGCACCTGGACGAAGCGGACGGATTCGCCGTCGCGGTTGTCATCGGTCCCGGCGCGTTCACCGGCATCCGCATCGCGATGGCGGCGGCGCAGGGATTAGCGCTGGCGCGCGGCGCCCCGCTCCTTGGGGTCACGCGGTTTGAGTCCGTGTTGCAGGCGCTCGCCTCGACCGGTTGCGCAGGGGTCGAGGATCATCGCACTCTGATCGTGCTCGAAACCAAACGGACGGACTATTACGGACAAGCTTTCAAAGCCGGCCGCCCGGTCATGGACCCGTTAGCGGCCTCGGCGCGAACCCTGTGCGACCGCACGCTTGGGAGCGACGGCGCGGCGCTTCTGGCGGGCGACGCAGCGAACCGATTCCGAAACGACCCGGAGATCGCCGAGCGCGCAGAGCGATTCATCCTCTCCGACCCCATCGAGGTCACCGCCGTGCATGTCGCTCAGGCGGCGGCGGCGCAGATGTCGCACCCTGGACGCGAAACGGCCAGCCGCCCGGTGCGACCCCTTTATCTACGCCCCGCCGATACGGGCGCGCCGGGGACTTCAGGCCGTGACGGCGGATAGGCCGACCATCCGGCTGCCTAAGTCGGTCGGCGAGCGCGACCGGGCGGCGATGGGCGCGATTTTCGAGAGCGCCTTCGACGAACCCTATGGGGCTGCGGCCGTCGACGACCTGCTCAAGCCGGCCGCCGCCTGGGCGGCGATCGCCGAGATCGACGGCGCCGGCCCGGTTGGGTTCGCCATCGCCGCCACCGCCGCCGACGAAGCCGAGCTCTATACAATCGCCGTTCCGACGTCGTTTCAAGGCCGGGGCGTTGGCGCAGTCTTGCTGCAAGCCGTCGCCGAAACCTGCGCGAACAAAGGGGCGCGATCCCTATTTCTGGAGGTCGCCGAGGACAATGAAGCCGCCCGCGCGCTCTATGGAGGCTTTGGGTTCCGCGAGATCGGCCGCCGGAACGCCTATTATCGGCGCGCCGAGGGCGTGCGAAGAGACGCGCTTATCCTAAAAGGAATACTGGCGAACTCGGACAATATCTCGAAATGAAAACCATGAAATTATTCATGGTTATCGGCATGTGATTTGCATTAATGGGCGCCGCTTTACTTGAAGCGCCCACCTTATTGCTGTTTACTTTATCTGCGCCTTTGGGGAACTGGCGCGGAAACGGATAAGGGGAGACCTCATGTCCAACTCGGATCGGCTTGACGCACAGGCCCGCGCAGCGCTGACGGATTTGTCCGGGCCAGCGACGCCGCCGGAGACGCCACGGGTTACGGGCCCCGGCGGCGATGTGCTGTCGCATACCTCGCGCATCGTCGCCGCGCATGTCTCGAACAACCGCGTCGAGACGGACGAATTGCCCGGCTTGATTGAGCGCGTCTATGAAGCGTTGGCGGCGGTCGGCGAAGCTGCTGAAACCGGGCCCGGGGCCGCGACCCCGGCCGTTCCAATCAAAAAATCGATCACGCCCGACTATCTGATCTGCCTGGAAGACGGCAAGAAGCTGAAAATGCTGAAACGTCACCTGAAAACAGCGTATAACTTGACGCCCGAAGAATACCGGGAGCGCTGGGGCCTGCCGTCGGACTATCCAATGGTGGCCCCAAACTACGCGAAGCAGCGCAGTCGTTTGGCGAAACAGATCGGGCTCGGCACCAAACCAACCAGCCGATGACCGGCGCGCCGTTGGACGATCATGCGTGAACAGGCCCTAACGGGCTCGGGCCGAGAATGAAAGCTTCTGACACCCCAAACCGGATTGAGCGCCTTTGCATCGAAAAAGGCCTGAAGATGACCGGACAACGCCGCGTCATCGCCCAAGTCCTCTCTGAGTCAGAAGATCATCCTGATGTCGAGCTTCTGCATCAGCGCGCCACCGAACGCGATCCCCGGATCAGCATCGCCACGGTTTACCGCACCGTCCGGCTGCTTGAGGAGGCGGACATTCTGACCCGTCATGATTTCGGAGACGGGCGAGCGCGCTATGAAGAAGCGGCGGAAGATCATCACGACCACCTGATCGACATCGACACAGGCGAGGTGATCGAGTTCCAGAATGAGGCGATCGAAGAGCTGCAGGCGGAGGTTGCGCGGCAACTGGGCTTTCGCTTGGTCGACCATCGATTGGAGCTGTACGGCGTGCGCTTGACCAAGACGCCGCCGCGCCGATAGGACCGCCCGGACGGCTGCGGTTCGGTATTCGGCGTGTATTTTGACCTACGAGTCGCCACATAACCGTCTCAGGCGTTACGCATACCGGTAACAAAGGCGCCCTATATCCCGAGAGGCCTGCAACAGAACGTGAACGGTTCAGCCATGACTCTCACCGCCTTGCGCGCCGTCCCGCAGGAACCGCGGGCGGCTCTCTCGGATTCAAGCCTGCGCGACGGTTTCGCCGGTCTCGCTTCTGGCAATCTGGAAATCCGGCTCGCCCGAACCGACGACGAGGTCCACGCCGCCCAACGGCTGCGCTACCGGGTGTTCTATGAGGAAATGTCCGCCCACCCGACCGCCGAGATGGCGGCGACAGGGCGCGATTTCGACTCATTCGACGGCGTGGCGGACCACCTCTTGGTGCTCGAAAACGATCTGGACGGCGACGACAGGGTCGTCGGCACCTACCGCCTGATGCGCCGCGAGGGCGCCGACAAGATCGGGCGATTTTATACATCGGGCGAATACGCGATCGAGAAACTGGTCGCTTCGCAGGGCGAAATCCTGGAATTGGGCCGCTCTTGCGTGGCCGAACCCTATCGCTGCCGGCGGGTCATGGATCTTCTGTGGCGCGGCGTCGGCGCCTATGTCATGCGCTACGACATCCAGTACATGTTCGGGTGCGCTAGCTTCCCGTGCATCGATCCCGACGCCGTCGCCCTCCCGCTCTCCTATCTGCATCACCACCATCTGGCGCCTGAGGCCATCCGGCCGATCGCCAACGCCGACCGCCAAGTCGCGATGGACCGTCTGCCGAAAGACGCCTTCAGCGCCAAGGCCGGTTTCGTCTCCGTCCCGCCGCTTGTGAAAGGCTATATCCGGCTGGGCGGTTTTGTCGGCGACGGCGCTGTGATCGATCCGCAATTCAATACGATCGATGTTTGCGTCGTGGTGAAGACCGCCCTGGTCACGGCGCGTTATCTCAACCGCTACAACGGTCAATAAGGCGACCAGAGCGATAAGGGCGACAGCGACGAGGATGGCGATCAGCGACGATAGGTCGGATCAGACGCCCAACTGGGCCGCGCGCGGCAGCCCGGCGCTGGCGATACTGCGCATCGCCGCACTGGGCGGCCTGTGTCTGTCGCTTCTGGCGCTCGCCCCGATTCGGGCGCTGCGCAAGCAGCCGTTCCCCCGCAGGCTGGTGCGGCGCTGGCACGCCGGAACCTGCGCGATCGCCGGGCTGGAGCCCGCGATCCATGGCGCGCCGGTCACCAACCGGCCGGTATTGTTCGTCGCCAATCATGTCTCCTATCTCGATATCTCTATTCTCGGCGCGCTCTTGGACGCCAGCTTTGTCGCCAAGTCGGATGTGCGGGGCTGGCCGGTCTTCGGTTATCTGGCGGTTCTGCAACGCACGGTCTTCATTGAGCGGCGAGCCCGTCGCTCGACCGACGCGCAACGAAACGCCATGCGCGACCGGCTGGGCCAGGGCGGCAGCCTGATCCTGTTCCCCGAAGGCACCAGTTCCGACGGGACGCGCGCCCTCCGTTTCAAGTCAGCTTTGTTCGACGCGGCCGCGACCGACTGGACCGACGGCCAAATCGACGTCCAGCCAATCTCGATCGCCTATTCCCGGTTTGACGGCATGCCGATGGGCCGGATGCTGCGGCCATTCTACGCCTGGTATGGCGATATGGAATTGGCGCCGCATCTCTGGCGCGCGATCGGACTGGGGCAGGCCGGTGTCGATGTCGTCTTTCATGAGCCGGTCCGGATGTCGGATTTCGCCTCGCGCAAGGACCTCGCTCGGCATTGCGAGCGTGTCGTGGCGAACGGGTTGAGCGGCGCCTTGACGGGCCGCTACGCGCGGACTGCGCCGGCGCAAGAGCCGCGCTACGACGGGTTCGACCTGCCCTTTGCGCCGAAATCCGCTTGAAACCGCCGATTTCCGGGTGCTATCCCCTGCGCTGTTTTCGATTACCACGGCCGAGGACGCGGCGTGCGCAACGGGCTGCGCCGTCAATCTCGGCCAACAGGCGCGCAGAATGACGAAAAAGCTGCATATCAAGACCTATGGCTGCCAGATGAATGTCTACGATTCCGATCGTATGGCGGAATTGCTTGCGCCGCTCGGCTATGGGCTGACGGACACGCCGGAAGGCGCCGATCTGGTGATCCTGAACACCTGCCATATCCGCGAGAAGGCCGCCGAGAAGGTCTATTCGGATCTCGGACGCATCCGTCCGCACAAAGCGGCGAAGGAGAAGCAGGGAGAGCGGATGATCGTCGCCGTCGCCGGCTGCGTCGCCCAAGCGGAAGGCGCGGAGATCGTCAATCGCGCGCCGATGGTCGATATGGTCTTCGGCCCCCAGACCTATCACCGGCTGCCGGAGATGGTGGCGAAAGCCGCGCGCGCGGCCGGCCAACCGGTGCTCGACACCGGATTTCCTGTCGAGGACAAGTTCGACCGACTGCCCGAGGCGCGGCCCGGCACCGGCGCCGTCACCGCTTTCCTCACCGTTCAAGAAGGCTGCGACAAGTTCTGCACCTTCTGTGTCGTGCCCTATACGCGCGGCGCCGAGTTTTCGCGCCCGGTCGCGCGCATTCTGGCGGAGGCGCGCCATCTCGCCGCGAATGGCGTTCGCGAAGTCACGCTGCTCGGCCAGAACGTCAACGCCTATCACGGCGAAGGGCCCGATGGCCGCGAATGGGGTCTGGGCCGGCTCATTCGTGCGGTGGCTGAGGTCGAAGGAATCGACCGCATCCGCTACACGACAAGCCACCCGCGCGATGTGGATCAGGAGCTGATCAACGCCCATCGCGACATCCCGGCGCTGATGCCCTATCTGCATCTGCCGGTGCAAAGCGGATCGGACCGGGTGTTGGAGGCGATGAACCGCAAACACACGGCGGATGATTATCGCCGGATCGTGGATCGCCTGCGCGACGCGCGTCCCGATTTGGCCCTGACATCGGATTTTATTGTCGGATTTCCCGGAGAATCTGATATGGATTTTGCAGAGACGATTCGTCTGGTCACCGATATCGGCTATGCGGGATCGTTCTCGTTCAAATACTCGGAACGGCCGGGCACGCCGGCCGCCGCGATGGGCCAACAAGTGGACGCGCGTGTGAAGTCGGAGCGTTTGTCGAGCCTTCAACAACTGCTCGAAAGCCAGCAAGCGGCTTTCAACGCCGCCACGCGCGGAACCATTCTGCCCGTCCTGTTTGAAAAACGCGGCCGCCGCGACCGCCAGATCGTCGGTCGGTCGCCCTATCTGCAGCCGGTCCATGTCGACCTGCCGCCTGACCAGGCCGCCGGTCTGGACGCCCATATTGGACAAATCGTCGACTGCCGGATCACTGAGGCGGCGGGCCACAGCCTGTTCGCCGAAATCGAGTGCTCCGGTCAGCCCCGGCCATTGGCCGTCGATCCTGACGAAAGGATATCCGCTTGAGCCTGACTTCGCCGCAATCCGTCGCGTCGACCTCCCCGCTTGGGCCGATCCTGATCCAATTCGACGATAATCGTCTTCTGCCGATGCTGTTCGGCGAGCATGACAAGAATCTCGTTCAAATCGAGAATTCCCTAAGCGTGCAGCTCATCAACCGCGGCAACCAGTTGGCCATCGAAGGCCCGCGCGACGCGGCCGAAGTCGCCCGTCTGGCGTTGGAGCGGCTCTATGCGCGCTTGAAAGACGGCGACGCGCTGGAGCCGGGCGATGTGACGGCGGCCGTCCGCATGGCCAGCGCGCCGGTCGATCTGTTCGGTCAGCATCAACCGGTCTTGCGCACGAAACGCAAACAGATCAGCGCCCGGACGCCGACCCAGGCGCGCTATATGGAAGCGATCATCAATGACGAGCTGGTCTTCGGGATCGGCCCGGCGGGCACCGGCAAGACCTATCTGGCCGTCTGCGCGGCGGTGTCGATGCTGACCAGCGGCCAGATCGATCGGATCATCCTGTCGCGCCCGGCGGTCGAAGCGGGCGAGCGGCTCGGCTTCCTGCCCGGCGACATGAAGGAGAAGGTCGACCCCTATCTGCGGCCGATCTATGACGCGCTCTACGATACGCTGCCGGCGGATCTGGTGAACCGGAAGCTGGAATCCGGCGAGATCGAGGTCGCGCCGCTGGCCTTCATGCGCGGCCGGACCTTGAAGAACGCTTTCATCCTGCTGGACGAGGCGCAGAACACGACGACGGTCCAGATGAAAATGTTCCTGACGCGGTTGGGCGAAAACAGCCGCATGGCGATCACCGGCGATGTCAGCCAGGTGGACCTGCCGCGCGGGGTGCGTTCCGGTCTGGTCGACGCGATGCAAACCTTGGAGGGTGTGAAAGGCGTGTCGGTGGTGCATTTCGGCGCCGGCGACGTCGTCCGCCATCCGCTGGTCGCCCGCATCGTCAAAGCCTATGAGGCGCAGAACCGGGCGGTTGCGGACGGCGCAAGCGATTCCTAAATAGAGCGTCTTCAGCGCACACCCTGATTTAACCATGCCCGACCCATCAGACCCCGACCCTTCGTCTAGCAACGCCGATCCGGACCTGCAGATCGCCATATCTGTCTCGCCGGATTGGCCATCCACGGCGCAAAACCGCGTCGAAACCGCGTTACGGGCGGCTTACCGCGACGCCGCCGATCTGGAGTCCGACCGGCGCTGGGAAGTCAGCGTCGCCCTGACCGACAACGCGGCGCTGCAAGCGCTGAACAAGGCCTGGCGCGGCAAGGACCGGCCGACCAATGTTCTGTCCTTTCCCGCCGAGATGCCGGACCTGCCGCCAGGGGCCCTTCAAGCGACGCCGCTTGGCGACATCGCCTTGGCGGCCGAGACGGTTCAGCGCGAGGCGCGCGAGCAGGACAAGAGCTTTGACGACCACCTGACGCATCTCACCGTGCATGGCCTGCTGCATTTGCTTGGTTACGATCACGAAACGACGGCCGATGCGGCCGAGATGGAAGCGCTGGAGGTCGAGATATTAGCGCGGCTCGGCGTCGCCGACCCGTATCGCGACGCCCAACCGGAGCCCGCATGATGGCCGATGACGCTCAGACGCCAACCCAGGGCGAGCCGGCGAAGCCCGGCGGTCTGGCGCAGATGCTGCGCGGCCTGATCGGCCGCACGGGGGAATCGCATCTGCGGGAAACGCTGGAAGAGCTGATCGAAGAGGCGGAAGAACGGGAATCGCCGATCGATCCCGGCGAACGGGCGCTGATCGCCAATATCCTGAAATTCGGCGCCATGACCGCGTATGACGTGATGGTGCCGCGCGCGGATATCGCCGGGGTCGAGGTCGATACGCCGGTCGACGAACTCGTCGCGACCCTGATCAAACAGCCGCACTCCCGCTATCCAGTCTATCGCGAGGTCTTGGACGACATTCTCGGCGTCATCCATATTAAGGACGTGATGGCGGCGGCCACCGCCTCGACGCACGCGAAGGCCGAAACCGAAACGCCGTCGACGGAACCGGAGGCCGAACCTGCTTTCTCCCTGCGCGAATTGATGCGGCCGGCGATGGTGATCGCGCCGAGCATGCGCGTGCTGGACCTTTTGCTGCAGATGCGGCTGCAGCGCCGCCACATGGCGCTGGTCGTCGACGAGTTCGGCGGCATTGACGGCTTAGTGACGATCGAGGATTTGGTCGAAGAGATCGTTGGCGAGATTGAGGACGAGCATGATGTGCTCACAGGCCCGCAGATCGAGGCGACTTCGGACGGAGCGCACACAGCCGACGCCCGTCTGATGCTGCAGGATCTGGAATCGGAGTTCGGCGCGATCTTGAGCGACGAGGAGCGGGAAGAGGACATCGATACGATCGGCGGTCTGGTCTTCACCATCGCCGGTCGGGTGCCGAGCCGCGGCGAACTGATCAGGCACGACCCCAGCGGCGTGGAATTCGAAGTGTTGGACGCCGATCCGCGCCGGATTAAACGGCTGAAGTTGCGGCATCTGGACCGGACCAGCCGCGTAGCGGTCGAGCAGAAGGCCTAGCGCCCATTCGCCCGCTTGCGCAGCCCGCCCTTTTCGCCACGCCGACCGCCGAGCGCCTCTGGGCCGCCGTCGACCGGGCGGCGGCGTGGGCGCAACGGATCGGCGGCGGCGGGCTGGGACGCGGCGTGGTCTGGTGCGTCGGGCTCGGCACCGTCAGCAGTCTCGCCTTCCCACCCGCTTACGCCTTTCCACTGCTTTGGCTGACCATCCCGTTGCTGATCTGGACCCTGGATGGGGCAAGCGGCTGGCGTCGCGCCGCCTTTCTCGGCTGGGCTTTCGGGTTCGGCCTGTACGCCGCCAGTCTTTATTGGGTCGGCAACGCGCTTCTGGTGGCGTCTGACAGCCTTTGGTGGCTCGCGCCGATCGCGGCTTTGGCGCTGCCAGCCGGCCTCGCCCTATTCACGGCGCTGGCGGCCGCGACGACACGCCTGACGCCCCCCGGCGCGGCGCGGGTTCTGGGGTTCGCCGCCGCTTGGGCGATCGCAGAATGGCTGCGCGGCTTCATCTTCACCGGCTTTCCCTGGAACCTGATGGGTCATAGCTGGGCCGGCGTCGCGGCGCTGGTCCAAGGCGCCAGCGTCGTCGGACTCTATGGCTTGACGGCCTTGGCCATCCTCAGCGCCGTTTTGCCCGCCCTGGCGGCGGCGCGCCCGAAGGCGAACGCGGACGATCAGGCGGACGCGCCGAAAGGTCCAAGCCACCGGCAGCGCGGGCTCTGCCTCCTGGTCGCGGTCAGCCTGCCGCTGGCCGTCGCCGCCGCCGGCGCGGCTCGCTTGGCGCAAGCGCCGCCGTTGGGCGTTGCGGACCATCCGAATATCGGCATCCGCATGGTGCAGGCCAACATTCCCCAGCGTGAGAAATGGGATCGGGCGAAACGGGGCGAGAACTTCCAGAAACACCTTCGGCTCAGCGCCCAGGACCGACCGGATTGGATCAGCCATATCGTCTGGCCCGAGACGGCGGCGGCGTTTCCGCTGCATGACGCGCTGCCGGCGCGGCAGGCGATCGCCAGCATCCTGCCGCCGGATGGGGCGCTGCTGACAGGGACGCTGCGGTATGAGGCCGATACCGGCCGCGCCTTCAACAGCATGGGCGTCGTCGATCGCAGCGGCGCCGTGATCGAGACCTATGACAAGGCGCATCTGGTGCCGTTCGGCGAATATAATCCTCTCGCCGATATCGTCTCCATGGGAACGGTCACAGGCGGCGGCTTCACCCCAGGCCCGGGGCCGCGCGCGGTCGCGATCCCGGGCCTGCCGCCGGTCAGCCCCCTGATCTGCTATGAGGCGATATTTCCAGGGGCGGTGACGCCCGAGGGCGCGGCGGCGGACGATCCGCAGGCGCGGGCGCATTGGCTTCTGAATTTGACCAACGACGCCTGGTACGGCGAGACGGCCGGGCCGCACCAGCATGCGGTGATGGCCCAACTTCGGTCGATCGAAGAGGGTTTGCCGCTGTTCCGCGCCACCAACACCGGCATCACCATCGCCTATGACGCTTATGGCCGGGAGCTTGGCCGCATCCCGCTTAATGTGGAAGGGGTGCTGGACCTGCGCTTGCCGCGGCCGGCGCCGCGCACGCTGTTCTCCGACTACGGCGCGCTCGGCTTCTGGCTGATCGTCGCCGGGGTGGCCGGCTGCGCCGGATTTCTCGGCCGCCGTCGCCGCTGAAAGCCTTTGAGGCGGAAGTCGGTCGGCGCGCCGCGCCGCCTTTCTCTTACCATCACGCAACGCTTGCCCGACCCTTGAGATATGGGCTTAAAGTGACTTTGCGTTCGCCTGGGTAGAGACGCATTACTCTTGACCCAACGTAAGCGTGTGGTATGTTGGTGTTTAGAGTGGTTTTGGGGTGGGTATGGCTGGCGCAAAGAAACCGTCGCGCAAAAGACGTCTAGGCACTGTCCGGGACGAGGGTCCGAATCCGATCGACGTCCATGTCGGTCAGCGCATGAAATTGCGACGTACGTCGATGGGGCTGACGCAGCAGGAGCTTGCGGAGGCGTTGGGCGTCACGTTCCAGCAGGTTCAGAAATACGAGCGCGGCGCGAACCGGATCGGCGCTAGTCGGCTGTATGACATTAGTCAGATCCTGGACGCGCCCTACGCGTTCTTTTTCGACGGGATGAGCGGAGAGACCGCCGAACAGAGCCCGATGCGCAGGATCGGCGCGTCAGAACCGCCGACCCCGCCCCTGCAGCCGGACGCGCCCATGGACCGGGCGACCATGGACCTGCTGGTGGCCTTTCGCGAGATCAGCGACCCGGCCTTGAAGCGGCGGGTGATCGATCTTTGCCGCGCGTTGAGTTCGGCCGACGCCTGACAGCGGTCGTGCGGTCCCGGCGGCCGACGCCGGCGGCGTGTCTTGAATGGGCGCGGCTTGACCGGGAAGGCGGCGCCTGCGATATCCCCGCCTGATCACAAAACAACCGCGCGCCTGCGCCGCCCATCGGGTCCGCGCGCATTCCCAAAGCTCCAAGCCAAGCCGCATGGGTCGTCAAAAGGCCCGCGCCCCGTCGGAGGAAACCGCCCGTGTCATCGAGCTATCTCTTCACCAGCGAATCGGTATCGGAAGGCCATCCCGACAAAGTCTGCGACCGGATCTCTGACGAGGTCGTTGATATCCTTCTCGCCGCCGATCCCGGCGCGCGGGTCGCCTGCGAGACGCTGACCACGACCGACCGCATCGTCATCGCCGGCGAGGTGCGCGGCCCGGAAAGCGTTGTGAACCCGGACGGCACGGTCAACACGGACATGGTCGAGGCCGCCGCGCGCGCCGCGGTCAAAGATATCGGCTACGAGCAGGAAGGTTTTCATCACGCCACCGCCGCGGTGGAGATTTATCTGCACGCCCAGTCCATCGATATCGCCCAAGGCGTGGACGCCGCCGGCAACAAGGACGAGGGCGCGGGCGACCAGGGCTTGATGTTCGGCTACGCCTGCCGGGAGACAGACGCGCTGATGCCGGCGCCGCTTCATTTCAGCCACCGGATTCTCAAGAGCCTCGCCGATTTCCGGAAATCCGACGCGCAGCATCTGTTGGGACCCGACTCAAAAAGCCAGGTCACGCTGGTCTATGAAGACGGCAAGCCGGTGCGCGCGGCCTCGGTCGTCGTCTCGACCCAGCACGCGGAGCATCTAGAGCAAAGCGAAGTGCGCGATCTGGTGCGCGGCCATATCGAAGATGTGTTGCCTTCCGGATGGATGCCGCCGGAAGACGAGCTCTATGTGAACCCCACCGGCCGGTTTGTGATCGGCGGCCCGGACGGCGATTGTGGGCTGACCGGGCGGAAGATCATCGTCGACACCTATGGCGGCGCGGCCCCGCATGGCGGCGGCGCCTTTTCCGGCAAGGACCCGACGAAGGTCGACCGGTCGGCCGCCTACGCGGCGCGCTATGTCGCCAAGAACATTGTCGCGGCCGGTCTCGCCGACGCCTGCGTCATCCAGGTCGCCTACGCAATTGGCGTCTCCAAACCGCTGTCGCTCTATGTCGACACGAAAGGGACGGGCGCGGTCGCCGAGGACAAGCTGGTCGGGGCGATCCATGAGGTGATCGATCTCAGCCCGCGCGGCATTCGCGAGCATCTCGACCTGGCCCGGCCGATCTACCGACCCACGGCGGCCTATGGTCATTTCGGCCGCGAACCGACGGCGGATGGTCATTTCACCTGGGAACGCACCGATCTTGTCGAACCGTTGAAAGCGGCGCTGACCTAGGCGGCCCCGCCGGTGACCGGCGGCGACGCGGATCCCGACGCGCCGGCGCGACGCTTCTTCGGGCGCCGCAAGGGGCGGCCGTTGAGAGGTCGCCGCCAAGCCTTGCTCGACACGCTGTTGCCGCGTGTTTCGGTCCCCGCGGGCGACGAGCCGCTCGACCCAAAAAGCCTGTTCCCTATGGCGATCGACGCCGTATGGCTCGAAATCGGCTTCGGCGGCGGCGAGCATCTGGCGCAGCAAGCACAAGCGCGGCCTAAAACAGGCTTCATCGGCTGCGAGCCTTTCGTGAACGGGGTGGCGAGCCTGCTCGGCCAGATCGAGGAACAAAGGCTCGAGAATGTCCGCGTCCATGCCGACGACGCCGGGCCGCTAATCGCCCGCCTCCCGGACGGCTGCTTCGACTGTCTCGCGATCCTATTCCCCGACCCATGGCCGAAGCGTCGCCATTGGCGACGACGGGTGATCGGGCCGGCGACGCTGCCCGCCTATACTCGGATCCTGAGGCCGGGCGGGGAATTCAGAATCGCCACTGATCACGCCGGCTATCTGGAATGGATCCTGCGCGCTGCGACGGCGCAGCCTGAGCTCGACTGGCTGGCGGAGAGCCCCGGGGACTGGCGCGCGCGGCCCGACAGCCCGCACGATCCCTGGCCCGCGACCCGCTACGAACGGAAATCCCTGGCCGGCCGTCCGCATTTCCTGACGTTTCGACGCCGATAGGCCGGGCGCAGCCTGTGCCATTCATCACTGCGCTTCGCGGACGGCTTCGGCTAAGAGTCACTCGAATTTGGAGACAGACCCCGATGGTCGACGCCATTCTCAGACCCGCGCTCAGCGGACTGTCCGCCGCCGCAACGCGGGTTGCGGTCAGCGCCGACAACATCGCCAATGCGCAGACAACCGGCCGGATTGGCGCCGCCCCCGGCTCGGAAGACGCGGCGTATCAAGCGCGCCAAGTCACTCAGACCGCTATCCAGCGCGGCGGCGTCCGCACGACGGTCGGACCTGCGGACCCGGCGACCGTGGCGGTCTTCGATCCGCGCTCGCCCCTCGCCAATTCGGACGGCCTGGTCGCCGCGCCGAATGTTGATTTCGGCCAAGAACTCGTCAACCAATCCGCCTCGCGTACGGCCTTCGCCGCCAGCGCCGCCCTGGTGCGGGCCGTCGACGAACAGTCGGACACGCTACTCGACATTCTCTCCTGACGCTCTTCAGGCGCGGGTCACCCGGCGCAGGGTGAGATTGAGCCGCTGCGGCGACGTCAACAGAGTGGAGCTGTCCGGCACGATCCGGTCGATCCCGTGATAGAAATGGCGGCTCTTGCCGGCCAGCGCCAGCACGTCGCCGGAGCTCAGTTTCATCCGTCGGGTCGGGTCTCCCCGTCGCAGCCCGCCTAGTCGAAACCAGGCGTCGGCGCCCAGCGAGACCGACAAGACCGGCGTCTCCAGATCCTCCTCATCGCGATCCCGATGCAGCCCCATTCTCGCGCCCGCCTGACCGTACCAGTTAATCAAGCAGGCCTCGGGCGGCGGGGCGTCTGGCAGTATATCCGACCACAGCGCCAGCAGCCGCGCCGGGATCGGCGGCCAGGGCGCGCCGGTCGCCGGATGAGTCGCCTGATAACGATAACCGTCTTGTTTATCGGTCACCCAGCCCAGCGCGCCGGCGTTGCTCATCCGCACCGACAGCGGCGCGCCGCTGCGCGGCATGGTCGGCGTATAGAGCGGGGCGCGACGCAGCACGGCGCGCACATCCTCAAGCAGAACCTGCTGCGCGGCGCGATCGAGCCAACCCGGCGCCCAGATCAAACCATCTTCGCCGTGCAGCGGCGCCGCCATACCGTTTTACCTCGATCAACAGTTATTCCGATGGGCCGGCGCGTGGAGTCGGGAAATCCGTTGCAAGCCCCCGGACGCCTCCCTATATCCGCCACAACGACGGTATCCAACCGACCCTTTTCCGCACTGTCGAGACCCCGGGGCGCGCGTCGCTGAGACCGCCGCCCATCGCACGGCGATCGGCCCCTCCCGGCCGCGAGAATGATTGTGCGCCCTAAAGGGACTTCGTCACGGCGCCGCGCGGCGGGCCAATCGAAGTCTGCTTGACCATAGGAGACGAGTGAATGAGTAAAGTCATCGGTATTGATTTGGGCACGACGAATAGCTGCGTGGCCGTGATGGAGGGCTCGAACGCCCGGGTTATCGAAAACTCCGAGGGCGGACGCACGACCCCCTCGATGGTCGCCTTCGCCGAAGACGGCGAGCGGCTGGTCGGCCATCCGGCCAAGCGCCAGGCGGTGACTAATCCTGAAAACACACTCTACGCCATTAAGCGGTTGATCGGTCGGCGCTTCACCGACGCCGAGGTCGAGAAGGACCGCAAAATCGCGCCTTTCGCCATTATCGAGGGCGAGAATGGCGACGCCTGGGTCGAAGCGCGCGGCGAAAAACATGCGCCTGCGCAAATCTCGGCTTTGATCCTGAAGAAAATGAAGGAAACCGCCGAAGCGCATCTGGGCGAGAATGTCGATCAGGCGGTGATCACCGTGCCCGCCTATTTCAATGACAGCCAGCGTCAGGCGACCAAAGACGCCGGCAAAATCGCCGGGCTGGAAGTGCTGCGCATCATCAACGAGCCGACCGCGGCGGCGCTTGCCTACGGGCTGGAGAAGAAGGGCAGCGGCGTGGTCGCGGTCTACGACCTGGGCGGCGGCACGTTCGACGTCTCGGTCCTGGAGATCGGCGACGGCGTGTTCGAGGTGAAATCGACCAACGGCGACACCTTCCTGGGCGGCGAGGATTTCGACCAGACCATCATCGATTATTTGGCCGACGAGTTCAAAAAAGAGCAGGGGATCGACCTGCGCGACGACCGTCTGGCGCTGCAGCGGCTGAAGGAAGCGGCAGAGAAAGCGAAGATCGAGCTCAGCTCGACGACGCAAACCGACGTGAACCTGCCTTTCATCACCGCCGATTCGTCGGGTCCGAAACACCTGAACCTCAAGCTGACCCGCGCCAAGCTGGAGAGCCTGGTCGACGCGCTCGTCAAGCGCACGCTCGGACCCTGCCAGGCGGCGCTGAAAGACGCCGGCCTGAAAGCCAGCGAAATCGACGAAGTGATCCTGGTCGGCGGCATGACCCGCATGCCCAAGATCATCGAAACAGTGAAAGATTTCTTCGGCCGCGAGCCGCATCGGGGCGTGAACCCGGACGAGGTCGTCGCCATCGGCGCCGCGATCCAGGCCGGCGTGCTGCAAGGCGACGTCAAGGATGTGCTGCTTCTGGACGTGACCCCGCTGTCGCTGGGCATCGAGACGCTGGGCGGCGTTTTCACACGCCTGATCGACCGAAACACGACGATCCCGACCAAGAAATCGCAGACCTTCTCGACCGCCGAGGACAATCAGGGCGCCGTGACGATCCGCGTATTCCAAGGCGAGCGGGAAATGGCGGCGGACAACAAGATGCTCGGTCAGTTCGACCTGGTCGGCATCCCCTCCGCCCCGCGCGGCGTGCCGCAGATCGAGGTCACGTTCGACATCGACGCCAACGGCATCGTCAACGTCTCGGCCAAGGATAAGGCGACCGGCAAGGAGCAGCAGATCCGCATCCAAGCCTCGGGCGGCCTGAGCGACGACGAGATCGACCGGATGGTCAAGGACGCCGAGGCGAACGCCGAAGCGGACAAGACCCGGCGCGAGCTGGTCGAAGCCAAGAACAGCGGCGACGCCCTGGTCCACCAGACCGAATCGACCCTGAAAGAGCATGGCGAGAGCCTGTCGGACGAGGACAAATCGGCCGTCGAGACCGCCCTGGCGGAACTGAAGACCGCCTTGGAAGGCGAAGACCTCGCGGACATCCAAGCCAAGACTCAGGCTTTGACCGAAGCGTCGATGAAGCTGGGCGAAGCCATGTACAAGGCGTCGCAAGCGGAAGGCGCGGCCGACGCCGGCATGGCGGAGGCTGAAGCCGGCGCGGATCGGGCGCAAAGCGACGACAATGTCGTGGACGCCGAGTTCGAAGAGGTCGACGACGACAAGAAAGACAAGGCCTGATCTTGTCCGTTAAAGGGCGCGAGGAACCGCCGTTTCTCGCGCCCTTTCGCTTTTCCGGCCCCCTTTTTCATGGACCGTCTCTCATAGACCTGCGTCCCGGGGCGTCCTTCTGAACGACGCGATTCACTTCCATGGCAAAACGCGACTATTACGAAATCTTGGGCGTCTCCAAGGACGCGGACGCCGGCGCGTTGAAGAGCGCCTATCGCCGTATGGCGATGAAATATCACCCTGATAAAAACCAGGGCGACGCCGAAGCCGAGGCGCGCTTCAAGGAAGTCAACGAAGCCTATGAGGTCCTGAAGGACGATCAGAAGCGCGCCGCTTATGACCGGTTCGGCCATGAAGCGTTCGATCAGGCTGGCGGTTTCGGCGGCGGCGGCGCGGGCGGCGCCGGTTTCGGCGGCTTCACCGACATTTTCGAGGAAATGTTCGGCGATTTCATGGGCGGCGGCCGGCGTGGCGGTCAGCAACAGCGCGGCGCCGATCTACGCTATAATCTGGAAATCAGCCTGGAGGACGCCTTCAAGGGCCGTCAGGTCGAAGTGAAGGTGCCGAGCTCGGTCGTCTGCAGCGCCTGCGACGGCAGCGGCGCCGAGGAAGGGGCTAAGCCGAAAACCTGCCCGACCTGTCACGGCGCCGGTAAAATCCGCGCCCAGCAGGGCTTTTTCACCATCGAACGAACCTGCCCGACCTGTCAGGGTCAGGGCACCTTCATCGACAATCCCTGCAAACTCTGCAACGGAACGGGCCGGGAATCGAAGGAGAAGACGCTCTCGGTCAATGTACCGAAAGGCGTCGAGGACGGCACCCGCATCCGTCTATCGGGCGAGGGTGAGGCGGGGCTGCGCGGCTCGCCGCCGGGCGATCTTTATATTTTTATCTCGGTCGCGCCGCACCGGATTTTCCAGCGCGAAGGGGCGAATATCTTCTGCCGCGTGCCCTTGAACATGGCCGACGCGACGCTTGGCGCGGAGATCGAAGTGCCGACCGTCGATGGCGGCCGGGCCAAGGTGAAAGTCCCGCCCGGGGCCCAGACCGGCCAACAGTTCCGGCTCCGCAACAAAGGCATGTCGGTGCTGCAAAGCGCAGGCCGCGGCGATATGTATATCGAAATGCTGATCGAGACGCCGGTCAATCTGACCAAGCGCCAGAAAGAGCTTCTCGAAGAGTTCCGCAAGGCCGGCCAAGGCCGCTCCACCAGCCCCGAATCCGAGGGTTTCTTCAGCAAGGTCAAGGAATTCTGGGACGACCTGACCGAATAGCGCCCCGTCCGGTTAGGTCTTGCACCCATCTACGCCTTGTGGCGCTCTCCAAGCGTTACTCTACGGGGAACGCGTATCATGACTTCATTGAACATCGTCGTCGCAGGGGCGGCCGGTCGGATGGGCCAGATGCTAGTCGCCGAAGTGGCCGAAACCGAAGCCTGCCATCTCAGAGGGGCGACGGAGCCGGAGGGCTCCCCCGCGCTGGGCGCCGATCCGGGCGTCTTGGCGGGCGCTGCGCCAACGGGGCTGGCGATCCAGGAAGACCCGGCGGGACTGATCGCCGCGGCTGATGTGGTGATCGACTTCACCACGCCGCAAGCGACCGTCGCCCACGCCCGTCTCGCGGCGCAGGCCGGCACCGCGCTGGTGGTCGGGACCACCGGCCTGTCGGCTGAGGACGAGAATTCCCTCTCGCTCGCCGCCCGCCATGTGCCGGTGGTCTATGCCGCGAATTACAGTCCCGGCGTCACCTTGCTTCTCGATCTGGTCAAACGCGCCGCGGCGGCGCTGGATGCGGATTACGACATCGACATCCTGGAAATGCATCACCGGCACAAGGTCGACGCGCCGTCCGGCACCGCCCTCGCCTTAGGCAAGGCGGCGGCGGTCGGCCGCGGCGTCGATCATGAGACGGTCAAACAGACCGTGCGGTCCGGCCAGACCGGCGCGCGGCCGCGCGGCGAGATCGGCTATGCAACGCTACGCGGCGGCGATGTGGTCGGCGAGCATGACGTCATCTTCGCGACCGAGGGCGAGCGGTTGACCTTGAGCCATAAGGCCAGCGCCCGGCGGGTCTTCGCCGCCGGCGCGGTAAAGGCGGCGCTCTGGACGGCGGGCAAACATCCCGGCCTCTACGATATGCGCGATGTCCTGGGACTGCGCAGAGAGGCGGCCGAGACCATTCCGGATGCGGAACGGCATCTGTAGTCCTTCCGACGCGTCAGGCCTTCAGATGGTCCGGCGAGCGATATTGCTCCAAGGCCGACTGCAAAGCGCGGGCGACCTCCAGACGTTCGCCGGGCGTCAGGAACTCGCCGAGCACTACGCCCTTGCCATGACTCGCCAGCACAAGCTGGCTGTGATGCGCCGGCGGATCGTCCATCCGCACCGATAGCCAGGCTGGCTCGAGCGTTAGGCGCGTTCGGCGGCCGTTGGGCAACGTCCGGAGAATCTCTAACCCGGCGTCGGTCAGGCGCAGCCGCTCCGACCGTTTCGCATCGCGGTAGTTCAGCTTGAAAGCGAAGAACAACATCAGGATTTCGAGCCCGGCGAAGCCAGCGACTGGCCAGGCCCCGGCGAGCGAGAAGGCCAGGCCGACGGCGAACCCGCCGAGCGCGATCGCGCCCATCACCAGCATGAAACCATGCGGACCCAACGACCGGTGCGGCTGCAGCGTCGCATCGAAATAAATCGAACCGTCTGGAGACTCGGCAGCCGGCGCGGATCCGTCCTGTTTCTGTGCGGGCGGCGGTTGGGTCATCGTCGCTGTCCTTCCCGACCCGGCATGCTATAGGACGGGTCTCATCGCATGCTATCGGAGCGTGCGGCGCGTGCGCCACCCCGCGCGCCCGCTCATAGTGTCACAGGTCCCGCCTATGCCGCGCATGAAAAACGCCGATGTCGAAACCTTTTTCGCCCGTCTGGCGGAAAAAACGCCCGAACCGAAAGGCGAGCTGGATTATGTAAATCCCTACACGCTTCTGGTCGCGGTCGCCCTGTCGGCCCAGGCGACCGACGTCTCGGTCAACAAGGCGACGGGTCCTTTGTTCAAGCGCGTGACCACGCCGCAACAGATGCTCGAGCTGGGAGAGGCCGGGCTGAAAGACCATATCAAGACCATTGGTCTTTATAATTCCAAGGCCAAGAACGTGATCGCCATGGCGCGATTGCTGATCGAAGAGCATGGCGGTGAGGTCCCACAAGACCGCGAGGCCCTGGAGAAGCTGCCCGGCGTCGGCCGTAAGACCGCAAATGTCGTTCTGAATATGGCCTTCGGCATGCCGACCATCGCGGTGGATACGCATCTTTTCCGCGTCTCCAACCGCACGGGCTTGGCGGCGGGCAAAACGCCGCTGGCGGTCGAGAAGGCGCTTGAGAAACGGGTGCCGGAACCCTATCGGCTGCACGCCCATCATTGGCTGATCCTGCATGGGCGCTATGTCTGCAAGGCGCGCAAGCCGGACTGCCCCGCCTGTGTCGTCCGGGATGTCTGCGGCTTCAAGGCCAAGACCACGCCCGCCTGACGCCAGCTATAGGGAAATAAGGTGATGCGCTACCAGACCGACGACCCGGTTCGCGAGTTTAACGCCATGGCGCAGACCGGCTTGCCGGGCCTGCTCGGCGTCGAGATGGTCTCGATCGAAGACGATGTCTATCACAGCAAGATGGCGGTCGCGGCGCACCATATGGCGCCGAACGGCTATCTTCACGCCGCCAGCATCGTCGCCCTGGCCGACACGACCTGCGGCTTCGCCTGCCGCAGCAAACTGCCCGAGGGCGCGCGTGGCTTCACCACGGCCGAATTAAAGAGCAACCATATGGGCACGGCGCGCGAGGGCGTGATCCATTGCAAGGCATCGCCGCTGCATCTGGGCCGCACGACGCAAGTCTGGGACGCGCAGGTCTACAATCCCGACAACAGCAAGACCTTGGCCGCCTTCCGCTGCACTCAGATCGTACTCTGGCCGACGACGACCTAGCCCGACCGGAGCTGCTGGGCGCGTATCATCGCCGCCAGACAGGCCCGGCGCTCCTCAAGGCTCGCCGCCGCGCCGCGCAAATCGACAAAGCGCACTTCCAACCCGCCCGGCGCCGGCGGCGCGTCCGCATCCCGCTCGGAACCAGCCGATTCGGCCGGTCCGTACAGAAACACATCCAGGGCGCAGCTGCGGCCGCCCGCCGCGCCGCGATATTGCCAGACCTCGGCGGCGCCGTCGCGGCGGATCAGATCCGGCGCGCCAAGCAGTTGGGCGACGGCGACGCCGCTCTGGCCGAGAAATTGATCGGGATCGTCATTCACCGGCTCGGGCTCCGGCGGCGGCGCGGGTCTAGCCGCCATCCGCGCCTGTTCTGAGGGACCCTGTCGCCGCGGGGCTGCGGCCGCCGGCGGCTTCGGCGCTTGGGTGGCGGTCTCGCGCACCGCCGGATTTTCAGTCTTGGTCTTGTTCGGCTGCGGCGGCGGCGTGCACGCGGGCACAGCGATCAGCGCCGCTGACAGAAGGGCCCCCGCCAAAACGCCCTGAATCGCGCCCCTCATGCGCTTGGATCGCGCAGATCGCCGCGGCCCGAGCGCTGCGCGACATCGCTGGACGCGCCGGCCCGCGGCCCCGCCGCGTGAGCGCCGCGCTCGGCCGCATCCTGCGTGGGCATGTCGCTCTCGATCGGTACGCCTTCCCGCGCGCGCACAGCCTCGAAAACATGCACCATCATCGCCGCCGCCAGGACCGGCGTGAATAGGTTGAGGATCGGGATCGTCATCCCGAACACGATCAGCGCGCCGCCCAGCGTGATCAGCGCGCCGCACCGTTTACGCAGCAAAAGGGCGGTATGGGGCGAAAGGCGCCGGACCGCGACCATCTCGTAAAACTCACGTCCGACAAGATAGCCGTTCAGCCAATAATAAAAGACCAGGTTGAACGGCGGCAGAAACAGCAACAGCGCATAGATCGGCAGCGCCAGGATGTTGACCCCGATTGTGACGCCAAGGAACTTCGCCGATTCGCCGATGATCTCCGTCAGCTTCTGAGCGCGCGGCGGCGGCCGGCCGGCATAGTGCACGTCCTCGACCGCGCCGGCGATTTTATCCAGAAACAGGCTGACGATCATGGTCGTGACCGCCGGGAACAGCAGGAAAGTGACGCTCAGCATCACCGAGAAAAAGGCGAGATCGACCAGCCAACCGAGCCAATCGCCGACCCACTCGATCGCCGCGACGACGCCGCCGAAAATCCAGCCTACATAGGGAAGATCGGACCACGGGATCACCCCGACCACCCAACTGGCCGCAATCCAAAGAATGGTGAAGACAATTATCGCGCCTGCGACCCCCATCATCATCACGTTGCGAAAGGCGGGGTCCCCTGTTTGCGCGAAGGCGCGCGACAGGCTGCGGATCAATATCGTCATCGGAAGCTTCCTAGATGAGGCGCTGGCGACGAAACGACGGGCGAGAAGCCGGTCGACCAGTCTTCGGTATGTAGAGCCGGCTTTCCCGGATCACAAGTCGGCGGCTGTGCCGACCCTCGGTCGAACCGGATCGCCTACTCCGCCGCGCGCGCGACCAGCTCATCGACGGTATAGAGCGCAACCGGCGCCTCGCGTCCGCGGATCGGCATGGAGCCGATGGCCCGTAGCGGGATCTCCTCGACCAGCGCCGCCGTGGTCCCCGAGACCAAGATCGTCGTTTCCGTTTCTTTGTTCATTTGCTCCAGCCGGGCGGCGACATTCACCGCGTCGCCATGGACCGTGTAGCTCAAGCGGTTCGACGCCCCGACGGCGCCGCTGACCAACGGCCCGGTATTCACCCCGATCCGGCAGCTCAACTGCTGGCCCGCAAAACGCTCATCTCGGGCGGCCTCGCAAATCGTCTGCGCCGATTTCACCGCGTGGTAAGCGTGATCCGGGTCTTCAACCGGTGTGTTGAAAACGGCGACAACGGCGTCGCCCTGGAATTGCGTGACCACGCCCTTGTTCTCTTCGATGATTTCGACCGCACGCGAGAAGAAGGCGTTCATCGTTTCGATCACCTGCCGGGGCGTCATCTTCTCCGACATGCTGGAGAAGCCTGCGATATCGAGGAAAAAGACCGTCGCGGTGGCTTGCCGCGGTTCTGAGGCGCCCTCGTCCGAGATCAGCATTTTCGCGACATTTTCCGGCACATATTTGCCGAACAGATCGCGGATTTTCGCCCGCTCGCGCAGGCCGTCGACCATGCCGTTGAAGGCGTGGGCCGCCTCGTTCAACTCGATCAATCGGCTTGGCCGCAAAGTCGGCGTGCCGTCCAGGTCGCCGCGCTCGACGCTGCGCGCGGCCTCGGCGAAGGCGCGAATGGGCCGTGCGGCGCGGGCCCCGATCCACAGAGCCACCGCCAAGGACGCCACCACCAACGCGACGCCAACGGCGATGCTGACATAGAGACGGTTGATCTCGGCGTCGCCGGCGGCCCTTTCGAAATGTACGCCGATGGTCACCCGCCCGCCGGTTTGGCGGTAGGTGTCTTGGCGCACGGCGAAGACCTGATCGTCCAAGCCGGGCTTGGCCAAAAAGAAAATATCGGCGTTCTCGATCGGCGCCACCAGACGCGGGGTCAGACGATCCGCGGTCGCCAACGCCATCAAATAGGGGTCGTCCACATCGTCGATCGTCGGTCTGAAATTCGGGCCGGCGTCGGCCAGATTCGGATGCGCCAGCACGACCCGGTCGTTGAACAGTAAGAAGCGCGTCAGCGAGAAGCCTCGAAACTCGGCGTCCTGCGACAACCTCTGGGACAACAGAGACGGATCGATCCGGATGCCGAACGTGCCGAGCGGCGCGCCATCCCCATCCCGAGCCGTGCTCACGAAAGTGGCGCGATGCGAGCCATCAAGGGCTGAAGGCCGCAGGACCCAGACGCCGCCGGCGCGGACGCCGCGGTCGGAAACGCGCCACCCGCGCGGCCAGGTCACCGATGTAATCGCCCCCGTCGCGCGGTCGTAATAGAAGCCTGCGCCGTCCGGCAATTGATAGGTCACCGCCTCGATCTGCGGTTGGGTCGAGAGGGCGCCGGCCAGAACCAACTGCATCGCCTGGGCGTCGCCGGGGGCGATGACGCCATCCTCGACCGCTTCGGTCAGCCAGCGCGCTTCCGCTTCCGCCATCCCGTAGAACAGACGCGATTCCTGTTCCGCCTCTTCGAGCAGCTTTTCAACTTCGAACGACAGGGCGAGCTGGGTGTTCTCCACCGCCTGTTGCAGCGCCAGCACCAAGAGCGCCATGGCGGAAACCAGGACAAGCCCGCCGAAGCTCAGGATCAGAACGGTGACGACGCGAAACTTCATGCTGCGCTTTACTCGGCCGCATTGGCCGCCGTGTTCGCCGCAGCCCTCGATTCGGCCTTCGCCGTCGCCGCCGCGCCGGTCGATCCACTGACCGTCATGCCGGGCCCGGGCTCGTTGACGTCGATTGTGAAGACCCGCACGGCGGTGTCGCGGCCGCGCACCGGCATCGACCCGATTTCCTGATAGGGATAGTCCGGGGTCAGGCTGACGGTGGTTTCCGAGGCGAGGAGCTTGGTGCCGGTCTCCTTGTTCATTTGCTCAAGCCGTGCGGCCAGGTTCACCGCATCGCCATGCACCGTGTAGCTGAGCCGGTTCGTCGCCCCCACAGCGCCCGCCACCAATTCGCCGGTATTCACCCCGACCCGACAGCAGAGTGTCTGGCCGGCGAACGTGTTGGTCGCAACCGATCGTTCGATCCGAACCGCCGCCCGGATCGCCGCCCCGGCGTGATCAGCCTGTTCCACCGGCAGATTAAAGACGGCCAAGATCGCATCGCCCTGGAACTGCGTGACCATGCCGCCTTCGGCCTCGATCTCGCTTACGGCTTCGGAGAAGAACGCGTTCAGCGTCGCGACCACTTCGGTCGGCGACAGGTTCTGAGCCATGCTGGTGAAGCCCGCAAGATCGAGAAAGAGCACCGTCGCCGTGGTGTTTTTCGGCTGGTCCGCCAGCTCGTTGCGCATCAGCAATTGCGCGACGCCTTCCGGCACATAGCGGCCGAACAATTCACGCACCCGCTGCCGATCGCGCAGCCGCTCGACCATCCGGTTCAAGGATTGAGTCGCATCGTTATATTCTTGCACCCGGCTGCCTTCGAGCGGGGTGAAGCTCGCGATCGCGCCTTCGTCGATCGTCCTCGCCGCTTCCGCAAATTCTCGGATCGGCGACGCCAGTTTCCGGCCAAGTATGACTGCGCCGACGCCGGCGAGCGCCAGAATCACCAGGCCGGCGGCAAGCAGCTGCAGCATAGCGGCGAAATCGGCGGCGCCGGCGTCCGTCTCCAAATAAGCGCCGATCGCGACATCCGATTCGGACCTCTCAGAGAAGGGACGCCGCACAACGGCGACATATTCCTGCTCGCCGACCTCCGCGTCTTCGACTTCGACAATGGCGACTTCATCCGGACCCGTCGCTTGGAAAAAGTTCGGGATAAACACATCGCCTAAGAAAAGCTTGTCGAGGACACGGTCGCCGGAATCCGGGATCTGCGGCGCCTCGCCGACCCAGCCTTCGCTGAGCAGCGTCGAATGCGCGATCACATTTCGCCGATCGGTCACCAGGAAACGGGTCACTTCAAAACCCTGATAATCCGACCCTTCGCTGAATATCCGGCTCAGGCCGCCCACATCCGCAAAGACTTCCAGAACGCCATAGTCGTCGTCGCCATCGATCACCGGCGTGATGCGGCCGCCGCGAACCTGTTCGCTGCCCGGCATTTCACGCACACGCCATTTAGGGCCATCGACCTTCAAGTAATCCGGACTGGGCAGAGAGTCGTCGCGCGGCGCGGTGCGCCAGGTCCGGTCTTCGAGATCGACAAAAATCCGCGCTTTCGTCGGATCGGAAGGATGAAAGATGGCGTAGCGCGCCTGTGGCTTCGGCCCAAAGGCGAATTGGATCGCATTGGCCAAGGCGACCGGTTCATCCGGCGCGAGACGCCCTTGGATCATTTCCTCAGCCAACCAATCACTGATATCTTCCACCGGCATCAAGAAGGAAGCGGCGAGGGTCTCCACCTCGTTCGCCAACGCTTCGATGCGGCTGGAGAGGATCCTGTCGGTCTGGTGCGACATGTTGATCATAGCGACGAGGAAAACCGCGCCGGCGGACAGCGCCACCAGGCCCCCCAAGGTCGCGACCATCAACGCCGTAATGCTGAACTTCGTCCGTCGCGCCGACGCCTCAAGTGTCACAGGCAGGGAGGCTTGCTGGTCGATCATTGCTATGCCGCATCCTTGGTCATAAAGGCGGTCGGCGTCCGGCCGACCGCTTTGCGAAACATGGCGATGAAGGCCGACGGACTTTCATAGCCGAGATCAAACGCCACTGTGGTCACCGGCGCGCCGGCGGAAAGCCGTTCGACCGCCGTCACGATCTTCAAGCGCCGCCGCCATTCGCCGAGCGACAGGCCTGTCTCCTCGACAAAGCGGCGGGCGAGGGTCCTTGGGCTGGCCCCCACCCGGGACGCCAGCGCGGCCGCCGGTTCGGCGTTTCCAAGATCGTTCAGCAGCAAATCAGCCAGTCGCTTCAATCGAGGATCGCGCGGCATCGGGAGATGCAAGGGCGCTTCCTCCTCCATGGCGAGGATCTGATCAAGCAGGACCTGCATCAACCGCCCGTCCGGTCCGTCTTGGTTATAGTCTGTCGGCAGCCGCGCGGTTCGTCGAATGATCTCACGCAAAAGCGGCGTTACATGCAGCACCCGGCAGCGCGCGCCAAGCGGACCGGCCCAATCCTTGGCGACGTAGACGCTGCGGAACGCGGCGCCGGTGGTCGGGCTGGTGATGGCGTGCTCGATATCCGGCGGCAGCCAGACCGCCCGCGCCGGCGGCACGGTCCAAGCGCCGAAATCCGTCCTCACCACCAAGATGCCTTCCGATGCATAGGCGAGTTGACCCCAGGCATGGCTATGCGGCGTGAATTCGCCGCCTGCGGGCATTTCAAACGCGCGCACCATCAGCGGTCGGATCATCTGGGACGGTATCGGACCGCGCATGGCGTAAGTCGGAACAGGTCTCGCCGTCCCAAGATCGGCGGGCTGGTCCTGTTCCGGCGCGTTTTGGCCATCTTTCAACATCGATTGGCTATTTATCGCAAGATCGCCGTTCGCGCGAGAAGTATTTCAGTATCGGAGCGAGGGGCGATCCGGTTGTGACTGAGCCTTCGCTTCTCCTCATATGGACTGCGCAGCGCGTTTTGGAAAGGCGCGCCGCCATCACGAAAGGGCTAGTCCGCCATGCGTTCGGTACATGACGATCACGCGCCACGCTTTCTTCCCGCCTTTTTGCGCGGGCCGGAGGGCATGCTAGTCATTATGGCGATGGCGATGGCGGTCAGCATGCATGGCTGGTTCGCCTTGCTGAACAATTTCGTGATCGAGCGGGCCGATTTCACCGGCCGCGAGATCGGCTTCTTGCAGTCAATCCGAGAGATCCCCGGTTTCTTGTCTTTCTGCGCGATCTTCCTGCTGCCGTTCATCCGGGAACAGAATCTGGCGCTGCTGTCGCTGCTGGCATTGGGCGTTGGGACGGCGCTGACCGGGTTCTTCCCGACCGAATACGCGCTCTACGCCACGACCTTTCTGATGTCGATGGGGTTTCACTATTACGAGACGATGAACCAGTCGCTGACCTTGCAATGGTCGTCGAAAGAGCGGGCCCCGCATGTCTTCGCCCGACAGTTGCGCGCCAGTTCCATCGGCACATTGGCGATCTTCGTCGTGATCATATTGACCTTTAACCAAGACGTGTTCGACCGGATCGCCGGTTGGTTCGGCGCGACGACATCGATCCGCACCATCTCTTTGGGCTTCGAGCCGCTCTACCTGATCGCCGGGATCTTCACGATCGCGGTCGGCGTCTTCTGTCACTTCGCCTATCCGCGCTTCAGCGCGCCGCATGTTCAGACGAAGACCCTGTTCCTGCGCCGGCGCTATTGGCTCTACTACGCGCTGACCTTTATGGGCGGGGCGCGGCGGCAGATTTTCATGGTCTTCGCCGGTTTCATGATGGTCGAGAAGTTCGGCTATGACGCGACGGCGATCACGCTGCTTTATCTGATAAACCTGATCGCCAACATTTATATCGCGCCCTATATCGGGAAGTTCATCGCCCGGCTGGGCGAGCGCACGGCGCTGGTCTTCGAATATATCGGCCTGATCGGCGTGTTTATCGGCTATGCTCTGGTCGAGGATCATATGACGGCGGCGGCGCTCTATGTCATCGATCACCTATTTTTCGCCTTCTCCATCGCCATCAAGACCTATTTCCACAAGATCGCCGATCCGAAGGATATGGCCTCGACCGCCGGCGTCAGCTTCACCATCAACCATATCGCAGCGGTCGGCATTCCCGCCGCCTTCGGCTTCATCTGGCTGAAGGATCCAGGCGCAGTGTTTTTCATCGGCGCTGGGATGGCGTTGATCTCGCTGATCCTGGCGCTGAACGTGCCGCGCCATCCGCGGCCGGGAAATGAGGTGACGGTCGGTCGGAGTCCAAACGCGCCCTCCGCGGCGCCGGCGGAATAGAGAGTCGGATCCCCGGTCAGTCCTGTTTCTTCAGCATCGGCCCGGCCGGAGCGCCGCCGATCACATGCATGTGGAAATGCGGCACTTCCTGATGGCCGTCTTCGCCGGCGTTTGAGATCAGCCGATAGCCGCTCTCAGCCACGCCGCGCTGTCGCGCCACCTCCCCGACGGTGCGAAAGAAATCGGCGATCTCTGCGTCGCTGGCGCGGGCCGAAAAATCATCCGACGAGACATAGGCGCCTTTTGGGATCACCAGGACATGAACAGGCCTTTGCGGGGCGATGTCGTTGAAAGCCAGCGTGTGCTCGGTCTCCATCACCATGTCATTGGGAATTTCGCCGCGCAGAATCTTGGCGAAAATGTTGCTGTCGTCATACGCCATGGCGCCGTCTCCATTCATTCCTCAACTCAGGGAGTTCTGGCTGCGCTCTTTGCGCTCAGCCTTTTCAGCCAGGCCGGATTTCGCCCGCCGGGCCTCCAGATTCCGCCAGACATCCTCTGGCGCAACGCCGGCCTCGGCCCACAAGACAAGAAGATGGTAAAGAAGGTCCGCCGATTCCGAGGCGATCTCCGCCGTGTCGCGCCGGACGCCGGCGATCACCGTCTCGACCGCCTCTTCGCCAAGCTTCTGCGTTATTTTCAGCAGGCCTTTCGCGAACAAGGCGGAGGTGTAGGACTCGTCGGCCGGCGCGCCCCTGCGCGCTTCGATCACCGCGAACAGCTCGGCCAGAACCTTTTCCGTCGCCATCGCCCCGTTTCCTTTCCGGTCCTATTCCGCAACGATGCGTGTGGCGGCGGCGGCGGGCCGCACCGGCAGGCCGGCCGCTTTCATATGCGCCTTGGTCTCGGCGATCGAGTATTCCCCAAAATGAAAAATAGAGGCGGCCAAGACCGCCGAGGCGCGTCCTTGGGTCACGCCTTCCACCATATGATCGAGCGTGCCGACGCCGCCGCTGGCGATCACCGGAATGCTCACCGCGTCGGCGATGGCGCGGGTCAGTTCCAGATCGAAGCCGGATTTCGTGCCGTCCTTATCCATCGAGGTCAGCAGGATCTCGCCCGCGCCCAAATCCTGCATCCGCTTGGCCCAATCGACGGCGTCCAACCCGGTCGGATCGCGTCCGCCATGAGTGAAGATCTCCCATTGCCCGGGCGCCGTCGATTTCGCATCGATGGCGACCACAATGCACTGGCTGCCGAACCGCTCCGCCGCCTCGCGCACGAAGTCGGGATTGTGGACCGCGGCCGTGTTGATCGAAACTTTGTCGGCGCCGGCCAAAAGCAGCTTGCGGATATCCTCGACCGTGCGAACGCCGCCGCCGACGGTCAGCGGCATGAAGACCTGCTCGGCTGTGCGCCGGACCACATCGAAGATCGTGTCGCGGTTCTCGTGGCTAGCGGTAATGTCGAGGAAGGTCAGCTCGTCCGCGCCGGCGTCATTATAGAGCTTCGCCTGCTCGACAGGATCGCCGGCGTCGCGCAGATCGACGAAGTTCACGCCTTTGACGACACGCCCGTCCTTGACGTCGAGACAGGGGATGACGCGCACGCCCAGCATGATTCCCCTCCGCTCCCTAGGCCGCCAAAGCTAGGGCTTCGGCCAAATCGATCGCGCCTTCATAGAGCGCGCGGCCGGTGATGGCGCCGGCGATCACGCCGGTCGCGCCGAGCGCTTGAAGATCGGCCAAAGAAGCGACGCCGCCGCTGGCGATCACCGGCATGGAGACCGCTCGCGCCAATGCTTCCGTCGCCTGGACATTCACGCCGGTCATGGCGCCGTCGCGGTCGATATCGGTATAGATCACCGCCGCGACGCCGCAATCTTCGAACCGGCGCGCCAGATCGACCGCCTCGAGCTCGGAGGTTTCGGCCCAACCTTCCACCGCAACCTTGCCGCCACGGGCGTCGACGCCGACCGCAACCTGGCCCGGAAAGGCCTTGCAGGCCTCACGCACCACCTGCGGCTCGCGCACGGCCACAGTCCCGAGAATGACGCGCGACAGGCCCTTTTCGAGCCAGGCGCCCGCCGCCGCAACACTGCGCACGCCGCCGCCAAGCTGCACCCGCGCCGCGCCGGAAGACGCGATGATGGCCTCGACCGCGGCGGCGTTCACCGCTTCGCCGGCGAAGGCGCCGTCGAGATCGACCACATGAAGCCACCGCGCGCCGGCCGCGACGAAAGACCCAGCCTGGTCGCCGGGGCTGTCATTGAAGACCGTCGCCTGATCCATGTCGCCCTTATAAAGGCGCACGCATTGGCCGCCTTTCAGGTCAATCGCAGGGTAAATCTCAAGAGACGCCAAGACTGACCCTCACGCCGCCTGACTGGCCGTCTGCGGCGTCCAGCGCAGAAAATTCTCGATCAGGCGCAGGCCCGTCGCCTGGCTCTTCTCCGGATGGAACTGCACGCCGACCATATTGTCCCGACCGACCATCGCGGTGATCGGCACGCCATACGCGACCGTCGCCAACAGATGCTCAGGACGGTCGCAGACGAAGTGGAAGCTGTGCACGAAATAGGCGTAGGCGCCGTCGATCAGCCCCTCCAAGACCGGATGGTCGGCCCGCCGCGTCAGTTGGTTCCAGCCCATATGCGGGATTTTGAGCATCGGGTCGTCAGGCTGAACGGCCTTCACATGGCCGGGGATCCAGCCGAGCCCTTCATGCGTTCCGTGCTCTTCGCCAATATCGGCCATCAGCTGCATGCCGACGCAAATGCCGAGAAAAGGCGTTCCGCGACCCAGCACCGTCTCGGTCATCGCCTCGACCATGCCGTCCACCGCGAACAGCCCGCGCCGGCAATCGCCAAAGGCGCCGACGCCGGGCAGGACAACATGCGCCGCACTCAGCACATCGGCCGGGTCGCTGGTGACACGCACGTCGCGCGCGCCGCAATGCTCGAACGCTTTAGCCGCCGAACGCAGATTGCCCGAACCGTAGTCGACGATGGCCACATGGTCGCCCATGACCGCCCCCTGTTGAAACCGAATTAGAGCGAGCCGCCCAAAACGCCCTTTGTCGACGGCGTGCTGTCCGCCTGACGCGCGTCGATCGCCGTCGCCGCTTTCAGCGCCCGCGCAAGCCCCTTGTAGCACGACTCCACGATATGGTGGTTGTTCTCGCCATAGAGGTTTTCGACATGCAGCGTCGCCCCGGCCGACTGGGCGAAGGCTTGGAACCATTCCTTGAACAGCTCCGTATCGAACTCGCCGAGCTTGTCGCGCGTGAAATTCACTTTCCAAATCAAGTAAGGCCGGTTCGAAAAGTCGATCGCCACCCGGCTAAGCGTTTCGTCCATCGGGATATAAGCGTGGCCGTAGCGTTCGATCCCTTTGCGCGCGCCCAGCGCCTGGCTGACCGCCTCGCCCACGACATAGCCGGAATCCTCGGTCGTGTGATGGAAATCGATATGCGTGTCGCCCTCGGCCCGAAGCGTCAGGTCCATCAGACTGTGCCGGCTCAACTGCTCGAGCATATGATCGAGGAAGCCGATCCCGGTCGCGACGTCATAAACGCCGGTCCCGTCCAAATTGACGCTCGCCGAGATATTCGTCTCGCGAGTCGCGCGGGTCACTGTGGCCATACGCATCAGATTGCCTCCACCATCGCGGCCTGCAGAATTCAACGCCACACCGCCGCGCGCGGGTGATAGCAGGCGATAGGCGCGAAGCCAACCATGCGCCGGTTCGCGAGGATGCGCTGCGACCGCACCGTTGCGGCCGTAACAAGTGATATGGTAGCAAAAAGAATGAAAAAACAAACTTGGGCCGTGCCGGCGCTCCAAAGATTCGCTCTGCTTACCGTGCTTGTGACCCTGGCCGGATGCGCCGAGCCTGTGGTCAAACGCTATGAGTTTGACGATCAGCTCATGCGGCGCGAGATGATCGAGCATGTTAAAGCGGTGATCGCCAAAAGCCATGCCGATGAAGAGCGGCTTTGGGCCGTCGCCAGCCCGATCCTGAGGGAAGGCGTGCCCCTATGCGGAGAGGCGGTTGGTGTGAGCCTTGGGTGGCGGCTTCACGGACTTGGCGACTACAAAGGCAGCAGCGTGCAAATTGAAGCCGTCGCCGAGTACTATGGCGGCGCCGCGTTCAACACCTACCGGCCTATGGTCAAGTTCACCGTCCCGGGCGGACCCGCGGAGAAAGCCGGGATCAAAGCAGGCGATATCGTAGTGAAAGTCGGCGACTACACGATGTTGAAAGGACCGACTGCGGTAAACGCGTTCTATAGGGAAGCTCCGAAAATCGACCTCAAAGGCAAGGACTCGATCCGTATCGTGGTCGAGCGCAACGAGCGAGAGATTAGCTTTGACGTCGCGCTCGAACTGCAATGCGACTTCCCGCTGATCGTCCAAATCAGCCCGGAGCAAAACGCGTTCGCTGACGGTAGGCATATCGTCTTCACAACGGGCATGTTGAGAGACGCGAGCGACTATCATCTGGCGATCATTTTCGGGCACGAACTGGCCCACAATGCGATGCTGCATATCCAAAAGACGGAAGAGAACCTGGACATGGCCATTGTCGCCGGCACGGTGATCGATATCGCCTTGCTGGTCGTCGGCGTCGACACCAACCGGGGCGCAACCCGTTACCTGATGGATCAGGCGCGAAACTATAAGAGCGTCGAATTCGAGAATGAGGCCGACTATATCGGCATGTATTTCCTGGCGCGCGCCGGTTACGAATTCCACGACGCCGCCAGCCTCTGGCGCTTCATGGCGACTCACAACCCGGATTCGATCTATGCTGTATCCACTCACCCGCCAACGCCCGAGCGCGCGCTCGCCTTAAGGCGGACCGCGCGCGAAATCCAGGATCTGATCGATCGCGGCGAAGAGATCATGCCAAAGCTGCCAGACGATTGGGTCGGGCCGGTGCGTGAAAAGAATCCGGAAAGCTGAGACAACCGTCCCACGCAGCGCCGTCGCGCCCCATTGACGCGCCGGGTCGCGATCCGCATATCGGGGCGATGAACAACAGCTCATCCCAGGGGTCCGCGGCGATGCATGCGACCACCATCCTGTCTGTCCGAAAAGGCGGCGCCGTCGTGGTCGCCGGGGACGGGCAGGTCTCCCTCGGCGACACCGTCTTCAAGTCGAACGCGCGCAAGGTGCGGTCGCTGGCCGATGGCGGCGTTCTGGTCGGCTTCGCCGGCGCCACCGCCGACGCCTTCACCCTTTTCGAGCGGCTGGAGGCGAAGCTGGAGCAATATCCCAACCAGCTCACCCGCGCCTGCGTCGAGCTCGCCAAAGATTGGCGGACCGACCGCTATCTGCGGCGGCTGGAGGCGATGATGGCGGTCGCCGACAAGGATGTCTCTCTGATCCTCTCGGGCACCGGCGACGTGATCGAGCCGGAGGACGGGTTGATCGGCATTGGGTCCGGCGGGTCCTACGCCTTGGCCGCCGCCCGCGCGCTGGTCGATCGCGATGATTTGGACGCGGAGGCGGTGGCCCGCCGGGCGATGAAGATCGCCGGCGATATCTGCATCTACACCAACCAGAATATCAGCGTGGAGACCCTCAACGCATGACCAGTTTCAGCCCCAGGGAAATCGTCTCCGAGCTGGATCGCTTCATTGTCGGCCAAAACGACGCCAAGCGCGCCGTCGCCATCGCCCTGCGCAACCGGTGGCGCCGTCAGCAATTGGACGACGCGATGAAGGAAGAGGTGCTGCCGAAAAACATCCTGATGATCGGCCCGACCGGGTGCGGCAAGACCGAGATTGCGCGCCGTCTGGCGCGGCTGGCCAAGGCGCCCTTCATCAAGGTCGAGGCGACCAAGTTCACCGAGGTCGGCTATGTCGGCCGCGATGTCGAACAGATCGTCCGCGACCTGGTCGAAGTAGCGATCCAGATGGCGACCGAAACCCAGCGCAAGGAAGTGCGCGCCAAGGCGGAACTGGCCGCCGAGGACCGGGTGCTCGACGCGCTGGTCGGCGAGAACGCCGGCGAGGCGACGCGTCAGAGCTTTCGCAAGAAACTGCGGGAAGGCGAGTTGGACGAGCGCGAGATCGAGATTCAGGTTCGCGACGCGGGCGGTTTCGGCATGCCGATGATGGAAATTCCGGGCATGCCCGGCGGCCAGATGGGCGCAATCAATCTGAACGAGATGCTCGGCAAGGCTTTGGGCCAGCGCACCAAGACCCGCAAATACTCCGTCACCGAGTCCTACCAGGTGTTGCTGGCGGAAGAGGCGGATAAGCTGATTGATCAGGAGAAGATCACCGAACAGGCGATCGAGATGGTCGAGCAGAACGGCATCGCCTTCATCGACGAGATCGACAAGATCACCGTGCGTTCCGAACGCCAGGGCGGCGATGTCAGCCGGGAAGGGGTGCAACGCGACCTGTTGCCGTTGATCGAGGGCACCACCGTCGCCACCAAACATGGGGCGGTGAAGACCGACCATATCCTGTTCGTCGCCTCGGGCGCCTTCCACCAGTCGAAACCGGCGGACCTGTTGCCGGAATTGCAGGGGCGGCTGCCCATCCGGGTCAGCCTGCAGGCCTTGGTCGAGGCGGATTTCGGCCGCATCCTGCGCGAGCCGGAAAACAGCCTGATCAAGCAATATGTCGCGCTCTTAGCGACCGAGCACGTGACCTTGAATTTCACCGAAGAGGCGATCGATCGGCTGGCGGCGCTGTCAGCGGAGATCAACGAAACGGTCGAGAATATCGGGGCCCGGCGCCTGCACACGGTCTTGGAGAAACTGCTCGAGGAAATCTCTTTCACCGCATCGGACAGGGGCGGCGAGACGATCGAGATCACCGCGGAATATGTCGATCTTCAGGTCAAGGAACTGGCCAAGAACGCCGATCTCAGCAAGTTCATTCTCTGACCCGTCACTCGATCTCTTTGGAAGCGCGCCATGGCCGTCCTGCTGTTGAACAGCCTGCATCACCGTGACGACTGGGCGGCCGCCATCCGCAATGCCGCGCCGGACATCAGCCTGCGCGTCTGGCCGGAAGAGGCGGGCGATCTGACCGACATCCGCCACGCGATCGTCTGTCATCCGGAAATCGGGGTCTTAAAGCGCCTCCCGAACCTGGCGGCGATCCATTCGCTTTGGGCGGGGATCGATCATGTCACCAAGGACCCGGATCTGCCGAAATCCGTCCCCTTGATCCGTATGGTCGATCACAGCCTCAGCCAAGGCATGCTCGATTACGTCACCGGGCATGTCTATCGCTGGCATCTGCAGATGCCGAAATTCGAGGCGCTGCAGAAACGCATCGAATGGCGACAGGAGGTCCCGCCGTTGGTCGAGGAACGCCGAGTCGGGATCATGGGGATCGGAACCTTGGGCGCGCCCATCGCACAGCAGCTTGCTACCCTCGGCTTTCAAGTCAGCGGCTGGTCGCGATCACAGAAAAGCGTTCCGGGCGTCACCTGCTACGCCGGTGATGAAACGTTGCCGACCTTCCTGGCGGCGAGCGAGATCCTGGTCCTACTGCTCCCGAACACGGCGGATACGGCGGATATCCTCAATGCGGAGACGCTGGCGCACCTGCCCGAAGGGGCCGCGATCATCAACGCCGGGCGCGGGACCCTGATCGACGAGCCGGCGCTGATCGCAGCGCTCGATGCCGGCGCGCTCGGCGGCGCGACGCTCGATGTTTTCAAGACCGAGCCTTTGCCGGAAGATCACCCTTTCTGGCGGCACCCGAAAATCACCGTGACGCCGCATGTCGCCGCCGAGACCCGGATTTCATCGGCCAGCCAAGTCATCATCGACAATATCCGCCGCCTCGACGCCGGCGCCCCGATCAGCGATTTCGAGGGCGTCGTCGACCATGCGGCGGGGTACTAACGGCCCTCAGCGCTTCCGCTTCAGCAGCACATAGAGGGCGCCGGTCCCGCCGTCGCGCGGCTGGGCGTGCTGGATCGAGACGATCTTGGACCGGATGTCCGCCTGATTGAGCCAACGCGGCGCGGCGGCCTGCAACACGCCGCTTCCCTTGCCGGTGATCACCAGGACGCAGCGCAGCTCGCGCTCATAAGACCGAGCAATAAAAGATTTCAGCGCCCGCTCGCCGGTCTGTTGCGTATGGCCATGCAGGTCGAACCGCGCCTCGATCGGCAGTTTTCCGCGTTTCAGACGGCCGGCGGTGCGCTTGTCGAGCCCCGGCGCAGCGCCAATCGATAGGTCCGGGGGCGGCGGTCGCGGTATCGGCGGAGCTTTGATGGGCGGCGCGTTGAAGGCGGCATGCGCCTTCATCTCCGCTTTCAACCGCGGTTTCGCTGTCGGGTCCACCTGCGATTCAGGGGCGAAGCGCCGCGCGGAGTTTCGATCCTTCAGCGGCGTGACAGAATCGGTGATCGCTTGCCAGAGGGCGGCGTCGTCATCGCGGGGCGGTTTCTTGCCGGCCATGGGTGCGCGCCCGCCGCCTCACGCAGCGTCGACCAGCAGGATATGCAGCCGGCGCGGCCCATGCGCGCCGAGATAGATCGTCTGCTCGATATCGCCGGTGCGGGACGGGCCGGTGACGAACGTCACCGCGCGCGGCATCGCCCCCACGCCCAGCTTGGCGCGCAAGACGTCCCAGCACTCCTCATAGGTCCCGCCAACCTCATCGGCGCGGAGGACGATGACATGGGTTTCGGGCAGAAAGTTAAGGGTCACGGGGCTGTCCGGCCCGGAGCACAGCATCACCGAGCCGGTCTCCGCCGCCGCCGACAAAGCGCGCGACAGGCCGACCACATCCGCCCCATCGCTCGACCCTGTCTTGATCTCCAGCGCCGGTCGCTCGGCCCATGGCAACGCTTCGAGATCGGGATGCGGGGCCATGCGGAAAGCCGCCGGCAGATTCTCCGACGCAAGATAGCGGGCCAGCGCGTCCGGGATCGCGGAGGCGTCCGCCAATCGATCCACCGTCGCATTCACCTTGGTTGCCTGATCGACAAACAAATCGACCAAAGCCGGCGGATCGAGATCGACCCGCTCGGGTCGGATGCCGCGTTCATGAGCCGCGATCCGCGCGTCCAACTGCGCGTCGTCTTCTCGTTCCTCCGGCGCCGCTTCGTCGAGCGCGGCGCGGACGCGGCCGAAAATTCTAGATCGGGCTTCACTCATATCGTCAGCGCACTCACCGCGCCGAAGGGCGCCGGCGTCCGCCGCGCGCCGACCATTGATCCTGGAACGACGCCCCTGTCGGCGCGGCCATATCGCGGTGATCGGTCCAACCTGAGGCCAGAGGCGCTTTTCGAAGGCTCCCGCCGCGCGCCGCCAGCCGCATCGCCCAGGAGGCGACCCGGGTTCCCAACCGATAGAGCCTTGGTTTGGTCGCCGCGAAGCGCCACAGGTCGAGACCGAACCGAGCCGCCGGCGGCGCCAGGCCCTTATCAAATTCTTCCTGCCGGTAATGACGCATCATTTTCGGCAGTGGGATTCGCATCGGGCAGACATCTTCGCAGCGGCCGCAGAAGGTCGAAGCGTTCGGCAGATGACCGGCCTCGGCGACGCCGAGGAAGGTCGGCGTCAGCACCGAGCCGATCGGCCCCGGATAGACCCAGCCGTAACTATGACCGCCGACCGCGTGATAGACGGGACAATGGTTCATACAGGCGCCGCAGCGGATACAGCGCAGCGCGTCCTGGAACTCGGTTCCGAGCAGATCCGATCGGCCGTTATCGAGAATGACGACGTGATAGTCTTCCGGCCCGTCCGTATCCTCCGGCCGGCGCGGCCCGGTGGTGAAGGTGGTGTAGGCGGTGAATTCCTGACCCGTCGCCGAGCGCGCCAGCACCCGCAGGATCGAGGACGCGTCCTCCAGCGTCGGGACGACCTTCTCGATCGAGGCGATGACGATATGGGTCTTGGCGAGCGTCTGGGTCAAATCGCCATTGCCCTCGTTCGTGACGATGACGCTGGAGCCGGTTTCGGCGATCAGGAAATTCGCGCCGGTGATCCCGACATCGGCCTCGCTGTATTTCTCACGCAAGATTGCGCGGGCCTCGTTCAACAGGTCCGACGGTTCGCTCAACCGGCGCGCATCGTCGAGATGGGTGTGCTCTTCGCGGAAAGCCTCCTCAACCTCCTCCCGCAAGACATGGACCGCCGGCGCGATAATGTGGCTCGGCGGCTCGTTGCGCAGCTGCACGATATACTCGCCCAGGTCGGTCTCAACCCGCGAGATTCCATCCGCCTCCAAGGCCTCGTTCAGCGCGATCTCCTCGGCGATCATGCTCTTGCCCTTGGTCACCAGCTTGGCCTGTTTCTGGCGACAGATGTCGAGGATGATCTTGCGCGCCTCGGCGGCGGTCTCAGCCCAATGGACATGGGCGCCGGCCTCGATCGCCTTCCTCTCATAGCGTTCGAGATAGCGGTCGAGATTGGCCAGCGTATGGTTTTTCAGATCGCGGGCCTGATCGCGCAGCCGATCGAATTCAGGAATTTTCTCCGCCGCTTCGCGCCGCCGTTCGACGAAACCGACCTTCATCTGCGCCAGCGCCGATTGCAGATTGTCGTTCGAGAGCGCCTGTTTCGCGTTCTCTTTAAACTGATGCGATGTCGGGTCCATCTCAGCCTTCCTTGCGCATAGGCTCGTCAATCTGGCCAATCGCCGGCGCGTCGCCCATGCCGGCCAGCACTTCGGCGACATGCCGCACCTGAATACCGCTTCCTTCACGGCTCAGCTTACCGGCCATGTTCAGCAGGCAGCCCAGATCGCCCGCCAGCAGCGTATCGGCGCCGGTGGCGGTGATGTCGTCCGCTTTGTCCGAGACCATTTTGTTCGAGATTTCCGGATATTTGACACAGAAGGCGCCGCCAAAGCCGCAGCAGGTTTCCGCCGAGGGCAATTCCCGCAGATGCGCGCCCGCGACCGACGCCAGCAATTGGCGCGGTTGCGCCTTGATCTTCAATTCTCGCAAGCCCGAGCAGCTATCGTGATAGGTGACCACGCCCTCATAGGCCGCCTCGACCCGATCGACCCCGAGGATATCGACCAGGAAAGAGATCAACTCATGGGTCTTGCCGGCGAGATCGGCGGCCATCGGCCCCAATACCGGGTCTTCCTGAAACAGGCGCGGATAATGCTCATGGATCATGCCGGCGCAGGAACCGGACGGCGCCACCACATAGTCGAACTCGGCGAAGGCGCGCACCACCCCTTCGGCCACCGCCGCCGCGCTCTTGCTGTCGCCTGAGTTATAGGCCGGCTGACCGCAACAGGTCTGGTTCAGCGGCGCACTGACCTCGCAGCCCGCGTCCTCCAGAAGTTTCACGGCGGCGAATCCGACCTGAGGTCGAAAAAAATCGACCAGACAGGTCACGAACAGGCCCACGCGCGGCCTTTCGGGTTCCTGGTGGGTCGATTGATCCGGCGGCATCCCGGCGGCTCCCGATTTGGTAATACCAATTTGACATTAGTGATATCCGGGCCGCCGCCCGATGGCAATGGGCGCAGACTGGGTCAGAGACAGAGAGGCCGCTTTAGCCGGACGGTCTGATCGTCGCCGCAACGTCGTTGGGCAGGAGAAGGTAATAGCGGCCCGTGCTCTTCATCTTACCGGCTTCCGCCAGCGCCTCGGCGCCGAACCCCCAGAAGAAATCTCCGCGCACCGGACCCTTAATCGCGCCGCCCGTATCCTGCGCCACCATCAAGCGCTGAAGCGGCCGGTCCGGCGCCGAAGGCCAGGTCGTATCCAGCCAGATCAAAGTCCCCATGGCGATATGGGCGCGATCCACAGCCAGGCTGCGACCCGGGGTCAAGGGCAGGCCTTCAGCCCCAATCGGCCCGTCGCCTTCTAGTTCGCGGAAAAAGACAAAGCGCGGATTCTCCCAGAGCAGTTCGTTGGCGCGCTCCGGGTTTTTCTCGATCCAGCCGCGAATGCCGTTCCAGGACGCTTCATGGGCCTGCAAATCCCCGCGATCGATCAGGACCCGGCCGACCGATTTGTAGGGCCGACCGTTATGACCGTCGAAGCCGATCCGAGCGACCGTCCCGTCCGGCAACACCACCCGGCCGGAGCCCTGAACCTGCAAGAGGAAGACGTCGATCGGGTCGCGGGCCCAAAAAAGCTCCAGGCCGCGGCCAGGCAGATGGGTCCGCTCCAGATCGGCGCGGGCCGGATAGGGCACAAATCGACCGTCCTGAACCCGGCCGACCGCGCGCTGGCCTTTCAAATCCGGGTCGAAGATCCCGAGATCGGCGATGATATGGTCGTCCGGCCGCGCATAGATCGGATAGGCGTATTGCGCGTCCGGTGCGGCCGCGCCAAGCAGCTCGGCCTCGAAATAACCTGTGATCAGCCCGTCCGGATCTTCCCCGGCGGCGGCGGCGAAAGGCGTGAAATGGGTTTCGATGGCGCGCCGAAAGGTCTCTTCAGCGCCGCTCTCAATCCCATCCAGAGCGGCCTGGCAAGCAGGGCGCCATTGCGCGGCCGAGGTCTCCAGCGGCCCGGCTGTGATGGTCCGATCGGCGTCGCCGCGGAGCAGACGTTCACAGGAACGCTTGAGCGCGGGTCCGACCTGAAGCACGGAATCCGCGCGCCAACCCGGCAGCGCGTCGTAATCAACTTCCGTCAAATACAGGTTGTCGGGGGACAGGACCGGTTTTGGCGGCTCTTCCTCGCAGGCGGCGAGACCCAACGCGACCGCCGCTAAGATTGGCAAAAACGAAAGGAGCCGACCGGGGCGCGACCAGCCGCCGACCTTTTCGGTCAATTGCTGCTGCGTGTGGCGACCAGGGCCCAGTTCGGATCGCTTTTCCGCGTGTCGCGCTGAAAGGTCCATATGTCCGTCACCGTCGTGATCGTGTTCGGATCGCCTTCCACGACATTGCCATCGACATCATAAAGCGCGTGCGCTTGCTGACTGACGAACTTCATCGTCACCAGCGCGTTCTTGCCGTCCATCTTCGCTTCCAGGATATCGGCGCTGTCGATCCCGACCAGCACTTCTTCCAGCCGCTGGCCGGCGTTGATCCGGGAACGGATCGCGGCGCTGAAATTCTCGAATACGTCCGGCGCCAACAGGCCTTGAAGCGTCTTCTCGTCGCCATCGGCATAGGCGGTCAGGATCATCTCGAAAGCCGCCTTGGCGCCATTCACGAACCCGTTCGGATCGAAATGCGCGTCGGCGTCTCGGATCGCCATTAGGCCGGCGCCCAGAGGTGTGTCACTTTCTGCAAAGGCCGCCTGATCGCCGGTGTCGGGCCGCTGGTTGTGCGGCAGATGGACGACATTGCCATCGCCGCCGCTATCGACATCGTCCGCGTCATTCGCCGCTTTAGACCGGTCCGACCCTGTCCCGCCGCCAAACAGATCGGCCGCATCCGGCGGCGGCTTTTGATGCCCGGTCCGCTTTCCGAGCACCGAGCCGAGGCGCATGATCAGAAACAGCGCGACCCCGGCGAAAATAATGATGTCGAAAATGCCAAACCCGCCGTCCATAACGCCTTCCAAACCGGTGCTGCACGCTGTTGGCCCTGGCGATCGCCCGTGGCCTCATTACTCGAGCTACTCTCGATCCTCGTCCTTGGATCACTTCCTCGGATGGCCCGACCCGCCGCGGTCGCTGCGCCGAACATAGTTGTTGCGCGCAGTTAGACCGCATTTCCAGAGATTCCTCAACCCGGACAGTCGCGGAAGCGGCGCCCCTGAACCGAGAAATCTGGCGTAAACCAACCGCAAACCTTACATAGGGGCGGTCGCCGCCGCGACCAAACGCAAATGTGAGGAAAGGGCCGGTGCCCGCACTCATTCTGTTTCTTATCCTGTTCGGCGTGCCCGTCGCCGAGATCGCCCTGTTCATTCAGATCGGCGACGCCATCGGCCTTTGGGCGACTCTGGGATTCATCGTCCTGACGGCGGCGGTCGGCGCGCTGCTGGTGCGCGCCCAAGGCCTGCGGGTCTTGGCGCAGATTCAGGCGGAAGCCGAAGCCGGCACGGCGCCCGTCGGCGCGTTGATCAGCGGCGCCTGCCTTTTGGTTGCAGGCCTATTGCTGCTGACGCCCGGATTCCTGACGGACGCGATTGGCTTCGCGCTGCTGTTGCCGCCCGTGCAGGCGGCGCTTGGTCGATCCTTGGTCGGCGGAATCGCCGCACGCAGCGCCGCCTTCCGGTTTCGCACGGCCGGGACATCGACCCGGCGCGGGCCGGCGGGCCGGGCGGGCGCCGGCGGCTTTCGACGAGACCGGCGCGGCGTTGTTATCGATGGCGAGTTCCAGGAGATCGATCCGGAAACAGCCGAGCCCGATCAGGACGCCTCCAGCCCGGCCGATGTGATCGAACCGCCGCGCGACAAGAAGGATCCACATCTGTGATCCTGATCCGCCATGCGCAGTCCGAATTCAACGTGATCTACGCCAAAACCCGCATAGACCCGGGCATCCGCGACCCCAGGATCACCGATCATGGCCGCAATCAGGCGCACGCGGCGGCGGAACGATTGGCCCGGTTGCGGGAATCGCGCCCCAATCGCGTCACCAGAATCGTCGCGAGCCCCTATTGGCGTACGCTCGAAACCGCTGAGATTGTCTCCGCCGCTTTAGACCTGCCGGTTTCGGTCGACCCGCTGGTCGGCGAGCACGCCGCCTTCACGTCCGATCTCGGCTCGCCGGCGGCCGACTTGCGCGCGCAATGGCCGGAGATCGATTTCTCGCATATGGAGGAGGAATGGTGGCCGCAATCGCAGGAGGAAGAGCGCCATGTTCAGGATCGCGCCGCGCGCTTCCGCGACCAGGCCCGAGACCTCGCCGACTACCGTGATGTGCTGATCGTCAGCCATTGGGGCTTCATCCGGGCGCTCACCGGCGTCGAGACGCCGAATTGCGGCATTCTGTCTTTCGACCCGCACGCGCCGCACCCGACCGGCGGGGAGCTGTTGCACGATGAGGCTGCATAGCCGGCGCGGCCTGAAGGCGCGTTGATCAGCCTGGACATCAATCCTAAACCCCAGTGGAGCGACTCGTGAAGCTGCACCACACGACTGAAAAACTATCCGTCGACGACGCAGACCTCTCATCCTCTGTGTTCAACAACGCGAACCTGTCCTCATCGAGCTACAATCAGATTGAGTGGTCAGGGGCGCGGATTAACGACAGCAACATGACCGGGTGGTTGATCAATGATGTGAACCTGGCTGGATCAAAGATCCAAAACGCCAATCTATCCGGGGTCGTATTCGAGAATTGCCGGCTGACCGGCGTGACAATCGATGGCGTCCCGCTTGACGACCTGTTCAAAGCGTACCGATCGAGCGGGAATTCAAGCTGATGATCCGTCGCCCGCGCGCATGAATAGCGAACCGCTGGTCTTGATGTTTTGATCGTGCTAGCCACCCCTTCTTCAATCACACCCTTAAGGGCGAACGCGTATGTCAGGCAGCGACCGCGCGCCCACCGGAGATTTTTATGAGCGACGAAACCACATCCGACGCGCCAACCGACGCCAAGCCGGAAGCGCCCGAGACCCCAGCGGGGGCGGAGGCCGCAGCCCCGGCAGGACCATCGGTGCAGATCCTGCACCAATATGTGAAGGACCTGTCCTTCGAGAATCCATCGACGCCGCGGATCCAGCCGAAGCCGGAATCGACGGCGAATGTGAAAATCGACGTCACCGCGACGGCCTTGGCTGAGGGCGTGTTCGAGGTGGCGATCCACAGCGAGTTTCGCGCCGAACAGACGGTCGAAGACAAGAACGAGACGCTCTATATGGGCGAGTTGGTCTATGCCGGGCTGGTTCGGCTCGGCCAGGTGCGCCAGCAGGATCTCGAGCCGCTGTTGCTGATCGAGGCGCCGCGCACCCTGTTTCCCTTCGCTCGGGCGGTAATCTACAACGCGGTCCGCGATGGCGGCTTTCCGCCGATGCTGTTGGCGCCGTTCGACTTCGTAGACCTGTATCGCCGCCGACTGGCTGCGCGCGCCGAGGCGCAGAAGGCCAATGCGGACGATGCTGGCGCCCCCGATACCGCAAAACCAACCACCGAAGAGACCGGGTCTGCCTAGGTTCGGGTCAGACGCCACGCCAAATCGGATTGTCCAACCGATCCAGCAGTGCGGTATGGGCTTCCAGTTCGCCGGCGCTGGGCGCATGCGGGCGCGGCGGTCGGAACGGTCGCTCGGCGCCGCCCGCCGGACCCGCGACAATCTCCGCGTCGCTCTGTCCGGCGAGGGCGAGACCAATCTGTTTGCCGCCAAGAAGCTCGATATAGACACCCGCCAGCAGCTCGGAATCAATCAAGGCCCCGTGTTTCGAGCGCGATGAATTGTCCACTCCGAACCGGCTGCACAACGCGTCGAGATTGACCTGTGCGCCGGGAAAGCGTTTGCGCGCCATCGCGACCGTATCTACCGCCCGGCTCATCGGCAGAAGCGGTCGGCCCAGCCGCTCCAGCTCCGCATTGATGAAGCGCATGTCGAACTCAGCATTGTGGATCACAAGCTGCGCTTCGCCGATGAAAGTCAGAAACCGGTCGGCGACATCGGCGAAGACCGGATGGCCGGACAGAAACGCCTCGGACAGGCCATGAACGTTGAACGCCTCCTGCGGCATATCGCGTTCTGGATTGATATAGGCATGGAACTCTTTGCCGGTCGGCGCGTGGTGCAGCAGCTCGATACAGCCAATCTCGACGATGCGATGGCCGGATTTCGGGTCGAGACCGGTGGTTTCCGTATCGAGGACGATTTCTCTCATAGGCGTGTCTTTCTGGCGGATTTTCGTGTCGACCGATCTAGGCGCGTGGGCCGAGCGGCAGCGGCTTTTTCAAATGACGGAGGATTATCGGCCGGTTCGAGCGTCGGCGCCATCCCCCCGCGCGCGGCGGCCAGTGCGCGCCCTTTCGCCCGGCGCATTCAGCGATCAGCGCCGCCAACCGCTCCCGCACCGGGCGTTTCCCTAGTCCGGTCTGCACCACCAGCGAGGCGAGCCGTCGTTTCGCAAAATCAGGCGTCTGGGCGTCGAGGATTGCAGCCAGACGGGCAGGGTCTTGACCCGACCGCACTAAGACGCGGGAGCGCTGAACGAATTCGGGCGCGGTCATCAGCACGGTGATGTCGCATAGCGCGTCGCCGCCCGTCTCAAAAAGCAGCGGCACGTCCAGTACGACGGCGGAGGCGCGTCGGCGCGCGGCTTCACGCAGAAACCGATCCCGGTCGGCGGCGACCAGCGGATGCAGGATCGCTTCAAGCCTTCGCAGCGCCGGCGGATCTTCGAAAACGCGGGCGCCGAGCCGTTTCCGATCGATTCCTCCGTTGCACAAGCAGTCGGGGAAGGCGGCTGCGACCCGCGCCACCGCTGCGCCGCCCGGACCGAGCAGGCGATGAACCGTCGCGTCGGCGTCATGCACGGGGACGCGAATCCGCCGCAGCATCTCGACGGCGGTCGATTTGCCCATACCGATCGATCCGGTCAGACCGATGACAATCATGCCGGACCGCCTTTTTGGAAAAGGTCCCCGTGCATTGGATCAGCCAGCGTCGAGCGCGAGTACGGCGTTGCGGAGCGCGTCGGTCACGGTCGGCTTCACCCCGAACCAACGCTCGAAACCCGGCGCCGCCTGATGCAGCAGCATGCCCAGCCCATCGACCGTCTGAACGCCGGTCGCCGCAGCGTCTTCCAGCAACGGCGTTTTGAGCGGCGTATAGACAATATCCGTCACCAGCGCATGGTGGGTCAGACCGTCGAGCGACAGGTCCAGGTGGGGTTTGCCGGTCATCCCCAGGCTGGTCGTGTTCACCAGCAGCGCAACGTCGGCCAGCAGCGCCGAAACACCCTTGAACGGGACGACAGAGACCCGATCGCCGAATGCGCTCTGAACCGCTTCCGCCCGATCGCGAGTCCGGTTCGCCAGGTAGATTTTCGGCGCGCCGGCGCGCAGCAGCCCGTCCAAGACCGCGCGCGCCGCTCCGCCAGCGCCAAGCACCACGGCCGGGCCGGAAGCGGCGGACCAAGTTGGCGCCGATTGCTGGAGGTTGGCGATAAAGCCATAGCTGTCTGTATTATCCGCCTGGATGCAGCCGTCCGGCTGGAAGGTCAGCGTGTTCGCAGCCCCGATCCGCCGGGCGGCGTCGCTGACTGTGTCGGCCAGCCGCAAGGCCTCTTCCTTATGCGGAATGGTGACGTTGACGCCGCGAAAGCCGGCCGCCTTGAGTCCCAGAAGCGCGGCATCGAGATCGCCTGGCGCAACCGGGAGCGGCACGTAGGCGCCGTCCAGGCCGTAATGGCGCAGCCAATAAGTGTGCAATGCAGGAGACTTGGAATGCGAAACAGGCCAGCCGATGACACCGGCGACACGGGCGGCGCCCGTCGGCAATGTGACCCGTTCCAACGGCGCGTTCATCGCTGGATCCCGCTCAGACCATCAACGCGCCGGTCTGGCGCAAGAATCCGAGCAAAGGCGTTAATGGCAATCCCAGTATTGTGAAATAGTCGCCCTCTATCCGGTCAAAGAGCTGCGCGCCCGACCCCTCCAACCGATAACCGCCCACTGACTTTATCGCGTCTTCGCCATCTGCATCCAGATAGGCGGTTAGAAAATCATCGCTGAACGGGCGCATGGTCAAGTCCGCGGTCTCGACATGTCCCCAGATACGAGAGCCGGCCAGCGCGACGCACGCGCCGCTATGGAGACGATGGGTCTTGCCGCGCAGCGCCGTCAGATGGGCGCGCAAATGATCCATGTCCGGCGCCTTATCGAACCAGACATCGCCACAAGTCAGGATCTGATCAGCGCCGATTACCAACGCGTCGGGATGGCGTCCTGAAATCTTGGTCGCCTTCATCTCAGCCAGAAACACGGCCGCATCACTGGGGTCGGCCTGCTCGGCTTGGAGCGAATGTTTGGCCGAATCCTCATCGATCCCGGCCGGGATTGCGTCGACGGTGAGGCCGGCGTTTTGCAGCAATGCGAGACGGGCCGCGCTGGCGCTCGCCAACAGGATCGGGCGTGTTTGGTTCAAGCGGGCGCCTCGCTCGCGGAGACGGGCGCCGCCTTGGCCGCCGGCCGCGCATGGTCGCGCGCCTCAAGATGCTGCAGGATGGTCGCCGCCGTCTCTTCGATCGATCGCCGGGAGACATCGATCACCGGCCAACCCTGATCGGTGAACAGCCGCCGCGCCGCGGTCACTTCCGCCCGGACAGTCTGAAGATCGACATAGTCGGTGTCCTTGTCCTCGGCGATCATCCGCAGTCGGTTGCGGCGGACCTGCACCAATCGGGCCGGGTCCTTGGTCAATCCGATCACCAAAGGCCCGGGATCGCCGCCCTTGAATTGCAGCAATTCGTCAGGCAGCGGCACGCCGGGCACGATCGGCACATTCGCAGCCTTGAGACCGCGATTGGCCAGATAGAGGCATGTCGGCGATTTCGAGGTCCGGCTAACGCCGGTCAGCACCACATCCGCGGAACCGAGATTCCAGAGCCCTTGCCCGTCATCATGGTTCAGGGCGAACTGCATCGCGTCGATCCGCTCGAAATATTCATCATCCAGCAAATGTTGGCGGCCCGGCATATTCCGGGTTTCGGCCCCGAAATGCTCCCGCAGAGTATTGATGATCGGGTCGAGCACCGAGATGGCCGGCACATTCATCGCCCGGCAAGCGGCGTCCAAGCGATCCCGGATTTCGCTGTTCACCAAAGTGTAAAAAACGACGCCCGGATTCTCGCGCAGGGTCTGAACGATCTTGTCGACCTGTCCCACGGTGCGGATCAACGGCCAGGTATGTTCCTGAATCTGCATTTCTTCGAATTGCACCAGACAGGCGCGCGCCAGATTATGGACGGTCTCTCCGGTGGAGTCCGAGACAAGATGAACATGGGTGACGGACACGGTGAACTCCAAATCAGTGAAGCCTGGTGACTCGGGTCAGACTTGCGCGGGACGACGGGTATCACCCGCTGGGCATGAAACCGTGGACAACAGCGTGCATTGCCTATGGATCAGACCAAAACGCCAAAAGACGCCCAGGTTTCAACTCTTCTGCACCCGCTTTCGAACTAGACTATATCCAGCTTGTTCGACCCCGTATAGCAAGCCGACTTTCGGGGACAAGCGTTAGGCGGCCGTGTTACGCCCGCGACTCACAGACCGGTCCATTGCCCCGGTCTCGCGCCAATTGGTCCAAATTGTCGCACTCTTTTCACAGCTTGGCGCCCAGACTGCAAAGATAGGAAGGACCGGGGACCGAATCCGGGATCAAATTTAATCCCCGTTGTTCCCGCCGCCAAATACCACTTCCTCATCCTTCTTTTTATCTTTTCTCTTTGTTGAATCTCCGATCGGCCAATCTCGCGCTTGTCTTGAAAAAGAACGGTCGATCAACGGGTTGAATAGGGTCTTTCGGTTGGATCATCGATTGACTAACACGGTCTCAAAGGCGATGACCGGGTAGGGCGTGTCGGGCGCGCCGATTGGGGTGGGCGCAGAGTTGGGGAGTTCGATGAACGGTAAGGGAAACAGCGCTGTTAGGGGCGCCGAGAAACCCTTCTTGAAGGCGTTGGCTGGTGAGGCTTCGGACCGTCCGCCGATGTGGCTGATGCGTCAGGCGGGCCGCTATTTGCCGGAATATCGCGCCATTCGCGCCACGGTCAGCGGCTTTCTGGAGCTTTGCTACACGCCCGAACTTGCGACCGAAGTGACGCTTCAACCCATCCGCCGCTATGGTTTCGACGCGGCGATCCTGTTTTCCGACATTCTCGTGGTGCCCGACGCTCTGGGCCAGGAGGTCACCTTTGTCGAAGGCGAGGGGCCGAAACTGGCGCCGATCCGGAGCGCGGCCGAAGCGCGCACGCTTTCCGCGGATTGGATTCGGCAACGACTGGCCCCAGTCTTTGAGACAGTCGAGTCGGTGCGGTCGAAGCTGCCCGACGAAACCGCCTTGATCGGTTTCGCCGGGGCGCCTTGGACGGTGGCCTGCTATATGGTGGAAGGCGGCGGCAGTCGCGACTTCACCGAAGTGAAACGCTTCGCCTATCAGGATCCGAAAAGCTTTCAGGACGTGATCGATGTGCTGGTCGACGGCACGATCGATTATCTTTGCGCCCAGGTCGAGGCTGGTGCCGACGCGCTGCAACTGTTCGACACCTGGGCCGGCGTGCTCCCGGACGACGCCTTCGCCGCGTATGTGACTGAGCCGGCGCGGAAAATCGTCGCTGGCGTTCGCGCTAAACATCCAGACATCCCGATGATCGGTTTTCCACGCGGGGCCGGCGTCGGCTATGCGCGCTACTTGGATCAGACCGGCGTTAACGGCGTCTCGATCGATGTCGCGGTCGATCTAGACTGGGCGGCCAAGACCTTGCAGCCGAAAGGCGCGGTGCAAGGGAATCTTGACCCACAGCGTCTGTTGGTCGGCGGCGATGGTCTGAACGCGGCGGCGGACCGTATTCTGACTGCTTTCTCCGACGGCCCTTTCATCTTCAATTTGGGTCACGGCGTGATCAAGGAAACGCCTCCAGAGCATGTTGAGGCTCTGGTTGAGCGGGTGCGCGGTCGGTAACCGGCGTCGGTTGATTCACCTATTAGAAGCGGGCCGAGCATCTGGATTTGATCCGGAACGGGCCGAAAAAGACTCGGAGCGATTTCGGTGAAGACAGCCGTTTTGCTATTCAATCTGGGAGGACCGGATTCGCCCGAAGCGGTGCAGCCGTTTTTGTTTAATCTGTTCAACGATCCGGCGATTATTGGCGTGCCGACTCCGATCCGTTGGCTGTTGGCGAAACTGATTTCCGCCCGCCGTGCGCCGATCGCCAAGGAAATCTACGCCCATCTGGGCGGCGCATCGCCGCTCTTGCCCAATACTGAGGCGCAGGCCGACGCCTTGCGAAAGGCTTTGGACGGCGATCCGGATTTGGGCGAGGTGCGATGCTTCCCCGTCATGCGTTACTGGCATCCCTTTGCGTTGGACACGGCGCGTGAGGTCAAGGCTTGGGGTCCGGACCGTGAGGTTCTCCTGCCGCTCTATCCGCAATTCTCGACGGCGACCTCGGAATCCTCAATTCAGGATTGGGAGCGCGCGCGTAAGAAAGCGGGTCTGACCAGCGAGACGGTGACGGTGTGCTGCTATCCCGAAGAGCCGGGATTTGTCGCAGCCGGCGCCGCACTGCTCAAAGAGGCGGTGGCTGAGGTGCGCGCCGCGACCGGCGAAAACCCGCGGGTCTTTTTCTCCGCGCACGGTCTGCCGAAGAAAGTGGTCGATGGCGGCGACCCGTATCAGTGGCAGGTTGAGCGTAGTTCGGAGGCGATGGCGAAGGCGGTGGACGATCCTGACCTGGATTGGCGCGTCACTTATCAGAGCCGCGTGGGACCGCTGGAATGGGTCAAACCCTATACCGAAGAAGAAATACGCCAGGCCGGGGCCGACAAGGTTCCGCTGATCATCGTGCCGGTCGCCTTCGTGTCGGAACATTCGGAAACCCTCGTCGAACTGGACATCGAATATGGCGAACTGGCCGAGGAGGTCGGGGTGCCGCATTACCGCCGTGTGCCGACGGTGTCGGTCGAGCAGCCTTTTATTGACGGTCTCGCCTCTGTGGTGCGCGGCGCGGTGGCGCGCGGACACAAGTTGGACAGCGGCGCTGGTGGACGCGTGTGTCCCGGCGTCTGTCGACGCTGTCCGATGAAGGCCGCCTAACGTTACAGCGCCAAATTCAAGCGCTGTCAGGGGGAGGGGAACATCATGTATGAGTGGATCAAGGCCCTGCATGTCATCGCCATCATCGCCTGGATGGCGGGGCTCCTCTATCTGCCGCGGCTGTATGTTTACCACTGTGGCGCCGAGCCCGGATCGTCGCTGGATGAGACGCTAAAAGTGATGGAGCGGCGGTTGCTTCGAGCGATTATGAACCCGTCGATGCTGGTCAGTTGGGTGTTGGGCCTTTGGGCCGCCTATGAGCTTAACGCTTGGGCGGACGGTTGGTTTCACATCAAGCTGACCCTCGTTGTCGGCCTGACGATTTCGCACATGGTGATGGCGTCCCATCGGAAGCGTTTTCTGGCCGGTGAAAATCTGAAGTCGGATCGATATTTCCGCGTGCTGAATGAGATCCCGACCGTCTTGATGATCGCAATCGTGATTCTGGTGATTGTGAAGCCGTTCTAGCACGTGCTTCACTCGGCGCTGGCTACAAAGAATGAGCCGGGCGTGCGCGCTGCGCTGGCTTTTTGATCGCGGTCCGGCTACGGTTTGGATTGTCGATGGGATCGGTCCGGGAGGGGACGGAAACATGCGGTTTTTGGTTATTGCGCTAGCGGCGGCGATCGGCCTTCAGGTCTCGGCCGCCACGGCGGCTGACCTTGCGGGCACGTTGAAACGGATCAGCGATACCGGGCAAATCAATCTCGGCTATCGGGCCTCTCAACCGCCGATGTCTTTCCAGGACGAGACCGGCAAACCGGTCGGCTATTCTATCGACCTCTGTGATCGCATCGCCGTCGCGGTGAAGCAGAGGCTGGACCGCAGCGACATCACGGTGAATTACATACCCGTGACGGCGGAGAACCGGTTCGATTCCATTATCGCCGGCGATATCGACTTGCTGTGTGGCGCGACGACCAAGACTCTAGGGCGGTCCGAACGTGTTGGCTTCACTCAACTGACGTTTGTGACCGGCGGCGCGCTGCTGAGCCGAGATGACAACCGGGTGCTTGGCGTGGATGCGTTGAACGGTCGGCGCGTCGGCGTTGTGTCGAACACGACAACCATTGTGGCTTTGGATAACGCCATCAGTGAAATGTTGGTCGATGCGGAGATTGTGCCTTTGGAATCCTCGGTTCAGGGCATGGAAATGCTCGACGCCGGCGAAATAGACGCGTTCTCTGCCGACCAGGTCGTACTGGTCGGGCAGGTTGTTTCCCGCAACACCGACTCAAAATATTTCCTTGCGGAAGAGCTGTTCTCGTTCGAGCCCTTTGCGTTGGCGCTGGCCCGTGGGGACCCGGATTTTGAGCTTGTGGCCAATAGCGCCCTGGCGCAGCTCAGCCGCACCGGCCAGATTCGGGCGATTTATCAGAGATGGTTCGGCAGCTTCAAGCAAAGCGCGCCGGCGGCGCTTCAGGCTCTGTATCAGCTTGGCGCGACGCCGGAATAGCGCGTTTATGCGCCGCGGCGTCGCCCTAAGCCGCGTCCATAGCGCCTTTGGATGATGTGAACGGGCGTGCGACTGTTTTGAGCCCGCGCGACGTAATCGTCGTTTGACAGTAAAACCGCCTTCCGTTACTTAAGTTCTACTCCCGGTCGGGAGATTTCCCGTTATCGCGATTCCCGTTTTTCGAGCCACGTCCGTTGGTTCGCGCCTGCGATACCCCAACCTCTTGAAAATCTGTGATTTTCCATCCTCATTTGAGCGCCCGCCATGCATCTTAAAGAGTTGAAGACCAAGTCGCCGCCGGAACTGCTGTCCTTCGCGGAAGAGCTGGAGATCGAGAACGCCAGCACCATGCGGAAGCAGGAACTGATGTTCGCCTGCCTCAAGCAACTGGCGAATAATAACGTGGCGATCTATGGCGAAGGCGTTTTGGAGGTGCTGCAGGACGGCTTCGGTTTCCTGCGCTCGCCGGAGGCCAACTATCTTGCCGGACCGGACGACATCTATGTCAGCCCCAGCCAGATCCGGCGCTTCGGACTGCGCACCGGCGACACGGTCGAGGGCCAGATCCGCGCGCCGAAGGATGGCGAGCGGTACTTCGCGCTTCTGAAAGTGAATACGGTCAATTTTGACGAGCCCGAACGCGTCCGCCATCGGATCAATTTCGACAATTTGACGCCGCTCTATCCGGACGAGAAACTGAATCTCGAGGTCGAGACGACGGACGGCAAAGTCTCGGATCGCTCGACGCGTGTGATCGATTTGATCTCGCCGCTGGGTAAGGGCCAGCGTGCATTGATCGTCGCCCCGCCGCGCACCGGTAAGACCATGCTGATGCAGCATATCGCGCACGCCATCTCGCACAGTCACCCGGAGGCTTATCTTTTGGTTCTGCTGATCGACGAGCGGCCGGAAGAAGTCACCGACATGCAGCGCTCGGTGAATGGCGAGGTCGTCAGCTCGACTTTCGACGAACCGGCCAACCGGCATGTGCAGGTCGCGGAAATGGTGATCGAAAAGGCCAAGCGCCTGGTCGAGCACAAGCGCGATGTGGTGATCCTGCTCGATTCCATTACGCGTCTGGCGCGCGCCTATAACACAGTCGTTCCGAGCTCCGGCAAGGTGCTGACCGGCGGTGTGGACGCCAACGCCCTGCAGCGCCCGAAACGCTTTTTCGGCGCGGCGCGGAATATCGAGGAAGGCGGTTCGCTGACCATCATCTCGACCGCGCTGATCGATACCGGCAGCCGGATGGATGAGGTGATCTTCGAAGAGTTCAAAGGCACCGGCAATTCCGAGATCATCCTCGACCGCAAACTCAGCGACAAGCGGACCTTCCCGGCGATCGACATTACGAAGTCCGGCACCCGGAAAGAGGAGTTGCTGGTCGACAAAGCGGTCTTGAGCAAAATGTGGGTGCTGCGCCGTATCCTGATGCCGATGGGCGTCGTCGATGCGATGGAGTTCCTGCTCGACAAGCTGAAGGACACGAAGAACAACAACGACTTCTTCGATTCCATGAACCAGTGATAAGATCACTTTGAACCTGCGCCGTGTCATCTGGCGGAGCCGGTTCGAGGGTGAGAGCCTCAATGCCGATCAACGGCTCAAGGCGACATGTAATTGTATCGTCAGAAGCTAGTGAATCGGGCCGAAAACGTAGTGCGTCCAGCTCGTCATACGCAGAAGAATTCTGCGCAAGAGTGAGATTTCATGGATCAGGAATGTGTCGTCGTTATACACGGCGACCTCCGCCGAAACGCCGGTCGGTAGTGACAATGCGCGGTTTCCCGCGTCAAGCAGAATGCCAACAGGCACGCGGCCTTGCGAGACATCGCCGAATCCAACCAAGGCGCCGGTCGCCTGTATTTCGCCCTGGGCGAGAACAGGCTGAATGAAGTCAACCTTGCCTTTGAAGACGCGGCCTGGAATCGACGGAAAGATTACCTCGGCGTCGTTTCCCGGCTCTATTCGCTTCAGCGAATTTTGCAGGAAGGACCCAATAAGGCGGGTTTGCTCGTCGTGGACAAAGACCATAGTCGGCCGTAGCACCATGGGAACGGCAATCATGCCTGGCCGTAGGAGAAGTTGTGTGACCTGACCGTCAGTCGGGGCGTGCATCACGGTCTGTTCGAGATCGAACTTGGCGGCGCTCAACCTGGCCTTGGCCTGTGCGATTACGGTGTTGACGCCGCCTATTTCTGAGTCGAGCCTTAACCTGGCGCTCTGCGAATCGGCGGTTGCAACCCTGAGATTGGCCTCCGCGGCTTCGTAGGTTTCCCTGGCCTCGACCACCCGGGCCTCCGGAAATGGCAAGGCGCGGCCTTCCGTTCTGGCGTTTTCATTCGCTGTGGCCAGGCGATCGTACCGGTCTTTCGCGCGGTCCCGCTCAGCCCGCTCGTTCTCCACCTCGGCCTGAGTTTCGGCGAACTCCTGCTGCAATATCTTCACCGCTTTTTTCGCCTGCGCCAGGTTGGCTTCCTGCTCGTCAACCTCGGCCTGATACGGTGTTGGATCGATCTTGAACAGGACATCGCCTTGCTTCAGCGGCGTGTTCGGCGTGATTGGAACCTCGATAACGCGCCCATTCACGAGCGGTACGATCGGCGTCGTCACGGTCACAGTCCGCGCAACGTTCGTGAAAGGGTGGTGGTAGTTCATCACGATGATCAGACCGCCAATCATGAAAACCGCGCCGAGGATCGCGGTTGGCACCGTGAAACTGTTGAGCGGAATTCTGAATATCTTGAAGATTACGCAGGCGATCGCGGCGTATGTCAGGAGCAACATCAGTTCCATGACGTTAGACTCCTTACGACGTCGGTGCTTCTCCGGACACCGACTGCTTCGATGATTTGTCGGTCTGGCCGCTCTCAAACGCCGCTACGCGCTTCTCGAGAGCGGCCAATTTATCGAGCATCTGTTGGTTGCTGGCGCTCGATTCAGAGGAGAACTGATAGCCGCGGTCAGCGTCGTAGAGCGTCGCCCAGATCCAAAGAAATGGCCAGATGGCGTGCAGCGTGAACATGCTCACCCAGCCGCCATAGTGGATCGCTTCCTGATGCGGATGATTGCGCTTCTGCGCGATCTTATAGGGAATGTCGTGGATGAAGATGATGGCGTAGATCAGAAACAGCGCGACGAATACGATCAAGCCCAACGCGACGTATTCTAGAGGTCCCCGGTCCATTACTATCTCCTACCAATAGGCTAGCATGTCCCATTTTTGAGCTTTCACAGTGCGCTCCTTTGACGCGCTGATCAAGTTCGGTGCGCCCTTGTTGGGGTGCTGGATGCTCGACTTTTTGCGCCGACGAGGCCTATGGGATGAGGATGGTCGAGCCTGTGGTTTTGCGGGCTTCCAGATCGGCATGCGCTTGGGCCGCCTCGGTCAGCGGGTAGGTCTGGTTCACTTCGATTTTCAGACCTTTCTGAACCGCCTCGAAGAGCGAGGAGGCCGATAGGGTGAGGTCGGCGCGGGTCGCCGTATAGCTCATCAAGGTCGGTCGCGTGACATAGAGCGAACCTTTCTGCGAGAGCACACCCAGATTGACCGGCGGAACGGGTCCGGAAGCGTTGCCGAAACTGACGAGCATGCCCCGCGGTCTCAGACAATCGAGCGACAGATCCCAAGTGGCGGCGCCGACCCCGTCATAGGCAACGGGAACCCCGGCGCCGTCGGTGAGGTCTTTCACCGCCCCGATCACGTCATCGTCGTAGTGAAGTACATGATCACAGCCATGCGCCTTGGCCAGGTCCGCCTTCTCCGGCGATCCGGCCGTGCCGATCACGGTCGCGCCGATCTGTTTCAGCCATTGGCAGGCGATCAGGCCGACGCCGCCCGCGGCTGCGTGAAACAGCACGACATCGCCGGGCTGCACCGCATAGGTGCGACGGATCAGATATTCCACGGTCATGCCTTTCAGCATCATTCCGGCGGCTTGGCGCGTGTCGATCCCATCGGGCAGCTTCACCGCTTTCTCCGCTGGCATGACCCGTGCCTCGGCATAGGCGCCGATCGGACCGACTCCATAGGCGATCCTGTCGCCGGGCTGAAAGTCGCTTACCGAGGGGCCGACAGCGTCGACAACGCCCGCCGCCTCCAGGCCGATGCCGGAGGGCAAGGGGAGCGGATACAGGCCGCTGCGGTGATAGGTGTCGATATAATTCAGTCCAACCGCGTCATGGGTCACGCGGATCTCGCCGGGGCCCGGATTGCCGATCTCGGCCTCTTGGACGGTCAGGACTTCTGGTCCGCCGGTTTCTGCGAATTGAATCACGGTCGCCATGTCTTCTCTCCCTTATCGTCGTAGTCAGCACCGTATCAGCGTAGGGTCGTCACTATAGCCGCGACCCGAATTCGGACTGCTTCTTTATTGAAATAACTGTTCTTCCAGCTCGCCGGGATCGCTGATCGGCAGCGAGCATGTCCCGGCGCGGCAAATGAATAGGGCTGCCGGAGAACCGGCCGCGCGGCTGGCGAGTTGCGCCTGAGCGGGATGGTCCTCTGGCAGCTCGGCGTTGGCGGGCAGCCGGGTGAGGACGGCGTTGCGCAAGGGCGCGGTTCGCGCCAGGCGCCAAAGGTCTTCAGCGGCGCGCGCATCGGCGCCTTCATGCAGCACGAGTTGCACCGGGTCGCTTAGGAAATCGGCCGCGGCCAGCAGCGTTGCATAGGGGAAGAAATTGCGCTGAAGTTCGCCGGCGAACGCCATAATCACCGCTTCCGCACGCTGACGATAGGTATCGTCGCCGGTCAAAAGCCAGAGGCGCACGCAGGTTTCAGCCGCCATCCCGTTCCCGGCCGGCTCCGCCGTATCGGTCGCCGTTCTCAACCGCAGCAGAAGGTCCGAAGCGTCGTCCGCCGTGTTGTGATAGCCGCCGCTGTCGGCGTCGAGAAAATGACGATCCAAGACCGCGATCCAGGTTGCGGCTTGAGAAAGATAGGCGCCATCGCCCGTCGCTTCGTGAAGCGTCATGGCGGCGCGCGCCATGGCGGCGTAGTCCGCCAGCATACCGGCATGCTGCGCCCGGCCGCGGGCCCAGGAATGAAACAATCGGCCATCCGGGCCAGCGAGGGAGTCTTGGATGAAGGCGAAGGCGGCGCGGGCGCTTTCGAGCCAGTCCGACCGATCGAACGCGGCGGCGGCCTTGGCGATGGCGTGGATGGCCAGACCGTTCCAATCGGCCAGCACTTTTGTGTCCTTCTCCGGCGGCGGTCGTTTGGCGCGGGCCTCAAGCAAGACCGACCGGCAACGCGCCAATATCGCCTCATCCTCGGGCGCCAGTATCGTGTCCAGGGAGTTCAGCCTGTTGAGGATGGTCACGCCTTCCCAATTGCCCCCGTCTGTGACGCCATAGACCGCATTGAAGAGCGCGGCGTCCTCCCCAAGCAGCGCATCCACGTCGGACTTGGTCCAGACATAGAATTTGCCTTCGACGCCTTCGGAGTCGGCGTCTCGGGCGCTGGCGAAGGCGGGCTGGTCGGCGGCGAGATCCGAGACCACCCAACCGATCGTCTCCTCGATCCGCCGCGCCAGCAGGTCGCGGAACTGCGCATCGGGCGTGGTCGCCTCCGCCTTCCAGACATCGACCGCCAGATCGACCAATTGGGCGTTGTCATAGAGCATTTTCTCGAAATGCGGCACGAGCCAGTGCTGGTCGACGGAATAGCGCGCCATGCCGCCGCCCAGATGGTCGTAAATCCCGCCCTGGCAGATATGCAGCAGGGTCTTGCGTATCGCGTCGGCGAGGCGGTTGTGTCGCAAAGTCGGGTCGGCGCGCTGCGCCGCGCGCCAGACCAGGGCCAGGGTTGGGCCTTGCGGGAATTTCGGCGCGCCGCCGATGCCGCCGTCGATGGGGTCGAATTCCTGCAACAGGCGTTCGGCGATACGGTCCTGAAGTTCGGGTCCTGGAACCGCGCCCGGTTCGCTCTGCTCCAGGCGGCGCAGGCCTTTGCGCAAGGCGTCGGCGTTGCTGCGCACACCACTCGGATTCTTACGGTAGGTCTCGGCGATGCTCTGTAGAACGTCAGGAAAGCCCGGCCGTCCGTAACGCGGTTCGGGCGGGTAGTAGGTGCCGCCCCAGAAAGGTTCGCCGGCGGGGGTGAGAAACATGGTCAGCGGCCAGCCGCCTTGTTCGCCCATCATGGCCAAGGCGGATTGATAGATTGCGTCGATATCCGGGCGTTCCTCGCGATCGACCTTGATGTTGATGAACAGGTCGTTCATCAGCGCGGCGATATCGGCGTTTTCGAAACTCTCATGCGCCATGACATGGCACCAGTGACAGGCGGCGTAGCCGACCGAGAGCAGGATAGGCCGGCCGCTATCGCGCGCTTCGGCGAGGGCCGTGTCGCCCCAGGGCCGCCAATGGACGGGATTGTCCTTGTGCTGGAGCAGATAAGGGCTTGTTTCCCGGTGCAAGATGTTTTCTGTCACGGCGCGTCTTCTGGCTGGCAGGATTGGATTGGCGGAAGTCGGGGGCGCGCGCTGAGTTATAAGGGCGCCGGGCGTTCTGTCATCCTCGAAACGGTCCGTGGCTTCCACCGCTCTTGCAAAGTGGTGCGTGTTGTGGCGGGGCAGTCGTTTTGAGACGTTATCGATCTCTGGATTTAGAGGCCGCTTGGGTTCGAAACTCAACATGTTGAGGTGAATGGGATGAGCGCCGGCGATACGATCTTCGCCTTGTCCAGTCCGCCCGGCCGTGGCGGGGTGGCGGTGTTCCGCGTTTCAGGTCCGGACGCGCGGACCGCGTTTGGCTTGTTTCACGTGAAACAGCCGGCGCCGCGGGTCGCGTCGCGGGCCACGTTGCGCACTGATGTGCGTGAGCCGATCGACGATGCGCTGGTCTTGTGGTTTCCCGGCCCGAAGAGTTTTACCGGCGAAGACAGCGTCGAACTCCACACCCATAGCGGTCTGGCGGTGATCCAGGCGGTGTTGGACGCGCTGGGGGCTGCGTCAGGATTTCGGCTGGCTGAGCCTGGGGAGTTCGCGCGTCGCGCCTTCGATCATGGCAAAATCGATTTGGTCGAGGCGGAGGGGCTGCTTGACCTGATCGATGCGGAAACCCAGGCCCAACGGCGTCAGGCTTTGCGCCAATATGGCGGCGCGCTCAGCGCGCTCTATGAGGCTTGGCAGCACCGGATCGCGGATTGGTTGGCTCAGCTGGAGGCGGAAATCGATTTTGGCGATGAGGGGGATGTCGTCGAGACCCTCCGGAGCCTCGATGGTGCGGCGATTGAAGCGCTAATCGATGAGATGGATCGGCATCTGGCGGATAGCCGGCAAGGTGAAATTCTTCGAACCGGTCTGCGGGTGGCTATTGTGGGCGCGCCGAATGTCGGCAAATCGAGCCTGTTGAACTCTCTGGCCAAACGGGATGCGGCGATTGTGTCGGAGTTCGCCGGCACCACGCGCGATCGGATTGAGGTGGCGCTCGATATTGCCGGATTCCCGGTGCATTTGGTTGATACGGCTGGCCTCCGCGAGACGGCGGATCCGGTGGAGCAAGAGGGTGTTCGACGGTCCCTACGGTCTGCTCAAGAGGCGGACCTGGTTCTAGATGTCCGCGCTGTTGGATCTGACCCGCTGGGCGCGGGGTTTGACCATAATGCGCCAATACTAAGGGTGTTGAACAAAGGGGATCTGTTGCCCGAGCAAAAGCTGGATTTAACGGAGGATATTGATCTAGTCGTCTCGGCGCATACCGGTGCTGGTATTGATCGGTTGGAGGCGGCTTTGGCGGAGAAGGTTGGCGCGCTTTCCGCATCGGAGACGCCGGTGATTACGCGGGAACGTCATCGGTTGGCGGTTACGTCAGCGCAGGATGGGTTGAAAGCGGTATTGCTGGAGCAGGATCCGGTTCTGGCTGCAGAAAGGCTGCGGAGATCGCTGACGGACCTCGCCCGCGTCGTTGGACGGCTTGATGTGGAGCAGCTCTTAGATCGGATCTTCTCGCAATTCTGCATTGGCAAATAGCGGCGCCGTTCGCATATCGGTGTTTCACGTGAAACATCGAGACCGTCGGGGCCGGGCAAACTTCAAACAGAGTTTGCGCCAGCGTCTGATGAGCGGCTGAGATCGTATGCCGACCATCGTTGGACATTGAGAAAGGAGGGGCGGGGCCTTATGGTCGCGCCCATGACCGACATGACGAAAAGCTGGGACGTGATTGTCGTGGGCGGCGGCCATGCGGGCTGCGAAGCGGCGGCCGCTGCGGCGCGGATCGGCGCGCGTACGGCTTTGGTCACCCATAAGCTGGAGACGATCGGCGAGATGTCCTGCAACCCGGCGATCGGCGGGTTGGGCAAAGGTCATCTGGTGCGCGAGATCGACGCGCTGGACGGCGTGATGGGGCGGGTCATCGATCAGTCCGGCATCCAGTTCAAAATGCTGAATCGCAGCAAAGGCCCGGCCGTTCAGGGTCCGCGCGCCCAGGCGGACCGGGCCCTGTACCGGGCCGCCATGCAGCGTGAGTTGGCGGAGACGGCGAACCTGGAAATCCTGGCGGGCGCGGTTGAAGACTTGCTCATCGATCCGGGAGATCGGGTCGGCGGCGTTGTCCTGTCCGACGGCGCAGTGTTGCGCGCAGGCTCGGTCGTTCTGACGACAGGCACCTTCCTCGGCGGCGTCATTCATATCGGCGAGAAAACGGCGGCGGCCGGCCGGGTGGGCGATGCGGCGTCCTATGGACTGTCGGCGACTCTCGATCGATATGGCTTTGCGCTCGGTCGTTTGAAGACGGGCACGCCGCCAAGGCTGGATGGCCGGACCATCGATTGGACCGGCCTGGAATCGCAAGACGCGGACCCTGTGCCGGAGCCTTTTTCGAGCCTTACCGACGCGATCACGGTGCCGCAAATCCGCTGCTTCATGACCTACACCAATGCGGATACGCATCGGATCATCGAAGAGAATCTCGGCAGCTCCGCCATGTATGCGGGGCGGATCGAAGGCCGCGGCCCGCGCTATTGCCCCTCGATCGAGGATAAGGTGGTGCGTTTCGCTGACCGGCCGCGCCACCAGATCTTCCTGGAACCGGAAGGTCTGGAGGATGACACGGTTTATCCCAATGGGATTTCGACCTCGCTCAGCGAGGCCGCGCAGCACGCTTTTCTCAAGACCATACCCGGCCTTGAGAAGGCGCGGGTGATTCGGCCCGGTTATGCGATTGAATATGATTATGTCGATCCGAGGCAGGTGAAGCATAGTCTGGAAACCAAGAAACTGAGCGGTCTCTATCTGGCGGGCCAAATTAACGGCACGACCGGTTATGAGGAGGCGGCGGCGCAAGGTCTGATCGCGGGAGCGAACGCGGCGCTGCGGGCGGCGAGCGCAGGGGCCGACAGCTCCGGCGATGCGTCGGAATCTGTCTTCCTGCCGGATCGGGCCGACGGATATCTTGGAGTCTTGATTGACGATCTTGTCACGCGCGGAGCTGACGAGCCCTATCGCATGTTCACGTCACGGGCCGAATATCGCATTCGCCTTCGCGCTGACAACGCCGATGAGCGGCTGACGGATCTGGGCGCGTCGGTCGGGCTCGCAAGTACGCGGCGCCGCGCGCATTGGCGCGCCAAGTCAACGCAGTTGGAGAAGGCGCGCGCCTTGCTCCAGACCAGCGCCGAGTCGCCGAACGCCTTGGCCGCGCATGGCGTCGCCTTAACGAGAGATGGGGTTCGTCGGACCGCTCATGATCTTTTGGCGCAACGGCGCGCCGATTGGGACACTCTGATGCGCATCTGGCCCGAATTGCGGGCCGTACCGGCTGCGCTGCATGAACGGCTGGCCACCGATGCGGTCTATGAGGCCTACGCCAAACGCCAGGAAGCGGATATCGCCGCCTATCGCCGAGACGAAGGCCTGTCGCTCCCAGTCGACTTGGACTACGCCGAGATTGGCGGCCTGTCCGCCGAGGCGCGGCAGAAGTTCCAAGATGCGGCGCCGGAGACGATTGGGGCTGCAAGCCGTATCCAGGGTGTGACGCCCGCTGCGGTCATGGCGCTGCTGCGCTTCGTCAAAAAGCGCGCTAAGGCCGCTTAGGCGGCATTCTGAATGGACGGCGCTTCGGAAATCCCAGGCCCAGTCCTCGAGCAAATCCAAGCCTGGACCCCTGTTTCACGTGAAACATCGGCGCGTCTGGCCGCCTACGCTGCGCTTCTGCGCCGGTGGAATGGGGCGATCAATCTGGTCAGCCCCAAGAGTCTCGATGATATGGCGCGCCGACATTTTCTCGATTCCGCGCAACTTATCCGATATCTGCCGCGCGGCGACCACCTCAACGCCCTGCATATTGTCGATCTCGGATCGGGCGCCGGGTTTCCAGGACTTGTCCTTGGCGTTCTCACCCCGTGTCGTGTGACTTTGATCGAGTCCGATCGGCGAAAGTGTGAATTTCTGCGGCAGGTGGCTCGCGAGACCGCGTGCAAGCATGTGTCTGTCCTGACGGAACGTATCGAAAGCGCCGCGCCTGACGGCGCCGATATCGTCACCGCCCGCGCCCTCGCGCCGGTTTCACAGCTCTTAAGCTTCGCCGAGAACATCTTAAAGCCGGATGGCTTCTGCCTTTTCCTAAAAGGAAATACGCTTGGCGCCGAATTGACGGAAGCCAAAAAGGTGTGGCATATAGATTCGCAGGAACTTCAAAGCGTAACCCATCCGGATGGCCGGGTGTTGCGCATCGATCGGTTCGACCGAATACGCTAAGGCCTGCGTTTCGTCGACCTCTTCGACCTAGAGGATGCCTGATGAGCACTGATCTCGACCCCGACCGCCATGCCGCCCCCGCCAAGACCGCTATCTTGTCGGGGGCGGGGCGGGTCATCGCCATCGCGAACCAGAAAGGGGGCGTCGGCAAGACCACGACCGCGATCAACCTAGCGACGGGCCTGGCGGCGTGCGGAAAGTCGGTGTTGATCATCGATATCGACGCCCAAGGCAACGCCAGCACGGGTCTTGGGATCGATCGCCGCGCCCGCGCCGTGTCCGCCTATGACGTGCTGATCGACCGGCGCACCATCGAGGAGGCGGCCATGGCCACGGCCGTCCCGCGGCTTGATATTGTGCCGTCCGCGATCGATCTTGCCGGCGCGGAGATTGAACTGATCGATTTGGATCGGCGAGAGTTTCGCCTGCGCGACGCGCTTCGCCGTATGTCCGCCCATTACGACTACGTATTGATTGATTGTCCGCCTTCTTTGCAATTGCTGACCTTGAACGCGCTCTGCGCCGCCGACTCGATCCTCGTGCCGCTACAGTGCGAGTTCTACGCGCTCGAAGGTCTCAGCCTGCTGACAAAGACGATCGAACGGGTGCGCAAAGCGTTCAATCCAAGCCTCGAAATACAAGGTGTTGTGTTAACCATGTATGACAAACGCAACAACTTGTCCGATATGGTCGCCACGGATGTCCGCGAGCATTTCGGCGACAAGGTCTATGACACAATCATCCCGCGCAATGTTCGCGTTTCGGAAGCGCCGTCTCACGGTTTGCCGGTGCTGATCTATGACATGCATTGTCGAGGCTCAAAGGCCTATATCACGCTGGCGGGCGAGGTTTTGCGTCGCGAGCGGGAGAACGACCTTGCGGCTTCCGCCGTTGCGCCCGGCCTCGCAGACGCCGCCGCCCGCATCACGGAGACGTCCGATCGTTCCGCTCCCGGTCCCAATTAAGGTTCGGGGTTTGCCGATCGCAACTCGGTTTTTAGCCTTCTCATCATCACGACAGACAGCGCGGTAGCCGCCATGGATAGCAAAAAAAAGAACCTGGGTCGCGGTTTGTCGGCTCTTCTTGGCGACGAGCCGCAGATGGCGCCGGCTGCGGAACCTGGACGCGGAGGCAAGACCGTGCCGATCGAGTTCGTGAGTCCTAATCCAGCTCAACCGCGCAAACGGTTCGATGAGGCCGCGATCGACGGGCTCGTCGATTCCATCCGGGAAAAAGGGGTGCTGCAGCCGATCCTCGTGCGGCCGCATCCGGACGATCCGAACAGTTATCAGATTGTCGCCGGGGAACGCCGCTGGCGCGCCGCCCAGCGCGCAAAACTCTATGAAGTGCCTGTTTTAATTAAGGATTTAGGCGATCGAGATACGCTCGAAATCGCCCTGATCGAAAATATCCATCGTGAAGACCTGACTCCGTTGGAAGAGGCGGAAGGCTATCAGAACCTGATGGATGATTTTAATTACACTCAGGAAGCCCTCGCCAACGCCATTGGTAAGAGCCGCAGCCATATCGCCAATATGCTGCGGCTGCTGACGCTACCGGAAGAGGTCAAGAGCATGGTCGATGACGGGCTGATTTCAGCCGGCCATGCCCGCGCCTTGATCGGCGCCAACGATCCGGGCGAGTTGGCGCATCAGGTGATCAAAAAAGACCTGACCGTGCGCGAGACCGAACGTCTGGCGCAGGAAGCAAAGAAATCAACGGTCGGCGTGACGGTTGAGAGGATCGGACGCGCAGTTGATCAGCGTGATCCGGACACGATCGCCTTGGAGCGCAGCCTGTCAGACAGGCTGGGCCTGACCGTACAACTGAAATCGAAAGGCGAGGCCGGCAGCGTCACGATTCAATATAAGACGCTGGATCAACTGGACGCGCTCCTGGCGCGTCTGAACACGGAATAGTGTCTCCGCTGGGTGGCGTGGATTAGCGCGCGGTTCTCTGCGCCCGTTGGGCGATGACGGCGGTCTGAAGCACCGCACGTTGGATCAGGGCGGTTTCCGATGCGCCGGTTGTCTTCAGCGCGCTTTCCACCCGGGCGAATTCAAGCAGCTGCGTTTCGATCATCGACGCGCGCCAAAGCCGGATTTGCCGGCGCATGGCGTCTGTGCGCTTGAAAAAAATCGGCGGCCGAGCGCGCTTGATCACGTCCTCCAACGGCTCCCCGGCATCGACCCGCCGGCGCAGCGACAGCAAGCGGGTGAAATGGCCGATCAGCACCCGGATGATGGCGACGCCGGAAATATCCTCCCGCGCAGCCCGCTCCAGATCCAGGTCCGCCGCTCCGACCAGACCTGAGGCGGCGTCAAAGGCCAGATCGTCGAGCCCGACAGCGCCTTGCGCATCCAGCGCCGCGCGCGTGTCGTCGAGGGAAAGGCGTGCGCCCGGCGTTGCGTAAAGCGCCAGTTTCCGAGCTTCGCTGCGGGCGACGCCGCGATCGACGCTGAGCGCTTCCGCCGCCCAGTCGAGCGCTTCGGCCTCGATCGTGACATCCCGCTTTTTCAATTCGGAGAGAATGACGCCCTCCCGGTCGCTCGCGCTATCCTCATAGCAGGCGATGGCGGCTGCGGCCGGATCCTTTTCGCAGAGCTTCACCAGGCTGCTTCGGTTCCGCGCCAGGGCGCCGGCGCACAGCACGATTGTGCATTCCGGATTCGGCGCGCTTAGGTAGCTTTCGATATGTTTCGTGATCTTGTCGCTTGCCCCCGTCACACGCAGGCCACGCGGCCCGCCTATCAAGGACCGCGCCAGGGCGGCTTCGAAAAACTGTTCGGGCTCAGCGTTTACGAGGTCGTTCGTCAGATCGTCATGTTGGAACGCGTCGCCGATCTGAACGCCGCGCGCCTTCAGGATTGTCTCGGCGCGCTCGCGCACCAGACTGTCATCGCCGCCATAAATCAACATCACCCGACATTCGGCGTCAGGCGCCTCGAGAAATCGGGACACGGCGCGTGGCTGAACACGCATGCCGCCCTCTACACGTTAAAGCGGCGTTTGAGAATGGCGGCGATGCGTTGCCGGGCCGCATCGGCGACGTCACGCAAACTACGGCGCACCGCGTCCTCGCGCGCGACCAGCGACGCGTAGTCGGATTGCACCGTGCTGAAGCTCGACGCGCTGCGCTCGGTGAATCGATAGGTCTCTTCGCCGATGGAGAGCGTGAAATTCGCGGTAACCGACACGCGCGAGCGGGTGGTCGTGCTGTCGGCGGCCGTCCCGAGGTCTCTTTGAGAGATCGACATGCTGGTGGTCAGATCGAAATTTCCGGAGCGTCCGCCGCCCAACCGGTCGAGGAGGAAATTATGCAGAATCTGACCTTCGCGATCCGGGATCCGCCGCACGGAAACCTGCGAGAGGAGGGCGGTGACATCGGGCTCGTCCACCGCGTTTGTCGATCCGTAAAGCGGACGAAATTCACAGGCCGTGAGCGTCAGCAGAGCAATCGCCAGGATCAGCCGCGCCATGGTCTATACCACCACATTGACGATGCGGTTGGGCACGACGATCACTTTCTTCGCTTCCGAGCCCCCCATGGCCTTCGCCACATTGTTCTCTGCAAAAGCCGCCGCCTGTACATCCTCATTGGCTGCGTCGCGCGGCATCTGGATTTTGCCGCGCATCTTGCCATTCACTTGGACCGCGATCGTGACCAGCTCGTCCTGCAGCAGCGCGGGGTCCGCCGTCGGCCAGGGCGCGGTCACCAGCAGCCCTTCACCGCCTTGGAGCGACCAAACCTCTTCCGCGAAATGTGGGGTCATCGGGCCGAGCAATTGGGTGAGACTCCGAACCGCCTCGCCCAACGCCCAGCGATCTCCGGAGTTCTTTGCCTCGAACTCGCTGATATGATTGGACAATTCGCGCACCCGAGCAACTGCCCGGTTAAAGTGAAATCGCTCTATATCGCGGCTGACGCCATCGATTGTCTGATGCACGCGCCGGCGCAGCGCTGACGCCGCCTTAGACATTTCCGCCGGCGGCGTGTCCGGAGAGTAGTCCGATCCAACTTCATCCAGCGCCGACTGGATCAAGCGCCACATCCGGTTCAGGTAACGCCAAGCGCCCTCAACGCCGGCTTCGGTCCACTCCAAGTCGCGATCCGGCGGGCTATCGGACAGCATGAACAGGCGCGCCGTATCAGCGCCATAACTCGCCACGATATGCTCCGGGTCGACGACATTTTTCTTCGACTTACTCATCTTTTCCGAGCGGCCGATCGTGACGGGCCCGCCTGTCGCGCGTTCAATCGCATGATCGGGTCCCCGTTTTTCGACAGCGCTCGGCTCGAGCCATCGTCCATTCTCGGCGCGGTAGGTCTCGTGGCAAACCATGCCTTGCGTGAACAGCCCATCGAACGGTTCCGCCAGGTCCAGATAGCCGCATTGGCTTAAGGCGCGGGTGAAGAAACGCGAATAGAGCAGATGCAGAACCGCATGCTCAATCCCGCCGATATATTGGTCGACCGGCAACCAGTGTTCAGCCACGTCTTTATCGAAGCCGCGCACAGCATTGTGCGGGTCGGCGAAACGCGCGAAGTACCAGGACGATTCGAAAAACGTGTCGAATGTATCGGTTTCGCGCACGGCCGGCCCGCCGCAAACCGGGCAGGTCGTGTGCTTCCAGGTGGGATGTCGCTCCAGCGGGTTGCCGCCGCCGTCCAAATCGACATCTTCCGGCAAGAGCACCGGCAGGTCTTCTTCTTTTACGGGTACGACACCGCAGGACTCGCAATGAACCATGGGGATCGGACAGCCCCAATAGCGTTGCCGGCTGACGCCCCAATCGCGCAGTCGGAACGTGACTTCGCCAGAGCCGCATCCCAGCGTTTCGAGCCGTTCGATCGCCTTCCGTTTCCCGTTTTCGACGCTCAATCCGTCCAGAAAACCGGAGTTGTAGACCTTCCCCGGCCCGACATAGGCCTCCGCAACGATCTCGAAAACCGCCGCATCTGCATCATCCGGCAGGATCACCGGCGTCACGGAAAGATTGTATTTCCGAGCGAAATCCAAGTCGCGCTGGTCGTGCGCCGGGCAACCGAAGATGGCCCCGGTTCCATAATCCATCAGCACGAAATTCGCCGCGAAGACCGGCAGTTCGATGGTGCCGTCGAACGGATGGGTCACGGTAAGGCCCGTATCGAAACCGAGCTTCTCTGCGCGCTCAATCTCTTCTTCGCTGGTTCCCATCCGGTCGCATTCGGCGATGAAATCCGCTAAACCCGCATTGTCTTTCGCCAGCGCCGCAACGATCGGGTGATGGGCGGACAACGCGCAGAAAGAGGCGCCGAACAATGTGTCCGGGCGCGTGGTGAAGACATCGAAAGACGGCGCCGGCGCATCCGCCTGCGCAGATTCAGAGAAATGGAAATCGATTCGCGCGCCCTCGGATCGGTTGATCCAGTTCGTCTGCATCAGGCGAACCTTGTCCGGCCAACGTTCGAGCCCCGCGATCGCGTCCAGCAGCGCGTCCGCGTAGGCCGTGATCTTCAGGAACCACTGCGCCAATTTGCGTTTTTCAACCGGCGCGCCGGACCGCCACCCCTTGCCGTCAACGACCTGTTCATTCGCTAAAACCGTATTCTCGACCGGGTCCCAGTTCACCCAGGATTCCCGGCGATAGGCCAGGTCCGCCTTTACAAAATCGATGAACATCTTCTGTTCGTGGCGGTAATAGTCCGGCTCGCATGTCGCGATCTCGCGCGACCAGTCGAGTGACAGGCCCAGCGTTTTCAATTGCCTGCGCATCGTTGCGATATTCTCGCGCGTCCATTTCGCCGGATGGGTCTTGTTCTCAATCGCGGCGTTTTCGGCCGGCAGCCCGAACGCGTCCCAACCCATCGGGTGCAGCACATTATAGCCCTGGGACTTCCGGTACCGGGCGACGACATCGCCCAGCGTATAGTTCCGCACATGGCCCATGTGGATGCGACCGGACGGGTAGGGGAACATTTCCAGCACGTAGAATTTTGGCTTATCGCCGCCAGTCTCCGCCTCAAAAACGCGCGCTTCATCCCACCGCGCGCGCCAGCGCGTCTCGACTTCGGCGAAATTGTAGCGATCGGTTTCTGTCATATCCTGCTCACAGGGTCATCCGGAACGCCGGCGCTGATCAGCGCCGTTACCGCCGAGGGCTGAAGCCCGCCTTAGTCCGGCTGCGCAAGAGAACTGATGCGGATTTCGCGGGCCCGGGTCAAGATTGCGTTCTCGAGCGAGACGACCGTGTCGTTGGCGATCGGGGTGTCCACCCATTCGCCGCGCGCGTTGCGCTCTTGCTTGAAGGCGCTGACCCGAAGACCGTCCGCGCGCAGCTGACGCCCCAGAATGAAGACGTTCAATTTGAACCGGCTGTTGGGTGTCTCCGGCGGCGTATACCAATCGGTGATGATCACCCCGCCGAACGGATCCGCCTGGGTAAGCGGAAAGAAGGAAATCGTGTCCAACGAGGCGCGCCAGAGGAAACCGTTCACGGCGACGCCGCCGCCGCTGGTATCCGCTCCACCGTCACCGTCACCGCCGAATTCTAGGAAATCATCGCCGAAGAGTTGCCCGATTTCGTCACGTTCACGCTCTTCTCTGTCTTGGATCGTGCTCTCCGTTCCGCTTGTGCAGGCGGCGAGGAACAGGCTCAAGAATGCGGCGGGTGCGAGAATTCGGGCGATGAGCATAGCGACTAAACGCCATCCAAATGTCGGCTGATCTAAGACAGCCGCAAAATCGGCCAATCCAGCGGCTGGAACAAGACTAAAGTTCGTCCTTTTCTGAACGATCGTGCGCAAAGAAAAAGGGGGAAGGCGCACCTTCCCCCAAATTCATACGACATGTTGGTCGAAGATTAGAAGCTGATCTTCGTACCGACCAGGATGCCGGTGTTGTCGACTTTGGAGCCTCTGTCAACACCGTCACTGTTCGTGTTGAGCCCGTCATTGTCAAACTCGCCATAGTTCAGTTCGGCGAACGCCGCCAAACCTTCCGCCAGGGTGTACTGGCTGGTCAACGAGTAAATGATGGTTTCGTGCGTGGCGCTCCCGGCAGTCGTTTCACCATCCGCTTCCGAGTAGAAGACACCGGCGCCCACAGCGAGCGGGCCCGCAGAATAGCCGACAGCGAAATCCATATAGTACTTGTCGTCGATTTTCGCATCACCGGCGTCGATCAGGTTTTCGTTCGACCCGCTGTCGCCTTCCCAGCCGAAGCCGGCGCCGACCGTGAAGCCGCCGAAACCGACGGTGCCGCCCGTTTCAAACGCGCCCAGGTCTTCCTGGTTTTCGCCGCCTTCCGCGTAGCGCGCGCCAGCGGTCAGTTTCACCGCGACATTGTCGCCGAAGGTGCCGCCCCACTGAACGCCGACATCAACTTGGTTGTCGTAGCCGCCCGGGTTTGTGGTGGAGGTGAATTCCGAGTCATCCGGCGTGAAGGACGCACCGAACTCGAAGCCGCTGAAATTCGGCGAGTAGTAAACGATCCGCGATTCATCGTCGGCCAGACCGCCGGTGCCGGGGCCCGTGCGCGACACCAAACCGTTGGTGTCCCAATAGCGGGTCGCGTCACCGTCATAACCGCCGGTCGCCGTCAACGCGGCGTAACCGCCGATCACGGCGTTGTCCGAGTAGGTGTCGTCATCACCGATATGGACACGGCCCCAGCCGCCGGTGAAGTAGATGTACGCTTCGTCAGCCGTGGTGCTGCCGCCGTTGATCATCCGCATGTCGTAACGGCCGCCATAGGTGAGGCCGTTGTCAGCGGTCGCCGAGAAGTCGAACTGAATTTCGGAGGACGAGTTGTCAGCCGAGAGCGCATGACCGTTCCCGTTCTTCTGCACATCGCTGCCGGCGTCCGTCGTGTTCACATCAAAGAAGTGGTACTGATATTCCAGCGAGCCCGTAATCGACAGTTCCGGGCTGGCGGCGTGAGCGGCTGTCGCGAAGAGCGAGGCGCCGGCGATGGCCGAAGTGGCCAAAAGCGTTTTTCTCATAACCGTGATCTCCAAGAGAGGTTCTTAATAAATCGGACACTAGGACCCCTACGGCGCCTTCCGACCGATGCATTTGTGTAGCGAGAGCAGCCGCTATGCAGCAAGAATGATCGGTCTTTCGCATGATCTTTCGTGCGAGCGCGTTGCCGAAATGCAACAAATGACGATTCTGAGGGACTTTTCGGGCGTTTGTTGGGCGTCTCAGAGCGGACGCGATGGCCGGAAATTCGCTGGACCCGACAGGTCTGGCGGCCAATTTACTGGATGGTCGGCTGTTGAGGCTTCATCCAAAATGTGGAGCGACCATGACCCTACCGGATAATTTAGCTTCTGTCCGCGCTGCGATAGGTCAGGCCGAAGCGGAGGCAGGCCGTCCAGCGGGCTCGGCGCGCCTCATCGCCGTCAGCAAGACCTTCGACGCGGACGCAATCCGCCCCGCGATTGCGGCCGGCCAGCGGCATTTCGGCGAGAACCGCGTCCAGGAATCGCTGGAAAAATGGCCGTCGCTCAAGGCCGAGCACCCGGATGTCGTACTGCATCTCATCGGCCCGCTTCAGACCAACAAGGTCAATCAGGCGGTCGGTCTGTTTGATGTCTTTCACACGGTCGACCGAGAAAAACTCGCCCGGGCTTTGGCGCGCGCGTTTACGGCGCGGCAGGTCAATCCGGCCTGTTATATCCAGGTGAATATCGGCGAAGAACCGCAAAAGGCCGGCGTGGCGCCGTCTGAGACCGATGCGTTGGCCGCCTTGTGCCGGGACGAGTTGAACCTGAATCTTGTCGGGCTGATGTGCATTCCGCCCGCCGAAGAGCCGCCGGCCCCGTACTTCGCGCTTCTGGCCAAGATCGCCGCGCGCAATAATCTGCCGCGCCTGAGCATGGGTATGAGCGGCGATTACGAAACGGCGGTGCGGATGGGCGCGACCGATATCCGCGTCGGCTCCGCCATATTCGGCGCTCGACGCTAAGCGTCATCGACCGCCTCGACCGCGTCGCCCGGTTGAAACGCGGAGACCAGAGCGGTTAGCACGGGCAGGGAAACGGCGAGGCAGCCCTCTGTGGGAGCGAAGTCCGCGCGCGCGACATGCAGGAAGATGGCGCTTCCGGCGCCGGGTCTTGGCGGATCGTCATTATAACCAAGCGGCGCGATCAGATCATAGACCCCGTCCTCGCGCCATAAGACCTCATGCCCGCCGGAAAAGGGCAGGGCGACGCGCCGGTTGTAAGAGCCTTCCCGCGGATCGTCGCACCAACCCATATCCGGGCTTAGGGCCGTGACCTTCAGCCGCGACGCCGGCCGAGCGATCCGATCGGGTCGATAGAAGACTTCGCGCAACGGCCAACGCCCGATCGGTGTGGCGCCGTCGCCTTCTCTCTTATCGGTGCGCAGACCACCCTTGCCGCTGGCGCAGCGGTGGCGTGCGCCGTCCGGTGTTATCAGCCAGGGCTTTTCAAACCGATAGAGCGCCATCGGTATGCTCAGCCAGCCTCGGCCTTCAACGCGTCATAGCGTTCAAGCGCCGAAATCATGGCGTCCGGAATGGCGTGCAGCGGCGCCGCGGCCAGGCCTGGGCGGGTCGTCTGGGCGTTCTGGCCGCTCTGGGGAATCGCCTGGGCCGTCGCAATGGACCGCGCCGGCTGGACAGGACGTTCGGCGCTGGAAGCGGTCGCGGCGGCCGACGCCGCATAGGCGCGCGCCGCTTGGGCGACCACAGCAGGATTGGCGGTCGCGATTGCGCCGGACGCCGCCGCCGACATGGACGGTTCAGGCGCCAAATCGGCGCGCGCTGTCTCTATGCCCGCCGGCTGTTCGACGTCGACGCTTTCTATCCGACCAGCGCTACGGCTGTAATTGCTCTTTGCGATCTGAATCGCCTCCTCGACTAACGGCGAGGTCGCGATATCAACCCGGCGCCCGCTTGTCTGATACGCAACGAACGGGTTTTCCATAGTCGGCGTCCCGTCCATCCGGTCCGGCAAACGCGCGGGCGTCGTCGCCGCGCCGACTGCTGTTGTGTTGGCGCGCGTCGCGCCGCTGGTGAATCGGTCGGCGGCCAACAGCACACGATCAAGCGTACTTGGCGCCGCCTGATTCTCCGCCAGCGCGTCGAGCAGGCGCGCCGTTTCCGGCGCGACCCGGCGTCGTGGCGGTGCAGAAAAGCTTGAGAAAATCTCAGCGTCTGACGGTTCTTGCGATTTAGTGTCAAGCGTCGCGCTTGTGAGCCGCGCGGTCGTTTGATTTCCGTCAACCTGCGCGGCGGCTACGCTCGGCGGGCCGAGGGTTGCGGCGCTCACGGGTCCCGCCGCAAAAGGCGGAAGGGTCTCTGTGGATTCATCAGACGCCGACCATGAGGCGCCGCCGGCCAGCACCGTCGGTCCGCTGTCGGTGCTGTCGAATTCTGGATCGTCGATTCCTGGTTCGTCGCTTTCCGGACTGTCTTCGATGAGAAAGGCGGTGACATGCTCGCCGACATCGCGGCCGCTATGATCTTTCAGGATGACGTTCCCAAGAGCGCTGCCAAAACCGACCGGACCGCCGAAAACCGCGCCGCCGATCAACCGCGCCCCATGCTCGATTTGGTCTCCTGTGATGGCCCGATACAGGTGACTGACGACCGGCAAATGCTGCAGCGGGTTGACGATATCGAGGAAGTCGTCGAAGCCGAAACCGTCCGATCCGAAAAACGCCGGGTCGTCGGACCGCGCGATCCTCATCTCATCCGCCAACGCCTCGTCGCCTCCGTTGCGCAAGGCGACGCGCGCGTCGTCCGAAAGACGCTCCGGCCGGCTCGAATCGGATGTGACGCGGGCGCGGGCGGCGTCGGGAACCATGAGCGACCATGGCGCAAATCGGGGACCTGGGCCCGCCGCCGATCCGGAATCCGGCATCATCCTCTTACTCCTCTCACTCTCCTCCATCGTTGTAGCAGGAATGGCGCCAGACTCCGTCGGCCGCCACGGCGCGCGGCCGCAGCCGAGCGACTCGCTTGCGATTCGTTGCAGACTGGGCCGCGCTTGGGTTAGACATCGGGGCGCGCACGCACCCGTAGGAAGCGGCTCGGCCGCCAGTTGGCGCCAAAATCGCGGGGCGAACGAGAGGAGTGGGCATGGTTGGCAAGAAGATTCTGCTGGTCGACGACGATGGTGAATTGCGCAGCTCCTTGCAGGAACAATTGCAGGTCCACGGCGAATTCCAGACCGTCGGCGTTGGTGACGCCGCGGCGGCGTTGGAAGCGGCCAAAACAGACCACTATGATGCAATTCTGTTGGATGTCGGTCTGCCGGATATGGATGGACGCGAAGGGTGCCGGCTCCTGCGGCGCAACGGCGTGACTTGTCCGATCATCATGCTCACCGCGCATGACACCGATTCCGACACGATTCTGGGCCTCGACGCTGGGGCCAACGACTATGTCACCAAGCCCTTTCGCCTGAATGTGCTGTTGGCGCGGCTGCGCGCCCAGCTGCGACAGCATGAGCAGAGCGAAGACGCGATCTTCACGATCGGCCGGTTCACCTTCAAACCCTCGGCCAAAATCCTGCTGGACGAGGCGGCGAACGCCAAGGTGCGCTTGACCGAAAAAGAGACCTCCATCCTGAAATATCTTTATCGCGCCGGCGACAAGGTCATCGCGCGGGACACGCTGCTCGGTGAGGTTTGGGGTTATAACGCTGGCGTAACGACACACACGCTGGAGACTCATGTCTACCGGCTGCGGCAAAAAATTGAGAAAGACCCCTCTAACGCCGAACTACTCGTGACAGAACCGGGCGGGTATCGTTTAGTTCCCTGATCGGGTTTGGTTCGGGTCGTGCGTTGGGGGCCGGTCGAACCGGAACAGGGGAAATCGGATATCGGGTGGCGCCCAGATCGTGGCCAATCAGTCCAAATTTTCGATTCGATTCTGGGGAACGCGCGGGAGCATCGCCTGCGCGGGACCGGATACTGTCCGATATGGCGGCAACACCTCCTGTGTCGAAATCATGTGCGGCGCCTACCGCATGGTGTTCGACGCCGGATCCGGTTTGCCCATGCTCGGTCGCCACATCATGCGGCAGGTCGCCAATGGCGACGAGCCCGGCGCGGAAGAGGTTTCGCCGGAGACCGCCTCGCCCACAGACACCGACATTTTTTTGACCCATACCCATCTCGACCATATTATCGGCCTGCCCTTTTTCGCCTTGTTTCACATACCCGGCCTGCCGATCACGATGCATGCCGGTCATCTCAAGGCGCAGGGCGAGGCGCTGCACAATGTCCTATCGGCGATGATGAAGGCGCCGTTATTCCCGGTGCCGCCGGAGGTCTTCGCGGCGAATGTCGATTTCGTCGATTTTGAGGCGGGCGAGACCCTCACGCCGCGCGAGGGCGTCACTTTGCGCACCGCGCCGTTGCATCATCCGAACAGCGCGACAGGATACCGGATCGACTATGGCGGCAAGTCGATCTGCTACATCACCGATACCGAGCACTATCCGGACCGTCTGGATGAGCAGGTGGTGTCTTTGGTGCGCGGGGCCGACATCATGGTCTATGACGCCACCTATACCGACGAGGAGTATCCGCGCTTCGTCGGGTTCGGGCATTCGACCTGGCAGGAAGCGATCAAGGTCGCCGACGCCGCCGAGGTCGATACGTTGGTTCTGTTTCATCACGATCCCAGCCACAATGACGAGGCGATGGACGTCATTGCCGAAGAAGCCTCGGCCGCACGCCCCGGCACGCTCGTGGCGCGCGAAGGCATGACGCTGACGCCCTGACGCGGGCGCGCGGCCGACCCGGATGACGGAAGTTCCGGAAAAGACCGGCCTGCCATGGCGGCTGCGCTGGCGCCGCGCGAGGCTGGGGCTCCAAACTCTTTTCGGGGCCGCGCCCGCCGGCTACTTCATTCCCTATCGCTACGCCGCGCAGATCCGGCCTTATGATCCGGCCGCCGTCGCGTATCCGGAATTGGCGGCGGCGTTCGACGCCGCCAATGACGCGATGGCGGCGCATCGGGCTGAAATTGATCGGCATCGCGCAACGCTGCAGCAGATCGAAATCGACGCTTCGCCCCCGGAGCCGCGTTGGGCTCAAGACTGGTTTCCGCGCCTCGATGGCGCCGCCGGCTACGCCATGGTCCGCCGGTTCGAACCGCGCCGGCTGGTCGAGATTGGTTCCGGCCATTCAACCCGGTTCTATCGCCGCGCCGTATTGGATGGCGGCCTGCCGACCCGGATCACGGCGATCGATCCGGCGCCGCGCGCTGATCTGTCCGGCCTCGACGGCGTCTCCCTGGTGCGTTCGGTCGTTCAGAGTGCAGACTTGGCGCTGTTCGACGCGCTGGGCCGCGGGGATTTTCTCTGTATCGACAGCAGCCACATCCTGATGCCGGCCAGCGATGTAGACCTGCTGCTCAACTCGATTTTGCCGCGCCTGCCGAGCGGCGTCGTCCTGCATATCCACGATATGTTTCTGCCCTGGGACTATCCGGCCGCTTGGGCCTGGCGCGGCTATAATGAGCAGTCGGGCGTGGCGGCGCTGCTGTCCGGCGGCCTCTATGAGATTCTTTGGTCCAGCCAGTGGGCGTTGCGCAAAGGCTTGGTCGCAGCCGAGGGCGGCGGCGATTGGATTTCTGACATCGTCATGCCCAAGGGCGGCTTTGAATCCAGCCTGTGGCTGCGGAAACGCTGAGCTTGCGCGTTATTTGTACGGGTCCGCCGCGTCCCGCAGCCCGTCGCCGAGGAATTGGAAGGCCAACACCACCATAATCACCGGGATGGCCGGATAGAGCAGCCAGGGATAGAGCGCGACAGCGTTAAAGTTCTGCGCTTCGTTCAGCAGCACGCCCCAACTGGTGATCGGCGGCCGCAGGCCAAGGCCGAGGAAACTGAGCGCCGTCTCGCCGAGGATCATGCTGGGGATCGCCAGGGTAGCCGAGGCGATTAGGTGGCTCATGAAGCTCGGCATCAGGTGGCGTCCGATGATCCGTTTCGGTTTCGCCCCCATCAATTGCGCCGCAACGGCGAAATCCTCCTCGCGCAGCGCCAGAAGTTTAGATCGGACCGCGCGCGCCAGTCCCGGCCAATCCAGCAGTCCGAGAATAACCGTGATCCCCATGAAGACGAGGATCGGCGACCAGGTTACCGGCATCGCGGCGCTCAACGCCATCCAAAGAGGTAAGGCGGGGAAGGATCGGATGACCTCGATCACCCTCTGGACGATCGAATCCACCCAGCCTCCGTAGTAGCCGGCGACCCCGCCGATCACCATGCCCAGTACGAAACTGATGATCACCCCCACCAAGCCGACGGTAAGCGAGATGCGCGCGCCCTGGATGATCCGTGACTGGATGTCTCGTCCCAGCCGGTCTGTGCCGAGATAGAAGAAATGACTGTTTTGCGCGGGGCACACGATCCGGAAATTGGCGTCCCAAACGCCCCAGAATTTGTAATCCGATCCAGCATAGTCGCTGGTCGTGCAGAAGAACCGCAGCGGCCTCGGCTCCGACCGGTCCTCGGTATATTCAGACCGCAAGAACTCCATGTTCAGGGTGACTTCATAGTCATAGACAAACGGCCCGACGAACGATCCTTCGTGGAACCAATAGACCTCCTGCGGCGGCGCGTAGAGAAAATCGGTATGGCGATGGCTGAAATTATATGGCGCCAGAATCTCCGAAATGGCGATGGAGAGATAGACCAGGACCAGATAGACGCCGCTGATGACCGCCAGCTTGTGGCGCTTGAACTTCATCCACATCAGCACCCATTGCGAGGCGAGGTAATACTCTTCCTGCTCCGGCGTCAGGGTGACCGCGGCGTTCGGGTCGAATGGGCCTTTGTTGACGTAATGCTTCAGAGGTTCCGACGCTCGCGTGGTTTCGGAGGCTTCAGACGCGGTCTGGGACGCGCCCGGTCGGGCCGCGTCAGGTTGCGATTGCGTCGTGTCGACCATCGGCTCCCTCCCGCCTCGACCCTATTTCGCCACTTCCGCGCCGAGGCGGATACGCGGGTCCAGAACGGCGAGCGCCAGATCGGAAATCAAGGTGCCGATCACCGTCAACATCGCCAGAAACATCAGGAAGCTGCCGGCCAGGAACATGTCCTGGCTCTGCAGAGACCGGAGCAGCATGGGGCCGGTCGTCTCCAGGCTCAGGACGATCGAGACGATGGCCGAGCCGGAAATGATTTCCGGCAAGAGGTTGCCGATATCGGCGATGAACGGGTTCAGCGCCATGCGCAGCGGGTATTTGATCAGCGCCTTTTTCGGCGGCACGCCCTTAGCGCGGGCGGTGACGACATATTGCTTGTGCAGTTCGTCCAGCAGGTTCGCGCGCAGCCGCCGGATCATCCCCGCCGTGCCGGACGTGCCGATGACGACGACCGGCACCCAGAGATTCTCCAGTACATTCAGGAACTTGTCCCAGGACATGGGCGCGTTGCGGAACTCGTCATCAACCAGCCCGCCGATCGAGGTCCCGAAATAGACGTTGGCCAGATACATCAGGATCAGGGCCAGCAAGAAGTTTGGCGTCGCCAGACCGATGAATCCCAGAAAGGTCAGGGCGTAATCGCCGGGACTGTATTGCCGCACCGCCGAGTAGACGCCGATCGGGAAGGCGACGATATAGACAAACACGATTGTGCTGAAAGAGACGACAATCGTGAGGAAGGCGCGGTCGCCGATCACGTCCGAGACCGGCAACTCGTATTCGAAGGAATAGCCGAGATTGCCTTGCAGCAAACCGGCGAGCCAGACGAAATACTGTTTCACCAGCGGCTCGCCGATGCCGAATTCGCGGCGCAGATATTCGAGTCTCTCGCGGCTGATCTCCTCGCCCTGGGACTGCAGCTCGGCGACCATCGTCGTTAGATAGTCGCCGGGCGGCAGCTGAATGATGATGAAGACGAAAACGCTGATCACCAGCAGCGTCGGTATCATCACCAGCAGTCGATGGATGATATAGCCCAGCATCGTTCGCTAAACCCGTCTCCCCAGACCCAGACCGCGTCCCCGACTCGCGCGCGAGCCCGCGGCTAGAGGTCCCACCAAAGCGTATCGATCCCGTAAAGGCCGAAATGCGCGCCCGGATCCCAGTTCCACAAACCCTCTTTCGGCATGTTCCGTAGCCCGTTCTTGACCACGACCGGCTGTGAGACCCCGGCGATGAGGCCGATGACGAAGACCTGATCGCTATGGATCGCCAGCATTTCATCCCAGGCCCGCTTGCGCGCCTCATGATCCGGTGCGCCGTACCATTCGTTCAGCAGGTCTTTCAGACGCTGAGCTTCCGGCAGATCAATCGGTTCGCCGGCGTTGCCGTTGGTCTCGAAATACTGGCCCCACATCGGCCATTGATACTGGATCTGCGCGGTGGGCGCGAGTTCACGCGGCGACATGTCCGCCGTCGCCAGACCGTTCTCCCACCCCGGCGCGATCACGAACTGACTTTCTCCCGCAAAGACCCGATTCCGAAGATTCTCGGTGCTGAGCGGCTTGATGAACGTGCTGACGCCGATTTCCCGCCAGGTGTCGGTGATCAGTTGCAGGACGTCCGTTTCCTCTGTCGTGGCGCCGCCGGTCTCGACAATGATCTCCAACTTCTCGCCGTTCGGCAGCCGCCGCACGCCGTCCAGCAGACCGCGTTCCAGGCCCAACCCGTCCAGCAGCGCATTGGCTTTCTCGACATCGAATGTCGCCCAATTCTCGCGCAGATCGGCAGCGTACAGCGGCGAGCCGGGCAGCATTGTGTTCTGCCCCTCCGTCGCCAGACCGAAATAGATCGCCCGATTGATCTCGTACCGGTTGACCCCGAGGGACAGGGCGCGGCGGAAATCAGGCTCGCGCATCAAGTCGCGCCAGACCGGATCGATCTGGTTCATATTGGGGTAAAGCGCCAGATGCGCGCCCTTGGCGATTTTCCAGAGATGGGTCTGGTAGCCCTCTTTCTGCTCATTCTGCTTCAACAGGGTGAAATCGTCGAACCGAAGATAACGCGCTTGAAGATCCACTTCGCCGGTCGCCGTCTTGGCGGCGATCAGCTTCTTCTCGGAGATATTGACAATCACCCGGTCGAGATAAGGCAGTTGCAGCCCGTTCGGATCGACCCTGTGGAAAAAGGGGTTCCGTTCGAAAACAAACCGCTCCGACGGGGATTCGGTCTCGACATGGAAAGGCTGCAGGACCGGGAGATCCGGATTGTCGTTGCGATAGAGCCTTCCCTTGTTGGTGTGCAGCGAGCCCCAATTGCGTCGGCCTTCCGCCTCGACCAAGGCCGCCAGCGCCTCGGCGTCTGCATAGTTCTCATGGAACTGGCGCAGATAGTGGGACGGGGCGTAGATGTATCGCGGCGAGGCCTGCGCCAGGCCCGGCAGGAAATCCGGGTGCGGGACCGGCCAGGAATAGCGGATTGTATGGGCGTCAAGGATCTCGACCGAAGGATACGAGCCGCCGGCCTTCATGTAGGCGGGCGGACCGACCGGGAAGAGCGCTTCATTGTTCGCGACATCCTCCCACCAATAGCGGAAATCCTCGGTCGTGAAGTCATCGCCGTCCGACCATTTGTGGCCCGGCCGCAAATGCAGCGTGAATTGCCTTCCGCCATCCTCGACATCCACTTTTTCAAGAATGTCGGGAACGATTTCCAAGGACTCGCTGTAACGCACCAGCCGCGCATAGCCATACACCGTCATTTGGCGCGTATCTTTGGCGCGCCGCATCAGCATCTTGATTTGGCCGCCATGCGTGCCCGCGGACTTGTAATCCTGGTCGAAACTGACGATCAGCGGGCGTTCCGGCACGCGTTCGGCGGCCGGCGGCAGGTCCCCGCTGGCCACGGCCGCGTCAAGCGACGGCGCGCCGGTGATGTCCAGCGCCGTCGCCGAGCCGCTTGCGAGCCCAGTCATCGCCAGCGCAACCAGCGCTGCGCGCAAACATCCAGGGACAGGGCGGCGGCGGAGTGTAACGGTCATTTCTGTTTCCATCCTCGTGAATTCCAAACTCAATCTATTGGTCAGTCTATGGGTTGGGCTCTCGGTCAGGCGGCGGCTTCGGTCAGCGGGGCGTCCGGCATCGCACGCACGAAATGACCGTCGCCAAGATCGCGCAGAACAGGGCGGATCCCATCGCGTTCGGCGAACGGCTCGGGCCAGAGGGTCGGGTCCGACGCCTTTTCAGACATCAGATGCGCAAAGTTCAGGGGTCGATTTGGATTCGGTTCCGGCACCGCGGTCAGCAACCCCTTGGTGTAGGGATGCATCGGATTGCGAAACAGCATGTCGCGCGGGGCCAATTCGACCAGCCGGCCGCGGCACATAACCATGATCCGGTCGGCGATATAATCGACCACCGCCAAATTGTGCGAAATAAAAATATAGGTCAGGCCCAACTGGTCCTTCAGATCCTTCAATAGGTTCAGGATCTGCGCCTGGATCGAGACGTCGAGCGCAGAGACCGGCTCGTCGCATATCAGCAGCTCGGGGCGCAACGCCAGCGCGCGGGCGATGCCGATCCGCTGCCGCTGCCCGCCGGAGAAAGAATGCGGATAGCGTTTCAGGTGCCGGATATCCAGGCCGACAAGCTCCATCAGTTCTTTGACCAACTCCTGCCGATCATGATGCGTGCCTTTCGCGTGGATCTCCAAAGGTTCGGAGATCAGATCCAGCACCGTCATCCGCGGGTTCAGGGACGAAAACGGGTCCTGGAAGATGAACTGCATCTTCTTGCGGAATTCCAGCAACGCGTCGCCCTCAAGGCCTAAGACGTCGATATCCTCGCCTTGGTCGTTGAACGTGACAGAGCCTTCGTCCGGGCTTAGCGCGCGCATCAGGATTTTGCTCAAGGTCGTCTTGCCGCAGCCGGACTCGCCGACCAGGCCGAGGCATTCGCCGCGCCGCACGTCGAAATTGACCCGATCGACCGCTACGATCTGGTTCTCCGTCCGGGCCCCGAAAAAGCTCCCTTTCCTGATCGTGAAGGATTTGGTGACATTTTCCACTGTGAGGATCGGCGCGCCGCCGCCGCCATTCTGCGGGATTGAACGCGGTTTGATCAGTTGTCCGTCCAAACGCGGCTTGATCTCGCGGATCGGCACCAAGCGTTCGCCCGGCTCCATATCGAACCGCGGCACCGCTTTCAGAAGCGCTTGCAGATAAGGATGTCCAGGCCGGTCGTAAATGTCACTCAAGACGCCCGACTCCATGACTTCGCCGTGATACATGACCACGACTTCGTCGGCCATATTCGCGACGACGCCCAGATCGTGGGTGATCATCAGGATCGCCATGCCGAGATCGTCTTGCAGGTCGCGGCAGAGTTTCAGGATTTGCGCCTGGATCGTGACATCCAGGGCCGTTGTCGGCTCGTCGGCGATCAACAGCGCCGGATTGCAGACCAGCGCCATGGCGATCATCGCGCGCTGCCGCAGCCCGCCGGAAAGTTCGAACGGATAGGTGCGGATCGCCCTGGCCGGGTCCGGAAAGCCGACGCGGTCAAGCATTTCTTCGGCCATGGCCGTCGCTTCGGGCCCCTTGACCGCGCGATGCAGCTCCAGCGCCTCGCAGATCTGATTGCCGACCGTGTGGAGCGGCGACAGCGACGTCATCGGCTCCTGGAAGATAATTGACATGCGGCCGCCGCGCAGCTTGCGCATATGCGCCCCGTCGCGGTCCAAGGCTGCGATATCGACCACCGTTCCCGGGGCCGCTGGGTCGCGGAACAGGATTTCACCGCTCGGGATCGACCCAACCTTGGGCAAGATGCCCATGATCGCCTGACTAATGACCGATTTGCCGGAGCCGGACTCGCCGACCAAAGCGACGGTTTTGCCTTCGGGAATCCTGAACGACACGCCCTTGACCGCGTCGATATGACCTTCGGGGAGGGTGAAGCGAACCTTTAGGTCGCGCACATCGATCAAATTGCCGGTCACTGATCCGCGTCCCTCTGGCGGCGCGGCCCTCGCCGCGGCGTGCAACCCGGCATCGCGTGCGCCTTGAGCTGCACTGAGGGACCCTTCGTCAGACCGCCATACATGAAAACCGACTCTCCCTGGAACCCGACTAAACCGCGATGGCGCCGTTCTTCGCCCGCCGCCTAAGAACGATGGGCCGCGGCGCTTTCTCACTCGTTTGGCGAACTATAGCGCCTTTGACCCGGGCGGCGAGGCCTTTTTTCCACCGCATCGGGGCTGTCCGCGCCGCCGGGATCAAGTCTGCTCGATCAGGCGAACCCCGACCTCTAAAAAATTCTCGCGCGTCGGCGTGTCGAGCGGCAGGTCCCGCCGCCCGGCGACGGTTCCGGCGGTCTTGGCGATCGCCGCGAACCCGTCCAGCGTCGATTCCAGCTTCACCGTCGTGGCGCCGTCCTTCAGGGTCAGTTGCATCCAGCCTTCGCGCGACTTTCGTTTGGTCGCGTAAAAGCGCAGCTTGACCGTCTGCAAGTCCTCCCATTGGATCGAATTGCGGATAGAGAGCGGGCCGAGATCCACAACCGCCTGAAGGCCGTCCGCGTCGGCGGCGATCCGCGTCCTGTCTTTCGCCAAGGTCTGCAGCAGAAAGGCGGCGAACAGGCCGAGTCCCGCCATTAGCGGCCAGGCCACCCAGGCGATCGGATCGAGGAACAGGAGAATCCCCGCGCAGAGGACAAGGCCGATCATGGCGCGCGCGTAATCCGCCAATAAGGCGCCGCGATCGTAGCGTAATGGTGCTGGGCTGGGTTCAGGCGTCATGAAGGCTCTCGGCGGCGCGGGCCTCTGTGGTGTCAGCGGCCGGGTGAAAAGGATTGACCCAGACCGCACCTGGATCGTCGCGCGTTTGCTCGAACAGCCGTTCCAGAAATCGCCAGGCGGTTTCGTCATGAACGAGATGGTGCGTCATGACGCCGACGGGGATGGCGGGGTCGTTTTTGCGCGCCCAAGCCAGCTTAGCGACAATCTCGCCGACAAGCGCCGTCGCCGGCTTGCCGCCGCGGCCGCCGCGCCAATCGATGATATCGATATCGACATCAATCCGCGTCAGGCCCGGCGCGCCGTTCGGCCGCTGCGCCGGCGCCGCATGAAAGCGGCTCAGGCCCGCAATCCCCGCTTCCGGCAGGCGCGCCGCCAGTTTGTCGCTCAGGCGATTCCAAGGCGGCGCCAGAATCGGTTGGAACTGCGCGCCGAACAGCGCTTCCAGCTTTTCACGGCCGCGGCGCAGCGCGGCGACGCCTTCGGCCGGATCGCGCGAGGGCGGAAATTCGCTTTTCTTTTCGCCGTCTCGGGCGTCCATCCGGTGGAGCCAGCCATGCTGGATCACCGATACGGACGGCGTCCGCCTCAAGCGCGCCGCCAAAGCCTCGGTAGCCTGCTCCGGAATGACCGCCAGGAGGATGGGCTGAGACGCGGTGATCCGCAGCAGGCGATCGAGCGCCGAGCTTGGCCGTGTCGCGTCGTCGTCCCGCAGCCACAACCGCGCGCGTCGGCCGGCCGTCCGCCAAAGCGCCAGTTCGGCCTGCAGCGAGGCCCATTCATCCTGCGTCGGCGCGCTGCTCAACGACGGCGCTCCTCCGAGGCGATGCGCGCGATCGCGGCCACGCTCCGCGCGATCCCGTCGCGCGGGATCGTACTCCGCGCCGGCGCGTCGGCGGCGAGTATTTGCTTCAGCGCGGCAATCAATTTGTCCGGCGTCAGGTCGCATTCGCGCAGCACGCGCCATAGGCCTAAAGGTTCGAAACACTCGGCGCGCATCAGCTGCTCCCGCTCGCCGCCGCCTTCAAACGGAATGACCAGGGCGGGCGGCGCAACCGCCATCAGGTCCACCGCCGTATTGTAGCCGCAAAGGCTGACCGACGCCTGGGCGGTGGTCAGAACTGTCCGGAAGTCCGAACGCGCCGCTTCGACAATACAATTTTCCGACGCAGACTGACGCAGTTCCTCGGCGATCTGCGGGTCGAGGTCCGCGCCGAGAAGCACGCGCCATCGCCAACCGGGACTACGATCGGCGCTCGCGACCGCGGCTCGATAAATCGTCGCGCCGATGGCGCCGGCGCCGGCGGACACGACGATTTCCCCCGCTCCGCTTCGATCCTCGTCGCGCGCCGGTTCGACCCAGTCGGGATTGTCGACATAGCCTGTGTAGATGAGCGGCGGCGCGATCGCGTCCGCCAATGGAAACGACATCGAGAGGGGGGTCAGGGATTCCTCGCCATGCACCAGGATGGCGTCGAAATCGGCGTTCGCCCAGGCAAGGCTGCGCTCCCGTCGCTCGGGCTTGGGAATCGGCTGAAGAATGTCCCGGATCGAACATAAGAGCGCGGTTCCCGCGTCTTTAGACGCGGCGATCAGCGGCGTCAGTTCGTTGACGAACCGGCTCCGGGCGAAGGGATAGCCTTCGATTACCAGAACATCCGGCTTCAACTCGTTGAAAGCCTGGAGTAATTGGGTCCGGCGTCGGCTCCAGACGGCGTCATCCGCCGGCGCGCCGCCGTCGGTGACATAGCGCTTGAATTGGGCGTCGCGCGTTCGAACGATATCGAGAGCGCAATGCGGAATCGTCGGCCCCAGCGCGCCTTGTTTTTCGCCGGTTGCGACAAGGACCGTCATGCCGGCCGCCTCGCAGCCGCGCGCCAACGCCTGGATGCGCTTGGTATGGCCGCCGCCCAGCACCGATTGCACATGAAACATAACTTTGACGGTCATCGGCGTTTGTCCTCGTCGCCCCCGAACGTGAGCGCGATATTCAGCGTCTCAAGCGCCGCAGCGCCATTTGCGAAGGCGGTGAACAGATGCCCGACGCCGTCGCGAAGCCTCTCGGGCGGGTCCTGTTTCATATCCCATCCAGTCGCTAGGGCAAGCAGAGCGCGCAGCACGCCCTTGTGGGCAATGATTACAGCCGGCGCCCCGCGTCGGCCGCAGTCCGCCAGGAAGGGCCGCAGCCGGTCCTGCAGCTCGCGTGGCGTCTCGCCGCCCTCCGGCCGCATATCCAGGCCGCGGGCTTCGTTCGTTCGAAAAGACTCGCCGTGTTCGGCGGCGAGCTCCGCGATCGTGCGGCCTTCCCACCCGCCGAAATCCAGTTCGATCAAACGAGGGTCCGTCTCCATCGGCGGTGGGTCTGACCGCGCCTTTCGCATGATCTCCGCGGTTTCCGTCGCCCGGCTCAGCGGCGAGGAAATCCAGCGGGCGTTCTGGAATTCGATGGGAACCCGCCAGGTCGCCACCGTCCGCCGGCCTTCTGGGGAAAGCGGGATGTCGGCCCGTCCCTGCAAGCGCTTCTTGGCGGTCCAGGCCGTCGGCCCATGACGCAAACAAAAGAGCGCCGCCGAAGCGCCGGTCACGGGGTCCCCCGTCATTGAAGCGCGCCTTCATCCCGGCCGCGCACAGCATGGAACCGCGTCAGACAGTCCCGGAGCGCGTCGTCCAGCCGCCTCGAAGCGGCGGCGAGGCCGTGCTTTGCGGCCACATGGGCCCGCGCCGCCTCGCCCATCGCCGCACGGCGGCCTGGATCGGCGATCAGTCTCGCCAACCCGTCCGCCAGAGCTTCCGCGTCGCCCGGCGGGGTCAGCAGACCGGTCTCGCCATGCATGACCATATTGGCGACGCCTTGATTCTCGCCGGAAACCACCGGCAGGCCGGCGGCCTGCGCTTCGAGAAGGCCAAGTCCGAAGGCCTCGTCGATACTCGGCCAGACCGCTGCGTCGCAGGCGGACAGGGTTTCGATCAGCCCCTCCGGCGCCAAGGCGCCGAGGAACCGGACCCTGGGATCGCCGGCGAACTCTTGCTCGATCGACTCCCGATCCGGTCCGTCGCCGATCAACAGAAGTCGAAAATCCGCTATCTCGACGCGCTTCAGCGCCTTCGCCAAAACCGCATAGGAGGCGCGCTTGGCGCCTGGCCGCATCATACCGACCGCCGCCAGCCAGCATTGTCCAGGATCGATCTCAAGGCGATCTGCGAGCGCGTGTCGGACCCGCGCCGCGGTTCTCCGCGCGGCCAGGAACGGCGCCAAGTCCAGAAATGGCTTCAGATCGATGCATGGGCATCCCGGTTTCAAAACCGGCGTCACGCAAGCGTGGTCGTTCGGATTGAGGAAAAAGACCGAGTCGCAGCGCTTCAGAGCTTTCTGAACCTGGTCATGCCCCTCGGCCCAGGGCCCGGCCGCCTGTTTCGGGGCGAAGCTGGCTTCGGCGACGCAATAGGGGATGGATCGCGCGTCCGCGATGGTCGGTCCGATCCAATCCGGCGCCTTGTGATAGAGATGATAGGTGAACCAAAGATCCGGCGTCGGACCCCGCGCATAGGCCTCTTGCAGCAGGCCGATTTCTCGCGCCGCGGCGTCTGCGACGGAGCGCCCCGTATCGGGTTCGGCGCGCCAACTGCGCAAAGACGAGGCGAGATCAACCGTATGTTCCGCGTCGCGCAGCGCCTGCATGAGCAGACGGGCCATGCGCCGGTCGCCGGATGGCGTCGGGTGGTGGGGCGGCTTCATCGGCGCGTAGAAAGCGATCCGCATCGGCGTCCGCGACCTGACCTTATCCGGCGCGTTTCTGGGCCGGCGCCGCGTCCGCTGGAAGCCCGAAGCGCTGCGCCAGACCCGCGATGCAGGCGTCGACGGTGAAACGCCCGCGCACCCGCGTAGCCCCGGCCGCGCCGAGGCGGCGACGGCGTTCCGAGTCTTGCGCCAGGGACTCGATCGCGTTGGCGAGGGCGGCCGGGTCGCCGGGCGGGACCAACAGGCCGGTTTCGCCGTCCAGGATCAGTTCCGGCGTCGCCGAAACCCGCGTCGCGATCACTGGCAAAGATTGGCTTTGCGCCTCCATCAACACATTCGGCAGGCCGTCGCGATCGCCGTCCGACGCGATCTTGTTGGACAAGACGAAAAGATCGGACTGGCGCAGCGCTTTGAGGACTGCGCCTTGCGGCAGCGCGCCGCGCCATTCGATCCGATCGGTCAGCCCAAGCCCGCCGGCCTGCCGTTTCAGAGCCTTGGTCAGCGCGCCGCCGCCAATATGAATGAAGCGCCAATTCAACGTTTCGGGCAGCAGCGAAAGGGCGGTCAGCAGGTCGTCATAGCCTTTCTTCTCGACCGCCCGGCCGACTGACAGGATCTGTAGGATATCGCTGGGGGCGCGCGTTGGGTCGGCCGGAAATCGCGAGAAATCCAAGCCATGATAGTCGAGATGTACCTTGTGCGCCGTCATCCCGTCATTCAGGGCGTGCAGATAGGCGGCGCCGGCCCTGGTGCAGGTGGTCAGCCAGTCGATGTCCCGCAGTTTCTCCGCCTTTTCCCAATCGGGGATCGTGTAAATGTCCTTCGCATGAGCGGATCCGGAGAAAGGGATTTCCCGCATCAGCGCCGCATAGCGCGTGACCGACGCCGGCGTGTGCAGGAAATGGAAATGCAGCCGCCGGATCGACGCCGGCAGTTCCGCCGCCAGCACCATGGCCTGGCCGAACCGGCGTATCCGGTTCGGCGTTGGGTCCCGCAGCAGATCGCGGCGCCATTGCTGAAACGCCCTGTCATAGCCGTCGAGCCGCCGCGCGACCCGCCAGCCGCGCCAAACCCGCCCGGGCTCGTCATGCAGATATTCCGGCAGATAGGTCACCGGCGCCGCAATCTCATCGTGGATCGGATGGCGCGCCTTGTCGGTCGGGTGGCGCAGCGAGAAAATTTGGATTCTGAGGCCGCGCTGCTCGAGCGCGTGGATTTCCTGAGCAATGAAGGTCTCCGACAGGCGTGGATAGCCTTTCAGGACGAAGCCGACAGGGCCGGAAAAGGGGGTGTTGGGGTCGGCCATGCGGGAAGCGGCGGCGGAGCGTCCAAGCCTATGGATGCGCCGAGGCCAGCCGCACGGACGGTCTGGGCTGATCGATCAGGCGCCGGGCCAGACGGTTGACATTCTCCAGCCCGCTCAAAAGGCCGGGGATCACAATGTCGGACGGCGGGTTCTGTTGCGCCAGAGTGCGCAAGGCGGTCGCCATCGCGCCCACATCGGCCCCGTCCACCGGATCCAGCATCCGCACAAGCCCGAGTTCTTGCGCCCGGCGGGTTCGGATCAACTGTTCGCGGCGTGGAAAACGGCGCGGGATGATCAGCGACGGTTTGTCGAAGGACAAGATCTCACAGAATGTGTTGTAGCCGCCCATGGCCACAACGCCGACCGCGTCGCTAAACAGCGTTTCCAGATGCGCGTCGAAGGTCAGGATCTCGACATTCTCGAGACCTTCGGCGCGCGCCCGGAACGCCGCCTGGCTTTCGCCCTGCATGAAAGGACCCGTAACGATCAGGGCGGGATAGGGCATAGCGCAGTTCGTCTCATAGGCGCGCAGCACCCAATCGACGACTTCGTCGCCGTCGCCCCCGCCCCCGGCGGTCACCAGGACATACGGTCCGTCGATTTTTTGCGGAATGAACCAGCCGGTTGGTTCCTCCAACTCGGCGCGCCGCAAATAGCCGGTATAAACCATCTTCCGTCGGATGGCCGGGCTGATTTGCAGGCCCTCGAGCGGATCGTGGAATTGCGGCAGGCCATAGACCCAGATCTGATCGTAGTATTTCTCCAGCGCCGGCAGGACCTGCTTTCGTTCCCATTCCGGCTCCAGCAGGGCCGGCTCGTCCATCACGTCGCGCAGCCCCAGAACGCAGGGCACGCCAAGCTCGGTGAGATAGTCGAGCGTGCTTTCCACCTCGCCATGCAGGCCGAGCGGCTCCTTGTCGACGATGAAGAGGTCCGGATCGAACGCTTCGGCCGTGTGGCGGATGATCGAGGCGCGGATCGCCAGCGTGTCCTCGATATTCATATGCAGCTTCAACGGTGTGTAATCGCCGTTTCTCAGCTTGATGACGCCTGGGACGCGGACGAAATCGACGCGGGTCTTGAAGTCGAAATTCCCGATAATCGATGAGCCGGTCAGGATCAGAACGGATACGTCTTTGTTAGCCTCGACCAAGGCGTGCGCGATGGCGCGGGTGCGCCGAAGATGGCCCAACCCGAACGTGTCATGACTATACATCAAGACACGGAACTGTCCTGATCGATCCGCTTTCATCGGCCCCTACTGAAACGCCCCCTAAAAAGCCCTCTTATAAAACGCCGCTAAATTAAGGCGCCCGGCCTAACGCCCGCCAATTTCGGGTCCAAAGGGCGACCAAACCGATCGGACCGGCGGCAAATAGGGCCGAAAGCAGCGTCGGCCCCGAACCCATTCCAGCGCCGCTTGCTTGGCCGATCGGCCGCGCGCGCCGCTTCAATCATCAAACGCGACCTGTCTGCGCCAAACAACAAAAAACCGCCGTTCTACTGAGGAAATCCTGCGCCCCTGTCGGCAAATCGCTGAAACTGTTTACCTTTTCGAAGCAAAAAACTGATAGTCAAGGATGAGTCGCGGACTGTGTGCGTCCGTCGCGCGATTGCGCTTAGGGGCGCTCTCGGTTCTCTTCCAGCAGGTATGGAGCGCCGCGGCATTGACCGGTGCGCTGGTATGCGCCGCCTCGAACGGAGATGATGGGTGAGCTTATTCGATGAAGTGGATGTGTTGCGGCGGCTGCCCCTGTTCAGCCGGATCGACGCGGCGCAGCTGAAACTGATCGCCTTCACCAGCGAAAGACTGACCTTCAATGACGGTCAGACGCTCTGCGTAGAGGGCGAGCCGGGCGACTCCGCCTTCGTCCTGCTATCGGGCGCGGCGGATGTCGTCGTGGACACGCCGGACGGCGCAATGCATGTTTCGACACTGGGACCGGGCGAGAGCGTTGGTGAAATCGCCATCCTCTGCGATGTGCCCCGGACCGCGACCGTTCGCGCCGTCGGCGAGGTCGAAGCGTTGCGGATCGGCAAGGACCGCTTTCTTCAGCTCTTGCGCGAACTCCCCGATCTGGCGGCGGCGCTGGTGGCTGAATTGGCGCGGCGTTTGGCGGCGACCACCGGAAAGCTACGCGAGGCGACCGCCTCGGCGAACGACAAGGACCCATCATGACACGGCTCGATTCGGCGATCCGCCGTCTGCAGGCGCAGCGGGCCTGTTTGGACTATGCCTGCCGCCTGATCGCCGATCGGCCGGGGCCGGTGATCGAACTGGGTCTCGGAAATGGCCGCACCTACGATCATCTGCGCGCGCGTTTGCCGGGTCGAGACATCTACGCCTTCGACCGTCAGATCGCGGCCCATCCCGACTGTATCCCGGACGAGGCGCATATGTTCTTAGGGGACTTTACGACGACCTTGCCCGAAGCGGCGCGAAGTCTGGGACCCACCGCGGTCTTGGCCCATTGCGATGTTGGGTCGGGTGATGCGGACGCAAACGCGGCGCTCGCCGATATGCTATCAAGATTGCTGCCCGGCCTGTTAGGGCCGGGCGCAGTCATGATCTGTGATCAGGATATTCGCATTTCGGGCGCAACGGACATGTCTTTGCCCGACGGCGTCAGCCCAGGACGGTATTTCTTACGAACCGCGCCCCACTAGGCGAGCCGCGCCTAGAACCGGTATGCGGCGATGATGCCCGCGAAATATTGGTTCTCGTCACCACGGTCGTCGGTGACAGGGCTGTCTTTGGCGTCCGAAAACAGGCGTTTGTACGCAACTGTCCCGGTGGTGCTCCAATTCTGAGTGAATTTGTAGGTCGCCGCCAAATTGATTCCCGCGTCCAGGAAGCCGGACTCTGCGTCATACTCTCTCAACCCGCTGCGGGCCGAGTCGGCCGCATCGATGCTGAAGAACTCGTCCATATATTCGGTGCTGGCGTAGGTCGCCTCGAGCCCGCCAGAAATCGTCCAGGTTTCGTTGATCGGCCGCATATAGTTCACCCGACCCGTCGCGAGCCCGCCGATATCATCATTGACGTCCCAGCGTGGGTCGAATTCGAAGCCCAACACGGTGTCGTCGGAGAGTTGGAAATCGTAACCCAACAGAACGCCGACCAAGACCCCGTCGTCGGTGTTGCTCAACCGATCGACCGCGTCATCATCCGGATCGTCCCGTTTCGGCACATACTGACCGGAGACGCCGACCCGGAAATTCTCATGCGCCAGGAAATTCGAGCTTAGGCGCAGACCTTCGATCGCGACGTAGGTGCTCGGATCATACAGATCGTCGGCGCGGAGCAGCCAGAGCGGCACGGCCTCATAATCATCAGAACCCTGATAATCCGGCGCGACGCCAACGCCCAGCCCGATCGTGAAATCGGTCGCAAAGACCGGAGAGCTCAAAAGCGTCGTGGCGAGGGCCACGCTCGCGACTTTCAAGCTACGCTTACCACCGAACGCGAATTTTCTCGGTTGCATCTCAAGGATCCTGTCTAACCTTTTGTTATGATGGTTCTACACAGTGTTTCGCGCGCCGCGCAAGGGGCTCGTTCACCATCAGCGGCGTGCGCCGTGAAGTTTCCATGACCTGTTGCACTAAAGCATCACTACGCGCGCCCTATCGACGACGCGGCGGCGGCGGTCAGAGGTCCAAATCGACCATGACCGGGGCGTGATCCGACGGTTTTTCCCAGCCGCGCGCGTCCTTCACCACCCGCGCCGCCTTGATTCCGGCCTTGAGCGGCGGGGTGACCCAGACATGGTCCAGGCGGCGGCCTTTGTCAGACGCCGCCCAGTCGCGCGCCCGGTAGCTCCACCAGCTATAGAGTTTCTCGGGCTCCGGGATGAGGTGGCGCACGGCGTCGACCCACCCGACCGCGCCATAGGCTTGGCCGAGCTTTTCGGTCTCAACCGGCGTATGGCTGACGATTTTCAAGAGCTGCTTGTGCGACCAGACATCATGCTCGAGCGGCGCGATATTCAGATCGCCGACCAGCACCATCGGGTCCTCGGCGCGCCGGTTTTCGCCGAACCAGGCGGTCATTTCGTCAACAAAACGAAGCTTGTGATCGAATTTCTCATTCAAAGCGGGGTCCGGCTCGTCGCCGCCCGCCGGGACGTAGAAATTATGAACCTCAACCCCGCCATCGACCTGCGCCGCGATGTGGCGGCAATCCTGCTTGCCGACCCAGTCGCGGCTGTCGGTTTCCGTCAAAGGCAGCCGAGACAGCACGGCGACGCCATTATAACTCTTCATGCCGCGGAAGATCTGATGCGGCAGGCCGGCGGCGGCCAGCGCCTCGGCCGGGAACTTGTCGTCCGGCGATTTTGTTTCCTGCAGGCAGAGCACGTCCGGGCTGTATTCCGCGATGAAACGCTCGACGATCGGCAGGCGCAGGCGGACCGAGTTGATATTCCAGGTGACGATTCGCATCCCAGGCTCCTTAGGCGGCGGTGTCTGTCCGAGTCGCTGCGGCTCGCATCGCGGCGGCCGGCGCCTTGGACGCGTTTCGGCAGGCCCGGCCGAAGGCTTGGAACATCGCCTGGCTCAGGGGCCAATTCAGCGCCATGGGGTGTTCGGGATGCCATTGCACGCCCAGCACGAAACCCGGCGCGCCGGGCATGCTGACCGCCTCGATCACCCCGTCGTCGCTGACCGCCTCGACGCTCAGGCCCTCGGCAGGCGCATCGATGGCCTGGGCGTGTAGGGAATTCACCATCACCGCGCCCGCCCCGCCGTTCAGGCCGGCCAGCAAACCCCCCTCGCTCAACTGAACAGAATGCCGCTGATCATACTGGTCGTTGTAGTCCAGCGCTTTATCGGCGCGATGGTCGCGCTTGCCGTGAAGCTCCTGCACCATCTGATGCAAAGTCCCGCCCAAGGCGACATTCAGTTCCTGATGCCCTCGGCAGACGGCGAAGACCGGCGTTCCACGGTCGATGGCGCGCCGGATCAGCGGCAGCGTCGTGCTGTCGCGATAAGGGTCGCGCGGGTCTTCAGGCCCGTGGACATCCGTGTTGTAGTGGGTCGGATGGATGTTGGAAGGGCTGCCGGTCAGGAACAGGCCGTCGATCCTGTCCAGCAACGCGTCCGCATCCAGGCGGGCGCCGATCGGCGGGATCATCACCGGCGTCGCGCCAATCGCGTCGGCCAATGAGTGAATATATTTATCCCCGACCGTATAGGTGACCCGGCCGGTGTCGTCTTCGCGTGCGCAGCCCGATACGCCAATAAAGGGTCTCATCCTGGGTTTCCCATGGTTGGCGCCTTAGCCGCGGCCTGCGCGCCTGTCTTTTGCGTCCATGCGCCGCTTGGCGGGCGCGTCTTAACCGACTATCTGACAGTCGAGCGTATTTTCCAATCCGGTCACGGGGCGGCCGGCGCTTCGAGGGGTCAGGTGACGAATGGAGCCTTGGGTCGAACAGGTGTTGGCGCTGAAGGTCGGCGTGATTGGCGGCTGGCTTGTCCTCTGGCTGATCTGGGAGCGTGTCGCTCCGCGTGCAACGCGCCGGTTTGAGGCCGGCGCCGCCTGGGGACGCTGGGCGAAGAATCTCGGACTTTTCGCGATAAACACCCTCGCTTCGCCGTTGATGGTCGTGCCTCTGACCGCTTGGGCCGCGAGCCATGGGCTCGGATGGCGACCGGATTGGTGGTCGGGGGCCATAGGTTTGGCGATCGATTTGATCATTCTGGATTGTTTCATCTATTGGTGGCACCGCGCCAACCACGAGGTTCCGTTTCTCTGGCGTTTTCATCGGGCGCATCATTGGGATCAGGACTTGGACGTCACCACCGCCGTGCGTTTTCATATCGGCGAGGTCTTGCTGTCGGCGTTGGTGCGGGGCGGGTTCATGATCCTGATCGACGTTCCGCTCAGTTCGGTCTTGGTCTTTGAAATCGTCCTCTTGGCTTCCAGCCTGTTCCATCATTCCAACGCGCGTCTGCCGGTTCGGGTCGAGGCGGCCCTGTCGCGTCTGATCATCACCCCGTCGATTCATTGGGTCCATCACCACGCGTTGCGCGCCGATACGGATTCGAACTACGGATCGTTTTTCAGCTTCTGGGATGTTCTGTTCGGCAGCCGGTCACGGACGCAACGCTGGGATGCGATGCCGATCGGTGTCGAAGGCGAGGAAGACAGGAACTTCGCGCGGATCCTGGCCGGCCCTTTCGAGCCGGGCGAAACCCCGAACGCGCTTAATCGCGACGCCTAAACCTATTGGTGTCGAAGAAGAACAGGTTGCGCGCCAGTTCATGGCCGAACCGGGTTTCGGTGAAGGTCACCCGCGTTTGCAGGCCTTGCGCGTCCGTGATGGTCCATTGCGTCAATTCAAACGGCTGGTCGTTGAAGACAAGCTGAACCGAGCCCAGGCCCGGCTCTTCGCGATTGATGATCTCGGCGACCACCAGCCCGTTCGCCTGCGACAGCGCGATGACGGTATATTCCTCGCCGAAGGTCAGTTCTTCATCCAGCAGGAAAGAGGCGGGCGTGCTGCCCAGCGGGATGTGCGTCGCCTGCTCCAACTGCTGGTCGACATAGATGAACCAGAACCCGTCCGCCACCAGCAGGATCGGGTTCGGCGGGTCGAATTGGAAACGCATCTTGCCGGGCCGGCTGAGATACATGTCGCCTTCGGAAAACTCGCCGTTCGGGTCAAGCTGAACGAAGCGCGCTTGCATTGTGGTGATGTCGTTCAGATAGGCCTCGATCCGGTTGATCGCGGCGACTTCCTCGGGCGAACGAAGCTCGAAACCGGGCGATTGCGCGCACGCCGAGGTCAGCTGAGCGGCCGCGACCATGATTGCGATCGTCAATGTGAGTGCGAAACAGGCGAGAGCGCGGCTAACGGCTGTGGTCGCCGACCAGAACTTCCCGTTTCCCGACATGGTTGGCTGTGCTGACAACGCCTTCTTTCTCCATCCGCTCGATGATCCGCGCCGCGCGGTTATAGCCGATCTGAAGATGGCGTTGCACGAAACTTGTTGACGCTTTTCCTTCGCGTGCGACCAGGGCCACCGCCTGATCGTAGAGCGCGTCTTCCGCCGAGCCGCCCTCGCCCGGCAAGCCGTCGCCGAAACCCGTCGCGCCGCTGACATCGGTGTCGAAACCGCCGGACATGTCGGTCTCGTCGGTCACCGCCTCGACATAGTCCGGGGCCGCTTGCTCGCGCAGGAAGTCGCAGACCGCTTCGACCTCGGAATCGTCGACGAAGGGCCCGTGCAGCCGCTTGATCCGGCCGCCGCCGGCCATGAACAGCATGTCGCCCTTGCCGAGCAACTGCTCCGCCCCCTGCTCGCCCAGGATCGTGCGGCTGTCGATCTTCGAGGTCACCATGAAGCTGATCCGCACCGGGAAATTGGCCTTGATCGTGCCGGTGATCACATCAACCGAGGGGCGCTGCGTCGCCATGATGATGTGGATGCCGGCGGCGCGCGCCATCTGGGCCAGGCGCTGGATGCTGGCTTCGATCTCTTTGCCGGCGACCAGCATCAGATCGGCCATCTCGTCGACCACGACGACGATATAGGGGAAGGGGGTGAGGTCGAGCGGCTCTTCCTCGAAGATCGGCCGGCCGGTCTCGGAATCGAAGCCGGTCTGCACCCGCCGGGTGATTTCCTCGCCGCGCCGCGCCGCCTCCGAGACCCGCTTGTTGTAGCCTTCGATATTGCGCACACCCAGCTTGGACATCGCGCGGTAGCGGTCCTCCATCTCGCGAACCGCCCATTTCAGCGCCACGACCGCCTTTTTCGGGTCGGTCACGACGGGCGAGAGCAAATGCGGAATGTCGTCATAGACCGACAGTTCCAGCATTTTCGGGTCGATCATGATGAATTTGCAGCGTTCCGGCGGCAGCCGATAGAGAAGCGACAGGATCATCGCGTTCAGCCCGACCGATTTGCCCGAACCCGTGGTGCCGGCGATCAACAGATGCGGCATGGTGGCCAGATCGGCGATTTCCGGCGCGCCGCTGATATCCTTGCCCAGGATCATCGGCAGTTTCGCCTTGGCGTCCGCGAAGGCCGGCGCCGCGACCAGATCGCGGAACCCGACCACTTCGCGCGACGCGTTCGGCAACTCGATCCCGATGACGTTGCGGCCGGGGACGGTCGCGATTCGCACCGAAATCGCGCTCATTGAGCGGGCGATATCGTCGGCCAGGCCGATGACGCGGCTGCTCTTGGTGCCCGGCGCCGGCTCCAGTTCATAAAGCGTGACGACGGGGCCGGGGCGCACTTTGACAATCTCGCCATTGACCCCGAAATCCTCCAGCACGCCTTCCAGCAGCCGTGCGTTCTGCTCGAGCGCGTCTTGGTTCTGATGCGCCGCGCCAGTCGTCGGTCTCTGGTCGAGCAGAGACAGGGTCGGCAGGTGGAAGGCGCCGTCGACTGAGGACAGGTCGAGCGCGATCTGCCGCGCTTTCTTCGGACGCGCCTTGGGGTCGTTCTTATCCGCGCGTTCCGCGACCCGGCCCGGCCGCGACGGGCGCGTCGGGTCCGGCGTTTCGCGCGGCGGACCTTCCGGTTTGACGCGGGGGATCAGCACCGGCTCGGCGCGGCCGCCCCAGGCGCCGGGCAAATGCTCGGCGATCGGGCTGTCCGCGACGGCTCGTTTGGCCTTGGCGACGGCGCCGCGCAGCGTGTCCGGGTCGGCCGCTCGCCGCGCCGCGCCGGCGGACGCGCGCACCGTCAAGAAGGCGGTGACCCATTCGCCCCAGGTGAAGCCCAGCACCGGGATCCCCAACAACGCGGCGGCCAGGCCAAAGCCCGCGACCAGGACCCAATCGCCCGGCGCGGCGATTGAAAGCGCTGCCAGACCCGACTGGAGCGCGCCCAAGAGCGTTTCGCCCAGCAGCCCGCCCAGTCCGACATCAAACGGCCAGCCCGGCGCCGGGGTCAGCCCGGCCAAGGCGCCCGAGGCCAGCACCAGCACCACGATCGCGCTGATCAGGCGCACGGCCCGATGCCGCAGGGTATGATCGACCAGGATGCGCCAGCCCCAGGCCGCCAGGATCGGCGCTGCGAGGAAGGCCGAGGCCCCGACCGATTGCAGCGCCGCATCGGCGAAGGCGGCGCCGGCGCCGCCCAACAGGTTGCTGGGCGTACGGTTGATCGCGGTGTTGAGCGAGGGATCGTTCGGATCGAAGGAGAAAAGGGCGGCGAAAATCGCCAAGGCCAGCAGGATTAGGCCGATCCCCAAGCCCTCGATCGCTCGCTGACGGATCAGAGCGCTCATCCAATCGGGCAGCAGCGGCCGTCGGCCCCCAGCCTTCATTGTCGGTCCGGCCGTTCGGGCGTTCATGCGCACATCTCCTGAAAAACGTCCGTCATGCTTGATCCTCCAGAACTCGGCGCACCCGGCGCAGAGCGTCCCGGGTCACGTCGGGCGCATGCACCAAAGCGATGCGGATATAGCGGTCGCTGGGCGTCTCAGTTCCGCCGGCGTCGGGATGGGACATGAAGGCGCCGGGCAGCGCCTTGACCCCGGCTTCGGCCCAGAGCCGCCGGGCCGCCGCCACGCCGTCGCCGACATCCAGCCACAGGAAGAACCCCGCCGCCGGCCTGGTATAGCCGGGATAGCCGCCGAGCTCTTCGTCAGCGATCTTGAACAGCGCCTGATAGAGGGCGCGGTTCTTCTCGACATGGGTTTCGCTGCGCCACAGTTCGGTCGCCGCCGGCGCCAGCGGATCGGGAATCTGCGAACCGCCATAGCCGCTCAGCATGATCAGCTTCTCGATCAGTTCAGGGTCGCCGGCGACGAACCCCGCCCGCAGGCCGGGCGCGCCAGACCGTTTCGAGAGGGAATTGAAAATCAGGATGTTGCGGAACGGATCGCCTGCATCAGCACTATCGTGGGCCGCTTGCAGAACCGCGTCGGCCCCGCCCGGCGGCGGCGTCTCGTTGTAGATTTCCGAATAGCATTCATCCAAGGCCAGGACATAGCCGTGCCGCCGGGCGCTGGCCAATTCCAGCGCGATCTGGTCCAGCGTGGCGACGCCGCCGGTCGGGTTTGACGGCGTGCAGTAATAGGCGATCGCCATCCGCGCCAGGGTCGGTTCCGGCAAGGCCGCGTAATGCGGCAGGAAGTTGGTCTCGGGACTGGCGGCGGGAACCGGCAGCGGCTCCGCCTCGGCCATCAAGGCCGCGCCGTAATAGACGTGATAGGCAGGGTTCGGCAGGCCGACGATGGGCTTGTCCGACAGCGGCGACCGCGCACGCTTTTTCGAGACCGCGATCAGGCCGGCCATGAACAGTTGCTCGCGCGTGCCCGGCGCCGGGGCGATATGGCGGTCCGGATCGACCATGCCGTCCGGCAGGCCGTAGCGCTTTGTCAGCCAATCCGCCACGGCCCGCCGATAGTCCGCCTTGCCTTTCGGGCTGGGGTATTTCGACCAGCCGCCGGCGTTTTCGGCGATCAGCGAGGGTACGAAATCCGGCGGCGCGCCCTGCGGCTCGCCGATATGGGTCAGGATCGGCGCGCCGAACCGGTCGCCCGGCTTCGTCGCGTCCAGCAGATCGGCCAGCCGGCGGTACGGATAGTTGAACAGCTTGTCAGCGCCGCTCTCGCGCATTCCGAGCCTCGTCAAGTAGAGATCAAGTCAAAGTCAAATAAAACAAATAATATCCACTCTTTACTATTGTACACAGAGCGCTCGCAAAATAAAGGCGTCACGACCCGTCGTCTGGCGTCCGGACAAAAAAAGACCCGGAGGGATGCTCCGGGTCAGTTTAGCGGGTGGAAACGACGCGCGCCGAAAAAACAACAAAAGGCGGCGCCGTGGAGGTCCTCCCGCCGACCCTCAGGATGTGAAGGCCGGCGGGCGGAACAACGCTGTCGCTATGGTTTCTGCATCTCTCGTCCGTTTTCCGGATCGCTTAGATGCGCTGCGAACCGCTGCCGAATTCGGGATAGGCTTCCAGCCCGAGCTCGGATTTGTCCAAACCGTCGACTTCGGCTTCTTCATCGGCGCGGATGCCGATGGAGACTTTCAGGATCAGCCAGACCACAAGGCTGGCGATGACGGTGAAGGCGCCGACTGCGACGATGCCGATCACTTGGACCACGAAGTCAGCGCCGCCGAAGATCGCGACTGCAAGCGTGCCCCAGATGCCTGCGACAAGGTGGGCCGAGATGGCGCCGACCACGTCGTCGATTTTCAGCTTGTCGAGCAGCGGCACCGCCAGGACGACAAGCACGCCGCCGATCGCGCCGACGATGATCGACATGAAGTGGTTGGTCAGGTCCGGACCCGCCGTGATGGAGACCAGGCCAGCGATCGCGCCGTTCAGCGCCATCGTCAGATCGATCTTGCCGTACATGATCTGGGTCAGGATCACCGCCGCCACGACGCCGCCGGCCGCAGCCAGGTTGGTGTTCGTGTAGACGATGGCCATCCAGGTGGCGTCCGCCGCGCTGCCCAAGGCCAGCACAGAACCGCCGTTGAAGCCGAACCAGCCGAGCCACAGGATGAAGGTGCCCAGCGTGGCGAGCGGCAGGTTCGCGCCCGGGATCGGGTTCACGGAGCCGTCCGCGGCGTATTTGCCTTTCCGCGGACCCAGCAGGATGGCGCCGACAAGCGCGGCCCAACCGCCGACCGAGTGCACGATGGTCGACCCGGCGAAGTCCGAGAAGCCCATTTCGGCCAACCAGCCGCCGCCCCAGGTCCAGGAGCCCTGGATCGGGTAGATGATGCCGGTCAGGATGACGGTGAAGATGATGAACGGCCAGAACTTGATGCGCTCGGCGACCGTGCCGGAAACGATCGAGGCCGCGGTGGCGACAAAGACCATCTGGAAGAACCAGTCCGACGCGACCGAATAGCCGTTGCCGACCACTTCGGCGACCATCTCGTCGGTCGCTTCATCCGCGCCCAAGAGCGCCAGTTCGGCTTCCGACGGATTGTAGAAGGCGCCCGCCAGCGAACCGATATAGCCGCTGACGTCGGTGTACATCAGACCGTAGCCGATCAGGTAATACATGATGCCGGCGGTGGAATAGAGCGTGATGTTCTTTAGGCAGATCGTCGCCGTGTTCTTGGTCCGGACCAGCCCGCTTTCCAGCATGGCGAAGCCGGCGGCCATCCACATAACCAGGAAGCCGCTGACCAAGAACGAGAACGTGTTGAAGACGTAGGCGGTCTCGTCGCTGACCGCCGCGGCCGCGGGGCCGACGGTGGCGATGCCCAACGCGCCAAGGACCGCTCCCACAAAGAGGGATTTTGTTCCGAGTTTCATTGTGCTGATGCTCCTTAAAGCGCTTCGTCGCCGGATTCGCCGGTGCGGATGCGCACGGCTTTCGCGATGTCCAGAACGAAGATCTTGCCGTCGCCGATCCGGCCGGTCGCACCGGACTTCTGGATCGCTTCGACAACGCCGTCCGCCTGATCGTCGGAGACGGCAACCTCAATTTTCACTTTTGGCAGAAAGCTCACCGAGTACTCGGCGCCGCGGTAGACTTCCGTCTGCCCTTTCTGTCGACCAAACCCCTTCACTTCGGAAATCGTCAAACCCTGCACGCCTAACCCCGTGAGAGCTTCTCTGACCTCGTCCAGCTTGAAGGGTTTCACAATAGCCATAACGAGTTTCATCGTCGGCTCCCTCCTGTTGTGTCCGCAGGCACGCATGTGCACTGCACCGAACCGGGGATAACAAGAAGCGTGCCGGAATCGCTTTTTCGCGAAAAACTAATAAAAACCAATATATTACAGTGATGTTGCAGATGCGAAATGTCTGCATCGCCCAAATTTTGGCGCCGTAAATTTAAACAAGAAGGGCGAATTGCACATAATTTAGGCGCCCTCAATTCGGACAGGTGACGCGTCGAGCGGCCGTTCGGCGCATGGACTTCGCGCCTGGGCTTGGCCACAGTGCGGCCGTCGCCGAGCGGCGGCGGTCATGGATCGGGAGCGCGTATGGAACAGGCGGATGTCATCATTGTCGGCGGCGGCATGGTCGGCGGCGCATTGGCCGCGGCTTTGGCGAAAGGCGGCCTGTCGGTCGCCGTCATCGATCGCGAGAGGCCCGCCGATCAGACCCTGCCGCAGTATGACGGCCGCGCCTCAGCCATTGCGCATGGCTCGAAACAGGCGCTGGCCGGCGTCGGGCTCTGGGACGGGCCGGATGGGCTGGCGCCGCACGCCTCGCCGATTTGGGATATTCGTGTCGCGGACGGCCACATCCTCGACGGCGTCTCGCCGCTGTTCCTGCATTACGATCATCGCGAGATCGGCGCGGACCCGTTCGGCTATATCGTCGAAAACCGGCGCACGCGGATCACGCTGGGGGCCGCGATGGCGCGGGACGACCGGATCGCCCTGTATGCGCCGTACGCCGCCACCGACCTGAAGACCGAGGCTGGTTATACCGAACTGACGGCAGCGCACACGGAGTCGGGTGAGGCGCTGACCCTGCGCGCGCCGCTCTGCCTGGCGGCGGATGGTAAGTTCTCGACGCTGCGCGACTGGGCCGGAATCAAACTGACGGGCTGGGCCTATGATCAGACCTCGCTTGTCTGCACCGTGCGGCATGAAGAGCCGCATCACGGCGTCGCGGTCGAGCTGTTTCTGCGCGGCGGGCCCTTCGCCATGCTGCCGATGACCGAGAACCGCTCCAACGTCGTCTGGTCGGAGCGGTCAGACTTGGCGCGCGGCTACGCCGACCTGGCGGACGGGGCCTTTCTCGCCGAGCTCCAGACGCGGTTCGGCGATTGGTTGGGCGAGATCGAATTGGTGGGGCCGCGCTTCTCCTATCCGCTGTCGCTGCAGCATGCGGAGACTTATATCGGCGACCGTCTGGCCCTGGTTGGCGACGCGGGCCACGCGATCCATCCGATCGCCGGCCAAGGGCTGAATATGGGGCTGCGAGACGTCGCCGCCTTGGCCGAGGTGCTGGTCGACGCTAAGCGGTTGGGCCTCGATATCGGCGCGCCGACCGTTCTGCGGCACTATGAGCAATGGCGGCGCTTCGACAATATCCTGCTGGCGGGGGTCACGGACGGCCTCACCCGTCTGTTCTCCAATGATATCCCACCGCTGCGCCTGGCCCGCGATCTCGGCCTCGCCGCCGTCGACCGAATGCCGCCGGTCAAGAAGCTCTTGATGCGCCACGCGATGGGCGTCGTCGGCGACCTCCCCCGCCTAATCCGCGGCGAGGCGTTGTAGCTGCGCGCCCTCCCTAATTGGGATACGCGGTAACATCATGCCTAACCGTCACGCCGGACTTTGATCCGGCGTCCATCGGGCGGAGACATGGGCCCCGGATCAGGTCCGGGGCGACGGATTTGCAAGTCACGCCCGGATTCTTCCTAACCCGACATCCCTGGCGCCGGCCGGGTGCGACGCTTTCCGCCTTGCCGCGTGAGGCGCGGCGCTTATCTCTCTGGAACCATGCAGAGACGGCGCGCCAAAAACGACACACGGCTGATCCGAGTCCTGACGGTGAACGCGGTCTCCGGCGCGGCGCTGGGCTGCGTCTGCGCGGCCGTGATCCTGAAGCTCGATATCGGCGGGCTGGGCGGCTTGTTGCTGGCGAGCGAGGAATCGTTGGCCGCCGCCATCCTGTTCTTCACCGGTTTCGCGACGACCTTCGGTTCCTGCGCCGTCGGCTCGGCCATTATGGGTATTGGCCGCGACGACAGTTAGCCCTCCCTAGGGATCGCGGCTCAGGCCTTCGCGGGCGAGGGCGTCGAGATAGGCGGCCCAGCGCGACTCCTGTTCCTGGCCAAGCTGGTATAGATAGCGCCAGGTATAGATCCCGGTGTCATGCAGGTCGTCGAAATCGATGCGGATCGCGTAATGGCCGACCGTCTCGACGCCGATGATCCCGACATGGCGTCGACCGGGCACGGTCTTTTTCTCGGAAGGCGCGTGGCCCTGCACTTCGGCCGACGGGCTCTCGACCCGGAGATATTCCGCCGGCAGATCGAAGACCGCGCCGTCGTCAAAACTGACGATCAGGCGCTTTTCAGCCTTCTTCAGTTTGATCTCGGTCGGCCAATGTTGGGTCGAGTGGCGATCGTCGGACGAGTCGGTCATCAGAGAAGCATGTGCGCCGGGTCAGGAACCCAGCTCCCGCGCCTCATAGGCCAGCATGATCGGGATGCCGTCGCGGATCGGATAGGCCAGGCCGGCCTGCTCGCTGATCAGCTCCTGCGCGGCGCGATCGTATTTCAGCGGCCCATGGGTCACTGGGCAGACGAGGAATTCCAGTAGTTTCGGATCGACCTGCCGTCCGGGGTCTTTCGATTGTTTGCTCTCGGGCGCCGCGCCGGCTTCTTCCGAACCATCGCTCATTGCCGTCCATGCTCCTCGTGGCTGGTCTCCAGAACCGCCATCTCAATCAGCGAGGTCAGAACATCCAACCGGTCCGAAAGAGTCGCCGCTTCCAGCAGCGCCTGTTTCTCCGACGCTTCAAACGGGCAGATCATCGACAGCGAATTCACCAGGCGGCCGCCCGGCGTGTCGTTGACCACGTCCCAGTTGGCTTCGATGCCGCGGCCGGTGAAATAAGGGCGCAGGGATTTCAGCAAGCGCTCCTTGCTCAGTTCGGCGCCGTCATCTTCCCGCAAATCGGCCTCGAAGCCGGACCAATCCGGGCGCACGCGGCGGAAACCGTCCTTAAGCGCCAACTCGTCGCCGACCCGAAATCGCGCCACGCCTTTCAGATTGATCAGATAGCGGCCGTCATCGGTTTCCTCGAACCGAACAATCCGCCCGGCGCAGCCGATGTCGAACAGGTCGGGCTGCCCAGCCTCCTCATCCGCGTCGTCGGAGTCGTCGTCTCCGCTGTCAGACATTTGGTCATTGTCGTTCGACGGGGCGGCGGTCTCCACGCGCGGGCGAGGCTGGATCATGCCGATCAAGCGTTCGCCGCTCAACGCGTCGGCGGTCATGTTCAGATAGCGGGTCTCGAAAATATTCAGAGGCAGCATGCCGTGCGGCAGCAACAGCGCGCCCGATAGGGGGAAGACCGGCAGGATCGCCGGTAGATCGTCGAAGCTGGGGTCGAAGATGCTCATCCGCCGCGCCGCCCGATCAAGAGAACATGATCGATGACATCCGGCGCCGGCCGTCCTGGGCCAAAGGATCGCTGAAGCCCAAGGCCTCGAAAATCTTCAGAAGCTGCAGCCGCGCCGCCTCCTCGTTCCAGTTCCGATCTTTCTTGAAGATCGTCAGCAGGTTCTCGATCGCCGGTTCGTTGTCGCCGGTCGCCGATTGGGCGACGGCCAGGTCGTAGAGCGCGTGAAGGTTGTCCGGCTCGGCGTCCGCCCGGGCCTGCAGCGCCGCCAGTTCATTGCGCGCCTGATCGCCTTGCGCCGCGAGTTCGAGCGCCGCCAGGACCGAGACCATCTCCTGGCTCTTTGTCACCTCGTCCGGGAGCTGTTCGATGAAGGCCTGGGCGTCGTCGGTCTGGCCGATCTTGATCAGCGCCGTTGCGAACCCGGCCAAGGCCTTCACATCGGTCGGATCGTGATCGATCAATTGTCGGAAGATGTCGGCCGCGGCCGCGTGGTCGCCCGCCTCCGCCAATTCGGCCGCCTGGGCGTGCGCCGCTTCGATCGGGTTCTCACCCGCGGCGCCGCCGGCCGCCGCCAAGACGCGGTCGACGAAGCTCTTGATCTGGCTTTCCGGCAAGGCCCCGACGAAGCCGTCGACCGGGCGGCCCTGATGGAAGGCATAGACCGCCGGAATCGATTGGATCCGCATCTGCTGCGCGATCTCCGGGCTCTGGTCGATATCGATCTTGACCAGCTTCACCGCACCGCCGGCGTTCTTGACCACCCGCTCGATCGCTGGGCCGAGCGTCTTGCAGGGTCCGCACCAGGGGGCCCAAAAATCGACGATGATCGGCGTCTGCATGCTGGCGTCGATCACGTCGACCGCGAATTGGGCGGTGCTCGAATCCTTGATCAAAGTCTCGGCGCCGGGCGCGGCGGAGAGGTTCAATTCCATCGGGGCGGGTTCCTAGTCTCTGGCGTCTCTGGCGCGGTCGGTCCCTGCCGCGCTGGCGCGTCGCTTGCGGTCAACGGCTGTTATGTGGCCGTTCGCGCTGAAGATGGCAAGGTGCTAGAGGCGCACGGCCGGGCCGATCAGCCGGCCGCCTCGGTCGCTCCCAACGGCTTTAGCGCATCGAAATCCAGGATCGTCGGGTCCTTGCCTTCGGCTTTCAAGAAGGTCAACAGGTCGGCGCAAGCGATTTGGGTGGTGCGGTCGTTGCGCAGCGGGTGCGCGTTGACTTCGGACTGATCGAAAATCGCTTTGTCCAGCACAACGGCGATCCGGTTCTCACGATCGTTGATCACGCCGAAGGGCGTGACGGCGCCGGGAATCACTCCCATCAACTCTATCAGTAATTCCGGCGACCCGAAGCTCAGATTGCCCTTTGCGCCGAGGGCGGTTTTCAGCGCCTTCAGATCGACCTTGCGGTCCTCCAGCACCACCGCCAGCCAGACGCTCTTCTTCTTGTCGCGCAGGAAAAGATTTTTGATCGAGGCGCCGCCGAGATCCGCATCGATTCGTTCCAGGATCGCCTGCGATTCCGCCACCGTGAAGGCTGGATCGTGTTCGATCGTGCGATGCGCAATCCTCAGAGCGTCCAAACGCTGATACAGTCCGTCTTCACCGATTGCGTCCTGCATCGCCTGCGCCCTCGCCGCCCCAGAGAAAAGATGAGAGTCAAAACCAGCCCGCGATGTAGCGCGTGGGCCAAGGCTGCGCAAATCCGAGACAGGGGGCCGAGGCTCAGGATGCGGGCGAAAGCCGCTTGCCAAGCCGCGTCGGATGGGACATAACCGCGCGGCTCCGCCAGGAGCCCGCCGATGCGTCACCCAAGCATCGGCCCACAGACTGGAAACGCGGGCGTAGCTCAGGGGTAGAGCGCAACCTTGCCAAGGTTGATGTCGTGAGTTCGAATCTCATCGCCCGCTCCAGTTTTTCCTTTTCCGACATGCAATCCGCAGTTGAATGCCGAAGCGTACCGTCGTGGGTCCGCCAATTGCGTCTGTCTTGGTTCCGATGAAAGCAAACATCGCCGTTCTTGGGGCCGGGATGGTCGGGGTGTGTTGCGCACTGGCGCTGTTGCGGCGTGGGGCGTCGGTGACGCTGTTGGATCGGCGGGGGCCGGGGGAAGAAACGTCTTATGGCAATGCGGGGGTCATCGCGCGGTCGTCGCTTGCCCCGCTCAATGGTCCGGGGCTTTGGAAGAACCTGCCGCGTCTGGCGACGAACCGGGCCCCGGCGATGCGCTATAGCCTGCCCTATCTGCTGCGGGATGTTCGATCCTTGTCAGCCTTTCTGCGCAATGCGACTCCGGCGCGGTTCGCCGAAACCTGCCGCGCCTTGGACGCGTTGATCGCCTGTTCGATCGAAGAGCATGGCCGGTTGCGCGACGAGGCCGGCGCGTCGGCGCGGTTTTCAGAGGACGGTTGGACCTATCTGCATCGCACCGAGGCGGCCTATGAGTCCGGCGCCGGGCTGCGGCGGTTGTTCGACGCCTATGGCGTGGCGACCGAAGCGCTCGACCGAGACGCTTTGCGCGAGCATGAGCCGTCGCTGGCCCCGATTTTCGCCAAGGCGCTCTGGATCAAGGACGCCTGGTCGGTCAGCGATCCGGGCGGTCTGGTCAAGGACTACGCCCGCCTGTTCGCCGACCGCGGCGGCGTCATCCGGCAGGCGGAGATCGTCCGGGTCGGGCCGCATGGCGACGTTTGGTCCCTGATCGACGCGGATGGGACCCGAAACGAGGTCGATCGTCTCGTTGTAGCCTTGGGGCCTTGGTCCAAAGACTTCCTGGCGCCGCTTGGGCTCGAGATCCCGATGATCTATGAGCGCGGCTATCACCAGGAGTTTTCGGTCGCGGGCAACAACCGGCTGCGCCGTCCCGCCTATGACATCGCCGGCGGCTATGTCCTGGCGCCGATGGCGCACGGGCTGCGCCTGACCTCGGGCGTCGAACTGAGCCGCCGCGACGCGCCGGCGCGGTCCGAGCAACTGAATGCAGCGATCCGGGCGGCGAAACAGGCCTTCCCACTGGGCGCGCCGCTTTCCGAGACGCCGTGGCTCGGCCGCCGCCCGACCCTACCCGACAGCCGGCCTATGATCGGACCCGCGCCGCGCCGACCGGGTCTTTGGCTCGCCTTCGGCCATCAGCATATCGGATTCAGCACCGGCCCTGGCACCGCGCGCCTCTTGGCGGACCTGATGGAGGGGGCCCCGTCCCCGTTCGATCCTGGCCCTTTTCTCCCGGAGAGATATCTGTCCTAATGGCTTATGAGACACAGTGAGCTTTTCGGGGGAAGGGCTGATTCGACCGGTTGAATTCCAAGAATCAACAAGACGACCTGAACAGAGGAGATAGTAATGCGTTTGAAGTCACTGCTGATCGCCGGCGCCGCCTTTGCGCTGTCCGGTGCGCCGGCCCTGGCCCAGAAATGGGACATGGCGCTGGCCTATTCGGCGACCAACTATCATTCGGAGATCGCCGCCGAATTCGCCGCCGAGGTTACGGCCAAATCGGATTTGGAGATCGTCACGCATCCCAGCGGCTCGCTGTTCGGCGGGTCGGAGATTTTCGGCGCGGTGCGCCGCGGGCTGGCCCCGATCGGCGAGCGTCTGATTTCCGCGCTCGGCAATGAAAACGCGCTCTATGAGCTGGATTCCGTGCCTTTCCTGGCGACCAGCTTCGCCGACGCGAAGAAGCTCTATGACGCGTCGAAGCCGACCCTGGTCTCAACCCTGGATGAGGCGGGCGTGCATTTCCTGTATTCCTGCCCCTGGCCGCCCCAAGGCTTCTATTCGGTGCGCGCGGCGGACAGTCTGGAGGCGATCGAAGGTCTGAAATTCCGCGCCTACAACGCCACGACGTCGAAAATGGCCGAAGGGCTGGGCATGCTGCCGACGAAGATCGAGGCCGCGGAGCTCTCGCAGGCTTTCGCCACCGGCGTTGCGCAGTCGATGATCTCGTCGGGCTCGACCGGTTTCGACCGCAAGCTCTGGGAACATGTCGACTATTACTATGACGTGAAGGCCTGGCTGCCGCGCAACATGGTCATCGTCAACCAGGGGGCCTGGTCTGGCCTGGACGACGCCACGCGCGCCGTGATCACCGAAGCCGCCGCCACGGCTGAGCAGAACTGCTGGGCCAAGGCCGAAGAACTCGACAGCTGGTACGTCGAGCAGTTCAAAGAGAACGGCATGAATGTCGGAACGCTGAACGCGGACATGACGGCGGCTTTTGAAACCGTCGGCGCCGAGCTGCGCGACGCGTGGCTTGAGCGGGCCGGCGACGCCGGCAAGGCCGTTCTGGAAGCCTACGCCCAATAGTCTCGGGCGGAACATGCGGCGCGGGCGGCTCTTGGGGAAGGGCCGCCCAACGCGCCGCGCAAGGGGATCTCTGTGCGGGCGATATCCGACGCACTCGACCGGGTCTATAATATCGCGGCCTTCATGGCCGGCGCCCTCTTGGTGCTGCTCGCCTTGCTGATCCTGTACAGCATCCTGGCGCGGCTGATCGGGCTTTACGCTGGCGGCGCCAGTGACATGGCCGGCTACGTCATGGCGACCAGCACCTTTCTCGCCCTCGCCTATACGTTCCGGTCGAACGGCCATATTCGGGTTGCGCTGTTCATTCAGCGCGCGGGCGGGTCAAAGCGGCGGGGGATCGAGATATTCTGCCTCGGTTTTGCGACGCTGATCAGCCTCTTCCTCGCCTACTACATGGCGTTCCTGGCGATCGAAAGTTACCAATGGGGCGAGCGGAGCGAGGGCGCCGACGCGATCCTCTTGTGGATTCCGCAGACGCCGGTGGCGATCGGGGCCGCCCTGCTGGCTGTTTCGGTGATCCACACCTTCCTGCAGGCCCTATTCGACTACGACGCGATCAAGCCTGATCTGGATCAGTCGGACGGGTGACGGTCGGATGAGCGAAACTCTCTCCATCATCGTCTTCGTGGCGACGCTGTTCGTCCTGCTCGGCATGGGCGTCTGGGTCGGCGCGGCTTTGTTGGCCACCGCCATAGTCGGCATGTTCCTGTTCACCTCGACGCCGATCGGCCTGTCCATGGCGGTCACGGTCTGGGGCGAACAGTCTTCCTGGACCCTGACCGCCCTGCCGCTCTTCATCTGGATGGGCGAAATCCTGTTCCGGACAAAGCTTAGCGAGACGCTGTTTCGCGGGCTGGCGCCGTTTCTTCAGCGCCTGCCCGGCGGGTTGCTGCATGTGAATATCGGCGCCTCCGCCGTCTTCGCGGCGATCTCCGGTTCCTCGGCGGCGACGGTGGCGACCGTCGGCAAGATGTCGATCCCGGAACTGCGGCGCCGCGAGTATCCGGAGCATATGATCATCGGCACCCTGTCCGGGGCCGGCACGCTGGGCCTTCTGATCCCGCCGTCGATTTCGATGATCATCTATGGCGTGACCGTGAATGAGAGCATCTCGAAGCTCTTCATGGCGGCGATGCTGCCGGGTCTGGGGTTGGCGCTCTTCTTCATGATCTATGTGATCCTGTGGTCGCTGGTGAAGCGCGGCACCTTCAAGCCGCAGATCGACGTCAATGTCTCCGGTATTTTTGGGCGCTTGTTGGATCTGTTGCCGGTCCTGCTGCTGATCGGCTCTGTGATCGGGTCGATCTATACCGGCGTGGCCACGGCGACGGAGGCGGCGGCGCTGGGCGTCCTCGGCGCCTTCATCCTGTCCGCCTTGCAACGCAGCCTGACCTGGCAAAGCGTCACCGAGAGCGTGATCGGCGCGGTGCGGACCACCGCCATGATCATGCTGATCCTGATGGGGGCCGGATTCCTCTCGCTCGCCATGGGCTTCACCGGGATCCCCAAAGCGTTGGCCGAGGGTATCGAGGCTTGGAACCTGTCGCCGCTCGCCCTGATCGCCATTCTGACCATCTTTTACATTATCCTTGGCTGTTTCTTGGACGGGCTGTCCTCGATCGTGCTGACCATGGCGGTGATCGAGCCGATGGTGCGCGCCGCTGGGTTCGACATGCTGTGGTTCGGCGTCTATGTGATGATCGTCGTCGAGATGGCCCAGATCACGCCGCCGATCGGGTTCAATCTGTTCGTGCTTCAGGGCATGACCGGCCGGGATATGGGCTTCATCTCCCGCGCGTCCTTCCCGATGTTCCTGGTGATGTGCGTCTTCATCGTCTTCCTGGTCATGGTTCCGGAAATCGCGACCTGGCTGCCTGAAGTCCTGAGCAAATAGAGCGTCGCGCCATGGCCAAAGCAGGGCGGGACGCCGTCGGCGTGCTTGTGTTGGACACCCGATTTCCGCGCGTGCCCGGCGACATCGCCAGCGCGCGGACGTTCGGATTTCCGGTGCGGCTGAAGACGGTTGCGGGGGCGACGCAGGACGTCATTGTCGGCGATGTCGCCCGCGCCCGCCCGTTCCTGCCGGCTTTCATCGACGCCGCGCAGGAATTAGAGCGCGAAGGGGTCGGCGCCATCACATCAAGCTGCGGCTTCCTCTCGCCGTTTCAGGATGCGCTGGCGGCGTCGGTCGACATCCCGGTCGTCCTGTCCAGCCTGACCCTGATCCCGCTCGTCTCACAGATGGTTGGCGGCCGACCGGTCGGCGTGATCACGGCCCAAGCCGAACATCTGTCGCGCTGGCATCTCGAGGCGGCCGGCGTCGCCTCATCGCATAGGGTCTATGTCCGCGGCATGGAAGACAGCCCCGCCTTCACCAAGGCGATACTCGATACGGCGGCCGGCTCGGAAAACGCCTTCGACGCCGAAAAGATCGCTGCGGATTTCACGAACGTGTGCCGCCGGCTCGTCGAGGACGAGCCCGACACCGCCGCCTTGGTGTTGGAATGCACGAACCTGCAGCCCTATGCGGCGGCGGCGCAATCCGCGCTCGGGCTGCCGATTTTCGGTATCTATCACGCTGTCGCCCTGGCCCAGTCCGGCGTCGTCAACCCGACCTTCCCAAGCTGAGCCGGCGCCCGGCCCGCCTCTGCACCCTCGGACCTGCGCCATTGCATTGATCCGTCGCGCCGCCTACACAGCGCTCCGGTCTCGTCGGGGGCCGGGTCAATAAGGGGACCTGCAAAGTATGGACTGGCAGCTTGCGGCGCAGAATCTGATTTCTCCGCCGGTGCTCTTTTTCGCGTTGGGCGTCGCAGCGGCGCTGATGCGCTCGGACCTGTCGATCCCGGAAGCCATCGCCAAGGGCCTGTCGCTCTATTTGATGCTGTCGATCGGCTTCAAGGGTGGGGTCGCGGCCGGCGCGCATGGTTTGGGGTTCGATCTGGTCGCGGTGATCGCCGCCGCGGTCGTGCTGAGTTTCCTGATCCCGTTCATCGCCTTCGGTTTCCTGAAGCTGACCACCGCCTTGCCGCAGGTCGATATGGCGGCGATTTCAGCCCATTACGGCTCGATCTCGATCGTCACCTTCATCGCGGCGACCTCGGCGATCGAGGCGGCGGGCCTGTCCTATCCGGGCATCATGGTGGCGGCGGCGGCGGCGATGGAAGTGCCGGCGATCGCCACGGCGCTCTTCCTCGCCCGGTCGAAGGCGGGGGGCCCGGTCCAGGGTGAGACCCCATGGCGCGAGGCGGCGCTGAACGGCTCGGTCCTGCTGCTGGTCGGCGCCTTCATCGTCGGGCTGATCACCGGAGAGCAGGGCTATAACGACATCGCGCCCTTCATCGTCGCGCCGTTTACCGGCGTGCTATGCCTGTTCCTGCTGGATATGGGCCTGGTGGCGGGCGGCGAACTGCGCCAGGCGCGCAAGAACCTGACGCCCGCCTTGCTCGGATTCGGGCTCTATATGCCGCCTGTCGGCGGGTTGCTGGGCGGCGCGGCGGGGGCCTTGATCGGCATGGATACGGGCGGGGTCGCGCTGCTGACGGTGCTGGCCGCCAGCGCCTCCTATATCGCGGTGCCGGCGGCGATGCGTCTGGCGCTTCCGGAGGCGCGGCCGTCGCTCTATCTGACCCTGTCGCTGGCGATCACCTTCCCCTTCAATCTGACGATCGGGATTCCTTTGTATATCACCTATGCCGATTGGCTGACATAACAGGGACGGGAAGCAAGGAAACGCCATGGAAAAGCTGCCGACATTCCCGAAAAAGCGTCTCTCGATCATCATCGAGGCGCCGTTCCTCAACCGTCTGCTGACCCTGTTGGATGACTTGGATGCGCCTGGCTACACGGTGCTGCCCGCCCTGGCCGGGCGCGGCAGGAGCGGGTCGTGGCGGCGCGACGCGCTGTCGTCCGACGCCGGCCGGATGGTTCAGGTCCTGATCGTGCTTGATGAAGAGCGCGTGCCGGAAATCCTGCGCGCGGTGCGCGGCGTGGTGGAGCGCCAGATGGGGATCGTCTCGCTGTCCGATGTCGAGGTCCTGCGGCCCGAGCATTTTTGAGCGTTTGTCAGGGACTCGGGACAATGAGCAGATTTCTCTTTGCGCTGGACTGGCGCGGGTCTAGAACACGCGCCACATCATAAGAAGAAGAAAAAGAGAGCAGCGCCATGCCGATGTTTGAGGCGCAGGAAACCTGGCGGAACTTCCCCAAGGTCGAACTGCATGTCCATATCGATTGTTCCCTGAGTTATCGCGCGGTGCGTGATCTGTCGCCCGGCACAAGGCTAGCTGATTGGCGCAATACGTTCATCGGGCCGACACGCTGTGAGGACCTGGTTGAGTTTCTGGTCTGCGTCGATCCGGCGATCGCCCTGATGCAGACGAAACAAGCGGTGGCGCTGGCGGTCGACGATATGGTCGATCAGTTGGCCGCCGACAATGTGCGTTATGCGGAGCTGCGTTTCGCCCCCTTGCTGCACACGCGCGAAGGCTTGGCCCCGGAACTGGTGGTCGAAACCGCGCTGGAGGCGATGCATAAGGCCGCCGAGCGGGACGGGATCACCTGCCGCATGATCCTCTGCACCTTGCGGCACTATACCGAGGCGGAGACGCTTCTGACCGCCGACCTGGCCTTGCGCTACGCCGATCAGGGCGTGGTCGCAATGGATCTGGCCGCTGACGAGAACAGCCACCCGCTGGACGCGCATATAGCCGGTTACGCCAAACTGCGGGCCGAAGGCTTGGACGTGATCGCCCATGCTGGCGAGGCCAAAGGCGCGGACAGCGTTCATGAGACGTTGGAGAAGCTTGGCGTCAGCCGAATCGGTCACGGCGTGCGCAGCATCGAGGACCCGGCGGTGGTCGATATGCTTGGCGAGCGCGGCGTGCATCTGGAGGTCTGTCCGACCTCAAATATCCAAACCGCCGTCTTCGCTGATTTCGCGGACCATTCGGTGCAGGCGCTGCGCGACGCCGGACTGTCGATCGGGATCAACACCGATGGGCGCACCGTGACCAATACGACGCTCTCGGCGGAGTATCTGGCGCTCGAACGCACTTTCGGTTGGGGCCGAGAGGCGTTTCGCGACGCCAATCTGGCCGCTCTGGCCGCCAGTTTCGCGCCGGCCGAGGTCAAGGACGCCCTGGCGCGCGAGATCCGCACCGCCTATTCGGCCTAGCCGCGCCGCCTTTGGGATGGACCCGACTGCTTTGGGCGAATCCGTCTAGCCTAAAGAGTGACAATCCGCCTTTATGGACGAGGCGGGACCGCGCCGTTACCTCTTAAAATCGCTCAGGCTAACCCTTTGTCTTTTCACGGAAAGACACTAATGTCCCTGCATAAAGAAAGACTAAACCGCCGCCCCGGTCGAAAGGCCCCGCCGGAGGCGACGGATGCGGGATGGGGACCTGGACGAAGGCCCGACGGCGCTGCGTGCGACAGGTCGCGACGGTCTCGGCAATCTTTGGGGAAGAGAGATGGCGCCACGATCGGAAGCGCTTAAGCAGGACCTGCTTGAGAAGATTCACGGTCTCATCGAAAAGCGGCAGAGCGGCGACAAGGCGGTCTGCGCGCGGAATTTCGTCGATCATTTCTACCGTTACGCCCCGGTCCACGACATGGCGGAGCTGGAGATCGAAGATCTTTACGGCGCCGCGATCTCGATGTGGAACTACGGGCGGAAACGCGCGCCCGGCGAAGCCAAGATTCGGGTCTACAATCCGCGCTTCGAAGAGCATGGCTGGCACTCCACCCACACGGTCATCGAGATCGTCAATGACGACATGCCTTTCCTGGTCGACAGCGTCACCATGGAGTTGGCGCGCCAGGACACCACCGTGCATCTCGTCATCCATCCGGTCTTCGGCGTCGAACGGGACGCGGCCGGCGCCGCCGTCGATTTCCCGTTGGCGGCGAAACGACCGAAGGACCTACCGAACGAAAGTTTCATGCATGTCGAAATCGACGAGGAGACCTCCGCCGAGGCTCTCGCCGAAATTGAGGCCGGCCTACGTCACGTCTTGCAGGATGTGCGCGCCTGCGTCGAGGATTGGCGGCCGATGCGGGCGCACGCCCAGGCGATCGCCAAGGACCTGAAAGTCTCGCCGCCGGTGCATATGGACAAAAAGGCGGTCGCCGAAATGGCCGCTTTCGTCCAGTGGCTGCATGACGACCATTTCACCTTCATGGGGTATCGCGAAGCCGCCTATAAGGGATCGGGCGCCACGGCGAAGATGCAAATGATTGAAGGCGCTGGGCTCGGCGTCTTGCGCGACCCGGCGCGCGCTGTCTTCGAAGGGCTGCGCGATCTCGGCAAATCACCGCCGGCGGTTCAGGAGGCGATGCTGCAGCCCGAATTGATCCGGGTGACCAAGGCCAACAACCGCTCGACCGTGCATCGCCGCGTCCATATGGACACGATCGCCGTCCGAAAATTCAACGCCAAGGGCAAGCCGATTGGCGAGCATCTCTTCGTCGGCCTCTTGACTAGCAGCGCCTATAACCAGAGTCCGCGCGAAATTCCCTTCCTGCGGCGCAAGGTGGACGCCGTGATGACCCGCTCCGGCCACCGGCCTCACAGCCATAGCGGCAAAGCGCTGACCCACATTCTCGAGACCTATCCGCGCGACGAGCTGTTCCAGATCGACGAGGCGCTGCTGTCGGAAATCGCCGCGGGCATCCACAATCTTCAGGAGCGCGCCCGTATCTCGGTCTTCCTGCGCCCGGACATGTTCCAACGCTATATTTCGGCGATCGTATATGTGCCGCGCGACCGTTTCTCCTCCAGCCTGCGCGAAAGGCTGGGCGAGATCCTGGCCAAGAGCTTCGCCGGGGCGATCGCCGCCTACTATACCTTTATGACCGACGAGGTCCTGAGCCGCGTCCTGTTCATCGTGAAGACGACGCCTGGCGCGGTGCCCGCTTATGACCAGCGCCAGATCGAGGCGCGTTTGCGCGACGCCGGCCGGACTTGGGCCGACAAGCTGCGCCAAGCCTTGGTCGAGAGTTTGGGCGAGGAACGCGGCCTCGACCTGTTCCGCCGCTATAAGGGCGCGTTTCCTGTCTCCTATTGCGACCGGTTCAACGTGCAGACCGCGCTGTTCGACATCAACCAGATCGAGGCGGCGCGAAAAGACGGCCAGATCCGGGTCAACCTCTATCACCCGATCGAAGCGGAGCCGCATCAACTGCGCTTCAAACTGTATCATGTCGGCGGGCCTGTGGTGCTCTCCACCGTCATGCCGATGATGGAGAATATGGGCGTGAAGGTCATGGAGGAGCAACCCTTCCAAGTCACACCGTCCGACGAGGCAGACGGCGGGACCGGGTCCGCGGGGTCCGTCTATATCCATGATTTCGGCCTAGAGACCCTGGACGGGCGCGGCGTGGATCCGACCGTCGTGCGCGAACCGTTTCACGAGAGCTTCGCGCGGACTTGGACTGGCGAGATCGAAAATGACGGGTTCAACCAACTGGTGCTGTTCGGCGGTCTGTCCTGGCAGGATGTCGTGGTGCTGCGCGCCTATTCGAAATATCTGCGCCAGGCCTCGATCCCTTTCAGCCAGGACTATATGGAGCAGACCCTTTCCAAGAACGCTGGTCTGACCCGATCGCTCGCCGCCCTGTTCCGCACCCGGTTCGACCCGGATTTCGAAGGCGACCGGGACGGCCGGGAGGGCGAGATCACCGCCGAGATCGAGGCCGCCTTGGACGCGGTCGATAATCTGGACGAAGACCGGATCATCCGGCGCTTCCTGAATATCGTTCAATCGACGTTGCGGACCAATTTCTACCAGCTCGACGCGGACGGTTGCGCGAAGCCGGCTCTGTCGCTGAAATTCGACGCCCGCAATATCGACGAGCTGCCGCAACCGGCGCCCTTGCGCGAGATTTTCGTCTATGCGCCGCGCTTCGAAGCCGTGCATCTGCGTTTCGGCATGGTCGCGCGCGGCGGCTTGCGCTGGTCGGACCGGCGCGAGGATTTCCGGACCGAGGTGCTGGGCTTGGTCAAGGCGCAGCAGGTCAAGAACGCCGTGATCGTGCCGGTCGGGTCGAAGGGCGGTTTTGTGCTCAAACGCCCGCCGCCGATGAGCGACCGCGCCGCCTTCATGGAAGAGGGCGTCGCCTGCTACAAGACCTTCATCGGCAGCATGTTGGACATCACCGACAACCTGTCAGGCGACGAGATCATCGCGCCTAAGCGGGTGGTCGCCAAGGATGCGGCCGACCCCTATCTTGTGGTCGCGGCGGATAAGGGCACGGCGACATTCTCCGACTACGCCAACGCGGTGTCGGTTCAGCGTTGTCATTGGTTGGGCGACGCCTTCGCTTCCGGCGGGTCGGCCGGATACGATCACAAGAAAATGGGAATTACTGCCCGCGGCGCCTGGGAATCGGTGAAGCGCCACTTCCGGGAGATGGGTGTCAATACCCAGTCAGAGGATTTTACTGTGGTCGGCGTCGGCGATATGGGCGGCGACGTCTTCGGCAACGGCATGCTGCTAAGCGAGCATATAAGGCTGGTTGCGGCCTTCAATCATCTGCATATCTTCGTTGATCCAAATCCTGACGCAGCCAAGAGTTTCGCCGAACGCAAGCGGCTGTTCGATGCGGTCAAGGGTTGGGGCGACTATGATCAATCCCTGCTATCCAAGGGCGGCGCGATTTTCGAGCGCAAACAGAAGTCGCTGCCCCTGTCGCCGGAGATCCAGAAGATCACAGGCCTGACCGAGGACGCGGTGGCGCCCACGGTGCTGATCAACGCGCTGTTGAAGGCGCAGGTCGATTTGCTCTGGTTCGGCGGCATCGGCACTTATGTGAAACACAGCGACGAGAGCCACGCCGAGGCGGGGGATCGCGCCAATGATGCGGTGCGCGTCAATGGCGATGAGCTGGGCTGCAAGGTTTTGGGCGAGGGCGCCAATCTGGGCATCACCCAGCGCGGCCGGATCGAGTTCGCTTCTCGCGGCGGGCGCTGCAACACGGACGCGATCGACAATTCCGCCGGGGTCGATTGCTCGGATCATGAGGTGAATATCAAGATCCTGCTTGGCGATGTCGTCGCCCGCGGCGATATGACGGAAAAGCAGCGCAACAAGTTGCTCGAGCAGATGACCGATGCGGTCGCCGAGCATGTCCTGCGCGACAATTACCAGCAGACTCAATCGATCTCGGTGACCGAGAGCCGGGCGTCCGGCGTGCTCGACCGCCACCAAAGGCTGATGCGGGCGATGGAGCGCGGCGGCGCCTTGGATCGCGCGCTGGAATTCCTGCCGGACGACGAGGAAATCGCCGACCGACTTCAGGCGCGTAAAGGTCTGACCAGGCCGGAGCTGTCCGTGTTGCTGGCCTACGCCAAGAACATCAGCTACCAGGAACTGCTGGACAGCGACTTGCCGGACGACCCGCAACTGTCGATCGATCTGGAGCGCTATTTCCCGCCGGTCTTGATCAAGAGGTTCCCCGACAGCGTCGCCAATCATCGGCTTCGGCGCGAGATCATCGCGACCTCGGTCACCAACTCGATGATCAACCGGACCGGTCCCAGCTTCGTCAATGAGTTGAAGATCAGGACCGGCCTGTCCGCGCCCGATATCGCGCGGGCCTATACGATCGTCCGCGAGGTTTTCGATCTGCGCGCCCTGTGGGCCCGGATCGAGGGGTTGGACAGCCAGGCGGACAGCGCGGCCCAGACCGCGATGCTGCATGAGACCAGCCGCACGATCGAACGGATGACCGAATGGTTCCTGCGCAATGGCGAACATCCGCTGGATATCGCCGGCAATGTGGAGACCTATAAATGCGGCGTCGATATTCTCGCCCCGGCGTTGGGTGAAGTGCTGGGCGATCACGCGCATGCGGCGCTCGCCAAACGCAGCCAACGGTTCCGCGCCGAGGGCGTGCCCGACGATCTGGCCCGGGCGGTCGGCGAGCTGAAGGTGCTGTCCTCGGCCTGCGATGTGGTGCGGCTGGCCAACGCGACGTCGCAGCCGGTCAAGGATGTCGGCATCGTCTATTCCTCGCTAGGCGGGCGCTTTGGGCTCGACTGGCTGCGCTCCTCGGCCAACAAGATCCCGGCGGACACGCAATGGCATCGGATGGCGCTGGCGGCGATGATCGACGATCTATGGAGCCTGCAATCGGAGATCACAAGCCGAGTCCTGGCGGCGGGCGGCGCGCAGGCCGGCGCCGTCGAGGCCTGGACCGCGCGGCGGGCGGAGGCGGTCGAGCGGGTCGATCTGCTGCTCGGCGAGTTGCAGCAATTGCCGCAGCTCGATCTCGCCATGCTGGCGGTGGTCGGGCGGGAGTTGCGCACCCTGGTCGCTTGAGGCTTTGTCTTCTAGCCGACCGCATCGCCTGGAACCCGAGGATATCATGACGGACCTGACCCGCGCCGATTTGGAGGCGCGCGACCTAGCTGACCCCTTGCGGGCGTATCGCTCGTTCTTCGAATTGCGCGAGGGGCTGATTTATCTAGACGGCAACTCGCTGGGCGTCTTGCCGCATGGCGTGGCGGAGCGGGTGGCGGATGTGGTCTGCCGCGAATGGGGCTGCGACCTGATCACCAGTTGGAATAAGAATGACTGGATGGGTCTGGCGCCCCGGATCGGCGCGAAACTTGCGCGTCTGATCGGGGCCGCGCCTGGGGAAGTGATCGCCGCCGATTCCACCTCGATCAATATCTTCAAGCTTCTGACCGCCGCCCTGAAATTACGGCCGAGCCGACGCGTGATCCTGTCGGAGAAAGGCAATTTCCCGACCGACCTCTATATGGCGCAGGGCCTTATCGACCTCCTAGGCGGGACGTATGAGCTGCGGTTGGTCGAGGACGGCGCCGATCTGTCTGGCGCGCTCGACCAGGATGTCGCGGTCGTGATGCTGACCCAGGTCGATTACCGGACTGGCCGGATGCTTGACATGGCGGCGACCACCCAAGCGGCGCATCAGACGGGCGCGCTCGTGCTCTGGGATTTGGCGCATAGCGCCGGCGCCTTCCCGGTCGATCTGAACGGAAGCGATGCGGATTTCGCGGTCGGCTGCGGCTATAAATATCTCAATGGCGGGCCGGGCGCGGCCGCTTTTCTCTATGTGGCCGAGCGGCTGCAGGACGCCATAAATCCAGCCTTGAGCGGTTGGCTCGGGCATGAAGCGCCCTTCGCGTTTGACGGCGACTACCGGCCGGCGCCGGGGATCGCGCGGCATTTGGTGGGCACGCCGCCGGTGCTCAGCTTCGCCGCCTTCGATCAGGCGCTGTCGGTCTTCGACACGGTCGATATGGGCTTGGTGCGGGAGAAGTCGAAAGCGCTGAGCGACCTGTTCATCCAATTGGTCGAGAGCCGCTGCGCCGGCCACGGCCTGACCCTCGCCAGCCCGCGCGACGCCGCGCAACGCGGCAGCCAGGTCTCCTTTGGGTCCGACAACGGCTATCCGATCATGCAGGCCCTGATCGCCCAGGACGTGATCGGCGATTTCCGCGCCCCCAACCTGATGCGCTTCGGCTTCACCCCGCTCTATATCGGTTACGCCGATATCTGGGACGCGGTCGAACGGCTGCGGATCATCCTCGAGACCTGCGCTTGGGACACCGAAGCCTTCAAACAGCGCAGCGCGGTGACGTAGGCGGCCACCGACAAAACCGTCGCCCCGGACCTGATCCGGGGCCCATGGCGCCACCCGATGGACGCCGGCTCGGAGGCCGGCGTGACAGTAAGGGCGGCGCGGCGACTGTTTGACAGTCTTTGGCAATATCCGTCATTGTCCCTGTGCAAGGAGGCGCCCATGGCGACGATGAACGTATCGCTGCCCGATCCGATGAAAGACTGGGTCGAGGGCCAGACCAAAGGCGGTCGCTACAGCAATGTCAGCGACTATATCCGCGACCTGATCCGCCGCGATCAAGACCGCCAGACCGCTATCACCGAACTGCAGTCGCTGGTCGATGAAGGCCTCGCCAGCGGCCCGCCGCGCCCTTTTGATAGGGACGCGTTCTTAGCCCGCATGCGGAAAGGCGATGACGCGACCCAAGCGTAGCACCCTTCGCTAACGTGTCGCCCCGGACTTGATCCGGGGCCCATGGGGCCGCCCGATGGACGCCGGCTCGCGGGCCGGCGTGACGGCAAAGGAGGCTTTGATCAGCGACCGTCCTCTTCAGCCAATCCTTTCAACATAGCCGCCGTCTGTGCCGCTTCTGGCGACGCGCCAATTTCCGCAAACAGCGCATAGGCCCGCTCCCAATGTTCCCGCGCGACCTCGAGATTCCCGCGTGTTTCAGCGACGGTACCAAGATTTCCATAGGATTTTTCCATGCCTTCCTTGTGGTTCAGCTCCTCGCTGAAGGCGAGCGATTCACGAAAGAACTCCTCGGCGGCGTCGAGATTGCCCCGCTTTCGAGCAATGATACCAAGATTGCCAATGGAGATTGCAGCACTTTCTTTGCTGCCTAGCGCTCTCCCAATCGCTAGTGCTTGCCGATGGTACTCTTCGGCGTTCACGAGATCGCCACGCGTCTGAGCGATGAATCCGAGATTACTGTAGCATTTCGCCGTGCCTTCTCGGATTCCCAACACCTCATCGATGGCAAGGGCTTTACGGATTAGATCTTCGGCATTGTCGAGGTGGCCACGCTCTAGGGCAATGAGTCCAAGATTGCCGCACGCGTTCGCTATGCCTTCTTTGCGGCCCAGCTCTTTGTTGAGAGCGAGGGACTTGCAAAAAAGTTCTTCGGCAGCGTCGAGATCGCCTCGTATTTGAGCAATGAGTCCTAGATTGCCGCATTGGCTGGCTATGCCTTCCGTGCTGCCTAGTGCCTCTTCGATGGCTAGGGACCTGCGATGGTAGGCCTCGGCGACGTTTAGATCACCGCGTGTTTGGGCGATGAGCCCGAGATTGCTGTATTCGCTCGCCATGCCTTCTTTGTCGCTTAGTACTTTTTCGATTGAGAGGGCTTTGCGATGGAGTTCATTGGCGTCCTCAAGATCACCCCGAACTTGGGCAATGATGCCAAGATTGCCGTACGCATTCGCCATGCCCTTTACGCGGCCAACGGCCTCATTGAGGGCGAGGGATTTTCGATGGAACCGCTCGGCTTCGTCGAGATCACCGCGCGTTTGAGCGATGATCCCTAGATTTCCTGCTGCGATGGCGAGAAGCGTCTTGTCGTCGAGCTTGTTTCCCAAAGCCTCGACCCGGAGATACGCGTGTTCCGCCGGATCGAGATTGCCTTTGCGGAAATGCAGGTGACCCAGTTGGTTCCAGGCCTCGGCGTCGTCTGGGTTGAGGGTCGTGGCGCGGTCGTAGGCGTTGAGCGCCTTGTCGGTGTCGTGCAGAAAGGCGAGCGCGCCGATATGTTTCGCGGCCTCAGCGGCTTGGACGTTGTGCGCGGCGCCTTGCGCGGTTTCCCGTGCTTCGATGCGTGCGAACAGGGTTTCGGCTTCCGCTGTGTCGCCTTGTTCCAGCAAAGCTAGCGCCTCCTCCACGTTCTCTGCGCCTTCCGACTCGCGTGTCGCGTCGGATTGTAGCGCATCGACCGCTTCTTCGACCTGTTTGCGCTGTTCCCTATCGGCGAGCAGTGCGGCGTTTTGCACCTCGAGCGCGGCGATAACCTTGTCCTTTCCGTCTGACTTTCTCTGTTCCTCGGTCAGCGCGTTCTTGGTGGCGCCAAGCTCCTCAACGCGGTCGAGCATTTCCGGCGATACGTTTTGCGTAGTTGGCGGGGTTTTTCGGAGGAGAAGCTTCCCCAAAAGCCATGCCATGCCTCCGACAACCGTCGCGACGATGGCGACCAACGCCGCCAGTGCGCCAATCGGCCCCGCATGCGTCGCAAGAGCATCCCAAAACGCTTTCAGATTTTCCGGAAACCCTTCCATACGCGCAAACATGGCGGCGATTCCGCGGCGAGTCACGCTTGCGACCCGCCGCGCCTTTTCTCGTCTCGCACGAACCCCGCCGCTGCGCTGATATCCCGCGCTTATCGCCTCTTGGTGGGGCGTGACAGAGGCCTAGTTTCCGCCTAAACACAGCGCGTGGCGGCGTTGGGGGCCGTCCGGGGGGCCAGAGTGGTTTGGGGCGGCGTCGGCCGCTGCGTCTCTTACCGCTTCCTCCCCGGGCGCTTGAACGCCGTGAGCAATCACGATGAGCGAAGGAGTGTGTCTCGATGACCATGACCGGGCAGGACGCCTTGAACACCCGCCGCACCCTGACAGTGGACGGCGACGCGTTTGACTATTTCTCGATTGAGGCGGCGCAGGAGGTGATCGGCGATGTCTCGACCCTGCCTTTTTCGATGAAAGTCCTGCTGGAGAATCTGCTGCGCTTTCAGGATGAGCGCACGGTCTCGACCGAGGATGTGAAGGCGCTGGCCGAGTGGCTCAAGGAGCGCAAATCGACCCGCGAGATCGCCTATCGCCCGGCCCGCGTGTTGATGCAGGATTTCACCGGCGTCCCCGCCGTCGCCGATCTGGCGGCGATGCGCGCGGCGATGGTCTCGATGGGCGGCGATCCGCAGAAGATCAACCCGCTCTCGCCGGTCGATCTGGTGATCGATCACTCGGTCATGGTCGATCATTTCGGCGGCAAGGATTCCTTCAAGAAGAACATGGATCTGGAATTCGAGCGCAATGGCGAGCGGTATAGCTTCCTGCGCTGGGGTCAGGACGCGTTCGACAATTTCCGCGTCGTGCCGCCGGGCACCGGCATCTGCCACCAGGTCAATGTCGAATATCTCGCCCAGACCGTCTGGGTCTCGGAAGACCGCGCCAATCCGGGCAAGTCGGTCGCCTATCCGGACACTTTGGTCGGCACCGACAGCCATACGACCATGGTGAACGGGTTGGGCGTCTTGGGCTGGGGCGTCGGCGGGATCGAGGCCGAGGCCGCGATGCTGGGCCAGCCGATCTCGATGTTGGTGCCGGAAGTGGTCGGCTTCAAACTGACCGGCGCGATGAGCGAAGGCCTGACCGCGACCGATCTGGTCCTGACCGTCACCCAGATGCTGCGCGCCAAGGGCGTGGTCGGCAAGTTCGTCGAGTTCTTCGGCGACGGGCTCGACAGTCTGACCCTGGCCGACCGCGCGACCATCGCCAATATGGCGCCGGAATATGGCGCGACCTGCGGCATCTTCCCGGTCGATGCGGAGACGCTCAACTATCTGCGCTTCACCGGCCGCGACGAGTCGCGGGTGAAGCTGGTCGAGGCTTATGCGAAAGCACAGGGCATGTGGCGTGAGCCGGGCTCGGTCGAGCCGGTCTTCACCGACACGCTGGAGCTCGACATCTCGGCCGTCGAGCCCTCGCTGGCCGGTCCGAAACGGCCGCAGGACCGGGTGCCGCTCAGCGCCATGCCCGAGTCGATCGCGACCGTCTTCGCCGAACGCGGGCACAGCGACGCCTCGGTTCCGATCGAAGGGACCGACTATTCGCTGGATGACGGCGATGTGGTGATCGCCGCGATCACCAGCTGCACCAACACCTCGAACCCCTCGGTCCTGCTGGCCGCCGGGCTGGTGGCGCAGAAGGCGCGGGCCAAGGGGCTCAGCGTCAAGCCGTGGGTCAAGACCTCGCTGGCGCCGGGCTCCCAGGTCGTGACCGACTATCTGATCAAGGCCGGTGTCCAGGACGATCTCGACGCGCTGGGCTTCGATCTTGTCGGTTATGGCTGCACCACCTGCATCGGGAATTCGGGGCCTCTGCCGGACGCGATCGCCAAGGCGATCGACGAGGGCGATCTGGCGACCGCCGCCGTCCTGTCCGGCAACCGGAATTTCGAGGGCCGGGTCAGCCCGCAGACGCGCGGCAATTATCTCGCCTCACCGCCGCTGGTCGTGGCTTATGCGCTGGCCGGCAGCACCAAGATCAACCTGACCAGCGATCCGCTAGGCCAGGACGCGGACGGCAATGACGTCTTCTTGAAAGACATCTGGCCGAGCAATCACGAGATCGACGCGTTGATGAAATCCTCGCTCTCGCCGGAGATGTATCGCGAGCGTTATTCCAACGTGTTCCAGGGGCCGGAAGAATGGCGCAAGATCGATGTAGTGGGCGGCGAGACTTATGATTGGGACGCCGGCTCGACCTATGTCCAGCATCCGCCCTTCTTCCAGGATCTGGCGCCGGAGCCGGGCGGTTTCTCGGACATCGAGGGTGCGCGGCCGCTTCTGATCCTGGCCGACTCGATTACCACCGATCACATCTCCCCGGCGGGCTCGTTCAAGAAGGATACGCCGGCGGGCAACTACCTGCTCGAGCGTCAGGTCCGGCCGCAGGATTTCAACTCTTACGGTTCGCGCCGGGGCAACCATGAGATCATGATGCGCGGGACCTTCGCCAATATCCGCATCAAGAACGAAATGGTGCCCGGCGTCGAAGGCGGTTTCTCGAAGCACATGCCCTCGGGTGAGCAAGGGCCTGTCTATGACGTGGCGATGAAATATCAGGCGGAAGGCACGCCGCTGATCGTCATCGGCGGCAAGGAGTACGGCACCGGCTCGTCGCGCGACTGGGCGGCCAAGGGCACGCGCCTGTTGGGCGTCAAGGCGGTGATCGCAGAAAGCTTCGAGCGCATCCACCGCTCGAATCTGGTCGGGATGGGCGTCCTGCCGCTGCAATTCAAGGATGGGCAGAGCCGGCAGAGCCTGAAGCTGGACGGGTCGGAAACCTACTCAATCAGCGGTATCGCCGACGGGATCACGCCGCGCCAGGACGTGACGATGGTGATCACCCGCGCCGACGGCTCGAGCGAGACGATCACCGCGCTCTGCCGGATCGATACGCTGGATGAGGTCGAGTACTACCGTAACGGCGGCATCCTGCAGTATGTGTTGCGGAACATCGCACAAGCGGCGTAGTTGGCGGCCTGACCGCTTAAGCAGAGCGTCAAAATAAAGGGCGGCGCGGTCGACAGGCCCGCCGCCCTGTTCACTGTGGCCGGCCGAATCGATCCTTGGAGAAGTCTGCGGCCCATCGATGATGTTGGGCGGCGCTGCAAAGTCCTGACAATCACTGCGGTCACTCGGATGTGACTCGCTCCATGTCTGCAGACTGGCGTAGTGTTGTCGTCGATTGGTCAAGATCGCGGGTACACACTCATGTCGTTCATCCGGCGCAACACGGCGCTCGCCGCATTCGTACTCCTGCCCCTATTGGCCGCCGGATCGCACGCGGGTCCCGCCGCCGCCGAACCGGGCGGCATGCCGCGGGTGGTCGTAGAGCTATTCACCAGCCAAGGCTGCTATTCCTGTCCGCCTGCCGAGGCGATCCTGGGCGAGTTAGCGGATCGGGACGATGTGCTCGCGCTCGAATTTCATGTCGACTATTGGGACTATATCGGCTGGAAGGACCCGTTCGCTTCGGCCGCCTTCACCGAGCGGCAGCGCGCCTATCGCGGCGCGTTGAACGCGCGCTATGTCTATACGCCGCAGATGGTCATCGATGGACGGATGGACGAGGTCGGTTCGCGCCGTATGGCGGTCGAAAAGAAAATCCGCGCCGCCTATGACGCCAAGCACGCCCGCCCCGCGCCGACCGTCTCGCTGTCGCGCGCGCCGGATGGCGCGGTGACCGTACGCTTGGCAGGCGCCCCTGACGGCAAGGAATACGAGATCATCCTGGCCGCGTTCGACGACCGGCATTCGACGGAAGTGCTGCGTGGCGAGAACGCCGGCAAAGTGCTTATCAGTCGCCATGTGGTGCGCGGCTTCCGGAAACTGGGCGACTGGATCGGCGGCCCTGCGGAACAAACGGTCGCCTTGGACGGCGCTATGCAGGCGGACGGTCTGGCGGTGCTGGTTCAGGAAAAGGGCTATGGTCCGATCATCGCCAACGCCTTGCTGCGCCCTGGAGGGTCCTGATCGGACTGGGTCCGCTCTGAATCCAAGCGCGGGCGTGATATGATGGCCCTGACCTGAACGACAGGGAGAGGGCGCATAGCCTATATCGATGGATTTGTGGCGGCGGCGCCGACAGCGAAGAAGGACGCATTCCTAGAGCATGCGAAGATTGCCGCTGTGGTTTTCAAGGAACATGGCGCGCTTGGCGTCGTCGAAACCTGGGGCGATGACGCGCCGCCGGGCGAGGTGACCTCTTTCCCGATGCCGTTCGACGGCAAACGCCTGATCTATGAAGGGTTCGAGGTGATCCTCGAAAGTTAGATCGGCGGTCGCTGACCTGCGGGCGCCTGTGGGCCATAGCTGGCTTGACTGGAGCGTCGAACGCGACCGGCTTCGCCTACAGACGGTGGCTTGGCGCCCGGACAAGCCGGTATCGGCAAGGCGTCGCCCCGGCCCCAGAGCCGGGGCCCATGGTCCCGTCCGGTGGACGCCGGATCACAAATCCGGCGAGACGGTTAGAGACGGCCTGCTTTTCTGTCCAAACAGAAGCGGATGGCGAAAATCCACGGCGGGTCAACGCCCTACGGCCTTCCTGCAATCCTCATCCTGCGGACAATAGTGGACTTGATCCGGCGTCCAGCACATGGTTGCCATGGGCCCCGGATCAAGTCCGGGGCGACGCCTCGGCCAACCACGCATAGCCGTTGATGATCCAGCATCGATCAACAAGACGGCGGCGCTTTCGCTCTTTTTTGGTTAGGGTTCATTTCGCACCGACCCGCCGGCGCGCGCTATTCCAGGATGACCGCTGTGCCGTTGGCGGTGACCATCAGCATGCCGTTATCCTTGCCCAACACCTCGTAATCGAGATCGACGCCGATGACCGCATTGGCCCCCCAATCGGCGGCCTGTTCCTGCATGTCCTTGATCGCCAGATCCTTGGCGTCATGCAGCGTCTTCTCGTAGGACCCGGCGCGGCCGCCCACGACATCCCGGATGCCGGCGAACATGTCCTTGAAGATGTTGGTGCCGACGATCGCTTCGCCGCTGCAGATCCCGAGATATTGCTTGACCTGGCGCCCTTCGACGCCGTCGGTGGTGGTGACCAACATCGCACCCGCTCCATTTTGGTTTAATCGATCTTGCTGGCACGATAGCCTGTCGACCTCGGCCCGGCCAGAGAGCAGATCGGAAATCCGCATGACGCAATCGGACACGCTGGACCCCGCCGCGCCCACTCCAGACCCCCAGCTTGAGAAGAAGGCCGTCTGGGCCTGGTGCCTCTATGATTGGGCCAACTCGGCTGTGCCGACGGTGATCGGCACCTTCGTCTTCGCGACTTACTTCACCAAGGCGATTGCGCCGGATGAGGTGACCGGGACCGGGCTCTGGGGAAACGCCATGGCGCTGGCCGGGTTGGGCGTCGCCGTGCTGGCCCCGGTTCTGGGCGCCATCGCCGACGGGGCCGGCCGGCGCAAGCCGTGGATCGCATTCTTCACCGCCGCCTGCTGCGTGGCGACGGCGATGCTGTGGTTCGCCGCCCCGTCCGAAGAATGGATTTATTGGGCGCTGATCTTCACCATTCTCAGCACCTGGGGATTCGAGTTCGGGACCGTCTTCTATAACGCGATGCTCGCCGATGTGGCGCCGCGCAGCCACTATGGCCGCGTTTCAGGCTGGGGCTGGGGGCTGGGATATGCCGGCGGTCTGGCGTCGCTCGTCGTCTGTCTCATCGGTTTTGTACAGACCGAGACGCCCTGGTTCGGCGTTTCCACCGAAAACGCAGAGAATATCCGTGCGGTGACCCTGGTCGTCGCGGTCTGGTTCGCGGTCTTCTCGCTGCCGCTTCTGATCTTGGCGCCGGACCGGCCGCGCGGCTTGAGCCTGGGCCCTGCGGTGCGCCAAGGACTGGCGACGCTTGTCGAGACGATCCGGCAGTTGAAGCGCTATCGCCTGATCGCCCGATTCCTGCTGGCCCGGATGATTTATGCGGACGGAATCGCGACGCTCTTCGCTTTCGGCGGCATCTACGCCGCCGGCACATTCGGCATGAGCTTCGCCGAGGTCATCCAGTTCGCGATCGCCATGAATGTCGGCTCGGCCCTGGGGGCTGCGGCCTTCGCATTCCTCGATGATCGGATTGGCGGCAAGCCGGTGATCACCCTGTCGCTGATCGCCCTGATCACGTTCGGATCGATCCTGCTGTTGATCGATTCCGTGACGCTGTTCTGGATCTTCGGGCTCGGGCTGAGCGTCTTTGTCGGACCGGTGCAGGCCGCTAGCCGGGCGATGATGGCGCGGCTGGCGCCGCCCGAGAAGGAGTCGGAGTTCTTCGGGCTCTACGCCCTGTCGGGCAAGGCGACGGCATTCCTCGGTCCCTTGATCCTGGGCTGGGTGACGGTTGCGTTCGACAGCCAGCGGGCCGGGATGGCCACCGTGGTCGTGTTCCTGCTTATCGGATTGGCCTTGTTGGCGCCGTTGAAACTGCCGACCCGATGAGCCCTTAGCCGCCGTTTAGGCGTTCGCGCAGTTGCTTGCCGGTCTTGAAAAACGGCACCGCCTTGGCGTCGACCGATACCGACTCGCCGGTGCGGGGGTTGCGGCCTTGGCGCGCCTCTCGATGTTTCACGGAAAAAGCCCCGAATCCGCGCAATTCGACCCGGTCTCCACGCGCCAGCGCCAGCGAGATCTCTTCGAAGATCGTCGTAACGATCCGCTCCACATCGCGCTGATACAAATGCGGGTTCCGCTGCGCGATCGCCGCGATCAATTCCGACCGGGTCATGCACTCCCCCTGTTCGCCCTCTTCCCGTCCGCCTATCGGAAACGGGCCGTTCTTGTGATGATCCCCAACCTCAGCATCCGGCAGACCAACCGGACCCAACGCCGAGCGCTAGACCATAGGCGGGAAGAGCCGTGCCACGCAACCGTGAATCGTCGGAAAAAGTGACCTAGATCGTTGAAATCGTTATCGGATAGGGTCGGGTGCGCCGGCTTGGCCGAACAGCTTGCCGTCTATGCGCAACGAAAAAACCCGCCGATCGTCTGACCGGCGGGCTTGTTCCAAACCCGAGGCGCGGCCCCGGATGTCAGGCGGCGAAGCGCTATTTCTCTTCGCCTTCCTGCTGCTTCTGCTGAAGCGCGGCGCCGAGAATGTCGCCCAGAGACGCGCCCGAATCCGAGCTGCCATAGGCTTCCATCGCTTCTTTCTCCTCGGCCTGTTCGAACGCCTTGATCGACAGGGTCAGCTTGCGCGTGGCTTTGTCCACGGCGGTGACCTTGGCGTCGACCTTCTCGCCCGGCGCGAACCGGTCGGGACGCTGTTCCGAACGGTCGCGGCTGAGATCGCCCTTGCGGATGAAGCCGTGGAGCTGATCGTTGACCAGGACCTCGACCCCGTTATCAACCACCTTGGTGACGACGCAGGTGACGACGGCTCCCTTCTTGATGTCGCCGGCCGAGGCTTCGAACGGATCGGACTCGAGCTGTTTGACGCCGAGGCTGATGCGTTCCTTGTCGGTGTCGATATCCAACACCTTGGCTTTCACCATGTCGCCCTTGTTGTAGCTGGCCAGCGCCTCTTCCGGGGACTGATCCCAACTCAGGTCCGACATATGCACCATGCCGTCGATATCGCCCGGCAGGCCGACGAACAGGCCGAATTCGGTGATGTTCTTGACCTCGCCCTCGATCTCCTGGCCGACTGGGTTGCCGCTGAGGAAATCTTCCCACGGGTTGCTCAAGCACTGTTTGATGCCCAGGCTGATGCGCCGTTTGACCGGATCGACATCCAGCACCATGACCTCGACTTCCTGGCTGGTCGAAATGATCTTGCCGGGATGCACGTTCTTCTTGGTCCAGCTCATTTCCGAGACATGGACCAGTCCTTCGATCCCCGGCTCCAGCTCGACGAACGCGCCATAGTCGGTGATGTTCGTGACCGTGCCGGTGAAGCGCGCGCTGATCGGGTATTTCGCGGCGACGCCGTCCCACGGATCGCTCTCCAACTGTTTCATGCCCAGGCTGATGCGCTGGGTTTCCGGGTTGAAGCGCACGACCTGCACTTTGACCTGCTGGCCGAAGGTGAGGACTTCCGACGGATGGTTGATCCGCTTCCACGAGATGTCGGTGACGTGCAACAGACCGTCGACGCCGCCGAGATCGACGAACGCGCCGTAATCGGTGATGTTCTTCACCACGCCATCGAGCACCATGCCTTCTTTGAGGTTCTCGATCAGTTCCGAGCGCTGCTCGGCGCGGGTCTCTTCCAGAACCGCCCGGCGCGAGACGACGATATTGCCGCGGCTGCGATCCATTTTCAGGATCTGGAAGGGCTGTTCTTCATTCATCAGCGGTCCGACATCGCGCACCGGACGGATGTCGACCTGGCTGCCCGGCAGGAAGGCGACGGCGCCGCCCAACTCCACCGTGAAGCCGCCTTTGACGCGGCCATAGATGACGCCGGTGACGCGCTCGCCATTGTTGAAGCTTTCTTCCAGCTTCTTCCAGGCTTCCTCGCGCTTCGCGCGCTCGCGCGACAGCATCGCTTCGCCGTTTTTGTCTTCCAGCCGCTCGACGAAGACTTCGACCGTGTCGCCGGCCTTCAAGTCAGCGGGTTGGCCCGGCGCGCCGAACTCTTTCAGCGCCACACGGCCTTCGGCCTTCAGGCCGACATCGATCAGGACCATGTCGTTATCGACGGAGATCACCGTGCCCGCGACTACCGAGCCGACAATGTCCTGATTGCTGCCGAAGCTTTCCTCCAGCAAGGCGGCGAAACTTTCGCCGCTGGTTTCCATTGCGTTTTCCGCACTCATTGAAGAGTCATCCTTTCAAGTGTGTCACTGTACCGGCCGCCCGGTTGTCTCCGGCGGTCTCGCCTCAAAGCGCGGCGCCGGGTCCGGGATCGGACGGGCGGTCGCCGCATCGGATGGCTGCGCGGCGTAAGGCTCAAACGCGCAACCGATGGTCACTTTCCTTGTTTCGAACGCTCAAGTTGGGGTCACCGGCGACCAACTCCTTTGATCGGTCCACCTGTTAACACCGCTTTTGAAACGCTCTCGCGGCCTAAACGAGGCCCGGATCAGCCAAGCTTTCCATCGATCAGGCGCAACGCTTGTGCGAGGACTTCTTCGATGGTCAGGGCGCTGGTGTCCAGGACGACCGCATCGTCGGCAGGCTTGAGCGGCGCGTCGGCGCGGGTCGTGTCGCGTCGATCGCGGTCTTCCAAATCCTGCAAGACGCGCGCGTATATACTGGCCTCGCCGCGCGAAAGCAATTCCTTGTGCCGGCGCTCGGCCCGCACGCCGACATCGGCGGTGATGAACAGCTTCGCCGGCGCGTCCGGGCAGATCACCGTGCCGATATCCCGCCCGTCCAACACGGCCCCGTGCGCCCCATCCGGCGGCGCGGCCGCAAAGCCCATTTGGAAATCGCGTAAGGCGGCGCGGACCTCGTGAATGGCGGCGACTTTGGAGGCGGCGGAGGCGGCGGCGTCGCCGGTCAGATCGTGATCGTCGAGATGGGTCGGATCGATGGCCTTGGCGGCGGATTCGGCTTTCTCAATATCGGTCGGGTCGCCGCCGGCGCGCAGCACCGCCAGCCCGACCGCGCGATACAGCTTGCCTGTATCGAGATAGGCGTAGCCGAAATGCGCCGCCAGACGCCGCGCGAGCGAGCCTTTGCCGCTGGCGGCCGGGCCGTCGACCGCGATCACCGGCTTAGCCATGATCCGCCTCGCTCTCGCTGATCTCCGCGCCCAGGCCGCGCATCAGAGAGATGAAATTCGGGAAGCTGGTGGCGATCGCGCCGCCATCGTCGATCCGAACCGGCGTGCGCGCCGCCAGACCCAGGACCAGCGCGCTCATGGCGATCCGGTGGTCGAGATGGGTCTCGACCGCGCCGCCGCCCGGAACCGCCCCGGCCATGCCATGCACCGCCAGCCAGTCCGGTCCGTCCTCGACCGTCACGCCATTGTTGCGCAGCAGCGCCGCGACAGCGGCCAACCGGTCGGATTCCTTCACCCGCAGCTCGCCGACGCCGCGGAAGACCGAGACGCCCTCGGCGAAGGCGGCGGCCACGGCGAGGATCGGATATTCGTCGATCATGCTGGGCGCGCGGGCGGCTGGCGGTTCGACGGCTTTCAAGGGCGCTGCGCGCACGGTCAGATCGCCGATCGGTTCGCCGCCCGCCTCGCGCCGGTTCGCAATCGTGATCTCCGCGCCCATCTCCAACAGCGTGTCGATGATCCCGGTGCGGGTCGGGTTCAGGCCGATCGCCGTCATGGTCAGTTCGGATCCGGGCAGGATGCTGGCCGCGACCAATAGGAAGGCGGCGCTGCTGGGATCGCCGGGCACCTGGATCGGCGCCGCCGGCGCGGTCAGTTCCGGCTGACCGGTGACCGTCACGCGCGAACCGTCTGCCGCCCCATCTGCCGCCCCATCCCCCTCTTCCAGCGGCGCGACCGAGACCTCGGCCCCGAAATGGCGCAGCAGGTTTTCCGTATGGTCGCGGGTCGCTTTGCGCTCAATCACCGTGGTCGCGCCGCGCGCGGTCAGCCCGGCCAGCAACACGGCGGATTTCACCTGGGCCGAGGCGACCGGCGTTTCATACACGATCGGAATCGGCTCGGCCTGGCCGCGCACCATCAGCGGCAGCCGCGCGCCCGATCGGCTGTGGAACTGCGCGCCCATTTGCGACAGCGGCGCGATCACCCGCTTCATCGGCCGCGACCGCAGCGAGGCGTCGCCGGTCATGAAGGCGGTCACATCGGCGCCCGCCAGCAGGCCCAACAGCAGCCGCGCGGCGGTGCCGGAATTGCCCATATCCAGAACATCATCCGGCTCCGCGAGGCCGCCCAGCCCGACCCCTTGGACATGCCAGACGCCGTCCGCGTCGGGCGCGATCTCCGCCCCCATCCGGCGGAAGGCCTCGGCGGTGCGCAATACGTCGTCGCCGGTGAGCAGACCGTGAATCTCAGTCCGGCCGACGCTGATCGCGCCGAACATCAGCGCCCGATGCGAGATCGACTTGTCGCCCGGGATCGCCGTCGCGCCCGTCAATAGGCCAGCGAGCGCGCCGCTGGGACTTGCGGTCATCGGGAGTTTCGCGCCCTGCATGAAAGCATCCTCTGGAGAGCCGGCCGGGGCCGGGATGAAAAGCGCGCGCGCTGTAGCATGCCGGAAAACCTGCGTCACGTCCCCTGCTGATGCGCATTGGACGACGCGCCGGGGTCGCCGACTGTCGGCTTCGCCGTATTTCGTTTTTGACAGCGGCGGTCAAGCTTGGCACAAGCCCGCTGTTCAGGCCCGATGCGGCGCGCTTGCGGTTCAGACCGCCGCCAGCAATCGCTTGAACACAAGCGGTATAAGGAGATCATGACCGTGGCGAAGCCGGAACTTGGCGTGAAACGCATCTGCCTCAGCTGTGGGGCGAAATTCTATGATTTGGGCAAGGATCCGGCCGAGGAGCAGCTGGCCTGCCCGTCTTGCGGCGCCGATTTCGACCCGGAAGCGGCGGTCAAGCTGAAGCGCGGCCGCGTCTCCGCCGCCAATGACGACAAGCCGAAGGCGCAGAAAGAAAAGGCGGAAGACGCCGACGAATCGGAAGAGAGCGACGAGGACGATATCGACCTCGACGACGACGAGGATGACGGCGTGCTGGAAGACACCAGCGACCTGGAAGACGACGAAGACGTGCCCGCGGTGGTCTCCAGCGACAAAGAAGAAGAGACCTGATCCGCGCTGCTTGCAAAGCCTGCGGCGCCCAGGGCGGACCCCAATGCGGCGCCGCTTGGCGGGCCTGACGGGGCCTATGAAAAATCCGCTTGCGCCGCCGTTGGCGCGGCGTATAACCACCGCTCATTCCGCCCGGCGCCCCATCGCCGGCGGCGAAACGGGGCCGTAGCTCAGTTGGGAGAGCGCTACAATGGCATTGTAGAGGTCAGGGGTTCGATTCCCCTCGGCTCCACCATCGCTCCGCGATTTTTCCGCCCGGCGAGGCGGCGAACGGCGGTGAGACCGCTGTGGCATACTTGGTTTCCGGTCAAGATTTTTCCTCTCATCGCCAACATCGACTCCCGAGTCGTTTCGCGCCTAGCCGTTGACGGCGCCGCTACGGGGTTCCGGGGCGTTGATCGCCATTTTGTCTGGCGCCGTTCTCGTAGCAGGCTCGATATCACTTTACACAATTAGGGTAGAATGACGCTTCTTCCTGCGGTGCGAAGGGCGGAAGTTAATCCGTTGTTAAGAAACCGCGCGCAGAGTGTGGAATTCGGAACGGTTTCTAAAGCGGGGATATCGTCATGTTGACCAATCTGGCTCTGACAACGCGGGCAACGGCGCTGACCATCGGGTTGCTCTTGGCGTTGACGATCGTGCTTGGGCTGAGCGCCTTCACAACCGTTTCCAAGTCCATTGCGGATCAGGTCATCCAGCGGCAATCGGCGAGCCTGCGTATTGCGTCGCTTGAGTTCGCAGAGAACTACCCGCAGTTCCAGATTACGTATAACAGCGCTGGCGATGTTGAGAGAATAACCGCCGATACGCTTCCTGAATTCACAGATCATGCATTGATCGACCGGATTGGCTCGATGACGGGCGAGACCGCGACTGTTTTCGCCTGGGAAAGCGCGAATCAGGACTTCTGGCGGCGGACCACCAACATCATCAAACCGGACGGCCAGAGGGCCGTCGGGACTCAGTTAGGCCAGAATGGCGCGGTCTATCCGGTGATTACCGCTGGCGAAACGTTCTCTGGGGAGGCCGTGATTCTGGGCACTCCCTATTACACGATTTATGAGCCGATCTTTAACAGCAGCGGCCAAACCATCGGCATCCTCTATGCCGGTGTCGAGAAAGCTAAAATCGATGTGGAGCTGACGGAGGTTCTTTCGGCCTTTGGTCTGACCGCCGCGGTTGCGCTGGTGGTCGCCGTAGCGATTGCTCTGGTGCTGTTTCGCAAGATGCTCAGACCCATTCCTGTCTTGTCGGAATTCATGCTGCGGCTTTCCAAGGATGAGAAAGGGTTGGAGATTCCCTTTATGGATCGACGCGACGAAATCGGCAAAATCGCCAGCGCGTTGGGCGTGTTCGAAGAGCATGCGAAAGAACGGCGCGCCTTGGCCGAGTCCCAAGTCGAGGCCGAACAAAGGGCCGCCAACGAGCGCCGCGAAGCGCTGGAGGGCATGGTGTCGAAGCTGGAAGCGTCCGTCGGCAAGGTCGCCGGGACGATCACGAACTCGTCGACGCAACTCACCGACACGGCCACCACCATGGTCGGCGCGGCGCAAGGCTCCGCGGAGCAATCCCAGTCGGCCAAGTCAATGGCCGAATCCTCGTCCGAGCGCGTCGACTCAATGGCCGCGGCCGCGGAACAGCTGGGCGTTTCCATTCGCGAGATCAGTCAGCAGATGGCTTCGCAAACCAGCGCCGCCGACGACGCGGTTCACGCCGTCGAGGCCAGCAACGAACAGATCAAGGGCCTCGCCGAAAGCGTCGCGTCGATCAGCGAGGTCATCGGACTGATCACCACGATCGCCGAGCAGACCAACCTGCTGGCGCTGAATGCGACGATCGAAGCGGCGCGCGCCGGTGACGCGGGCAAGGGGTTTGCGGTCGTCGCGTCCGAAGTGAAAAGTCTGGCGACGCAGACCGCGTCCGCGACCGAACAGATCGCCAATCAGATCCAGGCTGTTCAGACCCAGACGAACGCGACGGTCCAGACGATCAGCGGCATCAACGAGCGGATCCAGAATATCAAGGAGATCTCCACCAGCGTCGCCGCCGCCGTCGAAGAACAGAACGCCGCCGCGTCGGAAATCAACCGGGCGACCCAGGAAACCGCCGCCGCGACCCGGGACATGGCCGCCTCCATGGAAGACGTCAACAGCGCGGCAGAAGAATCCGGCGGCCGGGCGCAATCCATGCTCACCATGGCCAAGGAACTCGACGACGAGGCGAAAGGGCTCGAACAGGAAATCAAACGCTTCGTGACCACGGCCGTCGCCGCGTAAGGGGCGGGAACCGCCTCGTGACAGCCGGTGTCGCTTCCGACACACTCGCGTCTCTGTTTCGGACGAACGATTTCGGAAGAGGGTCGGGCTGGCTATGCTCAAGGTGAAAGGCGGGCGGCGGACGCGGGTTATTGCGGAGATCGGCAATAATCATGAGGGGGATATCGGCGTCGCGCGGGAGTTGGTGCAGGCGGCGGCGGCGGCTGGGGTGGATGCGGTCAAGTTTCAGACCTTCGTCCCGGAAAACTACACGACCGTCCTGGACCGCGACCGGCAGGCGCGGCTGCGCGGGTTCCAGCTTTCCTTCGATCAATTCGCGGAACTGGCGGAGCTCGCCCACGGGCTCGATCTCGGCTTCATCTCAACACCGCTCGATCTCGACAGCGCCCGGTTCCTGGGCGGGATCGTGGACGCGATCAAGATCGCCTCGGGCGACAATACCTTCTATCCGCTGATCGCCTGCGCCGCCGAAAGCGGCAAGCCGATGATCGTCTCCACCGGCATTGCCGATGAGGCCCAGATCGCCAAGGCCGTCGGCTGCGCGCGCGCGGTCTGGGCCCGGACCGGGGCCGGCGGCGATCTGACCCTGCTGCATTGCGTCGTCAGCTACCCGGCCGCGCCCGATCAGGCCAATCTCGCGGCTGTCGGAACGCTGCGGGCGCGCTTTCCTGAAGAACGGATCGGCTATTCCGACCATACGATCGGGGCGGAGGCCGCCTGTCTCGCCGTGGCGCTGGGGGCCGAAGTGCTGGAGAAGCATTTCACGCTGGACAACAACTATTCGGATTTCCGCGACCATCAGGTCTCGGCCGATCCGGACGCGATGCGCGCCTTCGTCGACGCGGTGCGCCGGACCGAGAACATGCTGGGCGATGGGGCCCTCGGGACCATGCCGTGCGAGGAAGAGAATATCACGCCGGTTCGGCGCTCGCTCTGCGCCGCCCGGGATCTGCCGGCGGGGGTGGTGTTGGGGCCCGACGATGTGAATTGGGTCCGGCCGGGCGGCGGCATTCCGCCGGGCGGCGAGGCGGCGGCGTTGGGAAAGCGGCTGATGCGCGCCCTGGCGCAGGGCGAGATGGTCGTGGGGCGGGATCTTCAGCCTGCCGACTAGGCCGGGTCCGGCTGGCGCTGCCAAAATCTGACGCGGATCAAGGGCGGCCCAGGACGACGGCCCTATAGTCCCCTGCATGATCGTGGATATCGCGAGGACGTTGGGCGGCGTCGGCGTGTTCCTGGTCGGGATGGCGATCCTGACTGAGGGGCTACGGGCGCTTTCGGGCGATCGGTTCCGGCGCTTCCTGGCGGCGCGCACCCAGACACCCTGGCGCGGGGCGTTGGCGGGCGCGACGGCGACGGCGGCGGTTCAATCCTCCAGCGCAACCACGGTGACCGCCGTCGGCTTTGTCGGCGCCGGTTTGCTCACGTTCGAACAGGCGTTGGGTGTGATTTTCGGCGCCAATATCGGCACCACCGCGACCGGCTGGATCGTCGCTTTGGTCGGGTTCAAGCTGCAACTGGCGGCGCTGGCCCTGCCGCTGCTGTTCGTCGGCGCGGTGCTGCGGCTTCTCGGGCGTGGTCCGGCGCGCGCCCTGGGCTGGAGCCTGGCCGGCTTCGCCCTGCTGTTTGTCGGCATTGCGCTGATGCAGGACGGTATGGCGGCCTTCCAAGGGGCCGTGACGCCAGAGAGTTTCCCCGGCGCCTCGATTCTCGGACTGCTGCAATTGGTCGGGATCGGGGTCGCGATCACCATCGTGACCCAATCCTCGAGCGCCGGCGTGGCGACGGCGATGGTGGCGCTGGGCGCGGGCGCGATCGATTTCACCCAGGCCGCGGCGATGGTGATCGGCATGGATGTCGGCACAACCTTTACCGCGGCGTTGGCGACTGTCGGCGGTTCGACGGCGATGCGCCGCACCGGCTGGGCGCATGTGATCTATAACCTGATGACGGGGGCGATGGCGTTGATCCTGCTCGGCCCCTACACCGCCGCGACGGAGAGCTGGTTCAGCATGGCCGGCGCGGAACAGGCGGGCGACGCTCAGATGCGGCTGGTCGCCTTCCATACGCTGTTCAATCTGCTCGGCGTGGTCGCGGTGCTGCCATTCGCGCGGCCCTTCGCGCGTTTGATGATGCGCCTGGCGCCCGAGCGTGGGCCGGTCCTGACCGGTGGACTGGACGATCGGCTGCTGCGCGATCCGCCGGCTGCGATCGACGCTGCGCTGGGCGCGTTGCGGGCGATCGTCGATTTCGAGATGGAGACTCTGCGCCACGCGCTGGTTGCGCCGAAACCCGAGGCCGGCTTGGAGTCGCGCCTGGCCGTGATGGACCGGGCCCTGGATGACGCCAGCGCCTATGTCGATCGGATCAAGACCGAGCCGGCGGACAGGACCGCGCATACGCGGCATCTGGCGCTTCTCCACGCGTTGGATCACGCCCATCGGCTGGCGCATCGGTTCAGCCAGACTGAGCGTCTCGACACGTTGCGCACCGATGAGCGCTTGCGGCGGATGGCCGGATTGCTGGCGCGGGCGGCGGAGGGGATGCGCACGCGCGCCGAGCAAAACCCGCCGCCGCCAGCGCTCGATCTCGACCGGCTGCGCGGCGTGTTCCGACGCCAGCGTCGCCGCTTCCGCGCCCGCGCTGTATCGGACGCGGCGACGGATCGCGTGGATCTGGAGGACAGTCTCGACAGGATGGATGCGGTGCGCTGGCTGCATCGGGTCGTCTATCATCTTTGGCGCCTGGATCGGCATTTGAGCCGGGCGGTCGAGACCGATCGCGTCACCGGTTCCACGGCCGACGCCGCCGCGCGCGGCCACCGCGAGGCGGCGTTATCCGTACGCGAGGACCTCTGAGCTGGGCCGCTAATCCTTCAACCGTCGCGCAAAGGCGTTCAACGCCTTGCCGGCGCCCATATCGTGTTTCGCCAGCACGCGCTGGATCGCGACCAGGCATTCGTCCCGCACGGCCTCCAGCTCTTGGATCGAGCGTCCCGCCGCTTGCGCCGCCGTTCCCTCAACAAATCGGTCGATGATGGCGTCCGTCAGGGGCGGAGCCTTCAAATGCGTCCAGGGCAGGTCGAGCGCCGGGCCGAACTGTTTCATGAAATGACGGGCGCCGCCGGCGCCGCCGCCCAGCATATAGATCTGATTCATGCCCATGACGGCCCAGCGCAGGCCGGGCCCGTAGACGATGCTCTCATCCAACTCGCCGGTGGTGGCGATATCGTCATTCAGCGCATGCAGGATTTCTCGCCACATCGCTTCCTGAAGCCGGTCGGAAAGATGGCCGGGGACTTCTTTCCGGACATGCAGGGCATGCATGCCGATGCTTTCGTAGAATTCCTGGGAAGCCGCCTTGGCGGCGTCGCTTGTCTCCGCGCCGCCGACAATTTCGACCAGCGGGCAGAGATAGACCGGATTGAACGGGTGCCCGACCAGGACGCGGTCTGGATGGGTCAAGCCGGCCTGCAGCTCGCTGGGCATGAAGCCGGAGGTCGAGGAGGCGATGATGACATCGGCCGACGCGCGCCGCGCCGCTTCGGCCAAGGCCGCCCGTTTCAGCGCGAGCCGCTCCGGCGTGTTCTCCTGAATGAAATCCGCCGCCTCGGCCATTTCACCGATATCGGTCGTGAAACGGAGCGATCCGGGCGCTGGGAGGCGCATTCCCTCGGTCAAGGCGTCGAGCGCCGGTCGGGCGTTGGCCACGGCGCCGCGGAGCCGCTCTTCCATCGTTGGATCGATGTCGGCGGCGACCACATCGATCCCGGCATGCAGCGCGCGCGCCGCCCAACCGCCGCCAATAACGCCGGTTCCCAACAAGCCGAGCGTTCGAACCGTGCGCATCAGAACAGGTTTTGCACGGCCGCCGCTCGGGCGTCGACCCGCGCGGTCGCCGCGCAAGGCGGCCGGTTGGCGGCGTAAATGGTGATGTCGCATCGCGCCGTCATGAATTCGTCCTTTCGGTTTTGCGCATGGTCAAACAGGCGCAAATCCCGACTTTGGCGAAGCCGACATGCGCGTGATTAGGAACTCGGTCGAATGGCTGGGACAGCAAGGCGACGGCGCAGAAAAAAAGCCCCGGCTCACGATGGAGCCGGGGCGAGGTACCGTCTCGCTGGAGACATCAGGTTCGCCTCACCATGCCAAACGGCGAGGAGAATTTCGTATGCCCGCGCCGTATTGAGCGGGGCTCACCGTGTCCAATATCGACGCTTCCCGATCGCGCGCGAGCGGCGGGAGGATGCCGCCGCGCGTCGACGGGAACCCGCCTCGCGGGGCCGACGGCGCATTCATGTGGGGTGACGCGCCGCACTGACCACACGCGTGATGGGTCTGCCGATTTCGGACGCATTTGAATCGATCGAAACCCCGGATATCGCCAAAACGCTCGCGCGGCACACCCCAACCGGGCGTCATACATACCGACAAACCCAGCCATTCCCTGGCCGCGCCCAGGCTGTTTCGGAAATACCTTTTGGAACCCCTCAATCGCTCCTTGCGTATTTGTGGGCAGTAAAGCGTCTGGGTGTGAACGCGCCGTGAATTCCGCCCGCGCCTCGGCGATCCGATCGTTTTTCGTAGGGTTTGGAGGCCGATCGTTTCTTGGTCGGCCGCGCCGTGACCGCCGTCGGGGCTATTCGAAGTCTGGATCAACCAGTCGCAACAGGCCGGCGGCCCGCAGCGCGGCGCTCGGATAGCCCGGCTCCCGCATCTTATAGAGCGAGAAATCCGGTTCGGTGCGCCGCAGCGTCTCCATCGCGTCAAAGGCGCGTTTGCGATCGCCTTTGTTCAGATATAGGGCCGTCAGATACCGGTAGGCGGGTTTGTAGTCCGGCTTCTTTGCGCGCACGATTTCTGTCAGGGCGATGGCGTCATCAAAACGTCCGGCCAGGGTGGCCGTGACCGCGCCGAGGAAATCGATTGCGTAGCGATGCGGGCCGGCGCCGACCCGCTGGCGCGCATCCTGCACCATACGATACCCGGCTTCTGGGTCGCCGCCATAGGCTTTCGCGAGGCCGAGGAAGGATGCGCCCATCGGGTTGGACGGCGCCAGATCCACGCTCTGCTCCGCCAGCTCCCGCGCGGCGCTGGTTTCCTGCAGGATGAAACTATGCACATAGGAGGACAGCGCGAGCACGTAGGAATTGGCCGGCGCCAACTCAATGGCTTTGCTCACGAACTCCCGCACCTGATCCGACACATCGCGCGGGTCGAAGCCGTGCTCCGCGACCAGAAATGTCCTGAGATACGCTTTCCAGGCCAGGGCCGCGCCGCTGGGTTCAAGATCGATCGATCGATCCAATAAGGTTTCGGCTTCGTCCAGTTCGGTCCGCCCAAGCTTGAACATTTTGCTGATCGCATCCATGCCAAGCGAGAAGCGCGAATGCGGCGCGCCGTCTTGCGCCGCGCGTTCGTCCGCCAGCGTTTTCAGCGCGCTCAAGACCATGTCGGTCGTTTGGTTGACCAGCCGGCTCAACGCGTTTCGCTCGAAGGGGACGCCATCGCCTGACGGCACGTCTTTGACGCCGGACCAGAAAACGCGGCTTGAGCGTCCGTCCAGCACAGCAATGACCGCGACGCCGCCGCCCTGGGCGTTGATCGTGACATCGATGCGCAGGCCGACGCCAAATCCGTCGCCAGGCTCGACGCGGACCGCAACGCCCGCAATGTCGCTGACGCTCTGCGCGATGCTGGCTGTCATGACATTGCTGTAGAACAGAGCGGCGTCGCCGATCGTTGATGTCGGGGCGAGGATCTGAAGCCAGGGCCTCGCATCCGGCCGTGCTTTGTCCAGGGTCGCCGAGCCCTGAACCACCGCGCCTTCAACCGGCTGCTTAGGAAGGGCGTCCTGACGCCATGGGACTGGAGATGCAGGCCCTCGGTCAGGCGCCGCCGGCTCGACGATCCGGAGCCGAGGCGGGCGCTCGGCGTCGGTTTTCGGCGCGCTGTTATGGAGATCGAGCAGCATATTCTCGAAGGCTGACCGTTCGTCCCGCAACCAGTCTTCGAACTCGCTTTCCGGAATGTCGATATCTTCAAGCAGAACTGGGAGCGCCTCGGTTTCTTCCCGATCGGTCCAGCGCCTCGCCCGATCGGCTCGGAGCGGGCTCAGCTCCGGCGACAGCCAACTCTCCATGTCGAGTGCAACGCGATCCGGCGCCAGGCCGACCATTGCACCGTCGGTCACCAGGCAGTCCCGATAGCGGCCCAACCCTCTGCGAATATCGGAGAGCGCGCTGCGCAGGTTCGTCGTTCCCTGTTTGCCGGGGCTCTCGCCCCACAGTTTGTCCTGAAGCGCGGCGCGTGTTCGGCTCATATTTCGCGACAACGCTAGCAAAGCGAGCAGCGCCCGCGACTTCACGAGCCGCGGCCGCAGATCCTCCCCTAAGGGTCCGATCACCTGGAACGGACCGACCAACCGAACTTCAACCTTCGGCGGATTCTGGTCCTGCCCTGCAGCCCCGCTCACCCGAACATCCCCGATGCATGACCAGCGAAAGGTACTGGCTCGCCCCATTCTATACAACAGATCGCACAAATGGACCGCTGGAACGACCGACTTGGACCGATATTGGGTCTGCCAGAACGGACGATAACTCACGCGTTGCGCGTAGTATATCATAATAATGCCATTATTGCGACCTGCGCTCGACAAGGTTCGGCGCGATATGTCAGCGGAAATCGAGAATGGGAGAGCTATGATGTTACTGACTGGACCCCTAAACGGCGGCAATGGCGGCAATGGTGGAAACGGAGGCAATGGCGGAAACGGCGGCAACGGAGGCAATGGCGGAAACGGCGGCAATGGCGGAAACGGGGGTAATGGCGGGAATGGCGGAAACGGAGGCAACGGCGGCGGGAAGCTGATGAATCCCGTCACCTCCGGCGCCTTGATCTCGCATTACGACGGGATTACCGGTCCGTTCGCGGACACGAAGGACCCGGCTAAAACGACCCCGACCGCGACGGAAAAGATGATGGAGCGCTGGTCTTTTCGGGTGCGCTCCTTCGTCCTCGGCGGCGAAGTGTTGGAAGGGCTGAAATTCGTCGCCAACGCCAAACAGAGCAAAGGCAAGGATCAAAGCGTCAGCTATCAGGTCACCGACGCGGTCCCCGGCGGCAAGACGCCGGCGCCCGGCGAATTGGCGCGTATTCTAAGACCGTCGGAAACGGACTTCCGCAAGGACCAGCTCCACTATGTGCGCGGCTACGCCGATTTGCGCCGCGACCGTGCGGCGGAGATCTATTCGCAGGTCGATGGGTTCACGGAGTTCTTCGCCGGAATCGGCTTCCTGCATCCGGAGCGTACGAAATACACGCTCGAACTGCTGTCGGCGATGCTGGGCGCCTGCATCACCACCGAGATGCGCCTGAAACACGCCTTGGCGTGCCGGCGGCCGGTTGAATATAGCGCCCAACTGGGCGCGACCATTCAGACGCCGTCGCACAGCACCTTCCCCAGCGGTCACGCCTGTGAGGCTTTCCTGGTCGCGGAGGTCCTGTCGGTCCTCTCGGAACGCCAGGACAAGAAGCTCTATGGGTCGAAACGTCTGCTGCGCCGGCAGTTGCTGCGGGCCGCGGCGCGGATCGCGACGAACCGGATCGTGGCCGGCGTGCATTTCCCGGTGGACAACGCTGTCGGCCAAGTTTTCGGAACGTCGCTGGCCAAATACTTGATCGCCCGGGCTGAGGGCGCGGAGGCGAAAGTCGGCGGCTGGTTCTTCGACGGGACGCAGTACGGCGACCAGGACCATGAATGGATCGAAATCGCGGACGCCCTGGACTCCGGCGATCCAGGTCCGACGGGCCGCTACCTGACGCCGCTGCCCGGCTTTATCATCCCCGCCGCGCCGCCGGCCTATCCGAAGGACGATCTGAGCCCGCTCAACTGGCTCTGGGAGAAAGCCCGCGCCGAATGGCGCAACGTTCTCTGAGCCAGGCGATGACATCGGATTGGATATCGGAGATCGGCTGAAGGAGCGCATGATGAAGAATATATGGAAATACGCGCCGCTCGGCGGCGGCGCGGTCAGCCCAGAGGCGGATTGGTTCGCCTTTGTCGGCGATGTGAACGGGCCGCCGGATCCGGTCCTGACCGACCGCACCCCGCGGCCGTCGACGATCCGGCTGGGCCGCGCGACCGGCGCGGCGCTGCTCAGCGCCTATCGAAAACGATCGGGGTTGCCCAAATTGGAGGCGGTGGAGGAAGCCGCCGCCTCCTGTCCGGCTTGGTTCAAGAAGCTGCGGTCGGAAATCAGGCTATCCCAAGGCGCGTTCGATCAGTTGTCGGCCTTCATCGCGGACGGTGGCGAGACGCTTGATCTGGCGGTCTCGCTGATGCGCGCCGGCTATGCCGGTTTCATGGCTCGGATGGCTATCGGCGAGGGCGGCTGCGCGGCGGAGGATGCGACGCTTCTGGATTTCGGCGTCGGTCTGAACAAGTCGGTATATGCTAGGGGCGTCGTGCGCGAGACCGGGTCCGGTCCCGGGGCGGCCGAGCCGACGGCGCTGACCGGCGATGAGGTCATCATGGCGATCATCGATGACGGGATCGCTTTCGCTCACGACCGGTTCCGGCTCGGCCCGACCGAGACCCGGTTCGAGTATTTCTGGGCGATGGACGCGCGTCCCGATCCGCGGGGGCCGGGCGACAGTGTCGGCTGCACCCACGGCCGCTCGTTGCGCAAGTCCGAGATCGACGCGCTGCTGCGGCGATACGGGTCGGACAATGATACAGCGATCTATCGGGCCTGCGGCCTTTTGGATTTCGCCAAGGATCAACGCCAGCCGCTGCGGATCGCGCAGTCCCACGGCACGCATGTGCTCGATGTCGCGACCGGTTTTGACCATAGCGACCGGCGACAGCGTCAGTCGGCGGCGAAACGGCCGATCATCGGCGTGGAGCTGCCGGCGGCGATCGTTGCAGACACCTCGGGCGCGCTGACGCCGCCCTACCTCCAGGAAGCGCTCGACCGCGTTTATGAGAACGCGGTGGAGCTGGCCGATCGGATCGGGGCCAGCCGGGGCCGGCCTGTCAGATACTTGCCGATGGTGCTGAATTTCAGCTTCGGCGTCTTTGCCGGTCCCTTGGACGGCCATGGCCCGATCGAGCGTATGATCGACGCTTTTCTGGCGCGTTACCGCGCCTTGCCGGGCGGCCCGGAATGCCAGATCGTCCTGCCGGCGGGCAATTCTTATCTTGAGGAAACGGTCGCACAGCCGCGGGCCGGGACCAAGGGCGCGAAAATCAAGATGGCCGCGCGGGTGCTGCCCGACGACAAGACTGTCAGCTTCATCCATATCTGGTTGCCGGAACGGCCGGCCGGTTCCGCCCAGGCGGTTTCGGTCGCGGCGGTTCCGCCGACCGGCGGTCCGTCCCAGCGGAAATGGAGCAAACGCGGTCACGCGTTGGAATGGGTGCGCGACGGCGTGGCGCTGGCCCGCCTATATCACCGGACGGTGTCGCGCCCTGGCGGCATGGAGCGTGAGCAGATCGTGCTTTGTACACGGGCGACGGAGACCGAAGGTCTTGATGTGCCGCGTTGCCCGTCGGGTCTGTGGCGCTTGATCGTCCGCAACGAGGACTTGCCGGCCGAGGCCACGGTCGAGTTCCGAATTCAGCGGGACGATCCGCTCTATGGGCAAGTCTTCAAGGGGCGGCAAGCCTATTTCGATATGCCCTCCTATGTGCGCTACGAAGTCCTGAACGGACGTCTGCGCCAGGACGCCTCGTTGGAGAAAGGCCCGGTCACTCGAAAAGGCACGTTGAACGCCTATGCCGGGTCCCCGAATCCGGTCGTGGTGGCCAGCTACCGCCGATCTGACGGCCATCCGGCGCTCTATTCGTCGGGCGGACCGTTGAAGCGGCGGCCCGACGGGCCGGACCTGGCCGCGGTCAGTGAGGAAAGCTACGCCGCCTATGGCGTGATCGGCGCGGGGACGCAAAGCGGCTCCACCATCGCCCAGAACGGCACCAGTGTCGCGGCGCCGATGGTCGCTCGGGTCCTGGCGGCGGAAATTGAAGCCGGAACGCCGGACCCGGTTTCCGCCTTGAAGCTGGCGGTGGCGAAACAGGAGGCGTCCGGCATTGTCGGCCCTCATGGGCTCTATGAGCCGAACCAGCCGACCCGCGCGGGTGTCGGGCGTGTGACCTTCCATTCAATGGGGTGGCGCCCGAGCCGGATCGAGGGCTGACAGGCGCGCACGCCGCACTCCCACCCGTGCCGCGTTCAGGCGTCCTAGAACGGTCCGGAAGACCCGTCGTCTTCACCCGTAAGGCGGGGAATGGCGACGAGTCTACCCCGGGCGCTCAATTTCTGCATTGCCTTCTGCGCGGTGAGCGGGTTCTCTTCGTGCAAGCAGTTGACCGGCGCGCCTCTCGCGCGTTGGTCGGCGCTGTCCGCCGACCGGGTTGGGAGGCTGAGCGCGGACGCGGATCAATCGACGCAGTCGGTGACGGTCAAACAGGTGCAGGCGAAAGCTCTAGGGGCGAACGCGGCTGCGAGTGAAAGGGACCGGTTTGTCGGATTCGCTTTCGCCGGCGCCGATGTTCTGATCGAGGCGGATTCGTCCGGCCTTATCCTGTTCGCGGCGGGCGCCTGTCAGACGGTGATGGACGCAACCGCCGGCGACCTGTTCGGCGCTGATGTTTGCGGTCTGTTCAGTCCGGCCTATCAGCCGGCGATCCGTTCGATGATCGCGTCCAGCGCGGCGGGCGGACGTTTCGGGCCATTGTTTCTGCGGACCGAAGCCGGCGCCTCGGTCGAACTCAGCCTTTGCCGGCTGCCGACGACGGGCTCGAACGTTTATTTCGCTGTCAGCGCGCGAACGAATGGGGATGCGGACGCCCCGCTTAACAATCAGGATCAGTTCATCGATAGGGCGCTCGACGCGGCGAAGACGGCGTCGGACGCCGCGATCACGCTCGTCAATCTTCGCGGCGCTGGCCTAAGCGCTGAAAACGCCGATCCGGCTCTGAAGCGCGAACTTGACGCCGCTGTTGCGGTCTATCTCCAAGCCAGCGCGATGTCCCCAAACGCCGCGGGCAAGATGGGCGACGGGCGATTCGGGATCATCCATAGTGAAGAGCATGAGCTGGACCAGATCATGTCCGAGCTCGAGAGCGTCGTCACCGCCTTGAACCCGGCCTTAGGCGACGTGACGCTACAAGCGGAATCCCTGCCGGCGGGGGAGTTGCGCGACAATCCCGAACTGGCGCGTCAGGCCTTAAGGCGGGCCATCGACGAATTCTGCAACCAGGCTTTCCAGTCAGAAAGCGGCGCCCTCCGCCGAACCTTCAAGAATAGCATCGCCGAGGCGACGAACCGGATCGCTTGGCTGACGCAAGTCTTGGAAAGCCGTCGCTTTGGCATCAGCGCCCAGCCGATCGTCTCCCTGGCGGATTCTTCGGTGCATCACGTTGAAATCCTCTGTCGCTTTCAGGAAGACGCCTCGCCTTTTGAGCTGATCTCTTTCGCCGAGAACACGGACCTGATCCAGGATCTCGACGCGGCGGTGCTAACCGCGGCGGCCTCCGCCATGGCGGCGGGCAAGATCCCGGCGCCGCAAGGGGCGGCGGTGAATGTGTCCGGGATTTCGATCGAATCGTCTGCGTTTCTGGCGCATGTGCTGGAAATCTACAGAAAAACGCCGGAACTCTCAGGACGCCTGCTGATCGAGATCACGGAGTCGGCGCGGATCACGGATCTGGAGTCGGCGCGCGGCTTTGTCGGTTCTCTGCGCGAGGCCGGCGTTCAGGTCTGCCTGGATGATTTTGGCGCCGGCGCTTCGTCCTTCCCCTATCTGCAGACCTTGGATGTCGATTGCGTGAAGATCGATGGCGTCTATATCGGGCGCATGATGACCAATAGCAAGGACCGGCTTTTGGTGAAGGCGCTGGCCGATCTCTGCCATGCTTTAGGGATCGTGACCGTCGCTGAGTATGTTGAGGATGCGGCGCAAGTGGCCGCGCTCAAGGATCTGAACATCCAATACGGCCAGGGCTTCTATTTCGGCGCGCCCGAACCTTTGATCGCAGCGCCGCGCGACGGCGCCTCCGCTGCACCCGCATAAACAAAGGGCCCGCCTGTGAGGCGAGCCCTTTTCAAACCTGTTTGACCGGTATGGCCCTAGTGCAGTTGGGCCCAGAGCCGCCGCTTGTTGAAATAAGCGACGACAATGAAGAACAGGATGAACAGGATCACGGCGTGGCCCATGCTCTTGCGTTCTTCCATTTCCGGCTCAGCGGTCCAGCTCAGGAAGGTGGTCAGATCGCGGGCCTGCTGCTCGACCGTCGCCGGCGTGCCGTCGGCGTATTCGACGCCATCCGGCCAAAGCGGCGGCGCCATCGCGATCGCATGGCCCGGATAGAAATCGTTGTAATACTGCGTATCCGACAGCTCGAACCCTTCCGGCGCTTCGTCGCGATAGCCGGTCAGAAGCGCATACAGGTAATCAGCCCCGTTTTTCCGCGCCTTGGTCATCAGGGTCAGGTCCGGCGGCACGGCCCCGCCATTGGCGGCCGCCGCCTCGCGGGCGTTGGCGAAGGGTTCGACGAATCGATCCTTCGGTTCGGCCGGGCGGAAGAACATTTCGCCGAATTCATCCGGGCCGTCCTGGACCTCGAATTGCGCCGCATAGGCCTTGATTTCATCGTCGGTGTAACCCAGGGCCGACAGGTTGCGATACGACATCAGGCGCAGGCCGTGGCAGCTTGCGCAGACCTCGGTATAGACCTGAAACCCGCGCTGTTTCGCAGCCCGATCGAATTTGCCGAAGACGCCTTCGAAGCTCCAATTCTGCGACGGCGGCGGCGGCGCCTTGGCGGCGCTCGCCGGCCCCGCCCATGCCAAAGTTGCGGCGAGGGCCAGCCCCAAGGCGGTCGACAGTGTTTTAACGGAAGTCAACATGCTGGGACCCTTTACTCAGCCGGGCTTAGGACGGATTGCGAGATGCTGGACGGCAATGGCTTGGGCCGTTCGATCCAGCCGATGACCGGCATAAAGACGAGGAAATGCAGGAAATAGTAGATCGTCGATAGCTGCGCGATCGTGACATAGGGCTCTTCGGCCTCCTTGCCGCCGACCCATCCCAGGATCAGGAAGTTGATCACGAACAACGCCACCGCCCATTTGTAGATCGGTCGGTACCGGGCCGATTTGACCCGAGACGTGTCGAGCCACGGCACCAGCGCCAGCACGACCAGAGAACCGAACATGGCCAGAACGCCCGCCAGTTTGGCGTCAACGCCCCACCAGCTGAACACGACCAGGAACACCCACCAATCGTCGGTGAAGGAGCGCAGGATCGCGTAGTAGGGCAGGAAGTACCATTCCGGCACGATATGCGGCGGCGTCACCTGCGGGTTGGCCGGAATGTAGTTGTCCGGATGGCCCAGGAAGTTCGGCGCGAAGAACACCAGCGCGGCGAAAAGCAGCAGGTAGAAGCCGATGCCGATCATGTCCTTCGAGGTCATGAACGGATGGAAGTTCACCGTGTCCTGCGGGCCTTTCGGCTCGATGCCGGTCGGGTTGTTCGAGCCTGGGATATGCAGCGCCGCGACATGCAGCACGACCACGCCGAGAATCACGAAGGGCAGCAGGTAATGCAGCGCGAAAAACCGGTTGAGCGTCGGGTTGTCGACGGAGAAGCCGCCCCAGAGCAGTGTCACCAAATCCTCGCCGACCAGTGGAAAGGCCGAGAACAGATTGGTGATCACGGTCGCGCCCCACAGGCTCATCTGACCCCAGGGAAGGACGTACCCCATGAAAGCGGCGCCCATCATCAGGACCAGGATGATGACGCCGAGGATCCAGAGCAGCTCGCGCGGCTCCTTGTATGACCCGTAATAGAGACCCCGGAAGATATGGATATACACGACGATGAAGAACATCGACGCCCCGTTCATATGGATATAGCGGATCAGCCAACCGTAATTCACATCGCGCATGATCCGCTCGACGCTGTCGAAGGCGAGCGCCGTGTTCGGCTGATACTGCATCGCAAGGATGATGCCGGTCGCGATCATCACGATCAGCGTGATCGAGGCGAGCGCGCCGAAGCTCCAGAAATAGTTCAGGTTCTTCGGAACCGGGAAGGCCTTATATTCCTTGTGCATCATCGTGAAGATCGGCAAACGCCGATCGATCCAGCGGACAACGCCTGTGAATTCCGGATCCGGTGAAGTGCTGCTCATCGTTTTCTATCGCCTCTTCGGAACGATCCCCGCCGTCCCGTCTCAACTGATTTACCAGAACCGGTAGATATGAAATCCGCCTACCGACGCCGATACGTCAAATCGCCGCCCTTGGCGGACGGCGGCGGCGTCACCCGATCCGAACGACGCCTTCCTCAATGAACTCGTAGTCCGGCACCGGCAGATTCGTAGGGGCGGGACCCTTCCGAATGCGGCCCGACGTGTCGTAGTGCGAGCCATGGCACGGGCAAAACCAACCGCCGAATTCGCCTTTCGAATCGCCGTCTTTTTGACCTAGCGGGATACAGCCCAAATGGGTGCAGACCCCGACCATGATCAGATATTCGGGGTTCTGAACCCGTTCCGCGTCGGTCTGCGGATCGATCAGGTCTTCCAGCGCCACCGCTTCCGCCTCGGCGATTTCCTCGGGCGTGCGCCGACGGATGAATACCGCCTTGCCGCGCCAGGTGACCGTGATCGCCTGCCCGGGTTCGAGCGCGCTGATATCCTGTTCGATCGACGCGAGCGCCAGCACGTCCTGAGACGGGTTCATGCTGTCGATCAAAGGCCAGACGAAGGCGACGCCGCCGACTGCAAGCGTCGCGTTCGTCAACATGCCCAGAAAGTCGCGGCGGTCTCCGCCTTCTTTCTCTTCGGACGCGCCTTCGGACGTGGCGTTCTGTGCATCGGACATTGCGTTGTCGATCCTCTGTTTCATTCTTTCACGGGGGACGGTGCGGATATCAGACGTGTCGCCTGACGGTGCGACGTGACCTCTCGCCGCAGCGCGATAGCCTTCGAACCCGACGCACGGCGTGTGACCTTCCCCTATGAGCGTTCGTGTACCGTGAAGTCTCGACCGCGTCAAACCCGCCGGGCCGGAACTAACCGTGGAATTTCAAACCGGTATACGCTTTCGTCTTGACCGTCGGTTCTGTCTGCGACACGGAGACGCAACGGCGCGGCCCCGACCGCTCGAAACATCGGCGAATCTGCATGCGTTTGGCCCTCTTTCAACCCGACATCCCTCAGAATACCGGGGCCGCGCTGCGGCTCGCCGCCTGCCTGGGCGTCGGGGCCGACGTGATAGAGCCGTGCGGGTTCGTTTGGTCGCCGGACCGGATGCGCCGATCCGGCATGGACTATCTCGACAAAGTCGATCTCGTCCGACACGTGAACTGGGACGCCTTCCTGGCCGCGAAACGCGGTCGCCTGCTGCTGCTGACGACGAAAGGCTCGGTTCCCTACACGGCGTTCGCGTTCGCGCCGGACGACATCCTGCTGCTCGGCCGGGAGAGCGTCGGCGCGCCGCCAGACGTGCACGCCGTGGCCGACGCCAGGCTGACGATTCCGATGGCGCCGGGCCTGCGGTCCTTGAATGTTGTGACGGCGGCGGCGATGGTGCTAGGCGAGGCGCTGCGCCAGACCGGTGGATTCCCGGCGCCGAGCGATGATGGTCCGGGGGAGACAAGCGCATGAGCGTCAGCGAACGTGAGCGGGCGAAGGCGGCAATGGCGGCGGCCGTCGGCGCCGTCGTCACGCCGGAGGTCCTGGAAACGCGGAAGAAAACGGCCCGCGCTTGGTTCGAGGCGCTGCGCGACCGGATCTGCGGGGCTTTCGAAGCGATCGAAGATGACGCGCCGGCCGAGACCGCAACGCCTGGCCCGGAGGGCCGGTTCGAACGCACGCCCTGGGAGCGCACGAATGAGGACGGCTCGCCCGGCGGCGGCGGCGTGATGTCGGTCATGAAGGGCCGGGTGTTCGAGAAGGTCGGCGTTAATGTCTCGACGGTGTTCGGCAGCTTCTCACCGCAATTCGCCAAAGAGATCCCAGGCGCCGCCGAGGACCCGCGCTTCTGGGCCAGCGGCGTTTCTCTCGTCGCGCATATGCAGTCGCCGCGGGTTCCGGCGGTTCATATGAATACGCGCTTCATCTGCACAACGCGCGGCTGGTTCGGCGGCGGCAGCGATCTCAACCCGCCGATCCCGGTGGACGAAGACACGGCGGATTTTCACGCCGCCTTCAAGGCGGCCTGCGACGCCCACGACCCGGACTATCATGCAAACTATAAGAAATGGTGCGACGAGTATTTCTATATCCCGCACCGAAACCGCCCGCGCGGCGTTGGCGGGATTTTCTACGACTACCTTGATACCGGCGACTGGGACGATGATTTCGCGATGACAAAGGATGTCGGCGAGGCTTTCCTGGACATCTATCCGAAACTGGTCCGTCGGAGAATGGCCGAGCCCTGGACAGAAGCGGAGCGTGAGATCCAATTGATCTATCGCGGGCTCTACGCGGAGTTTAATCTGGTGTATGACCGAGGCACGCGGTTCGGCTTGATGACCGGCGGAAACACCGAGGCGATCCTGATGTCGCTGCCGCCGGAAGCGAAATGGCCCTGAACCAACAGCCTTTGGAAGACCGCCGATGAGATCGCTGAAAGGAACAGACGCGCCATGAACCGACTATTCGCCTTAGCACTGCTTGCGTTCACCGCCTTCGCAGGACCGACGGTCTGGGCGTCCAGCGTCGCGGCCCAAGGTATCGAGGCGTTCTTCGGCCGCTTCCAAGGCTCCGGCATTTCCGAGAACGCCGACAGCATTTATTTCGCTGTTTCCGTGCGCGACTTGGACGTGCAGATCTCGCCGACCGCGAATGGCGGATTCATGCTCGATTGGACAACGATCACCCGGGAAAGGGGCGACCCCAACAATCCGACGGTGAAAAGCAAGCAGACCAGCAAGGTCTTCAATCCGACAGACCGGCCCGGGGTCTATCGCGCCCCCGATACCGGCGACGTGCTGGACGGCCATCCGATCTGGTGGAGCCGGGTCGATGGTCCCAAGCTCTACACCTATATGATGATGATCGAAGAAAACGGATCTTGGCATGTACAGAAATACGAGCGCACCGTCTCGGGATCCGGCATGGAACTGGTGTTCGAGCGGCTGCGGGACGGAGACGAAACGCGGGAAGTCCGCGCCAGGCTGGTGAAGGTCGAGCAGTAGCGCCGGCGCGTCAGCCGGCGGCTTCGTCGATCAGCCGTCGCGCTTCGGCCAGGCAGGCCGCGCGGTCCGGGGCGAAGGCTTTATCGATCCACCAGGCTTCGACTCGCGCCCGGATCGCCCCGATTGCGGGCCCGTGATCCAATCCCAGCGCCACCAGGTCGCGGCCCTTGATCGGCAACGTGCGAGGCTTCCAGTTTTCGGCCGCGTCCAGGGCGGCGCGCCAACCTGGGTCCGGCGCCGGCCCGGCCAGGCTCAAGGCGGCGGCCCCGTCGATCGCGTCGGCCCCGCGCCGGTAAAGCGCGTCGTTTAGGCCGGCCCCGTTTGGCGGAGCCTGCGCCGCGAAATCCGCCCAGGCCTCCAGACGTCTCTTTTCGCGATTGGACAGGCGCAGCTTCGTCGCCAGGGCGCCCGGCGCGACCGCGCCGTCGATCAGACAGGCCAACCTGAGCAAAGGGTCGCGCGTAATCGGAATATCGAGCGCCAGAAACCGGCGGAATTTGTCGAGGGCCGCCTCGCCGACGCCGATCCGGCGCCAGACCCCGATCCGGCTCGCCAACTCGAGGGTCGGCGTCGGGTCCGGCGCCTCGAGCAGGCGCAGCGTCTCCTGGTGCACGCGCTCCGCCGACAGGGTTGGGATCAGATGCGCCAAGTCCTTACAGGCCGCCAGGCCTTCCGCGTCCGGATCGGTGCGGCCGTAATGGGCGTGGAATCGGAAGAATCGCAGGATGCGCAGCACATCCTCCCGAATCCGTTCCTCCGCTACGCCGACGAAGCGCACCCGCCCCGCCTCTGCGTCCGCCACGCCGCCGAAATAATCGTGCAACACGCCGTCCGGCGACAGGCTCAGCGCATTCATCGTCAGGTCGCGGCGCAGCGCGTCTTCGCGCCAGTCGGTCGTGAAGGCGACCACGGCCCGCCGTCCGTCCGTTTCGACATCGCGCCGTAAGGTGGTGACCTCGACCGGGATATGGTTGCTGATCACCGTGACGGTGCCGTGCTCGATACCGGTCGGCACGGCCTTCAACCCGTCGGCTTCGGCGCGCGCGATCACGGTTTCCGGCAACGCCGTCGTCCCGAGATCGATGTCCTTGATCGGCCGCCGCAGCAGGGCGTCGCGCACGCAGCCGCCGACGAACCGGACCTCGTCCTCGCCGCCGGCCCCGACGGCGTGGATGATCCGCGTCGTGTTCGCGTCCTGCATCGCCGGCGCGCGCGCGAGTTTCATCCGTCGAGCCCCCGCCTTCGGCCGCCCTCAGTCGGCCTTTGGCGCGTCTTGGAACCCGCCCGGCACGATCCGCCCGTCCTCCAGCCGCGCCGGGGCGTAGTCGCTTTCCCGGTCGCCGCCGTCGCCGAAATAGGCGAGGCCCATCAGCCCGATGATCGCAAACAGAGCGCCGCCGCCGATCAGGTTCGTCCAAGGCCAAGTGCGCCAAGGCGGCAGCGCTTTGCCGTCGGCGATGTCTTCGCGATTCTTGCGCGTGTAGTAGGCGTAGAGGATATAGCCGATCGTCGGGGCCAAAAACGGCAGGCCGATAATCAGGAATTTTCGCAGCACTCTTCGGTCTCCAGGCGGTCGGCTTGCGACCCGTTTCGTGTGTTCGGTTTCGGGGCGGCGCGCCGCGTCAGCCTGCGTCGCTTTTCTCGATCAGCATATCGACCAGATTCACCAGCATGCCCGCCGTTGCGCCCCATATATAGTAGTCCTTGTAAGGCATGGCATAGAAATACCGCTTGCGCCCCTCATGGTCGCGCGAATGGCGCCGCCGGACGCCCGGCGTCATGAAATGGGTCAGCGGGGTTTCGAACACCTCAGCCACCTCATAGGCGTCGGGCCGGATATCGAAGGGCGGCGTGATAAATCCGACCACCGGGGTGATCCGGAAGCCGGTTCTGGTGACGTAGGGGTCCAGCGCGCCGACAACGTCGATCTTACTGTCGGGCAGGCCGACTTCTTCATAGGTCTCGCGCAACGCCGCTTCGACGGGCGATGAATCCACGTCCTCGACCTTGCCGCCCGGGAAACTGATTTGCCCGGCATGGGTGCGCAGATGCGCGGTGCGCTGCGTCAGCAGGACATGAAATCCGTCCGCGCGCTCAACCAGGCCGACCAGAACCGCCGCCGGCGTCAGCCGGGGCGGCGGGTCCGGAATCATGCCCGGATTGAGGTCGTCGTCGCCGCGCCGCGCAGTGACCACGCGGTGCGTCAGCCGCGCCGCGATCTGGCCTCGGCTCCAGTCGCGTCGATGCGGCGCGTCCGGATGGTTGAGCCGCCCGCCGCTCATGCCGCAGCGCCCTCCAGCGCGAAGAAACACCCGCTGCTTTCGACGCCGAGCGTCGGGACGCCCTCGACCATCCGTTCCACGGCCCAATCCGCCAGCTCGTAATAGACCGGCCGCGCCAGTCGCGCCGCCAGCCCGTCGCGGAACCGGATATAGGGGGTCGGCGCGCCGTTCTCGGCGTCCAGCGTGACCCAGATCGGATGCTCGGCGTCGGCCGTCACCCAGTGATCGAGATTGGTGCGAAAGGACAGGACCGGCCCGTCCGCCCGCACCGCGCGCCGCGCCTCAACGGCGATGAAGGGCGCGTCCTCGACCGCGATGACGCCGCGCTCGCCTGGGGTGACCAACCAATAAGTCCCGTCCCCGTCGCGCTGTAGGACTGTGGCGAATAGGCGCACCAGAGAGCGCCGCTCGATCGGATCGCCCCAATGGGTCCAGACGCCGTCGCGCCGAATGGCGATGCCGTATTCCCGTGTGGCTTCAGGCCAGGGAAAGCCTTCCAACACGCCGCCCGACGCGATCAAATCGGCGAGACGCCTCTGGGATTCGGCTTGCGTCGGCATGGTCCCGCACTCATCCTCACATATGTAGCGTCGACCGCCGGCCGCATGCGGGCCGTCCGCAGGCGGATCGGGGCCGTGATATCGTCCAATTCTCTCCTTACATACGTAGTACCTTGAGGAGAAATTCCAGAGCGCGAGAGAACCGCGCGGAAATTGGGAGCCAGTGAATGTCCGGATCGGAGAACACAGCCCAGGCCGCGCGCGCCGCAGCGACGTCGGAGGACCCGTCTGACTTGGCGTCCGACATCCAGGGGGTCGTGGATGACCTAACCCGCGCGCGCGAGCAGATCGAGCGCGTCATTTACGGCCAACAGTTGGTGATCGAAAACGCGCTGATCACGCTGCTGGCTGGCGGACACGCGGTTCTGGTCGGCGTACCGGGGCTCGGCAAGACCCTTCTGGTCGAGACCCTCGGCAAGGTCATGGGGCTGGACGAGAAACGGGTTCAGTTCACGCCCGACCTGATGCCGGCCGATATCCTAGGCTCGGAAGTGCTGGAAGAGGGGGCCGACGGGGCGCGCGCCTTTCGTTTCATCCAAGGGCCGATCTTCACGCAGTTGCTGATGGCCGACGAGATCAACCGGGCCAGCCCGCGCACCCAGTCGGCGCTGCTACAGGCGATGCAGGAGGCGCGGGTCTCGATCGCCGGGGACTATCACGATTTGCCTAAGCCGTTTCATGTGCTGGCGACCCAGAACCCGATCGAACAGGAAGGGACCTATCCGCTGCCCGAGGCGCAGTTGGACCGTTTCCTGATGCAGATCGACATTCACTATCCCGATCACGGGGCCGAGCGTGAGGTGATCCTGCGGACGACCGGCAGTTTGGCCAACTCGGCGGAACCGGTTTTCACGGCCGAGGGGCTGATCGCAGCGCAAGCTTTGGTGCGCCGCGTGCCGGTCGGAGAGAGCGTCGTCGACGCGATCCTAAACCTGGTGCGCAACGGACGGCCCGAAACCAGCGAGCTGGAATCGGTGCGCGACTATGTCGCCTGGGGCCCGGGTCCGCGGGCCAGCCAGGCCTTGATGCTGGCGGCGCGGGCGCGGGCTTTGGTGACCGGTCGGTTGGCGCCGTCGGTCGATGACGTGATCGATCTGGCCGCGCCGGTGTTGCGGCATCGCATGGCGTTGGGGTTCGCGGCGCGGGCGGAAGGCGTCTCAATCGATCAGGTGATCGGCGATCTGACCGAACGGCTCGGTTAGGCCGCGGTGATGGCGGCTCTGAAAGCACATGACTCAAGCTCGTCTGGGCCGCCGGGGCCGCCTGGCATAGACATCCACAATCTCGATGCTGCGCCGGATGAGGCCGCTGGCCGGGCGGCGCGACGCGCGGCGTCCCACGAGGCGGCGGCGCGCGCCACCGGGGTTGAGACCGAGGCGGAGCATCTGGGCGAGCGGCTGCCGGCGTTGCTGGTCCATGCCGAGCGCGTCGCCATGACCGTGGCGCATGGTCTGCACGGCCGGCGCCGCCCGGGCCATGGCGAGACCTTTTGGCAATATCGCGCCTTCAACGACGCCGATTCCTATCGGGCCGTCGATTGGCGCCGCTCCGCGCGCTCGGATGAGCTGTTCGTGCGCGAGACCGAGTGGGAGGCGGCGCAGACGGTCTGGTTGTGGCGCGATCCGTCGCCGTCGATGGATTTCGCCTCCAGCAAGGATCTGCCGACCAAGCGGGCCCGGGCCGACCTGATTTCGACGGCGCTCGCCGCTCTTTTGTTGCGTGGCGGCGAGCGAGTCGGGCTCTTCGGCGGCGGCGGCAAGCCCGGCCTTGGCCGTGCGGCGCTGCGCCGGATCGCCAGCGATCTTCTCTTGGAGACCCGGACCGGCGACAGTCTGCCGGCGGAGTCGGCGCCGCCGCTGCGCTCTCATATGGTGCTGATCGGCGATATGCTGGAACGGCCGGCCGCTTTGCAACGGCGGGTCGCCGCCTATGCCCAGCGCGGCGTGCGCGGCGTGATCTGCCAGACGCTCGACCCGGCCGAGGAATTCCTGCCCTATCGCGGCCGGGTCCGGTTTTCCGGCATGGAGGGCGAAGGCGAGACGCTGCTGGATCGGGTGGACGGATTGCGCGGCGCTTACCACGGCGCGTTGCGGACGCACCGCGACGCCTTGCGTGAGATCTGCCGCCGCACCGGTTGGACCTACCTGCTGCATCATACCGACAAGCCGGCGGAGCATGCGTTGCTGCTGCTCTACGAAATTCTCGAGGGCGGGGACCGGCCTCTCTCCGCCGCTTCGACCGGGGGGCGCGGCGCCGTCGGCCGGCGCATGGGGTCACGATGACGGCGGGGCTTCTACAATCGGTCGCCTTCCTTAATCCCTGGCTGTTGCTCGGGCTCGCCGCCTTGCCGGCCCTGTGGTGGCTGTTGCGGGTGCTGCCGCCGGCCCCGCGGCTTGTGGCTTTCCCGGCCATCCGTTTCCTCATGGGCTTGGAGAGCGATCAGAAAGCGCCCGTCTCGGCGCCCTGGTGGCTGGTCCTGCTGCGCCTGCTCGCAGCCGCGTTGATCATCTTGGCCGTGTCGCAGCCGATCCTCAATCCAGGCGCGCTGTTGCAGCAGGACGGCCCGCTGGTGCTGGTGGTCGATGACGATTGGTCCGCCGCCGCGGATTGGGACGCGCGCATCGCGGCGCTGGCCGACTTGACCGAGCAGGCGGACCGGCAGGGCCGCGCCGTGCGTCTGATCACGACCGCCTCGGCGCCAGACGGGTCAGGCGTTCCGGATCACGGCGTCTTGCGGCCGGACACGGCGCTCGACCTGTTGCGCGCGCTCAAGCCGAAACCCTGGCCGGCGGATCGGGAAGCCGCCGCCGCGCTGGCCACGGCGATCCCGGCGAACGGATCCGCGAATGTGGCGTGGGCTTTCAACGGACTCGACGATCCCGGTTTCGAGGGCCTGGCGAGCGCTCTGCAAGCTCTGGGGCCTGTTCGGCTGTTGGCGCCGGGCCCGTCGCAGAGCCCGGTGGCGCTGGCGGCGACGGGAGAGGATTTCGCCGCCTTGTCTTTCGTTGTACGCCGCGCTTCGACGGCGGCGGAGGAGCGGCTCGCCTTTATCGCGCGGGGTGAGGACGGCCGGGCGCTGGGTCGCGCCGAAGCGGTGGCCCCGGCAGGCGAGTCCGAAACGAGCCTCGATTTCGACCTGCCGACCGAGTTGCAGAACGCGATCACCAGCGTCGCGCCCGAACGCGCTCTGGGCGCCGGGGCCGTTGCGCTGCTGGACGCCCGCTGGCGGCGCAAACCTGTCGGCATGATCGACGAGGCCAGTATGGATGTCGGGCCGGCGCTGCTCTCAGAATCCTACTACGTTCGGCGCGCCTTGGAGCCGATCGGGCAGATGAGCCAAGGGCCTGTCGAGACGCTGCTGTCGATTCCGCAAGCGGTGATCGTTGCGCCTGACAGCGCCCGGATCGAACCGTCTGAAGAGGCGCGGCTGCTGGAATGGATCGAACAGGGCGGCGTGCTGTTGCGCTTCGGCGGCCCGCGCCTGGCGGCGCGGCAGGGCGAGGCCGAGCCCGATCCTCTGACGCCGGGACCGCTGCGCGCCGGCGGCCGCGTCTTGGGCGGGGCCATGCTTTGGTCCGAGCCGCTGACCATCGGGTCCTTCGCCGCGGCCGGCCCGTTCGCCGATCTGACGCCCAGTCGGGATGTGCGCATCTCGCGTCAGGTCTTGGCCGAGCCGACGCCGGAACTGGATGCCAAGACCTGGGCCCGCCTATCGGATGGCACGCCGATCGTGACCGCCGACCGGCGCGGCGAAGGTTGGCTGATCCTGGTCCACACGACGGCCAACGCCGACTGGTCCAACCTGGCGCTGTCCGGTCTGTTCGTCGAAATGTTGGAACGGATCATTGATATGAGCCGCGGCGTGATCGGGCTCGACGCGGCCGACGACCGGCTGGCGCCGGAGCGTGTGATGGATGGGTTCGGCGTGTTGGGCGCGCCGGGTCCCTTCGCCGCCTCCCTGGACGGCGCAGCGCTTGAGTCCGTTCGTGTCGGACCGGCTCATCCGCCGGGCCTGTACGCCCAAGGCGCGATCAAACGCGCGCTGAATCTCGGGCCCGCGGTGTTCGAGATGACGCCGCGCGCAACGTTCCCGCAGGGCTTCGCCGTGGCGGGGTATGAACAAGGCGAGGCGGTCGATCTGAAGGCGGCGCTGCTGGTCGCAGCCTTGCTGCTGCTGCTCCTGGACGCGGTGATCTCGCTCTGGCTGCGCGGCCTGCTGACGGCCGGTCGTCTGCGTGTCGGCGGGCTGTCGAAGGGTGCGGCGGCGATCGTCGCGGCTTTGCTGCTGACGCCGGCGCTGGACCGGGACGCCGCCGCGCAAAGCGCCGCCGCCGAGGCGGAAATCCTGGCGGCGCTCAGCGGCACGACCTTCGCCTATGTCCGGACCGGCGACCGCCGCCTCGACGAGATCAGCCGCGCGGGCCTGTTGGGCCTGTCCGCGGTGCTCAATCAGCGGACGGCGGTCGAGGCCGTCGATCCGATCGGCGTCGATCTCGAGCGCGACCCGATTCATTTCTACCCGCTGCTCTATTGGCCGATCAGCGAAGGTCAGGATCGCCCGAACAGCGTCGCCGTCGAGAAACTGAATGATTTCATGGCGACCGGCGGCACGATTCTGTTCGACACCGGCGATCAGGCGTCGGCCGGGGTCGGCGGGGGGGCGGCGCGCACGCTGCGCCGACTGACGGTGGGTTTGGATATTCCACCGCTGGCGCCGGTTCCGCCTGATCATGTTCTGACCAAAAGCTTCTATCTGTTGCAGGATTTCCCGGGGCGCTGGGCCGGCGGCGAGGTCTGGGTCGAGACCGAAGGGTCGCGCTCGAATGACGGTGTGTCGCGGGTGATCGTCGGCGGCGCCGATTGGGCCTCGGCCTGGGCGATCGACGAGGTCGGGCGGCCGCGCTTCGCCGTGACGCCCGGCGGCGAACGCCAACGGGAGATGGCCTATCGTTTCGGCGTCAATCTGGTGATGTACACGTTGACCGGCAATTATAAGGCGGATCAGGTGCATGTCCCGGCGATCCTGGAAAGGCTGGGACAATGAGCGGGGCCGGAGAAGGCTTGTTGAGCGGCTTCGCGATCGCCTTCGATCCGCTGCTGCCGCTTTGGCTGCTGGCGGGGCTGGCGGGTCTCGCCGCCGTGACCGTCCTGTTGGCGCTGATCGCCCGCGCGCCCGGGGCCTGGCTGCGCGCCGCAGCGGCGGCGTTGATCCTTCTGGCGCTGGCCAATCCCGCCGCTGTCCAGGAAGAGCGGGAGCCGCTGAAAGACGTCGCGGTGATCGTCGTCGATGAGAGCCCGTCGCAACGGTTCGGCGAGCGGGCGGCGGCCACCGAGGCGGCGACGGCGGAGATTGAGGCCGCGCTGGCTGGCTTTGGCGACAGTCTGGAAACCCGTGTGTTGCGGGTCGCCCATGACAGCGTCGATGACGCGGCGGACGGCACGCGTCTGCTGGCGCCGTTGCGCGAGGTCTTGGCCGACACGCCGGCGCGGCGCATCGCCGGCGCGATCCTGGTGACCGACGGACAATTGCATGATTTGCCCGCGCTCGACGAAAGCGCGCCGGAGGCTGAGGAAACCGACCCGTTGATGGCGAATGGCGGTCCGATCCAGGCGCCGATCCACACGATCGTGACGGGCGCGCGTGAGGAAAAGGACCGGAGGCTGGTCGTGCTCGAAAGCCCGGGCTTCGGCTTGGTTGGCGAAGAGTCGGTGCTGCGGCTGCGGGTCGAGGATGCGACGGCGGAAGGTGAATCGACGCGTGTTACGGTGCGGGTGAATGGCGAGTTTCTGCGGCCCGCCCGCGTGCAGATCGGCGCCGATGCAGCGGTCTCGATCCCGATCCGCCGACGCGGTCCGACCATTGTCGAGCTGGAGACCCCGGTCGCGGACGGCGAGCTGACCCCGCTGAACAATCGGGCCGTGCTGTCGATCAACGGGGTCCGAGACCGGCTGCGGGTGCTGCTGGTCTCTGGCGAGCCGCATCCGGGCGAGCGGACCTGGCGCAACCTGCTCAAGTCCGACCCGTCGGTCGATCTGGTGCATTTCACCATTCTGCGCCCGCCGGAAAAGCAGGATGGCACCCCGATCCATGAGTTAAGCCTGATCGCCTTCCCAACGCGGCAATTGTTCGAGGTGAAGCTGCAGGATTTCGATCTGGTCGTGTTCGACCGGTTCCGGCGGCGCGGTGTTCTACCCTCGCTCTATCTCTCCAATATCGTCGATTATATCGACCAGGGCGGCGCCTTTCTCGAGGCGGTGGGACCCAGTTTCGCCGGACCCTACAGCCTGTTCCGGACGCCGCTGGGCCGGGTCCTGCCGGGCGAGCCGACGGGCGCCGTCATCACGCGCGGCTATCGGCCCGACGTCACCGATATCGGCAAACGCCACCCGGTAACCGCCGGCTTGCCGGGCGGACCGTTGGGCGAGGCGGGCGAGCCGCGCTGGGGTCGATGGTTCCGGCAGATCGAGGTCGAGCCGTTGAGCGGCCAGGTGCTGATGGAAGGGGTCGATGATTCACCCTTGCTGATCCTGGATCGGATCAATGAGGGTCGCGTCGCGCAATTCATGAGCGATCATATCTGGCTCTGGGCGCGCGGGGTCGAAGGCGGCGGGCCGCAGCGCGAGTTGCTGCGCCGTCTCGCCCATTGGCTGATGAAAGAGCCGGACCTCGAGGAAGAGGATTTGCGAGCCGAGGTGCAGGCCGGCGTCCTTGAAGTGACCCGCCGCACCGTCGCCGAGCAGGCGGCGCCGGTTCAAGTGACCGATCCTCTCGGCGAAACCGTGGAACTGAGTCTCGAGCGCGACCGCCGCGGCGCCTTTAGCGCCCGGCTGCCGGTGACCGAGGCCGGCGTCTATCGCCTGACGGACGGCGAGATGGATGCGATCGTCGCCGCTGGCGCGCTCAACCCGGTCGAGTTCGCCGCCGTCACCGCCTCCGACGCGGCGCCGCAACGCTTGGCCGAGGCTTCTGGCGGCGGCGTCTTCTGGCGCGCCGACGGCTCCCCGGCCATCCGCCGGACCCAGCCCGATCGGGTCGCTTCGGGATCGAATTGGATCGGCTTGCGCGCCAACAATGACTATGTCGTTACCGGCCTGTCGACCACCTCGCTGGCCCCACCGATTCTGGTTCTGCTCGCGCTGTTGGGGGTTCTGGCGGCGGTCTGGCGCCGCGAGGCGGACTAAGCCGCCGCGTCTTACCAGCGAAACGCCGCGGACGCGAAGTCCGGCGTCTGGCCATAGGGCGCGCCGACCCGCGCGACAGCGTCCGGCGACAGCGGACCCGTCAGTTCGTCCTTGTGGACGCCGCCGGCGATGAACAGCGAGTCGAGACCGAAATCGGCCGCCCCCTTAATGTCATGGATCATTGAATCGCCGATCCCCAAAGCCGAGTCCCATCCGCCGGCGATATCCTCACAGGCGCGATAGATCTCCGCCGTCGGTTTGCCGTGCCAGCGCACCGTCCCGCCCATCTCCTCATAGAGATCCGCGATCGCGCCGGGGCAAAGCCGCAAGTTGCCATCAGGCTGCACCGCCACGCGGTCCGGATTGGCGCAGATCATGGCCAGCCCCTTGTCGATCCCAACCCGCAGATCCGGCCGATAGGCGTCCAGGTCCTGACGGTCTGTGCCGGCGCAGAGAATGAAGTCCGCCTCATGCACCGAGGCGACTTCCTCCAGTCCCGTCTCTTCCAGAATACCGCGATCCGCGTCCCAGGCGAAGACGAAGACGCGCCGGCCGAGCGCGCGATAGAAAGGATCGGGACGCGTCATGAAACAGCGATGCACCGTCTCGCCGGAAGTGACGATGTCGAGATAGTCCTGGCGCGGGAACCCCAACTCCGCCATCCGGCGATAGGAGTCGGCGGCCCGTTTGCCGGAGTTCGATAGGATCACGGTCTTCTTCCCCGCCTCGGCCAGACGCCGGACCGCCTCGACCGCGCCGTCATGGGCGATGGCCCCGTTATGCAGCACGCCCCATTGATCGAGCAGGAAGGCGTCGTAAGCGTCGGCGATTTCGGACAGGCCGGCGATGAGTCGGGTCATGGAGGCCTCGGCTTTTGGCTGATGGTTGACGGGCCGCAGGACCTATCGGGGCCGGTCGTCCGGCGCAAGCGTCCGTGTCAACGGGGTTTGACGATCGGGTTCTTGCTTGGGCGCGGCGCACCGAAAAGATGGCCTTGTCCATAGTCGATATTGAAGTCCAAGAGTTCGATCAGCATCTGCTCGGTTTCGATCTCTTCGATGATCAGATCGATGCGCGCCGCGTCCAACTGTTGCTTCAAGATCCGGATATCCGCCGCCGCGCCGCTCGCCAGCTTCTGCATCACCAGATCGGCGTCGACTTTGACATATTGGAATTGGTTGCGCGTCAGCAGATCGATATCCAGCGCGGCGTCCCGCACCCCGTCCAGCGAAAATCGGTAGCCCAGCGTTCCCAACCGAGCCAGATCCTCCCTGATGGCCGGCAAGGCGGCTTCAAGGTCGTGCTGACTGAATTCGAGCACTAAATTCGGACCCAGTTCCGCATGCCGCTCCATATAGCCGATGAAGTCCTGCAAGAACCCCCGATCGGCCAGCGTGTGCGCCGAAATGTTGCAGAAAAAGATCGTCGCGCTGTCCTGAGCGCGCGCTTTCCTGAGGAGCTGAATGCAGCGGAACAGCAGCATATTGTCGATCGCGGTTAATAGCCCCGCTGCTTGGGCGGCCTCCGAATAGACGTCGGGCGCGATGACATCGCCGACCTCGTTCCGGATCCGGCTCGAGCATTCATAGAAGCGGCGTTTACGCTGCGGCAGACTGACGATCGGTTGGACATAGAGATCGACGCGGTTCTCCCGCAGCGCCTCGCGCACCACCGTCAGCATGTCGGGCGCGCGCGCCGCGCCGGTCTCACGCGCGTCCGGATCGGTCCCTGCCGCGGCGCCCGCGCCGGCTTCGGGCGCGTCCGCATAGAGCTTCTCCAGCAGCGCGTGCATTACCGTGACTTCTTCATTCACCGCCTGCGCTGCGGCTTCCGGAGAGGGTCCCGCCAACGCCTCTGGTTCCTGCAGCCGCGGTTCCGGCATGGCTGCTTCCTGGGGGGCTGCTTCTCGCGCGCGCGGTTCTGGTAGGGGCGGCGCGAGGGTTGGCGCGGGCGGCGCGGCGCGTTCCGTTCTTTGCAAGACCGGTTGGCGATCGGCGGCGGCGAGGGCGGCGCTCAAGTCGGTAAAGGAGCCTTTCGACGTCGGCTCTGGCGTCCGCTCTGGGTCTTGCGCCGGATTCTGCGCCGGGTCGGCGTCGCGTAAATTCGGTTCAGACTGCAGCGGTTCGGGCGCCGCCTGTTCGGGCGCGGGCGGAGGTGTGCTTTGCTCTGCCGGACCGCGCCTGCCCGGCCGCGGGATCGCGCCGGATTCGACCATCCGGTAGAGCTGCGCCATTTCGGTGCGCGCGCTCTCCAGATCGGCCTTGCTGAAATCATAGGCCCGTTTCAGCGCCAAGAGGTGGCGTGTGGCGCGGGCGTCGGCGGCGCGCCGGGCCAAGATTTCATGCGCCAACGCACAGAGGGCGAACAGGCAGAGGCCCGCCAAGACCGGCGCGCCGACCCGGTCTTCCGGCGCATAAAGCGCGATGGCGACGGCGGCCGCGCCATAGGCCAGGATCAGACTCACATGCAGAAGCATCGCTCACCGGTCTTTGCTATGGGCGTCGCTTCGGGGCGCCGCGCCGCACTATCCTGTTGAAAATCCTACGCTTGCCGGAACCGGCGGACAAGGCGGCGGCGCCCCGCCAATCACCGGGTCAGGCGTCGGCGCCGATCGCCTGGGCGATGCGTGTATGGCCGTCCGCCTTCATCAAATCGACCAGCTCCGACTTGATCCGCCCGATCAGGGTCGGACCCTGATAGGCGAAGGCGGAATAGACCTGCACCAGGCTCGCGCCGGCCCTGATCTTAGCGTAGGCCTCGGCCCCGGAGCCCACACCGCCGACGCCAATGATCGGCAGCGCGCCGTCGGTTCGCCGATAGAGCGCGCGCAACGCCTCGGTTGAGCGGGTGAAGAGCGGCGCGCCGGACAGGCCGCCCGCCTCCGCCGCCTGGGCCGGGTCCAGACCGTCCGGCCGCGCCAGAGTCGTGTTTGAGACGATCAATCCGTGCAGCAACCCGCTTTCGGCCGCTGAGGCGACGAACCGGGCGATCTCGGCGATATCGTCGTCGGTCAGGTCCGGGGCCAGCTTGACCAGCACCGGCGGGGCGACGCCGCGGCCATTGACCTGTCGGGCCTCCGAGACCGCCTGCAGGATCGCCGTCAGCGCCGTCGGGTCCTGCAACGCCCGCAGTCCTGGTGTGTTAGGCGAGGAAACATTGACGACCAAATAATCGGCATGCGGCGACAGGGTCTTGGCCCCAAGCGCATAATCCGCCGCCGCGTCCGCGCTGGTCTTGTTCTTGCCCAGATTGACGCCGATCGCTCGGTCCCGCGCCCCCCAGCCGCGCCGCGCCAAGCGCGCCTCGGCCGCTGCGGCGCCGGCATTGTTGAAGCCCATCCGGTTGATGATCGCCTGCTGCGCCGGGGCGCGGAACAGCCTTGGCTTGGGGTTGCCGGGCTGTGGCTTCGGCGTGATCGAACCGACCTCCGTGAAGCCGAAACCGAGCGACAGGATCTGCGCGAAGACCTCGGCGTTCTTGTCGAACCCGGCGGCGAGACCGATCGGGTTCGGGAAATCCAGATCCAACACGCGTACGGCCAGACGCGGATCATCCGTTGGCGGCGACTTTGGCGCCAGGCCGAGCGCAGGGCCCCAGCGCAAGCCCCGCAACGCCCAGTCATGCGCTGTCTCCGGCGGCAATTTCGTCAGCCAGGACTGCGCGATGTCGATCAGAGCCATGGCGGAACTGTATCGGCGCCCCGGACGGCGAATGCAAACCGAAATCGCGCTGCGCGAAATGCCCGATTGATGGGGCGGGTCCCGAACCTTATGGTGCGCCGCCTTGACCGGCCAACCCCGGCGCGGCGAAGGGTTTCACGATCCGCAAAGAGCCTTAATGACCGATCTCAGCACCATTCGGAACTTTTCCATCATCGCGCATATCGATCACGGCAAGTCCACCCTGGCCGACCGGTTGATCCAGACTTGCGGCGGGCTGAGCCAGCGCGAGATGAAGGAGCAGGTGCTCGATTCCATGGATATCGAGCGCGAACGCGGCATCACGATCAAGGCCCAGACCGTACGCCTGCGCTACACGGCTCAGGATGGGATCGACTACACGCTGAACCTGATCGACACGCCCGGCCATGTCGATTTCTCCTATGAGGTCTCGCGCAGCCTGTCGGCTTGTGAAGGCTCGCTGCTGATCGTCGATTCCAGCCAAGGGGTCGAGGCGCAAACCCTCGCCAATGTCTATTTGGCGCTCGACAATGATCACGAGATCATCCCGGTCTTGAACAAGATCGACCTGCCGGCGTCGGAGCCGGAAAGGGTCAAGGCGCAAATCGAGGAAGTGATCGGCATCGACGCCAGCGACGCGATCCCTGTTTCCGCGAAGACCGGGAATGGGATTGAGGAATTGCTTGAGGCGATTGTCACCCGCCTGCCGCCGCCCAAGGGCGATGCGTCGGAACCATTGAAGGCGCTGTTGGTCGATAGCTGGTATGACGCTTATCTCGGCGTCGTCGCGCTGGTTCGGGTGCGCGACGGCGAACTCAAGAAGGGACAGAAGGTCCGCATGATGTCGACCGGCGCCGCTCACGAAGTGGATCGGGTCGGCGTGTTGACGCCGAAAGGCCTGATGGTCGACAGGCTGGGGCCGGGCGAGGTCGGCTTCATCACCGCCGCGATCAAGTCCGTCGCCGATTGCAAGGTCGGCGATACGCTGACCGATGAGCGCAAGCCGGCTGCGGAACCCTTGTCTGGCTTTAAGCCGTCGGTGCCGGTCGTTTTCTGCGGCCTGTTCCCGGTCGACAGTTCCGAGTTCGAGGCGCTGCGGGAGGCGATGGGCAAGCTGGCGTTGAACGATTCCAGCTTCCATTTCGAGATGGAGACCTCCGCCGCTTTGGGCTTCGGCTTCCGTTGCGGCTTTCTCGGGCTGCTGCATCTGGAAATCATCCAGGAGCGGCTGGCGCGCGAGTTCAATCTGGAGCTGATTTCGACCGCGCCGTCGGTGGTCTACAAGATCACGCTGTCGGATGGGGCCGTGCTGAACCTGCACAATCCGGCCGATTATCCCGATCCGACCCGCATCGAGTCCGTGGAGGAGCCTTGGATCAAGGCGACGATCCTGGTGCCGGACGAGTATCTTGGACCGGTCCTGACGCTCTGCACCGAACGGCGCGGCGAACAGGTGGACCTGACCTATGTCGGCTCGCGCGCCATGGTCGTCTATCGCCTGCCGCTGAACGAGGTGGTGTTCGATTTCTATGACCGGTTGAAGTCGGTCAGTCGCGGCTATGCGAGTTTCGATTACGAGATGGACGGCTATCGCGAGGGCGATCTGGTCAAGGTCTCGATCCTGGTCAATGGCGATCCGGTCGATGCGCTGGCGATGATCGTGCACAAGACGCAATCCGAGTTTCGCGGCCGCGCCATCTGCAAGCGCCTCAAGGATCTCATCCCACGTCAATTGTTCAAGGTTGCGTTGCAGGCGGCGATCGGCGGCAAGGTGATCGCGCGCGAGACCATCGGCGCCCTGCGCAAGGATGTGACCGCCAAATGCTATGGCGGCGATGTCTCGCGGAAACGGAAGCTCCTGGACAAACAGAAAGAGGGCAAGAAACGGATGCGCCAGTTCGGCAAGGTCGACATCCCGCAATCCGCCTTCCTCGACGCCCTCAAAATGGGCGACAACTGACGGGTGAATGCAATCATGATTTCGAAGATCAAAAGCTTCCTGTTCGAAAAGCAGGGCGCGACCGATGCGGCCAAACATTCCGCCGAGGAATTGCATATCGCCGCCGCCGCCTTGTTGCTGGAGGCCGGCATGCTGGACGGCGAACTGGCCGAGACCGAACGCGCCGAGACCGCGCGCCTGGTTCGCGCCCGTTTCGAGCTGAGCGAGGAAGAGACCGCCCTGATCATGCAGGATGCCGAGGCGCGCGCCGCCGATGCGGTCGATATCCACCAGTTCCTGCGCGTGTTGGTCGCCAATTTCGATCATGAGGAACAGGTGCAACTGATCGAAATGCTCTGGGAGGTCGTCTATGCCGACGGAGTCGTGCATGACTATGAGGCCAATCTGGTCCGCCGGGTCACCGGCATGACGGGCGTCAGCGACCGGGAGTCCGGCGCCGCGCGGAAACGCGCCCAGGCGAAGGCGGAAGCCAAGGGCTCGGCTCAAAGCCAGGCGACGGATTGATCCCGCCGCGCGACCCGGTCCATACTCTGAGCGACCGTTTCTCTGACTTCCAATCGGGACCGCCATGCGTCTGATTTCCTGGATCGTCACACTCGCGCTCGCCATCGTCGCGGCCTCTTTCGCCGTCTCGAATCCGGGAAGCGTCACATTGGCGCTCTGGCCGACGCCGTTCGAATTGAGCGCGCCGGTCTATCTGATCGTCTTCATCCCCTTCCTGCTCGGCTTCGTCCTCGGCGGCCTATCGAGCTGGTTCGCGGCCGGCCGCACAAGGGGACGCGCGCGTCAGGCGGAACGCAGCGCCTACGCGGCCCAGCGCGAGGCGGACGAGGCCCATCGCGACGCCGAGGCGACGGGCCGCGAACTTGAGGAAACCCGCACGCAACTCAGCGACCTGGAACGCCAATCTAAGGCGCTGACCGTCTCCGGCGATACGGGATCGAAAGCGGCCTAGGGTCGCGTGGACCGGGGGAGGTCTGGTGGCGCATCCGCGGCCGAACACGACTGCGCAGCGAATCCTGGTCGCGCTCGACACGCCGGATGTCGGGCACGCCGTCGCGCTCAGCCGGTCGCTCACCGGGATTGTGGGCGGGGTCAAGTTGGGGCTCGAATTCTTCAATCATAACGGGCCGGAGGGCGTGCGGCGGGTCGCCCGCGCCGGGCTCGCGGAAACACCGCGCGGGGCGCCGACGGCGACCCAACCCTTTTTCCTCGATCTGAAATATCACGATATTCCGAACACGGTGGCGGGCGCGGTGCGGGCTGCGGTCGCGCTGGGTCCGATGATCTTGAATGTGCATGCGTCCGGCGGGGCGGCGATGATGAAGGCGGCCATGGATGCGGCCCATTTCGCCGCCGAGCCGCTTGGCGTCGCCCGCCCGATCATGATCGCCGTGACCGTCCTGACCAGCCTGGATGATGAGGATTTGTCCGCCGTGGGTCAGGCCGGCCCCACCGCCGATCAGGCTGTGCGACTCGCTGAACTGGCGCAACAGTCGGGCATGGACGGCGTCGTCTGCTCGCCGCATGAGATCACACGCATCCGCGCGGCCTGCGGCCCCGACTTCCGCCTGATCACGCCAGGCGTCCGGCCGGCGGGCGCCGACCGAGGCGATCAGAAACGCATCATGACGCCGGTTGAGGCGGTCCAGGCCGGCGCCGACTGGCTGGTCATCGGCCGCCCGATCACCCAGGCCGCCGACCCGGCCTCGGCGGCGCGGGCGATCGCCGAAGAGCTGGCGGCGGCGTGATGGTTGCTCACGTGCCCCGTCGCCCCGGACTTGATCCGGGGCCTATGGTTCCGTCCAATGGATGCCGACTCGGGGGCCGGCATGCCGGACTCGCGCTTTGTCGCCGCTTCTCTCTCCCATCATTCTAACCAAGGACCCTTCCGACATGACTGCTCCTGACCTCGCCTTCGCGCCGATCCATCCCGACGGGCCCGCCCTGTCGCGTTTCGTCTGGGGCGCTTGGCGTCTGGCCGAAGCGGACTACGCCAATGATCCCGGCGCCGTCGCATCGGTGATCGAGGAGCTGGTCACGCTCGGCGTCACAAGCATCGATCACGCCGACATCTATGGCGGCTATACCTGCGAGGCCTTGTTCGGCGCGGCGATCAAGGCGCGTCCTTCTCTACGCGACGCGATTCAGATCGTGACCAAGACCGATATCGCGCTGATCTCGCCGAACCGGCCGGATCATCTTGTGAAACACTATGACACCAGCCGCGACCATATTCTCGCCTCGGTCGACCGGTCGCTCGCCAATCTATCGGTCGATTATATCGATCTGCTGCTGCTGCACCGGCCGGACCCGCTGATGGATGCGGACGAGACGGCCGGCGCGCTGAGCGCCGTGCGGGCGGCCGGCAAGGTCGGCCATATCGGCGTTTCGAATTTCACACCGAGCCAGATGGCTTTGCTGCAATCGCGTCTCGATTCTCCGCTGGTCACCAATCAGATCGAACTGTCGGCGCTGCATCTCGACCCGCTGCATGACGGGACGTTGGACTATCTGCAGCAGCACCGGATGCGGCCGATGATCTGGTCGCCCCTGGCCGGCGCCGATCTGCTGACCGGAACGTCGGAGCGCCACAAAGCCGTGCGCGATGTGATGGAGGGAATGCTCGAAGAAACCGGCGCCGAGACAATCGTCCAACTGGCGCTGGCCTTCATCCTGCGCCATCCGAGCAAGCCTCTGCCGATCCTGGGCAGCATGAAGATGGATCGCCTGCGTTCGATGATCGCCGCCGAGCGCATCACGCTCACCCGCCAGCAATGGTTCTCAATCTGGCAAGCCAGCGCCGGGCGGGAAGTTCCGTAGGTGGTGTCAATGCTGGGCACAAGGCCGCGCTTATAAAAACTGTTTTTTGGGAGTCTGACTTCTCGTCACCTTTATCTAGATCGCAGTTTGGGTGAAGGCGTCCCAACACTGAATTAGTGTTATCCCTCAATTCAGCCTATATCAATCGACGGCTCATTATTGCTCGTGTTGCAGCGAATCAGTTTTCCTCATTGCAGTTAACATCAAGCGAAAGAAATCGTCTTCTTTTGTAAGGTTCTCGAGAACATCAACGAGACGAACAGGTGCCCGATACCCTTTATACGCTTCATGAAAGATGGCTTTAAGTTCGTATGGAATCTCAAAGACTTCGTAGCCTTCAGGTGTAGGGCTCGGAGCGAAAAACACCCTGGCTGTTTCCAATTGGTTTTCGTTTTCAACGGTTGTTTCTACTTGGATACCAATAGCACCAGCTAAGCTGGTTCCTATGCAAACAGCCTCATCGACTGGCGCTTCATATTCTCCTGTTATCAGAAGAACAGCACCAATGATCTGATCTCTATCAGAGTTTAAGAACGTCACACCAATGCAAATCTTCTCACTGCTTCTACTTGCAACTACATCCTCGGTTAGCGGTTCACCGCCAAATGAATTAGCCATGCGTCGATAGTATTCATTGAAAATATCAACAACCTTTTGTGTTCCTCGAGACGCTGCAAGGACTAGGAAGTTCGACGTTCCATCGTATTCCTCAGTGGGGACCCCTAGTTCGGAATAGAAAACCTTAAGGCTTCGTTCAAGGTTTTGTAAAAGTCGTTCAGTATCTTTGCTGGCGTCAAGTCGCAGAGTGTAGGGCCTGATCGGATCTCTCCAGACTGGAACAACGCCGTTCTCGAAATAGACGATATCATCGAGTCCAGTCAGGTTTTTTATGCCGTATTTGGACGCATTGGCGCCAAATCGATCCTCCGCCAATACTTGTGAAGTCGCCAAGCAAAGGATGGCGATGATGAGACCACGGCTCAAGTTGTTCAGACACGCTTTCACGCTTCGGCGCCTGTTTGTCGAGTTTGAGCAAGAAACTTGTCGGGGTATTGCCGACAGGGTTTTGTCGTAGAGACTACTGTATTTCCTACCCGAATAGGTATTTATGAGCTGACCGTTAAGCAACATTGCATGGCTCGTGTTCTTGGGCCCTTCACGCAATCCGTTCTAGTTCAGAAGCGATTCGCGAAAAACACAATCAACGCTACTGGAGCGAAAAAGAATCGTCGAGCGTGAAGATAAAGGAGGATCAAGTTGCCGAAGGCGAATGGTGATCGGGCTGTGTGAAGCCGATTCACTTAGGTCATATTCGCCCTACGCCGCGCCTTCCTCGAGCGCCGCGCGTTTCCGGCTGTCGCGTTTGCGTTCGTGCGGGTCGAGGATGGCTTTGCGCAGGCGGATGACATTGGGGCTGACTTCGACGCGTTCGTCTTCCTCGATATAGGCGATGGCCTGTTCGAGCGTCATCTTGCGCGGCGTGGTCAGTTTCACCGCCTCGTCCTTGCCGGACGCGCGGAAGTTGGTGAGCTGTTTGCCTTTCAGCGGGTTCACTTCCAGGTCCTGGCCCTTGTTATGCTCGCCGATGATCATGCCCTGATAGACCTCGTCGCCGGCCTCGATGAAGATCGGGCCGCGCTCCTCCAGATTGAACAGCGCATAGGCGACCGCCTTGCCTTGCTCGCCGGAGATGAGCGCGCCGGCGCGGCGGCCTGGCATCGGGCCCTTATAGGGACCATAGCCGGTGAACATGCGCGACAGGATGCCGGTGCCGCGCGTATCGCCGAGAAACTCGCTCTGATAGCCGATCAACCCGCGCGAGGGCATGTCGAAGACGATCCGCGTCTTGCCGCCGCCGGACGGGCGCATGTCCTTCATCTCCGCCTTGCGCTGCGCCAGCTTCTCGACCACGACGCCGGAATAGTCGTCATCGACATCGACTTGGACTTCTTCCATCGGCTCCAGCCGCTGGCCGCCTTCGCCTTCCTTGAACAGCACGCGCGGCGGGCCGACGGTCAGTTCGAACCCTTCCCGGCGCATGGTCTCGAGCAACACGCCCAATTGCAATTCGCCCCGGCCCGCGACTTCGAACGCGTCCTTGTCGGCGGATTCGGTGATCTTGATGGCGACATTGCCTTCCGCCTCGCGTAGCAGCCGGTCGCCGATCATCCGGCCCGTCAGCTTGTCGCCGCCATTGCGCCCGGCCAGCGGCCCGTCATTCACCGCCACCGTCATCGACATGGTTGGCGGGCTGATCGGCCGCGATTCGAGCGGCGCGCTGACGGACGGCGCGCAGATCGTGTCGGCGACGGTCGCCGTCTGCAGCCCGGCCACGGCGATCACATCGCCCGCCTCGGCGCTGTCGATCGGCTCGCGTTTCAGGCCGCGGAAGGAGAGCAGTTTGGTTAGGCGCACCTGTTCGATCGTCGCGCCGTCGCGCCCGATCGCCTTGACCGTGTCGTTGACCTTCACGCGTCCGGCATAGATCCGCCCGGTCAGGATCCGGCCCAGGAACGGATCGGTCTCGAGCGTCGTCGCCAGCATGGTGAAAGGTCCGTCCGGATCGGCCTCGGGCGCGGGGACATGATCGACGACTTTGGAGAAAAGCGGCTCCATCGTCTCGCGCGGCGCGTCGAGATCGTCGGCGGCCCATCCCTGCTTCGCCGAGGCGTAGAGGATCGGGAAGTCCAACTGTTCGTCAGACGCGCCCAGCGCGACGAACAGGTCGAAGACCTGATCGACGACCCAATCGGGGCGCGAATCCGGCTTATCGACCTTGTTGACCAGCAGGATCGGCCGCAGGCCCAAGGCCAGCGCCTTCATGGTGACGAATTTGGTCTGCGGCATCGGGCCCTCGGCCGCGTCGACCAGCAGCACGACGCCATCGACCATGCTGAGGATGCGTTCAACCTCGCCGCCGAAATCCGCGTGGCCGGGCGTGTCGACAATGTTCAGCCGCACGCCGTTCCACTCGACGCTGGTGCATTTCGCCAGGATGGTGATGCCGCGCTCGCGCTCGAGATCGCCGGAATCCATGGCGCGCTCGTCGACCGCCTGGTTCTGGCGCACCGCGCCCGATTGTTTTAGAAGCTCGTCGACCAGGGTGGTCTTGCCGTGATCGACATGGGCGATGATCGCCAGATTGCGCAGCTGCATCGGTCTTATCCAGGCCCGGCCCCGGCGCGCCGGCGGGCGATTGAGTGAACAGGGTGTTGCGTTGGCGGGCTTTCTTCGCCGCCCGTCTTGTGCGCGGCTTCTACTCCGAACGGCTTCCGCCCGCAAGGAAAGCCGCTAGAATTCTGTCGCTCAACAGATGGGGCTGATCGACGCTCGCCCAGTGCGACGCATTTGTCAGCACGGCGCGGCGAATAGGGTTGTGTGACAGCCAGTCCAATGTCTCTTGTGGGCAATTGTCTGGATTGTAGAGGTAGAGAACCTCCGCCGCCGCACGTAGCACTTCACCCGGCCTTTTCGAATTCGAGAAGGCGCGTGCGTCACAGCCTAATTCCCATAACGTTCTGGGGTCGGCGTGAGACACGACGTTTCGATAGCGGCGGATGATTGGGGACTTTACCGCCATGACGTCGAGGCGGGCAAGGAAGGCCACGCGAAAGGCCTCCGGTCCATCATAGTCGGCTGCCGCGCCCGAGAAATAGGCGTCCTCGGCTGTGATATTGCCTTCGAGTGAGACAATTGTCCGGATAGGGCAGTCATTCCGTCGTGCAGCAAGCGAGGCGGTTATGGACGCTACAGAGTGCGCCATGATTAGTTCGGCGTCGTACTCGCGCGCTGCGTTCGCAACGACATCCGCCAGTTGTTCAAGCGTCGTCGGCGCTGGTAGCGGGGGCGCGCCGAAGCCGGGCAGATTAAGAGGGAGAAGGTGAAATTTCTCCGCTAATTCGGTGTTGAGAACAGGCGCGAACATGCTTGCATCGTCGCCGAAGCCAGCGACCATAAGCATTGTAGGGCGGTGTGCGCCAGAAGATAAAACGCGCGTTCTATTTTCCGCATTTCGCATGCCGCGACCCTTTCGCGCTTCGGTCAGAACTCACTAATATGCAGTTTTTCCCGTATAATGCTGCGTACATCAGCGCGCGGCCGTGCGCCGTAATGGCAGACAACCTCCGCCCCGGCGATCGAGGCCATTTTGCCGGCTGTTTCGAGATCGAATCCGTGTGTATAGCCATAGAGGAAGCCGGCGGCGTATTGGTCGCCGGCGCCGGTCGTGTCGGTCAGCTTGTCGCCGACCGGGACCGGGTCGATCTCAATCACCTGCTCGCCGGATAGGATCAGCGAACCGCGCGCGCTTCGGGTCAGGCAAGCGATCTCGCAATGGCCGCGCACCCGTTCCATCGCTGCGTCGAAATCACCGACCTGGTAGAGCGAGGTGATCTCTTCCTCATTGGCGAAGAGGATATCGATATGATCCTCAACCAGTGTGAGGAAGGCCTCGCGGTGGCGATCGACGCAGAACGGGTCCGAGAGGCTCAGCGAGACCTTACGCCCCGCCGCGTGCGCGATGTCAGCCGCCTTCACGAAGGCGCGTTTGGCCGCTTCCGGGTCGAACAGATAGCCTTCCATATAGAGAAGCTTGGACGCCGCGATGGTCTCCTCCGGAACGTCGTCGGGGCCGAGATCGACGGCTGTGCCCAAATAGGTCGCCATGGTGCGCTGCGCATCGGGGCTGACCATCACAAGGCAGCGCCCTGTCGCGGGACCCGTTGGCGCCGGCGTGACAGGGCAATCGACGCCGATCGCCTTCATGTCGTGGGCGAAGACCTTACCGAACGCGTCGTCGCGCACTTTGCCGAGATAGGCGCCTCTGCCGCCGAGCGCCGAGAAGCCGAACATCGTATTGCCGCAGGACCCGCCGGAGGTCTCGATCGCCGGCGGCAGGCGGTCATAAAGCGCGTCGGATTGCTCGGCGTCGACCAGATTCATGCTGCCGCGCGGCAGATCGTTCGCCGCCAGGAAGGAATCCTCGATATCGACGACCACATCGACCAAGGCGTTGCCGATGCCGACAAGGTCGTAGCGGGCGTGGGGCGCTTCTGTCATGGGCGCGAACTCTGACTGGTGTTGAAAAAGGGAGGGCTGAAAGGGGGCGCGGCCTGCGGCGGCGGCTTCACGATGAGAGCTGCAGAATTACCGCGCGCGGCCTGAAAGGCAAGCTGGAGCGGCGGTTACGCCGCGCCCCGCCTGTTGCGATGGTCTCGAGCCTGATTGTTCTTCCGGCCTTTTTTCCCGCCTTTCGCGGTTGCCGATCCGGCGCCGTTTCGGCCCTTGCGATGCGGCTTCGGCGCATTCTTTCCGGCGTGGCCGCGTGCGGGCCTGCGGCGTGGTTTCGCGCCGTCTTGAACCGGTTCGGCGGCTTCGCGCTTTGGTTCGGTCGCGGCCGCTTCCCGCACTTCCGGCGTTTCGTCAGCGAAACCGTGATTCAACCGCGCGATCCGTGAGTCCCGGCTCTCCGCAGGGACAGAGGTCTGCCGGCGCCGAGGCCGGGGGGCGCTGGATTTCTGTCCACGGCGCGGTTTCGGCTCGCGGGCGGGGCCGGCGGGTTCCGCGCCGACCACCGTCAGTTTCATCCGGATCAGTTTCTCGATCGCGCGCAGATAGCCGCGTTCGGTCGGATCGCAGAAAGAGACCGCCTGCCCCTCGGCGCCGGCGCGCGCGGTGCGGCCGATCCGATGAACATAGGTCTCCGCCTCATTCGGCAGTTCGAAATTGAAGACATGGCTGACATTGTCGACATCGATGCCGCGCGCGGCGATATCGGTGGCGATCATCACCCGCGCCTTGCCGTCGCGGAAGCTTTTGAGCGCGCGCTGCCTTGCGCCCTGGCTCTTGTCGCCATGCAGCGCTTCGGCGCCGATACCGGCTTTGTCCAGCCGTTTCGCAAGCCGGTCCGCGCGGTGCTTGGTGCGGACAAAGACGATGGCGCGCGTGACCGCTTCCGCCGTTGACAGCTCGATCAGAAGGTCGGTCTTCGCCTTGGTCTCCAGATGGTGCACGGCCTGCTCAATGCGGTCGATCGGCGTCGCTTGCGGCGCGACGGAGATTCTTTCCGGCTCGTTCAGGAAATCCGAAACCAGCGCGCCGACTTCCTTGGACAGGGTCGCCGAGAACAGCATCGTCTGGCGCGCCGTCGGCGTCTCGCCCAGGATCCGCCGCATGTCATGGACGAATCCCATATCGAGCATGCGGTCGGCCTCGTCCAGAACAGCGTGCTTGATGTCCTGCAGCGAGACTTGGCCTTGATTCATCAAATCCATCAGCCGTCCCGGCGTGGCGATCACAATATCGACGCCGCGCCGCAAGTCCGCGACCTGCCGGCCCTGATTGACGCCGCCGAAAATGACCGTGTGTTTCAGATCGGTGTAGCGGCTGAAGGCGCGAATTTCGTCGGCGATCTGGCTGGCCAGTTCCCGGGTCGGGGCTAGGACCAGACCGCGCGGGCGGCGGAAGCCTTTTCGCACCCGGTCCTGACAAAGCGCATGCACCATGGGCAACGCGAAAGCCGCCGTTTTGCCGGTGCCGGTCTGGGCGACGCCCAGCATGTCGCGGCCCTGCAGTAGGCTGGGAATCGCGGCGGATTGGATTTGCGTCGGCGTGTCATAGCCGCGATCGGCCAGGGCGCGCAAAACACGCTTGGCCAGGCCAAGCTGCTCGAAAGTCGTCACTGTGTGTCCTTTATGGCGCGTTCAAAATGAGCGGCCCCCGGTCTGTCAAGGGGCGGGTCCGTCCGGGCGGCGCCGTTGCGAGCGATCCGGGCGCGTGCCGGAGCGTCTCGAATTTTTCTACGGTGATCCCGGACAAACGCCCGTTCGGGCGGTTCGCGCCATCGCGAGATAATCAGTAGGCGAGGATGTGGCTGTTTTGTGCGCCAAAGTCAATAGACGGGCGTCGCATGTGTGGATTGCTCACCCTAAGGATCGATATGGGTCGGCTTGGGTCAGGCCGACGGCCGAATGCGTCGGTACGAGAGGGCTTCAGCGATATGCACCCGGCCCACGCCAGCCGATCCGGCGAGATCGGCGATGGTGCGGGCGACCCGCAAGACGCGGTGAAAGCCGCGCGCGGTGAGGCGCATTTTCTCCGCCGCCTCGACCAGCAGGGACCGACCGGCTTCGTCTGGCGCAGCGATTTCCTCCAGCAACGCGCCGTCCGCATGGGCGTTCAGACGGACCGCTGCGCCGACTTCTTTCTTTTCAAACCGTTGGGATTGAATCGCCCGCGCCTGCGCCACCCGCGCAGCGATCTCGGCCGAGCCTTCCGTCGGGGCAGGGGCCGACAGGTCCAAAGGGTTCACAGCGGCGACATCGATATGCAGGTCGATCCTGTCGAACAGCGGGCCGGATATCTTCGCCTGATAGTCGAGCGCGCATTTCGGCGCCCGCCCGCAATCCGCGTCCGGATCGCCGAGATGGCCGCAGCGGCAGGGGTTCATCGCCGAGACCAATTGGAACCGAGCCGGATAGGCGACATGGGCGTTGGCGCGAGCGATCACCGCCTTGCCGGTCTCAAGCGGCTGGCGCAGCGATTCGAGCGCGGCGCGTGGGAATTCCGGCAACTCGTCCAGAAACAGCACGCCATTATGCGCCAGGCTGACCTCGCCCGGATTGGCGCGCTGGCCCCCGCCGATCAGCGCCGGCGTGCTGATCGTATGATGCGGGTCGCGGAAAGGCGGATGCCGCGGCAGGCCGGTCTCGTGCAACAGGCCGGCGACGCTCTGGATCATCGAGGTCTCTAGCGCCTCGGCGGGGCTCAGCGGCGGCAGCAGTCCTGGCAGGCGCGCCGCCAGCATGCTTTTGCCGGCGCCGGGCGGTCCGATCATCAGGACATTGTGGCCGCCGGCCGCCGCGATCTCCAGAGCGCGCTTCGCCCCTTCCTGGCCCTTGATATCCGCCATGTCCGGCGGCGCCGGTCCGGGTTCGGCCAGTTTGCTTTTGGGCCGGGCGAGCGCGAAACGGCCCTTGAAGTGATTGGCCAGTTCCATCAATTCGCGCGGGGCCAGGACCTCGATATCGCCGGCCCAGACCGCTTCCGAGCCGCAGGCGGCTGGGCAGATCAGCCCCTTATCCGCTTCCAGCGCCGCCATTGCGGCGGGCAGCACGCCCGCGACCGGCGCGAGACGCGCGTCCAGACCCAACTCGCCGAGTACGACATACTCGTCCAGCGCGTCGGACGGCAGAACCTCCATCGCGCTCATCAGGCCCAGCGCGATCGGCAGGTCGTAATGGCTGCCTTCCTTCTGCTGGTCGGCGGGGCTGAGATTGACGGTGATCCGTTGCGGCGGCAGGGCCAGGCCGATCGCGGCCAGGGCGGCGCGCACCCGCTCGCGGCTTTCGGCGACCGCCTTGTCCGGCAGGCCGACAATGGTAAAGGCGGGCAGGCCGCCGGCCAATTGCACCTGAACATCGACCGGCCGTGTCTCGACGCCGTGAAAAGCGACCGTAGCGACGTGGGCGACCATGCTCCGGAAATCCAATGCTCGGTTGACGAGAAGTCAATCTAGAATGTTCGCGTCAGAAGACGCCAGCGGAAACTCCCATTGTTTGTGATCGCACGCTTGGGTGGGCGTGCGAACGGCGGTAAAAGCGTCGTAAGGGCCGCAGAGCGCGATCAAGGGAGAACGCCATGACAGAAAACACACGCACCGGATTTGTCGGCTTGGGACGGATGGGCCAATCGATGGCGCTGAACATGGCGCGGCGCGGCTTCGCGCTGTCGGTCTTCGACACGCGGGCCGACCAGATGCAGCCCTTCACCGCGTTCAACGAGTGCGCTCAGGCTGGATCGCCGGCGGAAGCTGCGTCCGGGTCTGAGGTCGCGATCACTGTGCTGCCCGGACCGGCGGAGGTCGACGCGGTGGTGCTGGGGCCAGGCGGGATGCTCGAGGCGATGGCGCCCGGTTCGCTGCTCATGGATCTCTCGACGATCTTGCCCGATGTGACCGACAGGATCGCCGCCGCCTGTAAGTCGAAAGGCGTCGCTTTCGTCGACGCGCCGATCGGGCGGCTGGCCAGCCATGCGGATGCAGGCGAGAGCCTGTTCATGGTCGGGGCCGAAGACGGTGATTTCGAGCGGGTCAAGCCGATGCTGGAGGCGATGGGGACGACCATCCTGCATTGCGGCGGCCCCGGCGCGGGCACGCGGGCGAAGCTGGTGAACAACTATCTGGCCATCACCTCCTGCTGGATGAACGCCGAAGCGATGGCCCTGACCCAGGCCTTCGGGCTCGATCTGGAAAAGACGCTTGAAGTGATTCACGGCACGTCGGCGACCAACGGCCAGCTCAAGATGAATTACGCGACCAAGGTCTTCCAAGGCGATATCGAGCCTGGCTTCCAAATCGATCTGGCGCATAAGGATCTCAGCCTGATCGTCGAATCCGCGCAGCGGCTTCGCGCGCCCATGCCCGTCGCCGCCGCCGCCCGCGAAGCGTTGAATAGCGCGCGCGCCGCCGGCTGGGGAGCCAAGGATTTCTCAGGCCTCGCCGACTACGCCTGCGAAATGGCGGGGGTGGAAAAGCCGCGTTTGGGCTAGGTCAAAGCCGCGCTTCGATTGCGTCCCAGATGTCGGCTTCGAGGGCGCCGCCGTCGAATCGGTTGACCTCTTGGATGCCGGTCGGGCTGGTTACGTTGATTTCGGTCAGATAGTCGCCGATCACATCGATGCCGACGAAGATCAGGCCCTGTTCTTTGAGCGTCGGGCCAATGGCCTCGCAGATTTCGCGGTCGCGATCCGTCAGTTCCGCTTTCTCGGCGCGGCCGCCGACATGCATGTTCGAGCGGGACTCGCCTTCCGGCGGGACGCGGTTGATCGCCGCCGCCGCCTCGCCGTCGATCAGGATCACGCGTTTGTCGCCCTGCCGGACCTCCGGCAGATAGGCCTGGGCGATGATCGGTTCGCGATAGAGCTCGGTGAACAGCTCCAAGAGCGAGTTCAGATTCTCGTCGCCCGGCGTTAGGTGGAACACGCCTGCGCCGCCATTGCCATAGAGCGGCTTGACGATGATGTCCTGATACTCGGCGCGAAAGGCCAGGATATCGTCGCGGTTCGAGGTGATCAGGGTCGGCGGCATCAGCTCGGGGAAATGCGTGACCAGCAGCTTTTCCGGGGCGTTCCGGACATTCACAGGATCGTTCACCACCAGCGTCTTCGGGTGCACATGCTCCAGGATATGCGTCGCGGTGATGTAGCTCATGTCAAAAGGCGGGTCCTGCCGCATCAGGATCACGTCGAATTCGGTCAGGTCGACGATCTGCTCGTCGCCGAGGGTGAAATGGTCGCCCTTCTTGCGCTGCAGGGTCATCTCGCGGGCGCGCGCCGTCGCCACGCCGTTCCGGAAGCTGAGATCGCGCGGCAGATAGTGATAGAGCGCATAGCCGCGTTTCTGCGCCTCGAGCGACAGCGCGAAACTGCTGTCGCCGTCTATATCGATGGCGTGGATCGGGTCCATCTGGACGGCGACGGCCAGGGGCTCGGCTCGGGACATGCTCTTTTCTTTCGGATGGCTGCGTTCGAATGGCTGCGTTGCGATCTGATCTAATCGCCGCCGCGCGCCCCGTCCAGGGGGGCCGTTTGGGATGGGGGTTCGGGCAGCGGCTTCCAGGTCAGCGCCGCGCCCAGCACCAAGAGCGCCGAGGCGCAGAGCGAGGGCGCGGTCAGGCTGCCGGTCGCCTCGAATAGCAATCCGGCGAAGGCGGGGCCGATCATCTGCCCGACGCCGAACGCGGCGGTCAAAAGCGCGATGGCGCGCCTCGGGTCGCCGCGCGTCACCCGGCGCGCCTCGACCATCGCCAGCGCCGTCAGGCCCATGATCGTGCCGCCCAGCATCACGGCGGCGGCCAGGACCAGCACGGGACCTTGGCTCAGGACGCTCAGCGCGACGCCAAGCGCCAGGGTCAGACTGGCCAGCGCATAGGCGCGCAAGACCGTGGTCAGCCGCGCGACCCAGTTCCAGAACAACACGCTGGGCGCGGCCGCGAGGCCGACAGTAAGCCACAGGACCGTCTCATAGGCCGCGAGCGACGGCGTCTCCCGCGCCAGGGTCGAGAGGAAGGTCGCGGTGATGACATAGCCGAAACCCATGGTGAAATAGGCGGTGAACAACCGGCCCAGCCCGCGCGTCTCGCCCTCTTGGCGCGGCGGCGGCGGTTGGGCGGCTCGGTTCCGTTCGCCCGGGATCAGCACCCACGCGGCGGCCGCTGCTAGGCCGGTGATCGCAGCGCTCCAGAACCACAGTCCGGCGCCGTCATCGTTTGGCCGGCCTAGACCGCCGACCAGAACGGCCGAAACGGCGACGCCTATTCCAACTCCTGAGAAATACAGGCTGCTGAGACCGCCCCGGCCGGCCTGGGCCAACCGGTCGAGGACCAGGGCAGAAGCGAAAAGCAACGCCACCGCGCTGGCGACGCCGCCGAGCAGGCGAAGACCGGCATAGAGCCAGGGATCCTGGGTCAGGCCCATCGCGCCGGTCGTTGCGGCGGACAGGGCCAGACCGGCAATGAACCAAAGCCGTTTATCGCCGGAGATGGCGGAGGAGGCCGCCAGCAGCGCGCCGAGCAGATAGCCCAGATAATTCGCCGCCGCGATCCAGCCGCCCGCCGCTTTGGACAGGCCGCCATTCTCGATCATGAAAGGGAGGATCGGTGTATAAACGAACCGCCCGATCCCCATCGCCGCCGCGATCGCGATCATCCCGCCCAATGCGATCAGGATAGGCTTGTGGTTATTCCGGACGGCGGTTTGGGTCATCGACCCGATATGCGCTTGAACAGGCAATCGGGCAAAACAATATCGCGCGATAGTGCGGCCCGCGATGCGCGTTTGGTGCGGCGACGAAATCACCCGGGGTGAAGGGGGTAGATGATGATCATACCGAACTTGATGGTGCGCGATGTGGCGGCTTCGGTCGGGTTCTATCGCGATGTATTGGGCTTGAGCCTTGAGATGTCGGTGGCCGCCGATCAGTCATTCAGTCAAGGCGCCGAGCTGGTGGCCGACCCCGTCTTCGCAGTCGTCAGCTGGAACGGCGCGGAGCTGATGCTCCAATCGGTCGACAGCCTGGCTGCGGAAGTGCCCGATTTTGCGGCCGGTCAGGCGCCGCAGCCGGGCGGCACGGTCTATTTCCGGGGCTACCATCCCAACGACCTGCCCGCCGCGATCCCTGAGGACGCTAAGGTCAAGCCCGCCGAGACCGCGTGGTACGGCATGCGCGAGCAATATATCCGCGACCCGGACGGCCATATTCTCTGTTTCGGCGCCCCCGACGGCGCGCCGCCTGAATGATCCCGACACCCGCGCCGCTTCCGGCTTGAAAGCCGGGGCGGGGTCCTCTATATCCGCGCGTCCCCGCATTTAAGAGAAAGCGGGCGAAAACAGCGCGCCGGGCCGATAGGGTATGCCTTGCCGCTGAGATCAAGATCGGCGGCGATCTCCATGCGCCGCCCGCGAAGGAGAAGAAAATGCCCAAACTGAAAAACAAGAGCTCCGCCAAGAAGCGGTTCAAGATCACCGGCTCCGGCAAGGTCCGGTTCTACAGCGCCTATTTGCGCCACAACACCTCGACCCGTCCTCAGAAGATGAAGCGGCAGAATCGCGGCGGCCAGATCATGGCGGACGCGGATGCACGGATCGTGAAACGGAATTGGCTGCGCGGCTGACCGGCCCGCCCGTTTCGGCTCCGTTTTGGCCCCGTTTCAGACACAGACTTTACTTTAGGAGACAGGTACGATGGCCCGCGTAAGCAATGGCAAGACCCGGCGCGCCCGGCATAAGAAGATTTTGAAAGCGGCGAAAGGCTATTACGGCCGCCGCAAGAACACCATCCGCACAGCGATGCAGGCGGTCGACAAGGCCGGCCAGTACGCCTATCGCGACCGCCGCGCCCGCAAGCGCGATTTCCGCGGTCTTTGGATTCAGCGCATCAACGCCGCAGTGCGTGAGGCGACGGATCATGAGATGACCTACGCCCGCTTCATGGACGGCGTGCACAAGGCCGGCATCGAGCTGGACCGCAAGGTTCTGGCCGATATCGCAGTGCATGAGCCGGACGCCTTCAAGGCGATCGTTTCCCAGGCGCAAGCGGCGATCGCGGCGGCGAAAGCCTAAGCCAAACACAGTTTTTCTGTCATAGCCGTGGCGGTCGGGATCAGCGTTCCGGCCGCCACGCGTCTTTCAGGTGGCGCAACCGCCAACGGCCGACAAGAACCGCATCGAACCGAATTGGCGCGGCGGCGAGGTCCGGTCGGTGCGCGACATACCAGGCGAGCGCCCGGGCGATCCGCTGCTGTTGACGCCGGTCGATCGCCGCGGCCGCTGTGGCCAGACTGTCCCGCCGTTTCACTTCCACCACGACGAGAGTTGCGCCGTCGCGCACCAACAGGTCGATTTCACCGACCGGCGTTTTCAGTCGCGTGGCGACGATCCGGCAGCCTTTTAGCCTGAGCCACAGGGCGGCGAGACGTTCGGCGCTGCGCCCGCGCCTCTCGGCCTTCCGCCGCGTGGCGGGCACGCTTCAGCCGGCCTTGGGCGGCGCGGCCAGCGCCAGGGCCCGCTGATAGACGGTTCGCCGTTTCGCGCCGGTCTCGCCAGCCACACGGTCGGCCGCGTCGCGCGTCGACAGGCCCGCTGCGAGCGCGTCCCGCAATTGGCGATCGATCTCTTCCGGATCGGCCTGCGACGCCTGTACGGGCGGATCGACGATCAGCACGACCTCACCCTTGGGCGGCCCCTCGGCGGCGTAATGCGCCGCCAATTGCGCGAGCGGGCTTGAGCGGAATTCTTCGAACAGTTTGGTGACTTCACGCGCCATCACCGCCCGCCGGTCGCCCAAGACCGCCGCCATGTCGGCCAGGCAGGCGGGCAGGCGTTTCGCCGATTCCAGGAAGATCAGACTGGCCGGCGTGTCGGCCCAGCGCGCCAGAAAATCGCGCCGCGCCTTGGTCTTGGTCGGTGGGAAGCCGGCGAATAGAAACGCGTCGGTCGGCGCGCCGGACGCGCTCAGCGCGCCGAGAATCGACGACGGGCCGGGGATCGGGACCACCCGCACGCCGTCCTCCCAGGCCTGTCGCACCAGCTTGAAGCCAGGGTCGGAGATCAGCGGCGTGCCGGCGTCGGAGACAAGCGCGACCGCCTGCCCCTGGCGAACGCGATCGAGCAAAGCGTCGCGGCGTCTCGGATCGCTGTGATCGTGATAGGCGGTCAACGCCTTGGAAAGGCCATAATGCGATAACAATCTCGCAGTTGTTCTTGTGTCTTCGCAGGCGATCAGGTCGGCGGCGCGCAAGATGTCTATGGCGCGTAAGGTGATGTCGCGCAGGTTGCCGATCGGGGTCGCGACGATATAGAGCGCGGGCGGCAGCGGGGCCGTCTCTTCTATCGGCCGCGCGCCTGCGGTCGATTTGGCGCCCGATTTAGCGCCCGGGTCAGGGCCGGCGTCGGCACGGGCATTCGGGCGATTGTCGAAATCGGGGTCGGTCATTAGGTTGGGCTTAGCACGCCGAGACGCTCACAAAGGGTCGCCATCTATGCAGGATTTTTCTTCCCCACGCCATACGCCCATGGAACGCCAGGCCGGCGCCGCGTCCCGCTTTGGCATAGCGCAGGCGCTGGCGGCGGTCGCGTTAATCGTCCTGACGGCCTGCGCGACCGGCGGCGAGTCGGGGCCGGAGATCAGCCCTCCGAGCGACGCCGCCGCGGCGGAGAGCGATGCCGCTACGGCGGCGGCCACGTCGAGTCCCGCCGACCTGCTGGAGGAGGATCCGTTCCTTCTGGAGACGCTCGGCCAACAACCGTCCGGCGTTCGGCTCGAACGCCCCGGCGCGCAAATCGGCCTGTTGGCGCCGCTAAGCGGCCCGAACGCTGAGATCGGTCGGGCGCTGCTGGAAGGCGCGCAGATGGCGCTGTTCGATGTCGGCGCGACGGATGCGACACTGATGCCTTTCGATACACGGGGCGCGCCGGACGGCGCGGCGCAGGCCGCCAGCGAAGCGATCGGCCGCGGCGCCGACATCCTGATCGGACCCTTGTTGGCCGGGTCGGTGGAGGCGGTGAAGCCGATCGCCGCACAGTCAGGCGTGCCAGTGGTTAGTTTTTCGAACAATCCGACGGTTGCGGATGACGGCGCCTTCGTGCTCGGATTCTCGCCCGCCCAACAGGTGCGGGCCATTGTGGATTTCGCGGTGCGGGAAGGGGCGACGCGCTTTGCGGTGATCGCTCCGAACACGCCCTATGGCGAGCTTGTGGTGCGCACGGTTCAGGAGACCGTGCCGCTCTACGCTGCGACGATTTCCAAGATCCGTTTCATCGATTCGACCGCGACCGATTTCTCCGAGACGATCATCGAGATGTCCGATTATGAGGCGCGGCGCGAGGCGTTGCTTGAAGAAATCCGCGCCTTGGAAGGCGAGACCGACGAGGCCTCGCGGGCGGCGCTGCGCCGGTTGGAGCTTTTCGACACGCTGGGCGAGCCTGATTTCGATGCGATCCTGGTTCCGGCGGACAGCGAAAACGCCTTGCGCACCCTGTCGGCGCAACTCGCCTATTACGATGTCGATCAGCCCACCGTGCGGGTCTTGGGACTGCAGATCTGGGACGAGTTTTCCGGACTGTCCAACGAACCCTCTCTGATTGGGGCTTGGTATCCGGCGCCGGACAGCGCCCTGCTGACGCAGTTCCGCGACCGCTATCGGCGGTTCTACGGACGGCCGCCGCTGCGCATGGCCTCGCTCGGCTATGACGCAACCGCCTTGGCGGCGGTTCTGGCGCGCGGCGGCGCCGCCGGGAATGCCTCCCCCTATTCCAGGATCGCCTTGACCAACCCGCAAGGATTTCTCGGCGTCGACGGTCTGTTCCGGCTGAATCCCGATGGCGCAGCGCAGCGCGCCTATGCGATCCGAGAGATCACCCGGTCCGGCCTCCGCACCGTCCAACCCGCCGCCACCAGCTTCGAGCCTGCGATCAATTAGCGGCTCGGTCGGAACTGGATACCGCAAGGGCGTCGCGGCCCACCATCGGTCGGCTCAAAACGGCCCTGTGTCATAAAATCGTAACCAAACCGTCACAAGACCTACGGCCTACGAAGGCTAACGGTCCGTCGGCGTGTATGGAGTCTCCCGAACCGGGCGGCAATCTGTAGACGTCGATCGAAAACAGGGACAGAGGCGCGTTTCCTGCGCGTCTTTCGAACACTTTTCCAATCAAACCAAATTATGGGGATTTCTATGAAGGCTCTCTTCAAGTCTGTCGCCGTTGCAGCGCTCGGCGTCGTCGCCGTGGCCGGCGCGGCCGAAGCCCGCGATCAGATCCGCATTGTCGGCTCGTCCACGGTCTTCCCGTTCGCTACGGCTGTTGCGGAAAACTTCGGCAAAACGACCAGCTTTAAAACGCCGGTCATTGAATCCACCGGTTCGGGCGGCGGCCTCAAACTGTTCTGCGCCGGCGTTGGCGTCGAGCATCCGGACGTGACCAATGCGTCGCGCCGGATCAAGAAATCCGAATATGATCTGTGCCAGTCGAATGGCGTGACCGATATCGTCGAGATGAAGATCGGCTATGACGGCATCGTCATGGGCAACGCGAAAAGCGCGACCGCGCTGAATGTGACCATCGATCAGGTCTTCCTGGCTCTCGCGAAGCAGGTTCCGGACGCCAGCGGCGCCCTCGTGCCGAATCCGAATAAGACCTGGGCCGATGTCGATCCGTCGCTGCCGAACATCGCGATCGAAGTGCTCGGTCCGCCGCCGACCTCCGGCACGCGCGACGCCTTTGTCGAGCTTGTGATGGAAGAAGGCGCGGAGATTGTCGCCGAAGCCACCGGCGCGGGCGAGGCTCTGGAAGACGTCGCCGGTGAAATCCGCGAAGACGGCGCCTTCATCGAAGCTGGCGAGAACGACAACCTGATCGTTCAGAAGCTGGAAGCCAACCCGAACGCCTTCGGCATCTTCGGTTTCTCGTTCCTCGATCAGAACGCCGATAAGATCAAAGGCGCGACGATGGGCGGCGTGGCGCCGACCTTTGACGCGATCGCCGACGGCTCCTATCCGGTTTCCCGGTCGCTCTACTTCTATGTGAAGAAAGCGCATGTGGGCGTCATTCCGGGTATTGAGGAATATCTGGCGGAGTTCTCCAGCGAGAACGCCTGGGGTCCGGACGGCTATCTGGCCGACAAGGGTCTGATCCCGATGCCCGACGCTGAGCGCGCTCAGTATGCGGGTGCGGCGTCAGGGTTGAGCGCGTTGGCGCTCTAAGTCCCGACGCGTTTCGCTCAATGAACATGACGAGGGCCGGTCGGCTTCTGACCGGCCCTCGTTTTCTAAAATCGGGCGGCTCGAAGCCGGTCGGCGAAACGCCGTCGACCTACTGCGCGTCGCGCATCTTTTCTACGTTGGTCCCGGTCGACGATCGCCAATGGGTTCGACGGTTGTTTCGGTTTAGGGTGGTCAAGCGATGAATTTGGCGATTTTGCTGGCTGCCGTATTGCTGCTCGCCCTGTATTCCTATGCGTTAGGCCGGGGCCGCGCGCTCGGTCAGACGACGGGCCATCCCTCTGAGTTGCACTCCCGACCTGGCTATTACGGGACTTATACCGCGCTTTGGTCGGTCATTCCGGCCCTGCTGGTGATCGCGATCTGGCTGATGGCGGAAGGGGTGATCGTCGAGGGGCTGGTGGTCGCCTCGCTTCCGCAGGCGCAGCAAGATCTGCCCAATGCGCAACTGGGCCTTCTGCTGAACGATATTCGCAACGTCGCCTCCGGGGCCTTCTCCGCTGAGCAAGCCGAGCCCTTCGTCCGCGCCGCCGCGGAGCGCTATAATGGGCTACGCCTGACCAGCTTCATCGGCATGGCGGCGATCGCCGTCTTGCTCGCCGTTATCGGGCTTTATTGGGCGCGCCGCGCCATCGATCCGGGACTGCGCGCACGCAACGCAGTCGAGCGGATCGTCATGGTGTTTTTGGTCGCCGCTTCGACCATCGCGATTTTCACCACTGTCGGCATTGTCCTGTCGCTGCTTTTCGAGGCCTGGCGCTTTTTCTCCCAGGTGCCCTTCTATGAGTTTCTGTTCGGCCTGCAATGGTCGCCGCAGATCGCCCTGCGCGCGGACCAGGTCGGCTCGTCCGGGGCCTTTGGCGCGGTGCCGATTTTCGCCGGCACCTTGTTGATCAGCTTCATCGCCATGGTGGTCGCCGTCCCGGTCGGCCTGATGTCGGCGATCTATATGGCGGAATATGCGACCCCGAAGTTTCGCTCTTTCGTCAAACCGCTGCTTGAGGTGTTGGCGGGGATTCCAACGGTGGTCTATGGCTTCTTCGCCGCCTTGACCGTGGCGCCGCAGATCCGCGGATTTGGCGAGTCGTTCGGTCTGGATGTCGCGTCGGAAAGCGCACTGGCCGCTGGTTTGGTGATGGGGATCATGATCATCCCCTTCGTTTCCAGCCTGTCGGACGATGTGATCTCGGCGGTGCCGCGCTCGCTGCGGGAAGGCTCCTATGGCATGGGCGCGACCAAGTCGGAGACGATTGTCCGGGTGATCCTGCCCGCCGCGCTGCCGGGCATTGTCGGTTCGATCCTGCTCGCGGTCAGCCGCGCGATCGGCGAGACGATGATCGTGGTCATGGCGGCGGGTCTGGCCGCGAACTTGACGGCGAACCCGTTCCAGGCGGTGACCACGGTCACGGTTCAGATCGTCACGCTGCTGGTCGGGGATCAGGAGTTCGACAGTCCCAAGACGCTCGCCGCCTTCGCGCTGGGCCTGGTGCTGTTCTTCATTACCCTCTGTTTGAACGTGATCGCGCTGCATGTCGTGCGCAAATATCGCGAGCAATATGATTGAGCGGCGCCGCCGACCCGGCGCCCATGTCTAAGGAAGATCGGTCATGACCGACGCGACTGTACCAAACGACCCTGCGGCCCCGGTGCGCGACGCCGAAGGAATCGCGGCCGCGGTTCAGAAGAGCCTGAAGAAGCGCTATGCCCGGGAAACCCGGTTCAAGCTTTATGGCGTGGCGGCGATCGGTTTCGCCTTGGCTGTCCTCGTGCTGCTGTTTTTCACGATCATTTCCAACGGCTACACCGCTTTCGTTCAGACAAAGGTGCAGCTGCCGATCGATCTGGCCCAGTCGGAAATCGATCCGGACGGCTCCGGCGATCCGGAAGTGATCGGCAAGGCGAACTACCGGTCGCTGGTCTTCAATGCGATGCGCGGGGAGTTTCCGTCCGTCTCCGGCCGCACCAACCGGCGCGCGCTCACCGGTTTGCTGTCCTCGGGCGCCGATTTTGAGCTGCGGGAAGCGGTGCTCGCCGATCCCAGCCTGATCGGCGGCGTGCGGCAGGTTTGGCTGACCATGTCCGATGACGCCGATGTCTTTATCAAGGGCCGCTCGACCGATGTCGATCTGGCCGACGGGCGCGGTCGCGTCAGCCTGTTCGATGAGAGTGGCGTCGTCACTGTGACCTCGGGCGAAGACGATTTCGCGCAAGCCCTGACGGATGTGAAGGACGCGCTCGCCGAGCAGGCGGTGCGCGCCGAAAACGAAGCGGCGCGGCGGCAAGGCAGCATCGCGCTCTTCACCGCCGCCTTGAACGAGAATCCGAGCGAGGAGAAAGCGGCGGAGCTGCGCGAAGATCTGGAGCGGACCCGCGCTGAGATCATTGATTTCGAGGCGCGGGCGGCCGATCTGCGTGACCGGGCCGCCGCGGCCGGCGGCGAAGAGGCGATGGACAGCTCGATGCCCAGCTATTTCGCGGTCGTGAATGGCGGCGTGGTCAAGGCGACGTCCGTCAGCGCGAACAGTCTGACGGGCGAGGTGATTCTGCCGCTGGATAGTCTCGACCCGGCCGCCGCCGGCGATTGGCGGGTGCTGAGCCTGGAGACGCCGGAGGAGTCACGGCGGGTTAAGGACAATCAGGCGGTCTGGCTTTGGACCCTGCAGCAGGAAGGCAAGGTCGAGACCAAGTTCAACACCACTTTCTTCACCGCCGGCGACAGCCGCGAGCCGGAACAGGCGGGCATCTGGGGCGCTGCGGTCGGCTCTTTCTGGACCCTGCTGGTGACGCTGTTGCTCTCTTTCCCGATCGGGGTGATGGCGGCGGTCTATCTTGAGGAATTTGCGCCCAAGAACCGCTGGACCGATCTTGTCGAGGTCAACATCAACAATCTGGCCGCCGTGCCCTCGATCGTTTTCGGCCTCTTGGGACTGGCGATGTTCCTGAATGTCTTCGGCCTGCCGCGCTCGGCCCCCCTGGTCGGCGGCATGGTGCTAACCCTGATGACCCTGCCGACCATCATCATCGCCAGCCGCGCCGCCCTGAAATCGGTGCCGCCCTCGATCCGCGAGGCGGCGCTGGGCATGGGCGCGAGCCGATTGCAGGCGATGACCCATCATGTGCTGCCGCTGGCCTTGCCCGGGATGCTGACCGGCACCATCATCGGTATGGCGCAGGCCTTGGGCGAGACAGCCCCGCTGCTGATGATCGGGATGGTCGCCTTCATTGTCGATATCCCCGGCGGCATGACCGATCCGGCGACCGTGCTGCCGGTGCAGATCTTCCTCTGGGCCGACGCGCCGGAACGCGCCTTTGTCGAGCGCACCTCGGCGGCGATCATGGTTCTGCTTGGGTTCCTGATCCTGATGAATCTGACCGCCGTTCTGCTGCGCAAGAAATTCGAGACCCGCTGGTAGGCCGGCGGCGCAATATTCGCACTCTGTGACACCGAAGGAATGGGACAATGTCCATGACTGAAGACAGCCAAACGCCGGAGGCCTCAACGCCAGTCGAGACGCTGACGACGGAGACGACGCCGAAAATGATCGGCCGCGACGTCAGCGTCTTCTACGCCGACAAGCAAGCGCTGTTCGATGTCGATATCGACATCGTCGAGAAAGAGGTGACCGCCCTGATCGGCCCGTCCGGCTGCGGCAAGTCGACCTTCCTGCGCTGCATGAACCGGATGAATGACGTGATCGAAGGATGCTCGGTCACCGGTACGATTTCGATGGATGACGGCGATATTTACGACCCCAAGGTCGATGTCGTGCAGCTGCGGGCGCGGGTCGGCATGGTCTTCCAGAAGCCGAACCCGTTTCCCAAATCGATCTATGAAAACGTGGCCTACGGCCCGCGCATTCATGGTCTGGCGGCGAACAAGGCCGAAATGGATGCGATCGTTGAGAGCAGTCTGCGCCGCGCCAGCCTCTGGGAAGAGGTCAAGGACCGGCTGGAGCAGCCCGGCACAGGTCTTTCCGGCGGTCAGCAGCAGCGCCTATGCATCGCCCGCGCCATCGCTGTCGAGCCGGAGGTGATCCTGATGGACGAGCCCTGTTCGGCGCTCGATCCGATCGCCACGGCGCGCATTGAAGAGCTGATCCACGAGCTGCGCGAAAACTTCACCATCGTGATCGTCACCCATTCCATGCAGCAGGCCGCGCGGGTCTCGCAGAAGACCGCCTTCTTCCATCTCGGCAATCTCGTTGAGTATGGCGAGACCGAAGTTCTGTTCACGAACCCGAGCGACGAACGCACGCAAGGCTACATCACGGGGCGTTTCGGCTAGTCCGGAGCGCGCCCCCACAGGACCTGACCCATGACGCCCGAAGAAACCGAACCGCCGCATAATCACATCGTCAAAGCCTATGACGATGAAATCGCGCGCCTCAACCAACTCTTCACGGAGATGAGCGGCGTGGCGGAGGCGCAGCTGGACGGGGCCCTGCGCGCGGTGGCGCGGCGGGACGAAGAGATGGCCGATCAGATCCGGCTCGGCGACCGGCGGCTTGACACATTGGACACCGAGATCGATGCGCTGGTTGTCCGCATGCTGGCGCTGCGTCAACCGGTCGCCAACGATCTGCGGCTGATCATCGGCATGTTGCGCGCATCCTCCGATATCGAACGGATCGGCGATTACGCCAAGAATATCGCCAAGCGGGTGCCGGCGCTGGTCGCGATGCCGGTCACGCCGCATACACGCAGCGTCATCCGTCTTGGCCGTCTGGTTCAGGCGATGCTGAAGGATGTGTTCGACGCCTACGCCGATCAGGACATCGCCAAGGCGATCTCGGTCTGGGAGGCGGATGAAGAGGTCGACGAGCTCTATACCAGCGTCTTCCGCGAGCTCCTGACCTATATGATGGAAGACCCGCGCTACATCACCACCTGCACGCATATGCTGTTCATCGCCAAGAATCTTGAGCGCATCGGCGACCACGCCACCAACATCGCTGAGACGCTGCACTACCAGGTGTCAGGCGAGCGGCTGGATGAGCGGCGGTCCAAGGCGGATGAATTGGGCCCCGACATGCTCGATGGCGATTCGCCAGAGCGCGCGCCCTAGCAGACCGAACTGAACGATCGACAGAGGGGTTCGATGAAACCGCATGTTTTGATCATTGAGGACGAGACGGCTGTCGTCACCTTGTTGCGCTACAATCTAGAACGCGACGGGTTCGAGGTCAGCGTCGCGATGGACGGGCGCGAGGCGCTGATGGCGGTTGACGAAAACCCGCCCGACCTCGTTCTATTGGACTGGATGCTGCCGGAAATGTCGGGGATCGAGCTGTGCCGTCAATTGCGCCGCAAGCCGGTGACCAAATCCATGCCGGTGATCATGCTAACGGCGCGGGGCGAGGAGGCGGACAAGGTGCGTGGGCTCGACGCCGGCGCCGACGATTATGTGACCAAGCCTTTCAGCCCGGCCGAACTGGTCGCCCGCATCCATGCGCTGCTGCGCCGGTCGCGGCCTGTCCTGGCGGACGAGCGGCTGACGGCGGCGGATATCAGCATGGACTTGGCCGCCCATCGCGTGCATCGCGGCGGCGAAGAGGTGAAGCTGGGCCCGACCGAGTTTCGCTTGCTGCGGCACTTTCTGGAATATCCGGGCCGCGTCTTCAGCCGCGAGCAACTGTTGGACGCGGTCTGGGGCCGCGACGTCTATGTCGAGCCGCGCACGGTCGACGTGCATATCCGGCGCTTGCGCAAGGCCCTGAATAATCCGGAGAACAGCGACGTGATTCGCACGGTGCGCTCCGCCGGCTATGCGCTGGAGCCGGAAGGCGCATAGTGCATCATGCGTTCAACCGGACGCATAAAGATGCGCGTGTCGCTTTAGAACTCGATGCCTTCCTGCGCCTTCACCCCGGCGCGGAAATGATGCTTCACCATGGTCATGTCAGTGACCATGTCGGCGATCTCGATCAGTTCGTCCTTGGCGTTGCGGCCGGTGACGACGACATGCTTCTTCTCCGGCTTGCCGCGTAGAGTCTCGATGATTTCGTCCAGCGGCAGATAGTCGTAGCGCATGACGATGTTCAACTCGTCCAGCACCACCATGTCATAGGCGGGATCGGCGATCGCCTCTTTGGCGTAGTCCCAGGCGGCGCAGGCGGCGGCGATGTCGCGCTGGCGGTCCTGGGTCTCCCAGGTGAAGCCGTCGCCCATCGCCTTCATCGTCACCTGCTCCGGGAAGCGTTCGAAGACCGCGCGCTCGCCGGTGTTCCAGACGCCCTTCACGAACTGCACGATGCAGATTCGCATGCCCGTTCCGATGGCGCGGGCGACCAGACCCATGGCGGCGGTGGTCTTGCCTTTCCCCTTGCCGGTATGGACCATCAACAGGCCCTTCTCCAGCGTCTTGGTCGCGATCATCTTATCGCGCGCGGCCTTTTTCTTGGCCATCTTTTCGGCGTGGCGCTTGTTGACTTCGGCCTCGGTCATGCCGTCGGTTTTCATGGCTGATGCTTCCCCTCAATCGCCTTGCCAGCCTAGTCCGACGGCGCTTGCGAGGCCAGCAGGCTTTCCAGCCGCGCCCGGCCGCTGTTGCGACGCGGCGTCCACAGGCCGCGATCCTGCGCCTCCAAAAGACGCGCGGCGATCTCGCGCAGCGCCGCCGGGTTGGCCTCGGCGATGAAGGCGCGCACCGTCTCATCTTCGATATAGGCGTCCATCACCAGATCGAACTGATGCGCACCGACCGCCGTCGTCGTGGCGGCGAAGGCGAAGAGATAGTCCACCGTCGCCGCCATCTCGAACGCGCCTTTGTAACCGTGCCGCATGACGCCTTCGATCCATTTCGGGTTCACGACGCGGGCCCGGACGACGCGGGCGATCTCTTCCTGGAGCGTTCGGATGCGCGGCGTTTCCGGGCGCGCATGGTCGTTGTGATAGACCGCCGGATCGGCGCCGGAGAAGGTGCGGACGGCCGCCGCCGCACCGCCTTCGAACTGGTAATAATCGTCCGAATCCAACAGGTCGTGTTCGCGATTGTCCTGATTGTGGACCACGGCCTGGGCGGCGCCCAGCCGCGCCTTCATGCCGTCCTTGTCCGAAACGCCTTCCTGACCGGCGCCATAGGCGTAGCCGCCCCAGGCAAGGTAGGCCTCAGCGAAATCGGCGTCCGTCTTCCACAAGCGCTCGTCGATCAGGGCCTGCAGTCCCGCGCCATAGGCCCCCGGTTTCGAGCCATAGACCCGCGACCCCGCCCGCCGCTCAGCCGCGTCCGCAGCAACGCCCTCGGCCAGCAGCGCCGCCCGGTCGGCCCGGAAGGCGGCGGCCAGCGGGTTGACGGCGTCCGGTTCTTCCAGGGCCGCGACCGCGCGGGCGGCGGAATCGACCAGATCGATCAGGTTGGGGAAGGCGTCGCGAAAAAAGCCGGAGATGCGGAAGGTCACATCGACCCGCGGCCGTCCCAGAACATCCGACGGCAAGATCTCAAAACCGGTGACCCGGCGTGACGCCGTATCCCAGACCGGACGCGCGCCCATCAGCGCCAAGGCCTGGGCCACATCGTCGCCCCCGGTGCGCATATTGGCCGTGCCCCAGGCGCTGACGATGAGCCGTTTCGGATAGTCGCCATGGTCCTGCGCGTGACGCTCGACCAGCATCTGCGCCGATTTCCAGCCCAGAGACCAAGCCGCCTGGGTCGGCGTCATCCGCGTATCGACGGAGTAGAAGTTGCGGCCCGTCGGCAGAACTTCCGGCTTTCCGCGTGTCGGCGCGCCGGACGGCCCCGGCTGGACAAAACGCCCGGCCAGCGCCCGCAAAAGACCGTCGATCTCCGCTGCGCCGGACTTGTCTAGATTGGGCGCAATCGCGCTTTCAATCTCCGCCAGCACGGCGGCGGAGGCTGGGCCCGGCGCGCTGGACGCATCTTCGATAATCCGCGCGGCGAGGATTTCCAGCCGTTCGAGCGTGTCGCCTTCGCTGCGCCAGACGTCTTCGCTGACTTCGGCCAATGGGTCGGGCCGCGGCCCGCGCCAGGACCCCGCCGGGTCCGGGTCCAACGGGTTGAAGTCCACCGGCAATCCCAGGTCCGAGGAGAGAGCGGAGAGGATTGAAGCCCCACCGCCGCCGGGGTCGCCGCTCGCACGCGGTGTCCGGGTCAGGGCCGCCAGCGTGTCGGTCCGAAGCCGCCCGGTCGGCGCTTTGCCAAAGACATGCAGCCCGTCTCGGATTTGCAGCTCCTTCAATTCGCAGAGATGGTTGTCCAAGGCGGCGAGCGCCTCAGCGTCTTTGTCTGGCGATCCGGCGCGCGGGGAGAAATCAAGCCCCAAATCCGCGTCCAATCCCGCCGCCTGCGCCGTCTCGAGGATTTCCCGGCGCAGCACCGCCACCCGTCGCGGATCGCCTTGGGAGGCCTCGTAATACTCGTCGACCAGCAGTTCCAGATCGCGCAGCGGGCCATAGCTCTCCGCCCGTGTCAGCGGCGGCGTTAGATGGTCGATGATCACCGCTTGCGCGCGCCGTTTGGCTTGGGTCCCTTCGCCGGGATCGTTGACGATGAAGGGGTAGAGATGCGGGGTCGGGCCGAAAACCGCTTCGGGAAAGCAGTCCTCTGACAGTCCGACCGCCTTGCCCGGCAGCCATTCCAGCGTGCCATGCTTGCCGAAATGGATCACCGCGTCGGCCCCGAAATCTTGGCGGAGCCAGGCGTAGAAGGCGAGATAGCCGTGCGGCGGCGGCAGCGCCGGATCGTGATAGCTCTCGACCGGGTCGATATTGTAGCCGCGCGCCGGCTGCAGACCGACCGCCAGATTCCCCAGAGTGAAGATTGGCAGCGCGAAACCCGCGCTCTCGGCGCGATAGAAGGGATCGCTTTCCGGGTCGCCCCAGCGTTCGGCGATCGCGGATCGGACCGGCTCGGGCAGTGCGTCCCAAAAGGCGTCATAGTCCGCGCGCGCCAGGCTCACCCGCACCGCGCGCCCGGCTATCGCCGCGTTGGTCGGCCCCGCCGCCAGATGCCGGATCAGCGCGTCGCCATCCTCGAATGGCGTCTCAACCGCATGACCTGACGCCGCCAGCGCTCGAATCGCCTCGAGCGCGCCCGCCGGCGTGTCCAGCCCGACGCCATTCCCGATGCGTCCGTCTCGGTTCGGGTAGTTCGCCAGAACCAGAGCGATTCTTTTCTCCGCCGCCGGCTTTCGCCGCAACCGCGCCCAGGCGGCGGCGAGATCGGCGACGAAATTGCAACGGTCTCCAACGGGTTCGTACGCCACGATGTCTGCTTCGATCGTTTCGTCGCGCCGGGCGGCGCCTTTGAAAGAGACGGCGCGGGACAGGATGCGGCCATCGACTTCCGGCAGGGCGACATTCATGGCGATATCGCGGGCCGAGAGGCCGCTGGTGCGATCACGCCAAGATTCTTCCGCGCCGCCGGAGAAGACCAATTGCAGCACCGGACAGTCGGTTGCGTCCAGCGGCGTCTGGGTCTTCGGCGCGCCCGGTAGCGAAACGGCGAATCCCATCCCATTCAAGGCGACGTCGATCTCGGCTTCCAGGGTTAGCGCCTCGATGGTCGCGGCGGAGACCGGGTCCTTCATGCTGGCGGCGAAGATCGGGACGGCGTCGAGGCCGCGTTCGGCCAGGGCTTCGATCAGCGCATCGATTGCGGCCGTATTTCCGGCCTGAACCAGCGCCCGGTAGAACAGGATCGCGGCTTTGGGCCGGTCGGGCGCGTGCGGCAGATCGGCCAGTCCGGGCGCCGTCAGGCCCGGCCAATAGAGGCCCGCCTTGACAAGGGGCGTCGGCGGCAGGGGAAGTACGTCTTCGTGACCCAGCCGTTCTGCCAGACGCCGCAACAGATTGACCGCGTTCTCCACGCCGCCCTGCGTGAAATATTCCCAAATTTCGGTATAGGCCGCGCCTTGTATGGTGGAGTGGTCGTAAAGCTCGGCGTCCGGCTTGTCGTCGCCGGGCAGAAAGACGATCTCGGCGCCTGTCGCCTTCGTCGCCGCCGCCAGCTCATCGACGCCATAGGGCCAATAGGACCGGCCGCCCAGCACACGGCAGACAATCAGCCGGGCTTGGGACGCCATGCTCTCGACATATAGATCGACCGAATAATTGTGGCCGAGATGCATCAGATTGGCGGCGCGCAGCGAGGGCGCGCTTGGGTCCTCGTCCAACCGCCGCCGCTGCGCCGTGGCGAGACAGGCGATTTCCGTATCCGCCGCCGTCAGAAAGGCGATCTCCCCCGGAGTCTGGCCGAGATCGACCGCTTGGGCGCCGTCATCAATGGCGCCGGACGTTGCGGCCAGCAGATGCATCGCGGGTCGGGCTGGATCGGGCTAGGCGGGCGGCGCGGCCATGCCGATCACGTGATACCCGCTATCGACATGATGGACCTCGCCGGTGACTCCGATGGAAAGATCGGAGAGCAGATAGACCGCCGAGCCGCCGACATCTTCCAGCGTGATGTTCCGGCGCAGTGGCGCATTCTCGCCTTGCCAATTGTAGACAAAGCGTGCGCCGGCCACGGCAGAGCCCGCCAGAGTGCGCATTGGCCCGGCCGACAGGGCGTTCACCCGGATGCCCTTGGGGCCCAGGTCGGTCGCCAGATAGCGGACGCTCGCTTCGAGCGCCGCCTTGGCGACGCCCATGACGTTATAAGAGGGCATGACACGCTCGGCTCCGGAATAGGTCAGCGTCAACAGCCCGCCGCCTTCGCCCATCAAGGGTTCCGCGGCGCGCGCCACTTCGGTGAAGGAATAGCAGGAGATTTCCAGCGTCCGGCTGAAATTGGCCTTCGAGGTGTCGACATAACGCCCCTTCAGCTCGCCTTTGTCGGAAAAGGCGATGGCGTGCAGCACGAAATCCAGGCCGCCCCAGTCGTCCCCAAGCCGCTCGAAGACCCGGTCGATATCGCCGTCCGCATCGACATCGCAGGGCAGACAAAGATCGGCGTCCACCGATTCCGCCAGCGGCCGGACCCGCTTCTCCATCGCGGCGCCTTGAAAGGTGAAGGCCAGCTCGGCGCCCTGTGCGGCGGCGGTCTTGGCCACGCCCCAGGCGATGGAATGGTCGTTGGCGACCCCCATGATCAAGCCGCGCTTGCCTTGCATTATTCCAGACACGAGAGCCCCTGTTGCTATTTTATCGAAGCCGGCGGCGGCGGTGCCGCCGCGCTCAAGCGTGATGGCGCTGAAACACCAGGCAGCCGTTGGTGCCGCCAAAGCCGAAACTATTCGACAGGACGCATTCCAGGCCGGCGTCGTCGATCCGCTCTGTGACGATATCCGCGCCGACCGCTTCCTCGTCGAGATTGTCGATATTGACCGACGGCGTGATGAAATCATGCTCCAGCATCAGCAGCGAATAGATCGCCTCATGCACGCCGGTAGCGCCTTGGCTGTGCCCGGCCAGGGATTTCGTGGAACTGATTTTCGGCGTCTTGCCGGTAAAGACTTGCTTGATCGCCTCGACCTCACGCATGTCGCCGGCCGGGGTCGAAGTGCCATGTGCATTAATGTAGCCGATCGGTGCGTTAAGCCCCTCGACCGCCTGCTTCATGCAGCGCATCGCGCCTTCGCCGGACGGCGCCACCATGTCGTGGCCATCGGACGTTGCGCCATAGCCGGCCACAACGCCATAGATCTTGGCGCCGCGCGCCTTGGCACGCTCAAGCTCCTCGAGCACCAGGACGCCGCCGCCGCCGGAGATCACGAACCCGTCGCGGTCGCGGTCGAAGGCGCGGCTGGCCTTGGTCGGCGTGTCGTTATATTTCGACGATAGCGCGCCCATGGCGTCGAACAGCACCGAGAGCGTCCAATTCAATTCCTCGCCGCCGCCGGCGAACATCACATCCTGCTTGCCCCATTGGATCTGCTCGGCCGCGTGGCCGATGCAATGCAGGCTGGTCGAGCAGGCGGAACTGATCGAATAGTTCACGCCTTTTATATGGAACGGCGTCGCCAGGGTGGCTGAGTTGGTGCTCGACATGGCGCGCGGCACCCGGTACGGGCCGATCCGTTTGACCCCGCGCTCGGACGCGATCTGCGCCGCTTCGACGATGTCGCGCGTGCTGGGGCCGCCGCTGCCCATCACCAGGCCGGTGCGTTCGTGGCTGACTTCGTTTTCGCCGAGCCCGGCGTCTTCGATCGCCTCCTGCATGGCGATATGGTTATAGGCTGCGCCGTCGCCCATGAAGCGCCGAATACGGCGGTCCACATGCGCCTCGATATCGATATCGATCGCGCCATAGACGTGGCTGCGGAAACCGCGCTCCTGGTATTCCTCGCAGAATTCGATGCCCGATTTGGCCTCGCGCAGCGAGGTGAGGACTTCGTTCTTGTTGTTGCCGAGGGACGAGACGATTCCCATTCCGGTGACAGCAACGCGTCTGGGTCCGTTCATGGTGCTTTCCTATTCGCGGATCGGGGCCGGGGGCCGCCTCTTTCACAGGGTGCGGCCAACTGGCGCGTCGAAAGCCGGGTTTTGGCGATCCCAAGGCGCAGCGTCAAGCCGTTCGTCGGCATCCTTGCGCGTCGCCTTGGACGCGCCGACGCGCCGGGTAGCAGAGAGTTAGGTCGCCTCGGCCGGTTGGAACAGACCGACCTTCATATCTTTGACCTCGGCGGCGACGCGACCGTCCACTTTCATCACCCCGTCGGCGATCGCCATCACCAGACGCCGCGCGATCACCCGTTTGAGCGTGATGTGATAGGTCACTTTCTCCGCGTCCGGTAGAACCTGATCCTGAAGCTTCACCTCGCCGACGCCTAGCGCCCGGCCTTTGCCCGGCTGACCGAGCCAGCCGAGGAAGAAACCGACCAACTGCCACATCGCGTCGAGGCCCAGACAGCCCGGCATCACCGGGTCGCCCTCGAAATGACAGCCGAAGAACCAAAGGTCGGGCTTGATGTCCAATTCCGCCAGAATCTCGCCCTTGTCATGCGCGCCGCCCTCTTTCGTGATCGAGGTGATGCGGTCGATCATCAGCATGTTCGGCAGCGGCAGTTGAGCGTTGCCCGGGCCGAACAGCCGACCCTTGCCGCATTCGATCAGATCGTCATAGCTGAATGCGTTTTTGCCCATGAAATCCTTTGCGGCGCCGGCGGCGCCCTGGATTTTTTCGCTTGCTGTCATGCGGTCACGCCTATGTTGCAAATTGTTTCAAAATCTCGGCGGACCCTATATCAGGTTCGAACCGTTCACAAGAAAGCAGCAAGCGGGGCAAGCCTATGATGACGGTGACTGAGAAGGCCGGTCTAAGCGGCGACGGAGTACGGGGAAAGACACTGTTGGCGCTTGGCGGGGGCAGTGGGATTGGGCGCGCCGTCGCTTTGCAGGCTGCGGATGCCGGGGCCGAGGTGATTGTCGCCGGCCGCACGCTTGAGAAGCTGGAGGAGACGGCGGCTCGGGCCGAGGCGGTCGAAGCCCCCATCGGGACCGTCGTCTTGGACATGACCGATGCGGACGCCGTCGCGCGTTTTGCAGAGGCGGCCCCGGCGTTGGACTTTCTGGTGGTCTCCGCTTCCAGCGCTGTGCATGGACCTTTCGCCGAGCAGGATATCGATCTGGCGCAAGGCATGTTCCTGTCGAAATTTTGGGGCCCGTTCCGCGTCGCCCAGGCCTTGCTGCCGAAGCTGCGCGCCGGCGGCTCGATCACGCTCTTTTCCGGCGTCTTGTCGCGGCGGCCCGGCGCCAACTGTTCGGCGCTTGGCGCGGTCAACGCGGCGGTCGAGGGGCTGACGCACGGCATGGCGTTGGAGCTGGGGCCGGAGCTTCGGGTCAATTGCATCTCGCCCGGCATGGTCCGCAGCGAGGCCTATGACAAAATGCCGGAGGACAAGCGCGCGGCGATGTATCAATCGACCGGCGAGTCGCTGCCGCTCGGCCGGGTCGGCACGGTGGACGAGATCGCCGCCCTGACGTTGGCGGTCGCATGCAACGGCTTCATGACGGGGCAGGTGGTCGATATCGACGGCGGCCACATGATCCGACAATACGCCACGCGCTGAGCGGCGCTTGGGGCCGAACCCAGCCGTGCGACGGCGCGGCCCTGTTGATGCACGTCAAAACGGCGGCGGCCCAATTGATCTAGCCTGCAATTTCGGCAAGATAGCCGCGCGGCGGTTGCGTCGCCGACCGATGGGCCGTGCGGAGGGAACGCCGCCGCCGTTCCGCCTGCGGGAATGAAAAAGGTCGTGCGTCCGGCGACAGGGCGGCGGCGAGACCAAGAGGGGAAACGCGATGTTCGAAGCCCACAATTTTCCGGTGCCAGAGGCTGTCAAAGCCAACGCCTTGATCGACCAGGCGCAGTATGAGGCGATGTACAAGCAGTCTGTTGAAGACCCGGAAGCGTTTTGGGCCGAGCATGGCAAACGCGTGGACTGGATTAAGCCCTTCACCAAAGTGAAGGACGTCTCCTACGACGCGCCCGGCGTCTCGATCAAATGGTTCGAAGACGGCACGCTGAATGTCGCGGCGAACTGCATCGACCGCCATCTGGCGACGCGCGGCGATCAGGTCGCGATCATCTGGGAAGGCGACGATCCGGCGGACGACAAGAAGATCACCTACAACGAGTTGGCGGACCATGTCGGCCGGCTGGCCAATGTGATGAAGGCCCAGGGCGTGGCGAAAGGCGACCGGGTTTGCATCTATATGCCGATGATCCCGGAAGCCGCTTATGCGATGCTGGCCTGCGCCCGGATCGGTGCGGTGCATTCCATCGTCTTCGGCGGTTTCTCTCCGGACGCGCTGGCGAACCGGATCGAGGACAGCGCTTGCAAGCTGGTGATCACCGCCGATGAAGGCCTGCGCGGCGGCCGGAAGGTCCCGCTGAAAGCGAACACCGACAAGGCGTTGGAGACCTGTCCGTCGGTCACGTCGGTGGTCGTGGTCAAACGCACCGGCGGCGACATCGGCTGGGTCGACGGTCGCGATATCTGGTACGAAGAAGCGACGGCGGCGGCCTCGCCCGACTGTCCGCCGGAGGAAATGAACGCCGAGGACCCGTTGTTCATCCTCTATACCTCCGGCTCGACCGGGAAGCCGAAAGGCGTGCTGCACACGACCGGCGGTTATCTGGTCTACGCCTCGATGACCCATCAATATGTCTTCGACTATCATGACGGGGAGATCTATTGGTGCACCGCCGATGTCGGCTGGGTCACCGGCCATAGCTACATCGTTTATGGACCGTTGGCGAACGGCGCCACGACCCTGATGTTCGAGGGCGTGCCGAACTATCCGGACTCGTCGCGCTTCTGGCAGGTCTGCGACAAGCATCAGGTCAATATTTTCTACACCGCGCCGACGGCGATCCGCGCGCTGATGCGCGAAGGCGAAGCGCCAGTGAAGAGCGCCTCGCGCGCCTCCCTACGGCTGTTGGGCTCGGTCGGCGAGCCGATCAATCCGGAAGCCTGGATGTGGTATCACGAGGTGGTCGGCGACAGCCGCTGTCCGATCGTCGACACGTGGTGGCAGACAGAAACGGGCGGCATCCTGATCACCCCGCTGCCGGGCGCCACAATGTTGAAACCCGGTTCCGCGACCCTGCCCTTTTTCGGCGTTCAGCCGCAGATTGTCGATAATGAAGGCGTGCCGCTCGACGGCGCGACAGAAGGCAATCTCTGCATCACCGATAGTTGGCCGGGCCAGATGCGGACCGTCTATGGCGACCATGAACGGTTCGAACAGACGTATTTCTCGACCTATAAGGGCAAGTACTTTACCGGCGACGGCTGTCGTCGGGACGAGGACGGCTACTACTGGATCACTGGCCGGGTTGATGACGTGATCAACGTGTCGGGCCACCGGATGGGTACGGCGGAAGTGGAAAGCGCCCTGGTTGCCCACGATTCGGTGGCGGAAGCAGCCGTGGTCGGCGCCCCGCACGACATTAAAGGTCAAGGCATCTACGCCTATGTCACCTTGAATGTCGGCGAAGAACCGAGCGACGATCTCAAGAAGACCCTGGTCCAGCATGTCCGTAAGGAAATCGGGCCGATCGCCAGCCCGGACTGGCTGCAATGGGCGCCGGGCCTGCCCAAAACGCGGTCGGGCAAGATCATGCGCCGGATTTTACGCAAGATCGCCGAGGACGAGTTTTCCAACCTGGGCGACACGTCGACGCTGGCCGATCCGGCGGTGGTCGACGATTTGATCGACAACCGTCAGAACCGCACCGGTTGACGCGTCGCTGCAACGAGACTCGGGCGCTGGCGGCTTGCGCGTCGGCTCCGACATCGGACGTCTCTCGATCTTGTGCTCTGTTGAGCCGCCCGTGCCGGACCGCGCGGGCGGCGATCCCGCGTCTATTGTTTGCGGTTTAGAACTTTGTTAAGTCACGACCTTTAGGGGTGGCCGGGACAAGACGAAAGGGCCAGAAATGACCACGGCGGATGCGGCCAAGCGGATCCGGAAACTGACCGAAGAGCGCTCGAAACAGGTGAGCCTCTATAACAGCATTCCGGATAAAAAGGAAAAGGCGGCGCGGTCGGTCGCCCGGCGCATCAACAACATCGATAAGAAGATCGTCTCGATCCAAAAAGAAAGCGACGGCTCGGGCGGGGTCCCGCTTTGGGTCTGGCTGGCGCTCGCGCTTGTCGCCGCCGTCGCGGCCTGGGCCGGGGCCTATTTCGCCGGCCAGGAGATCGGGCTCTAGCGCCCGTCTCAGATCGCTTTGGTCTCCCTGGTCCGCGCGCCCTTTTCCCTGTATCCCTTTACAACAAACAACACGGGGAAACGCCATGCCGCGCGCCGCTGCAAGAGATCTGAATCCGGACCAGCCGATTGTCGGTCTTCATCATAACGCCTATCGCTGCCGAGACTCGGAGGAGACACGGAAATTCTACGAGGATTTTCTCGGGCTCCAACTGGCGGACGCGTTCGAGATAAAGGAGACCAAGACCGGTCGCGGCACCAGCGTGCTGCACAGTTTCTATGAGATGGGCGACGGCTCGTATCTCGCCTTTTTCGAAGACCCGGCCACGCCGTTCGATTTCAAGGACCAGCGCGACTACGATCTCCACATCTCCCTGGAAGTCGCGCCGGAGGACCTGCGGCCCTTAATGGAGCGCGGCAAGCAGGCGGGCGTTGAGACGCGCGGCGTCGCCGATCACGGATTCATCGAATCGATCTATTTCCGCGATCCCAACGGCTATGTCATCGAACTCTCCGCCGAAACCGAGATCGCGTCGGACTACAAGGTCACGGCGAAAGCGCGCGCGCACGGCCGTTTGGCCGAATGGCAGAAATCCAAGCCAGGTTGAACGTTGGCGCGCTCGTTGCAGATAGCGGGCGCCGCGCCCGCGTCGCTCTTTCGCCTCTGTTTCGGGGCCGGAAGAAAGACGTGACGCCGATGGATTTGTGGCTACTATGCTCGGCGCGCAGGTCAAGTTCGATGGGCCGGCGATGGATTAGAGGGTGAGGAACGGCGCATGTCGGGCATAGAAATGGATCGCGACACGATCAAACGCGAGGTTGAGGAGCTCAGCCAGGAGATCGATCGCGTCGGCAGTTTCGCGCAAAATATCGACAAGATCGCCAAGCAGACCAATCTGCTCGCTTTAAATGCGACCATCGAGGCCGCGCGCGCCGGGGACGCCGGGAAAGGGTTCGCCGTCGTGGCCGGCGAGGTGAAGACGCTGTCGAGCGAAACGGCGCGGGCGACGCAGGAAATCTCGGAGGTCGTGGACGGCCTGCGCTCCCGGATCGAACGTCTCAACGCAAAACTATAAACTCAGGGCGTTTGCCAGCGTCAATCGCCGGGCCAACCGTTTCTAAGCGGGCTTGGAACGACAGTGTTTCCGTCCCCTGCCTGGATTGATGGGCGGTTTCGCCGTTAGACAGAGCAGCGCGTGACGTTCCAATAAAGGGTCGCGCGTCTGCACCAACGTCATGCAGAGAGCCGCTGAAACGCGATCGAGGACCGTGATGACCGCTCCATCCGCCGCGCCGCCGCAACTCGCGGGTCTTTCCGCGACGGTCAAGCTTGTGATTTGCGCCGCTTGCCTGATCTCGCTGATCGGCTTTGGGGTTCGGTCCGGCTTCGGCCTGTTTCAAACCGACCTGATCGCCGCACGCGGATGGGGACGTGAAGAGTTCTCGATCGCCCTCGCCGTCCAGAACCTGCTTTGGGGCGTCGCCTTGCCTTTCGCCGGCATGTTGGCCGATCGGTTCGGCTCGCGCGTGGTCCTGGCCGTCGGGGCGCTGATCTATGCGGCCGGCGTTTACGGCATGGCGACCGTCGAGACCCGGTCATTATTCTATATCGCCGGCGGCGTGATCACCGGCGTCGGCGTGGCCTTCACCGCCTTCACTCTGGCGATGGCGGCGATGGCGAAACTCGTGCCGCCTGAACGGCGCAGCCTGATCTTCGGGATCGGCACCGCTGCCGGCTCGGCCGGTCAGGTGGTGTTCGCGCCGCTCAGCGTCGCCTTCATCGACGCCTTCGGCTGGGGCGACGCGATGATGATCATGACCGGCTTCGCGCTGCTCATTCTGCCGCTGGCGCTGCTCTTGCCGTCAAGCCCGTCTACGGGCGGCGCGGACGGGTCGGCGTCGCTGTCGATGGGCGACGCGATCCAAGAGGCGCTCAGCCATCGCGGCTATATCCTGCTCACGGTCGGGTTTTTCGTTTGCGGCTTTCATGTCGCCTTTATCACCGTGCATTTCCCGGCCTATGTCGAGGATCTGGGGCTTGCCGCTTCAGTCGGCGCGACGGCTCTGGCGCTGGTCGGCCTGCTGAACATCGCCGGCGCCTTCCTCAGCGGCCTGGTCGGGCAGAAATGGAGCAAACGCTATGGGCTGAGCGCGATCTATTTTGCGCGCGCCATCGCCATCACCCTTTTGCTGATCGCGCCAAAGACCGAGGTCACGATCTACGCCTTCGCCGCCGCCATGGGGATCCTGTGGCTCTCGACGGTTCCCTTGACCACGGGAATCGTCGCCCAAGTGTTCGGCGTCCGTTACATGGCGACGCTGTTCGGGTTCGTGTTCCTGAGCCACCAGTTGGGCAGTTTTCTGGGTGTCTGGCTGGGCGGCTATCTCTACGATCAGTACGGAACCTATGACGCTGTCTGGTGGGCCGGGGTGGCGTTGGGATTTCTCGCGGCGGTCATTCATCTGCCGATCGACGAACGGCCGATTGAACGCCCGGCGGCGCCGGCGCCCGCCGAATAGGCCAAGTCTGCGGCTGGACCGGAGCGCTCTAGAGATCGAGCGGCGTTTCGAGCAAGGCCGAATAGGACAGCGTATCGTCTTGCGCGAAGAAAGGGATGTCGGCGTTCCGCGATTCTCCGAGCCGCAGTTCGACTTGAAAAGACAGTATCTGCGACGCCGCCTCGCCATCGTCGCTCAGAGGGGTCACCAGTCGGCCGAGCTGGCGGATCGACCCGCCGGTCCGAAATTCGGTCTCCGAATAGATCGCCCGCATTTCTGACGCAGCGCGCCGATAGATGCCGCTGATATGGGCGTTGTAGTCCGCGTTGTCGGTCAGCGCCGACAACGTCCGCCCGGTCACGTCTTGGCCGATGAGGCTATATTGTCCGGTTCCAGCCAGGCGGATCCGAAAATCGTCGGCTTCACGGTCCGCCAGAACGATCCAAGGGAGCAGGCCGGACGGAATCTCGGTCGGATCGACGTCGCGCCTGCGCGGCGCCCGTCGTCCTTGGCGCAGGGACGCCCAATAGTCGGCGCCTGCGCGCAGGCGCTCGTCCTTGATCAGCCCGGCGATGCGAGTGGCCACCGAGGACTTCTCATCTGTTTGCGAGGCGATGCTCGAATAAGGCATTCGGTTTAGATTCCTGCCAGCCGGCCGCATTGCGACCCGAATGGCGGACTATGCGCCCAAGGGATTAATTTTTCCTTAAACCGTTAAACCCTGCGACACAGTGGTGAATCTAAAGCCTCGCCGACCTCTCGAACGGTGTGATCACGCCGCTGTTCAGAATGGTTTGCCGGACGGCGAGAGGCCCGACCGAGGCGGCGCGACCCTATTCAGAAAGGCGTTCAGCGCGAGTAGCGGTCATTGATGGGAGCGCGCGACGCCGACCGCGCCCGGCACGACAACCAGGCGGCGTCGCGCCACGGGCCGCGCCGTGCTGGCGGCGTAAATCTGTTTTGTCGCTTCCACCATCAAGACCCCGCCGAAGCGGGTGAACAGTCGTTCGCCCAGCCGCTCCATGGGTTTTGAGAAACGATGCATCAGCGGGCTCGCCGAGGGCGGCAGATACAGCGCGCGGTCGGACTCGCCCGGTTCGAACTGACAGTCGCGCAACAACCGGCTCAATTGGCCATGGCTGAACGGTTTGCCATGACCAAAGGGCGTGCGTTCGTTGCGCGACCAAAAGCCGCGGCGCGCCGGGGCCACGACGATCATCTTGCCGACGCCGTTCAGCACCCGCCAGCACTCGCGGAGCGCCTCGCGCATGCGTTCTGAATTCTCCAGTGAATGGACCAGCAACAGCCGGTCGATGGACAAGTCGCTGAGCGGCAATTGTGTTTCTTCGGCAAGGGCGACCAGACCCTGTTCGGCGCGCGGCCAGTGCGTGACGCCCTGGTTCGCCGGCATGACGGCCACGACCCGCTCGGCCTCGCCCCGAAACTGCTTCAGATAGGGCGTCGCATAGCCAAAGCCTGCGACCGCCTGTCCGCTGACATTGGGCCAAAGATGGCGGATCTTCTTCTCCAATAGGCTGCGGGCGATCCGCCCCTGTTTGGAGCGGTAGAAGGCGTTCAAATCGACGACATCGGTCCACATAGGAACACCGCGTTTCTATTCATGACTGGCGCTTGATTTACGACGGCGCCGCTCTTTGTCATACTCCGGCGTGAGGGTGATTGTATAGACGCCGATGGGAGGATCCGGTTTTGGCCGGCCCGCCCATGCGGTAAAAAAGGGTCGACCTAGTGACGGATCCGAACGATCAGAGCGAACGCGCGGGCGACGCCGGTCAGGGACGCACCTGGCTCGGCCTGTTGCGCGAAATCGCCCGGCGGCGGCCGACCTATATTCTGGCTTTGGTCGGCGTTTGCCTCGCAGCGTCGGTGTTCTGGTCGGTCGATCTGATCCGGCATGGCGACACCGCCGCTTTGGTTCTGGTGGGCGTCAATCTGTTCCTCTTCGTCGTCGCCCTGATCTATCTGGCCGACGACCTGCAATCCCGCTAGGGTCGCGCCGCGCCGCATCCGAGCCCGGCTCGCAAAGCCGCCGCCGAGTCAGAGAGGAGCTTCCGATGCTGGATATCCGGCAAATTCCCGTCCTGTCGGACAATTACGTCTATCTGATCCGCGACCAAGAAAGCGGGCTGGTCGGGGTTGTCGATCCGGCGGTTCCCGAGCCTGTGCTGGCCGAGGCTGATCGGCTGGGCTGGACCGTCACGCATATTTTCAACACCCATCATCATGGCGATCATGTCGGCGGCAACCGCCGGATTAAGGCGGAGACCGGCTGCACGATCGTTGGACCGCGGGCGGACCAGGACCGCATTCCCGGCATCGATGTCGCCTTGGGTGACGGCGAGACCTATGATTTCGGCGGTTCTCAGGCGCTTGTGTTCGATGTGCCCGGCCATACGCGCGGCCATATCGCCTTCTGGTTTGCCGAGTCCGACGCCCTGTTCTGCGGGGACACGATCTTCGCGCTGGGCTGCGGCCGCATGTTCGAAGGCGATCCTCAGCAGTTCTGGACGTCGCTGAGCAAGCTTCGAGCGCTGCCGGATACGGCGCAAGTCTATTGCGCGCACGAATACACCCAGGCGAATGCGCGCTTCGCCCTCAGCGTTGATGGCGCAAACGCGGACTTGGTGCGGCGGGCGGCGGAGATCGACGCTGTGAGGGCTGAAGGCAAGCCGACTGTGCCTTCGCGGCTTGGCGACGAGAAAGCGACCAATCCCTTCCTGCGCGCCGACGATCCGGTCTTGGCGGGGAATGTCGGTCTTGCGGGCGCCGATCCGATCGCCGTCTTCGCCGAGATCCGCGCCCGCAAAGACAATTTCTAGGCCCCCGCAGACAGTTTAAGGAGATGCGCCATGACCATGGTGCTGCACAGCAATCCCGGTTCGCCCTACACGCGCAAGGTCATCGTGCTGGCGCATGAGTTGGGGCTCGCCGATAGAATCACGTTGGCGCCGATCCAAGTATGGGAAGCGGAGGCGCAGATCCGGGCGGCCAATCCGCTTGGCAAGATTCCAGCCCTGGTCACCGAGGATCATGGAACCCTATTCGACTCGCCCGTCATCTGCGCCTACCTGATCGATCTCGCGGATGATAGTGAGATGCTCCCGACCGGCGCAGCGCGCTGGCCGGTGGAGAGCCTGCACGCCTTGGCGCAGGGCGCAACCGACGCGGCAATCAGCCTGCGGGCCGAGGTCATGCGCGGCCGCGATGCGGAGCCCGATTGGTACGCCGAGCGGATGAAACGCACGGTCGCCTCCGGCGTCGCCGAAGCGGCGCGGCGCCTGCCCGAGTTCAAGGAACGGATGACGGTAGGCGCGATCGCGGTCGCGTGCCTGCTCGGCTATCTCGATTTCCGTTTCCCGGATTTCGGTTGGCGTGACGGGAATCCTGAACTGGCGGCCTGGTTTGCGGCATTCTCGGAACGGCCGTCGATGAAGGCGACCCAGCCGCCGGGCTGAGCGCGCACGGCTACAGAATGGCCTGAACCTGGCGACGCAATTCCGGCAGCACCTCTTCCTCGAACCACGTGTTCTTTTTCAGCCAGCCATTGACCCGCCAGCTTGGATGCGGCGTCGGCAGGAAACCGTGGGCCAGATGGGTGCGAAAGTCGCGTACCGTCTCTGTAAGCGTCTTGCCGCGCGCGGGGCCGAGATAGCGCGCCTGGGCGTAGCTCCCGACCAGCAGCGTCAGCGCGATCTTCGGCATACGGGCGCGCAGCCGCTCGTGCCATGCCGGGGCGCATTCGACGCGCGGCGGCAGATCGCCGCCTCTCGGGTAGCGGCCCGGATAACAAAACCCCATCGGCGTCAGCGCGATCCGACTCGCGTCATAAAAGGTCTCTCGGTCCACCTGAAGCCAATCTCGCAGCCGGTCGCCGCTGGGATCGTTCCAGGGCACGCCGGTTTCATGAACCTTGGTCCCCGGCGCCTGTCCGATGATCATCAAGACCGCGTCTTCGCCCGCCTGAAGGACAGGCCGCGGCCCCAGCGGAAGATGCGTCTCACAGAGGCGGCATCGCCGGACCGAAGCCAGCAGGTCTGGAAGCGTTTCGTCTGTCATGGCCGCTTCACGGGAGCGATTCCACCCCATCCAGCAGTTCCTCCATGAAGGCGGGAACCACCTCCGTCGCCGGTCCGTGGCGGCTTTCATGAAACAGGGCGGCCCCGTCGCTTGGCTCCAGGTTCAATTCGACCGTGCGCACGCCGCCGATCTGTCGTGCGAGACCGACAAAGCCCGCCGCCGGATAGACCGTCCCGCTGGTGCCGATGGCGATGAACATGCCAGCCGCCGCCAACGCCGCCTCAATCTCGTCCATGCCCATCGGGATTTCACCGAACCAGACGATGTCGGGCCGCATCGCGCCAACCTGGCCGCAGGCGGTGCAGCGCGTCGATACGGATAAGTCGTCGCGTTGCGGGCTTGTGTCGCCACAGGCCCCGCAGCGCGCCTTCAACAGTTCGCCATGCATATGCAACACGCGCTTCGAGCCGCCGCGCTCATGAAGATCATCAATATTCTGAGTCACGGTCATAACGGGGGCCGGCCATTCGCGCTCGAGCCGCGCCAGAGCGCGATGCGCCGCGTTCGGCTCGACCGCCGGGTCCAGCAGGCCGCGCCGGCGATGATTGTAGAAGGCGTGCACCCGTTCCGGATCGCGTCGGAAGGCTTCCGGCGTGGCCACATCCTCCAGATCGACCTGCGCCCAAATCCCATCCTTATCGCGAAAGGTGTCCAAGCCGGATTCTTTCGACACGCCGGCGCCGGTGAGGATCACGATGGGGCTCGGGGTGATCGGCATGACGGCATAATGGCGCCGCCGAGGAATTGCACGCAAGCGCGGCCGGGTCTTTCGAAGCGCGGCGACGCCGCCTATTCTCGGCCTTCGCACCGGTTGGAAGGTCTGTTTCATCATGCGTGTTCTGTTCGTCTGCACCGGGAATATCTGCCGCTCGCCAACCGCCGAGGCGGTGTTTCGCGCCAAGGTCGCCGAGGCGGGACTGGCGGATCGGATCACGGCGGATTCCTGCGGCACGTCAGGCTGGCATGTCGGAGACCCGCCGGACGGCCGCGCGCAAAAGACGCTGCTGAATTATGGGATCGATATGTCGGACTTGCGCGGCCGGGCGCTGGCGGACAAGGATTTCTTGGATTTCGACTATCTCCTGGCGATGGACCACGGGCATTACCGACATTTGGTCCGCATGGCGCCGGGCGGTTACGAAGACCGTGTGCGCATGTTCCTGGAGCCGGTCGATCTCGCCGGCCGCACCGAGGTGCCCGACCCCTATTACGGCGATCTCGAGGACTATGAGTTGGCCTATCGATTGATCGAGCCGGCCTGTCAGGCCTGGCTGGACCGGATCCGCGCGGCGCTGTGACGCCGACCCAGCGGCAACGGATCGTGCAGGCGGCCGGCGCCGAGATCGCCTCATCCGGCGCCTTGTCGGGCGGCTGTATCGCTGACGTTCGAAAACTGTCCCTGAGTGATGGCAGGGCGCTGGTCGCGAAACTGGGTCGGCACGGCGACGGACTGGATGTTGAGGGCCGGTCCCTGACGGCGCTGCGCGACCGCGGCGGGGCGCCGACGCCGGAGGTCCTGATCGGCGACGACGACCTGCTGGTCATGCGTTTCATTCCGAATAACGGCCATCGGTCGAGCGCGGAAGCCCATGCCGGCGCCGTTATCGCGGCGTTGCATAATGCGAGCGCGCCGCACTATGGGTTCGATGAGGATGTCCGCGTCGGTCCGTTGCCCCAGCCGAACCCGCCCGCCGATCTATGGGTTCCCTTCTTCATCGAGCATCGCCTGGCTTACATGGCCGATATCGCTTTGCAGCGTGGAAGTCTGGCGGCGGAGGACCGTCTTGTGCTGGATCGCTTCATGGCGCGGTTGGAGCGGCTGCTGCCGGAGCCGGACCGGCCGTCGTTGCTGCATGGCGACCTTTGGTCCGGCAATGTGCTGTTCAAGGGGGACCAACTGGTCGGGCTGATCGATCCGGCTATCTGTTATGGCGCGGAGGAGATCGATCTCGCCATGACAACGCTGTTCGGTCCGTTCGGGGCGGATTTCTTCCAAAGCTACTGCGACCACAGGCAATTCGACTATGCGGGTTTCCTTGAGTCGCGGCGCGATATTTACAGCCTATGGCCGCTCCTGACCCATGCGGCGCTATTCGGCGGGGGCTATGGCCAGGCTGCCATGCGCATTGTCCGGCGCTTCCTCTAGGGCGTCCGCCTCATCTTCGTCGGACCAGACGTCGGCGCCGAAATCCCGCAACGGATAATCGGCCTCCGGCGTATAGATCGCGCCTGACTGAGACAGGAAGCTTGAATAGAGCGTGAACCGGTCGACGAAGAACGGTCGCGTCTGGAAATCGGCCCGTTCGGCGCAATAGCGCTGCACCGTAGGCACGGTTGCGCCTTTCAGACGCGCCAGGGTGACATGCGGCATGAATTTCCGGTCGTCCGGCCCCAATCCGGCGCGCGCCACCGCCGATTCGACCTTTTGATGCAGATGCAGCAAGGCGGGCGTTTTCTCGGCGCAGGCGACGATGGCGCTTGGCCGTTTCTGGGTTCCGAACCAACTCAGCCCGCTGAGGCGCAGGTCGAACCCGTCGGCCTGGATGCCGCTCAGCGCATCATGCACGTCATCAGCGACATGGCCGTCGACATTGCCGACGAAACGCAGCGTGAGGTGATAGTTCTGCGCCTGCGACCAGCGCGCGCCGGGAACGCCGTTTCCCAGATTGGAGAGCGCGTGGCGAACGTCATCCGGCAGACCCAAGGCGACGAAAAGGCGAATCATGGCGACCTCCTCTAACGGCTCTGAGCGAGGGCCATGCTACGCCGATTCCTTCATGCCGATACGAAAAACTTAGAGCGCGTCGGGCTATTGCTGCGCCGGAATCGGCGTTTCGAGTGAGATCTTGTCGATCTCGGCCAGAATCTCGTCACTCAGGGTTAGGTCCGCCGAGCGAAGGCAATTCTCCAACTGCGCGATCGAGGTCGCGCCGATGATGTTCGAGGTCACAAACGGCCGGTCATTGACGAAGGCCAAGGCCATTTCGACCGGATCCAGGCCATGCGCTTGGGCCAGTTCGACGAATTTATGTGTTTCGCGACGCGCCAGGGGCTTGAGATAGCGGCTAAACGCGCTCCCGAACAGGGTCAGGCGCGCGCCCTCGGGCCGCGCGTCGTCGAAATACTTGCCGCTCAGCACGCCATGGGCCAACGGCGAATAGGCCAGCAGGCCGCAACGCGCGCGGATCGACACTTCCGACAGCGCGAAATCATAGCCGCGCATCAGCAAATTGTACGGGTTCTGGATCGACTGGATGCGCGGCAGGCCCTTTGTCTCGTGCAGCCGCAGCATCTCCATCACGCCCCAGGGCGTCTCGTTTGAGACGCCGATATGGCGCACCTTGCCGGCTTTCACCAACTCCTGCAGCGCCGACAGGGTCTCTTCCAACGGCACGGTCCGGTCGGCTGCGTCGTGGTCGTAGAAGACTTTGCCGAAATTGTTCACCCGCCGATCGGGCCAGTGGGTCTGGTATAGGTCGATATAATCGGTCTTCAGCCGTTTCAGACTGCCGTCGCAGGCGGCCAGAATCGCTTTGCGCGACAACCGGCTTTCGCCGTCATCGATGTCGGGCCGCCAGTAGTTGAAATTGCCCGATCGGCCGATGACCTTGGTGGCCAAAACGACCTCATGGCGTCGGCCGGTCTTCTGAAACCAGTCCCCGATAATGGTTTCGGTGGCGCCGACCGTCTCCTTCCTGACCGGCACGGAATACATCTCGGCGGTGTCCCAGAAAGTGACGCCGTGATCGAGCGCCAGGGCCATTTGCGCCTCGGCCTCATCGGCGGTGTTCTGTTGGCCCCAGGTCATGGTGCCGAGACAAATCTTGCTGACCATGAGGTCGGTGTCGCCAAGCGGGCGCATTTCCATCGCAGGAATCTCCAAATTGTCGAAAGGATGTCGGCGGCGGGGGCGCCGCCCGGGACGATTAGGTGGGATTAAGTGGTCTAGAGGAACAGCGCCAATATGCCGGTGAACCCATAGAGGCGGCCGCCATTAATCTCGCCATTGGCGAAGAAGCCCGTCAAGGGAAAGTCTCCAAGACGCGCACGGATCAGATCGGTTTCCGTCGCGCCGGCGTTGAATTGGTTGGGACCGCGGGCGCAGCACGAGATATACACCCCGCCCCGGATCGTCCGGTCGCCAATGCGCGTCGCCAGGGAATCCAGCATCCGGTTCATATCGCTGACCGCCGTATGCGCATCGCGTCGGCAGAAGAGAAGACGGTCGCCCGCTTCCACCTCATCGCCAATCGCGATGAGCTCGTTTTCGACATCGATGCCGATCAGCGTCCGCACCAGATAATCGCCGGTGTCCGAGCCGGTCACGGGCAAGCCGGCGAAGATCACGCCGGCGGCTTTGCGCAGGTCGGCGGCGATTTCCGGGCCGGCGTCCTGTTTGAGGACCTCGAGCGCGGGCCGGTTCTCGATCGATTTAATGACATGACCGTCCGCTTCGGTGATTCGCCTTGCCGGGCCGACCGGGCTGCAGCCCTGGGTCAGGGCGGATTGCACCTCGGCGAATTGCGGCGACAGCATCACGCCGCTGATCCGGTCCGGTCGGCCGTTCACCACCCCGTCGGCCAATTGACTACCGGAATCATTCGAGGCGCTGAGCCCGCCGAACAGATAGGCGTTGGCGGCGTCGCCGAACGCGTCCAGATGCTCGACCAGGAAACCGGCGATCGGATCGGCATGCACCAGAGCCAGTGGCGTCTCAACGCCTTCGATCCACTGCCGGTGCGCGTTTAGCATCGCATCCGGCCCGGCGCGGCCGATCTGAAAGACGCGAAAGGCGCGCTCCGGCAAATCCGTGACGAGCACGCTCAGTCCCGGGCCGCCAAAATGCTCGGCGCCGGTCCCGACGACGCCATAGCCGACGGCGCCGACCCAATGCAGCACGCCTGTCGTCTGACGCAACAGGATCTCGATTTCCGCCAAATGCGGTTGGAACCGGTCAGACAGATAGACGAAGCCGAGCCGGTTCTCCGCCCGCGGCGGGCCAAGCTGGTGCACGATCGACGCGACCGCCCGGCGCCAGTCGGCGTCGTCTGAAACGCCCGCTCGGAACGGTCGGGCCACTTGTGGTTCGAGTTTTGCGGCAGGGTCCAAGGCCGACTCCTGAAATGCGGCGCTTTCGACAGGGTCAAAGCAAAGATCGTAAAGTAAAAATTGTGACATTCCAGGCGGTTACAAACCGCTGAGCAAGTAAGGGAAAGGATAGATCAACACCGGTCGCGGGAAAGGGCGCGGCGTCGGAATCGTCGAAAATAGTTTAAGGATCAAGTGAAGTAAGCACGCCTCTTGCGACCGCGCATGCCGCCACGAAGCCTGCCATTCCAAAACCTTATCGGCTTCGGCGGACGCTCTAAGTCAGGTCAGTTGGCGAGGCGCGCGATCGCTGCGCTGACGGTCGGTTTGATGCGGCGGACGATCTCCCGCACGCCCTCGGCGTTCGGATGAATGCCGTCGGATTGATTAAGCGCCCGCTCCGCCGCCACGCCTTCCAGAAAGAACGGATAGAACAGAACATCGGGCCGTTCCGCCGCGAGTTCCGGGAAAATCGCGTTGAACTCGCCGCCCCATTCCCGTCCCAGATTCGGCGGCGCCACCATGCCGGCGAACACCACGACCGCGCCCGACGCGAGCGATTTGTCCAGGATCGTCGTCAGGTTCTTCCGCGTCTGCGCCGGCTCGACGCCGCGCAGCCCGTCATTGGCGCCCAACTCAACCAGAACGATGTTCGGATCCTCCGACAACGCCCAGTCGATGCGCGAGGCGCCGCCGGCCGACGTGTCGCCGGAGACGCCTGAATTGATCACCGAGACGTCATATCCGTCTTCGCGCAGGGCGGCTTCCAACTGGCGGGTGAAGCCTTCATCCTGGGGCAGACCATAACCGGCGGTCAGACTGTCCCCGAACGCGAGAATCGTGATCGGGTCCGACGCACGCGCCGCCGGCGCCGAGAGGCCGACCAGGACCGCGATCGCGACCGCCGCGGCCCAAGCGCCGGGACTCCGGCCTGGGCGCCGATTGATTCCCATCGATTCGCCGCCATATCCGGAGCGTCGGCGTTGAACCGGCTCGCGGCGGGCCGCGTATCGACTTGCAGGCGCGCCGCGCGCCGTCCAGCGTTGAATGAAGGATGTCATATCAATCATGATCCAAGCCGATCGAGAAGACGGACAGCAAACCGATGGCGACATCGGGGCGAACCCAGAGGCCGGCGAGCCCCGCGTGATCGATTTGCGCGATTTGCGGCTTACACTTGGGTCCGAGGCCGGCGAGGTCAACATCCTGCGCGGCATTGATTTGGCGGTGACCGCGGGCGAGACGATCAGCGTTGTCGGGCCGTCCGGCTCTGGCAAGACCTCGATGCTGATGATCGTTGCGGGTTTAGAGCGCGCGACTGGCGGCGGCGTCACAATCGGCGACAAGGATTTCACGGCGCTGAGCGAGGACGAGTTGGCGCTGTTCCGGCGCGACAATGTCGGCATCGTCTTTCAGAGTTTCCATTTGGTGCCGACCATGAACGCGGTTGAGAATGTCGCGATCCCGCTTGAGCTTGCGGGCCGCGCGGATGCGTTCGATCGGGCGCGCCATCTGTTGGAGCGAGTCGGGCTCGGACATCGGCTCGATCATTATCCCGGTCAATTGTCCGGCGGCGAACAACAGCGTGTCGCGCTGGCCCGCGCCTTTGCGCCGGAACCCCGCATTCTGTTGGCGGACGAGCCGACCGGCAATCTAGACGGCGCGACGGGCGAGCAGGTCATCGAACTGATGTTCGAAATGTCCCGTTTGCATGACGCCACACTGATGCTGATCACCCATGACCCGGCGCTCGCCGACCGCTGCAGCCGCGTGATCCGGCTTGAGGATGGTCTGATCGTTGAGGACAGCGCCCGGCCCTCGTCTGAGCCTGCGCCCGATGCGGCCCCCCGGGCGGCGGCGGAGTAGGCGCGCATGAGCGCGACATCGTTTGAGCCTCTGGGGTTGGCTTTTCGCTTCGCGCGGCGCGAGATGCGCGGCGGCTTGCGCGGCTTTCGGATCTTTCTCGCCTGTCTGGCGATGGGCGTCGCGGCGATCGCCGCCGTCGGGTCGGTCTCTTCCGCCATCGTTCAGGGCTTGAAGGAAGACGGCAAGGTCCTGCTCGGCGCCGATGTCGATCTGCGCCTGACTCATATCCGCGCCGATGACGAGAAACTGACCTGGCTCCAGGCGAACGCGGCCCGTGTCGGAGAGCTGGCGCTGATGCGCGCCATGGCGGTGCGCGCCGACGGCGAAGGCCGGCGCCTGGTCGAATTGAAGGCGGTAGACGACACCTACCCGATGCATGGCGCTGTCGAATTGGCGCAACAGGAAACGCCCGGCGCCGATCTCGACTCCGTGCTTGCGCCGCGCGGCGACGCCTTTGGCGCAGCGGTGTCGTCGCGGCTGCTGACCCGGCTTGATCTGGACCTCGGCGACCGGTTCAAGATCGGCGAGGCGGATTTCATTGTCGCCGCGGAACTGCTTTCGACGCCGGACCGAGGCAATCAAGGATTCGAGCTCGGTCCCCCGGTGGTGATTTCGATGCCGGCATTGGAGGCGACCGACCTGCTTCAGCCAGGCAGTCTGATCCGCTTCCATTATCGCATCGACCTGCCGGCCGATCAGGATCTCGGGGCTTGGCTGGAGACGCTGCAGGAAACTTTTCCTAACGCCGGATGGCGGGTTCGCGCGCTCGACAACGCCGCGCCGGGCATCCAGCGCTTTGTCGATCGGGTGACGCTGTTTCTGACCCTGACCGGTCTGACGGCGCTGCTGGTCGGCGGCGTCGGCGTCGGCAACGCCGTACGCGCCTTTCTCGATGCGCGCACCGGCACGATCGCGACGCTGAAATGTCTTGGCGCGTCGAGCGGTCTGATCTTCGCCACGTATCTGATCCAGGTGCTGGCGTTGGCGTTCGTCGGCATCGCCATCGGTCTTGTGATCGGCGGGCTGGCGCCCGTTCTGGCGGCCCCGATCCTGGTCGAGAAATTGCCGATCGCGGCGCGGGTCGGCTTCTATTGGGAGCCGATGATTGTCGCCACCGTGTTCGGCGTGCTGGTCACGCTGATCTTCGCCCTTTGGCCCTTGGCGAAGGCGCAAACCGTGCCGGCGGCCAGCCTGTTCCGCAATCTGCTCACCCCGATCACCAAGCGGCCCTCGACCCGGATGATGGCGGTGATCGCCGGCGCCGGGCTGCTTCTGGCCGCGGTCGCGATCCTGACCTCGGAACGGTGGGACATGGCGGCGGGCTTTGTCGGCGGCTCCGTCGCGGCCTTGGCGGCTTTTCGTCTCGCCGCGCTCGGCGTGATTCGTCTGGCCAGAGCGGCGCCGCGTCCGAAAAACGCCAAGCTTCGGCTCGCGCTCGCCAATCTGCATCGGCCCGGCGCGCCGACCGCCAGCGTTGTCGTGTCGTTGGGTCTTGGCCTCACGGTGCTGGCCACGGTGGCCCTGATCGAGGGCAACCTGTCGAACCAATTGAACAAGACGCTGCGCGGCGAAGCGCCCGGCTTCTTCTTCATTGATATTCAGCCCGACCAGATCGAGGAATTCGATGCGCGGATCAGCGCCTTCCCAACCGTAACGCAGGTCGACCGCGTGCCGATGATGCGCGGCGCCATTGCGGCGATGAATGGCGTGCGGGCGGAGGAGATCGATGCGCCGCCGGACTTCTCCTGGATCCTGCGCGGCGATCGAGGCATCACCTGGTCGCGCGAGCCGCCCGCCAACAGCGACATTGTGCGCGGCGACTGGTGGCCGGCGGACTATAGTGGCGAGTTGCTGGTCTCTTTCGATGTCGAGGCGGCGGACGCGTTCGGTCTTGAGATCGGCGATACGCTGACGGTTAATCTGTTGGGGCGTGAATTGGAGGCGAAGATCGCCAACATGCGCAAGATCGACTGGTCCAGCTTCGGCATCAATTTCATCATGGTGTTCTCGCCGGGCGTCATGGAGAGCGCGCCGCAAAGCTTCCTGGCGACCGCCTTCCTCGATCCCGAGCGGGAAGCGGACTTGGAGGCGGAGATCACCCGCGCGTTCCCGAACGTTTCCTCGGTGCGGATGAAAGAAGTGCTGGAAAGCGTCAACACCATCGTCGCCAATCTAGCGACAGCGGTGCGCGCCATCGCCGCCGTCGCCATCGTCGCCGGCGTGCTCGTCCTGACCGGCGCTATCGCGGCCGGCCATGCGCGCCGGGTCTATGATGCGGTCGTTCTGAAGGTCTTGGGCGCGACCCGGCGCGACGTCGCCTCCGCCTTCCTGATCGAATATGGGCTGATGGGGCTGGTCACAGCCCTCATCGCCATCGCCGTCGGCACGGTCGCGGCCTGGAGCGTGATGACATTGGTGATGCGGGCCGAGTGGGTCTTTATCCCCGTCGCCGCCGGCTCGACAGTGTTGGTCTCGGTGTTGGCCACCATTGCGGTCGGCATGACCGGCGTCTGGCTCGCCCTGGGTCGGAAGGCCGCGCCGCTGTTACGGAACGAGTAGGTCGCGACGTTGACCCGGTCGTCGATATCAGGGCGCCGCGACCCGGCGCCGAAAATCGGGTAACCCTAATCGGCGTATGATTGAAATTTGCGCGGACGGCGCCAATATGTTCGCGGAAAGCACCGGATTTCGGGGAGTTATTCCTCAGTCCGGCGCTCGGATATGCAGAAACCACGAACGGGTATGGGACAGATGGCTTTAGAACCTCAATCGCGCGCATTTACGCTGGGCGGCGCCGAGTCGCGGGCGGAATTCGACGAGGGCCTGCGCAAATATATGCTGGGCACCTACAACTACATGGCCTTGGGCGTCGCCTTCACGGGCGTGGTGGTTCTGGCCATGGCGAACATGCCGAATGTCATGATCTCACTGGCGACCGGCCCGATGAAATGGGTTCTGTTCGCCGGCCTGATCGGCATGGGCTTCTTCTCGCCGAAAATCATCACCATGCGCAGCGCCGTCGCGGCGCAGGCCTTCTACTGGGTCTACTGCGCGCTTTGGGGTCTGATGATCTCGCCGATGGTCGCCTATTTCCTGCAGACGACCGCCGGCACGATGGATGTCGCCCGCGCCTTCTTCATCACCGCAGGCATGTTCGCCGGCGCCAGCCTGGTCGGCTACACGACCAAAAAGGACCTGAGCGGCCTGGGTCGGTTCTTCATGCTGGCGACGATCGGTTTGTTGATCGCGATGATCGCTAACATCTTCATCGGCAGCACCGGCTTCGGTCTTTTGCTGTCCTTCGGCGTTGTGATCATCTTCGCGGGCATCACCGCGTACGACACGCAGAACATTAAGAACCAGTATGCGGAGCATTACGGCCAGGACGTAATCGCGCGCCTGTCGATCTTCGGCGCTCTGCAACTCTACGGAACCTTCGTGGTGATGTTCATCCATATCTTGAACATCATCGCGATCCTGCGCGGCGAATAACCGCGCGCGGCGACAGCCGAAAAAAGGCCCGGATCCCTGATGAGGGACCGGGCCTTTTCTTTTGCCCGGCCGCAGGGGACGTTGCTGCGCGTCAGCTTGAGCGTTTCGCCGCCGCCGTGACCAGCCCGGCGCCGATCAACAGCGAGCCGGCCAGCCTTTGCGTCCATTTCAATCCGCGCGGCCCCAGAAACGTTTTGCGCGCCCGGGATGCGAGCAGCACGTAGGCCCCATCACTAAGGAAGGCGAGCGCGACGAAGGTCGCGGTCATGATCAGCGCCTGCGGCGCCGTCTGCCGGCTAGGATCGAGGAATTGCGGGATGAAGGCGACCAAGAAGACGGCGACCTTCGGATTCAGCAGCGTGGTGATGAAACCGTGCCAGAAGGTCGAGCGTTGTTTCTTGCCGGGCCCTTCTTGTGTGCGCTTCTCCTCGGGCTCCGACGCCGCGCCTTGTCGCGTTATCGCCGTCAACGGATTGTCGGCGCGCGCCCGCCACATGTTAACGCCAAGATAGATTAGATAGGCGGCCCCGATCCATTTCATGATCGTGAAGGCGGTCGAACTGGCGGCCAGCAGCGCCCCCAACCCGCCGAACGCAATAGCGAAGGCGACCGTGGTGCCGAGACACGACCCGGCCACCGCCCACAGCGCCGGCCCGGTTCCCCGCGTCAACGCATAGCTGACCACCAACAGCACTGTCGGGCCGGGGACCAACAGGATCAATTCAGTCGCGACCGCATAGGCGATCCAGGTTTCCCAACTCATTTCCTCTCCCCCGCTCTCAGCCTGTTCAGCGCGGCGCCATGCGCAGCGCGTTGTCGATCCGCACCGTCTCGCCGTTCATCAGTGGATTGCCGATCATGAACAGGACGAGGTCCGCATATTCCGCCGGTTTGCCGAATCGCTGCGGAAAAGGCAGCGTCGCAGCCAGACTGTCCTGCACAGTCCGCGGCATGCCCAGCATCATCGGCGTCCCGAACAGGCCGGGCGCAATGCTGAGCACGCGAACCCCGCTCGAGGCCAGTTCGCGGGCCGCCGGCAGGGTCAGTCCGACGATCCCGCCTTTGGAGGCGGCGTAGGCGGCTTGTCCGATCTGCCCCTCATAGGCGGCGACCGAGGCGGTTGAAATGATCACCCCGCGCTCGCCGTCTTCGTTCGGTTCCCGCTCGACCATCTGAGCCGCAGCGAGGCGCATCACATTGAAACTGCCGATCAAGTTGATCTCGATGACCCGGCGGAAATCCTCAAGCGGCATCGGCCCGTCCCGCCCGACGATCTTCTTGGCCGGAGCCACGCCCGCGCAATTGACCGCCACGCCGACCGGTCCATGCGCCGCTTTGGCCGCCTCAAGCGCCGCCTCGGCGCTGGCTGCGTCCGTGACATCGCAGGCGCCGGCGACGCCGCCGATTTCGGAAGCCACTGCCTGCGCCTGGTCCGCCTGGATATCGAGTACTGCGACCTTCGCACCTCTCTCCGCCAGGGCGCGCGCCGTCGCTTCGCCCAGGCCCGAGGCGCCGCCCGTCACGACCGCCGAGACGCCGTGCAGTTCCATGATCCTGTCCCCCGTTTGCGCCGTTTCTCGTCTCGGCGCGCCATCGGCCTATAGCAGAGCCGGCTTCGCCCGCCCATATCAAGCCCATGCAAATCCGAAACGCGCAAGCCGGGCCCGCGGACCGCCCGACGCCCCACGCCCGCGCTGCTCGCGCCGCCGAGACCGCGGCTGCGGCGTTGCCGGTCCTCGCCGCGCCGAGCCGCGAAGGCGCCAACCGTCGAACGGTCGAGGCGGGCTTCTGGCCGAAGCTGCGGAAGTTCATGGCGCGGATCCCCTTCGCGGACGAGGCGGTCGCCGCCTATTTCGCAATCCGCGATCCGGCGACCCCGCGCCGCAGCAAGCTCTTGCTTCTGGCCGCGCTGGCCTATTTCATCACGCCGGCCGACGCGATTCCGGATTTCCTCGCGATGTTCGGGTTCACTGATGACGCGGCGGTTTTCTGGGCGGCCTGGAGCCTGGCGCGGAACACGGTGAAGCCGGCGCACCGGGCGCTCGCGGCGAAGGCGATCGAGGAACTGCGCAATGACCAGGCGGATCCAGGCCAATAAGGACGTTCCATGCTGAGCGCCGTACCGGCGCCGGCGCGCTGGCTCGGCTTGGCCGGCTTGATCCCGTTCCTGGCCTGCGCCATCGCGGTTTGGAGCGGCGTTGGTTGGATCCAGGCGGAAGGGCTCGGTCTGCAATTGGGTTATGCGGCGGTGATCGTCACCTTTCTCGGCGGTGTGCATTGGGGCCGCGCCTTGGCGCCCGGCGCCGTCCCCGGCTGGCCCGGCCTGATCTGGTCGGTGACGCCGTCTCTCATCGCTTGGCTCGCGCTGCGGATGTATCCGACAAGCGGGCTCTTGGTCCTGATGGCGGCCTTCGTGCTGGCTTTCTGGATCGACCGGCGCGCGGTGAAGATCGGCCTGTTTCCGGAATGGTATCTCGCGCTTCGCCAGGTTCTGACCCTAGGCGCCATGCTCTGCCTGGCCGCGACGGTCGCGCGTCTGATCACGCTTTAGCCGTCCCCGTTCACCGCCTCCGTCTTGGCGATGGCGGCATCGATCTCCGCCATTGCGTCACGTCGCATCGACGTCAGGGTCTCGCTGAGCACTGTCTTGAAGGCGGTCAGGAAGGCGTCTTGTTCGGCCCCGTCCAGCCGCCGCACCGTGAACCAGCCGAATTGCAACAGCGTCGTGACGGCGCCTGTTGAGAGCGCCTTCACCGCCGCCTCGACCGTGTAGCTGGGCGTTTCGGATGTCGGTCCCAGAAGCGGCGTCAGCCGGTCGATCAGCGCACCGATCCCCTCGGACCCGTACGGCTCGCAGGCGGCCAGGGCCTGCGCATACCACGCGTCCGTCTGGTCGCGAAACTCCCGCAGGGTCTCAAGCGACAGGTCGGCGCCGCGCGGGCGGCGCTCGATCTCCGCCAAGCATTGCGCGATCAGGTCTGACCGGCCTTCCAAGACCGGCAAGGGCGGAATTTCCCCCGGCGGCATCGGGGTTGCGCCCGCGATGCGCGCGCCGTCGCTACAATTGTAATACCGGCGCTTTGGAAAGAAACGGATCAGCCGTTCGACATACTGTCGGGCCATCACAAAATTCTTGTTGGTGTAGACGGTCTCTCGATGGGTTCCCGGCGTCGGGAGCGTCATCGGGTCGCTGCCGGCGCCCCCGCCGGCCGACCAGAATTCCGGCTCGTCATTGTTGAAATAGATCGTACCGCTGGCGTGATGCCGGTCCGGATCGACCGCCCCCAGATCAAGCCCGAACAGGTAGAAATCCGTGAAACCCATCGAAACCCCGGCGCGGAGGGCGAAGTTGGCCGCCGTCGGTCCGGCGAAATTCAGGTAGGTGTCCAAGGAGCCGAACAGGCGACTGGGGACGCTCGCCTCGCGCCAATAGAGCACGGCCCGGTCGAAACACCGGATCGCCTCTACCGGAACCGTTACTGCGCCGAGCAGCACCACGCCGCTGATATCGAAGTCGCGCGCTGCGGTTTCGATGATCTCGCGGTTGCGCTCGGTATTCTCGACCTCCGAGTGGAAATCCGGCTTCAGCCCCGCCGCCAACAGCGCCCGCAGGCTGGTCGTACAGGAGATTAGAATCACCTGATCGCGATGCTTGCGGATGGTCTCCAACGATGCGTCGAGCGACGGGCCCGAGGCGGCGATGAAGACAGGCGTCGATTTCAACGCTCGGTCGGCGCGGTCCGCCAGCCGGCAATAGGATCCATTCACACAGGCGTCCACCGCCTGGCGCAACATGATCAGCTCATCCTCGAAGAACCCGTCGCTCGTCTCGACCACGGGCATCAGCGCTTCGACTTGGGCGGCGCAGCGGTCGATCTCCGGCGTGGCGTAATGCCGATAAATGTAGAGCCCGTCCAACATCGGGAAGTACCGCCCGCGCAGCCGCAGCATGATCCCGTGCGCCAGATCGTCCGGTTCATCGCCCTCGATCAGGCTCAGCCTGCCGCCGCGCGCCGCTAGCGTATCGCGCCACGCCGCCCAGTCGGCGTAGAGGAGGCTGGCGAGAAGGAGCGAGTCCTGCGGCTCGACCAGTATCAGCTCTCGGAAATCGAGAGCCTCGATTAACGGGCCGATCTGTGCGCCGACGCCCAAGCCGAAACAGACGCAGGCGCCGGCGTTCTTGATCGGCGCGCGACCGACCCCTTCGGCGACCGCTTCTACTGTTACGCCCGACTGGGTCAGCACCTCCTGCGCCGCCTGATGCGCCAGGCGCGGGCTGTTCTCCGGCGGCATCGCGATCTGCGCCCAATAGCGCGCCGGTTTCTGCAAGAAGGCGGTGAGTTGTTGATTGGCGAAGGCCTGCGCCCCTTGCGGATACAGCGCCGCGCCGTCTTGGGCGATCAGACCCAAGGCCTCGTCCATCACCCCAGGTTCCGCCGCCAGCGCCCGGAGCCGCCGCGCCGTCCGCACCGCCCCGATGGACTCGAGCACGGCGAGGTTCCGCTCCAGCAGGGCGTCTGTGTCGCTCAAGGCGCGGGATCGCCGTCGGTATGCGCCGCGGCGTCGCGCGCCTGCTTCGCCAATTGGCGCTCGCGGTTCGTGACATAGATGGCGCTGGCGGCGATGACGCCGCCGCCAATCCAGGTCGTCGTATCGACCGGCTCGCTGAACGCGACCCAACCCAACAGCGCGACAAAAGGCAGGCGCGTATAGTCCAGCGGCGCGATGATCGAGGCGTCCGCCGCTTCAAAACTGCGGGTCAGGCAGATATGCGCCAGCACCCCGACCAGGCCCATCGCGACGCCAAGCAGCCAGGCGTCTTGGGTCATCGGGGCCCAGACGAAAAGGGCGAAGGGCAATGTGCCGATGGTCAGGATCAGGCTCGTGTAAAAAACGATGCGCCGCGCCGGCTCTGTGCGGGTCAGGGACTTGGTGCAGAGAAGCGCAGTCGCCATCGCGGCGGCGGCGCAAAGCGCGATCACCGCCCCCGGCTGAAGCACGCCCAGCCCTGGCTTCAGGATGATCAGCACGCCGGTCAGGCCGACGGCCACCGCCGCCCAGCGGCGCATGCGAACCGTCTCGCGCAGGATCAGGGCGCTGCCAATCACCGCGATCAGCGGCGCGGCGAAGGTGATGGCGGTCGCCTCTGCCAACGGCATGATGGCGATCGCGCTGACCCAGAACAGGACGCCGGCCGTCGCCGCCGCCCCGCGCAGCAGAAACATCCGCCAGCGCGTCGACTTCAGGTCCGACAGGTTTGGGCGCAACCCGCCGCCGAGGCAGAAAGGCAGAATCAGGATCAGGGCGAAGACCGATCGTAGGAACGCGATCTGAAACGGGTGAAGCGCGGCCTCGACCGCCAGCCGGACAAGCCCGTTCATGACTGCGAACAGCATGGCCGCAGTGATCATCCAGGCGGCGCCCTGCAGCGGACCCGACCAGTCCGAGGGCTTTACGAAGGCGAGGCTCATAACCGCGTCAAATCGGCTCCATAGGCGGTCGGTTGATGACGTGTGGGCGATGGTTTGATCCCGGCGTCCATCATCTTTGACCGGACCGTTCTTCGTGCTATCTGACCGGTCGATTGGGCGCAAGCCGCGCCGCTTGCTCAGACTGTCGGGGGAAGAATGACACAGCCGCTTTGGACGCCCAGCGCCGATCGGATCGCCGAAGCCAATATCACGCGGTTCCGCGCCTTTCTGGGGGAGCGGACAGGCGCGACCCAAGCCGACTACAAGGCGCTGCACGCCTTTTCTATCGCCGAGCCCGAGCGTTTCTGGGATGCATTCTGGGATTTTGCCGAGATCAAGGCCGAGACCAAGGGCGCGCGCGTTTTGATCGACGGCGACAAGATGCCGGGCGCGCAATTCTTCCCGGACGCAAGATTGAATTTCGCCGAAAACCTGTTGCGCCGTCAGGACGAGACGGACGCGCTGGTCTTCTGGGCCGAGGACAAGGTGAAGCGCCGGATGAGCTGGCGCGACCTGTATGATCTGGTGTCGCGCTTGTCGAAGGCGTTGAAAGCGATGGGAGTCGGGCCCGGCGACCGGATCGCGGGATTCGTGCCTAATATGCCGGAGACTGTTGCGGCGATGCTGGCGGCGACCGCGCTGGGGGCGATCTGGACATCCTGCTCGCCCGATTTCGGCGTGCGCGGGGTCTTGGACCGGTTCGGCCAGACCGAGCCCAAGGTGCTGTTCACCGCCGACGGCTATTTCTACAACGGCAAGAGCCTGGATTCGTTGGGGCGCGTCGCCGAATTCGTCCGGCAATTGCCGAGCGTCGAGCAGGTGGTGGTGTTTCCGCTGATCTCCGAGACGCCGGATGTTGCGCCGGTCGCGGCGGTTGGCAAGCGCGCTGCGAGTCTGGCCGACTTCATCGCCGATCAAGAGGCGGGGCCGATCGACTTCGCCCAGATGCCCTTCAACCATCCACTCTACATCATGTATTCCAGCGGCACGACCGGCGCGCCGAAATGCATCGTCCACGGCGCCGGCGGCGTCCTGCTGAACCAGTTGAAGGAACATATTCTGCACAGCGACGCCAAGCCGGGCGCGCGGGTCTTCTATTTTACGACCTGCGGCTGGATGATGTGGAACTGGCTGGTCGCGGGCTTGGGCGCCGAGGCGACCCTGCTGCTCTATGACGGCTCGCCCTTCGCGCCGGACGGGAACATCCTGTTCGATTTCGCCGATGCGGAAAAGATGACGTTCTTCGGAACCTCGGCGAAATGGATCGACGCCTGCCATAAACAGGGGCTGACGCCGAAACAGACGCATGACCTGTCGAGCGTCCGGGCGATGGCCTCCACCGGCTCGCCGCTGGTCCCCGAAAGTTTTGATTATGTCTATGACAGCGTGAAATCGGATATCCAGCTCTCCTCAATCTCCGGCGGCACGGACATTGTCGGCTGTTTCATGCTGGGCGACCCGACGGGCCCGGTCTGGCGCGGTGAGATTCAGGCGCTCGGACTCGGCATGGATGTGCGCACCTTCGATGACGAAGGCAATCCCGTGACCGGGGAGAAAGGCGAGCTGGTCTGCGTGAAACCGTTTCCAAGCATGCCGGTGAAGTTTTGGGCAGACGAGAGCGGCGCGCGTTATCGCAGCGCCTATTTCGAGCGTTTTCCCAATATCTGGCATCATGGCGATTTCGTCGAGATCACCGATCATGGCGGAGTGATCGTCTATGGACGATCGGACGCGACCCTCAATCCAGGCGGCGTTCGGATCGGCACCGCCGAGATTTATCGCCAGGTCGAAACGTTTGACACTGTGCTGGAAGCCCTGGTGATCGGCCAGGAATGGGACAACGATACGCGCGTTGTGCTTTTTGTCCGGCTGCGCGAAGGCGTCGAACTTTCCGAGGAATTGGTAAAAGAAATCAAGGTGCGGATCCGCCAGAACTGCACGCCGCGCCATGTACCGGCGAAGGTGATCGCCGTCGCCGACATTCCGCGCACCAAGTCCGGCAAGATCACCGAACTGGCGGTGCGCGACGTGGTCCACGGCAGGGCGGTGAAGAACCAAGAGGCGCTGGCGAATCCTGAGGCATTGAAATTGTTCGAGGCGATACCCGATCTTCAGGCCGGCTGAGACTCCCCGCTCAGCGCCGCCGCCAGCTTGCCGACCGCGCCCGCCATCGTCTCCTCCGGGACCGCCGCATAGCCCAGCAACAGGCCGTTCTCAGCCGGCGCTTTCTGATAAAAGGACGACAACGGCGCGGTCGTGACGCCCAGTGCGTCGGCCGCGCGCGCCGCCGCCAGATCGTCTTGCGCCAGCAGGGCGCCCGCTGCTCCGCGCGCCAGGACGTTCATCCCGGTCTGCGATGGGGCGATCGTCGCCAAGCCCGCCAATTGCCGGTCCGCCGCGTCGATCAACGCCTCTTGCCGGGCGGCGTAGAGCTTGCGCATCCGACGCAGATGAGCGGCGAAGAATCCGTCCTCGATGAAGGCGGTCAGAGCCGGCTGCGCCGTGGTCGCCGGATGATCGTCCAACGCCGCCCGCGCGTACCGGAAGCTGTCGACCAGGTCCGGCGGCACGACCAGATAGCCGAGCCGGAGAGACGGGAACATCGTCTTTGAAAAGCTTCCGACATAGACCACGCGGTCGTCGCGATCCATGCCTTGTAGGCAGGCCAGAGGCTTTCCCGAATATCTGTATTCGCTGTCATAGTCGTCCTCGATGATCCAACCGTCACAGCGCTGCGCCCAATCCAGCAGGGCCAGGCGGCGGGCCAGCGAAAGCGTCACGCCTACAGGATATTGATGCGACGGCGCGACGCAGACGAAACGCGCGTCCGGCGCCGCCGCCGCGGCGGATTTGATGTCGAACCCTTCATCATCCACGCCGGCGAAAACGACATCGGCGCCGGCCGCCAACAACGCCCCGCGCACGCCGGGATAACCGGGATCCTCGACAAGCGCTTTGTCGCCTTCGTCCAGAAGCACATGGGCCGCCAGACCGATCGCTTGCTGCGCGCCGGAGACGATGATGATCTGCTCCGCCGCGCAGCGCACCCCGCGCGCGGTGCGCACATAATCGGCGATGGCGCGGCGCAGGGGCTGGTACCCCGCCGGTTCGGTATTCGCCATCAGCGCCATTGGCGGCCGGCGCCAGGCGCGCGCCATCAGCCGGGCCCAGACGTCGAAGGGGAAGTTCTCAAGGTCTGGCATGCCCGGTGCGAAGGCCATGCCGCGGTGCGGCCGGCGTTTGCGCAAACCGGCCAGCCGCGCCCCGCGGTGCGATACGCCGCGCCGTCTTTCGGTGCGGGTCGGGACGGCAGTCTCGGCGTCGTTGGCGGCGGACGATGTCGTCAGCGACTCCTCGGGCAAATGCTCGCTCACAAAGGTGCCGGCGCCGACGCGGCCTTCCAGATATCCTTCCGCAAGCAGTTGGTCGAACGCGGCCGTCACCGTGTTGCGCGAGACATCAAGGTCCTTGGCCAAGGCGCGGGTCGCCGGCAACCGCGCGCCCGGCGCTAAACGGCCGTCCAGGATTGTCTCGCGCAGCTGCTCATAGACCTGCTTGTGAAGCGGCGCGCCGGTACGGCTCGCAGCGTCGCGATCGATGCTGATCGGCAGGACGGCGGTCTTGGTGGTGCGGCGTTGCTGCATGATTGGACCCAGGAGAAATTCAAGAATGGTGCTTTCTATCAGGCCAATTAGTCTCTAACCAGAGGCCAGTTAGTTTTCCCGAACCTGAGGAGCCGAGCCATGCTTGATGACGCGCCATCCTTCACGCCCACCAAACGCAGCAAGGTGAAGCGCAACCATCTGCGCGGGGCCTATGATCAGGAGACCGTGTTCGCGATCCTCGATTCGGCGCCGCTTTGTCATATCGGCTACGTCATCGACGGTCAGTCGTACGTCACGCCGACCCTGGTCTGGCGCGACGGCGACCGGCTCTACTGGCACGGCTCTTCGGCCAGCCGGATGCTGCGGACGGTGCGGGAAGCGGTCCCGGTCTGCGTCACCGCCGCGCATTTTGACGGCTGGGTTTTGGCGCGCTCCGCCTTTCATCACAGCGCCAATTACCGCAGCGTCATGGCCTTTGGCCGCGCCGAGCAAGTGCAGGACGCGGAGGAGAAAGAAGCGGCGCTGAAATTGATGATGGAGCAGATTTGGCCCGGCCGTTGGGATGCGCTGCGCCCGATGACGGCGCAGGAATTGAAGGCGACGATGGTGGGCTCGATGCGGATCGAGGAGGCCTCGGCCAAAATCAGAAACGGCCCGCCGGTGGATGATGATGACGACTATGCGCTGGATATCTGGGCCGGCGTCCTGCCGATTGAGACCGGTTTGGCGGATCCCGTCCCCGACCCAAAACTACGCGAAGGCGTCGCTCAGCCGGCAGGAGTGACGCAACCGAACCGCGGGCCGCGTTAACCCGCGTCAGAGACGTTCTTGCCTCGCGAACCGGCGGAGCCCTGTTCTTCGCCAGCGGTTTGCGCCAAGCTCATTCAATGGATGATGATGTCGAGGATCGGGCGGCGCCGCAGCGTCGATGGTTCGACCCGCCGCGCCCCCGACCAAGTCGGCCGCCTGAGGTCGATCCGCTTACCGGCATGGCGTTGCCGGATTATCGCGGCAAACGACGCGCCTTCGCCATATTGCTGCTGTGCCAGGTCATGGTCTTGTCCCTATGGTTCTCTTCGACCGCGGTGATCCCATCTCTCCGCGCGGAATTCGCGTTGAGTGATTTGCAGGCCTCCTTGCTCAGCAGCATGGTTTCGGTCGGTTTCGTCGCCGGCGCCTTGATCAGCGCGTTCTTGGGGCTGGCCGATCGGCTGCCGCCGCAGCTTTTCTTCGCTTCGGCCAGTGCGCTGGGGGCCGGGGTTACGGCGCTCTTACTTTGGGTCGATTCGACCTCTGTCGCCGCGCCGGCCCTTCGATTCTTAGTTGGCGCGGCGATGGCCGGCGTCTATCCGGTCGGCATGAAGATGGCGGCGACCTGGGCGCGCGGCGATATGGGCCTGTTGGTTGGGACCCTGGTCGGCGCGCTGACGCTCGGCTCCGCCATGCCGCATCTCATCAACGCGCTGGGCGGATTGGATTGGCGGTTGACCCTCAGCGCAGCGTCCGCAGCCGCTCTAGGCGGCGGGCTGCTGATCTTCGCCGTACCGCTCGGTCCGAATGTCAAGAAGCCGGTCAAGTTCCAGCCGCGTTTCGCGTTGCAGGCTTGGACCCGGCGGAGCCTCCGCTTGGCGAATTTCGGTTATTTCGGCCATATGTGGGAGCTCTACGCACTCTGGTCCTGGATTGCGGTGTTCCTGTTGGAGAGTTTCCGCGCGGCCGGCGTCGCCCAGGCCGAGCTCTGGGCCATCAGTCTGACTTTCGCCACCATCGCCGCCGGCGCGCCGGGGAGCATGCTGGGCGGGCTTCTGGCCGACCGGTTTGGCCGGACGGCCTTGACCGCGGGCGCGATGGCGATCAGCGGCGCCTGCGCGGCGGCGAGCGGCTGGGTCTTCGGGCTCGGCCCGTGGTTGGCCGCTCCGTTCTTCCTTCTCTGGGGCATGGCCGTGATCGCCGATTCGGCGCAATTCTCATCCAGCGTGATGGAATTGGCCGATCCGTGGTTGGTCGGCACGATGGTGACGGTGCAGACCAGCATCGGTTTCTTGCTGACCGTCGTGACAATTCATTTGACGCCGATCATCGCCGAGGCGGTTGGCTGGCAATGGTCGTTGAGTTTTCTGGCGATTGGGCCTGCTTTGGGCGTTTGGGCGATGCTGCGGCTGCGTCGGCATCCGGATGCGGAGAAGCTGGCGGGCGGGCGACGCTAGCCGACGCTGTCAGGTCGTCTAGAAATCGTAGCAGCGTCCGGCCTTCTCCCAATCGCCATAGCGGGTCGGCTCAAGACCTTTGGGGCCGCCGATTTCCTTTGCGACTTCGCCTTTGGCTTCGGCTTCTTGACGCCATTTGCGGCCCGCTTCCTCCGCTTTCAGTTCCGCCAAGCGGCGCGCGTCGACCCCTTTGACCTCGGGGTCGAGCAGGGGGGAGATGGCGTCGCCGCTGACTTCCTTGGCGTCTGGCTTAGCGCCGTCGCCGCGTAGTTTTTTGAACAAGCTCATGAGCGGGATATGGCCTGGACAGACCGGATTTTCCAGCGGGAAGAGCGTGAAAGGCGCGGCTGAGACCGATTGTCCCGCTTTGTCATTGCCTTGCGGCCGGATGCGCGGCAGGGATGGAGCATGAAGCCCGGCGCGACACCCAGGACCAAAAGTGCGGAAAGCGACGGCGATGCGCGGGACGGTGTCGCCTCCCGCCTCGCCGCGTTTGCAGTGCTGGAAACCGTTCTGTCGAAGGGCCGAAGCTTGGATGAGGCCTGGCCGATCCTCGAGTCGCCCGCGCATCGCCGTCTGTCGGACCGCGATCGGGCCTTCGCGCGTCAGATGGTCCTGACATGCCTGCGGCGGCTTGGGCAGATCGATGCGGTGCTCGGCCGGTTCCTGAAACGGAGACCGTCCGGCAAGGCGCGGGCCGCGCTGACCTTGCTGCGCTTGGGCGCGGCGCAGATCCTGTTCCTGAAGACCCAGCCGCACGCTGCTGTCTCGACGATCCTGCAGGCGGCGGACGCGGCGCGTTTGACCGCGATGAAGGGCATGCTGAATGCGGTGCTGCGCAAATGCGCCGCCGCGGCCGGATCGATTGCTCAGCAAGACGCCGCCCGGCTGAACACCCCGGATTGGCTCTGGTCGCTCTGGGTCGCCGATCATGGCGTGGCGGCGGCGCGGCGGATCGCCGAGGCGCATCTCAGCGAACCGCCGACCGATATAACGCTCAACCGGGGCCGGAACGGCGGCCAGGATTGGGCGGAGCGGTTAGGAGCGTTGCGGACGCCGACCGGTTCTCTACGCGCGACCAGTCTCGGCGACCCGCGGGCCGCGCCGGGATTTAAGACCGGCGCTTGGTGGGTGCAGGACGCGGCGGCGGCGCTGCCGGCGCGGTTGCTTATAGATTCGCTGCCAAGTGCGGACGGCGAACCGGCCTCGGTGATCGATCTTTGCGCGGCGCCGGGCGGCAAGACGGCGCAACTGGCCGCGGCGGGTTGCGCCGTCACTGCCCTCGATATCTCCGCGCCGCGGCTGGCGCGGTTGCGGGAGAATCTCGACCGATTGGGGTTGGCGGCGGAGATCGTGCAGGCGGACGCGACTGTCTGGCGAACAAAGAAACGTGCGGATGCGGTTCTCCTCGACGCGCCTTGCAGCGCCACAGGCACAATCCGCCGGCATCCGGATCTGCCCTGGATCAAGGATGCGGCTTCCGTGAACGCGTACAGTGCCACCCAGATGCGTTTGCTTGGGCGGGCGGCGGATATGCTGAAGCCGGGCGGGGTGCTGATCTACGCCACCTGTTCTTTGCAGAAGACCGAGGGCGAGGAAGCGGCCGCATCCGCGCTTGAGGCGACGCAGGCTCTCGAGCCATGGCCGATCCCTCCAGATGCGCTGCCGGGATTGCCGGACGCGATCACGGCCGAGGGCTATTTCCGTACGTTCCCCTATTTCTGGAGCAACCGGACAGGCGCCAAGGCCGGCGGTATGGACGGGTTCTTCATCGCCCGGTTCCGGCGTCGCCCCTAGAATGTACGCGTACAGACCGCATGGTGGTTTGAGCTAGTCCGCAACCGTTTTCCGATCCGCTTGGTCCCAGGCCGCGCGTTTGCGGTAGATCGTCGAGGGCGCAACGCCGAGATAGCCGGCCGCCTGGGGGATATTGCCGCCGCAGAGCCTGATCGCGTTTTCGATCGCATCCTTCTCGACAAGCCATAATTCACGAATTTCCGCCTTGCTGCGCGGCAGAAGAAGGCCGGCGGAACCTTGCGTCTCGGGCGGCGCGCCTTCGCCACGCCAGACGCCGCCGGCGTTGGGCCGGTCGGTGGCGCGGCGCATCGGCGTCGGCGCGGTTCGCGCGCCGGGCGCAGCCGCGGATGGGGCGTCGGGCGCTCGCCGGAGGGCGAGATCGAGGCGGAAGACATTCAACGGCGGCGGCAGCATGTCCCGCGTCACCACTGCGCCGTCATTCAGAACCACGGCGTTCCGGACGACATTTTGCAACTGCCGCACATTGCCGGGCCAGGGATAGCTCATCATCACCGCCTCGGCCTCCGGATCGAAAGCGTGGAAGGCCTTGCCCTCTTCGCCCGCATAATCCGCCAGAAACCGTTTGGCGATCTCCAGGATATCGGTTCCCCGGTCGCGCAGCGGCGGCAGTTGGATCGGGATCACATGCAGCCGGTAGTAGAGATCTTCACGGAACCGGCCGGCCGCGACTTCAGCCAGGGCGTCGCGATTGGTGGCGCAGACGAACCGGACATCGACCTTGCGCGGGGTCGCATCGCCGACGCGTTGGAAGGCGCCGGTCTGGATGAAGCGCAGCAGCTTGGTCTGCAGGTCGAGATCCATCTCGCAAATTTCATCGAGAAACAGCGTGCCGCCATGGGCGAGTTGCGCGGCCCCGTCGCGGTCTTCGTGGGCGCCGGTGAAGCCGCCTTTTCGGTGCCCGAATATCTCTGATTCCATCAATTCGCGCGGAATCGCGCCGCAATTCAGCGCAATGAAGGGGCCGTCACGACGATGCGATTGACGATGCACCGCCTCGGCGCACAGTTCTTTGCCGGTGCCCGACTCGCCGGTGATGAAGACGGTCGCTTTCGACCCGGCGGCGGAATCGATCGTGCGATAAACGCTGTGCATCGCGGCCGACTCGCCGATGAAACCGTAGCGGCGGGCGTGATCGTCTGAGGGCGGAAAGGCGTCGGACCGCCCGAATTTGCGCCCCTCCAATCCGGCTCGCACGGTGGTCCGCAGCCGGTCGGCGTTGAACGGCTTGACCAGGAAATCGAACGCGCCCTCGCGCATGGCTTCGATCGCGATGTTGATCGAGCCGTTGGCGGTGATGATCACGACCGCGCTTGGATTCTCTTGACGCTGGATCTCGCGCAGAATGTCCAAACCGTTCATATCGGGCAGCGCGATGTCGAGCAGCACCAGATCGGGCGCCGCTTGCCGGATCGCCTCCAATCCGGCGCGCCCTGTCTCGACGCTTGTCACAGACAGGTCCTCGGCCGCCAGATATTGCTCATAAAGCATGACCAGCGACCGCGTATCTTCGATCAGCAAGACGGATGGTTTCGGCACCGCAACTCCCCCCAAGAAGCGCTCACCCGGATTAAACACGATCCGCTTATGGTGAACAATTGCATTACGCGACGCAAACTGCATTGAGGTGGGACTAGTATTGACCAGGGCCGTTGCGCTCCTGACACTCGTCGGAGCGCTCGATGCGCGCGCACGCGATCCGTAAGGGAAATCTGCGATGACAGAGAACATAACCGATCGGCCGGGTCGGCTCGCCGGAAAGACCGCGCTGATCACCGGCGCCGCGTCCGGCTTCGGCGCGGAGATCGCCCGCCGATATGCGCAAGAGGGCGGCAATGTGGTCATCGCGGATATCAACGCAGAGGCCGGCGCCCAGGTCGCGGCCGAGATCGCGGCGGCGCAGGAAGGTCGGGCTCGATCGATCCTCTGCGACGTGACCAAAAAGGAAGATCTCGAGGCGGCGGCGGCGCTGGCGGTCGAGGCTTTCGGCCGGATCGACATCCTGGTCAATAACGCCGGCTACACCCATTGGAATAAGCCGGTCGATCAGGTCAGCGAGGACGAGTATGACCAGATCATGGCGGTGAATGTGAAGGCGATCTTCCACGGCCTCAGCGCCGTTCTGCCGCGCTTCCGCGATCAGCCGCAAGTCGGCCCGAATCGCGGCGTGATCCTGACCGTCGCCTCCACCGCCGGCGTCAGGCCGCGCCCGGGGCTCGTCTGGTACAACACCTCGAAAGCCGCCGCAATCGGCGCGACCCGCAGCCTCGCGATCGAGCTGGGCTCGGAGAATATTCGGGTCGCCGCCATCAATCCGGTCGCCGGCGAAACGCCGCTTCTCGAGAAATTCATGGGCGAGGACACGCCGGAAAAGCGGGCCGCCTTTAAGGCGACGGTGCCATTGGGTCGGTTCAGCCAGCCCGCCGATATCGCCGGCGCGGCCGTGTTCCTGGCCAGCGACGAGGCCGAATTCCTAACCGGCGTCTGTCTCGAGGTCGATGGCGGCCGCTGCATCTGATCCTGGGTGCCGCGCGCGCACCGTCTCGACAAGGGCGTCAATCATGGCGCGCACCGCTGGCACCTTGCGAATATCGGGATGGACATAAAGATTCGCGCTCCGAGCCAGCTCCGGGATCGGATCGGTGACGCGCCGCAGCGCCGGGTTCTGGTCGCCCAGAATGCAGGGCAGCACGGCCAATCCGGCGCCGTCGGCCGCCAGCGTCCCGGAGAGCGCGGCGTCGTTATGCCGGAGCGCCGGGGCCTTATTGCCGAGCCGCCGCGCCAGCCACTCGCCGCCGGCGAAATACTGGTGAATGCTGTCATAGCCGATCCAGGCGCAGTCGCGATAGCGATCTTCGGTCAGGGCCGTCGGATTGGCCTCGATATAAGAGGGCGCGCCATAGACCGCATATTCCAGGTCCAGCCATTTCCGAACGATCAGATTCTGATTGTCCGGCGCCCGGTCGCGGATCAGCACCTCCGCCTCGCGCCGCGCCAGGCTGGCGAAATAATGCGAGATCGACAGTTCGATTTCGATTTGCGGCAAGCGGCGCTGGATCGCCGGCAGCATCGGCGAAAGGATTAAGGATATGTTGTCGTCGACGCTGACTCGAACCGTGCCTTCGACATCGGGCGCCAATCCGCTGGCTTCCGCGTCCAGCGCGAAGGCCGCCATCTCCATCTGCTCCGCCTTGGCGAGAAGCGCCTCGCCGGCGGCGGTGAGGGCGTAGCCGTCGGGCAAGCGGTCGAACAGCACCGTCTCCAGCGCTTCCTCCAGCCTCTTCAGGCGCCGTCCCGCCGTCGGCTGGCTGATGGCGAGCGCTGTGGCCGCCTTGGTCAGCGAACCTTCCCGCGCCACCGCCAGATACACGCGGATGTCGTCCCAATCTGCTTTCATGCGGTCTAGATAGCGGTAGTCGAAATAGTGCCGCCAGCCCCTTTTTCTGAGGGGCGGCTCAACGTTTTTGAATAGGGCGTCAGTTGCGCGGAGGATCTGCGCGCCGCCGATACCGTTAGGCGATCAAGCGGGCGCGTCGCCGCCAATTCCCGCGCGGGCTTTGCTTGCCAATAACGCCCGCGCCTCCTACACAGCGGCGACATCGAATTCGGGCCGCGCGCCGCCCCATCGGCCCGCGCATTTCCAAAGGACATCGCCATGGCTTCGCTGGACAAATCCTCGGTCAAAAAGGTTGTGCTCGCCTATTCCGGCGGCCTCGACACCTCGATCATTCTGCGCTGGCTGCAGGATGTCTATCAGTGCGAAATCGTGACCTTCACCGCCGATCTCGGCCAGGGCGAGGAGCTGGAGCCGGCCCGCGCCAAGGCCGAGATGATGGGCGCGAAAGAAATCTTCATCGACGATCTGCGCGAGGAATTCGTCTCCGACTATGTCTTCCCAATGTTCCGGGCCAACGCGCTGTATGAGGGCGTCTATCTTTTAGGCACCTCGATCGCGCGGCCCCTGATCGCCAAGCGCCAGATCGAGATCGCCCGGATGACGGGGGCCGACGCGGTCTGTCATGGGGCCACCGGCAAGGGGAACGATCAGGTTCGGTTCGAGCTCGGCTACTACGCGCTGCAGCCGGACATCAAGGTGATCTCGCCCTGGCGCGAATGGGACCTCACGTCGCGCAACAAGCTGATCGATTTCGCCGAAAGACATCAAATCCCGATCGCCAAGGACAAGCGTGGCGAGGCGCCGTTTTCGGTCGACGCCAATCTGCTGCATATCTCGGCCGAAGGGAAAGTGTTGGAGGACCCGGCCGACGAGGCGCCGGATTATGTCTATTCCCGCACCGTCGACCCGGTGGATGCGCCAGACGCGCCCACCACCGTCGAGATCGAATTCGAGAAAGGCGACGCGATCGCGATCGACGGCCAGCACCTGTCGCCGGCCGCGCTGCTGACAAGGCTGAACGAGCTGGGCGGCGCAAACGGCGTCGGGCGCTTGGACATGGTCGAGAACCGCTTCGTCGGCATGAAATCGCGCGGGATCTACGAGACGCCGGGCGGAACCGTGCTTCTGCCGGCCCACCGGGCGATGGAGTCGATCACGCTGGACCGTGAGGCGACGCATCTGAAAGACGAATTGATGCCGCGCTACGCCAAACTGATCTACAACGGCTTCTGGTTCTCGCCCGAGCGTGAGATGCTGCAGGCGCTGATCGACAAGAGCCAGGAGCGGGTGACCGGCAAGGTCCGGCTGAAACTCTACAAGGGCTCGGTCAGCGTCATCGGCCGCGAGTCCGATCACAGCCTCTATTCCATGGATCACGTCACCTTCGAGGAAGACGATGTCTATGACCAGCACGACGCGGAAGGTTTCATCAAGCTGAACGCCCTGCGTCTGCGCCTGGAAGCCATGCGCGACTCGCAATAGCGGCCACTGGGAACTGGCGGCGCCCTCCGGCGCCCCGGGCTTGATCCGGGGCCCATTGTTCAGTCGGATGGACGCCGGCTCGGGGGCCGGCGTGACAATCAAGACAAGCGCTCTCTTTGGATGTCAGTCCTTGCGCCTGAAAGCCTCGGAAAACGCCATCAGGGATCGAATGCGCGGGTCCTTCTCCAAAGCGGCGGCGTCCGGTTTGGGCGGCGCAAGACGGACCGGCGCGTTGGCGCGCAACCGGTCGTCCGGCAAAGAGGTCCCGTCGTGCATCCGCGTGGCGAAGGCGCGGATTTCCAGGCTGGCGCCATAGCCCTCGACTTCGGCGACCCAATCGTCATAGCCGCGCCGCTGCAGCAATTTTCGCATCAACCGCCCTCCTTCCGCTTTTTCCGCATCTTCAATGATTCCTGCGGTGATTTGAGCTTGAGGGCAATGCGCGCGTCAGCCCATCGCTTTGGTCATCACCGCCGCCATCCGTTGCACGAAAGTGCTGGGATCGGCCGGCGTTTCGCCTTCCATAATCCGCGCCTGATCAAGCAGCAGATGCGCCGCGTCCGAAATATCGCCCGTCGCATTGGCCGCCAAAGCCTTGATCAGCGCATGATCGGCGTTGATTTCCAGGATGCGCGGGGCGGCCGCGCCGTTCAGCTGGTTGTGCTGCTTCAGGATGCGTTCGAGATGCATGTCCATGGCGCCGTCCTCAACCACCAGGCAGCAAGGCGAGGCGGTCAGGCGGTCGGATTTGCGGACATCGGCGACGGCCTCGCCCAGGCTCTCTTTCAGGGCTGTGATCAGGGCGCTGACGGACGCGTCGTCGGTTTTGTCCTCATCCTTTGACGAATCCTCGGCGGCTTCTTTTTCGTCCGCTTTGACATTGGACAGATCAGCCCCGCCGCGCGTGACGGACTTGAAGCTCTTGCCCTCGAAGTCCGGCGCGTTGGAGAGCCAGAACTCATCGACCGGATCGGTCATAAACAGGACCTCGACGCCCTTGGCCGCGAACCCTTCCAGTTGCGGGCTCTTGGCGAGCGCCTCGGCGCTGTCGCCGGAGATGTAATAGATCGCGTCCTGACCGTCCTTCATCGCCTCGATATAGTCCGCGAGCGACAACCAGCCCTCGCGTGTGGTCGATTTGAAGCGCATCAGCTTCATCAAGGCGTCGCGGTTCTCGAAGCTCTCATAAACGCCTTCCTTCAGGACCGCGCCGAACGCATCCCAGAATTCCGCATAGTTGTCGGCGTCCTTTTCGGCGCGTTTCGCCAATTCACCCAGCACGCGCTTCACCAACCCGCTCTGAATCTTCGAGACGACCGGATTGTTCTGCAGCATCTCGCGGCTGACATTCAGCGGCAGGTCTTCCGAATCGACGACCCCGCGCAGGAAGCGCAGCCAGGACGGCACCAGTTCGTCGCATTCATCGGTGATGAAGACCCGCTTTACATACAATTTCAGCTTCGACTGGCGGTCCGGATGGAACAGGTCGAACGGCCGCTGGGTCGGGATGTAGATCAGGCCGGCATACTCGATCACGCCTTCAGCGCGGAAATGCAGCGTCGCCCAGGGATCGTCAAAGCCGTGGCTGACATGGTGGTAGAATTCCTTGTACTGATCCTCGGTCACATCCGACTTCGACCGCGTCCAAAGGGCGGCGGCCGAGTTCAACTGTTTCGGATAGACCGCGTCGCCGTCTTCTGGATTCTCGCCGGTGATGCGGATCGGGAACGCGATATGATCGGAGTAGGTTTTGACGATCTGGCTCAGCCGCGCTTCGGTGAGAAATTCCGCGGCGTCTTCTTTCAGATGCAGCACGATGGTCGTGCCGCGGCCGTCCCGCGCGCCGGGCTCGACGGTGAAGGCGCCTTTGCCGTCGCTGACCCAGGTGAAGGCCTCGTCCGCGCCCGCTTTGCGGCTGGTCACCGCGACGCTGTCCGCGACCATGAAGGCGGAATAGAAGCCGACCCCGAACTGGCCGATCAGGGATAGGTCTTTCTTGTCGTCGCCGGAGAGCTGGTTGAGGAAGTTCGAGGTGCCCGATCGCGCGATCGTGCCAAGATTGCCGAGCAGCTCATCGCGGCTCATGCCCGACCCGTTGTCCGAAACGGTCAGGGTCTTAGCCTCGGCGTCGGCGCTCAAGGTGATGGCGAAGTCCGGGTCGCCTTCGATCAGGGCGGCGTCCGACAGGGCCTGATAGCGCAGCCGGTCGCAGGCGTCGGCCGCGTTCGAGATCAATTCCCGCAGAAAGATCTCGCGCTCTGAGTAAAGCGCATTGGCGACGATATCGAGCAGACGGCCGACTTCGGCCTGAAATTCATGCGTTTCGGGTGCGGTTTCCGCGGGTTTGGCTTCGACGGCCATGGGACCCTCCAACGATTGAGAAGCGACTATGTGATCTGGCTCCGGCGTCGCGCGGGACGCTGAGCGCGGCGCATCGGCGCGCTGACGGGGGGCATATAGGACCGCCCCCCGCCCCGCTCAAGGGCGGAACGCGACGGGTCGCTTGGCGCCTTCGCATCGCTGTGCTAAGCGCAAAGTGATACAGAAATCTGCGAAAAGCGGAAATTTGAGTGTCGCGTTAGCGGTGCGGTTATTGTGAGGGCTCGACATCGGGTTCTCGGCTCAGGGAGGAGCCCGCCGTCGCCTATGCCAGCCGATGCGCCGGTCCTTGGGTTCGGGCGCATCGCGCCGCGCCGGTTCAGCCGAGCGGTCTTGGACGGCGTCGCCATCTTCTTCCTCTTGCCATCCGCCGGCTTCATTGCGCGCTGGGACGGGAGGTGTGGAGAACGGCATGGCTGAAGGCGCTTCCTATCCGGACATCGCGGTCCACGACACGTTCCCGAAACTGTTGCGGCACAATGCATCTGTGCGCGCCGACCGGGCGGCGATGCGCGAGAAGAATCTGGGCATCTGGCGCACCAGCAGCTGGGCCGAGGTCAAGCGTGAGGTCGACCGCTACGCCGCCGGCATGGCCGAACTGGGCCTGAAGCGCGGCGATCGGGTTGCGATCATCGGCGATAACCGGCCGCGACTTTATTGGTCAATCGCCATGGCGCAGACACTGGGCGCGGTGCCGGTCCCGATCTATCAGGACTCGGTGGCCGAGGAGATGCATTTCCCGCTGAGCCACGCCGAAGTGCGCTTCGCCATCGCCGAAGACCAGGAGCAGGTCGACAAGCTGATGGCGCTGAAAGAGCGTCTGCCGACGCTGGAGCATGTGATCTTCGACGAACCGCGCGGCGTGCGCGACTACACGCTCGACTATCTGCATGATTACGAAGACGTGGTCGCCATGGGCGATGCGCGTTTGGCCGCCGAACCCGGCTTCGTCGACGCTCAGATCGACGCGGGAGAGGGCGCGGACACCTGCCTGATCCCCTATACGTCCGGGACGACCGGCAATCCGAAGGGCGTGCTGCTGACCCACGACAATCTGCTGACCGCCGCCTATCACGGCGCCAAATTCGAGGGGCTGCGGGAAAGCGACGAGATCCTGGCCTATCTGCCGCTCGCCTGGATCGGCGACAATGTCTTTTCGTACGCGCAGTCTTTCATTTGCGGATTTTGCGTCGCCTGCCCGGAAAGCTCCGAGACAGTCCTGACCGATCTGCGTGAGTTGGGCCCGACCTATTTCTTCGCGCCGCCGCGCATTTTCGAGAATATCCTGACGCAAGTGTCGATCCGGATCGAGGACGCCAGCAAGATCAAGCGCGACATGTTCCACTATTTCATGGCCGTGGCGCGCCGCGTCGGCGTCGATATTCTGGAAGGCAAGCCGGTCTCAATGAGCGACCGCCTGCTCTATCGGTTGGGCGAAATCCTGGTCTACGGCCCGCTAAAGAATGTGCTCGGCCTCAGCCGGGTGCGCATCGGCTATACGGCCGGCGAGGCGATCGGCCCGGACATCTTCATCTTCTACCGTTCGATCGGCATCAATCTGAAACAGCTCTACGGCTCGACCGAGACCAGCGTCTTCGTGACGATCCAGCCCGACGGCGAGATCAAGCCCGACACGGTGGGCACGCCGCTGGACGGGGTCGATATCAAGATCGACCAGACCGGCGAGTTGCTGATTAAGGGGCCGGGCATTTTCAAAGAGTATTTCAAGAACCCGGAAGCGACCGAAGAGGCCAAGGACGCGGACGGTTGGTACCGGACCGGCGACGCCGGCTTCCTCGACGAGGACGGGCATCTGAAAATCATCGATCGGGCGAAGGATGTCGGGAAACTGAATGACGGCTCGCTCTTTGCGCCGAAATATATCGAGAACAAGCTGAAATTCTTCCCGGAAATCCGCGAGGCGGTCGCCTTCGGCAACGGAAAGGACTATGTCGCCGCCTTCATCAATATCGATCACGAGGCGGTCGGGAATTGGGCCGAGCGTCAGGGCGTGCCCTACGCCTCCTATCAGGAACTGGCGGCGCTGCCGCAGGTCTATGACATCGTGCTGGCGCATGTCGAACAGGTGAACCGCGACTTGGCGGCGGAGGCGCGGGTGGCCGGCAGCCAGATCCACCGCTTCCTGATCCTGCATAAGATGCTCGACGCCGATGACGGCGAGATGACCCGCACCAGCAAGGTGCGCCGTCGCTTCATCGCCGAAAAATATCTGCCCCTGATCGACGGGCTTTATTCAGACGCGGGGAACGCAGTGATCGAGGCGGAGATCACCTTCGAGGACGGCCGGAAAGGCGTGGTGAAAGCGGATCTACGGATCGTCGACGCCGCCGTCGTCCTGGCCGCGACGGCGCAGGCGGCGGAATAGGACACGCGGGACGAAAAGCGGGGATATCGAACGGTGAGTGGTGTGGCGCCCGTCTCGGGACAAGCGGAACGCATCGGCGGCGAGCTGTTGCGGGTCGACAATGTCAGCCTCAGCTTCGGCGGGGTAAAAGCGCTGAGCGAGATCAGCTTTGACATCAAGAAGGGTGAAATCCGCTCGATCATCGGCCCGAACGGCGCCGGCAAATCCTCGATGCTGAATGTGGTCAACGGGTTCTACCAGGCCCAGGAAGGCTCGATCCACTACAAGGGCGTGACCTACGCGCCGATGCGCCCCTATATCGCCGCCTCAAACGGCATCGCGCGCACCTTTCAGAACATCGCCTTGTTCCGCGGCATGTCGACGCTCGACAATATCATGACGGGCCGGGTGCTGAAGATGAAGGCCAGCCTGCTGGAGCAAGCGCTCTACATGTTCCGCGGGAAAAGCGAGGAGCTTGAGCATCGCGAACATGTAGAGAAGGTGATCGATTTCCTCGAAATTCAGGCGATCCGCCGCACGCCGGTGGGCCGGCTGCCTTACGGGTTGCAGAAGCGGGTCGAACTGGGGCGCGCCCTGGCGGCGGAGCCGGACCTTCTGCTGCTCGACGAGCCGATGGCCGGCATGAATGTCGAAGAGAAGGAGGATATGTCCCGCTTCATCATCGACGTGAACGAACAGTTCGGCACGACCATCGCCCTGATCGAACATGATATGAGCGTCGTCATGGATCTGAGCGACCGGGTCGTGGTGTTGGATTACGGCAAGAAACTGGCTGACGGCACGCCGGACGAGGTGCGCGGCAACCAGGATGTGATCGACGCCTATCTCGGCGTGACCCACGACTGACGGCGGCGGAGAGAGACGGATCATGGAATTTCTGCACGCTTTCTTCATCGCGCCGTTTGTCGAGATGGTCGATCAGCCCTGGTTCCTGTTCGAGGTTCTGGTCGGCGGCCTGTCGGCGGGGGTGATGTATTCGCTGGTTGCGCTGGGGTTCGTTCTGATCTTCAAGGCGTCCGGCGTCTTCAACTACGCCCAGGGCGTCATGGTCCTGTTCGCCGCCTTGAATCTGGTCGGGTTGATGGAATGGGGCGTGCCGGTCTGGCTGGCGCTGATCCTGACGGTCATCATCATGATCGGTCTCGCCTTCGCGGTGGAGCGATTGGTCCTGCGCAAATTGGTGAACCAGGAACCGATCATCCTGTTTATGGCGACGATCGGCTTGGCCTTCTTCCTGGAAGGGTTCGGCGAGACGATCTGGGGCTCGGACGTGCGGCCGCTGGATATTGGCATTCCCGACGATGTCTGGTTCGTCGGCGACGCCATGCTGCAGCAGAGCGATATTTTCGCTGCGGTCGTCGCCAGTTTCCTGGTGACCGTGCTGGCCTTGTTCTTCCACTATACGCGGATCGGGCGGGCCCTGCGCGCGGTCGCCGACGATCATCAGGCGGCGTTGTCGATCGGCATTCCGCTGAACCATATCTGGATCATCGTCTGGGCGGTCGCCGGCTTTGTCGCTTTGGTCGCGGGCGTGATGTGGGGCGCGCGGCTGGGGGTTCAGTTCTCGCTGGCGATCATCGCGCTGAAGGCGCTGCCGGTCCTGATCCTGGGCGGCTTCACCTCGATCCCCGGCGCCATCATCGGCGGCTTGATCATCGGGGCCGGCGAGAAGGTGGCGGAGGTCTATTGGGGGTCGCTGTTCGGCGGCGCGATCGAGGAATGGTTCGCCTATGTCGTCGCCCTGGTCTTCCTGTTCTTCAGGCCGCAAGGCTTGTTCGGCGACAAGATTATCGAGCGCGTTTAGATCGGCGCTGCGGGCGCGGTTAAGGGAAATCGAGCATGTTCTATCGTGAGGCCGGGGTCTTCAAAACAACATACAGCGACGATATGGCGCTGTTGCCGATCCCGTTGGACAAGTTTTTCGTGCTCTCGGTCATCGCCTTCATGGTGCTGGTGGTGCCCTTTATCGCCAGCGAGTATTGGCTGGAATCGATCCTCATACCCGTGTTGATCCTCTCGCTGGCGGCGATCGGGCTCAATATCCTGACCGGCTACGCGGGCCAACTATCGCTCGGCACCGGCGCTTTCATGGCGGCCGGCGCCTATCTGGGCTACAAATTCGTCACCGCCTTTCCCGACATCAACATCGTCGTCGGCGTGCTGGTCGGCGGCCTCGCGTCCGCCATGATCGGCGCGGTCTTCGGGGCGCCGAGCCTGCGGATTAAGGGATTCTACCTGGCGGTCACGACCCTGGCCGCGCAATTCTTCCTGATCTGGCTGTTCACCAAGCAGCCCTGGTTCGTGAACTATTCGATCTCCGGCGTGCCGACGGCGCCGCCGCGCGAGATTTTCGGCTTCCTGGTGACCGGCGCCGAATCCAACGAGACGGCGCGCTATCTCTTTGTTCTCAGCTTCGTCATCGTCTTCGCCCTGATCGCGCGCAACCTGACGCGCGGCCGGATCGGTCGAAGCTGGATGGCGATCCGCGACATGGACATCGCCGCCGAGCTGATCGGCATAAAGCCGCTGCAGACCAAACTGTCGGCCTTTGCGATCTCGTCCTTCTATTGCGGCATGGCCGGCGCGCTCTGGGCCTTCTGCTATATCAACATCGTCGAGCCGAGCGCGTTTGACATCAACCGCTCGTTTCAGATCCTATTCATGATCATCATCGGCGGTTTGGGCAGCATCCTGGGCAGTTTTCTGGGCGCCGCCTTCATCTTCACCCTGCCGATCTTCCTGAACAACGCCGCCACCGGGCTTGGGCTTGAAGTCTCGACAGCGCTGATTCGTCATGTCGAGTTTATGATCTTCGGCGCCATGATCATCTTTTTCCTGATCGTCGAGCCGCATGGCCTGGCGCGCATGTGGTCGATCGCCAAGGAGAAATTGCGTATGTGGCCGTTCCCATACTAGCGCGGGACGGTTTAAACTGCTCGCCAGGTCGGCCGGTTCATGCGTGAAGCCGGCTATGGCGTCCAACCCTTCCGGACCGAAAAAACCAGGAAGGGAGCAACACCAGTCGCGGGCGCGCCTCTCCGGCGCGTCGAACAGAAGGAGGAAAATGTATGTTCATCCGCAAACTGACTCTCGCGGCCGCCGGGGCCGTGATCGGGATCGCCGGCGTCGCGGCGACGGCCCAGGCCGATCAGCCGATCCCGTCGCTGGTCTATCGCACCGGCGCTTTCGCGCCTTCAGGCATCCCGTTGGCGAACGGCTTCGCCGACTATTTCAACATGATCAATCTGCGCGACGGCGGCGTAAACGGCGTCAAGCTGGCGGTCGAGGAATGCGACACCGGTTATTCCAACGACCGGGGCGTCGAGTGCTACGACCGGACGAAATCGACCGGCGGCGGCGCCACGGTCTATAACCCCTGGTCGACCGGCATCACTTATGCGCTGATCGAAAAAGCCACCGCCGACAAAATTCCGATCCTGTCGATGGGCTATGGCCGCACGAGCGCCGCCAACGGCAAGGTCTTCCCCTATGTCTTCAACTTCCCGGCGACCTATTGGAGTCAGGCGACGTCCGTCATTCAATATATAGCCGATCAGGAAGGCGGCCTGGACGCGCTGAACGGCAAGCGTTTCGCCTATATCTATCTCGACCATCCCTATGGGAAGGAGCCGATCCCGACGCTGGATGTGTTGGCGGAGAAGTTCGGCTTCACCTATGACAAATATCCTGTGCCCCCGGCCTCGATGACCGAGCAGAAGTCGATCTGGCTGCAGGTCCGCCGGACCCGGCCCGACTACGCCATCATGTGGGGCTGGGGCGCGATGAACGGTACGGCCGTTCGCGAAGCGGCCGCCATTCGCTTCCCGATGGACAAGTTCATCGGCAACTGGTGGTCCGGCGGGAATGACGCGGTGGTGCCGGCCGGCGACGGCTCGATCGGCTACAAGTCCGCCAGCTTCCACGGCGTCGGCACCGATTTCGGCGCCTATGAGGACATCAAGGCCCTGTACGAAGCGGGCGGCGGCGCCTCGGCGGACATGTCCGAGCATAACAACCCGCTTTGGGCGCGCGGTGTCGCCAATGCCGCCTATGTCGTCGAAGCGATTCGCACGGCGCAAGCCGAATATGGCGACCGCGCGATCACGGGCGAAGAAATGCGCTGGGGCCTGGAAAACCTGGACCTGACCGATGCGCGCATCGCCGAGATGGGCCTGACCGGCTATATCACGCCGGTCAAGATCACCTGTGAAAACCATGAAGGCCAGAACCCGGCCATCCTGGTTCAGCAATGGAAAGGCGATCAGTGGGAGATCATCTCCGACTGGGTGCCGGCGATGACCGAAGTGGTTCAGCCGCTGATCGCTCAGGAGTCCGAGCAATATGCGCGGGAGAACAACATCACCCCGCGTGAATGCTCGTAACAATCCGGTGCTCTCGGCGCCGCCTCATCCAGGGCGGCGCCGACGCGCTCTTTTTCCAATAACGCCGAAGGAACGTTCCAATGGCCGAGGCCATGTCCGATACTGACCCCGCGCCCGATGCAGCAAAGTCGCTGCTCGATGTGAACAATATCGAGGTGATCTACGACCACGTGATCTTGGTTCTCAAAGGCGTTTCTCTGAGCGTGCCGGAAGGCGGCATTGTTGCGCTTTTGGGCGGCAATGGGGCCGGTAAGACGACGACGCTGAAATCGATCTCCAATCTGTTGAAGGCGGAGCGCGGCGAGGTCACCAAGGGCGCGATCACGATGGAGGGCCGCCGGCTCGACACGCTGACCGCCAATGACGTGGTCAAGATGGGCTGCGTCCAGGTCATGGAAGGCCGCCACTGTTTCGAACATCTGACCATCGAAGAGAATTTGCTGACCGGCGCCTACACGCGCGGCGGCGACCGGGGCGTCAAAGACGATCTGGAGCTTGTTTATGAATATTTCCCGCGGCTGAAAGAGCGCCGCAAGAGCTTGGCCGGCTACACGTCGGGCGGCGAGCAGCAAATGTGCGCGATCGGTCGGGCCCTGATGGCCAAGCCGAAGATCATCCTGTTGGACGAACCGTCGATGGGTCTGGCGCCGCAGCTCGTCGAGCAGATTTTCGAGATTGTCAAAAGGCTGAACAGCCAGGAGGGCGTGACCTTCCTGCTCGCCGAGCAGAATACGACCGTCGCTCTGCGCTACGCCAAATACGGCTATATCCTGGAGAATGGCCGGGTCGTGCTCGACGGCAGCGCCGAGTCGCTGCTGAGCAACGAGGACGTGAAAGAATTCTATCTCGGCCTCTCGACTGAGGGCAAAAAGAGCTTCCGCGACGTGAAGCATTACAAACGCCGCAAACGCTGGCTCTAGCGACGGCTTGGGCCGCGCCCGCCCGATTCAAGGAAACGCGACTGTGTCGACCGGCCAATCCGACTTCTACGACGCTTTGGAAACGCGCAGCGCGGACCAGCGCGCCGCCGATCTGGCGACCGTACTGCCGGCGCAGATCGCCCACGCCAAGGCGAATACCGACTATTACGGCCGCGTCTTGGCCGAGGTCGATCCCGCCGCGATCTCCAGCCCTGAGGCGCTTGCTGCGCTACCGGTGACGCGCAAATCCGACCTGATGGCGGAGCAGGCCGCCGCCCCGCCCTTCGGCGGCATGACGGCGACCGCCCCTCGCGATCTGCTGCGGCTTTATCTCTCGCCCGGCCCGATCGCCGATCCGGAGGGGCGCGGCCGGGATTGGTGGCGCATGGCGCGCGCGGTCTTTGCGGCGGGCTTCCGGCAGGGTGACATCGCCCACAATTGTTTCAGCTATCACCACACCCCGGCCGGCGCGATGTTCGAAACCGCCGCCCAGGCGATCGGCTGCGCGGTCTATCCCGGCGGCGTCGGCGCCACCGAGCAACAGGTGGAAGCGATCGCTGCTTTCGGCGCCGACGGCTATATCGGCACGCCCGATTTTCTGGGCAAAATTCTCGAGCGCGCAGACGAGAGGGCGGTCGCGCTGCCGACCCTGAAAAAGGCGTTGGTCAGCGGCGGCGCGCTCTTTCCGGCGATGCGCGAGGCCTATGCGGCGCGCGAGATCGCGACTTTGCAGTGTTACGGCACCGCGGATTTGGGCCTGGTCGCCTATGAGTCGCCGGCCTTGGAAGGCATGATCGTCGAAGAGAAGGTGATCGTCGAGATTCTACGCCCGGGAACCGGCGATCCGGTCCCGGACGGCGAGGTCGGCGAGGTGACCGTCACCAGCTTCAACGCCGACTATCCGCTGGTCCGCTTCGCCACCGGCGATCTCAGCGCCATCCTGCCGGGCGAGAGCCCGTGCGGCCGAACCAACAACCGGATCAAGGGCTGGATGGGCCGCGCCGATCAGCGCACCAAGGTCAAAGGCATGTTCGTCGACCCGGCGCAAATCGACCGGGTGGTCAAATCCGACCCGCGAATCTTGAAGGCGCGGGCCGAAATCGTCCTGATCGAGCAGTCCGACGTCATGGTCGTTAAGATCGAAACAAGCGACTGCAGCCCCGATTTCGTCGATCAATTGGCCGACAGTGTGCGTCGGGAATGCAAGCTCAGCGGCAAGATCGAACTGGTTGCGCCGGGCTCTCTTCCGAACGACGGCAAGGTCATCGACGACCAGCGACAATATGAGGTCTGAGCCGGCCCGGCGCGTTCCGGACGGCGTATCGGCGCCGTTAGGGGCGTGGCCGACGGCGTTCGTCCGTCATTGGGCGATGGGGCATTCGACGGGAATCGCATCGGGGCCGGGCTTGAAGACGCCGTGTCGATTGAGTTTGACGCCGTAGAATAGGCTCTTGCCTTGGATTCGGTTCGAGCCTTCCCGGGCAAGGTCGAGTTCGAGGGCGCCCGATACGTCACGCAGGATTTGCATTTTCTGCTCGACCGAGACCTGTTCCTCCAACACCACCTCATAGATCATGTCCGTCTGAAGCACCGACTGGCTTTGGCAGACCAGGCCGCCCGCGCCCAGGTTGATGCTGACCGCTGCGGCGCAATTGTTGACGAGCAGATCGTTGCGGAGAGAAAACAGCGCTTCGTCCGACATTGTCAGGATCTTCGTGTTTTCGAGCCGCACCGTAATGCTCTTGATAGCGCCGAGATTGAGGCCGTTGCTCGAGGCGGCTTGAAGTTTCTGGGCCAGTTCCGCCTTAACGTCGAAACTGCCGCTCAAACGTTCTTCGAACTCCTGGTCGTGCGTTCGCGATTCCCGGCGACGCGCGCTCAACAACGCCTGATCGATCTCGCAGGTCGGCAAGAGTCGGATCGAGCCGTCTTCAAAGGCTTCAACTGTGTTGAGCGTCCCTGGGCCATGAAATTCCGACGGCGGCACCAATTCCAGATAACCGTCCTCCGCCAGAATATCCTTGAGGGTCGTTTCAGACCGGTGAAACCAAACCATAAACGCGCCGGCGACAACCGCGGCGCCGGCGATGAACGACAGAACCCGCTTTACGTATAAGCGTTTCTCGCCGCCTTCCGCAGTCATAACGGGCGCCCCGGCTTACGGACCCAAGCGAGCGCCGCTAGGGCTTTGGGCAGCAAAACTGACTGTTTTGCCCGCATGGCTGATAGCCGCTTGGACAGGCGAGCGCCGGCGCGGCCAACAGCGCAGCGCCGAGTGTCACAACTGCCACACAGATTCGCCTAATTCTCATGATGCCCCCCCAAAGCGGCAAACTAGAACCAATCACGAATTCCGTTCGCATTACCCCAATACCAACATAAAGCGCCGTTAAGATCAATGATCAATTGCTAATAATCGAACGATCTTCGGGCGGTTTGTCGATGCGTGTGTCCCTATACCGCTTTGATATCACATCAAAAAAACGGCTTGCCTGTTATGGGCGTGAACGCCTACCGGCCAATCCGAAATCGGTCACAAAATTGCCTCAATTTATCCCGTGTAAACCCACAATTCCCACCCCATATCTCAAGCGCTGAGACCTCCCCTCTCAACGGGGCCCTATCCCCGACATTCAAGGGCTCCGTGGCGGTTCTGACCAAACCGTCGCAAATACAGACGGCCGCCGATTGATCCCCCTTTCCGGCGGCCGTCGCCTTTTCGGGGTGTCGTTTCTGTCTGTTCTTTCTAACCGCAGCGAAACCCGGTCTAATGCCGATATGCGGTTTTGGGGCGAGGAATTGGCGTGTTTTCGCGGCGGCAGGCTGGTGTTTGACCGCCTGTCTTTCTCCGTCGCCGGCGGTGAGGCCTTGCTGCTGACAGGCCCGAACGGCAGCGGCAAATCCTCGCTTTTGCGCCTCATGGCCGGGCTGATCGAGCCCTTGTCCGGCGCCCTTCACCGAGATGACGCGCCGATCGCCGACGACCCGGCCGATCATCGCGCCGCGACCTACTATCTCGCCCATGCCGAAGCGATCAAGGCGCCGCTGACCGTCAGTGAGGATATCGCCTTCTGGGCCGCCATGAATGGCGGGGCCGGCGACGACGAGTCGATCCGGGCGGCGGTCGCGGCGATCGGCCTGTCGGCGCAGAGCGCAATTCCGGGCCGGTATCTCTCCGCCGGTCAGAAGCGGCGAACGGCGCTGGCGCGACTGGCGACGGCGCGCGCCGATCTCTGGCTGTTGGACGAACCGTCGGTCGGCTTGGACACGGCCTCGATCGACCGGCTGCGCGCCCTGATCGCCGAGCACCGCGCCAAGGGCGGCGCGGTGGTGGCGGCGACCCATGTCGATCTCGGCCTGGACGGCGCCGGGAGGCTCGACCTCGACGCCTTCGCCGTCGCCCCGGACGCGCTTGTAGGCGAGGACGCCGCATGATCCGCGCGATGCGGGCGGTTTTCATGCGCGATCTGCGTCTGGTCTTTCGCCAGGGCGCCGATCTGGCGCTGGCCTTGGCCTTTTTCCTGATCGCCGCCAGCCTGTTCCCGCTCGGCGTCGGGCCGTCGCCAGAGACGCTCGCGATCGTCGCATCGGGCGTCGTCTGGGTCCTATCGCTGCTGTCGGTGATGCTGTCGCTGGATCGCTTATTTCAGTCCGACTACGACGACGGGGCGCTGGAATTGATGGCGATGACGGCGACGCCGATGGCGTTGCTGGTGTTGGCCAAGGCGTCGGCGCATTGGGTGACGACCGGCTTGCCGCTGACCCTGCTGGCGCCGGTGATCGCGATGATGCTGAACCTGCCGGCCGATGGGCTTCTGGCGCTGGTCTTGGGGTTGCTTTTGGGCACGCCGGCGATGAGCCTGATCGGCGCCATCGGCGCGGCTCTGGTGCTGGGCGCGCGGCGCGCCAGCCTGCTGACCGCGCTGCTGGTTTTGCCGCTTTATATTCCGGTCCTGATTTTCGGCGTCTCAGCGGTGGACGCGGCTGTAGCGGGGCTGCCCTGGCGTCCCTATATGCTGATCCTGGCGGCGATCAGCATGGCGTCCATCCCGTTGGCCCCTTGGGCGGCCGGCGCTGCGGTGCGCTCGGCGTTCCAATGATCGGCGCTTGAATCTAACGCCGCCCCCGCCGATAACCCTTGAATTTCTAAGGGGTATTTCGGGCGAATGGATGGTCGCATCGTGCCGGAACTGGTTGAATTTGTTGCCCGGTTTCCGCATGTTGGATCTGTCCGGCATGTGGCCGGATCGTGACGATGAGCAACGCTGACCATGCACCGGTTCGCCAATCCAACACGGTTCTTTCGCATTTCGAATGCAATCCTGCCCGTCGCGGCGGCGGGCTTCGCTGTTTTGACCGTTTTGGGCCTGTATTACGGTTTGATCGCCTCGCCAGCGGACTACCAGCAGGGCGATACGGTGCGGATCATGTATATCCATGTGCCGGCGGCCTATATGGCGGTGATGATTTACGCCGTGATCGCCGGGGCCAGCGCCAGCGTCCTGATTTGGAAACATCCCTTGGCGGAGATCACGGCTCGCGCCGCTGCGCCGGTCGGCTTGGCTTTCACCTTCCTTTGCCTCGCCACCGGGTCGCTCTGGGGCAAGCCGATGTGGGGAACCTGGTGGGTCTGGGACGCACGCCTGACCTCGGTCTTGATCCTGTTTTTCCTCTATATCGGCTATATGACCCTGGCCAATGCGTTTGACGAGCCGGGCCGCGCCTCGAAGCCGGCGGCGATCTTGGCGCTGGTCGGCGTGGTCAATTTGCCGATCATCAAATTCTCGGTCGATTGGTGGAACACGCTGCATCAGCCCGCTGCGCTGATAAGGCTGGACGGGCCGACCATCGCGCCGGAAATGTTGACGCCGCTGTTCCTGATGATGGGCAGCTTCACCTGCTTCTTCATCCTGGTCCTCGGGCTGCGCATGCGGTCCGAATATGCGGCGGCGCGTCTGCGCAACGCAATGAGCCGGGGCGTGACGACCCCGGACGGCGTCCCGAACGGTCCTGTAGGGCGGGAGCCTGCAGCATGAGCGCATTCTTCGAGATGGGGGGGCACGCCGTCTATATCTGGCCGTGCTACGCTCTTGCGGCGGCGGTGATGGTCTATTTGTTGGTCGGGTCGGTGAGCGCCATGCGCCGCAACGAAGCGATGGCGAAGGCGTTGGATGTGTCCCGACGCCCGCGGTCAGAAGGGGGAGCGAACACCAGGATTGCAGGAGGGTCGGCTGATGCGTAAGGGCGCGGCGCGCAAGAAACAGCGGATGCTGATCGTCTTCTCCGGACTCGCCATGCTCGGCGTCGCCGTGTCCCTCGTGCTGGTCGCTTTCGAGGACAATGTGACCTTCTTCTATGGCCCGACGGAAGTCCGCGATCAGGCGGTCGGCGAGGGGACCAAATTCCGGCTCGGCGGATTGGTCGAAGAAGGCAGCGTCAATCAGAACGGCGCGACGACGGAATTCACCATCACCGATCTGAATGCGACCGTGCGCGTCGCCTATACCGGCATCTTGCCGGACCTGTTCCGAGAAGGCCAAGGCATCGTCGCGCAAGGCGCGATCGACTCGAACGGCGTCTTCAAGGCGGACGAAGTCCTGGCCAAGCATGACGAGAATTACATGCCCGCCGAGGCGGTCGAAGCGATGAAGCGGGCCGGCACCTGGCAGCATGCAACCTCTTCCGCGCAATAGGCGCGGGGGCTAGCGGGAAGGCGCGTCGACCTGATGGAAGGATTTAGCTTCGCCGAGCTCGGGCATTTCGCGCTGATCCTGGCGCTGGTGTGCGCCAGCATCCAGTCTGTCGTGCCGCTGATCGGGGCGGCGCGCGGCGATGCGGCGATGATGGCGACCGCGCCGATGACGGCGCTGGCTCAGTTCCTGGTCCTGGCCGTGTCCTTTGCGGCTTTGACCAACGCCTTCGTCACCAGCGACTTCTCGGTGCTGAATGTGGTCCAAAACTCACATTCCCTGAAGCCGATGCTTTATAAGGTCTCTGGTGTTTGGGGCAATCATGAGGGCTCGCTGCTGCTCTGGGTGACCGTGCTCGCCCTATTCGGCGCGTTGGTCGCCCTTTTCGGCCGCAACCTGCCGCCTGGGTTGAAGGCGCGGACGCTCGCCGTCCAGGCCATGGTCTCGGTCGGTTTCCTACTGTTTATGATCCTGACCTCGAACCCGTTCGAGCGCGTTTTTCCGCCGCCTTTTGAAGGCAACGATCTCAATCCGTTGCTGCAGGATCCCGGTCTCGCGCTGCATCCGCCGATGCTCTATATCGGCTATGTCGGCCTCTCGATATCCTTCTCCTTCGCCGTGGCCGCCCTGATCGAGGGCAAAGTGGACGCCGCTTGGGCGCGCTATGTCCGGCCCTGGACGCTGCTCGCTTGGGCTTTCCTGACCGGCGGCATCGCGCTGGGTTCCTGGTGGGCGTACTACGAGTTGGGCTGGGGTGGTTTCTGGTTCTGGGACCCGGTCGAGAACGCCAGTTTCATGCCCTGGCTGGCGGCGACCGCGCTTCTGCATTCGGCGATCGTGGTGGAGAAGCGGGACACGCTGAAAAGCTGGACCATCCTGCTCGCCATCATCGGCTTCTCGCTCAGCCTGATCGGCACCTTCCTGGTTCGCTCCGGCGTGCTGACCTCGGTCCACGCCTTTGCGACGGACCCGGACCGCGGGCTGTTCATCCTGATCCTGCTTGTGATCGCGATCGGCGGTTCGCTGGCGCTTTACGCCTGGCGCGCGCCGCAGCTTCAAGGCGGAGGCCTCTTCCGGCCGATCAGCCGCGAGGGCGCGCTGGTTTTCAACAATCTGCTGCTGACGACCGCGACGGCGACGGTGCTGTTGGGGACGCTCTATCCGCTGTTTCTCGACGCGATGGATGGCTCGAAAGTCTCGGTCGGACCGCCCTATTACAATCTGACCTTTGTGCCGCTGATGGCCCCGCTGTTGATCGCGCTGGGGGTCGGGCCGCTGTTGAGCTGGAAACGCGCCGATCTTTGGGCCGCGATGGCGCGCCTCAAGCTGGCCGCCTTGGTCGTCCTTGTCGTCGCCGCGCTCAGCCTGATTATGCTGGAAGGCGACCGGGCCTACGCCACGCTCGGCCTGATCCTATCGGGCTGGGTGGTCTCGGCCTCGCTGGTCGAGTTCCTGCAGCGCGCCGGCCTGGGCCGAACCGGACCCGGCGCCATGGTCAGACGCATGATCGGTCTGCCGCGCGCCGCCTGGGGCATGATGCTGGCGCATGTCGGCGTCGGGATTCTGGTCGCGGGCGCGACGGGCGCGTCGCTTCTGACCACCGAGGTTATCACCACCATGCGGCCCGGCGAGACCATGCAGCTCAAGAGCCTGAACCTGGAATTCGAGAGCCAGCAAGAGGTGCGCGGGCCGAACTATTTCGCCCTGCGCGGCAATTTCGTCGCCCGCGATGCGGATGGCGATGTGATCGCCCGGTTCGCGCCTGAAAACCGACGCTACATCGCCGGCGGTCAGGAGACGACCGAGGCCTCGATCCGGTCCAGCCTGACCCGCGACCTCTATGTTGCGCTGGGCGATCCGGACGGGACCGGCGGCATGACGGTCCGCGCCTATATCAAGCCGTTCGTGCCTTGGCTCTGGATCGGTTCGGCGCTGATGATGCTGGGCGGATTCGTCTCCTTGAGCGATCGGCGGCTGCGGATCGGCGCGCCCAAGCGCAGTGGCGCCAGGGCGGGCGGAGACGCGCGCGCCGCCGCGCCGGCGCCGGCCGAATGATCCGCTCGTTCGCCCGCCGACTTTGACCCCACGTTTTCGACAGCACCAAAGACCCGATAGGATCGCGCCATGCGTCGCTTGTTATTCGTCGCTCCTCTTGTGATCTTCGGCGTGCTCGCCGGCTATTTCGCCGTACAGCTCGGCGACGATCCCAGCATCGTGCCTTCCGCCTTGATCGACCGGCCGATGCCGGGCATCGACACGCCGCCGCTTCTGACGGACAAGCCCGGCGTAAAGACCGAGGAATTGATCGGCGAGGTCAGCGTCCTGAATGTCTGGGCCTCTTGGTGCATTCCCTGCCGAGCCGAACATCCGCTGATCAATCAACTGGCCCAGCGCGACGGGATCACGGTCCATGGTCTGAACTACAAGGATAAGCGCGCTGATGCGGTGGCCTGGCTCGATGAGCTTGGCGACCCCTATGCGCGGATCGGATTCGACGAAAGCGGGCGCGCCGGGATCGACCTCGGCGTCTATGGTGTGCCGGAGACCTATATTATCGGACCGGACGGCCATATCCGCTACAAGCGGGTCGGTCCGATCACGCCGCAAATCCTCGAAGACGATATCCTGCCGCTGATCCGGGACTTGAAGTCATGAGGATGCTCGCCCTTTGCGCCCTTCTGTTTGGCGCGCTGGCCGTTTGGGGCGGGCCGGCCGGGCCGGCCCTGGCGGTGCAGCCGGACGAGGTGTTGGACGATCCGGCGCTGGAGTCGCGCGCCCGCGACATCTCTAAAGAGCTGCGCTGTCTCGTCTGCCAGAATCAAAGCATCGACGATTCCAACGCCGAACTGGCGCGCGATCTGCGCGTCCTGGTGCGCGAGCGGCTGGTCGCCGGCGACAGCAACAAGGAGGTCTTCGCCTTCGTGACCGACCGCTATGGCGACTATGTGTTGCTGCGGCCGCCGGTCAACGCCGAGACCCTGGTTCTTTGGGGCGGACCCTTCGTTTTGTTCGGGATCGCCGCCGTGAGCGTCGCGCTCTGGATGCGCGGGCGGTCGCGCCGGAATGCCTTGATGGCGGAGGCCGCGGGCGCGACCGGCCTGTCGGACGCCGAGGAAGCGCGGCTGGCGGCCCTAATGGGCGATGACAGAGACATGAAAGAGAAGCGCCCGTGATTTTCTGGATCGCCGCCGCCATCCTGACCCTGATCGTCGTCATGCTCATCATTCGGCCGTTTTTTCAAACCACGGCCGAGCATGAAGCGGCGTCCTCCGCCGATTTCGATGTTGAGGTCTATAAGCGCCAGTTGCGCGAGCTTGAGGATGAGGCGGCCACCGGCCTGATCGGCGCCCAGGAAGCGGCTGCGGCGCGCGCGGAAGTCGGCCGCAGGCTGCTGCGCGCCGATGAGACGGCTTCCTCCGTGCAGGGTGGGGGCGTTGCGGCTGCGTCCCGGTTAGGCCGCGCGCTCGCGATTCTGCTCGTGGTGGCCGTGCCGGTCGCCGCCATTGCGCTGTATCTGCCACTGGGCGCGCCTGGCTTGAGCGATGCGCCCTTTGCGGCGCGCACCGACGAAATCCAACAGGCGCGTGCGGCGCGCAACCAAAACACCGGCAACCTGACACAGATGGCGGAGCGCTTAACCGCGCGGCTGCAAGAAGAGCCGGACGATGGCGACGGGTGGCTGCTGCTGGCTCGGACGCAGATGACGCTCGACCGCTACGCCGACGCCATTATCGCCTACGACCGGGCGGCGCAGCTTGATCCGGGCAACCCGGTGATCTTGAGCGGATTGGGCGAAGCGATCGTCTTCCGCTCTGAAGGCGCGGTCACGCCGGAAGCGGTCGCCGCCTTCCGTCGCGCCGCCGAAGCCGCGGGCGGCGCTTTGCAGGAGCCGCGCGCCGCCTATTATCTCGCCGAAGCGCTGTATCAGACCGGAAACCGCGCTGACGCGTTGGAGGCCTGGATCGCGCTGGGCCAAGCGGGGGACCCGGCCGCGCCCTGGTATCCGGCGGTGTTTCGCAAGGTCGCTGAGGTCGGCGACGAACTTGGCCGCGACACGGCCGGCCTGTTGCCGGAACCGGCGGCGGTCGCCGCCGCGCCGTCTCGATCTGGACAAGGGCCGACCGCCGAACAGGTCGACGAGATGCGGAATCTCAGCCCCGAAGAGCGTCAGGCGCGGGTCAACGCCATGGTCGATGCGCTGGCGGATCGGTTGGCCGAGGATCCCAGCGATTTCGAAGGCTGGATGCGGCTGGTCCGAGCGCGGGCGGTGCTTGGTCAGATCGATCAGGCGAATACCGATCTGGCGGCCGCTTTAACACAGTTTGAACGCGCCCCTGTGCCGCGTCGCATGCTACTACAATTGGCCGATGAGCTGAATCTGGCGCCGCCGGAATCAGTCGCGGCTGAGAGTGACGGCGGGTCGCAACCGAACGCGGCGCCGGGGCCCCGCGCCGACGATATCGCCGCCGCGCAGACCATGTCGGAGGAAGACCGCCAGGCGATGGTCGATAGCATGGTCGCCGGTCTCGCCGAGCGCCTGCAGGAGAACCCGGACGATCGCGAAGGCTGGATCCGCCTGGCGCGCTCTTATGATGTTCTCGGCCGTCCCGAGGACGCGTTGCAGGCGTTGGTAAGCGCCGAGATAGCTTTCCCGGACGACGTTGAATTCAAACTGCTGCGCGGTCGCCTGTTGCGCGCCGAGGCTGGGACCCGAACGACCGAGGAGGGGCAGGCGCTGATGCGGGCCGTCGTTGAACTCGATTCCACCAACACCGAAGCGCATTGGTTTCTCGGTCTGGCGGCCATCGACCGTGGCGACGCGGCGGCGGCGGCGGGACATTTCGATCAGGCCGTTGCAGGCTTGCCGGAAGGGTCGCCGGAACGCGCCGCCCTGATCGAACAGCGCGCCGTTTTGATGGGACGCTGAGGCGGTTGGCCGCGGATAGATTGTCCACCCTGGCGGCCCGGTCCACCCGCCGGGCGCCGCTTTAAGGCCGAATTCTGCGCAAACCCGACGCGACCACCCGTCTCACGCGCCCTTGGTTGAGGGCGGGAGAGGGTTCAACGCCTTTTGCGCGAAAGTTAACACACACACGCGCCAAAGTCGTTAACAAAGAGCGCTCTGATAAATAGCATTAGTCTACAGAATGCATCCTATTGAGAAGCATTTGCAATCGCGTTGGTGAGAATCGAATAATTATCAGAATCGTGTGAAGCATGTAAATCCTGCTATAGACGCATATCCGCTTGGGTATGCAAGTTAATTGAATGGCGAGAAATGGACAGAACGGTGAAATTGGGCAAGTGACGGCTGTTGGGGTCGCTCTATTAACAATTGTCGCATTAAATGAGCAGAATAGCAGCGGTATATGCCTGCCCGCGCGTTAACCATCGTCTCGAACCCGCCCTCTCTCACCGCTCGATTCGAGTTGAATTGGCGCAAATCGGCCATGGCGGCTGCCTCTGAATCACGGCGTCTGGTGGCCTTTTCGGAAACCGACTTCTGTTGACTGGTGTTTATAGGATATTTAGTAGGCGCTTAAATAAAGAGCCGCGCGCCGCCGGTTTCTCACACCAGAGTCACCGGTTCCCCGTGCGGCGTCCGTAGATGCGCGGCGCGCCATGCGTCGGCGACGGCCGTGATCTGATCTCTGTCAGCGAGCCCACGCTGCGCCGCCAGGGTCTCGAGCGCCGTAAGCCAATGCCGGAAATACTGATCGTTCCAGTCTGTCGAGGCCGTATCGGCGATGAGCGCCGGCTCGCCGTCCGTTTCGGTCGCTGAGGCGATTTCTTCGGACAGCGCCGCCGTCCAGTCCGCCCAACTGAAAATCCCCGCCGCATGCAGCGATACGGCCATTGCAAAGGCTTGGGCGTGCCAGGGTTCGGCGAAGACCGGGCCCGCCTGATCGAGCGGCAGTCGCGGGGATTGCGAGAAGTCGGCGGTCTTCTCCGTCGCCGACAGCGGCTCGACCAGGGTCACTGCACCGACTCCAGATAGGGCTCCCACAGGTCGACATAGACCGCGCTCCGGCCGACCGCGTCGTCGCCCCACAGGGCGGCGGCCTCGAACCGCACGCTGTAGAGCGGCGCGCCGATCTTCTCGCCCATCGCGTGACGGTCTGGGAAGATATGATCGCCGTGATAGCGGTCGATGGCGCCGATCCGGCCCAACACATAGCCCGGCGCGCGGGTATGGCCCGAAGGGTGGCGCAGGCGGACGCGCACACCGTCGCCGGCGCGGAATTTCGGCGCGGCGTCGGCCGGCGCATCGGCCGGGCCGCCCTTGCGCAACACGGGCGTCACCTGCTCCGGCGTCAGCCGTTTTGCGGTCAGGGAATCGGGCGCGGGGCCTGCGCTATGACCGGCGGCCAGCTCCTCCGGCGTCACCACGCCTGTCTGCACCAGCAGCCTCTCCAGTCCGGCCATCCAATTCTCATAATAGCTGTTGCGCAAATAATCGGCCGGGTGTTGGCTTTCCCGTGCGTGCCGGCTCATATCGATGTTCCATAGACCCAACGGCCCGGTCGCGACGGTGAAGGCGAGCACGCGCTTCTCCCAGTCGGCGTGAAAGATCGGCTCCTCCGCCTCGGGCTCGGGATCGATCGGGCCCAGCCCGTCCATCCCGCCGAGATCCTGGCCGCCCCTCATGCCGGCCGCGCCGCTTCTTCGACGCCGATCATGGCGTTGCGGGTGACCAGGGGTTTGAGCTGTTCGGCGCTCCAGCCCTCCGTCCCGGCGGGCCGTTTCGGCAGCACCAGATAGCGCATCTCCGCGGTCGAGTCCCAGACCCGGATTTCCGTCTCCGCGGGAAGTTCCGTGCCGAATTCGGCCAGGACCGAGCGCGGGTCGCTGACCGCGCGGCTGCGATAGGGCGGCGACTTGTACCAGACCGGCGGCAGGCCCAAGACCGGCCAGGGATAACAGGAGCACAGCGTGCAGACGACGATATTGTGGATCACCTCGGTATTCTCGACGACCCGCATATGCTCGCCCTGTCGGCCGCCGAACCCCAGGCTTTCGATCGCCGCGGTCGCATCCGTCCGCAGCCAGTCGAGAAAGTCGGGCTCTGTCCAGGCCTTGGCGACGACCTTCGCGCCGTTGCGCGGCCCGATCCGCGTCTCATAGGTGTCGATCAACGCGTCGAGCGCCGCCGGATCGATCAGGCCCTTCTCGGTCAGGATCGTCTCCAACGCCTTCGCCCGTAGCGCCGGGTCCGAGGGCGGCTCGGTATGGTCAGGATCGTGCGGCATCCTTAAAACTCCCATTCCATGAACATCAGTCTAGCCCGGCGGCGAAGGCGCGGAAAGAAAGCAGTCCGATGGTGGAAATCTATGTCGACGCCGACGCGTGCCCGGTGAAGGCTGAGGTCGAGCGCGTCGCCGACCGGCACGGCTTGAAGACGGTCTGGGTCACCGACGGCGGCTTGCGCCCGCCCCGCAACCCGATGATCCGGATGGTCGTCGTCGATCAGGGCGCGGACGCGGCCGACGACTGGATCGCCGCGCATATCCAAGCCCATGATATCTGTATCTGCAACGACATTCCCTTGGCGGCGCGCTGTATCGAGAAGGACGCCCATGTGTTGCGCCCCAATGGCGAACCGATCACCAAGGCGTCCGTCGGTATGGCTTTGGCGACCCGCAACCTGATGCAGGACCTGCGCGATCAGGGCGCCGTCTCCGGCGGACCGCGCCCCTTCAGCCAGAAGGACCGCAGCGCCTTCTTGAACAAGCTCGAGACCCTCGTACAGGCCGCAGAACGGGCGAAGTCCTAGGGTCTCGCCGCACCGCGCGCTTGCCCTGCGCCCGCGCCGCTTCTAAGACACACAGGCATAGAGCGCGGCCCGAAGCGGCCGCGCGGGTTGGCGGGCGAATGGGAGCCATGGAGTATATCTCGACACGCGGCGGAGCGCCGGTTCTCGATTTCGAAGAGGTGCTGCTGACAGGTTTGGCCGAAGATGGCGGGCTCTATGTGCCCGCCTATTGGCCGAAGCTGTCGGCGCGCGATCTTCGGGAGATGCGCGGCCTGCCCTATCCGGATCTGGCGGCGCGGGTGATGCGGCCTTTCATCGGCGATTCGATCGAGGAAGCGGACTTCGTCGCTCTTGTCCGCCGCGCCTATGCCGATTTCGACCATGACGCAGTCGCGCCGCTCAAACAAATCAGTGAGAATTCCTGGCTGATGGAGCTGTTTCACGGCCCGACCATCGCCTTTAAGGATTATGCGCTGCAATTGGTCGGGCTGCTGTTCGATCATGTTCTGACCAAAAGAGGCGAGCGTCTGACCATCGTCGGCGCCACCAGCGGTGACACCGGCTCTGCGGCGATCGAGGCCTGCCGAGACCGGGCGGCGGTCGATATCTTCATTATGCACCCGCATCGCCGCACCTCGGAAGTGCAGCGTCGGCAGATGACCAGCGTGCTCTCGCCGAACGTCCATAACCTCGCCATCGAGGGCACGTTTGACGATTGCCAGGATATAGTAAAAAGTATGTTCGGCGACGCGCCGTTTCGCGACTCGATGCGGCTCGGCGCGGTCAATTCGATCAACTGGGCGCGCGTCATGGCCCAGATCGTGTACTACGTCCATGCCGCCGTCTCTCTGGGCGCGCCGGACCGGCCGGTTTCCTTCGCTGTGCCGACCGGAAATTTCGGTAATGTCTTCGCAGGATACGCCGCGAAACAGATGGGGCTGCCGATCGACCAGTTGATCATCGGCTCGAACAGCAACGACATCCTGACCCGCTTTTTCGAGACGGGTCGGATGGAGATCGGCGGGGTGACGCCGACCTTGTCGCCCAGCATGGACATTCAGGTATCCAGCAACTTCGAGCGTTATCTCTTCGATCTCTACGGCCGAGACGGTGATGCGACGGCGGCGGCGATGACCGATTTCCGGCGCGACGGCGCGCTTGATGTCGAAGCGGAGCGTTGGAGCCTCGCTTGCGGGACGTTCGACGCACGCCGGCTCGATGACGCCGCCACGCTCGGCGCCATCGCCGCTGTGCATCAATCGACCGGTGAGTTGATCGATCCGCACACAGCGGTGGGTGTGATCGCCGGCATGGAGGCGCGGCGCGATCCGGCGACGCCCCTGGTCAGCCTCGCCTGCGCCCATCCGGCGAAATTCCCCGACGCCGTTGAGCAAGCAACCGGCGTGCGTCCGCCTTTGCCCGCCCATCTGGCGGACCTGTTCGAGCGTGAGGAACGGCTGCACGTCCTGGGCGCCGGCCTGCAGGTTGTCCAGCAATATGTTCGAGAGCATGCGCGCTCGGCGGCCTGACGGCGTACGATCTAAGTAAAGACAAGAATGAGACGCGTATGAGCATCACTGTCACCACCTTGGCCAATGGATTGCGGGTCGCCAGCGACCGGATCGAGACGGTCCGCAGCGTCTCGCTCGGCGTCTGGGTCGGGACCGGCGCGCGGTCCGAGACGGCGGCGGAAAACGGCGTCGCGCATTTCCTGGAGCATATGGCCTTCAAAGGCACGGCGCGGCGCACCGCCCGGCAATTGGCCGACGAGATCGAGGCGGTCGGCGGCCACATGAACGCCTATACCAGCCGCGAGACCACCGCCTATTACGTCAAGGTCATGGATCGGGACGTCGCGCTGGGCATGGATATTCTGGGCGACATTGTCCGTAATCCGGCCTTCGAGCCTGAGGAGATCGCCCGCGAATCCGGCGTCATCCTGCAGGAAATCGCGCAGTCGCGGGACACGCCGGACGATGTCGTCCATGACCATCTGCAAGAGCTCGCCTATCCAGATCAGCCCATGGGCCGCTCGATCCTGGGACCGGAAGAGATCGTGGCGTCGATGTCGCGCGAGCGTCTGATCGGCTTCATGGAACGCGGCTATCGCGCCGATGCCATGGTCGTAGCGGCTTCCGGCAATATCGACCACGCGGCTCTGGTCGATTTGGCCGAACAGGCTTTCGGCGATTTGCCGGCCGGCGACGCGCAGGCCTCCAGCGCGCCGGACGAAAGCGCGCGCTATCGTGGCGGTGCGCGCTATGACGGGCGCAGGTTGGAACAGGTGCAGCTCGCCTTCGCCTGGGAAGGGGTCGGCTACGATTCCGAAGACCATTATCTTCAGTCTTTGCTCGCCGCTCTGTTCGGCGGCGGCATGTCCTCGCGGCTGTTCCAGGAACTGCGCGAGCGCCGCGGCCTCGCCTATTCGGTCTACGCCTATGCGGCGCCCTGTTCGGATTCAGGCCTGTTCGGCGTCAGCGCGGGCGTCGGCGCGGCCCAGGCGGGGGATCTGGCCTTGTTGATTTGCGATATGGTCAAAGACCTGCCGGAGACCCTGACTTCAGCCGAAATCGATCGGGCCAAGGCGCAGATGACAGCCGGCACGGTCATGGCGACCGAAAGCGCGTCGGCGCGGGTCGAACAGCTTGCCAATCAACTCCTGCTCTTCGGGCGCCCGGTCTCAATCGACGAGCAGATCGCCCGGATCGAGGCGATCGATCAGTCGGCGCTGGCGGATTACGCGCGCCGCCTGTTTGAACGGCCGCTTTCTCTCGCCGCTGTCGGCCCGACCGACCGGCTCGACTCGTTCGAGACCCTGTCCGCGCGATTGGCCGCGCCGCTGGCGGCCTAGCGGACCGACACGGGCGCGATCGGCGTGGTCGACCTGTTGCGGAAGATCGCCCCGGGATGGCGTCCGCCGAAGCTGCGACTGGCCGGACCGCGGGTCTACATTCGGCCGCCGACCCCAAACGATCAGGCGCAGTGGCTCAAACTGCGCCGCGACAGCAAGGATTTCCTCGAACCCTACGAACCGGCCTGGCCGCGCGACGCACTCAGCCCCGCGGCGTTTCGGCGGCGGCTGAAACGCATCCAGGAGGATTGGCGCGATGAGACCGGCTATGGCTTCCTGATCTTTCGCGCCGAGGATGAGGCTCTGCTCGGCGGGGTGACTGTGTCGAACGTCCGGCGCGGCGTCGTGCAGGCCGCGAGCATCGGTTATTGGATCGGCGCGCCGCATAGCCGTCACGGCTATATGTTCGAAGCGTTGCAACTGACGCTCGATTTCTGCTTCACCGGCCTCGATTTGCACCGTGTCGAGGCCGCCTGTCTCGACGGCAACGAGGCCAGCCGGCGGCTGCTGGAGAAATCCGGTTTTCGACGGGAAGGGGTGGCGCGAGGCTATCTTTGCATCGCCGGACGCTGGCAGGACCATATCACCTACGGGTTGCTGCGTCAGGATCCGCGGCCGATCATCGCGGTGACGAAAGTCGCGTCGGGATAGCCGGTTCTAAGCGTGGCCGGCCTGGCCCGAGAGCAGGGTGACGTCTATCCCAAGTTTGGCCAGGGAGCGTCGCCATTTCGTCTCGAGATCGGTGTCGAACACCAAATCATCGTCCGCGGGCACGTTCAGCCAGACATTCTGCTGGATTTCATTGTCCAACTGCCCCGGCCCCCAGCCGGCATAGCCCAGGGCCAGCATGCTTTCGCGCGGCCCGTCGCCTTCGGCGATATCGCGCAAGATGTCGATGGTGGCGGTCAGGCCGACGCCATTCTCCATCGTGATCGTGCCCTCCTTGGCGTAGTCCGAGGAATGCAGGACGAAGCCGCGCCCTGACTCCACCGGACCGCCGAAATGGATCCGCATATCGTCGGCCTGATTCTTCGCCGTAATGTCCAACTGGTCGAGCAATTCGCCAAAAGTCAGGGAATCCATCAGTCGGTTGACCACCAGCCCCATGGCCCCGTCCTCATTATGAACGCAGATATAGATCACCGTCCGCTCGAAGCGCGGATCGGTCATGGCCGGCATTGCGACCAGCAATTGGCCGCTGAGATAACCCGATGTGGCGCGGTCGCTCTTCATGGTCCCGCTGTCGCCTGCTCCCTTGTGTGCGCCGGAGCGCGTCCCGTGAAAGGTCGATACTCTCGACCTCACGACGAAGTGTAACAGCAATGTCCGCCGGGGCGCCAGTAATCCCGCTGAACAGTGGGGACTTCTCGAAGAGTGTTGAGAAGCCTGCGCGACAGCACGCATTTGTGACTGCGTTTCGAACCGATTTCGCGTCGCACCGCCCGGACGGATGGTTGGAGCGGCTTGTGCGACCGTTTATAAGCCTCACATACAAGGACGTCTCCGCATCAGGATATTAAAGAGGACCTTGGTTCGCCCGTGTTGACGCACTTGATGGCTCAAAAACGGTCTATCGGTTTCGCCGCCCTTTGGCTGCTGGCGGCGCTGATCGGCATGGCCGCGGCGCCCGAGCCGGTTCAAGCCAAGGCCGGCGCTTGGGCGGATTCCGAGCATTCCTCCGTGCGCCTGATTTCCGCCGTCGATGCGGTCGGCGAGGCCGATGCGCTGAGGCTGGGCCTGGAATTCCAGATGCAAGAGGGCTGGAAGATCTATTGGCGTTCGCCCGGGGACGCCGGCTTTCCGCCGCGGCCTGATTGGGCGCGGTCGGAGAATGTCGCCTCGGTCGAGATGGACTGGCCGGCCCCCAAACGGTTTTCGATCTTCGGCCTCGAGACCTTCGGCTATGAGCAAGAGGTCGTTTTTCCGCTGACCGTCGCCCTGGAACGGCCGGGTGAACCGGCTGTCCTCGCCGCTGAGGTCGAGTATCTTGTCTGCTCGGATATCTGCATTCCCGGCAGCGCCGAGGTCGCGCTTGAACTGACAGACGGCGCCGCGACGCCGTCACGCCGGGCGCATGCGATAGACCGGTTTCAGGCGCGGGTGCCGACCGGTTCCGACGTGGCCGGTCTGTCGGTGTTGGGGGCGGCGGTTGCGCCCGCCGAAGAACCGGACAAGCTGCAATTCCAGATCGCGCTCGCCTCGACCGCGCCTCTGGGTGATTTGGACGCCTTTGTCGAAGGTCCCGAAACCTTCTATCTCGGCAAGCCGTCCATTGCGTATTCCGAGGACATGTCCCAAGCGCTCCTGACCTATCAAGGCGGCGGGGTCGAGGTTGCGGCGCTGCAAGGGACGGCGGTGACGGTGACCGCGACTGACGGTGCGCGCGCGCTCGAGGCCCGCGCGACGGTCGAAAGCGGACCGTTGACCCTGGATGGAGGCGCTACGCCGACGCAGAACCGACCCGGGTCGGACCGCGCGTCCGAGACTGCCGGGCTGTTCGCCATCCTCGGCCTCGCGCTGTTGGGCGGGCTAATCCTGAACCTGATGCCCTGCGTTTTGCCGGTCCTGTCGATCAAGTTGCTCTCGGTGGCGAAACACGGCGGGGGCGACCGGCGGGTGGTGCGCGCCAGCTTCCTCGCCTCCGCCGCCGGCGTCGTCGCCTCCTTCCTGGTCATCGCCCTGGCCTTGATCGCGGCGAAATCGGCCGGCGCGGCGATCGGCTGGGGCGTGCAGTTCCAGAACCCGATTTTCTTAAGTTTCATGACCGTGGTGGTCGTGCTGTTCGCCGGCAATCTGCTGGGTTTCTACGAGATCATCTTGCCGCAGCGGCTGACCGACCGGCTCGCGCGGAGCGGCGGCGGTCAGGCGTCGGAGACCAGCCTGAGCGGTCATTTCATGACCGGGGCCTTCGCCACGCTGTTGGCGACGCCCTGTTCCGCGCCTTTCCTCGGAACCGCCGTTGGTTTCGCGCTCAGCCGCGGCCCGGGCGAGATCCTGGCGGTCTTCATCGCACTCGGCATTGGGCTTGCCGCGCCCTACCTGCTGATCGCCGCGGCGCCGCGCATGGCGACGATCCTGCCCAAGCCCGGCCCCTGGATGGTCAAGCTGAAATTCGTGCTGGCTTTGGCCTTGCTGGCGACGGGGCTTTGGCTCGCGACGGTGATCGCCGCGATCGCCGGGACCGATGCGGCGATTGCGGTGCTCGCCTTGGCCTGCTTGGCGGTCGGCGTGATCCTGACACGGCGCCTTGAAGGGTCGCGCCTGGGGCGCGTGGCCCCTGTTCTCTCGGCGGCCCTGGCGCTGGCGGCGATCGCGGCGCCCAGCGTCAATGGAGTCGCCCCGACCGTGGATCGGCAGGCGCCTGAAATCGCCGAAGGCGTGACATGGATCGCTTTCGATCCTGCAGTTCTGCGCGACCATGTCGCGGCGGGTCGCGTCGTCTTCGTCGATGTCACCGCCGATTGGTGCATCACCTGTCAGGTGAACAAGGAACGGGTCTTGGAAAGCGACGAGATCGCCCGATTGTTGGCGACGCCGGAGGTGGTCGCGATGCGCGCCGACTGGACTCGACCCGATCCGGTGATCGCCGACTATCTGGCGAGCTTCGGCCGCTACGGCATACCCTTCAACGCGGTTTATGGGCCGGGCTCGCCGCGCGGCGTTCCGCTCTCGGAACTGTTGGTCCATGCGGATGTGACCGCCGCCTTGGCCGCGGCCGCCGCATCGGGTTCGGCGTTGGCCGCCCGTCTCGCCGAACGCTAGGCCCGAAATCCGAGGCCCCGGCATCTGTTGAAGGGCTGGAATTCGCAGCCCAGATCGCTACATACGAAACCAGACACGCCGCCGTTCGGTCCTATCCGGACGGCGGTCCTTTGCTTGGGCCGAACCGCCGCGCCATGGCCCTTGTTCCGCGCGGGCCCCATCGAACAGGAGACGATCATGATCAAGGTTGGAGACAAACTGCCGACAGAAGGCCTGAAGACCATGGGCGAGAACGGCCCGGAAGACGTCGATATGAACGCCATGCTGAGCGGCAAGAAAGTTGTGATCTTCTCGGTTCCTGGCGCGTTCACCCCGACCTGTTCGGCCAAACACCTGCCCGGCTTCATCACCCATATCGATGCGCTGAAAGAGAAGGGGGTCGACGCGGTGGGCTGTATCGCCGTGAACGACGTCTTTGTCATGGCGGCCTGGGGCGACAGTCAGGACGCGGCGGGCAAGGTCTCGATGCTGGCCGATGGCAGCGGCGTCTACACCAAGTCGCTCGGGCTGGAGCTCGACCTGATCGCCGCCGGGCTCGGCATGCGCGGCCAGCGCTTCGCCCTGATCGCGGAAGATGGGGTGGTGACGCATCTGGCGGTCGAAGAAGGGGCCGCCTTCGAGGTCTCTTCGGCCGAGGCGATTTTGGCGGCGCTGTAAGGCGATCGCAGCCGTTTAGACCGGCAACCGGATTCGGGCGCGCAGCCCGCCATGGGGCGAGTCCTCGAGAGTGAGCTCGCCGCCATGGACCCGGGCGATGTCCCGTGCGATGGACAGGCCCAAACCGGTGCCGCCGATATCGAGGTTGCGCGCGCGATCCAGCCGCACGAAGGGGCGAAACGCGTCCTCACGCTGGTTTTCCGGAATGCCCGGCCCGTCATCATCGATCGCCACCTCGATGGCGTCGCCGCGTTTGCCGCAGCGCACCCAGATCGCGCCGCCATAGCGGTGCGCGTTGCCGATCAGATTGTCGAGGCAGCGTCGGAACGCCTCCGGTTTGAGCCAGGTGACGATCTTACCTTCGACATGAGTGTCGATCTCGGCCCCGTCGGCTTTCCAGCGGTCGCCGATTTCCCGCACCAGGGCGGTCAGGTCGGTCTCTGACGACGCCTCGCCGCCTTCGCCGCGGGCGAAAGTCAGATAGCCTTCGACCATATTCTCCATCTCTGAGACGTTGGTCTTCAGCGCCTCGATTTCCGGACCTTTGCTCAGCATAGCCAATTGCAGCTTCATGCGGGTCAAGGGCGTGCGCAGATCGTGGCTGACGCCGGACAGCATGTCGGTGCGCTGGCGCACCTGCCGCCTTATCCGTTCGCTCATCAAGTTGAAGGCCTGCGCCGCTTGCCGCACTTCCTGCGCGCCTTCCGGCTTGAAATCGGTCTCCGGCTCGCGGCCCTTGCCGAAACTATCCACCGCTGCGGCCAGCCGGCGAATCGGGCGGACCTGATTGCGCATGAAGACCGAGGCCACCGCAAACAGCAGCAGCGAGGCGCCGACCATCCAGATGATGAAGATATAGGTCGTCGAACTGAACAAGCGGCTGCCCGGCACAATCACCCGCAAGACGCCATCAGCCAGTTGCACATCGACCACCAGCTCTTCCCGAAAGCCCGACAAATCTAGCCGATAGGGCCGCTTGACCTTTTCTTCTAGCGCCGCCCCCAGCATGCGATCGACCCAGGTCGGTTCAATCTCCGGCGGCGCGTTGGGCAGGATCTCGCCGGGCCGCAAGGTCATGGTCAGGTCGGTGCGGGTCTTGGCGGATTCGAACAGGGCGTCGATCTGCGCTGGCTCATCACGCATTTGATCGAGCACCAGACCGATATCGCCGGCGATCGAGGTCGCCAGACGCCAGGTGATCGAATCCCAATGTCGGTCATAGAAGATCCAGGAGGTCACGACCTGAAGCAGGATCAGCGGCATGATGATGATCAACAGCGACCGGCCGAACAGGGTTTTCGGCAGAAAGCGTTTCAGATTGACCCGGAACGGCGCCATCGCCCGTCAGTCCGGCCGTAGGACATAGCCGCGCCCGCGCACTGTCTGAAGATATCGCGGCGTCTTGGGGTCCGGCTCGATCTTGCGCCGCAGACGGGTCACCTGCACGTCGATCGTCCGATCGGCGCCGCTGATCTCGCACAAGGAAGCCAATTCGTCTCGGCTCATCACCCGTCCTGGTTCGCGCGCCAGCGCCGTGAGCAGCTGCGCTTCGGTCGTCGTGAGCCGGATCGGCGCATCGTCCTCGAGCAGAGTCTGGCGGCCCATATCGAAGACCAACCCGCCCAGCGCGACCATCATCGGCGCCGCCGTCTGCGGCTCCGGCGCGCGGCGCAGGATCGACTGAATGCGCAGGACCAGTTCGCGCGGTTCGAACGGTTTGGCGAGGTAATCGTCCGCCCCCGCCTCCAATCCCTGGATCCGCGCCTCGGTCTCGCCCATCGCCGTCAGCATCAGGATCGGAATACGGTCCGTCTTGCGGATCGATTGGGTGAATTCCAAGCCATTCTCATCGGGCATCATCACATCGACGATCAACAGATCGAATTGAAAGGCCGCCACTTTACGGCGCGCCTCCGCCGTGTCCGCCGCCGAGGTCACGCGGAAACCCTCTTCGCTGAGGAAGCGCTGAAGCAGATCGCGCAGCCGCGTGTCGTCGTCGATGACCAGAATATGAGCGGTTTCTTCCATCGCCTATTCTTTGCATGAAGCGCGGGCGTCGACCAAGCGGATTGGCGCGCGGAAAGAGGGTCAGCGCCGCCGTGCGTCCGATCCGAACCGTTTGCGGTCGTCTTCGTCGCTGATCACGCCGCGCATGACCTTCTGGAAGCCTTCGACGGCTTCCGCGCCGGCCTCGCGAAAGGCGCGGGCGATGCGGCGGCGTTGATTCTCGGTCAGCATCGCCTCCAACGCACGGCCCTTGTCGGTCAGGGTCAAGAGGCGTTGGCGGCGGTCCGCGTCGCCGGTCCGCTGATCGATATAGCCCTGATCCACCAGCTGGCTAAGGACCCGGCTGAGGCTCTGTTTCGTGATCTTCAGGATGCCGAGCAGATGGCTGACCGTCATGCCGGGATAGCGGCCGACGAAATAGATCACCCTGTGATGCGCCCGGCCCAGCCCTTTTTCGCTGAGAATCTGATCCGGCTCGGCGATGAAATCGCGATATCCGAAGAACATCAGTTCGATCCCCTGACGCAGCGCTTCTTCCCGCAGAAACAACGGATTGGGGCCGGACACCCCGCCGCTGGTCGAGGCGGGACCTGGCGCAGGGCCTGGCGCGGGAATCGCCGCAGCGGTGGGCGCCGGGGTGGGCGGCGTGGTTTTTTTCTCGGAATTTGGGTCAGTCATGTTGACATATATGCACGCCGGTGTTACCTCGCGCAACTGTTTCGGAGCGACATTTTATATCGCCGTTCTGGAATTAGAGGAAACCAAATTGCGCGTTGCGGCGGAAACCGGTTCGGTCGTTGCGGCGCGGCGGGCTCGGGCGGACCGATGATCGACAGGTATTTCTGGGCGATCGACCGGACGTCGGGCCTGCGGAACACCAAAGTGAGGAACGACCATGTCACTGCTTTCCTTCGACGATCGCGACGGTTTCATTTGGATGGACGGCGCCATGGCGCCGTGGCGGGATGCGCAGGTCCATGTCTTGAGCCATGCGCTGCATTACGCTTCGGCGGTGTTCGAGGGCGAGCGGGTCTATGGCGGGAAGATCTTCAAACTGACCGAACATACCGAGCGTCTGCGGGACAGCGCCGCGCTGCTCGATTTTGAACTGCCTTACTCGGTCGCAGAGATCGACGCCGCCTGCGAGGCTTTGGTCGCGAAGAACGGGATCGTCGACGGCTATGTCCGACCCATCGCCTGGCGCGGCTCAGGCATGATGGGCGTCTCAGCCCAGAACGCCGGTGTGCATGTCGCTATCGCCGCTTGGGAATGGCCGTCTTATTTCTCGCCGGAGGCGCGGATGAAGGGTCTGCGGATGCAGGTCTCCGATTGGCGCCGCCCGGCGCCCGACACGGCGCCGACCGCCAGCAAGGCGGCCGGTCTCTATATGATCTGCACCCTGTCGAAACATAAGGCGGAGGCGGCGGGCTATAATGACGCCCTGATGTACGACCATCGCGGTTTGGTGGCGGAGGCGACGGGGGCCAATATTTTCTTCCTGATGGGGGACAAGCTGCATACGCCGACGCCGGATTGCTTTTTGGATGGGATCACCCGCCGCACGGTGATTGATCTCGCCCGGCGCGAGGGGATCGACGTTGTGGAACGGCATATCGAACCGCACGAGATGGCGCAGGCGTCCGAGGCGTTCCTTACCGGGACGGCCGTTGAGGTGACGCCAATCTCGGAAATCGGCGACTATCGCTTTACACCGGGTCAGCTCAGCCAGACCCTGATGGGCGCCTATGACGCGGAAGTGCGCCGCAGCGACGATCTCACGGCCCTGATCAGCACCAGCGCCGCCTGACCGACGTCGAGATCGGCGGTCGCGCGGCGGCTGCTTGGAGGGCGGTTTGAACGCGCTCGCCGGACTGTTTTTCAGCGCGTTTCTCGCCGCGACCCTGTTCCCGGCGGCGTCTGAGCTTCTACTGGCGAGTTTGGCGGCGGGCGGCGACTACAGCGCCTGGACCCTTTTGGCGGTCGCCAGCACGGGCAATACGCTGGGGTCGATCGTGAATTGGGCCTTGGGGCGCTATTGCCTGCATTGGCGCGAGCGCCGCTGGTTTCCGATCAAGCCGGCCGCGTTGGACAAAGCGACCGCCTGGTTCAACCGCTATGGCGTCTATTCGCTGCTCTTGTCGTGGGTCCCGGTGATCGGCGACCCGCTGACCTTCGCCGCCGGGGTCTTGCGTACGCCCTTCGCGCTATTCCTGCTGTTCGTCGCTATCGCCAAGACCGGCCGTTACGCCATCGTTCTCGGTCTGGTCGATCTGATCTGGCGTTAGGATTCCCGGTCCCGCCAGCGCGCCTTCGCCGTCGCGTCGCTGTCGCGGCTATCGACCCAGCGCGCGCCTTGGTCGGTGTCCTCCACTTTCCAGAAAGGCGCGTCGGTTTTCAGATAATCCATCATGAATTGGCATGCGGCGAAGGCGTCATGCCGGTGGGCGCTGGCGGCGGCCACCAAGACAATCGGTTCTTCCGGAAGCATGGTCCCGTAGCGATGAATGATCAGGCTCGCTTCGAGCGCCCAACGTTCGTTCGCTTCCGCCTCGATCTTGGCGAGTTGTTTGTGGGTCATACCCGGATAGTGCTCCAGCGTCAGGGTCGCCACCGCATCGCCATTGTTCATATCGCGGACCAGGCCGGTAAAGCAGCACAGGCCGCCAATCCGAGGATTGTCAGCGGTCAGGTCGGACAGTTCGACCCCGATGTCGAAGATCGGTCTCTGTACGCGTATGGCCATGCGATTGGCGACGCCTTTAGCCGCCGGTGACGGGCGGGAAGAAAGCCACCTCGTCCCCATCGGAAATCGGATCGTCGAAGCTCGCGAATTCCTGATTGATCGCGACCTTGATGGCGCTGATATCTGAAAACGCCAGCGCGTAGCCGTCGCCCCGGGTTCGCAGCCAATCGACCAACGCCGTCGGCGTTGACGCCGATTCGGGCGGTGAGACGGTCTCCTCGCCAAGCCCGATCTTCTGGCGCAACCATGCGAAATAGAGCAGTTTCATATCGCTTCCTCGGCGGCTGCGTCAGGGCAGCAGCTCGCTGAAAGGAAGATAAGAGGCCGGCGACCCGGATTCCAGCGATTCGGCCTCTTCGCTCAATTCGGCGAAGCCGTCCGCGCCGGACAGCGAGATCAGGATGCCGGCCCCGCTTTTTCCGTGCTTCCGAAGTATCAGCCGGCCTGTTGAGTCGACGCCGTCAAGTCGTACGCGTACGAATTCGCGCCGTCCTTTTTTCTTTCGATAGGCGAAACCCAGCGTGGCGGGAAAGCGGCGCGGCGGCGTGATCGTCTCGCCGCCGAACTTTTGGAACAGCGGTTGCGCCAACAGCGCGAAAGTGGTGAAGGCCGCGACCGGGTTGCCGGGAAGGCCGATGACCGTAACCCGCTTCCCGTCGAATGCGACCTGGCCCAGCCCGACCGGCCGGCCCGGTTTGATCGACAGACGCCAGAAATCGAGCCGTCCGTTCGCCTCGACAACGGCGCGGACATGATCCTCCTCGCCCGTCGACATGCCGCCGGAGGATAGGATCACGTCTGCTTCTGCGGCGCTGCGGCGCAACGCCTGTTCGACGGCGTCGGGCCGGTCGGCGATGACTCCAAGATCGAGAACCCGGAGGCCCATCCGCATCAACGCCGCCGCCAGCATATGACGGTTGGCGTCATAGACTTGGCCGTCCGCCAAAGGCTCGCCCGGATCGCGCACCTCGTCGCCGGTCGAGAACAGGGCGCAGCGCAAGGGCGCGCGGCATCGGATGTCGGTCAGTCCTTGCCCGGCCAACAGGCCGATATCGGGGATCCGCAGGCGACGTCCGGCGCGCAGAAGAGTCGCCCCTGCTTGTACGTCCTCGCCGGCCAAACGGGCGTTCGCCCCCCGCGCGATGCCCGATCGGATCCGGACCGACGCCCCATCTGGTGAAGCGTCGCAATCTTCCTGCATCATCACCGTATCCGCGCCGGCGGGCAGCGGCGCGCCGGTGAAGATTCGCATCGCCGCCCCGTCGGCCAAGGCCGGCGGACGGCCGCCGCCGGCGGGCGCGCGTCCGACGACAGGCAGAATGGTCGGTTCGTCGGCTTTCAAATCGGCGATCCGCACCGCATATCCGTCAACCGCCGCATTGTCGAAGGCCGGCACATTGATCGCAGCGGTGACATCGGCGCCCAGAATACGCCCGGCGGCGCGGTCCAGCGGGGCGCTCTCGGTCTCAACCAAACATTTCGCCCGCGCCAGCAGCGTCTCCAACGCTTCCGACAGCGGCGTCAGACCGCCGCCAAAGGCGAAGCAATCGTCGCTCAGCTGCGCCATCTACGCCTCCAGTTTGGGCGTTTCGGCGGACTCGGCCGGGATCAGCCCGACATGATTCAAGATGAAATCCGCGATGGACTCAGTGTTTTCGAGCGCCAGGAAAGGGCGGTCCAGGCCCGAAATCGGGGCGTCGGCGGCGACCGCGACGATCGCCGGGTCGTCCGGCCAGAGCATCGGCTTGCCGAGAGAGGCGCGATGGATCTCAAGCTTGGCGTGTGAATGGAACTTCCAACCTTCGACCAGGACCAAATCGACTGGCGACAAGCGCGCCAGAAGCGCGTCCAGGGTCGGCTCCGCCTCGTCGCGCAGCTCGCGCATCAAGGCCCAGCGCCTGTCCGACGCGACCAGAACCTCGGCCGCCCCGGCGATGCGGTGCGCATGGGAATCCTTGCCCTTCTGATCAATATCGAAACTGTGATGCGCGTGTTTCAGGGTCGATACGGAAAAGCCGCGTCGATTGATCGCCGCGATCAGTCCGGTCATCAACGTGGTCTTGCCGCTGCCGTTCCAGCCGGCCAAGCCAAAGACGCGCATGGGGCTCCCCACGGTTAGCGAGGCGTCTCGCCTCTATTCGGCGGATTGAGGTTTCGTATCCTCGATCATATGGCGCAATCCGGCGCGCAAATAGTCGAAGCCGGTGATCACCGTCAGCAGCGCGGCGGTCCAGACCAGCACGATCCCGATCTGAACCGTGGGAACCGCATCCGGCGAGGCGGGACCGACGATCAGGAAGCCAAGCGCCACCATCTGGACCGTCGTTTTCCATTTGGCGAGGCCGGTCACCGGCACCGAGACGCGCAATCCAGCGAGGAATTCCCGCAGGCCGCTGACGGTGATCTCGCGCACCAGAATGATCAAACCCGGCAAGATATGGATGCCGGTGAGATCCTCTTGCGCCACCAGCATGAAGATCACGGTGGCGACCAACAGCTTATCGGCGACCGGGTCGAGAAAGCGGCCGAGGTTCGACACTTGTCCCATGCGGCGTGCGATATAGCCGTCGAAAAAGTCAGTCACGCCCGCGAAAACGAAAAGGCCCAAGGCCGTCCAGCGCGCCCAATCGGTCTGCCAGCCGATCATGGCGATCACGATGCCCGGGATCACCAGAATCCGTATCATCGTCAGGATATTGGGCGGGGAGAGAAGCATCGGCTCTGTGCTGGTTCCGTCAGTTCTTCAAGGAAAGGCGCTTGATCGGACGTCGCCGCCCAACGCGACGGCGCATCCGCCACTCCATCGACGCATTCCTGTGCGACTTGTCTAGCGCTTCAACCGTGACTCCACAATCTCGCGTCGCGTTCTCACAGCAGGGATAATCTGTTGCTCTCACGTCGCGGCGTCCCCTAGCATGCGCGCCTGCGACGCGCCGCCCGAGGCCGATGCGCTGGAGACCAGGATGCCGATGGATTGGGACAAGTTGCGCGTCTTTCACGCCGTGGCGCAGGCCGGCAGCTTCACCCATGCCGGGGAGACCCTGAACCTGTCGCAATCCGCCGTCAGCCGCCAGATCAGCGCGTTGGAGGAAAGCGTGAAGGCGCCGTTGTTCCATCGGCATGCGCGCGGCCTGATCCTGACCGAGCAGGGCGAGCTGCTGCACCGCACCGTCCGCGAGGTGTTCCACAAGCTCTCGATGGCGCAGTCCCAGCTGTCGGAGAGTTTCGACCGTCCGACCGGACCATTGAAAGTGACAACGACCATCGGCTTTGGCTCGACCTGGCTGACCCGGCATATGCGCGAATTCATCAAGGACAACCCGGATGTCGAGGTCAGCCTGTATCTGACCGACCAGTCGGTGGATCTGGGGATGCGGCAGGCGGATGTGGCGATCCGGATGTACGAACCGCGGCAGCCCGATCTGATCCAGCGGCCGCTGGCCAAGATTCCCAGCGCGGTGTTTGGTCGGGCCAGCTATTTCGACGAGCGCGGCCGACCGGAAAAGCCCGAGGATCTGGATGATCACGACCTCATCGTCTTCGGTCACGACACGCCGCTGCCGAACCCAACGGTCAATTGGCTGCTGACCGCCGGCGCCGATCCCAAAAAGCCGCGGCGCCCGATCCTGCGGGTGAACAACGCCTATGGCATTTACCGCGCCGTGATGAGCGGGCTCGGCATCGGTCTGTTGCCCGACTATATGGGCCAAGTGGCGCCGGAGCTCGAGACCGTTCTGCACAAAGCCGAAGGCCCCGTGACCAAGGCCTATTTCGTCTATCCGGAGGAGTTGCGACACTCGCAGAGGGTCGTTGTGTTTCGCGACTTCCTGCTGCGGAAACTGTCGGAACAAGGGTTTCAGTATCGCTAGCCGCTGTGCGGCTTTGTCGCGCTTTGCCGCTTTCACCGCGCCGCGACGCGGGATAGGGTACAGTCCATGACGATAACGATTTCACATATACACCGCTATCCGGTTAAAGGCCTGCCGGCGGACCGTGTCGCCCGCGTCGATCTGACGCCCGACCAACCAATGCCGTTCGACCGCCGCTACGGTATGGCCCACGCTTCGAGCCGGATCGATAAGGCGAGCCCGGAATGGGCCCCGAAGAACGAGTTCCTGATGCTGGCGCGCGACGAAAAGCTGGCGGAATTGGGGGCGTCTTTTGACGAGGCGACCGAGACGCTGACCATCCTGCGCAAAGGCAAGCAAGTCAGCAAAGGCGCCTTGACCAGCGCTTCGGGACGGTCGGTGCTGCAAACCTTCCTGGCGGGTTTTATGCCGGACGGACCGCGTGGAAACCCGACCATTGTCGAGGCGCCCAAGGACAATTGTTTTTCGGATGTGCCCGGCAATTGGCTGTCGATCATCAACCTCGCCAGCGTCGCCGATATCGGGCGCGTCTTGCAGCGTTCGATCGATCCTCTGCGTTTTCGCGGGAATCTCTATATCGACGCGCCGAAGCCTTGGATCGAGGCTGAATGGCCAGGCAAACGGCTTAAGATCGGCGAGGTCGAACTGTCGGTCGAAGAGCCGATCGGCCGCTGCGCCGCGACCAACATCGACCCGACCTCAGGACAGGCCGACCTGAATATCCCGCTGACCCTGCGCAAGGGTTTCGGGCATACGAAATGCGGCGTTTATGTCCGGGTCCGCCAGGGCGGGACGATCCGCGAAGGTCAGGAAATCGAAATTATCTGAGGGCTGACAGCCGCCGCCGGCTCAATCCGCCGTATCGCCGGAGGCCGCCGCCGCCAATTCAGCCGGTGTGACAGGCGCTTGAGCGCGCGGCGTCCGGCGCCGTTTGGCCGGCGCTTTCTTGGCCGCCGGAGCGGACGGTTTGGCTTCGGCCGTTTCGCCTTCATCGAGCGGCAGATCCGCCTGATTGAACGCCTTCAGCGCGGGCCGACCGTTTGCGCCGTCTTCTTGACCGCCGTCCTCGCCGCCCGACGCGATCGCGCCAACGGTCTCGACAGCGGCTCCGGTACTGTTAGCCTCAGCGCTCTCTTGGCGCTCACCGCGCGGATTTCGGGTCCGACCATCCGTGCGAGACTCTTGGCGTCCATCTGACCGGCCATCGCCATTCCGATGCCGGTTCGCTTGTCGCCGACGGTCGCCGCTCGCCGCGTCGGTCTCAGCTTCTTCTGGCGCTGCGGCCGGCTGCGCCGCCGATGCGTCGGCGCCCTGATCCTCATGCCGGCGCGGCGGGCGCGTCTCTTCGGGATTGGCGATACGGTAATAATGTTCCGCGAATTGGAAGTAGCTTTCCGCAAGCACTGGGTCGCCGGCCGACATCGCATCCCGCGCCAAGGTCACGTATTTGTCGTGGATCTGAGACGCCGATCCGCGAATGCGGACGTTCGGGCCGTTCGAATCAAAAGTGCTGCGGTGAGACCCGCCGCCGCCGCGACGGTTGTTCGGCCCGCGATTGCGGCCGCGTTTTTGACCTTGCGAAGGGTTGTTGGGTCTCATGTCATTTACCGTTGGTTCGTTGAAGCGTTCGTGTTTCGAAGTCTGCAGTTCTGGATCGGCCGTGTGATGAGGCATGGCGTTACAGCGGCGCACCGCGTCTGGATATCTGTTCGGACACCCGATTCGGCGTCACGCCATGCCAGCCGCGCGCCCCGCGTCGCTCTATCGAGCAGACACTGTGTTACGGGCCTTGGCCCGCGCTTTTAGAAGCGATCGATCCCCTTACATCGTAATCGATATAGCGCTGCCTATTTCGTTCGACCTGTTCGATCGATATCGGCTCCACCCCCCGCGGTGAGCGCGACTGCCATGGCGGCGCAAGCTTTCGGACCTTTCTGTTCGCGTCATTTTGCGCGAGCCGCCAAATCAGGCTGAAAGGACCTTTTTCACAAAACGGAAGCTAGCGTCCAGCGCCGGTGAATCCAAGCGGAAAATCGCGGTATTATGCGCTTTCAAATCTTCTAATATGCGTGCGCGAGGCCGAGGCAACGCACGGTTCCGGACAGATCGCGATGCTGCGTGACAACCTGTAGCCTGGCCGCGGGCGCAAGCGCGGCGACAGCGGCGGCCTGCCCATGGCCGAGTTCGAGGAACAACCGACCGCGCGGCGCCACATGCTCTGACGCGTGGGCTAAGATCGCCCGGTATGCGTCTAGCCCATCCACGCCGCCATCGAGCGCCAGCGCTGGGTCATGGTCGCGCACCTCACGCGCCAAACCAGCGATCTCGGCCTGCGGGATATAGGGCGGATTGCTGACGATCACATCGAACCGGTCGTGTTCCAAACCGGCCCACCAGTCGCCTTCTCGCCCTTCATAGCGATCCGAAACGTCCAGCGCCGCAGCATTTTGCGCCGCGATATCCAACGCGTCCGCCGAGACGTCCACGCCGAGACCATGAGCGCTGACATACTCCGCCAGTAGTGAGAGCAGGATGCAGCCGGAACCGACGCCGAGATCAAGGATCAAGAGCGGCTCCGACCGATCTGGAAACGCCGCCAAGACGGCTTCGACCAGCGTTTCCGTATCCGACCGTGGGTCGAGCACGGAAGGGGAGATCAGAAAATCATGCTTCCAGAAGCCGCGGGAACCGAGAATGCGCGACACCGGCTCGCCCGCCGCGCGCCGCTCGATCCAAGTGAGAAACCGCGCTGAATGTTTGAGCAACCGTTCTTCTTCCGCGATCAAGGCCGCGGCGCCGAGACCCTCGCTCGCACGCAGCAGCAGTTTGGCGTCGAGCATCGGTGTCGCGACACCGGCGGCCTTGAGCCTCGCGGCCGCGTCGCGCAGCGCAGCGCGGATCGTATGCGCAGGCGCCGTAGTTTTCGCCTTCGCTGTGGCCGTCACGCCGCGTCTTCCGTCATGGCGGTCAGGCGAGCGGTCTGATCCTCGAGGATCAGCGCGTCGATCACCTCATCCACCGCTTCGCCGGTCATCATCTTGTCCAGCTTGTAGAGCGTCAGGTTGATCCGGTGATCGGTGACCCTTCCTTGCGGGAAATTGTAGGTGCGGATCCGTTCCGAGCGGTCGCCGGAACCGACCTGACCCTTGCGCTCGGCGGCGCGCTCCGCGTCCAGCCGGTCCCGTTCCGCTTCATAGAGCCGCGCCATCAGCACGGTCATCGCCTTGGCCCGATTCTTATGCTGCGATTTTTCATCCTGGCATTGGACGACGATGCCGGTGGGTAGATGGGTGATGCGCACGGCGCTATCGGTCGTGTTGACATGTTGGCCGCCGGCGCCTTGCGAGCGGTAGGTGTCGATGCGCAAATCCTTCTCGTCGATCGAAACATCGACCTCTTCGGCCTGCGGCAGGACGGCGACCGTGGCGGCGGAGGTATGGACCCGTCCGCCGCTTTCGGTGACCGGCACGCGCTGCACCCGATGCACGCCGGATTCGTATTTCAATCTGCCATAGACGCCCTGGCCGGAAACCGAGGCGACGACCTGATTGAATCCGCCGATATCGGTCTCGCTTTCTTCGATCATCTCCAGCCGCCAGCCCTGGGCCTGGGCGTAGCGTTGATACATCCGGAACAGGTCGCCGGCGAACAGGCCCGCCTCGTCCCCGCCGGTTCCGGCGCGAATCTCCAGAATGACGCCGCGCGAATCCGCCTCGTCCTTGGGCAGCAGCATCAGCTGCAGGGCGCGTTCCAGCGCCGGGAGCTCCGCCTTCAACCCTGTTTGTTCTTCGCGCGCCAACTCGCGCATATCCTCGTCGGTCTCCGGATCGCTGAGCAAGGCGGCGAGATCCGCCAGTTCCGATTCGGCCGCCCGATACTCCCCGATCTTTTCCACGATCGGCGCGATCTCGGCATATTCCTTGGACAGCCGGGTGAAATCCTCGGAACTGAGATCGCCGGACGCCATCCGGTCCGAGAGCTCGTGCGACCGAGCGACCATGCGTTCAAGACGTGCGCGCCAACTCATGATTCTTCCTCCGGCGGCCGCGCTGAGCCGCCCGCCACTGTCTTCGCGCCGCTGTCGCTATCCGAAACGGGCAGATCGAACAACCGCCTCAGCAGCGCCTCCGCCTCGGCCATATCCGATGCGGCGCCCTCCGACGCCCCCGTTTCGGACGCCCCCGTTTCGGACGCCCCCGTTTCGGACGCCAGAGCCCGCAGCGCGCCGCTCGGCGTGTGCAACAGACGCTGGATCAGCAGCCGCGTCGCTTCGTCGGCGTCGGCGCGGCGATATTGCCGCAACACAGCGGCCCGTTGATCCTCGAAATGCGCCCGCAGCGCGACCAACGCCGGCACGGCCTTCTGGCTCTCGCGGTCGCGCTGAAACTGATCGATGCAGTCCTCGACCATGCGCGCCGCTTGTTCCGCTTCGTCCTCGCGCCCGAACCGGCCGTCTCGCGCCATTCGCTCGATATCGGCCAGGGTGAAGAGATAGGCCTGTTCATGCTCGGATACGGTCGGGTCGATATCCGCCGGCGCGCCGCAATCGAAGAACAGGATCGGCGCGCCGCGCCGTTTCTTCAGCGCCGCGCCGCATGTCTCTGCGTCGATCAAATAGCGCCCGCCGCTCGCCGCGGTCACCACCACATCCGCGTTGGCCAGCGCCGCCGGCAAATCCTCAAGCTTTGCATAGTGGCAACCCGCCGCCAGCGCCGCCTTTTCGACCCGCCGCGAGGCGCCGGTCAGGGTCGCCTCCGTCAGCCCGGCCAGCCGGAATTGCTCCAGCAAAAGGGCGCCGACATCGCCGAGCCCGACCAGCAACAGCCGGCAGCGCGCCGGGTCGCCATGCAGGTCGCGTAGCGTCTGAACCGCCGCCGAGGCCACCGTGACCGCGCCTTCGCCAATCCGCGTAACCGTCCGCACCTGTTTCGCGGCAGCGAAGGCGCTTTGGAACAGCGTGTCGAGCGCGCGCCCCATCGAGCCGGCCAACTGCGATTCGCCGTAGGCTTCCTTGACTTGCCCCAGAACCTGACTTTCGCCGATCACCGCGCTCTCCAAGGCGCAGGCGACGCGGAAGAGGCGGCGCACGGCGTCCCGCTCGCGGCGCCGTGTTAGCAATTCGGCGGCCCTTGCCTCGCTATAGCCCGCTTTGCTCGCCAGGGTGGATTGAATCGCCGCGATCGCCGCATCGGGATCGTCGGCGGCCGAATGGACTTCGACCCGGTCGCAGGTCGACAGGATTACGGCCTGATCGACGCCTTTGGCGCGCAGGTCCGCCAAAGCCTCGCGGCGTCCGGCCTCGTCCAGGAACAGCCGGTCGCGCACGCCCGCGTTCGAGGATCGGTGATCAGCGCCGACTGCGATATAGGATTGCGCCGCCACTGGCCTCTCACCGCCTCCGCCGTCACCCGGTCGCGCGCGCCGCCTGGGCGGCCTTCAGCGCCGGACCAAGCCCGTCCAGCGCCACTTCGGATTGGCCGCCTTGCGCCATGTCCTTCACTTGCGCAACGCCCCGCACCAGTTCCTCGTCGCCCAGGATCACGGCGTGCGTCGCCCCGACCTTGTCGGCGCGTTTCATCCGCTTCTTCATCGCGCCGGAAAAAGCCCAATCGACCCGCAGCCCGTCGCGCCTCAACGTTTCCGCCAATTGCAGCGCCCGGCGTTCTGCGGCTTCGCCCAACGGCACGATCGCGACGATCCCCGGTGGCGGCGCTGGGCTGTCAGCCAGCATCGCCAAGCGCTCGATCCCCGCCGCCCAGCCGACGCCGGGCGTCGCCGGGCCGCCCATCATCTCCATCAGCCCGTCATAGCGCCCGCCGGCCAGAACCGCCGCCTGCGCGCCCAGTTCGGTCGTCGTAAATTCGAAGGCGGTGTGGCAGTAATAATCCAAACCGCGCACCAGCTTCGGGTTCAACGCGTAGGCGATGCCCAACGTTTCGAGCCCCTCGCGAACCGCTGCGAAGAATTCCTGGCTTTCGGTATTAAGGTACTCGTCAAAGGACGGCGCTCCAGCCACGATCCGCCGATCCCCCTCATCTTTCGAATCCAGGATCCGCAGCGGGTTGCGGCCGAGCCTGTCTTTCGACTCATCGGACAGAGCCGCGAGATGATCTTGGAAATAGGCGACCAGGGCGGCGCGATAAGCGTCCCGGCTGGCGCTGTCTCCCAAGGTATTGAGTTCCAGCGTGACCCGGTCCTTGAGTCCCAACGTCTCCATGATCGCGGCGCCGCAGGCGATCACCTCGATATCGCCCTGAGCCTGGGGCGCGCCGATCAATTCAATCCCAAACTGATGGAATTGTCGCAGGCGACCCTTCTGCGGGCGTTCATAGCGAAACATCGGGCCTGCATAGAAGTGTCGGACCGGCGCTTGCTGCGCCAAGCCGTTTGACATGAAGGCGCGGCAGACGCCCGCCGTGTTTTCCGGCCGCAGGGTAATATTGTCGCCTCCGCGATCGTCAAAGGAGTACATCTCCTTGGTCACGATGTCCGACGTATCGCCCAAGGTGCGGTTGAAGACGGCGCTGAATTCAAAGATCGGCGTCGCGATCTGCTCATAGCCGTAGCGCAAGGCGGTCTCGGCCGCTGCATCGCTGACGGCGCGATGGCGCCGAAAATCATCGGGCAAAAGATCGTGTGTGCCGCGAACGGGTTGAAGCGCCGCCATGGCGAACCTCCGCTGAGTGGTGCTATTCGGCCGCTTGCGCGGCGCGGTCGGCGTCGATTTCCGCCGCCTTCTTTTCGACCAGACCGACCAGATGGTCGACAATGTCCTCGTTTTGCAGCCGATGCGACGGCAGGCCGGCGATATAGACCTGATGGGTGCCTTTGCCGCCGCCGGTGAAGCCGATATCGGTCTCGCGCGCCTCGCCCGGGCCGTTGACGACGCAGCCGATCACGCTGACAGTCATCGGCGTGGTGATATGGGCCAGCCGCTGTTCCAGCACCTTCACCGTCTCGATCACGTCGAATTGCTGCCGGGCGCAGGAGGGGCAGGAGATCACATTCACGCCGCGGTGCCGCAGGCCGAGCGATTTCAGAATGTCGAAGCCGACTTTGACCTCTTCGACCGGATCGGCGGACAGCGAGACCCGGATCGTGTCGCCGATGCCGGCCCAGAGCAGCGAGCCTAGACCGATCGAGCTCTTGATCGTGCCGCTGCGCAACCCGCCCGCCTCGGTCACACCGAGATGCAGCGGGTAGTCGCAAGCCTCGGCCAGACCATGATAGGCGGCGACCGCCAGGAATACGTCGGAGGCTTTGACGCTGATCTTGAACTCGAAGAAATCATTGTCTTCGAGGATCTTGGCGTGCTCCAGCGCGCTTTCGACCATGGCTTCGGGGACCGGTTCGCCGTAGCGCTCCAGCAGATGCTTTTCCAGCGAGCCGGCGTTGACGCCGATCCGGATCGAACAGCCGTGATCCTTGGCCGCCTTCACCACTTCCTTGACGCGTTGGGCGCTGCCGATATTGCCCGGATTGATCCGCAGGCAGGCGGCCCCGGCCTCAGCCGCTTCGATCGCGCGCTTATAGTGGAAGTGGATGTCCGCGACGATCGGCACATTGGCCCGGCGCACGATCTCGCCCAGCGCTTCGGTCGACGCCTCGTCGGGACAGGAGACGCGGACAATGTCGGCGCCGGCCTCTTCGCAGGCGCGGATTTGCGCGCTGGTCGCCTTGATATCCGGCGTCAGCGTGTTGGTCATGGTCTGGACCGAGATCGGCGCGTCGCCGCCGACCGGCACGTCGCCGACCATGATCTGGCGCGATTTCCGGCGATAAATGTCGCGATAGGGGCGAACGCTCATGAATTTCCACCCGGTGGATGACCAATATCGGTCCAGGCGCGGCAAGGGGCCAATCGCCCCGTCCACGCCGGTGGACCATGCGGAGACGCGCCGCGTTTTTCAAGTTTTATCGGCGGATTGCGCGGCTTTGGCGCCAAGTGCGAGGCCTTATTGCGCGCCTCTATTGCGTGGCCGGGTCGGGGCCGCGCAGCAGCGCTTCCGGGTCCAGGCTGACATCCCGGCGCACGGCGCCCGCCGGACCGATATCTGGCGCCGCCACCCCGTCGACCAGAAATTCGAGCCCGCCGGCGTTGCCGGTCACCAGCGTCAGGCCCGGCGTATTCGGCGTCCGGAAACGATCGCCGTCATTGAGCAACCGGGTCAGCAGCACTTGACCGTCCGCCCCCGTCACTTCGACCCAGACAGGCCCGCGCGCGACAATGACGACCCTGGAATCCGCGTTTTCCGCGCCATACACGACCGGCGCCGCGGTTTCGAGCACGGGTGCGGCGCTGGCCGCAGGGTCTGTCTCAAGCGCCCGGTTGGGCTCAACGGCGGGCGTTGGTTCGGCGCGGGCCAGGGCGGCCGACGGCTCAACCTCACTCAGTGTTTGCGCGCTGTCCGCGGTGTCTTCAACAACCGGCTCTTCCTCCGCCGGCTGACGCGCGATTTCCGGCGCTGCGGTCACAACCGCCGCCGCCGGTTCGGATGGCGCAGTACGCTCCGGACCGGTCGCCTCGGTCGCGATCTCCTGGGCCGCTGGCTCTGACGTCGTCGTCTCTGTCGCCGTTTCGTCAGGCGCGACTGCCTCAGGGGCGGCTTCCACGGGCGCTGGACTCTCGGGCGTTGCAGTTTGGGGCGCTGCAGTCTGGGGCGCCTCTGCGGCCGCGGGGGCGCCTGTCGTCGGCTCTGACGCCGGCTCGGATAGTTTTTCCAGCACGGGCGCGGCCTCTGTCGGCGGCTGCGCTTCGACCTGGACGGTGACGCGTTCGGGCTCCGGCGTCGGCGCCGTCTCTTCTGCCGCATTTGGTTCCGGCGCGGCCGCATCCGGGTTGATGAGTTGGGCGATCGAGTCCGGCAACGGCGGTATCAGGTCGATCTGCGCCGCATCCTTGTTGCTGACATAGAGCCAACCGCCATAGGCGCAGGCGAGCAGCAGCAGCGACAGGAAGACGACCGGTCCGGTCGGCGTCCGTCCCACCGCAATCGGCTCCGGCAGGACCAGTTGCGTTTTGCCTTCGAGATCAGAGGCTTCCTGCTTGAATTTCTCAACCAGCTTCTGCGTGTCGAGCCCCAAATGATTGGCGTAGGCGCGGACGAACCCGATCGCGTAAGGCAGGCCCGGCAGATCAGCCAAGCGGCTTTCCTCGATCGCTTCGATATAGACCCGGCGAATCCGCAGTCTTTCTGAGACATGCGGCAAATCCTGTCCGGCCGCGATCCGGGCGTCGTGGAGGATCGCACCGACCGGCGCGTTATCGATGACCGTTGTCAACGGCATGCGCACGACATCATTGGCGATTTCAGTTTTGGCCGCATTCTGCGCCATAGCGCCTGTTCCTGTCTGTCAGATCAACCACGTTGCGTTCTGTCGGCTTGGCGCCGCGACAATGGCGGGCTCTCGCTCCGCCATCCGGGATTATCACAATACAATCTCTGTGGTAATTAGCATAAAGAATTGTGGTTCGGCAATGGGTTAATCGTCGCCGTTAAGAAAGCGACTCAGATTTGCACACCACGATCGACAGCGTAACTCTTTAGGACGGAGCGTAAGGAATGAGCCCCGCTCTGCAAGTGACTTTCGATCAGTTCGGTGACGGCGCCGGCGTCGATGCTGCGCACCAAGGCGCGGACGGGTCCGATCGCGGTCGCGTTCATCGACAGCGTCCGATAGCCGAGCCCGATCAAAGCCATCGCGTCCACGGGCGAGCCCGCCATCTCGCCGCAAAGCGACAGTTCGATCTCGTGGGTGCGGCAGGTCTCGGCGATCGATTTCAGCATGCCCAGCATCGCCGGGGACAGCGGGTCATAGCGCCCGTCCAGCTTCGGATTGCCGCGGTCGCTGGCGAACAGGAACTGCAGCAGATCGTTCGATCCGACCGAGAGAAAATCGACATGACGCTTCAGGCTGGCCAGTTGATACGCCAAGGAAGGGACTTCCAGCATCGCGCCGACGCGCACCAGGCTTGGGCCAGGCAAGCCGCGCTCAACCGCGCGCTCCAGTTCGATATCGACCAGGGCGCGGGCGCGGATCATCTCTGCGGTCTGCGCGATCATCGGGAACATCACATACAGCGGCCGACCGCTCGACGCTTGAACCAGGGCGCGCAACTGGGCTCTAAGCAGCGCCGGGCGATCCAGGCCAATTCGCACGGCGCGCCAACCCATTGCCGGGTTCTCTTCGCCCATTTCCTGAATGTAGGTCGGGATCTTGTCGCCGCCGATGTCGAGAGTCCGGAAGACCACAGGCTTGCCGTCCGACTGTTCCAGGATCGCGGTATAGAGCCGCTCCTGCGCCGCAACGTCGGGGAATTCGGAGCGCACCATGAAGGGCACTTCGGTCCGGTAGAGCCCGATCCCGGCGCCGCCCATCTCGCGCAGATGCGGCAGGTCGATCAGCAACCCGGCGTTCATGTTCAGCGTGATCGGCACGCCGTCCTTTGTGACGCTGGGCAGCGCGGCGTCCCGCGCATAGGCGGCCTTGCGCTCGGCGTGCAGCGCCATCGAACGCGCGAAAGTGCGCTGAAAATCATCGTTTGGCCGGACGAAACAGACCCCGTTCGCCCCGTCGACCACCAGGCGGTCGCCCGGCTCGATCCGGGTCATGGCGCCGGTGATGCGGCCGACGACGGGGATGTCCAGCGCCTTGGCGACGATCGCCACATGGGCGGCGGCCGAACCTTCCTCCAGCACCACGCCGTTGATCTGGCTGTCCTCGTAATCCAGTAGATCGGCGGGGCCCATATTGCGGGCGACCAGGATCGCGTCTTCGGGCAGATCGCGTTGCCGGGCGGCCTGCTGCGCCGTCTCGCCGGCGAGATGCTGGATCAGGCGGCCGGTCAGATCCTCGAAATCCGACAGCCGCTCCTGGATATAGGCGTCTTTCACCAGGGCCATGCGCGCCCGCATATCGCTCTGAACCCGGATCACGGCGGCTTCGGCCGTCAGGCCGGTCCCGATCGCCTCTCGGATGCGCCGAATCCAGCCCTGATCCTCGGCGAACATGCGATAGGTGCGCAGGATATCCAGATGGTCGCCCGCCTGATCGCTGCCATAGCGCTCGATCATGCCGTCCAGCGCGCTGTGCATGGCGTCGATCGCCTCATGCAGGCGCTGCAGCTCGACCGTTTCATCCTCCGCGACCGGATCGCCGGTCAGATAGGCCGGCTGATGCAGAACCGCGGCGCCCATCGCCAAGCCGGGGCTCAGCCGCACCCCCTCCAGGCGCAGCGGGGCCAGTCCCAGGCCGTCGGTGGGTTGTTGTTCGAGAACTGAGACCAATTCGCCGCCGGCCAGCAGCTCGGCGACGACCATGCCGACGGTCTCCAGCGTTTCGATCTCCTCCTCGGCGTATTCCCGGCGCGTCCGGTTCTGGATCGCCAGCACACCCAGGACCCGGCCGCCGCGCAGGACCGGGACGCCCAGCATGGAGCTGTAATTCTGTTCGCCGGTCTCAGGCCGGAAGGCGAAATCGGGATGGCTTTGCGCATCGGCCAGGGCGATTGGGCGTGCGGTGGCGGCGACGACGCCGACAATCCCTTCGCCAAACCGAAACCGAACCGAATGCACCGCGTCAGATTTCAAGCCTTCCGTCGCGAAAAGTTCGATTACATCGCCGGCGCGGCGGGCGTAGATCGAACAGACTTCGGCCACCATGTCGCGCGCAATGATTCCGACAATGCGGTTCAGCCGGTCCTGCGCGCTGCCCGATCCGGCCATGACGTCGCGCAGCCGCCGCAGCAGCAGTCGCGATCCAGCCCAGGCAGCCCGCAACGCCATGCACCTCGTCTCCCGTTATTTGGGCGCCGGTCCGTGGGCGCAACTCAGCCGATCCAGCCTGGCCCCGCCTTCCGGCGGACCGTGAATGGGACCTTAGTGGGCGTCCAATCCGTAGGCCGTATGCAACGCGCGCAGCGCGAGCTCGGTATATTCCTCGGCCACCAGGGTCGAGATTTTGATCTCGCTCGTGGAGATGACCTGGATATTGATGCCCTTCTCCGCAAGGGTCGAGAACATGGTTTGCGCGACCCCCGCATGCGATCGCATGCCGATCCCGATCACCGAAATCTTCACCACATCGGCGTCGGACAGCATCTCCCGATACCCGATCTCATCCCGGTGGTCCTCCAAGGCCGTGCGGGCGCGTTCCAAGTCCGCCTTGCTGACGGTGAAGGTCATATCGGTGCGTTCTCCGTCCGGCGAGACCGATTGCACAATCATGTCGACATTGATCGAGGCCTGGGTGAGGGGCCCGAAAATCGCCGCGGCGACGCCCGGTTTGTCGCTGACCTGGACCAGGGTGATCTTGGCCTCGTCCCGGCTATAGGCGATGCCGCTGACTATCTGTTGTTCCACGATTTCATCCTCGTCTACGACAAGCGTTCCGTCGCTCATCTCAAAGCTGGAGCGGACCTGGAGCCGAACGCCGTGATTCATGGCGAGTTCGACCGAGCGGGTCTGCAGCACTTTCGCGCCTTGCGACGCCATCTCCAGCATCTCCTCGAAACTGATCTTGTCGATCTTCCGCGCCTTGGCGACGATCCTGGGATCGGTCGTATAGACCCCATCCACATCGGTGTATATGTCGCAGCGGTCCGCCCGAAACGCAGCCGCCAGGGCCACCGCCGTGGTGTCGGTGCCGCCGCGGCCCAGGGTGGTGATCCGGTTATTCGGGCTGATCCCTTGGAAGCCGGCGACAACCGCGACTTGGCCCTCTGCGAAACGCCCGGAGATCTCTTCGGTTTCGATCGCTTCGATCCGCGCTTTGCCATGCACGTCGTTGGTGCGCAGCGGGATCTGCCAGCCGAGCCAGGAGCGCGCCGGCACGCCCATCTCTTGCAGCCGCAGCGCCATCAGGCCCGACGTCACCTGTTCGCCGCTGGAGACGATGGCGTCATATTCCCGCGCGTCATACATCCGGCTGGTTTGGTCGACATAGCCGACCAGTTGGTTGGTCACCCCGGCCATGGCCGAAACGGTCACGATGACTTTATGGCCGGCCTCAACCTCGTCCTTCACGCGGGCGGCGGCGTTGGCGATCCGGTCCAGGTCGGCGACCGACGTTCCGCCGAATTTCATCACGATGCGCGCCATGAGAAGGCCCTACGGAATTGGTTGAAGCCGCCCGCGCCAATCTGGCGCCGCGCATCCAACCGCCGGGCCGCTGCGTAGACCGAGACGAAGGGGCGCGCTGGTCCGCCGGGCCAGGGCGCGCTATGCATACTGATTAGCCCCTACCGGCGCAAGCACAGGAAACCCGCGTGACCGCATCCCCGAAACGACGTTCCTACATGGACAAAGAAACCTTGCGCCCCGACCCTTCTCCTGAAACGGGTCCGGAAGGCGTAAACACGGTGGACGCGGCCGAGATCGAGAAATTCGCCGCCATCGCCGACGAATGGTGGGACCCGAACGGCAAGTTCAAGCCGCTGCACAAGTTCAATCCGGTGCGGATCGGCTTCATCCGCGACCGCTTGTGCCAGCATTTCGACCGCGATCCAATGCAGCCGAACCCGCTCGCAGGGCTGAAGATTTTGGATATCGGCTGCGGCGGCGGTCTGCTCTGTGAACCACTGCGCCGGTTGGGGGCCGAGGTGACAGGCATTGATGCGACCGAACGCAGCGTCAAGGCGGCGGCGGCGCATGCGGAACAGATGGGCCTGACGATCGACTATCGTTTCACGACCGTGGAGGCGCTGGCGGCGGAAGGCGATCGGTTCGACGCGGTCCTGAATATGGAAGTGGTCGAACATGTCGCCGATCCGGAGGCGTTCCTGGCGCTGTCCGGCGGTCTGGTGAAGCCCGGTGGCTTGTTCTTTCTGGCGACCCTGAACCGCACGCCCAAGGCTTTCGCGCTGGCCATCGTCGGGGCGGAGTATGTCCTGGGCTGGCTTCCGCGCGGCACCCATGACTGGCGGAAATTCGTGAAACCGTCCGAAGCGGCCGCGTCATTGCGGCGCGCCGATCTGGCGCCGCTGGAACTGACCGGCGTCGCCTATAATCCGTTGAAAGATCAGTGGCGGCTGGCGCCGCGCGATCTTGGGGTGAATTATATGGGCGTGTTCGCGGCGGCCTAAGCGGGGGTCGCCGGCCGGTCGGGGGTCAGTGCTCGACCTCTTCGGCCATCCAAGGGATGGCGTTCACGTCGATCCCTTCTTCGACCAGGTCCTTGGCCTCTTCGGAACTCGCTCGCCCGTAAATCCCGCGTTCCTCGGCTTCGCCATAATGGATCTTGCGGGCTTCTTCAGCGAAGCGCTCGCCGACATTCTCGCAATTATCCTTCACTTTTTGCCGCATCAGGGTCAGCGCCTGTTTCATCTGTTTGGCGTCGGACAGGGATTTCTCCGCTCGGGCGGCGTCGCGCGCTTTGCTGGACGCGACCATCGGCGCGCTAAGCGCTTTGGAGATTTTCTTGTCGCCGCAGATCGGGCAGGCGAGCGTTTTGCTGGCCACCTGCTCGTCAAAGGCGGCGCTGCTCTGGAACCAGCCTTCGAACTCATGATCTTTGGAACAGTAAAGATTGAACGAGATCATCGCGTCGCTTCCGTTTTCGCGCCCGGCTCCTAATCGCGGATTGCGGAGATACATTGGCTAGGTTTGTGTCATAAATGGTCGGAAGTGGCCAAAACGCAAGGATGACGAGGTGATGACAGACCCGAAACAGGTTGGGCCATTGGCCGCACCCGTATCCAGTAAACCATTGGCGTGGATCGTGCGCGACGCCGAGACGGCTCCGGCGGGCGCGTCAGTGCTGGACTTGGCCTGCGGCGGCGGACGCCACGGCCGGGCCTATCTGGAACGCGGCTGCGCCGTTACATTCGTCGATATCAAGCTGGACGGAGTTGCGGATTTGCGCGACCGGCCGCACGCGACCCTGATCAAGGCCGATCTCGAATCCAGGCCCTGGCCGCTCGAAGGCCGCCACTTCGATCGTGTGGTGGTGGCGAACTACCTCTGGCGGCCCCTCTTGCCTCGAATCGTCGCGAGCGTCGCGCCGGGCGGCGCGTTGCTCTATCAGACCTTCGCCCGCGGCAACGAAGCCTACGGCCGGCCGACGAACCCTGACTATTTGCTGCAGGAGGATGAATTAGCCGAGGCCTGCGCGCCCGACCTTATCGTCGAGGACGCTTTTCACGGCTTCGTCGACGACCCGAAACCAGCCAAGATCCAGCGGGTCTTGGCGCGCCGCCCGAACGTGGCCTGAGTCCTACTCCGCCGCCTTGGTGTCGGTCACAATCTCCGGCGCGGCGAAGGGGCGGCTATTCGCCAGGCTGGGCACCATGCCGCGCACCTCATCGACGCGGTCGAGGTCAAGCTCGGCGACGACGACCCCCGGCGCGTCGCCGCCATCGGCGAGCACTTCGCCCCAAGGATCGACGATCAGGGAATGGCCATAGGTCTTGCGGCCGTCCTCATGCACGCCGCATTGCGCCGCCGCGATCATAAAGCAGCCATTCTCGATGGCGCGCGCCCGCAGCAGCGCATGCCAATGCGCCTGGCCGGTGGGGCGGGTGAAGCAGGACGGCGCGGTAAGGATTCGCGCGCCCGCCTCGGCCTGGGCGCGGAACAGATGCGGGAAACGCATGTCATAGCAGATCGCCATGCCATAAGCCCCCCAGGGCGTCTGCGCCACCACCGCCCGATCGCCCGGCTGGAAAGCGCTGGATTCGCGATAGCGCTCGCCGCCTTTCAGGTCGACGTCGAACATATGGATCTTGTCGTATCGGGCCATAACGGCCCCGGTCGGATCGATCAGGAAGCCGCGATTGAGGAACTTCTCCTGGCCGGGCTGGCGGATCACGAGAGAGCCGACATGGATCCAAACCCCCAGGCGCGCCGCCTGTTCGCGATAGGCGGCGAGCGCAGGTTCCGTCTCTTCCGGGTGGGCTTCCGCCAACCGCATCTCCCGTTCGCCTTGAACGAGATTGACGACCTCCGGCAGGCAAATCAGCGACGCGCCCGATCGGGCCGCGTCTTCGATCATCGGGGTCGTCAGCGCGATGTTGCGCGCGATGCTGGTTGTCGAGGTCGTCTGGATGCAGGCGACCGAAAGCGCGGTCATCAGGCGGCTTGGTTGGAAGCCAGTTTGGCGTCCAGGTTTCCGGCTTGTTCGAGCGCCATCAGATCCGTCGCCCCGCCGATATGTTCTTCATTGATGAAAATCTGCGGTACGGTGCGGCCGCCGTTCGAGCGTGCGAGCATCTCATCTTTGCGCCCGTCTTCCGCCCAAATATTGTATTCCGAATAGGCCACGCCTTTTTTGTCGAGCAGCTTCTTCGCCTGATAGCAGAATCCGCACATCGGGCGCGTATAGATCTCAACCGTCGCCATCGTCTCATTTCCTCCAAGGGCCGCCCAACCGCGGCCTTCACCGACCAACCGACCCTATATCGAGCGCCAGACCCGCCGCTTCAACCAGCTTTTTGTCACAAATTTATCAACTTCCCAGCAATATTGACAGAAAACAGTCTGTCGCGAGAGACCAGTCTCACGGGAATGCGCGGCGGGGTGACGCACCCGACCCATTAGAATCGGGCCCGCAATACGCGCGCCAGGCACAAAGCATCGACCTGCGCCGCGCCGGCGCGTTTCAGCACCCGCGCGCATTCATCGAGAGTCGCGCCGGTCGTAAAAACATCGTCGATCAGGACCAGGCGCCGGCCCTTCACCGACCCTTTCAGAGAGTCCGGCGCCTTAAATGCGCCGCGCACATTGCGCTGGCGCGCCAGCGGCGACAGCCGCCCTTGCGACGGCGTCGCGCGGTCGCGCCTCAACAGCGTCGGATCGGTCACGACGCCGCTGACGACGCCGAGCTCCCGCGCCAACAGCGCCGCCTGATTATAGCGCCGCCGCCAGAGCCGGGCGCGGTGCAGCGGCACCGGGATCAGTTGGTCCGCCTGATCGAGGATCTCGGCTCCGGCCCGCGCCATCCAGCGGGCGAAGACCGGCGCCAGGTCGGTTCGGTCGCCATGCTTGAAATGCAGCAACAGCGACCGGCTGGCCTCGTCATAAGCCAGCGCTGCGCGCACCCGGTCATACTGCGGGGAACGGGCGTCACAGGCGGCGCAGCGGGTCTCCTCCGGCAGCGGCGCTTCGAAGGGCAGGCCACAGCTATTGCAACAGGGTCCGCCGAGAAACCGGATCGCGTCCCAGGCCGCCGGCGCCAGTCCGCCGGGCCGCGCCACCACCACCCCGCTGGCCGGACAGCGCGGCGGCAGCGCTAAATCCAGGACCCCGCGCAGCCCAGTGCGCAGCGTCTCCCGGAGGCCCGGGACAGCCAACCGGCGCGTCGCGGCGCCCGGTTCCCGCGCCTCGGCTTTTTGGGGCGGCGCTGCGTTCGAGGCTAAGGGGGCGTCTTCGACAGCCATCGGATCAAGCCTGGTCGAAATCGGGGAAGCGCAACGTGCCGTCGCGCGCCAACTGATCGACCAGCGCGATCTCCCAATCGAGATAGGCCTGCATGGCCTGCTCGACCCCATGGTCGCGGTCATAGGGCCGGTAATAGGCGTCCTCGACCGGCGACAGGACCGGCTCGAGACCCGTCTCCAACGCGCCGCCGGCGGCGACCCACGTCTCGGCGCCGCCCTCCAGAACGGAGACCGACGCGCCGAGCTCGGTTTGGATATCCGCGGCCAGCAAAGCGCAGAGGCCCGCATCGTCGCCCGTCACCACAAGCGTCTTGCCAATCGCGTGTTTCCCAAGAGCATTCCAGTGGATACGGCTGCGCAAAAGCCAAAGCGCGCCGGGAATATGGCCTTTACGATGCCGGACGCTGCCCGAGCAATCCAGGATCAGCGGGGCCGCCAGAGACTTCACCGCCGCCGCTGAGATCGTCTCGGCTTTGGTCTCTGGCGCGTCCTCTCCAGGCGGGCCGGAGGTTCGGGCCGACGCGGGCGCCGCGCCGATTCCGCCTTTCAGAACGAACACGTCGGGCCAACCCAACTGCACCAGCCAGCTCGCCGTCATGCGCGCGCGAGTCTCGTCACTATCGGCGAGCACAATACGCGCGTTCTGGACCCCGACATAGCGGTCGGTCGCCTGCACCAACTGCCCGCCCGGCGCGTGGCTGGCGCCGGCCAGTCGATCCGCTTCGAATTCCTCGGCGCTGCGCACATCGAGCAAGAAGGTGGTCCGGTCCGCCTCATCGATCCAGGCCGCGACCTGCGCCCAATCGGCGGTTTGCACGCCGAAACGGACCGAGACTCGCGTAGCCGCGTCGCGCGCCCATGCGGCGGCTTCAGGGCCCGGCGCCGGCGCTGCTCGAGTCGCGCCATGCTCCAGGCTCAGCCCGGCCAGTTTCCAGCCCATCGTACCGTTCTTGAGCGCCATCACCTGGTTCGGCAGGCCGGCGTTGATCAGGGACTGGCAGCCGATGATCGACCGTGTGCGGCCGGCGCAATTCACCACGACCAAGGTCTCGTCGCTGGGGACCGCCTGCTTGGCGCGATAGACCAGCTCGCCGCCCGGCGCGTCCAGGGCGGTCGGGATGTTCATCGCCTGGAATTCGTCCATCGGCCGGCTGTCCAGTACGATAATATCCTCGCCGCGATCCATTCGCGCCTGCAACTCTTCAGCATCGATCCGCGGCGTGTCGTAGCGATGCTCGATAAATTCTCCGAAGACCTTGGAAGGCACATTCAGGCCGCTGAAACTCTCATAGCCGGCGGCGCGCCATTGCGCGGCGATATCAGCGATGGTTGTGATATCGCGAAAGCCATAGCCTTTGGCCAGATCGGCCGCCCGCGCGACGCGCTCGGCGTCGTCATCGACCAGGATCAGACGGACGCTGGGGCGCGGAACCAGCCGTCGGAAATCCAGTTCAAAACGCGAGAGCGGGATATTGACGGCGCGCAGGATGTGATCGGCGCCGAAGACGCCTTCCTCCCGCGTATCGATCAGGGCCAGTTCTTCGCCATCGAGCAGCGCCCGCCTGATCTCCTGAACCGTCGCCTCCGCCATTCGGCTCCCCGCCCCGACTTGCCTCACACTGTCGAGCAAACACCGGGAGGCGGGATGCGCGCAACCCCGGGGGCGGTTTTCACAGCCCGGTGCGATCCCTATAACCGGCCGCATGTCTTCGTCGCCCACCGTCTTTGACCGTGATCTTGTCCGTCGACGGCGCGACCGGCGCGCGGCCGGGTTCTGCGCGGTCGATTTTCTGGTGCGGGAAGTCGCCGATCGGCTCGCGGACCGGGTGGCGGATGTGGCCCGGCGATTTCCTGTCGCGCTCGATCTCGGCTGTCACACGGGTCAGATCGGCGCAGCGCTTCAGGGCCGGGGCGGCGTCGAAACACTGGTTCAATGCGACCTGTCGCCGGCGATGGCGCGCGCGGCCGACCAGTCCGGCGCGGCGCCGCTCCCAACACTCTCTTTGGCGGCGGATGAAGAGGCGCTGCCCTTCGCCGATAACAGTTTCGATCTGGCCTTGAGCTGTTTGTCGCTGCATTGGGTGAACGATTTGCCGGGTGCGCTGGTCCAGGTGAATCGCAGCTTGAAGCCGGATGGCCTGTTCTTGGGCGCGATGCTGGGCGGCGCAACCCTGGCCGAGCTGCGCGCCTGTCTGATGGAAGCCGAAATCGAGGTCAGCGGTGGAGCCGGGCCGCGAGTCTCGCCCTTCGCCGATCTGCGCGATCTGGGCGCCTTGATGCAGCGCGCGGGCTATGCGCTGCCGGTTGTCGATTCGGAGGTCATCACCGTCACCTACGAGAACGCCCTGGCCCTGATGGCCGAGCTGCGGGCGATGGGTGAAGCGAATGCGGTGGTCGAGCGCGCCCGGGCGCCAACCGCACGCCAGGTTTTTTTGCGCGCCGCCGAGCTCTATCAGACCCGGCATGCCAAACCCGACGGCCGCATTGGCGCCGACTTCGAAATTCTCTATTGGCATGGATGGAAACCGCACCAATCGCAACAGCAGCCTCTGCGACCGGGCGCGGCGACAACGCGGCTGGCCGATTTCCTGGATGCGGAGGAAATCTCGGCCGGGGAGAAGGCGGGACGCTGACGCGGTTCCCACAACGCGACGAACTCGGAGATCGAACGTGTCGGTGCAGTCCCTCAATCCGTTTCGAACCACTTTGGCCGCCTATCGCTTCGTCTGGGCCGACCGACGGACGATGATCCGAACGGCGGCGGCGCCGACGGTGATCCTATCCTTGTTCGCCGCCTTGCAGTTCGCTGTCGCGCCGCCCGCGGCGCCGGACGCCGGTTTCATGATCGCTGTATCGGCGTGGGTCGTGATCCAGATTGTGTTGCTGGTGGCGCTTTACGCCATGTTCGCCGTCGCTTGGCATCGCCGTTATCTGGCGCCGGACGAAGCCATGACCATCGGCTCATCCCTGCGTTGGGACGGCCGCAAGACTCGCTTCCTGATCCGCCTATTCGGCGCCGCCCTGCTATCCGCGCTCGCGGGCGTCCCGCCAGTGATTCTGGTCAGCCTGTTCGGCGGTCTCTTTCTGGCCGGAAGCGATGCCGTCAACGCCAGTGTGATCGCAGCCACCGTGCTGGGCGTCATCACGTCATTGGTGGTGTTTGGGCGGCTATCGCTTTGCCTGCCGGCGGCGGCGGTCGGCGAGAAGCTTCGATTTGCGGACAGTTGGGCGATGACGCGTGGCGCCGGCGCGAAGATGTTCTTCATCCTGATTGCGCCGTCGATCCCGATCTCGCTGGCCGGCGGTCTGCTGGATGGCCTGATGTCGCAAGCGCTGATCGCCGGCGGGTTAGAGACGACCCTGACCGGCGTTCTGCTCTATCAGCTGGTGTCTTTGATCGTCGCCTATATCGGGATCGCCGTTGGGGTGACGGCGCTGTCGATCGCCTATCACACGATCAAACACGGCGCCGGATCGCCCCTGCCGAGCCCTGAGGGCGGGGGTTAAAGAAGGTCGCGCAGGATCGGGATCAGCGGCAAATCCGCGGGCGGCATCGGATAGTCGCGCAGCCGGACAGGCCGCACCCAGGCGAGTTCCTGGCCCTCTTGGCCGACCGGATCGCCCTGCCAAATCCGGCAGGCGTAGAGCGGCATCAGCAGATGAAAATCCTCATAGGCGTGGCTGGCGAAGGCGATCGGCGCCAGGCAGCTTTGCCGGGTGTCTACGCCCAACTCCTCTCGCAGCTCGCGGATCAGCGCATGCTCCGGCGTCTCGCCCGGATCGACTTTGCCGCCAGGGAATTCCCAAAGGCCCGCCATCTTTTTCCCTTCCGGCCGTTTGGCGATCAGCACGCGGCCGTCGGAATCGACCAGCGCCGCCGCCGCGACCAGGACGATGGGTCCAGCGGCGGCGTCCGGATCGCGCGCCCCTGCTTGCCAGCACCCGCTATCCATGGCGCACGCCTCCCTGGGAATACTGGCGCAAAGTAAGCTGTCTCCCGGTCAGACCGAGACCCGGGATCGAGCTTGCCGTCCTGGCTGAAGGCGTTTCATCACTCAACTTCGGTAATCAGCGTTGATGGCGATATAGCCGTGGGTCAGGTCGCAGGTCCAGATTCGAGCTGCACCTTTGCCGAGCCCGATATCGACCTGGATCAGGACGGAGTCGCCTTCCAGATGCGCGGCGACCGGTTCTTCGTCATAGCCTTCGACGCCTTCGCCTTTCTCGGCGATGGTGACGCCGCCCATGGCGATCGACAGAAGGTCGCGATCGGCCGGTTCGCCGGATTTGCCGACCGCCATCACCACCCGGCCCCAATTGGCGTCGCCGCCGGCGATCGCCGTTTTGACCAGTGGCGAATTGGCGATGGCGAGCCCAATGCGGCGCGCGGATTTCGCCGATGTCGCGCCGGTCACGTCGATGGTGATGAATTTCGATGCGCCCTCGCCGTCGCGCACGACCTGCTGCGCCAGATCGACCAGGACCGTGTTCAGCGCGCGGGTGAAATCCTTCAGCGCCTTATCCGAAAATGATTTCGGCGGTTTGTTGCCGGCCATGCCGGTGGCGGCGAGCAGCAACGTATCGCTGGTCGAGGTGTCCCCATCGACCGTGATCGCGTTGAAACTCTTATCGGCGCCTTTCTGAAGCAGCGTCTGGAGGATCGATTGCGGGATCGCCGCATCGGTGAAGACGAAACTGAGCATTGTCGCCATGTCCGGCGCGATCATGCCCGATCCTTTGGCGATCCCGACGATGGTCACGGTCTCGCCGTTCAGCTCGGCCGTCGCCGTTGCGCCTTTCGGGAACGTGTCGGTGGTCATGATCGCCTGCGCGGCGGAGGACCAGCCGCCGTCGGTCAGGGCGCCGCGCAGCGTCGGGGCGGCCCGAACGATGCGTGCGTCGGGCAGCTTCTCGCCGATCACGCCAGTCGCCGCGACCAGCATTTGCGCCGGTTTGCAGCCGAGAATGTCGGCGGCCGTGCGGGCCATGATTTCGGTCCCGGCCTGGCCGGCCGCGCCGGTGAAGGCGTTGGAGTTGCCGGCCGTGACGATCAGGCCGCGCGGCTTGCCCTTGCTCAGGACCGACCGGCACCAGTCGATACAGGAAGAGCGCGTCTTGGATTGGGTGAAAACGCCCGCGACCTGGGCGCCTTTGGGCAGTTCCGCCAATAGGATGTCGGGCCGCCCCCGGTATTTCACCCCGGCGGCGGCGCTGGCGAGCCGAAGGCCCGGCACCGACGGCAGATCGGGGAAGCGCGCGGGCGCCAAGGGCGATCTGGGGAGCGATCCGGCCATCGTCCGTCCTTGGGCGCCGCGGCGCCTATTGCGCCGGCCCGGCGATCGGCTGGCCGTTCAGATCGAACCGCTCGACCGTGGCGGTGGCCGCGATCTCGGCGGAGACCGGTTCCGCCAATCCCTCTTCGGCCTGCCGCATCAACAGCGGCCGCATTTCTTCGAAACTGCGCGCGCTGGTCGTACGTTTGTCCACCACATAGATCACATGCCAGCCGAACTCGGTCTGGATCGGATCGGCGGTGTATTGATTGGGCTGCAGCCCGAAAGCGGCGTCCGCGAAGGCCGGCACCATCTGACCGCGCGCGAAATAGCCGAGATCGCCGCCGCGCGGTCCACTCGGCCCGGTCGAAAACTCCTGGGCCAGTCCGGCGAAATCGCGGCCCTGACCGATCAAGGCGATGACCTTGCGGGCGTCCTCTTCGGTTTCGAGAAGGATGTGGCTGGCGCGGACCTGCTCCTGCGGCGGATTGCGGGTTAGCCAATCGTCATAGGCCCCGCGCAATTGCGTCTCGGTCACGCGGCTGCGCACCTGCTCGCGCAGATACATATCATAGACGATGCGTTTCTTAGCGATTTCAAGACGCGACTTAGCTTCTTCAGTCTGGTCGAGCCCGGCTTCCAGGCCGCGATTCGTCAACACCATCTGTTGGATCAGCAACTCCAGCAGTTGGGGATAGACCTGCTCAAACCCCGCTTGCTGCGCGCGCGGCGGCAGGGAGCGGAAGGCGCCGCGAACATCGCGCACATAAAGTTCCTCGCCTTCGACAATCGCCGCAACCGTGTCTTCGGCGCCTTGCGCTGCGGCGGGTGTCGAAAGGGCCGTCGCCGCGATCATTGCGAGGAAAAGCGCGCCGATGCGCCAGACGTCGCTCAGGCTCGCGTGCGTGGACTGGGTGGAGGGCATGGCGGGCTCCGTCGGCGGGTCGATGGGACTGGGCGCAGACAGAACCACAGCCCGACTGCCCCGGCAACCGGGAAGGGTTAGCGCGCCGCGCTCCGGCCGTGCGCCCGCTTTCTTTCGAGAGTCTACGCGGTCAAATCCAACCGCAGACTGGCGCGAAGCGGCGCCGGGTCGTCCCGGTTCTCGCGCCCGCTTGATTCTGACCCGCTTGTTTCGGGCCGTGCGTCGGTTTGGGTCGCCGCTGTCTGTGCGGCGGCCGATCCGGCGGGGCTGACAAAGATCGTTTCGCCAAAGAAGATCTCGGCGCGCGCCGCCTTTTCAGCCACGCTGATCCGGGTCTCGCCGAAAATCCGTCGCAGCTCTTCGGCCACTTCGGCGGTCGTCTTCGCCGGCGGCGGTGCAAAGCGAAACGACCCTGGGTCCAGGTCGAACGGGTCTTGCGCAATCGCCGCCCGAACCGGATCGACCCATGGCTGCAAGGTCTGACCGACCCCGAGCGACAGGCTCACCTCTTCAAGCCGGATCGTGGTGGCGCGATTGCGCTCCGCGAAACTGACGGTCGCCGTATCGATGCGCACCGAAAAGCTCAGTTCGTTGAACACGAATCCGATCCTCTCGGCCTGGCGGGTCAAATCGGCGAAACGGCTGTTAATCTCGCCCGCCTTCTCGCCAATGCGCGCCGCAAGCGCGGTCGCGTTGGCGTCATCGGCCCCGAATATACGCGCAAGATCGACTGAAAACCGGGCGATCCGATCGGTTGGGCCGCCGCGCGCCCGGTCAAGGTCCGCCGTTAGGTCATTGAAGCGCCGTGCGCCGGCCAGGGTGAGGGTCGACGCCTCCAGCGCCCGCTGCGCGCCTGGGGTTAGGGTGACCTGCTCGGTGACAGCGCGTGCGGCTTCCCGTCCGAGCGCCGCGGATCGACCAATATCCGATGTAATGGATGGACCGTTTGCGGGCCCCTGCGCGCTGATCTCGGAGTCCCGCGCTGCGGTCGTGCGTTCTGTTGCGGCGCGTTCCGGGCGCCGCACAAACGCGGACGCGCCAATCCCCTCGCTGGTCTCGACCATCGAAGCCTCCTTCTGCAGGCCAATGGCTATAGACGGCGCCTCTCAACTCGCCGCCTTCCGGGCTTCGCCATTCTTGACGCTCCTCATACGTCCGGCCCGGCGCACACCGACCGGTTTCTCCGATCGAAGGACCTCGCAAGTGACGCTTTCTGCGCCTCAAGGCACCCTGTGCATGATACAAAACTACTACATATGCAGCCCGCCGTCCAGCGCCGCGCCGTTCGGGTCGCGGCGTCTTGGCCCTGGAGATGCAATCGGTCGCCTGGCCCCGGCCAAAGCCGCCGTTGACTTGCCTGGGGCTGGTCCTTATCTCAGACCAGATTTTTCGGCGCGCCCGCCCAGGAAACGCGCTTTATCGGAAGGCGCGACGGGATCAAGCCCCGTGCGCACCCGGTTCCTCAACCCAAAGGCTGATACATGCTAGGCGGACTCATTAAGCGCGTCTTCGGTTCTGTGAACGATCGCACGGTCGCGGGTCTGCAGAGGCGGGTCGATGCGATCAACGCGCTCGAGGATGAATTCGAGGCGCTAACCGATGAGGAGATTCAGGCCAAGACAGACGCGTTCCGCGCGCGTTTGGCTGACGGGGAGTCCCTCGACAGCATTCTGGAGGAAGCCTTCGCAACGGTCCGTGAGGCCTCTAAACGCGTCCTCGGCATGCGGCATTTCGATGTGCAGCTGATCGGCGGCATGGTGCTGCATGCCGGCAAGATCAGCGAGATGAAGACGGGCGAGGGCAAGACGCTGGTCGCAACCCTGCCTGTTTATCTCAACGCGCTGGACGGCAAGGGCGTACATGTCGTCACCGTGAACGATTATCTGGCCCGCCGCGACGCCGCCTGGATGGGCAAGATCTATGAGTTTTTGGGCCTCACCGTCGGCGTCGTCGTGCCGCAGATGCCCGACCAGACGCGCCGGGCGCAGTACGCCTGCGACATTACCTACGCCACCAACAATGAGCTCGGCTTCGACTATCTGCGCGACAATCTGAAATTCCGCCTTGAGGAGATGGCTCAGCGCGAACCCAATTTCGCCATCGTCGACGAAGTGGATTCGATCCTGATCGACGAGGCGCGGACGCCGCTGATCATCTCCGGCCCGACTGAATCCTCGTCGGACATGTATGGCGCGGTCGACAAAATCATCCCGCATCTGGTCGAAGAGGATTTCGAGAAGGACGAGAAGGCGCGCGCCGTCACCCTGACCGAGCAGGGCCAGGAAACGGTTGAGGAGCTGCTGCGCCAAGAAGGCGTGCTGACCGAGGGCGGCCTGTATGACATCCAGAATGTCGGCCTGGTGCATCACACGAACAACGCCCTGCGGGCGCACAAGCTGTTCACTAAGGATGTCGATTATGTCGTGAAGGACGGCCGCATCGTCATCGTCGACGAATTCACCGGCCGGCTGCAGGAAGGACGGCGCTATTCCGAGGGCCTGCATCAGGCGCTGGAGGCCAAAGAAGGCGTCGATATCCAGCAGGAAAACCAGACCGTCGCCTCGATCACCTTCCAGAACTTGTTCCGTCTTTATGACAAGCTGGCCGGCATGACCGGAACCGCGATGACTGAGGCCGGAGAGTTCGAGGAGATTTATGGGCTTGAGGTGGTCGAGATTCCGACCAACCGCGACATGGTCCGGATCGATAATGATGACGAGGTCTATCGCACCCGGCGCGAAAAGGATGCGGCGGCGATCGAACAGATCAAGGACTGTGTCGCCAAGAACCAGCCGGTGCTGGTCGGCACGATCTCGATCGAACGCTCGGAACAGATCTCCGAGCAGCTCAAGAAGGCCGGGATCAAGCACAATATCCTGAACGCCCGGCAGCACGAGAAAGAGGCGCATATCATCGCCGACGCCGGCGTGCCGGGCGCGGTGACGATCGCCACCAATATGGCCGGTCGCGGCACCGATATTCAGCTCGGCGGCAACTTGGAAATGCGCATCGAGCGCGAGACCGATGGGTTGGACGGGGCCGCCTTGGACAAGAAAGTCGCGGATATCACCGCCGATATCGAGACTAAGAAGAGCGTCGTGCTGCAATCCGGCGGCCTATTCGTGCTCGGCACCGAGCGTCACGAAAGCCGGCGGATCGACAATCAGTTGCGCGGACGGTCCGGCCGGCAGGGCGATCCCGGCGAGTCGAAATTCTATGTCAGCCTGGAAGATGACCTGATGCGCATCTTCGGGTCGGAGCGCATGGACACCATGCTCCGCAAGCTGGGTCTGGAGGAAGGCGAGGCGATCATCCATCCCTGGGTGAACAAAGCCTTGGCGAAGGCGCAGGAGAAGGTCGAGGCGCGCAACTTCGAAATCCGCAAGCAGCTCCTGAAATATGATGATGTGATGAACGATCAGCGCAAGGTCGTGTTCGAGCAGCGCAAGGACCTGATGCGCGCCGAGGATGTGCACGAGACGGTGCTGGATATGCGGCATGAGGTGATCGACGAAATGGTCGATCAGGCGATGCCGGCGAACGCACTGCCCGATCAATGGTCGATGGACACGCTGCATGAAGAGACGCTACGGATCTTCGGTCTCGATCTGCCGGTCCAGGACTGGGCCCAGGAGGAAGGCATCGCCGATCAGGAAGTGCGCGAACGGATCCGCGAGGCGGTCGATTCGAAGATGGCTAAGAAGTCGGTCGATTCAGGGCCGGAGATGATGCGCCTGGCCGAACGCGGCCTGCTGCTGCAGCTGCTCGATAATGCCTGGAAAGAGCATTTGCTGAATCTCGATCATCTGCGCCAGGGCATCGGCCTGCGCGCCTATGGCCAACGGGATCCGCTGAACGAGTATAAGTCCGAGGCGTTCGAACTGTTCGAGGGGATGCTGTCCGGCCTGCGTTCGACCGTGACTCAGGTCCTGTCCCATGTCGAGTTGCGCATGGATGCGCCGCGCGAGGCGCTGCAGCCGCACGGCCCGAACGAAGCCGACTTGCAAACCTCCGGTCCCGGCGCCGGGTCCAGTTCCGGTCCCAGCACCGACGACGCGCCCGCCACGGCCGCGCGCGCCGCTCGTCCCGCACAACAGATCACGGCCGAGACGGCGCCGCCCGGCTTCGTCTTCCATGACGGGCTCAGCCGTTGGCTGCATCCGGACGACCCGTCCACCTGGGGCAAGGTCCCCCGCAACGCCCTCTGTCCCTGCGGCAGCGGCAAGAAATACAAGCACTGCCACGGAAGATAAGGGCGCGGGTTCTCTTTCTCGCTTTCCGTCTTGGTCACGCTGGTTCGCGGCGCGCTATAGCGGCGCGTCCGATACGACCTTGGTCAGCCAGCCCGTCACCGCTTTGATGCGGGCGGCTCTGCGGATTTCCCGGTGGGTCAGGACCCATAGGTCGGTTCCGACCGTCTCGGGCGCCGTGGCGACGGCGGCGAGGCGCGGATCAGGATCGCCGATAAAGGCGGGCAGACAGGCGAAGCCGGCGCCGGCGGCGCAGATCTCGGCCATTGTCAGAAACGAGGTCGCCTCAATCACGGGCGCCGGTTGCGAATCCTCTTTGTCGGCCCCGGCGATCTCTTTGGAGAACCAGCGATCAGCCGCCAGATTGGCCAGCCGGTCGGCCCCCCGGAGATGCGGTCCGAGCCGCCAATCCTCGACCCCCTCGATCAGCGCCGGCGGGCCATAGACCTTGAACCGCATCCGTCCGGCGCGACGGCCGACCATCGTGTCGCCCGGATCGTTCGAAGGGCGCAGGGCCACGTCCGCTTCTCGGCGCGACAGGTTGGCCTGGGCGTCGAGGGTGGCGATCTGCAGGCGCAGGCCGGGATAGTCAGCCCTAAAGCCGGGCAGGGCGGGCGCCAGCAGACGGTCCGCCAGGGTATCGACTGTGGTGATCCGCACCTCGCCGCGCAATTGCAGGTCCAGGCCTTGGATGCGCAGGATCGCGGCGTCCGCCTCTTGCTCCATCCGCGCGATATTGTCGGTGATCGATTCGCCGGCCGGGGTCAGCGTGTAGCCGCCGACGCTCTTGTCAAACAGGCGAACGCCGAGTTCGGCCTCTAGCGCCCGAATGCGCCGGAGCACCGTCGCATGATTGACTCCCAGCGTCCGTGCGGCGGGCGACAGACCGCCATCGCGCGCGACCCGCAGGAAAAAGCGCAGCGCGTCCCAATCCATTCGATCCCCACTCACTGATTCAACTGTGCAAAAATGCACAATTAGTTTTCTTTTTTCAAGAATTTTGATATGAATCGCACAGATATAGAGTTCTTTGCATGGACGCGGCGCCGCGGAAGCACACCCGGCCGGCGCCGCATCATCGCCAACAAGGAGGTCTCATCATGTCCCGCTTTTCCAACACCGTCTGGCTCGATCAATCCGGCGCCGCTTATGCCGCGCTTGTGTTGCGCGTCTCGCTCGGCGTCATGTTCGTGGCGCACGCCTACCTGAAAATCGCGGTCTTCACCCTGCCCGGCACGGTTCAGTTCTTCGATGCGGTCGGGTTCCCGGGCTGGTTCGCCTATCCGACCGTGGCGGCCGAACTGATCGGAGGCCTGTTGCTGATCGTCGGTTTTCAGACGCGCCTGGTCAGTCTGGCGCTGCTGCCGGTTCTGTTGGGCGCGACCTTCGTCCATCTCGGCAATGGCTGGGTCTTCTCTGCGGAAGGCGGCGGATATGAATACCCACTGTTCCTGGTCGCCGCCGGGGTCGCGCAAGTCCTGCTTGGAGACGGCGCGCATTCGCTGAAGCTGGGACGCAAAGATCGCGGGGACGTCGCGTACCAATCTGCTAAGTAGTCGCGGCGTCGGTGTCGCACGACTGGCGCGGGGCGGCTTTGGCCGCCTCGCGCTTCATGCGTTCGCACGCGTCGCATCAGTCCGACGGCGCCGCGTTGACCAAGACCCGCCCGCCGCCGCGCCGAGAAAACCCAGCGGGAAGGCGAGCAGGGCGAGCCCGGCGGCGAGCCAGAGAGGGACGAGCGTTTGCGGCGGCTCGGCGGCTCGGTTCTTGCGCTCAAGCCGGCCCCAGACGCCGAGACCGGCGGCGCGCGCCTGCGCCTCGGCGGCGAGATAACGCGCGGCCAGACCCTCCAGGACTGTCGGGTCGGCCTTGGGATAAGTCTTAAACAAGAAATAGCGTGCGGCCGAGGCCTCCCCTGCGCGCAGCATGGCCTCGGCTAGATCGATGCGCCCGCCGTCGGTCTCTGCTAAAGCGCAGACCGCGACCGGACGCCCGGTTCCGCCTTTCCGGCGCGGCCGGTTGCGGTCGACGATGTGACAGGAGACGGGCCGGCCTTCCGCCAACTCGGTCAGCGCCGCCGAGGCGCGCCAGCCTTCCGCCGTGTCATATTCGAAACTATTCTGACCGAACAGACGCGTGCGGATCATCGCGCCGTCCGCCGTTTCGATGAATACCGTATCGCCATCGATTGGATGCGCGACGCCGGACAGGACGCCGCCGACAGTCCAATCGGATTCCTTCTTCGCCGCAGCACACGGCGAAACGGCAAGAAGAGTCACAATAACAATCAAAGAACGCATAACTGGGGCCTACCACGCTTTGGGCGCGCGCATCAACCAACCCTGGGTTGGCCCCTGACGGCGACGCCTTTGGGGTTGTGAGAGCTGCTCGCGGGAGTCCGCGGATTGGCCAAGCGGACAGGGCCGGCTATCCTATCGTTTCGATCGCCAACGCACCGCGGCTATTGAAGGACCCGCCTTTGCCTGTTCCGACCGATAAGACCCGGTTTGAGATCGCTGTCATGGCTGGCGACGGGATTGGCCCGGAAGTCATGCGGCCGGCGCTGGATATCCTGGCGACCGTAGAGGCGAAGATTGGGGGTTTTTCGCTGGAAACCGTCGTCCTCGAAGCCGGCGCGGGCCTGTATCGGGACAAGGGCGAAGCCTTGCCGGCCGCATCGGTCGAGCGCGCCGGCAGGGCCGACGCGACCCTGCTGGCGGCGATGGGCCTGCCTGAGGTGCGCTATCCCGATGGCCGCGAGATCACGCCGCAGATCGATTTGCGAGAGATTTTCGGCCTTTACGCCGGCGTGCGTCCGGCCAAGGCCTTAGCGGGCGTGCCGCCTGTCCTGGCCGACCCGCGCGCCGCCGAGATCGATTTCGTGCTCATCCGGGAATCGACAGAGGGGTTGTTTGTCGGCCGCCATAAGGCTGAACGGATCGGCGATACGATCGCCCGCGACATGATGGAGATCACGCGGGCGACCAGCGAGAAACTGTTCCATTTCAGCTTTCGTCTGGCGCGGGACCGGAAAGCGCGCGGCTATCGGGGGCGGGTCACCTGCGTCGACAAGGCGAATGTGCTGGGCTCCACCGCCTTCTTCCGGGAGATTTTCGATGAGGTTTCAGAGACCTATCCCGATATCGAGCGCGACTACGGCTATGTCGACGCGGTGGCGATGGCTTTCGTCAAGCGGCCTTGGGATTATGACGTGCTGGTCACCGAGAATATGTTCGGCGACATTCTGTCCGATCTTGCCGCGGGGCTGATCGGCGGTCTCGGCTTCGCGCCTTCGGCGGATATCGGCGACGGCCAGGCGGTGTTCCAGCCGTGCCATGGCACCGCTCCGGACATCGCGGGACAAGGCAAGGCCAATCCCACCGCCATGATTCTCAGCGCCGCGATGATGCTGGATTGGCTGGGCGTTCAAAAGGACGTTCCGGCCTGCCGAACAGCGGCGAAGGCGATTGAGACGGCCGTTGCGTCCGCCTTCGCCAGCGGCGCTCTGCGCAGTATCGAATCCGGCGGCGCCGATGGAACCACGGCCATCGCTGACGCCATTCTGGCGCGGCTCTAACGCGCGCCTGGGACCTCTTTCCGGCATTTCCGCATTGTGGCGCGCTTTCCGGCGCCGTTTCGCCTTAATCTGGGGTCACCGTCTTAGGATCGACCGAAATGGAGAGACGGTCGAATGAGAGAGGGACGACCATGCTGCAGATTACGACCGCGACCGTCGCCATGACGGCGCTGCTCTTTGCATTATTCCTGATACTGGGTGTTGTTTTTGAAGAAGCGCTTGCGCATATGCCGAACTCGGTCTCCGGCGCTTTTGGGGTCGGCGGTTCCAAGGACTGAACCCGACGATTCGGCGCGCCGCTTAGAAGACGCCGACGATTTTGCCCGTGTGTCCGCCTTCCGGCAGCCGCCGCAAGGCGTCGGGCAGGCCGTCGAAGCTAAAGCGGGTCTTGTCCAGCATCGGCCGGATTGCGTTGATCTCCATCGCGCGGACCATGCGGGCGAACATGGCGCGGCTGCCGACGGTGACGCCTTGAAGCCTGAGGTTTCGGGTCACAACGCGGCCGAGATTAAAACTGGCCTCGGCGCCGCCCAAGACGCCGATCAGGCTGATCACGCCGCTCGGCCGCACGCAGGCGGTCGATTTGGCCAGTGTGTCGGCGCCGCCGACCTCGACGATGTGATCCACCCCGACGCCGTCGGTCAGGGCTAAGACCGCCTTATGCCAGTCCGTCGTCTCCCGGTAGTTGATCCCATGATCCGCGCCGAGGCCTTTCCCCAATTCGAGCCTTTCGTCGCTGGACGAGATCAGGAAGACCTCCGCGCCGGCCGACTTGGCGAATTGCAGCGCGAACAGCGCGACGCCGCCTGTGCCTTGGACCAGCACTCTGTCGCCGGGCCTGGTCGCGCCCTGTTCCACGATGGCGTTCCAGGCGGTGACCGCCGCACAGGGCAGAGTCGCCGCCTCTTCGGCCGTGAGATGCGCCGGGGCTTTCACCACCGCGGCGGCCGGAATCTGCGTCCGTTCGCACATAGTTCCGTCCAACGGTCCGCCATGGGCGCCTTCGAACGAGTCCCACCGATAGGGTCCGTCGAGCCAGGACCGGCTGTAGGTCGGGCAGACACGGTCGCCGATCTCCAGTCCCGTGACGGAAGCGCCCTTCGCGACGATCCGTCCGGTCCCGTCACAGAGTGGGACCAGCGGCAGGGTCCCGCCGAACCGGCCATAGCCGCCCCGGCTAAGGATCAGGTCGCGCGGATTGATCGAGACCGCCTCGATCGCGATCACCACATCCTCCGCACTCGGTTCCGGATCGGGCCGCTCGACCACGCGCATATGCTCAGGGCCCCACTCACCGTCTATCACAACCGCCTTCATCGCGCCCGCTTCTCGTCACCAAATCCGGACATTTTGTGAGTCTCCGGTCGAGACGACGCCCGCCGCGTCTGGTTCGGCCGCATCGGCCCGCACCCCGTCCTTGTCCGCTTCTTCGAACAGCCATTCTCGGAACGCCTTGACCTTCGGTCGGTCATAATTCTCCTCCGGGCAGACCACGTAATAGGAAGACTTGATCGGCATGATCAGTTCGAAGGGCCGCACCAGCAGGCCCGCCTGCAGCGCTCCAGCCGCCAGGGTCGCCCGGCCCAGAGCGACGCCTTGCCCTTCCACCGCCGCTTGGATCACCAGGGCGGACAAGTCGAAATAGGGACCTTGCTCGGTGTCGATGTTCGAAACGCCGATAGCCGCCAGCCATTCGGGCCAACCGATTGGCATATCGTCATGCAGCAGCGTGTGATGGCGCAAATCCTCTGGCGTGCGCAAGGGCTTGTCAGGGTCCTGTAATAGGCGCGGACTGCATACTGGGTAAATCTGTTCGTCAATCAGACGTTCGCTGACCAGATTGGCGTAGCCCCCTTGGCCGAACCGCACGGCGACATCAATATCATCACGGTTGAAATCCACGAGCCGTTCGGTGGTGATCAGGCGAATGTCGATATCCGGGTGTTTTTGCCGAAAGCGCGACAGGCGCGGCACCAGCCACCCGGATGAAAAACTCGCCAGGGTCGTCACGTTCAACGCGCCCGTCGCCTCGACCCGAGCGAGTTTCGAAACGCCGCGCTGCAGCGTCTCCAGCGCCTCGCGCACCGGCGGCAAAAAGGTCTGGCCTTCCTCGGTCAGCAGCAGCGAGCGGTTGAGGCGTTTGAACAGTTTCACCCCCAGCGCGTCCTCCAGCGTCTTGATCTGATGGCTGATCGCCGCCTGGGTCACGAAGATTTCCTCCGCCGCCTTGGTGAAGCTGAGATGGCGGGCCGCCGCCTCGAAGGCGCGCAGTGTGTTCAGCGGCGGCAGACGGCGTTGCATGCTCGAGCTCTCCAGTCTTCGGATAAGTAAGCCTTATCCGAAGCATGAGGATATATCCTTTGTCAGGATTTCGGAAGGGCTCTATTTATTTCCTTGTCAGCAACAAAACCCCTGTTGAACCGCCGATTGCATCAATTCTGTGCAGGCGACGATGACCGGGAACCAGCCAAGTGAAAGGAGTGGCGTCATGACTGTCGAAACTTTAGGCCGCGTATCCTCCGGCTATACGTTCTCAAGCTTTTTCAAAGCGGTAGGAGCCGTTTTGGCGCTCTGGATCGAGCGTTATGAGCAGCGGCGCCATCTCGCGGAATTGGATGATCGCATGCTGTCCGACATCGGGGTCAGCCGGGGTGACGCGCGGGTCGAAGCCGATAAGCGCTTTTGGATGGCTTAAATAAATCCTGCTTGTCCAAAACTTGCTTCTTCGCAGGAAAAATCAAAACCCTCAGACGGCGCGCTGCACCCCTCAGCGCGCCGTTTCTTATGGCGCGTTGACGGTCACGGAAACCGCAGCAGCAGTTTGTTGAGCCCGCTTAAGGGCTTGTAGAGCATGTCGAATTGCGGCTTGAAGCGAAACCAGTCCAACCCGCCGATCTCCCGGCGAATCGTATCCAGGCTGCGCCGCCCGTCACAGCGTTTCAGCATCTCAATCCCCAGCGGCGGCAGCGGGTTTTTGACGGTGAGACCATCGAGGGTGATCGGCAATTCCTTGAGCCCCGAGGCGACGCCCTTGAAATCGGGCGACAGATTCAGGACCGGGACCGCGCCGGCCGTCGGTCCCTCCGGCGGTCCGGCGTCGGCGTTGTCGGCGCGGACGCAATAGGCGATGTGTTTCGACATGTTGCCGGCCAGCAATTCTGCGAATCCCGCGCGTTCGATCGGATCGAGCGCCGAGAGACGCGTCAACAGCTCCTTGTCTCGGATATAGAAGCCGGGGTCGTAGCGCGCCGGTTCGACGAAGCTGACCAGCCGCAGCCCGGCCTGGTCGATCTCCGCCGCCAATTCCGGAACCCGGTAGGCGCGGTCGGTCGAATGCAGCAGTAGATCATAGAGCCCCGCGTCGCCGCCCTCTTTGTGATCGGTGAGATAGGGGTTGCGCAGGAGCCGGTTGGTAGGCGGGCTCGCGTCGAGCAGGCGCCGCGCGACCGTCACTTTGGCCCCGCTATCGTCCTCCGCGCCCGTGATCGCGCGCAGCATCGCCTGCATGTCATAAACGCCCGTCCGGCCCAAAGCGCCATAGACCATCAGGCCCAACCCGCCCTGCGGCGCCAGCGCCCGCGCTAGGGACTGGAAGCCTTCCTGCGGGACCGGCAGGTGATGCAGCACGCCAGTGCAATCGATATAGTCGAACAGGCCCAGCGACTCGATCTCCAGCAGCGAGCCGGTATGAAAGGTGATCCCGGCAAGGCCTCGGACCTCGGCGCGCGCCTCGGCGACGGCGCGGCTGGCGGTCGACAGGTCGATATAGTGGATATCCGCCGCAACGCCCGCATCCGCCAGCTGCTGGGCCAGCATGATCAGGGCGTCGCCGGCGCCGCCCCCGGCGACCAAAACCCGGAATGGCTTCGACCGGTCGAGCCGTCCGCCATAGAGATAATGCTCGATTTCCGGCAGTCCGCTGGGCGAGCCGAGCAGCAGACGTTTCTTCTCGTCCGCCGGGTTCCGTTCCGGATAGGGCAAGTCCTCATACTGCGCCTTCACTGTCGCAACGGTATCGCTTTTGTTCTTGGCCGCGCCGCGGCTGGGCTTCGATCTGGCCATCACCGCACCTTCAGAACCACTTTGCCCATCGCCGCCCGGTCTTTCAGCAGTTGCAGCCCGTCGCGCGCCCGATCGAGCGGCAGAGTATGAGAGATATGCGGTTTCAAAAGCCCGTCCGCGAACATCTGTCCCAGATCGTCGGCCGATTGGCGCAAGACGGTTGGATCGAGCGCCGCATAAGCGCCCCAATAGACCCCGAATATGTCGGTATTCTTCACCAGCGCGAGATTGGCGGGGATTTTCTGAACGTCGCCGCCTGCGAAACCGATCACCAGCATGCGCGCCAATGGGTTCACACAGCGCATGGACTGTAAAAAGGTCTCGCCGCCGACCGGGTCGAAGACCACATCCGCGCCGCCGGTCAAAGCACGGACCCGATCCTTGATGCTTTCCGTCCGCGTGTCGATCCCATGATCGGCGCCGGCGCCAAGGGCGATTTCCAGTTTCTCAGGACCGCCGGCCGTGGCGATGACCGTGGCCCCCATGGCTTTCCCGACTTGAACGGCGGCCAGCCCGACGCCGCCTGCCGCCCCATGGACCAGCAGGACCTCGCCGTCGCGCAGCCGACCGCGATGGGTCAGCGCGAGATGCGCCGTGCCGTAGGCGATCGGGAAGGCGGCGCCTTGTTCGAAACCCATTCCCGGCGGCATCACCATACAGCGTGCGTCGGGGACTGCGACTTGCTCGGCGAAGGCGCCGTGATCGACAACGGCCATGACCCGATCGCCGACAAAGACGCCATCGATATCGGGGGAGACCGCGCGCACCACGCCCGCCAGTTCCAGCCCCAGCGTGAAGGGCGGCGCCGGCGTCGCCTGATAGGCGCCGGTGGTCATCAGGATATCGGCGAAATTGACGCCGGCCGCCTCGACATCGATCAGGACGTGACGATCGCCTATGGCCGGCGCGGGAATGTCGGCGACGGCGATCCCGTCCAGCCCGCTCAGGGCGATTTGCTGGATCGCTTTCACGGCCCGGTCAAAAGCTTGGGAAACCCGCCGCCGGGCGCAGTTCGCCGGTCCGGAATCCGTTCCAGTTGGTCACCGGCGGCGTGAGGAAAGCGTCCATCGCCGGCCGGTCGGCGTCGTCGATCACACCCAACGCGTCGAGGACCGCCGTGATCATGACCTCCGCGCCGCGCTTGGCCCCGTCGCTGCATTTCAGCGCGACGCCCAATCCCATTTCCGGCAGGGCGGCGCAGAATACGCCTTCCGCGCCGGTCTTCAGGAACGCCTTGGATCCCAGGATGGTCATCACCTCGGTGCAGTAGCGGCCGGTTCCGGCGACCATGAAAGGGGCCGCGTGAACGGCGCTGCGAATCCGGGCGCAGGCCTCGGCGCGTTCCTGCGACAAGGCTTCGCCGGTCCCGAAGCGCGCGAAGCCATAGGCGAGATTCTCCAAGGGTATCGCCCAATTGGGGACAGAGCAGCCGTCCCGATCCCAGACCGCGTCCGACAAATCATAGCCGGTCATTGTTTCGAGAACGCCCATGATCCGTTGTTGTACGGGGTGTGTGACGGCAGTGTAGCCCTTGGTCGGGGCGCCGATCGCCTTCGCCAGCGACAGCATGCCGGTGTGTTTGCCGGAGCAGTTGTTATGCAGTTGCGTGGGCTCGACGCCCTTCGCCGCCATGGCGCGGGTCATCGGCTCGTAGTACGGCCAATGCGCGCCGCATTCCAGGTCCGGTTCGCCGAGGCCCTGGCGGGCGAGCACGCCCAGCGCTGCGTTCACATGCCGCTGTTCGCCGTTGTGCGAGGCGCAGATCAGCGCCAGTTCATCGTCGCTGAAATTCACGGCGTCCGCGGCGCCGCTTTCGACCACGGCGATCGCCTGCAGCCCTTTGATGGCCGAGCGTGGGAAGATCGGAGATTTGATGTCGCCGCAGGCCAGGCGCACGCCGCCTTCGACATCCACCACCGCGACCGACCCGTGGTGACGGCTCTCGACGATACCGCCGCGCGTCACCTCGACGCAGACCGGACCATCACTGTCGAGGTTGGTCGCAAGGGTCTGTGCGGCGGCGGAGGCTGAGGGCATTGACGCGGCTCTCTTGATCTATCGTCATTTCCGGCGTCGAAGTCCTAGGCCGGCCGCTCGACCTTGCGCCGCTGCGCGCGTCAGTTCAAGGATGTCCCAACGGCTGCCAGAGAGAGGCGAGGCGATGCGCGGTTATTTCGGGATCGGCGTTGAGAGCATCTCCAAATCCCGCAACGCGGGGGCGCTGATGCGGACCGGCCATGCGTTCGGCGCGAGCTTTCTGTTCACCGTGGCTTCGGCCCTCGACATGGCGGCTTTCAGACAGTCCGACACATCGCAGAGCGCGAAGTCCATGCCGCTTTATGAGTTCGAGTCGGTCGACGCATTGATGCTGCCGCGCGGCTGCGCGCTGGTCGGGGTCGAACTGATCGACGAAGCGGTCCCGCTGCCGAGCTTCCGGCATCCGGAACGCGCCGCTTATGTGTTCGGTCCGGAGGCAGGGTCGCTGTCGCCGGAGCTGGTCGCCCGCTGCCGGCATGTGGTGCAGATCCCGACGGCTTTCTGCGTCAATGTCAGCGTCGCGGGCGCGATCGTGATGTATGACCGGTTGATCAGCCGCGGCCGTCACCCGGACCGGCCGGTGTCCCCGGGCGGCCCGCTGGAGGAACTCGCCCCGCATGTCCAAGGCGGACGCAAGGTGCGCACCTGACGCCCGCCACGCTCAGGCTTTGGCAAAAGAAAAGGGCGGCGGAAATGTCCGACGCCCTTCAAGAAATATGCACGCGCTCAGGCGCGTGATTTACATCTTCACGAACATGTTCAACAGCCAGCCGGTCTTGCCGGTAAAGCGCAGCGGCGCGTCGGTGACCGCCAGGCAGACGCACTCTTCGCCGTCGTCGGCGATCGGCTGGTGATCGACATCGTCATCGGCCAGTTCCACGTCGCCGCGCCCAAAATGGCCGCTGGCGTCGCTATAGCCGCCCTTCAGCACCATGACGAACTCGTTGCCGCCGTGCGAATGCTGAGGCACGGCGCGTCCGGCTTCGACCTTCAACAGGAAGGCGTTGGCCTCGGGTCCCATGCCCGGCACCGGCGCCACCGCAACGCCGCCGCCCTTTTTGCGCCACTGCACGCCATCCAGATCGACGCCGAGATATTTCCGCAGCGGGGCCGGCAGAACCGTGCCGTCGACAACCCGTTCCGCTTCCGCCGGCGCAGCGTTTTCATTCGCAGACCCGGCCGCGTCAATCTTGGCCATGATCGCGTCGAACGCCCCGTCCGCCATCGAGACCGGCTCGATATCATCCAGAAGCGCGCCGCCGACCGCTTCCAAGGCCTGAAGCCGCGCCCGGCAATGCGGACATAGGGTCAGGTGCGACGCCACGAACAGGCTGCCCGCTTCGTCCAGCGCGCCCGAGGCGTAATCCATCAGCAACTCGTCACTCAAGTGATGCGTCGGTTCCTGGCCGCGCATCTCATACGCTGTCACCGCCGTCATTCGTCCAACTCCTTCAACTGCTTGCGCATCCGCGCAATGGCCAGCCGCAAGCGGGATTTCACGGTTCCCAACGGCAAGCCCGTCTCTTCAGCAATCTGGCTGTGCGCCTTGTCTTGGAAAAAGGCCATGCGCAGCATTTCGGCCTGTTCCTTCGGCAAGGTCTTCACCGCCTCCTGTATCGCTTTCGACTTTTGCACCTCGTCCAGATGTTCATCCGGCTCCGGTTCCGCCTGCGGCGTCAGCGCCGGATCTTCTGGGTCCAGCTCCGGACGGTTCAGCCGTCGAAACGCGTCAATACGTTTGTTCCGCGCGATCGTGAAAATCCAAGTCGCGACTGAGGCCTGTTTCGGATCGAAACTCTCGGCCCGGCGCCACACGGTCATCAACGCTTCCTGTGACAGTTCCTCGGCGCTTTCCATGTCCGAGCCGCTGCGCATCAGGTAGGCTTTCACACGCGGTCCAAAATGCCCGAACAGCGCAGCGAAAGCCGCGCGGTCCTGGTCATGGGCGATCCGCGCCATCAAGGCGCGGTGATCATCGGGCGTAATAGCGTCCAAACCTCTACCCCCGCGGTCTACCGCGACGGCCTCCGGCAAGGCGTTCCGTCCGCTCTCGCCGTTCGAAAAACACTTGGCTGCGGCCAAGGATTCAACGACGGCGGCGATCGGCTTTTGCGCCTTGTCTGCGACTATGGTTGCGCCCACATGTCCCATGCCGATAAATACGCGAAGCGATGTCGGACGGATCACGCTAATCGTAACGATTGCTAGTCCGTCTCACCGTGGATGAACCGGTCGGGACGCCGGGCGATTTGGTGAATGTCCGAGGAATTGGAGAGCGATGCAAGACACCCTGGCCAATCTTTTGGATCGTTTCCGGCGCCCACTGTTTCTTCTCGCCGCATTTTGTCTGGCGATCGGCCTTTTTGGTCCGCCCGCCCTGGCTCAGAGCGACACGCCGCTCGGCACCTTCACCGATTGGCGGGCGCACAGCTATGTCGAGAATGGCAAGGTCTGCAACATGTGGTCGCGCCCGACCAAACATGAGGAACAGGGCCGCCCGCGCGGTGAGATCTACGCTTTCGTGACGCACAGACCCGGCATCAACACGCGGGCCGAGGTCAGTTTTCAGATGGGCTACACGGTGGACCCGTCGAAGCCGATCACCATCACGATCGGCTCACGAAAGTTTGAGGGCTATAGCGAAGACGGCCGACAGGCTGTTTTCGTCGCCCAAGACGTCGCTGAAAACGGTCTGATCAACGCCATGCGCCGCGGCGCGCGCATGACCGTTCAGGCGGTGTCCCAACGCGGCACGCCGACAAAAGACACCTATTCGCTGAGCGGCTTCACCGCCGCCTTGCGCGCGATCGACGCGGCCTGCTGATCCGCATTACGCGCTCAGATAAGCCTCCAGCCGGTCCATGGCCGCGCTGATCCGATCCGGCGATTGGGCGAAGCACAGGCGATACCAGCCCTCGGCGCCGGGGCCGAAGGCGGATCCGGGCGCTATCCCCAGTTTCGCTTTGCGCACGATGTCTTGCGCCGTCGCCAAGGTGTCCTCGCCGCCATCGATCCTAAAGAAGGCGTAGAAACTGGCGGCCGGCGTCTGGTAACCGCTGATCCGGTTCATACCCGGCAGGCGCTGCTCCAGAATATCGCGGCCGAGGCGGCAATGCGCGTTCATCTCGGCGATGAATTCCTCGCCCTGGTCGACGGCGACGATCGCGGCTTTCTGCAGGAAGGGCGGGATGCAGGAGTAATTGAACTCGACGACATTGCCCAAGACGTCTCCGATCGAGGGCGGATGGACCAGCCAGCCAATGCGCCAGCCGGTCATGGCCCAGCTTTTTGAGAAGCTGTTGACGACCAGAACCGGGTCGTTCGGAACCATATGCTCGAGAAATGACGGCGCCGCTTTGCCTTCATAGACCATCCGGGCATAGACCTCGTCAGCAATGATCCAGACGCCCTTTTTGCGGCAGAAATCCAGAAGCTCGGCCTGCTGCGCGCTGGGCATGACCCAGCCGGTCGGGTTGTTCGGCGAATTGACGAAGATCGCCTTGGTGCGGTCGTCGACCGCGGCGTAGATTTTTTCCAGGTCCAGATGAAACCCGGTCGGCGTGCTGTCGAGCGTCACAAAGCGCGGCTCGCCGCCCATCATGCGCACACCCGACTGTGCGTTCGGCCAGACCGGCGAGACGACGATCACATTATCGCCTTTGTTCACCAGAAGCTGCAGGCACATGATGATCGCGCTCATGCCGGAAGCGGTGGCGCTGATCCGCTCGATGTCGATCGGCCGGTCGTAGAGCGCGCTGCAATAGTCGGCCAGCGTTCGCCGCAATTCCGGCACGCCGCGCTTGACCGAGTAAAAAGTATCGCCGGACCGCATCGCCGCCGCCGCCGCATCGCAAATGAAACGCGGGGTCGCCAGGTCGCTTTCGCCGTACCAGAGGCCGATTACGTCGGGATCGCCGTGGCCGACCTCAGCCACCGCCAGGATCTGCTGACGTTCGATGGCGCTGACATCGGTTCGGATTGGCGCGTCGCCGTTAATGTCGAAATGGGGAGCGGTATGGGGGCTCTCGGGCATCTGGGTCACCTGTCTGTAAAAAGCGCGGCTACAAAGCGCAAATGGCCTGTAACATATCCGCGTGACGCTCGACCAGCATCGCCGCGCCGGCCTCGAGCAAGGCCTGGCCGTGGCCGTCGGCGATATGGCTGGCGCCGAGGAAGCCAATCGAGGGAACGCCTGCGGCGCGCGCCGCAGTGACGCCGGTGACGCTATCCTCAATCACGACCGCCGCGCCCGGCCCGACGCCGAACTGCGCCAGCGCCTGAAGGTGGATATCGGGATGCGGTTTCGGATTCGCCGCCTCGACGCCGCTGAACAAAGCTTCTTCTTCGAAATGCCGATGCAGGCCGGTCTTGGTCAAGGAAGCGCGGATCCTGTCCGGTCCTGAGTTTGAGCACACGCATTTCAGGAAGGGCGAGGCGGCCAGGGCGTCGCCGGCGCCGTCGATGGCTTGCAGGTTGGTTTTGAGCGCTTCGCTGGCGCTGGCGTGGACCGCCTCCAACATGGCCCGCGCCGGCGCGGCGCCGGTCTCCGCCGCCAGCACCTCGGCCATGCTTGTGTCGGTCTTGCCGGCGAACCGTTCGATCAGCGCTATCGGCGCGATCTCGACGCCATAGGCCGCGAGTTCTGTCGACCAGACCTCCGCCACCAGCCACTCGCTATCAACCAGCACCCCGTCCAAATCATAGATCACAAGTTCGGGCGTCATTCGCCGTCCTTTCCTAAATTTCTGTCTTGCTGCGGCGCGGCCGGCCGGGATCGGGCAAGGCCGATTTTGCCCCAAGCGGCAAGGACCGATCCTGCGACGATCGCCGCGCAGCCGACGGCGACGGGCCAACTGGCCTGCCCGCCGCCAAACGCGATCAACAACAGCGTCGAGATCAGCGGGGCGCCATAGGAGGCGGCGCCGAGTACCCCGATATGGCCATGTTTCATGCCAATATCCCAGGCGAAAAAGGCCGCGCCGACCGGACCGAGCCCCAGCGCCAGGATCGCGATCCAGGCCATGGCGCTCGATGGCATGACGGTCTCTTCGAAAATCAGGTGACCGACGCCGCCCAAGACCGCCGTGGCGGCGCAATACCAGCCTACAGTATCCGTCGGAACCGCGCGCAGGCGCCGCGACAGAACGGAATAGCTGGACCAGGTCAGCGCGCAAGCGGCCGCCGCGCCATAGCCGAGCAGATAGTCGCCGCTGAATGACGCGCCTTGATCCGCCGTTACCAGAACCACGCAGCCGGCGAGTCCGATCAGGGCGCCGATGATCGGTCGCCAACCAAACGCCTCGCCCGGCAGCGCCATGGCGAAAACGACGATCAGCAGCGGCCAGAGATAGGCGATCAGCCCCGCCTCCACCGGCGGCGCGTTCTTCAAGGCCAGGAAATAGAAGAAGTGATAGCCGAACAGACCGGCGACGCCGAAACCAAGGACGAAGTGGGACTGGCGCAGAAACACGAACCCGTTCTCGCCGCGCGCCAGCCATTTGCCGCAAGCGAGAAGAAAGGCGATGGCGAAGGTCATCGCCAAGAGCTGCAACGGCGGCACGCCTTCGGTCCAGACTGTGAACAGCGCTAGCGAACCCCATAGTACGATCGCCAGCGCGCCGATTGCGGTCGCGGTGAGGTCCGACATGGATTTTTAACGCGCAGCCGGTTTGCCGCGCCCCGCGCCCGGCTTCGCGGTCGGAGTCGCTGCGGCGAGACAAGCGAGGAGAAAGAGCGCGGAAAGCCAACCGCTCTGCCAGGCGCTATAGCTGATATTGGCGACGACCAAGGCGCTGGCGATCAGGCCAAAACGGCACGCCCGCAGACCGGGCGGCCCGGTCGTGCAGAGCCAGACGATCCGGCCGAGCAAAAGCGCCATCAGTATTGCGCCGACGGCGCCTAACTCCAGCCAGGTTTGCAGCACCAGAGAGTGTGGATGGGAGGACATCGCCCTCATGCGCTCCAAGCCGTCTTGGAACTTGGGCGTCACAGCCCAATCGGCGCCGATCTCTTCGGCTCGGTCGACGCCGAGCTGCCGGCCGCCTGGAATACGGCGCGACGAATCGAGACCCCATCCGCTGATCGGCCGTTCGGCGATCTTGTCCGCACTGAAATTCCAGATCAGCAATCGATGGGCGGCGCTGGTTCCAAAGTCTCGGACACTGGGTGCGATTTTCGTGAGGAAAGCGTCGTTGGCCGCGAGGATCGGCAACAATATGAACGCCAGGACGATGGCCAAGCTCATCACAAAGGCTGTCAGCCGCGGCGCCAGCGCGCCGAGACAGGCGGCGACGACGCCGGCGGCGAAGGCGATGGGGGTCACCTGGGCTTGCAGACCAAGCGATAGCAGGCCGGTCGCTGCGATCGCCAGGATCGCCATGGTTTTTCGCCCAGTCGCAAAAAGCAATCCGGCCGACATCCAGGTCATGAGCAACAGATATGTTGACGGCCGATTGAGCGTGGCTGGGTTTGTCTTCCCGGTCAGCGTTGCGTTCAGTCCCCCGCCGGTGAGGCGCTCGACCGCGAAAAGAACCGCCAGAACGACCCAGGACGCGACGGCGATCTTCCCAATCAACCAACGATCCTCTTCCGGCAGATCACGGATATGGGCGATGATCAAGACGCCTGCGACGGCGAGGCCGGTTATGCGAACAAGGCGCTTTGCGACCTCCGCGCCTTCCACCGCCCATAGGCCGGAGAGCGCGCCCAGCACGAGAAGGCCGGCCAGCGGGATCAGATAGGCCTGTCGGCGAAATAACCCGAGACCGCTCACCGGATTCAGCACAAGGCAGAGGCCTCCCGCGAGGGCCAACAGAGTCGTTGTCTGAGCCGGCGCGAAGAGGGCCACCGGTCCGAACAAGCCCGCCGTCAAAGCCAAGACATAGGTTTGCGGCGCGCGGCCGGGCCAGCGCCATTTCTGCTTCTGCGGTTCGGCGTCGAGCTCGGCGACGGTCGGCATGGGCGAAGTTTCTTGCACGGAAAAGGAAAACAGCGCTAGCGGCGGCGAATCGCGTCCGCTAAGCGGATGACGCGCTTCGTTTCGGCCCAAAGCATCAGTTCGTCAAGCCGGTCCAGCGGGCGCCAGAAGGCTTCATCCGCGTCCGATCCGGGCGTTGGCTCTCCCGAAACCCAGTCGGCGGCGAAATCGATCAGCGTGTAGTGATAGAGAATCCGGCCTTCCGCGTCCTTGCGGATGGCGTCCACTGCGTCGACTAAATCAGTAATTTGGGCTGTCACGCCGGTCTCTTCCAAGACTTCGCGCACCGCGGTTTCGCGCACCGTCTCGCCCAGTTCCTGGGCCCCGCCGGGCAGGCTGATCGCGCCCCGGTTCGGCGGCTTTCCCCGCCGGATCAGCAGCACCGCGTCTTCTTTGAAGACGACGACGCCGACCCCGGCCATCGGGCGCGTCGGATATGTGCGCGTCATGCCGTCTCCGTCCTCAAGAAAAAGGCGCCGGGCGGAATCGCGCCGACGCCTTTTTCCCATCCATGGGCGACCGCCCCAAGCCTGATCAATACATGTGCTGTCCGCCATTGATCGAGAGCGTCGAACCGGTGACGAAGCCGCCCTCGTCCGACACCAGGAACAGAACGCCGCGCGCGATCTCCGACGCTTGGCCCAGCCGCCCGACCGGGATTTTCGCGATGATCTTCTCCAACACGTTTGGCGGCACCGCGCGCACCATATCGGTGTCGATATAACCCGGTGCGATAGCGTTGACGGTGATCCCCTTCGCGGCCCCTTCCTGAGCAAGCGCCTTTGTGAATCCATGGATGCCGGACTTAGCGGCGGCGTAGTTGACCTGGCCGTATTGTCCGGCTTGCCCGTTGATCGAGCCGATATTCACGATCCGGCCGAAGCCGCGCTCGCGCATGCCGTCGATCACCGCGCGGCAAGTGTTGAAACAGGAGCCGAGATTGGTGTCGATGACTTTTTGCCAGTTTTCCTGGCTCATCCGATGCATGGTGCCGTCGCGGGTGATGCCGGCGTTGTTGACGACAATCTCGACCGGCCCCAGGTCGCTTTCGATCTGCGCCACGGCGGCCTGAACCGCCTCGTAATCGGAGACGTCGAATTTATAGACCGCGATCCCCGTCGCCTCTTTGAAGGCGTTGGCGGTCGCATCGTCGCCGCCGTAATTCGCGGCGACGGTATAGCCGGCTTCTTTCAAGCCTGTGCTGATCGCGGCGCCGATCCCCCGCGTCCCTCCTGTCACCAACGCTACACGACCCATCATTTCCTCCTCTTAGCCACTTTATGTCATTGTGAGCCGCGTCACCGCGACCGGTTTTCCATCCGCAGCTTAGGCCCGGCTTCGGCTCCGCGAAAGCCACAAAAGACGCGGCGACCCGCTCCGCGCGGCAATCCCGGGCCGATTTCAGTCTTCGATATCGTAGATCAGGTCTTCCAACTCCTCGATCTCGAACTCGAGGTCGCCGCGCAGGTCCGAATCTTTTTCCTGTTTCAGTTTGGCTTTCATCGACGCGATCACTTTGCGCAGTTCGGAAACGGCGGCGGCGCGGCGACGCGGGGTGAGGTCCGTCAGGACGACATCCTGGCGCATCATCAGCTCGGAAAAAGCGTCCGGATCGTCGGCGCCCAGCGCGGCCAGGCGTTTGTCCAACTCCAGCCAGATATCGTCCCACGCGTCATAGATATCCTGCACCGGATGGTTCTTCTTCGGTTTGCCGCCTTTTCGCTTCAGGCTTTCCTCGACCTGGACCATCAGTCGGACGAATTGCCAGACGGGCATGCGCAGTTCGGACATGGGCGAGGCCCCTTCTCGTCGTTTCGGCGGCTGGCGCAGCAGGCGCGGCCCGGCGTAGTGTAGCTGCGACACCGCCACGGACTTACATGAGTATGACAGAGACGCAAGCGCCGGCGCCCAAGGCCGCGAAGGTTCGCAATATCCTCTTCATTATGGCCGATCAGCTACGCTGGGAGTATCTCGGCTGCGCCGGGCACAAGACGATTCGGACGCCGACGATCGACGCGTTGGCGGCGCGTGGCGTGCGGTTCACGAACGCCTACGCCCAAGCCGCGGTCTGCGGTCCGTCGCGCATGTCCTTTTATACAGGCCTGTCCGTCGCCAATCATGGGTCGACCTGGAATGGCGTGCCGCTGCCCATCGGCACGCCGACCATGGGAAGCTATTTGCGCGCCATGGGTCTGCGGGTCGCCGTCGCGGGTAAGACGCATATGACGGCGGATCGCGATGGGGCGGCGCGGCTCGGACTGGACGGGGTGATCGGCGTTCAAGAGCGCGAGGCCGGTTTCGAGCCCTATTGCCGAGATGACGGATTGCACCCGTCAAAACTCGTTTCCGCCGATCTCGCCTATAACCGGTACCTGAACGCACATGGCTATGACGGCGCCAACCCTTGGCACGACTACGCAAATTCGGCGACGGGACCGAACGGCGAGATTCTGTCCGGCTGGTCGATGCGGCATGCCAACCTGCCCGCGCGGGTGGACCGCCGGCACGCCGAGACCCCCTGGATGACCGATCAGGCGATCCGCTTCATCGAAGAGCAAGGCGACAATCCCTGGTGCTTGCATCTCTCCTATATCAAGCCGCATTGGCCCTATATGGCGCCGTCGCCCTATCACGATCTTTACGGTCCCGCCGACCTCTCCCCGCCTGCGCGCAGCGAGGCCGAGCGCAAAAAGCCGCATCCGGTCTACGAGGCCTTCATGCGGCACGAGGAAGGGCGGAACTTCTCAAAACAGGTGGTGCGTGATCGGGTGGTCCCGACCTATATGGGCCTGATCACGCAGATCGACGATGAATTGGAGCGGCTGTTCGCGGCGCTCGTCGTGGCGGGGCGCATGGCGGATACGCTGGTCGTCTTTACCAGCGATCACGGCGACTATCTCGGCGATCATTGGCTGGGTGAGAAAGAGCTGTTTCACGACCCGTCGGTGAAGATCCCGCTGATCATCGCGGGGCCTGGCGTCGCCGAGGGCGTGGTCGAGGACCGGCTGGTCGGCGCCACGGACCTGCTGCCCAGTTTCATCGAGGCGCTTGGCGGCGCCGCGCCGATGCATGCGCTCGACGGATTATCGCTGACCCCGCTTCTGGGCGGTCCGGAACCGGAGACCCAGTGGCGCGATTCGATCGTTTCCGAACTCGACTATGGTTGGCGGCAGGCCCGCCGTGACTTGGGCCTCAAGCCGGACGAGGCGCGCGGCTGGATGCTGCGGACCGAACGCTGGAAATATATCGCGTATCTTGGTTTCCGCCCGCAGCTTTTCGACCTGGAGAACGATCCTGACGAGCTGGAGGATTTGGGTGAGGACGGACGGCATGCCGGGATCCGCGATGAGATGCGATCGCGGATGTTCGACTGGTTCGCCCGCCGCAAGAACCGACGCACGCTGTCGGATGATGCGGTCGAGGCGCGGACCGCGACGTGGAAATCGCGCGGTATTATTTTTGGCGAGTGGTAGCGGCCATCCCGGGCGGGTCTAACGGCCCCGCCGGATCGGGCGGCGCGCCGGTCGCCGCATAGGTTGCGATATCACCGATCACGATTTCCCCATTCAGATCGCGCAGCAGCATGTGAAATCCCGTCTCATAGATCTTCACATACGTATCGGGCCGAGCCGAGAGAGTCTCGACCACCGATCGCCAAGCTTCCGCCGGGATCAGGTCCTCTCGCGCGCCATAGAGCGCCAGAACGGGCCGGTCGATGCCGCCGGCCGCGTCGCGCGCCGCGTCCATCAGATTGACCAGTCCCCAGATCGCGTCGGCGCGCGTGACCTTGATCACCAACGGGTCGCGGCCCAACTCCCGCAGCATCTCGATATTGTCGGACGGGATCTTGCCGAGCCCGCGGCCCGACAGCGGCAGCCAGGGCGCCGCGAAGGCCACGGTCTCCAGCCCGGTGCGCTGGCCCCAGGGCATCACGGCGCGGCCCCAGACCGCCGGCGCCGAGAGTACGATCCGATCCCCCGCCAGCGCCGCGCCGCGTGTCGCCGCCGCCGTCATCAAGACGCTGCCGCCCATGCTCTCGCCCAATAGGATCAAGGGCGTTTTCGGATGGCGCCTTTGTACAAGCTGCGCGACCGTCACGGCGTCGTCGACCATGGTCTCGACGCCGGCCCAGCGACCTGGAAACGGGGCGCGCCCAAAGCCGCGCTGGTCGTACGCGTAGGTCACGATGCCGAGTTCCGCCCAGGCCTGTGCAGCGCGGTCGAAGGCGTTTGAATAGTCGTTGAAGCCGTGTAGCGCCAAGATCACCGCCTCGGGCGCGGCGTCCGTCTCCGACAGGCCCCAGGCCCGAAAAGGCAGGACCGCGCCGTCTGTCATGACGAAGGCGTCTTCGGTCATGCCGGCGGTCAGGAAGGCCTCGCCGCGCGGCTTCAGCATCGGCGTGCAACCGACAAGGACGGCGATCAAGGCCGCGAGCGACAGCACGCGTATCATCGTGGCGCCTTGCGCCATGCCGAGCCTGCGTCCCATGGCGACGCGCTTAAGCGGCCTCGGATTTCGTCAGTTGCAGGAAGATATCCTCCAGATCGGTCTCCACAGTGGAGATATCCTCAATCTGCAGACCGGCGCCCTGGACCGCCGCCAGGATCTGACCGGCCTTCACCGACGATGGTTTATAGGTGACATGCAGCGCAAGACCGTCTTCGGTCAGGGCCGCGTTGAAATCGGCCAGCGTCGCCGGCGTTTCACTGAGCGGCTTCGAGACGGTGACGACCATGGTCTTGGAATCGAGTTGGCCGAGCAGGGACTTCTTGTCGTCGTTGGCGACGACCCTGCCATGATTGATAATGGCGATCCGGTCGCACAGCTCTTCCGCTTCTTCCAGATAGTGGGTGGTCAGCAGGATCGTCGTGCCGCGTTTGTTCAGCGCGACCACATTCTCCCAAAGCTGTTGCCGCAGTTCGATATCGACCCCGGCGGTGGGCTCGTCCAGCACCAGGATCGGCGGATTATGAACCATCGCCTTGCCGATCAAGAGCCGTCTGCGCATGCCGCCGGACAAGGTGCGGGCGTAGGCGGCGCGTTTATCCTCCAGGCCGATCAGTCGAAGGATTTCGTCGGTGCGGCGTTCGCTTGGCGGCACGCCGTACAGACCCGCTTGCACTTCGAGCAACTCTTCCGGCGTGAAAAACGGGTCGATATTTAACTCTTGGGGCACGATGCCGATCGCCGCCTTGGCGTTGCGGTGATCCTGATCGATGTCGATATCCCAGATTTTCACGCGGCCTTCTGTCTTGATGACCATGCCGGCCAGGACATTGATCAGGGTCGACTTGCCGGCGCCGTTCGGTCCCAAAAGGGCGAACAGACTGCCGCGCGGGATGGTCAGATCGACTGAATTCAGCGCCTGTTTCGGAGCCGTCTTTTTGCCGCCGGCATAGGTTTTGGACAGACCTGCTATCTCGATGGCGTTGTCCGGCAAGCCGGCTGCGGAATTGGAAGGCGTCATGGCGTGTCCCGATGTGCGTCGAGGAAATGTCGTCAGCCCCGAATGCGCATGTGACTTAGCTGGTTTGGCCAAGCAAAGACAAGAAGGCTTGCGGGACGCTTCGTTTTTCGCGCGATCCGCGTCCACTGGAAGGGGGTCGGCTTCGGCGCGCCTCTATGTTTCGCGGCCGTTTTCGTCAAAGAGGACGATCATGCAAAGCAGTTGGTGGACGGTTGGATGGTCCGTCTGCGAGGCGCTGAGCGGTAGGATGAGGCGTGAGTAGGTGAACCGCCGGTTCGGTCTGCTCAGCGGAGCGCCCGCGGCATAGTCCGGTCGGCCGGTCGCTGCGGCGATGAAGAAACGCCCGTTTAGCGGATCCGCCGCATGGAAATGCTCCAGCACGTCCGCCAATCGCAACCCGGACAAGTCGCGATCGAACGCGTTGTTGATGCGCGACCCCACCAGCCGAAAGCGGAAGTCCGGGTCGCCGTTCGGCCAAGTGACGTCAATCAAGGCGACATTGCCCAACGCATAGGCGAAATCCACAGGGTCGATGGCGGCGCGGGTCGGCGCCCCGGCGCCCGCGCGGCGCCCGGTCCAATAGGTGAAGAGGGCCGCCATCCTCGGATGATCGATCCAGGATGACAGAGCCGTCGTCGCCGTCTTTTCGATCGGCTGTTTGGCCTGAAGATTCATGGGCGTTGGCCGCCTTGTTTCTCGCGTTCTTCGTCTCTCGCTGATCGTTACAATAAAAGCGCGCGGTTATTATTTGCTTAATGCTGTCGATTGTCCTCTTCAGCGCCGCCGCCAAACCCCGGCGCCGCGCGGGCGCTTGTAAAGATCGGGTCAAAGCTGTCACCCTGACTTGGCTCGCCTATTCGCCCGAAAGACAGGAACGCCGATGGCCGCCGACCCGCAGAACCATTTCTACTTGATCGACGGATCCGCCTATATTTTCCGGGCGTTTTTCGGTCTGCCCCCGCTCAGCCGGTCGGACGGCACGCCGACCAACGCGGTGATGGGGTTCTCCGGCATGATCCTGTCCCTGATCGAGCAGACCGACGCCGACCATATCGCCGTGATCTTCGACGCGAAGCGCGAGAATTATCGGAATGACATCTACCCGGACTACAAGGGGCATCGGCCCGACGCGCCGGAAGACCTGATCCCGCAATTCGCCCTGATCCGCGAGGCGACCAAGACCTTCAACCTGCCCTGTCTCGAGATGGAGGGCTACGAGGCCGACGATCTGATCGCGACCTACGCCAAGCAAGCCGTCGCCAAAGGCGCGAAAGTGACCATCGTTTCGTCCGACAAGGATCTGATGCAACTGGTCGGCCCCAATGTCGAAATGTGGGACCCGATGAAGAACCGGGCGATCCGCGAGCCGGAGGTGCGCGAGAAGTTCGGCGTTGGGCCGGACCGCGTGGTCGATGTCCAGGCGCTGGCGGGCGACAGCACCGACAATGTGCCCGGCGTGCCCGGCATTGGGATCAAGACCGCCGCCGCCTTAATCGAGGAATATGGCGATCTCGACACGTTGCTGGCGCGCGCTGGCGAGATCAAACAGAACAAACGCCGCGAGAATCTGATCGAACATGCCGAGATGGCCCGGATCTCGAGGCGACTGGTGCGGCTGGAAGACGCGGCGCCGGTCGAGGTCCCGCTGGCGGACTTGGTGCGGCGGCCAATGGATGGCGAAGCGGTGCTGGATTTCTTCCGCCGCATGGAGTTCAAGCGCTTGGTTTCGCGCTATGAGTCGGAATTCGGCGCAGACGGGGAACCGGCCGCGCCCATCGAACCGGCGCAAGCGGCCTATGAGTTGATCCAGGACGAGGCGCGGCTGGCGGCCTGGATCGAAGAGGCGCAATCCACTGGCCTCGTTGCGGTCGATACGGAGACGACGTCGCTGGACGCGATGCAGGCGGAACTGGTCGGCGTCTGCATGGCGACGGGGCCGGGCAAGGCCTGTTATATTCCGGTCGGGCACACGACGCCCGGCGCCGCCTCGGGCGATTTATTGGACGGGCCGGCGGAAGACGCGGCGCCGGTCCAGATCGACCGCGACCGCGCCTTATCCTTGTTAAAGCCGCTGTTGGAGGACCCGTCGGTCCTGAAAGTCGGCCAAAATCTTAAATACGATATTTCTGTATTGAGACGCTACGGGGTCGAGATCACACCGATCGACGATACGATGCTGCTCTCTTTCGTCCTGGACGGCGGCAGCCACGGCCATGGCATGGACGAACTCGCCGAACTTCATTTGGGCCGGAAGACGATCAAGTTCGAAGAGGTCGCCGGCAAAGGCAAGGCCCAGGTCACGTTCGACAAGGTGCCGCTCGACAAGGCGCTGGCCTACGCCGCCGAAGACGCCGACGTTACGCTGCAGCTGCATCAGGCGTTGAAACCGCGCCTGCTGCAGGACCGGATGACGACGGTCTACGAGACCCTGGAGCGGCCGTTGGCGCCGGTGCTGTCGGCCATGGAACGGGAAGGGATCGCCGTCGACCCCGCCTTCTTGAAGACGCTCAGCGACGAATTCGCACGCCGGATCGCCGACTTGGAGCTCGAGATCCATGACGCGGCCGGCGGACCGTTCAATGTCGGCTCGCCGAAACAGTTGGGCGAAGTCCTGTTCGACAAGCTGGGTCTGCAGGGCGGCAAGAAGACCAAGAGCGGCGGCTATTCGACCGATTCGGGCGTCCTGGAACCCCTGGCGGCGGAAAACCCGGTGGTCGCGAAAGTGCTCGATTGGCGCGGCCTGTCCAAGCTGAAGAGCACCTATGCCGACGCCCTGATCCAGCAGATCGATCCGGCGACCGGACGGGTCCACACCTCCTACTCCATGGTCGGGGCCCAGACCGGACGCTTAAGCTCGACCGATCCGAATTTGCAGAACATCCCGATCCGCACCGCAGAAGGGCGCCGCATCCGCGAGGCGTTCGTCGCGCCGCCGGGCAAGAAACTGATCAGCCTCGATTACAGTCAGATCGAGTTGCGTCTGGTCGCGGAAATCGCCGATCTCGACAGTCTCAAGGCCGCTTTCAAGGACGGGCTGGACATCCATGCAATGACCGCCAGCCAGGTCTTCGATGTGCCGCTGGACCAGATGGACCCGGAAACCCGCCGGAAAGCCAAGGCGATCAATTTCGGGATCATTTACGGCATCTCGGGCTTTGGCTTGGCCAATCAGATCGGCGTCTCCCGGTCTGAAGCGCAGGCCTTCATCAAGCAGTATTTCGAGCGGTTCCCGGGCATCCGGACCTATATGGACGAAGCGATCGAAGCCTGCCGTAACCGGGGTTATGTCGAAACCGTCTTCGGCCGTCGGATTCATCTGAACGGGATCAACGACAAGAATCCGATGCGCCGGAATTACGCCGAACGCCAGGCGATCAATGCGCCGATCCAGGGGACGGCCGCCGACATCATCAAACGCGCGATGATCCGCATTCCGGACGCCTTGGCCAGGGCGGGATTGACGGATGTCAAAATGCTGCTTCAGGTCCATGACGAATTGATTTTCGAAGCGCCGGACGACAATGTGGACGCGGCGATTCCGGTCATTCGCGCGGTGATGGAGGCGGCGCCGGAGCCGGCTCGACGCTTCGACACGCCGCTGGTGGTCGAGGCCGGTGTCGGCGAAAACTGGAACGAAGCGCATTAGGGCTGAAGCGGCCGAACCGCCCGCCAGACCAAGAGACGCGACGGAGACCGGATGACTGTCTTTTCGCATATCGGACGCACTATCAGGCCGTTGGCGCTGGTTCTTATCCTCGCGTCTCTGAGCGGCTGTTATCTCCCCGACCGCTTTCGGCTCGACATGAATTTCCAGCGCGACGGCGACTACGCTTTTACCTATGACGGCGACTTGAAGGCGGTGAATTTCTTCCGAAAGATCGGCCAGGGCGAAGTGAGCGCGGACGATAAGAAAGAAATCCAGGTTTATATCAACGACCTACGCCGGGATTCCGGTTTCAGCGCCGTCGAATATCTCGGCCAGGCGCGCTATCGGGTCAGCTATCGCCGCCAGAGCAACATCCTGAAACGGCCGCAATTCAGTTTCGTCCGCCGCAACGCGCCGTTCTTAAGGATCATGCGGAACGCAGAGGGTCTTGTCGTGGTCGAAGGCAACCGACCGAAAAAGGCGCACCGCGATCAGTTGAACCAGGCCGGCTTCGATGTCGACGGCGTGGTGCAACTCTGGACCGACGCTCAGGTGTTGGATCATAACGCGCAAGAGGTTCAGCCGGGCTCCCCGACGCTCTATCGCTGGGTTATCCGATCGATCAACGACCCAATGCCGCGCATGGTCATGAATTTGCGCCGCGCCGGGTCCTAACTGCGGCTGGGCGGACTATCGCCGCGGCACGGCGCCGGTCGCCAGACGATCGGCCCGTTCATTTTCCGGATGGCCGGCATGGCCTTTGACCCAGCGCCACTCGATCGTGTGGTCGGCCATGGCCGCCTCCAGGCGCAGCCAGAGATCGACATTCTTGACCGGTTTCTTGGCGGCCGTCTTCCAGCCCTTCCGTTTCCAACCGTCGATCCATTTCGTGATCCCGTCGCGCAGATAGACGCTGTCGGTGGTCAGGATCACCGGGACCGGCCGCTTCAGGCTTTCCAGGGCGGCGATGGCGGCCATCATCTCCATCCGATTGTTGGTGGTGTCTGCCTCTCCGCCCGACAGTTCCCGTTCCGCCCCGCGCCAGCGCAAGACCGCGCCCCAGCCGCCCGGGCCCGGATTACCGCTGCAGGCGCCGTCGGTGAAGATTTCGACCGCGTTGGACTTTTCGGCCGCGGCGCTCATTCCGCCGCTGCGCTGCCGGCGCCCGAATCGAGCCCGTAGGCTGCGACGCTGCGCACGCCCTGATGGAAGGACAGGATGGCTGCGTAATCCAGCGGATCCTTGGGTTTCACCATCGCGCCTTCTGGATGGTTCAGCCAGTCATAGAGCCGCGTCAGCAGGAAGCGCATCGCCGCGCCGCGCGCCAGGATCGGCAGGGCCGCCATCTCGTCCTGCGACAGCGAGCGGGTCTTGCGGTAGCCCGACAAAAGGAGCCGCGCCTTGGTGGCGTTGAAGCTGTTGTCGCGCTCGAAGCACCAGGCGTTCATGCAGATCGCCAGGTCATAGGCGTAGGCGTCATTACAGGCGAAATAGAAATCGATCAGCCCGGACAGATTCTCGCCGATAAAGAAGACATTATCCGGAAACAAGTCCGCATGGCAGACGCCGGACGGTAAATCGGTCGGCCAGATGGCGTCGAGATGATCCAACTCTGCGCTCAGCAGGTCCGGCAGATCGGCCCGCACTTCATGCGCGCGCGCGGCGCAGCTCTCATACAAGGGCCGCCAGGACGGCAAGGACAGCGCGTTCGGGCGGGTCAGCGTGAAATCGGCCCCGGCGGTGTGGAAGCCCGCCAGCGCCGCGCCCAACGCCGAACAGTGGAACGGCTGGATACGGCGCGGCCACATCCCGTCCAGGAACGAGGTCAGCGCCGCCGGTCGGCCGCAGAGTTGTCGCAACGCTTCGCCGTTGCGCGCCGGGATCGGCTGCGGGCAGCGCACGCCCTTCGCGGCCAGATGCTCCATCAGGCCGAGGAAGAAGGGCAGATCGCGGGCGTCGACCCGTTTCTCGTAAAGGGTGAGAATGTAGGATCCATCGGTTGTGCGCAGCAGATAGTTGGAATTCTCGACGCCTTCGGCGATGCCCTTGCAGGAGACGACGTCGCCGATGTCGTAATGGCGGACAAAGGCGATCAGATCCTCGTCTGAAACCTCTGTATAAACAGCCACGTCAGCCGGCCCTTTAAGCGGCCGGATTCTGGGCGGCCGGGTTCTGGGCGGGTGACTCTGGCATGAGCAAACTGCGCGGCAGTTTGAACTCCACGTCTTCCCGGGCGGTCACGCGTTCCTCGACGGTCACGTCATAGCGCGCCCGGCAGGCCGCGATCACCTCATCCACCAGCACTTCCGGGGCCGAGGCGCCGGCGGTGACGCCCACGGTCCTTACACCGTCGAACCAGGTCCAGTCGATCTCGGCCGCCCGTTGGACGAGCTTCGCCGTCGGGCAACCGGCCTTCAGCGCCACATCGACCAGCCGCTTCGAGTTGGACGAGTTCGGCGCGCCGATCACCAGCACCAGATCGGCGTCCTTGGCGATTTCTTTCGCCGCCGCCTGGCGGTTGGTCGTGGCGTAACAGATATCCTCTTTCTTCGGCCCTTTGATGTCGGGAAAGCGCTTCTGCAAGGCGGCGACGATATCCGCCGTATCATCGACCGACAGGGTGGTCTGCGTGGCGAAGGCCAAGTCCACCGCGCCGTAAGGCCGGTCGAAGCGCTCCGCATCTTCGACAGTTTCCACGAGGCTCATAGCGCCGGGCGGCAATTGTCCCATCGTGCCGACCACTTCGGGATGCCCTTCATGGCCAATCAGAACGACGTGACAGCCGTCCCGGTGATGCCGCTCCGCCTCGCGGTGTACTTTGGAGACCAGCGGACAAGTGGCGTCGACATAGATCATGTTACGGCGTTCGGCCTCCGCCGGCACCGCCTTGGGCACGCCATGGGCCGAGAACACCACCGGCCGGTCGGTCGGCGCGGCGTCAAGTTCGTCGACAAAGACGGCGCCTTTCGCTTCGAGCGCCTCGACGACGAAACGGTTATGGACGATTTCATGCCGCACATAGACCGGTGCGCCGAACTTCTCCAAGGCGCGCTCGACAATCAGAATGGCGCGATCGACGCCGGCGCAGAATCCGCGCGGGCCCGCCAGCAGAAGGGTCAAATTCGCCGCCACGATTACAGCGCCTCCGTCCGTTCCATGGCGCCCGCGCCAGCACGCCGCGGACGCTTGTTCGACCATGTGTTAGTCTTTAGACTCGCACCTTGTTCCAGACAAGTTCCTGCAGGCGCGCGGCGCCCGCCAGGGCGCGGTGTTTCACAGACGGAGTCATCGACCATGAGCGAACCAGTCGTCGCGGCGACCACCCCTTTCGGCGTCGAAGTGGAGGAGGGCAAATCATACTTCTGGTGCGCTTGCGGACTGTCCAAGAAGCAGCCGTTCTGTGACGGCAGCCATGCGGGGACGGATTTCACCCCTCTTAAATATCAGGCTGAAAAATCCGCCACGGTGTTCTTTTGCGGCTGCAAGAAGACTGCGAAATCGCCGATGTGCGACGGGACCCATTCTCGCCTCTAGGATTACGCCTTCATCCTGAAGTCCCTTTCCGCAGCGATCACGGGTGAGACTGGATGGCGCGTTGGTTCAGTAAAGTCGTCAGCTTCGCGGGGCACGCTCTAAACGCGCGCGCGCTATTGACGCTCCTTGCGCTGGCGACTGCTGGGGTTCTGGCGGCCTGCGAAACGGCGCCGACGATCGCGCGTTGCCCGGAACTGCGGCTGTTGGGCGACGCTGAGTCGATCACGCGGTTTCAAGGCGATGGCCGCGACATCACCGATGTGGTTCTCGAAGCGGAATTCACGCGCTCGCGGGGCGAGTGCACGGTCGATAGCGAGACGATTGAATTGACCGTCGTGATTGAGATCTTGGCGCGCCGCGGTCCGGCCTCTCAGGAAACGATCGGTCAGTTCGCCTATTTCGTGGCGGTGGTCGATCGTGATCGCACTGTGCTGCAGCGCGCTTCTTTGCGCGGAGCGGTGGACTTTTCGGGGAACCGCTCGCGTGTCCCCTATATCAAAGACATCAACATCTCGATCCCCCTCCCGACGGGCGATCGGCGGGCTGATTCGTACACCATCCTCTTCGGTTTCGAAATGACCCCGGCGGAGCTGGAGTATAACCGCCGTCAGTCCTAGCGCCGTCGCCCGTTTCGGCTCGGCGTTCTCTTCTGCAATTCCGTGCGACATGTCCGACCCATTGACTCGGACGTCGGATCGCGTAGTTTGACGTCGACATCGCCTGGTGACGTCCATGGGAGAGTCCGGCTTCGCGTCGGCGCCGAAGGAGCAATCGCCTCGAAATCTCTCAGGCAAACGGACCGTGGATTAAGGGCGCTCTGGAAAGCAACGATGGGTGTATGTTCGAACCTGTCGTTCACCGAAGGGGTAAGCCGCTTCCGGCGCCTTAGACCGCACAGGGTCTATGGCGGGAGCGGTCACTCTCTCAGGTAGACCAAACGGTCTTAAGCGGCTGAAGCGCCGCTGACAGGTCGGGTCGGAAGACAGAGGAGGCGGGACAGGGTTCGCACGCGACGGTCGCGGCGGACAGGCTGGCCTGCTGACAGCTGTCGAATGGGGCCCGGCGATGACCGACGCCGTAAAAACATCGATACAAGAGGCGCCGGAGCAGGCGCCTGCGCCAGTGTTGCGACAAACGCCGCTGCACCGCCTGCACGAGTCCTTGGAGGCCAAGATGGTGGGGTTCGCCGGCTACGCTATGCCGGTGAGCTACCCGCTCGGCGTGCTGAAAGAGCATCTACACACACGGGCGTCGGTCGGCCTTTTTGACGTATCCCATATGGGTCAGGCCTGGCTGGAGGGTGTGGACGGCGCCGATCCGGCGGCGGCGCTTGAGAGCCTGGTTCCGGCCGATCTTGCCGGTCTCGGCCTTAATCGGCAGCGCTATTCCCAGCTTCTCAATGACGCGGGCGGCATTCGCGACGACCTGATGATCGCGCGGACCGACGGTGCGCTGGGCCGAGACGGCCTGTTTCTGGTCGTCAACGCCGCCTGCAAGGACGCCGATTTCGCGCATATCGACTCCGCCTTGACCGGCCGGGCGAGGCTCACCCGGATCGAGGACCGGGCGCTGATCGCGGTGCAGGGTCCAAAGGCCGCCTCCCTGATGAGCACGCACGCGCCCGAATTGGCGACACTGCCCTTCATGGCTTTGACCCGGGTCGACATTCTCGGCGTGGACTGCCTGATCAGCCGGTCCGGCTATACCGGCGAGGACGGTTATGAAGTCTCGCTTCCGGCTGATGCGGCCGAGGATTTCGCCCGCGCGCTTTTGGATCAGGATGGCGTCGCGATGATCGGCCTGGGCGCCCGGGATTCGCTGCGGCTTGAGGCGGGTCTTTGCCTCTATGGCCATGATCTCGACGAGACCACGACGCCGATTGAAGCCGGTTTGACCTGGTCGATCGGCAAGCGCCGCCGGGAAGAAGGCGGATTCCCCGGCGCGGCGATCATCCAGCGGCAACTGGGCGAAGGCGTCGCACGAAAACGCGTCGGCATTCGGCCTGAAGGCCGCGCGCCGGCCCGCGAAGGGACTGAGATCACGGACGGGGACGGCGCGCCGATCGGAACCGTCACCAGCGGCGGTTTCGGGCCGACTGTCGGCGGTCCGATCGCCATGGGATATGTGGCGGCGGCCCATGCGGCGCCGGGTTCTTCTGTCTTTCTGTCCGTGCGCGGCAAGGCCTTGCCGGCCGAGGTCGTGAAGACGCCGTTTGTCCCTCAACGCTATTACCGCGGATGAGTAAAATTATAGAGCGTCTTGGACTAGGGTTGAGACGGGAATCATGATGAAACCATTGGCGGATTGTCGGTTTTCCTGGGGAGCGTTTGGACATGGGTGATGTGAAATACAGCGAAGAGCATGAATGGATCGAGATCGACGGCGACACGGTCACTGTTGGGATCACCAAATTCGCGCAGGAGCAGTTGGGTGATATCGTCTTCGTCGAACTGCCGGAGGTCGGGGCCGAACTCGAGTCGGGCGGCGAAGCCGGTGTGGTCGAGTCGGTCAAGGCGGCCAGCGAGGTCTATGCGCCCGTATCCGGCGAGGTCGTCGAGATTAATGACAGTCTGGAATCGACGCCGGAGTTGGTGAATGACGACGCCGAAGGCGAGGCGTGGTTTTTCAAGATGCGGCTAAGCGATCCCGCCGAGCTGGATGATCTGATGAATGAGAAAGCCTATCGCGCCTTTTGCGCCGAGCAGGGCTGATCGCCGGGCCCGATGCGCGGGTCTGCAACGGACAATGAAGAGAGGATAGGACCATGACCGAACAGGCGACGCCGCTTCACGCCCTCGAACAGAGCGATGATTTTGTGCGCCGGCATGTCGGACCGAACGACGACGAGATCGCCGAGATGCTGGCGGTCATCGGCGCGCCGTCGCTGGACACGCTGATGGACCGGGTCGTCCCGTCGGCCATCCATGACGAGAGTCCGATCGGGATCGGTCCAAGCTGTTCGGAGACGGAGGTCCTGCGCCGCCTTCGCGCCATCGCGTCGAAGAATAAGGTGCTGCGCAGCTATATCGGCGCCGGCTATTACGGCACGGTGACGCCGGCGGTCATCCAGCGCAATGTGCTGGAGAATCCGGGTTGGTATACCGCCTATACGCCCTATCAGCCCGAAGTGAGCCAAGGCCGGCTGGAGGCGCTGATCAACTTCCAGACCATGATCTCCGACCTGACCGGGATGGAATTCGCCAACGCCTCCCTGCTGGATGAAGCGACGGCGGCGGCCGAGGCGATGACCTTCGCCAAACGCGCCGGCAAGTCGAAAAGCATAACCTTTTTCGTCGCCGAGGATTGCCATCCTCAGACCATCGATGTCGTCAAAACGCGCGCCGATGCGCTGGGCTTCACCGTGGTGGTTGGCGATCCGGACGAAACCCTGACCGGCTTGGATTGTTTCGGCGTTCTGCTGCAATATCCGTCCACCGACGGCCGCATCCGCGATATTCGGAGCGCCATCAAGACGGCGAAGGCGGGCGGCGCCATGGTCGCGGTCGCGGCCGATCTGTTGGCGCTCTGCGTGCTGACGCCGCCGGGCGAGTTGGGCGCCGATGTGGTCGTCGGCTCCAGTCAGCGGTTCGGCGTGCCGATGGGCAATGGCGGCCCGCACGCCGCCTATTTCGCGACCTCCGACAAGCATAAGCGGGCGATCCCCGGCCGTCTGGTCGGCGTCAGCGTCGACAGCCGCGGCGCCCCGGCTTATCGCCTGGCGCTGCAGACCCGCGAGCAGCATATCCGCCGCGAGAAGGCGACCAGCAACATCTGCACCGCGCAAGTGCTGCTGGCGGTGATGGCGGGCATGTATGCGGTCTATCACGGGCCGGAAGGGCTGAAGACCATCGCGCGCCGCGTTCATCGGATGACGGCGATTCTGGCGAAGGCGCTCAAGGCGGCGGGCCTATCGCTGACGTCCGAACGGTTCTTCGACACAATCACCGTGGAGGTTGGCGATCGTGCGACGCAGATTATTACTGCTGCGCTGGAAAGAGGAATAAATTTGCGCGATTTCGGCGACGGGCGGATCGGGATTTCGCTCGATGAGACGGTCGGGCGCGACGACATTCAGGATGTCGCGGACGCATTTGGGCTCGGGCCGATCGATTTCGACGCAAGGGCGTCATTCATTCCGAAGGAATTGGAAAGAAAGGGCGCCTATCTGACGCATCCGGTCTTTCACGCCTGTCGGTCCGAGACCGAGATGTTGCGCTATCTGCGCCGTCTGATGGACAAGGATCTGGCGCTCGACAAGGCGATGATCCCACTCGGCTCCTGCACCATGAAGCTCAACGCGACGACCGAGATGATCCCGGTCACCTGGCCGGAATTCGCCAATATTCACCCCTTTGCGCCGGCGGATCAGCGGCAAGGCTATGCGGAGCTGATCGACGGCTTGGAAGACATGCTGGCGAAGATCACCGGTTATGACGCGATCTCGCTACAACCAAACGCCGGGTCCCAAGGCGAATATGCCGGCCTCTTGGCGATCCGGGCCTATCATCAGGCGCGCGGCGACACAAAACGCGAGGTCTGCCTGATCCCAAGCTCGGCCCATGGCACCAATCCGGCTTCGGCGCAGCTTGCCGGCATGCGGGTCGTCGTTGTCGCCTGTGATGCGGACGGCAATGTCGATATCGCCGATCTAACCGAGAAGGCGGCGGCGCATTCCGACGAGCTGGCCGCGATCATGGTGACCTATCCCTCGACCCATGGCGTGTTCGAGGCGGAAATCCGCGAGATTTGCGAGATCGTGCATCGCCATGGCGGCCAGGTCTATCTCGACGGGGCAAACCTGAACGCCATGGTCGGGGTCTGCTATCCGGGCCGGTTCGGCGCCGATGTCTCGCATCTCAACCTTCATAAGACCTTCTGTATTCCGCATGGCGGCGGCGGTCCGGGCGTCGGGCCGATCGGGGTCGGCGCGCATTTGGCGCCGTATCTGCCGGGCCATTGCACGCTCGCCGGTTCAGACGACAAGGCGGGCGGCGCGCCGGTCAGCGCCGCGCCCTATGGCAGCGCCTCGATCCTGCCGATTTCCTGGGCCTATATCGCCATGATGGGAGACGCCGGCCTACGGCGCGCAACCGAGGTCGCGATCCTGAACGCCAATTATATCGCGGCCCGGCTGAAGGACGCGTTCCCGGTGCTTTACACCGGCGCCCACGGTCTGGTGGCGCATGAATGCATCATCGACGCGCGTCCGTTCCAGGACAGCGCCGGGATCAGCAACGAAGATGTGGCGAAGCGCCTAATCGATTACGGCTTTCACGCGCCGACCATGTCCTGGCCGGTCGCAGGCACGTTGATGATCGAGCCGACCGAAAGCGAGTCGAAGGAGGAGCTTGACCGGTTCTGTGACGCTATGATCGCCATCCGCGACGAGATTGCGAAAGTTGAGGCCGGCGGCTGGTCGCAAGACGACAATCCGCTGATCAATGCGCCGCACACGGTCGACGATCTGGTCGATTCCTCTTGGGGCCATGGCTACCGGCGCGACGAGGCGGTCTATCCCAGCCCCGATCTCCGCCGTCGGAAATATTGGGCGCCGGTCAATCGGGTCGACAACGCCTGGGGCGACCGCCATCTCAGCTGTTCCTGCCCGCCGATAGAGGACTATCTGGAAGCGGCGGAGTAGCGGCGGCGTTAGACGCGACGATATCGAGGCCCTGATTAACGCCGGTCAGTAATCCTGTTCTGGGCGTTGGTGCGCCGTTCCGAAGCCAATTTCTTTAGCGCCTTAGGTCCTGTATATAACGCCTGCGCGGACAGGAAGCGCCGTGCCTCAGCGCGCGCGCCTCGATAGAGCTTATCCATCGCTTCCTTGAATACCGCGAAAAACGAACGATCATTATTGCGGGTTTCGCCAAGCCGACCGCTGGGAAAGCGCTGTTTGACCAGGAGGATATGAACCATGTCTAGGAACGCCTCGATCGTTTCGGCCGCTCTGCTGGCGCTGCTCGTGACGGTGATGTCCGGCGGCGGGTTTCTTCTAGAACAAACGATGGGCCGCGCCGCAGGGTTCATCGACGACCCCGCCGTCGCCGCCTTGCAACGCGCGGGACATGGGCATGCCGGCGTTCTCATCGTTCTGGCGCTTTGGACGCAAATCGCCATCGATCGTTTGGCGGTCGGCGCCGTGATCGAATGGTGTCTGCGCTTAGCCTTTCCTTTGGCGGCGGCGCTGATGTCCGGCGGCTTTTTCCTCTCGGCCGCGGTGATGGCCGGGTCGGACGCCGCCGCGCCGAGCCTGGTCTTGCGCGCGGGCGCAGTCGTCCTTGGACTGTCGCTCTTGACCCTGGCTGCTCTTCTGATCTTTCGCCGACAAAAGAACTGACCAGGGCTCGGGCGAGATACAGCCGCCTTCAAAACCAGCGGTTTCGATCCCTGGATGCAGACCTTTGTCGTCGGTATGACCAAACAGGCATTCAGGAGAATCGTCGAACCTAAGCCTGTTTGGACGCCTGTGCAGGATAATTTGGAAGCGGTCGAATAGGCGCGGCGGTGGCGATCAAACTTCGCTGACCAAGCCTTTCTCTTTGATCGCGCGATATTTCGCCGATTGCTTCAGGCCGGCCTTCACTTTGGCCTCGACGCCGGCCTCGATCTCGCGGACCTGGGCCAAACGGGCGGCGGTCTGTTTGATCGAGGCTTGCGGCACGACAACGACGCCGTCGCGATCGCCGATGAGCAGGTCGCCGGACGACACCGCGACGCCGCCGACGATGATCGGCAGGCCGGCTTTACCGGGACCGACGCCGGTTGGCGAATTCGGGTTCAACCCGGCGGCGAAAATCGGCATGTCGAGATCGAGCAACCCTTGCAGGTCGCGGACATGCCCGTCGGTGACGAACCCAACGGCGCCGCCATTTTTCAACATCCCGCCCAACAAGTCGCCAATCACCGCCGTCTCGCGATACGAGTCGGTGGCGACGATCACCACATCGCCGGGTTGGACCAAGTCCGTCGCCGCGTGCACGCCAAGATTATCGCCCGGCTGGGCCTGCACCGTGACGGCGACGCCGCACAACTGGGTCTGCGCCGGATTGATCGGTTTGATCAGCGGGTCGAGCGCGCCGCGCCCAGTCATGCTATCGACGACATGGCCGGTCAGCGCCCCGTCGAAAAGCGCGACATCGGCCGGGTCAGGTCGGCTGAAATTCCGGCTGACAGTTAAAAGCGGTGGTTCTTCAATCACGGCGGCGTCCTTTCGGCTAGGCGTATTTCAAGGATCGCCCCGCCTCCAAGGGCCAAATCATGCGTGATCCTGGATCAATCCAGTCTGGGGGACAAGCGACCGTTTGGGCGGTTTCGCTTTAAGGCGGCAGCATAGACAGCGTTTCAGAATTCGTTTCGGCAATTGGTTTTTGAAGTTATCTCCGACGCGGTGTCACAGATCGGCGCCGACCACACGCATCTTAGGCGGGTAGCCTTCAATTCGTGGTCGCCACGAACCGGTCGGCTGGAAGCGGCTCATGCTGTCCATCGACCGTCGTCTGGACGCGCCGGAGAAAGCTCTGACCGGCTCACAAGTAACCGCCCGTTTCATAGCATGAAACAGCTGAAATCCGCGGATTTCATAGGATCCCTGTCACGATTCTAGATCAAGACCCACGGCGTGACGCAGCAATCTGTATAAAACGGTCTTTCGTTTAGCCCATGTTGTGGATATGGTCCACGACCTCATTGGACTGGGATCAGTCTTGCCTAGACGACTATAGAAAGTAGAAAAGGATCGCCCATGCCAACATCAATCCAGGAGAACCGCGCCCATGGACTCACCCAATCTTGGCGCTGGTTCGGTCCCGACGACCCGGTCACACTCGCCGACATTCGCGAAGCCGGCGCGACCTCCGTTGTAACGGCGCTGCATGACGCACAGGACGGCTTCGCATGGTCAACTGACGCGATCGCGCATCGCCGGAAGATCATTGAGGAAGCCGGACTGAACTGGGTTGTCGCAGAAAGCATCCCGGTACATCCGTCTATCAAACTGGGCGCGCCGGACGCGGAGATGTTCACCGAGCATTTTTGCACATCGATGGAGCGTGTCGCGGAGCAGGGCGTCAAAACGATCTGCTACAATTTCATGCCGGTGGTCGATTGGACCCGCACCAACGTTCGCTATGAAATGTCAAGCGGCGGCCTGACCCTACGCTTCGACGCAATCGATTTTGCGGCTTACGACTTGTATGTCTTGAAGCGCAAAGGCGCCGCCGCCGAGTATAGCGATGATGTCAAGAAACAAGCGCATGAGCGTTTCCTGCAACTTTCTGATGCAGCGCTTCACGACCTGGAGAAGACGGTGATCGCAGGCCTTCCGGGCTCCGCGCTATCGCTCGATCGCGACGGAATATCGGAGAGCATCGCCGAGTTCGACGGGATCGACGATGCGGCCCTGTTTGCGAACCTCGCCGAATTTCTGCGCAAGGCCGTGCCGCGGGCGGAGGCGTGCGGGGCCCGGCTTTGCGTTCATCCTGACGATCCGCCGATCTCCCTGTTCGGGTTGCCGCGCGTGGTGAGCACGGCGGCCGATTTCCGAAGATTGCTGGACGCGGCGCCCTCAAACGCCAACGGAATCACCTTCTGTACTGGATCGCTGGGTGCGCGCCGTGACAATGACGTCGCGGCGATGGCCGCTGAATTCGCCGATCGCATTCACTTCACGCATCTTCGCAATGTCGCCTGCGAACCGGACGGTTCCTTCATTGAGAGCGATCACTTGGATGGCGATGTCGACATGGTCGCGGTCCTGGATGCGCTGATAAAGGAACAGCACCGGCGCCGTGATGAAGGCCGCGAAGACTGGCGAATTCCGATGCGGCCAGACCATGGTCCGCTGTTGCTGGACGACAAAGAAAAAGTCACAAATCCCGGCTATTCCGCAATCGGACGGTTGAAAGGTCTGGCCGAGCTCCGCGGCGTCATGACCGCTCTGGAACACACGCTGGCGCGCCCGCGGATTCGAACGGCGACCACCGCCTGATCCGCGGATTTCCACCGACATGGACATGGTTATCAAGTGGAATCAATGGTTTAAAAAAATTGGCCTTACCACTTGACCATCTGATCAATGTGTTGGTAGCGTTCGGCTCACAGGGGAGGAGTGACCGTTGCCGTTCGAATCTGTTCTGGCCTTTCGACTGTATCAAAAGGTCGCCGATCAAATTGAAGGCATGATCCGTTCCGGCGAACTCGTCGCCGGAGAACGGTTGCCGTCGGAGCGGGAGCTTGCGGCGCGCCTGGGCGTGTCGCGGCCTACCGTCCGAGAAGCAATGATCGCCCTTGAGATCGCCGGCTTGGTCGAGGTGAGAACCGGGTCAGGCGTCTATGTCTTGCAGCGGCGGCAGAAGCCCGCAGGCGGGTTTTCTGTCCTGCGAGACATTGGCGCCGGACCGTTGGAGCTGATCGATGCGCGTTTGATCATCGAGCCGGCCATCGCAAAATGCGCCGCCCAGCGTGTGACGACGCCTCAACTTGAGGCCATTACGGCGGCGGTGAATGCGATGAAGGCGGCGGGCGATTCTGTTGCCCACCGGAAAGCGGACGAGGCCTTCCACACCGCCATCGCCGCCGCTTGCGGGAACGGCGTCCTGGTATCCATCGTCCAAGAGATGTGGCGTGAGATGTTCTCGCCGCTGTTCGAGCGCATGGGACATTTAACCGGCTTGGTGCCAGATAGGCACTCGGACACAACCGATGAGCATACGGCGATTTATGACGCGCTTATCAGGCGCGACGCCGAAGCGGCTGAAGCTGCGATGCGAGATCACCTGACGTCGGTCCGGGTCATCCTTCTCGAAACGACGATGGGGCGGGAAGAAAGTGCGCGGGCCGCGACGCCCGTTGGAGACGACAGTGATGTTGCATGAAGATAGGCTGTTCTCTTCCGATCCGGCGCAACGGTCTATTGCGCGCGAGATTTATGACGGCGTCAAGGACTTGCCGCTTATTTCGCCGCATGGCCATACCGATCCGGCTTGGTATGCGTTGAATGAACCCTTTCCCGATCCGGCGCAGCTCTTTGTCGTGCCAGATCATTATGTATTTCGGATGCTGTACTCCCAAGGGATACCGCTCGAGAAGCTTGGGGTTCCCAGCCAGGACGGCGCGCCGGTCGAGACCGATGGTCGCGCCATATGGCGACTCTTTGCGCAGAATTATCACCTGTTTCGCGGCACGCCGACCAGGATGTGGCTGGACCATGCCTTTTCCGACCTGTTCGGCATCCAAAAACGCCTTTCCCCGGACAACGCCGACGAAACCTATGATCGTATCGCCGAATGTCTGGGACAGGAGCGGTATCGCCCTCGCGCGCTCTTCGAGCGTTTCAATATCGAGGTCATCGCCACAACCGAAAGCGCTCTGGATCCGCTTGAGCATCACCGAACGATTCGGGAGAGCGATTGGGGCGGGCGCGTTGTCACCACCTATCGCCCCGACAGCGTCGTCGATCCTGAATTTGAAGGGTTCACGGAGAACCTACGCGCTCTGTCCGAGTTATCAGGCGAGGATGCGTGTGATTGGGACGGGTATCTGGAGGCGCATCGCAAGCGCCGTGCATTCTTCAAAAGCATGGGGGCGACGTCTACCGACCATGGTCATCCGACGGCCCGTACGGCGGATCTCTCAGACCCCGAGAAACGCAGGCTCTTTGCGAAGGTTGCGTCGGGATCCGCTGACGCCGACGACGCGGAGCTGTTCAGAGCCCAGATGCTGACCGAAATGGCGGTGATGAGCCTTGACGATGGATTGGTGATGCAGATCCATGCCGGATCATGGCGCAACCACAACGGGCCGCTTTTTGAACGGTTCGGCCGAGACAAGGGCGCCGACATTCCATCGCCGACGACCTTTGTGGATGCTTTGCAGCCTTTGCTCTCCAAGGTCGGCAATGAGCCGAAGCTGACTGTTGTCGCGTTCACGCTGGATGAAACGACCTACTCACGCGAATTGGCGCCGCTGGCCGGCCATTATCCATGCCTCTATCTGGGCCCGGCCTGGTGGTTCTTCGATGCGCCCGAAGGCATGAAGCGCTATCGCGAGTTGGTCACAGAGACGGCCGGCTTTTACAATACGGTCGGCTTCAACGACGACACACGCGCCTTTCCATCCATACCGGCGCGCCACGACGTAGCGCGTCGCGTCGACAGTGCATTCCTGGCCGAGCTGGTGGCGGACCACAGGCTCGATGAGGATGAGGCCCACGAGATTGCCCGCGATCTCGCCTACGGGCTCGCAAAGCGGGCGTACAATCTTTGACAATTCAAAGCACACTCAATCCTCAGGGAGGTAACGTATGAAACCCAAGAACTTGTTGCATGTTGGGGCCGGCGCTCTCGCGCTCGCCTTCGCCACGTCGGCGTCCGCTCAGGACATCTCGCTTCGTGCGGCGGACACGCACGCCGACGGTTATCCAACCGTCGAGGCGGTTGAGTATATGGGTGAGCTCCTGTCATCCTGGACGAATGGCCGTATCGCCGTTCAAATGTTCCCGGGCCGCCAACTCGGCGAGGAGCGCGATACGATTGAGCAGACAATCGCCGGCGTGATTGATATCAATCGCGTGAACTTGGCTCCGTTGAATGGGATTGTTCCGGAAACCGCCATTCCGGCTCTACCGTTCATCTTCCGCTCCACGGATCATATGCGGACGGTCATGGACGGCGAGATCGGCTCTGAAATCCTCGTATCCATGGAAGAGCATGGTCTGGTGGGCCTGGCCTATTACGATTCCGGCGCGCGCTCTTTCTATAACTCAGTGCGCCCGATCACCTCTCCCGCAGACATGCAGGGGCTTCGCATTCGCGTTCAAAACTCGGACTTGTTCGTCGCCACCATGGAGGCGCTGGGCGCCAACGCGACCCCTATGGAGTTTGGCCAAGTCTATGAGGCGCTCGCCAACGGCGTCATCGACGGGGCCGAAAATAACTGGCCGTCCTACGAGTCGACGCGCCATTTTGAGGTTGCGAACCACTATACGCTGAATCAGCATTCTCTGTCTCCAGAGGTTCTGGTGATGTCGAAAGCGTCCTGGGACAAGCTGTCAGCCGCCGATCAACGCCTGGTGGTGCGCGCGGCGACGCTTTCCGTTCCGTATATGAGAGAGCTCTGGGACGCGCGTGTGGAAGCGTCTCGCGCCGTGGTCGAAGCCAATGGCAATGAGATCATCACGGAAGTGGACAAGCAGCCCTTTATCGACGCCATGGCGCCGGTCTATGAACGCTTTGCCGGCACGCCGGAGTTGTCAGCACTAGTTGAGCGCATTCAGGCCGTTGAGTAACGCCTTCAACCAATGACTTAGCGGCGCCGCCGGTCCGTGTTATTCGCCGGCGGCGCCGACGCCGCACCAGATCAAACCCTTTTTGGGGCCCCTCATGCTTCGCCATATCAACAGCGCACTCGACCGCCTGTCGCGGTTGGCCTTGATTTTCGCCGCGATCGGCATTGTCGCAATGGTCGTTATCGTCGGTTGGCAAGTTTGGGGCCGCTACGTTTTGAACGACACGCCCCATTGGTCGGAACGCCTGGCCATATTCATCATGAATTGGTTCATCCTGATCGGGGCCGCCGTTGGCGTGCATGAACGCTTCCATATCGGGCTCGTGTTCTTCAAGGAAGCGATGCCGAAGAGGATTCAGTTCAGTCTGGAGATCATCATCCATTTGGCGACGTCCGGCTTTGCGTTGGCGATGATTGTCTATGGATTGCAATTGGCTGAAACGACCTGGTCGCACACGATTCCCACGCTCGGGCTGCCGACCGGGCTTCAATATATTCCGTTCGGGCTGTCCGGGGCCTTGATCATCCTGTTCTCAGCCAATCATCTGGTGAAACTGTTCACCGAGGGCCTGCCGCCGGACGCCCTTGGGCCAGATGTCGTCGAATCCGGTGATACCCCATGACGCTCTTGGTCCTATTCGGCTCTTTCTTCGCCGCCCTCTTCGTTGGCGTTCCGGTCGCTTTCGCGCTTGGCGTTTCCTCGCTGATCACCGTCTTCTATCTGGAATTGCCGCCGCTCATCGTTTTCCAGCGTATGGGCGCGGGCATCAACGTCTTTGCGTTGATGGCGATTCCATTCTTCATCTATGCCGGTGAACTGATGCTGCACGGCAAGATCGCCGATCGCTTGGTGAAGCTCGCCGGCAACGCCCTTGGCCATGTCCGCGGCGGTCTTGGCGTCGTCAATGTCGCAACCTCGATGCTGTTCGGCGGTATTTCCGGATCCGCCGTCGCCGACGCGTCGGCGTTGGGATCCACGCTGATCCCGATCATGAGGAAGCGCGGATATGATGACGACTATTCGGTCAACGTCACCGTAACCTCAGCAACCATCGGTCTCACCGTGCCGCCCAGCCACAATATGATCATTTATTCGATCGCGGCCGGCGGGACTGTGTCCGTGTCGAGCCTTTTTCTGGCCGGCTTCATCCCCGGCATGATGACAGGCCTGATGCTCATCATCGCCGCCTATTTGTTGGCCGTTAAGCGCGGATACCCCGCCGAACAGTTTCCGGGCTTTCGGGTCCTGTTCTTGTCCTTCGTCGCCGCCTTGCCTGGGCTTATGACCGCCGTGATCATCGTTGGCGGCGTTTTATCGGGCGTATTCACCGCGACCGAGTCCTCGGGAATCGCGGTCATTTACGCGATTCTGGTGACTCTGTTCGTCTATCGCTCCCTCACGTGGGAGGGATTTGTTCGAGCGACCCTCGGCGCCGTGCGAACAACCGCCATTGTCCTTCTTGTCATCGGCATGGCCGCGGCCTTCGGCTGGTTGCTCGCCCTGGAGCAAGTGCCGGCCCGCCTGTTCGATCTGCTTCAGACGATTTCTGACAATCCCATCATCATCCTGCTGATCATCAATGTCATCTTGCTGCTGTTAGGGACCTTTATGGACATGTCACCCCTGATCGTGATTACAACGCCGATCTTTTTGCCTATCGCGGTCAATCTCGGCATGGATCCGGTTCAATTCGGGATCATGCTTATGATCAATCTCGGCATTGGGCTGGTGACGCCGCCTGTCGGGTCTGTCCTTTTTGTCGGTTGCGCCGTGGCGAAGATACGAATGGAAGATACGCTTAAAAGTATTTGGCCGTTCTACCTCACTCTGATCCTGGCCCTGCTCGCCGTGACATATATCCCTGCGGTCTCGATGACGCTGCCCACGCTCTTGGGCGGCGACTGATGGCGCGTTTAAAGGAAGCCCTCCTCACCCAACTGCCCGATCATGTCGCTCGGCCAAACTTCAACCGCGATGCTGTTGACATCGGCATTGTTCATTTGGGCGTCGGCGCTTTCCACCGCGCCCATCTGGCGAGCTATGTGGACAGATGTTTGGCCGATGACCCCGCATGGGGCATTTGCGGCGTCAGCCTGCGATCGCCCGCGACCAAGCACGCGCTGGCCCCGCAAGACGGGCTCTATACGTTGGGCGTTCAATCGTCTGAAGGACTGCAGCCCAGGGTGATCGGCGCTCTTAAACAGGTCATTGTGGCCGCCGACGAACCGGACGCCCTGGCGCACCGGCTGGCCAATGAGTCCACACGGATTGTCTCGCTGACCGTGACCGAAAAAGGATACTGCTACAATCCTGCTGATAGACGGCTAGACACGGCGAACCCGGACATCGTTCACGATCTGGAAACCGCCGGTTCTCCGAGAACCGCGATCGGTTGGCTGTGTCATGGCTTGATCGCGCGGCTGGACTTGGGTCGCGCGCCTTATACTATCCTGTCCTGCGACAATCTTCCGGAAAACGGCGCCACGCTTCGTCAGGTATTAGCGGATTTCATAGAGCTCAAGCGACCGGACCTCTCCGACTGGTTTGCAAATGAAGTCGCCTGTCCGTCGACAATGGTCGATAGGATCGTGCCGGCCACGACCGAAGAGGATCGGGCCCTAATCTCAAAGACGATCGGCGCCGACGACGCGTGGCCCGTGATGGCGGAGCCTTTCAGCCAGTTCGTGGTTGAGGAGCATTTCCCGCTTGGACGCCCGGATTGGGAAAAGCATGGCGTGACCATGACCGACGATGTCGGGCCCTATGAGAATATGAAGCTGCGCATGCTGAATGGCGGCCATTCGACATTGGCCTATCTCGGATATCTCGCGGGCTATGAGACTGTCGCCCAGGTTATCGCTGACACCGACATGCGCACGTTCATCCATGATATGATGGCCGAAGAGATCGCGCCGACCTTGGCGATGCCGGATGGGGTTGATCTCGATGCCTATCGAGATGCGCTGTTGAGCCGGTTTTCCAACACGGCCCTGAAGCACCGCACATGGCAAATCGCAATGGATGGTTCGCAAAAGCTGCCGCAACGGTTGCTCAATACGATCCGCGATCGGTTAGGCGCCGGCCAGTCCTTTGAGAGGTTGGCGCTTGGTGTGGCGGGATGGATGACCTACGCACTTGGGACCGACGAAACTGGCGAACCGATTGATGTACGCGATCCGTTAAACCAAGCGTTTCAGGCGATCGCTCGCACAACGAACGGCGCGACCACCGAACTCGTTTCCCAGTTTTTGGCGTTGAAATCGGTATTTGGCGACGATCTCTCACAAGACCCGGTGTTTCGAACAAGTATGGTTCAAGCCCTCGATCTGTTGAGAACGCTCGGCGCGCAGCAATCCGTACTGCGACACGTGCGGTGAGATCTCGACATACGGAACTGCTGGCGGCGCGATCGGCCAAGGGTGATAACCGTCAAGAGGGCGCTGACTCCCCGAAAATCCAAGGTGATAATCAAGCGGTACGGCGCGGTTATTGTTTGACGACACGGCCTCGGGTCGTGCTTGTGCGGAGCCGGTCAAGCGAAGCGCATGCATGACGGGGCGCCGCGTTTCGCAACAAGGATGGCGTTGCGAAGCGGATTATGACCGCCGACAACAAGAGACACGACCATTTGCTCAGTCGTCTCCGAAAGCGTTTCGGTAGCGCGCCGGCGAGACGCCGACCCGTTTCTTGAAAGCCGTTGAAAAATGCGCCTGGCTCGAAAAACCGGTCGCCACGGCGATCTCCGCGATGCCTTGGGTTGTTTCAGTCAGAAGTTCGCGAGCACGGTTTATGCGGCGCGTTATAATGAACTCCTTAGGCGATTGGCCAGTGGTCTCGCGGAATGCGCGTGAGAAATGTGCACGGCTTAGGTTGAACCGGTCTGCAAGATCTTCGACGCGAATGTCGGTCGCTAATTCGTCATCTATGGCTCCCGTCACCTTTCTAAGCATGATCGGCGCAAGCCCGCCAATAAACCTGCTTTGCGGATCGGATTCAATACAACGATAGGTGAAACGCGCCATCAAAGCTCTCGCCAATGCGACTAGGTATCCTGGCTCAACCAGCGGGTCGCCAAGAAGGGTTCGGCGTATTTCACAAGCGATCGCGCGCACGCCAGGATCCAAAATGTCCAACAGTACGCGCGGCGACCAAGAGCGATCGCACGCCGCGTCCGCGATGAACTCCTCTCCTCGTGTGCGTTCCACCTCAACGACTAGGAGTTCAACGGGCGCAGCCGTTCTCGCGCGCACAGTGGTGCAGGGCGGGACCAGCATGCCGGAGCCGGACCGTAGCTGATACCTGCAAAGCGGCCCGTCGCCGATCGCCATATCCACATTCATCAAGGAGAAGGGGAGCACAAAAACATAAGAGTCCACTTCATAACTTATTTCAAAATCGATCGGCGGATGAAGTATGGCGACGACACCATCGCATACCGCAGTTCCTCCCCACCTCGGCAACTCACGCACCGGAGGACCATCGATCTTTATCTGGCGATCTTCGGAGACCCTCATTTCAAAAGGTTTCAGACCGGTTGCGTTCTTTTCCATATCGGTTCTTACGAATATCCATCTTTGGCGGTTGTGATTCACACGCAACATCGCGCGCTTCGATTACATCACAAACATATAAAACGCACCGCGTTCTCGAAAGTATTTTTGTTGCGGCGCGACCAACTCCCTCTGCGTCACGTCAACCAAGCAACCAACCGCGCGTCGGCGAGGTCGGGCGCGGTAGGAGAAGGAAGCAATTATGACTCTCGAGCCAGAAATTCTGACCCCGGAAAACTGCCAACTCATCTTCATCGATCACCAGCCGCAGATGGCGTTCGGGGTTGCGTCGATCGATCGGCAAACCCTGAAGAACAATACAGTCGCGTTGGCCAAGGCGGCCAAATTGTTCGACATTCCGACGACGATCACCACTGTCGAGACCGATACGTTCTCAGGCCACACCTATCCGGAACTCCTGGCTGTTTTTCCGCAGAATCCGATTCTTGAACGAACCTCTATGAACTCTTGGGACGATCAAAAGGTCCGCGACGCCCTCGCCAAGACGGGCCGGAGAAAGGTTGTTGTTTCCGGACTATGGACCGGCATCTGCAACAATATGTTCGCGTTCTCCGCTATGGCCGAAGGCGGATATGAAATCTTCATGGTCGAAGACGCATCCGGCGACACGTCCGTACTTGCTCAAGACGCGGCTATGACACGCATGCGGCAGGCCGGCGTCGTTCCCCTGACCACCCTTCAGACGATGCTGGAATGGCAGCGGGACTGGGCGCGCCGCGACACTTATGTCGGCCTGACGGATATTATCCGCGAGCATGGCGGCGTGTACGGCATGGGCATCGACTACGCCTACACTCATGTCCACAAGACTGCGGAGCGGGTCGAGCACGGACCACGCCTTGATCCGGTTCCGGCGCACAGCGCAGCCGTAGCGGCGGAATAACACCTTGGCGAACGACCGCCTACGGGCCGCCGCAGCCATAAACTGATTTTCTTGAACCGCATATTTGGCCTGTCACAGCCATGTGACAGGCCTCAAGGAGCCGCGATGCCAATGCGCCGCCGCACAATTATCAAGGGACTCGCCGCCACGACGGCGTTTGCGGGCTTCAACCCACTCAACGCATGGAGTCAAACTGTGAAAGGGGCTACTGATCTTATCTTTCGGAACGGGCGCATTACGACGCTCGATCCTTCAAATCCTGAAGCGACGGCGATCGCCATCCGCGACGGCCACGTAGCAGCGGTCGGCGAAGAGGCGGAAATTATGCCTCTGGCGGAGAACGGGACGATAGTGGTCGATGTCGGCGGGCGAAGGGTGATACCAGGGTTAAATGACAGTCACACGCACCTCATTCGCGGTGGACTCAACTACAATATGGAGTTGCGCTGGGAAAACGTCCCGTCTCTCTCCGACGCGCTCCGGATGCTGAAGCGTCAAGCCGAACGTACGCCGCCGCCTCAGTGGGTGCGTGTGGTCGGCGGCTGGTCAGAGTTTCAATTCGCCGAGCGGCGCATGCCGACGCTGGAGGAAATCAATGCGGCCGCGCCTGATACGCCTGTCTTCATCCTTCACCTTTACGCCAGCGCGCTCCTCAATCGGGCTGCGCTCAACGCCCTCGGTATTTCGGCGCAGACGCCAAACCCGCCGGGCGGACTGATCGAGAAAGATTCAAACGGGCAGCCCACGGGCATGCTGATCGCGAAGCCCTCGGCTCTGATTCTATATTCAACGCTGGCGCAGGGTCCGACGCTTCCAGTCGAAGATCAGATCAACTCAACCCGACACTATATGCGCGAAATGAACCGTCTCGGCATCACGTCGGTCATCGACGCCGGTGGCGGCGGTCAGAACTTCCCCGACGACTACGAGGTGATCGAGCGGCTTCATCAAGATGATCAGCTAACCGTCCGCATCGCCTACAACTTATTCGCCCAGAAGCCGGGTGAGGAACTGTCGGATTATGAACGTTGGATCGCCATGACGGAGCCTGGGGCTGGCGACGCGATGCTGCGCATGAACGGGGCTGGCGAGAACCTTACGTGGTCAGCGGCGGATTTCGAGAATTTCCTTGAGCCTCGGCCAAGTCCAAGTCCTGTCATGGAGACCGAGCTTGAGAACATCGTCGAACTCCTCGCCACGAACAAATGGCCGTTCCGGATCCATGCCACCTATGACGAAACCATCGACCGCTTCCTTACCGTCTTTGAAAGGGTGAACGGACGACAACCGTTCGAGACGCGCTTCATTATTGACCATGCAGAGACCATCTCGGAGCGCAATATCGAGCGGGTTAAAGCGCTCGGCGGCGGTATTGCGATTCAGCATCGCATGGCCTTCCAAGGCGAGTATTTTGTCGATCGCTATGGCGAAAAAGCCGTGGAGACGACACCGCCAGTCACGAAGATGCTTGAGACGGACCTACCCGTCGGTATGGGCACAGACGCGACTCGTGTCGCATCGTACGACCCTTGGGTCGGACTCTACTGGCTAACGACCGGAAGGACCTTGGGCGGTTTGAGGCTCTATCCGGAGGCGCGTACGCTGGATCGTGAGACGGCGCTGAAGCTCTATACCCTCGGGTCCGCTTGGTTTTCCGGTGAACAAGACGTGAAGGGCGCGCTGAAGCCGGGCATGTACGCGGATCTCGCCGTTTTGTCCTCGGACTATATGACGGCGCCGGCGTCAGAGATCCGTGGCGTTTCGTCAGTGTTGACCGTCGTCGGTGGAAAGATCGTCTACGCCGCCGCCGAGTTCGCTTCTTTGGATACGCCGCCACCGCCGGCAAGCCCATCTTGGACACCGGTAGGCGCATTCGATTCTCCTGGCATGCGTCAGGCCGCCAACGCGACGCCGGCTTCTCAGCATGCACGCGCTTGCCATGACGGTTGCGCTCATGGTTGCGGCATGCATGGCCACAACCATCAAATCGCCTGGACTACGCCGCTGCCGATCGCCGATACGGCAAAGCAAGCCTTCTGGGGCGCGCTCGGATGCTCCTGCTTCGCGGTGTGATCGTGTCGACAGCTGAGACCAAAGACGACGAGACTTCGGATCGAAACCGGCGCGCGGCGACTGGCGCTTGGGCCCCTTTCGGCCATGCGCCCTTCGCCATGCTCTGGACAGCAACGGTCGTCTCTAATGTCGGAACCTGGATGAACGATGTCGGAGCCGGCTGGCTGATGACGGAGCTCTCGTCCTCACCCTTCGTCGTGGCGGCCGTGCAGGCTGCGACAACACTACCAATCTTTCTGTTCGCGCTTCTCGCGGGCGCGGTTGCGGACATTGTCGATCGTCGACGGATCCTGATCGTCGTCAATGCACTGCTTGGCGTCACAGCGACTGCGTTGGCTGTCGTGGTCTACGCCGACATGATGACGCCGCGGCTGCTATTGGCGTTCACGTTCCTACTTGGCACGGGGGCGGCCTTCCTGGCCCCGGCCTGGCTGGCTATCGTCCCCAGTCTTGTACCCAAGCCGGAGTTGCCGGCGGCGATCGCGCTTAATTCCATGGGGATCAATGCGAGCCGCGCGATAGGTCCGGCCGTGGCGGGCTTTTTGATCGTCGCGCTCGGCGTATGGGCGCCGTTCGCGCTCAACGCGGTGAGCTTCGTGGTCGTTCTCGCGGCGCTCTTGTGGTGGTCGCCGCCCCCGGCGCCGGCCCGACGCTTGCCTCCTGAACAGATAGGCGGCGCGATCCTGGCGGGCCTTCGCTACACACTGAACAGCGCGCCGCTCAAAGCGACGTTGGTCCGAGCGGGCGCGTTCTTCGCCTTTGCAAGCGCGTATTGGGCGATGCTGCCCGTGATTGTGCGCGAGACGTTAGGCGGTGGGCCGGTGCTGTACGGCGTTCTCCTCACGGCTGTCGGGGCGGGTGCAGCGGCCGGCGCGCTGGTTCTACCGTTGGCCCGCAGACGATTTGGCGTCAATGGCGTCGTCGGCGTAGGCTCAATCGGCACGGCGTTGGTCCTCGCCGCATTCGCCGCGAACCCGAACCCGTTGGTCGCGGTGGCGGCCTCGGCGGTGACCGGAGTTTGTTGGATTGCGGTCGTGTCCAGCCTCCAATTCTCAACGCAAGTCGCCTTGCCGGACTGGGTGAGAGCCCGGGGATTATCGATCTTTCTTACGGTCTTTTTCGGGTCCATGGCCGGTGGCAGTTTGATCTGGGGCCAAGTCGCTAACTTGGCCGGTATGTCGATCGCCCTGATGATCGCAGCCGCCGGGCTATTAATTTTCGTGCCACTTACCTGGCGGGCGAAACTCGGACAGGGGGCATCGCTTGACCTATCGCCATCCAGACACTGGCCAGAACCGGAAGTTGTGCGGGCGGACGCCGGAGAGCAAGGTCCCGTGATGATACAAATCTCTTACCGTGTCGATCCGCAAAACATCGATGCGTTTCGTGCGGCGGCCGCGCCCCTTGCTCAGGCCCGGCGCAGAGGGGGAGGCTATGGCTGGACGCTGATGCAGTCTGTAGAGGAGCCGGACTGTTTCGTCGAAACCTGGTACGAAGCGTCTTGGACCGAACATCTCCGCCATCATGAGCATGTAACTGGCGAAGACCGCGACATCCAGGACCGTGTCCATGAGCTTCAACGCGGCGGGTCGCCGCCGCGCGTACGACATTTTCTTAGCCCCGGCGCACCAACCTAGGCGCGCCGCGTCACCGCGTCGCCTGCGGCGTCGAACAGGCGACTTTGCGCAGGGTCGACCGTAAGGCCGACTGTTTCGCCCTTGCAGACCACGCGGATGCCGGACGTACGCGGCGTAGTCGTCCCGACCTCGGGCGCATCGACACGCAGAAAGGTGTCGCCGCCCAGTTGCTCGACGACGATGACCGGGCCGAACGCGAAGGCGCTGCTCACGTCTGTCCGGGGCGCGGGCGCCGCCATCTTTGGATAATCGCTCCTGACCCTGGCCGCTCTTTTGGTCTTTCGCCGACAAGAGAGCTGGGGCGGGTAGGGCGAGACATGGTAGGCGGCAAGCGATCACGCGCGCTCGGCCCCGGCGCTTTGGCGCTAGGGCCTTTTCACCTGACTGGCCAGGATAGCGGCCAAAATCATCGCGCCGCCGATCACTGTGACGCCGCTCGGCGTCTCTGACAGGATCAGCCAAGCCCAGAACGGCGCCAGCGGCGTCTCGAAAATGCTGATCAGAGCGGTTTCCGAAGACGGCAAATGTTTCGATCCTTCCATCAGCAGGATGCTCGCCGTCGCAAACACGAATCCAAAGGCCAGAGACAAGGCGATCGCGTCGATCGAGGCGGCCAACGGATCGCTGAAGATCGACGCCAATCCGACGATCGCCAGCGAAGACAGCGCGGTCGGCGTGGCGGTCGGGGTATCCGGCCAGCGCCGATAGAGCACCATCACCGCCGCCATCATCATGGTCATCCACAGCGCTAAACCATCGCCGAGCAGGCCGGTCGCGCTTAGGCTCGCCGATCCGCCGACGATGACCGCGATCCCCGCCAACGCCGCCATACTGGCCAGCATCACGCGGGCGGCGGGTCTTTCGCGCAAAGCCAGCCATGCCAACAGAGCCGCGACGAAGGGCGCGGCGGCGTAGATCAGCACGACATTCGCAATACTGGTCAGCTTGAAGGCCGGGACGAAGGCGGCGCTGCCGGACGTGCAAATTGCAACCGCCAACCAGGCGGGTCGCCAGTTTCGCCCCGCGAAGGGCCGGATTTGGCGGCGCAGGTCGGCTTTCGCGATGAGGAAGATGAAGACCACAAGCGCAGAGGATAGGCCACGCCAGAACAGGACGCTCCAGGCGTCCGTCGCCGCGCCTTTGCTGAACAGACCCGCCGTGCTGAACAAGAGTGCGGAAAGGAAAACGGCGGCGAGTCCCGTGCGCCGAGCAATTCTGTCAGGAGATGAGAGTGTGATTGTCAGGTTCGCCATGGTTGCCGCCGCACCGCTGAATTAAGCTGCAGTCGCAACCTATCGATCCGCTGGCGCCAACGGTGTGTCAGCAATCTGCAGAGGGCCGCCCGTGCGCCGAACCGACCGTTTGTTCGAGATCATTCAAATTCTACGCACGGCCAGGAAGCCCTGCCGGGCGGAGGAATTGGCCGAGCGTCTGGAAGTGTCGAAACGCACTGTCTACCGGGATATCGCCGTGCTTCAGGGATTGCGGACCCCGATCGACGGCCAGGCGGGCGTCGGCTACATCATGCGGCCGGGCTACGATCTGCCGCCGGTGCGGTTCGATGTGGAAGAGGCGGAGGCGGTGTCGCTGGGCCTGCGCATGATCGCGCGGACGGGCGACACTGCGCTTGTGAAGGCGGCGCAGCGGGCGGCGCTGAAACTACATGAGGCCGCGCCGGACGCCGAGGCGCTTCTAACCTCGATCTGGGGCGCGAAAGCGCCGCCGCACGCCGATTTGGCCGCGATCCGAAATGCGATCCGCGAAGAGCAGAAACTCAATCTGCGCTACAGAGCCGACTCCGGCGATACGACACAGCGCTTGGTCTGGCCCTTGGCTGTCATCTATTACGTCAGCGCTGTGGTGCTGGTCGCCTGGTGTGAGCTGCGCCGAGATTTTCGTCAGTTCAGAGTGGACCGTATGCAGGACTGCCTTTTGTCGAGCGAATGCTTCGTCGGACAGGGCGAATCACGCCGGAAGGAATGGGAGGCGCGCTACAAGACAACGGTTCTGCAGCCGGAGTGACGCAGCGTTACAGAAAAAAGCCGCCCGGGCGCGCCCGGACGGCTTCTTGAAAACGGGAACCTGAAAAGGCCGGATCAGACGACCGAGTTGACCCAATCGGACAGTTGGCTCTTGGGCATGGCGCCGACCTTGGTGGCGACCACCTCGCCGCCTTTGAAGACCATCAGGGTCGGGATGCCGCGCACGCCATATTGCGACGGGGTCTGTGGATTGTCGTCGATATTCAGCTTGGCGATCGTGACTTTGCCGGACATTTCGGCGGCGATTTCTTCAAGCGCAGGGCCGATCATTTTGCAGGGACCGCACCATTCGGCCCAATAATCGACGACCACGGGGCCGTCTGCGTCCAGCACTTGAGATTTAAAGTCACCGTCGCTGACATTCACTGTCGACATCTGATCCTCCTTCGCGGTCGTAGGCGCGCGTCCGATTTCGGCCGGTAGTGTGGCGTAAAATGCGCGCCTTTACGATTCCTATTTCTTGATACGGTTTCTGTTTTTGTCGGGAGATTGCGTCGGTCGCGGCCTTGGCGCGCGCGAACAACTATTTGGCTTCGTTCAGTCAATCACAGGTAAGAAGCGCCGCGCGGCGGGTCAAGCGATCCCACCGGCGCCGTTGCGTCACCACAGTTTTTACAGAACGCGATCCAACTCCATCAGACGCGCCTGATCGGTCCAGAGCAGCGCGCAGCGGATCGGACGATCCGGGAAAATCTGTGTCAGAACAGCGCGATAGGCCGACATTTGGCGAAGATAGGCGGCCGGCGTCGCTTCCGGCGTCTCCGGCGGCGGCCGCAGCGTCTTATAGTCGATGACGTAGACCGCCTCGCGTGTGACCAGCAGCCGGTCGACCTGGCCGGACACGACTTCCGGACCGTCGGGCCCCTCGATCAGGCCGGTCAAGGGCGCCTCGGCGCGGCTGCCGGGGCCGAACAGCGGGGCGAAATCCGGGTGCTCCAGAACCCGCATCACCTCGTCGCTGATCTGTGCGACCGTCTCGGGGTCCAGCCCGTGGGTTGGGCGCGACAGGAAGGCCAGGGCCGCCGCGCGCCGGTCCGCCGGGGCGCGGTCCGGCAGGGATTGCAGCAGCCGGTGGATCAACAGCCCGCGCTTGAAGCGCGCGGCGCCGCCTTGCCTGTCGACCGCCGCCATCGGTGAGAGAACCGGCGGATCCTCGGTGATGGGTCGGCTGGGCGCAATCGGGCGCGGCGGCGCCGGTTCGGCGGGCGGCGGCCGCCGTGTCCAGCCCGGCGGGTCCGCAACGGCCAGAGGGATCTGAGCCGCCGCCGCTTCCGCCGCCGGATCCAAGGCCGCCACCGCGCCCTCATCGCCGATCCGCAGGGACAGGCTTTCTCCTTGCCAGCCATCGCCGCTCTCGAACGGCTCAAGGACTGCATCCGGGCTTTCAGCGAGGCCACGCCAGACCGTTTGATGCCAGGAATCGGGGGCCGGCGCGCGCCCGGTCTGAATCCCGCAGAGATAGAGCGCGTCTTCCGCCCGCGTCATGGCGACATAGAGCAGGCGGCGATGTTCCTCTTGATCACGCCGCGTCTTTTCGGCCCGGGCTGCGGCGCCGAGATCCTCCTCGACCGACCGGTTTGGCGACCAGACCGGCAGCACGTCCGTATGGGCGGCGCTCGAGGCGGCCGCGTCCTTGACCCAATGGACGACCGGCGCGGTGTTGACGTCCGATGCGCCGCGCCCGGCGTCGGCCAGGATGACGATCGGGGCCTGCAGTCCTTTGGCCCCATGCACCGTCATGATCCGCAGCGCGTCCTGCTCGCCCGCCTCCATGTCGCGTTTGATCTCAGCGTCGCCAGCGTCGAACCATTGCACGAACCCCTGCAAGGACACGGCGCGGCCACGTTCATAGTCGAGCGCCAGGGAGAGGAATTCGTCCACCGGGTCCTCCGCCTCGACTCCGAACTGCGCCGATAGCGCCTCGCGACCGGTCAAGGCCCGACCGGTGAGCAGACCCAGGCGTGGGCACGCGCCATGCAGAAGCTGGGCATAGAATTCATAGGGCGGCGCCCGATCGGCGCGATCCAGCAATCCGCTCAGCCAGTCGCATGCGGCGCTTAAGGTCTCGTCGCCTTTCGCCATGTCCCGAAGCCGGCTCCACAGGCTGGCCTCGCCACGATCATAGGCCAGCTTGAAGAGTTTTTCCTCGTTTAAGGTAATGAAGGGGCCTTTCAACACCGTCGCCAGCGTTAGGTCGTCTTCCGGCAGAAGTGCGAATCGGACCAGCGCCATCATGTCCATCACCGCGATCTGTTCGCCCAAATGCATACGGTCGAGACCGGCGACGGAGACGCCGCGCTGCTTCAATTCGCCGATCAAAGAATCGACCAGTTGCGGCGTGCGGCTGCGCACCAGAATCAGGATGTCGCCGGCGCTGGCCGGACGACCCTGACGGCTCGGCAGGCGCCGTCCGCCAATCCAGTCCGCGACTTGGGCGGCGATCCCCTGCGCCAGACGGCGCGCCGGCGGTGTCTGGGGCGAGGCGTGGGCGGCGGCCTGCCAGACATCCTCCGGCTCCTCGTCGATCTTCTGAACCAGGGGCCAAAGCGCCACATGGCCGGGTGCGCCGGCGCGATGGGCGAAATGTCGGATCGCCTCGTCCGGCGGCGCAACGCCGTCCCGCGCCTCGGTTGAAGCGAAGGCGTGATCGACCGCCCGAAGCACTGCACTGGTTGAGCGAAACGAGACCTCCAACGGGACTTCGCGCAAGGGCTCTATCGACTCGGCCAGCCGTTTCGAGAAATGCCGACGCATGCGCAGAAACTCGGCCGGATCGGCGCGCTGGAAACTATAGATCGACTGTTTCACATCGCCGACGACGAACAGCGTGCGCGGCGTGTCGTCGAACTGACCTTCGCCGGTAAAGAACTCGTCGGCCAGGGCGCGCACGATCTCCCATTGCTCGGGGCTGGTGTCCTGCGCCTCATCGACCAGGATATGCTCCAGGCCGCCATCCAGCTTGAACATCACCCAGGCGGCGTTGACATTCGTCAGCAGGTCGCGCGTGCGCAGGATCAGATCGTCATAGTCTAAGACGCCGCGCGCCGCCTTCAAACGGTCGTAGCGAGCGATGATCGCCCGCGACAATCGGATCAAGGCCTCGGTGGCGGTCGCCGTGGTCTGCCGGCTGGCCTGCCGCCCGACATCTTCCAGCCGCGCTTGTTCCGCCTCCAAGGCGCTGCAAACGCCCAGGTGCGTCTCGATGAATCGCTTGCCATAGAGCCAGGCGAAATCCATCGGCCCGCCGTCGGTCTTAAAGAACAGCCGGCGATAGGCGGGATAGAGGCCCGGCCGCGCCGTTTGGTCCGCTTCCAGCCAGTCTGTCAGCGTTTCTTGCGCGCCGGACCCGCGTTTGCCCAAACCGAAGGCCCGCATCGCCGCCAGCGCATCGCCCAACGCCCCTTGGTCGAAGGCCCCGTCCTGGCAGGCGGCGCGTTCGACTTCTTCCGGCTCGACCCCGCGCCGGGCGTTGAGAATGGCGTAGAGCCGGTCGATCGCCGCTTCGAACCCGGCGCCGTCCGGGCGCAGAAACCGGCGCAGGCGCGTGCGTTCCCCGGCCAAAGCGGTCAACAGCGCGCCGAACCGGTCCTCCAGGGTTCGACGGCTGATCGTGTTCAAGGCTTCGGCCAGCATGGGATCGTCTTCGGCCCGGCTAAGCACCATATCCCGAGCGGCCAGGGTCATCTCTTCGGCGCCGCGCTCATCGACCACATCGAAACGCGGCGGCGCGCCGGCCTCGAGCGGGAAACGGCCGAGGATCGACTGACAAAAGCCGTGTACGGTCTGGATCTTTAGTCCGCCCGGCGCATCGAGCACTTGGGCGAACAGACGCCGGGCGCGGCGCAGCTCGGCGCTTTCCGGCGCGCGGCCCAGAATGGCGGCGATTTCATCGGCGACAACGCTGTCTTCGGCGCGGGTCCAGCCGGCCAGCCGGTCATTGATGCGCAGCGCCATTTCCGCCGCCGCCGCCTTGGTGAAGGTGATGCAGAGCAGGCGCTCGGGCCGGACGCCATGCAGCAACAGCGCCATGACCCGATCGGTCAGGACTTTTGTCTTGCCGCTGCCGGCGCTGGCCGAGACCCAGACCGAGGCGCCCGGATCGGCGGCGCGGCGTTGGTTCTCGGTCGGATCGACGCTGTTCTCGTTGGCGGCGCTTGTCACGGCGTGGTCCTGGGCGCTCATGTTTCGCCCCATTCCGCGATTCGCGAGAGATGCTCATAGTCGCTATAGGCGGGCCGGTTCGTTAGTTTCGGGGTGGCCAGATAGGGCGTCTCGACATGGCTGTACGCCTCAATCAAGCCCTTGAGGCGTTCCAGTTGAAATGCGGCCAGGGCGTCGGCGCTGAGCCCCTTGCCGGCGCTCGCCTCATGGATCGACCCGGCCGGGTCGCCGCCGCTCAGGCGCCAGAAGGCGAAAGAGCGCACAGCGCCGGGCGGGCAATCCTCGAAACCGCCTTCGGCCAGGATGGCGGCCAGCAAAGGCAGTTGCGGGGCGAGACCGGATTGCACCTCCTTGTTGGGCGGCGGCTGGCCGGTCTTATAGTCGATCAGCGCATAGCCGCCGTCAGAAAGACGATCGATTCGGTCCGCCTTTCCAAAGATTGTGAATTCACCTACGAGGGTCTCGAAGCTGTAGCGTCCATCCGCCTCGACCCAGCTTTGTTCCAGCCATTCCCGCCGAATTGTCTCCTCATGCAGAAACCAATCGGCGATCCGGCGGAAGCGCGGCAGCCAGAAGGCCCGCACGGTCGGCTCGTCGAGCAGGCGCCCGAACGCGTCGCGTCCGAACGCCTCTAGGCGTGCGGCGCCGTCTCTGGGCAATGGGCCTGAAGGGAAGGCGCCGATGAAGGATTCCAGCGCCGCGTGAACAACGTTGCCGCGGTCGGCCGGGCCCGGCGCCGCCTCCAGCGGATCGAGTCGGCGTAAGCGCAGCACATATTCCGCATAGACGCCATAGGGGTCGCGCAGCAGGGTCTCGATCCGCGTCACCGAAAGCTTGTTCGGCCGCGCGGCGACCGGCGGCCTCGGCGCCGGCCGGACCGCTGGCCGGCCGTCGCCGGGTGCGGCGCGGTCGATCGCTGTCGCCCAATCGCGCCAGGGGCGGGGCGGCGTCAGCGCTGCTCTTGCCTCCGCATTCAGAAGCGCCAAGAGCCGCGACAGCCAACGCGAGGGCGCGGTCGGCGCGCCGTCGATTTTCTCGGACCGGGTCAGCACCAGGTCCGGCGCGCCGAAACCCTGCTGAAAGTCATGGGCGCTGAGGCCGATCCGCCGTTCGGGAGCCGGCAGACCGAAATCCTTGCGCATCGGCCGCGACATCCAGGCGTCCGTGCGCGCCTCCGGCGGCCAGACACCCTCATTCAGCCCGCCCAGGATCACCAAATCCGCCTGTTGCAGCCGCGCCTCGAGCGGACCCCAGATCGCCAGCCGCGGATGCGCGCCATAGCGCGGCCGTACGACCCGGCCGGCCAGAAGGGCGGCGAACACGCCGGCATAGTCGGCGCCGGTGATCTCGAACGCTCCGGCCGCCGGCGCGTCGGTTAATTCCGCGACAAGCCCGGCGAGGTTCTCGCCCGCCTCGCCGCGCCAGAGCCGCTCTGCGCCGCCGGCCAGCCCTTCTGCGGCGCTGATATGCGCTTCAGCGAAGGCGCGGGTCGGGCGGCGCGTCCCGTCATAGAGCGCGATCAGGGGCGCCAAAAGGTCCGCCGCCCAATCGACCAAATCGTTGAGGCGCGCGCGTTGATCGGCGGTTGTCCTACCGTCCCGCAGGGTCGCGCTGTCTTCGATCGCCGCTTTCAGTCCCGCTGCGCCCGGCGCCGGTTTCACACCGCGCAGGGCGGCTCTCTCCAGCATCCTTATCTCATTGCGGAAGCGTCCGATCTCGGCGTCGCGCCAAGTCAGCGGGTGCTTGAGCAACGCCAGCAGTGCGGTTGGGGCCAAAGCCTTGCGCACGGCGTCGAGGATCAGTCGGCAGAAGATGGCGGCCTGCGTCGACTCCAGCGGCGCGCCGGCGCTGTCATCGACCTCAATCCCCCAGCGTTGTAGCGACGCCGCGACCCGCCGCGCCAGGACCCGGTCCGGCGTGACCAGCGCACAGCGACGGCTTGGCGTCTCCAAAGCCTCGCGCATGATCAGGGCGATCGTCGCGGCCTCGGCCTGTTGGGTTGGGGCGGCGACCAGCGAGACGCCCTTCAGCGCGGCCGGTGCGACAGCGTCCAACCCGCGCCAGGCGTCCGTAGTGACCGCCGGCCGCAGCGCCTGCGCCAGAAGCTGGATCCGGGCCCGGCGATTCGGGTTGGGCGGCATCGGCCCGGTTAAATCGATCACCGACTCGCGCGCCGTCTTGAGTTTTCGTAACAATACACAGAGACCGTATTGAGGGTGTGTCTCGTCGCGTCCTGCTTCTTCCCAGGCCTCCTCATCCAGGTCGCGATCGAGCCCAGGCAGGATGACGGCGCCCTGCGGCGCCGAGAGCACGGACCCCAAGAGCACCGCCGTCGCCGGAATGCTGCCGGTGGAGCCGGCGGCGATGATCGGATGGGCCGGTGGCTTGTCCCGCCAGGCCTGCGCCTGGGCCAGAATGAGCCGGTTGCGCCGATCGCCCGGATCGATCACCCCGTCCGCCTCCAGAATCGACGGCCAGGTCTCGCGGATGATCTGTAGGAAGGTCAGGGTCTGCCGCCAATTCTCGGCGAAGGCGTCGGGTACCAGCGTATCCAGCGCGTCGAAGGACAGATTCTCGGTATGAACCTGATCGATCAGGTGCGCCAATTCCGCCGCCAGACGCAGGCAATGTTCCGGCGCTGGGTGGCCGAACGCGGCGCCGACCGTGGCGATCAGCCGCGCCAGGGTGAGGCGGCGGTGCAGTTCCGGCGCGGCGGGCGGCAGGTCGAGCGTCGTGCCTGAGCCCGGCCCTTCGTCACCGGCGGCGTATAGAATTAGTTCGTCTTCATCGACATCGCCGATCGGACGCATGGTCGGCAACAGCATCGCGGCGCCGTTGGTTCGGCGCAGAAAGGCCTCGCGCAGGCTACGCGCCGCCCGCCGCGTCGGCAGCAGCACCAAGACCTCAGACAGGCGCAGCGGATCATCGCCGAAATCCGCCAGCAACGCGTCCGCCAGCGTGTCGACGAAAGAGTGCTGGGCGGGGATCGAATGAACGCGGCCGAACTGCATCAACAGACCCTAGCACGGCTAGCGCGTATTGGCGCGCGTATAGCCTTCTTCGATGACGGTCTCGATTTCGCGCAGCGCGTCCTCGGTGCCGACATGATACCATTCGCCGTCATGGGTGATCGCGCTAAGCCGGCCCTTAGCCTCCGCTTGATCGTAGAGCCGCCGCAGGCTGAACGGACCCTGGGGCGCATCGTCAAAGCAGGACGCTTTGATGATCTGCAACCCGGCGAAGGCGAAGGGGGCTGCGACGTCCTCGCCGCGATGATGCGGCGTCCCGTCCGCGTCATAGCGGTAGTCGCCGGGCCCGTCATAGCCATAGGCGCCGACCGAGGGGGTCAACAGCAGCAGAATGTCCATCCGCGCCGGGTCCCAGGCGCGCCGCATCCGATCCACCGCCGGACTAACCCCGTCGAGCCAGACCGCGTCGGCGTTGGCGACAAAGAAAGGGTTGGGACCAAGCCGGCCCAACGCCGCGCGGACGCCGCCGCCGGACTCGAGGATCGTCTCCTCATGGCTCAGGGCGATCTCAGGCCGATCCTTGAAATGCGATTCCAACTGATCGGAGAGATAGTGGGTGTTGACGACAAAACGCGTGACCCCGCCCGCCGCCAACCGATCCAGGGCCCAATCGATCAGCGGTCGCCCGGCGAGGCGCACCAGCGGTTTCGGCGTCGTGTCGGTGATCGGCGCCATGCGCCGGCCGAAGCCCGCCGCCAGCACCATCGCGCTATCGATCTTGGTCGCCGCCGCGTTCACCTGTCCGACCCCGCTCATCGGTCAGGCCTCGTGCGCGTTTCGGGCGGGCGCCAGGCGTCGAACCAGGCGCGCACCGGGGCCAGGGACGGATGCGCGAGATCGCCCTCCAGCCAGCGCCAGACCCGGTCGATATGCTGGAGGTAGCCCGCCTTCCCGTCGCGCCGCCAGAGCCGCGTGAAGACGCCGAGAATACGCGTGCTGCGTTGCGCCGCCATGATCGCGTAAGAGGCGTCGAAATCCGCGCGGTCGAGGGTCGGGAAGGCGTCCAGGAAGCGTCGCTTCATCGTCGCCGCCACAGCGGGCGAGACGTCCCGACGCGCATCTTCCAGCAGCGAGGCGAGATCATAGGTGACCGGGGCCCAGACCGCGTCCTGAAAATCCAGCAATCCCACACAGCCGACGCCGTCCCGATCCGGCAGCCACATCAGATTGTCGACCATGAAATCATACAGCGTAACGCCCTGACGGGTGCGGTATGCGATCGGCAGGCACGCGCGCCAGGCCGCGTCGAATGCGTCCGAGCCTTCTTGCGAAATCGTCGCGCCGGTCGCCGCCGGAAAATACCAGTCGAGGAACAGGCGCGCATGCGCCAACGCCTGGTCGACGCCATAGGGGGCGAGTTGGCCTTCCGGGTCGGAATTCGCGCCGTCTGCAACTTCGCGTCGATGAAGCTGGATCAGGAATTCCGTCGCCTGGGCGTAGAGCGTCGCCTCGTCGGCGCCCTGCCGCAGCATCGCCGTGAATGTGGCGTCGCCGAGATCTTCCAACAGCAGGAAGCCGTTCTCGATATCGGCGTCCAGCACCTCAGGGGCCGAGAAACCATGCGCGCGGAGCCGCCGCGCCATCGCGACGAAGGGGCGGACATCCTCATGGTCGGGCGGCGCGTCCATCAAGACGGCGCGACGCCAGTCGTTCACGAGCCTCTCGTAGCGGCGGAAGGAGGCGTCCTCGGCCAAGACGGACCGATGCTCGCCGGACCAGCCATGCGCGGCGAGGAAAGACTCCATGAGCGCGGCGCGTTCAGACATGCAGCAACCCCGCCGCTTGTAAACGAGCGCGCCAAGCGGGGCCGCCGCGCAGTTCCGCCGAACGCGCCTCGGCCGCTGCGTCCCCGGTGATCGTGAGGGCCAAGTCCAAGCGGTCGGCCGGTAAGTACGGCCCCAACCGGTCGGGCCATTCGATCAGGCAGATCGCGTCGGCAAAGGCGTCCTCCAGCCCGAGTTCTAGGGCGTCGTCGGGCTGCTCCAACCGATACAAGTCGCAGTGCCAAAGCTCGCCGACGGGGAAGTCGTAGGTCTGAACCAGGGTGAAGGTGGGGCTTGGCGTCTCTGTATCCGGGCCCAGAACTGATTGCACCGCGCCACGCGCCAGCGCGGTCTTGCCGGCGCCAAGATCGCCGCGCAAAGCGACCACATCGCCGGGGCGCAGGATCGGCGCTAAGGACGCGCCCAGAGCCATCGTTTCCTCTTCCGATGCGAGGGGCAGGGTGATCAGTGTCTCCATCGGCTCTCAGACAGCGTTTCAAGCGTGGCCGCGCATGGCGGCCATCGCGACGGTCGCTGTTTCACACGATTCGCAAGGAGCATCAGCCGATCGGCAAGCCGCTGCGTCCCCCGACTGGTTTGCGCCCCGAGACGATTTGGACTTTCGGAAGGGCGCACAGGAAACAGCCGCCGCCTGCATCCGCGCGTCGAAAAGCGATTGTTCCGCCATGCAATTCGATCAGGCTCCTGGCGAGGGCCAGACTCAACCCGACACCGAATCGGTCGCTCTGCCCGCCGCCCGCCCGGGTGAAATCCTCAAAACTTCGAATGCGTTCGTCGATCGAATCGCTCGCGCCAGAATCCTCGATGGTGAAGCGCACGCCGTTCTCCATATCCGGTTCGACATCGCCATCCTGATCGCTGTTCGGTGTGGATATTGGGCCGCTTCGCGCCGTCACGCGTACGACGGAGTTCGCGGGCGAGACAGTGATCGCGTTGCCGGCCATCAGGGCCAGGGCCTCTCTGATTCGCGTCTTGTCCCCTTCTAGAGTGAGATCCTCGTCGGCCGGATCGATCTCGACCACCACGTTTTTTTCGGCGGCCTCGGCTTGAACCTCGGCGGCGACGTCCGACAGCAGGTCGCGCACCGACAGACGCTCTGGGCTCAGTTCCAGGAAACCGGCCTGAATGGCCGCCAAGTCGAGCAGATCGCTGACCATTTTAGCCAACAGCGTGGAGGCGCTGAGCGTATTGGAGACATAGTCGCTCTGACGGTCGTTCAGCGGGCCGGCGAGGCCGCTTTTCAGCATCTCGCTGAAACCGACGATCGCGTTCAACGGGGTGCGCAATTCATAGGACATGTTCGAGATGAACTGCGCCTTCAACAGATCGGCGTTCTGCAGCGCCGCGTTGCGGTCTTCCAGCGCGCGCCGCACATTCGTCGTGTCGGTGACGTCCAACAGCAGCATCAGACATTGACCGTCGGGCAACGGCACATCGGCATAGTCCAGGATTCGGGACGGTCTTAGCTCCATCCGTCCGACATTCGGGCGCGGCGCGGTGATCTCCTGCACCCGCCGCGCCTTGAACAGCGCCCAATCGCCGGGGCCGGCGAAAGAGTCCTGAAGCCGGTCGACCAGTTCGGAAATATGCGGCCCGCCGGCCACATCCGCGTCGGTCAAATTCCAGAGTCTGGGGAATCGGGCGTTTGAGAGCCGAAGGCGGCCGTCTGCGCCGAAAACGGCGACCCCTTCATACAGGTTGTTCAGGGTCGCTTGCTGAACCTTGGTCAAGGTATTGAAGGAGCGTTCCAGGCTGATCCGGTCCGTGACATCCTCGAAGATGAACATCAGGCCGCCGGACGGGTGCGGCGCGATGGTCAGTTTGACGGTTCGTTCGTCCGGCAGGTGCAGCAGTTCCTGCGTCGGCTCGACCAGATTGGTGAACAGGGCTTCACGGGCGCGTTTGTAGGCGGGCACATCGATGATCTCGGGCATCCGGCGGCCCTGAATCAGTTGATCCAGGACCTCGCCGATCGCGGGGTTGTCGGCCAGGTCCCGGCTTCTCAAGCCCCACATGGCGCAGAAGGCCTGATTGAAGAAGGTCAATCGGCGGTCCGCGCCGTAGATCGCAATGGCGTTGACCATGCGCTCCAAAACCGCTCGCTGTACGGCCTGGCTCTCTAGGGTCTGAGACTGCGCCTCCTCAAGCGGCGTTTGGTCGATGGCGTGGCCGATCAGGACATTGAGGTCCGGTAGGGGCGTTTCGGTGAACTGGTACAGCCGGCGCTCGCCGTTGACGACGACGTGGTGGCGTTCGCTCTGCGCCGCGCCGCTCACGGCTGCGCGGCGCGCCAGGGCGCGGCCGAATTCGCCGATCGCCCCGGCCCCCAGCTCAACCGCCAGATGCGCCCGGCTTTGCTTTTCCAAACCCAGGGCCCGCCAATAAGCCTGGTTCGCGCCCATGACTGCCAAGGTTTCGGGATCGCGCCGCCAAGCCGGAAAAGGCAGGGCGTCCCAGACCGCCCACGGCGCCGAGCCGGTATCGCCCGATTGCCGTGACCCTTCAGTCGCGCCCGAAATATCGGTGAGACGCAGGGTGACGGTCCCGGCCTTTTCGCGGCTTTCGAGACGAAGACGGCGCTTGGTCGCCCGCGCCTCGGCTTCGATTTGAAAACCAACGCCGAAATCGAACAAGTCCCGCATCGCCCGCTCGGGATCGACCGGGCCGGGATGCGGGCGTCGGAAAACCTCGTCAAAGCGCAAGAACTGCGCTCTGCCGAGCAGCGCCGCTGCTTTCGAATTGGCGTGGTAGCCAGTCTCATCAGCAGACTCGCGGCGGATCTCGGCGTCGTTGGGTGCAGGGGACGGCTTGCGCGGGGCGGCCGGCCGCAGCGCCGCCGCCATGACAAGCCCGACGGCGCCGACGGTCGCGAAACCCAGCGCCGCAACGCCGAACGCCTCAAAGATCAGAACATCGCCGGCCACCTGCGCCTCGTCCGAACGTTCCGACAGAGCCGGGACGCCGCCTCACGCGGCTTCCCTAACGGTCTTATAAGCGCTCGCCGATAGGCGCGCCAGCCGCCCAACGCTCGCCGCCCACGGAACAGGGCCGGCCGATCAAAATCAGTAGCGATAGGCGTCGGGCTTAAACGGGCCTTGCACATTCACCCCGATATAGTCGGCCTGTTCCTGTGACAGTTTGGTCAGCATCGCGCCGACTTTCTCGAGATGCAACGCCGCGACTTTTTCGTCCAGATGCTTGGGCAGCACATAGACCTTCCGCTCATATTCGTCCGCGTTCTTCCACAATTCGATCTGGGCCAAGACCTGATTGGTGAAAGACGCGCTCATCACGAAGCTGGGATGCCCGGTGGCGCAACCCAGATTCACCAGGCGGCCTTCCGCCAAGATGATCAGCTTCTTGCCATCGGGGAATTCGACCTCGTCGACCTGCGGCTTGATGTTCGACCATTTGAAATTCTTCAAATCGCCGATCTGAATCTCGCTGTCGAAATGGCCGATATTGCAGACGATCGCGCGGTCTTTCATCTGGCGCATGTGGTCGACGGTGATCACGTCGACATTGCCGGTTGCGGTGACGAAGATATCGGCGCGCGGCGCGGCGTCCTCCATGGTGACAACCTCATAGCCTTCCATCGCGGCCTGCAGCGCGCAGATCGGATCGGCCTCGGTCACCAGCACCCGGCAGCCGGCGTTGCGCAGACTGTCGGCCGAGCCTTTGCCGACGTCGCCGAAGCCGCAGACGGTCGCGACCTTGCCGGCCATCATGACGTCGGTCGCGCGACGCACCGCATCCACCAGGCTCTCGCGACAGCCGTATTTATTGTCGAATTTCGACTTTGTGACGCTGTCATTCACGTTGATCGCCGGCACGGTCAGCGTCCCGGCTTTCTCCATCTCATAGAGGCGGTGCACGCCGGTGGTGGTTTCCTCCGACAGGCCGCGCACGTCTTTCATCAGCTCGGGAAAGTTCTCATGCATGCGGATGGTCAGGTCGCCGCCATCATCGAGGATCATGTTCGGACGCCAGCCGTCCGGCCCTTCGATCGTCTGATCGATCGCCCACCAGAATTCTTCCTCTGACATGCCCTTCCAGGCGAAGACCGGTACGCCGGACGCCGCGATCGCCGCCGCTGCGTGATCCTGCGTCGAGAAGATGTTGCAGCTGGACCAACGCACCTCGGCGCCCAGCGCGGTCAGCGTCTCGATCAGAACCGCCGTCTGGATCGTCATATGAAGACAGCCGGCGATCCGGGCCCCGGCCAAAGGCTGGGCCTGGCCATATTCCTCGCGCAGCGCCATCAGGCCCGGCATTTCGGTCTCGGCGATATCAATTTCTTTCCGGCCCCATTCGGACAGGCCGGGATCGGCGACTTTGAAGTCAGCGACTGCGCTCATGCGATGCATCTCCTTGGCGGATGAGTAGGACCGGCGTGCGTCATTTCCTCGCCATTAGGCCGGCCGATTTCCATTAGGCGCGGGGCATAAAGCATGGCGCGCGGTTCGGCAACCGGGCCTAGCCCGCGGTCTTGAGAAGCGCTCAACAAGGGACGCTCCAAAATATAACCAAGGCAAAATCTATATTGGCTAAGTATTTGCATGAATATTTTACTTGGAGAGAGATGATTTTTATTTGGCGAAATTCGCCTGTGGAGAGACATGTGAGCCTTTTCGATTTTGATATTCCCGCGCGTCCGACGGAGGCGCGGGCGGGCGCGCTGTTTCGCGCCGCGGTCCTCGGGTTCCTGACGGGCCTCTTGATGATCCCGACACCGGTGAAATCCGCCGACAGCATGGCGCCGGAGTCAGGCTGGGCCGGGTCCAGCGAGGGCTGGTATATCGAGGGCCGCGCCGGCTACACTTTGCCTAGGGATTCCGACCTGGACAGCGCAACGACGAGCGAGACTGCTGATCTGGACGACGAGTTCAGCGGCGCGGCGGCGCTGGGCTACGATTTCGGACAAGTCTTTCGCGCCGAGCTCGAATTGGGCTACCGGCCCAGCGATGTCGGTTCGGTGAACGGCGCGCGCGCATCGGGCGATGCGGATGTCTATTCCTATATGGGAAATCTGATCGCTCAGTGGGATACGCCGGATTGGCCGGTGACGCCCTATGTCGGCGTCGGCCTCGGGGCCGCCACAGCCGACGTCGATGCGAGCGGATTCCCGGCGGCGGGCGCCATTGATGACGATGACACCGCTTTCGCCTATCAGGCGATCGCTGGGCTCAGCGTCGATCTGACCGAGCAACTCGCGCTGACAGGGACGTATAGTTACTTCGACATTCCCGATCTCGAATTCAACTCAAAGGCCGGCGTGGATGTCGATAGCGACTATAGCAGCCATTCTTTCATGGTCGGCTTGCGCTGGACCTTTCCGGTCGCGCGCCAGACGGCGGCTGAACCTGTGGTCGAGGCTGCGGCGGACGCCGCTGCGCCTTTCACGGATGCAAGGCCCCAAGCCGCTCAAGCGCCGGTCGCGCCGCCGCCCGTGTCCCCGGTTCGGGAATTCACCATCTTCTTCGAATGGGACAAGGCGACCCTGACCGATCGCGGCCGGCAGGTGGTCGAGCAAGCCCTTGGCGCCGCCCAGACCGGTGAGGTCGTGACGATCACCGTGACCGGCCATACCGACCGCAGCGGTCCGCGCGCCTACAACCAGAAACTCTCAGAGCGCCGCGCCGAGACTGTGAAATCCGCCTTGGTCGACCGAGGCTTTCCGGCGGATGGGATCGAAACCGTCGGTAAAGGCGAGGACGCGCCGCTGATCGCCACCGACGCCGGAGCGCGGGAGTTTCGCAACCGACGCGCCGTCATTGTGCTCGAATGATCGCGCCGCGCTAACTCAGCCCGTCCATATCGTCGAGCAAGGCGGCGATCCGACCGGCGTCGGTGACGCCCATGACCATGCGGGCGCGGTCCGCCGCGCTGGTCAGGTCCAGCTTCCGGATCCGTTGTTTGATCCGCAACAGGGACGGGGCCGCCATCGATAATTCGCGCACGCCCATGCCCAGCAGCAGCGCGGTGAAGCGCGGGTCGCCAGCGATCTCGCCGCAGACGCTGACCGGCAGCCGGGCGCGTAGCGCGGCCTGAACCGAGAATTCGATCAACCGCAATACGGCCGGGTGTAGGGGATTGTAGAGATGGGCGACCTGATCGTCGGCCCGGTCGATCGCCAGCGTGTACATGGTCAGATCGTTGCTGCCGATGGCGAAGAAATCGGCGGACTGCGCCAGGGCGTCGGCGGCCAAGGCGGCGCCTGGGATTTCGATCATCACGCCAAGCGGCGGCGGCGCCTCCGGCAGCGCTGCGCCGCGCCGTTTCAACCGGCGCCAGAGCCGGGCCATGATCTCGCGCACTTGCCGTACTTCGCCCGGCGTCGTGACCATCGGCAGCAGCACCCGCACCGGACCATGGGCGGCGGCGCGCAGGATCGCGCAGAGCTGCGCCTCGAACAGTTTGGGCTCGCGCAAGGACAGCCGGATCGCCCGCACGCCCAGCGCGGGGTTCGCCGCTCCGGCGAGACTGTCGGTAAGGGCGTCGCCCAAGGAAAAGGCCAGCTTCTCGCCGCCGACATCCAGGGTGCGGATCGTCACCGGTCGGCCCTTCATGCCTTCGACGACGGTCCGCAGGAAGTCATACTGCTCCTCCTCGCTGGGCGGGGCCGGGCGGTTCATGAACATGAACTCGGTGCGTAACAGGCCAACGCCGTCGGCCCCTAAGTCCGCCGCCTTTTCGATCTCGCGCGGCAGTTCCAGATTGACGTGTAGCGCGATCTCGCAGCCGTCGAGGGTCACAGCCGGCAGCGTCTTCAGTTTCGCGAGTTGGCGCCGCGCTTTGTCCTGCTGATGTTGCTTGTCGCGGTATCGGTCGAGCGTTCGGGCCGTCGGATGGGCGATGATCAGGCCCGCCTCGCCATCGACAATGACCGTCTCGCCGCCGCGCATCGCTTGAAGCAGGCCCGGCGCGCCAAGCACCGCCGGCAAACCAAGCGAGCGCGCCACGATCGCCGCGTGACCTTCGGCGCCGCCCAGAACGGCGGCGAACCCGCCGACTTTGTCCGGATCGAGCTGCGCCGTTTCGGCCGGGGAGATCTCTTCGGCAATCAGGATCGCGCCGTCCGGCATGGCATCGAAACCGATCTGCGCCGCGTCGGCTTTGCCTTCCATCAAGTTTCGCAGGACCCGGACGCCGACCTCGCGCACATCCGCCGCACGGGCGGCGATATAGGGGTCTTCGAGCCGCTCGAAATCCCGGACTGTGCGGCGGACCTCGGACTGCACAGCCGCCTCAGCGTTCACGCCCTTCCCAATACGCGACCGGACCCCACGCACGAGGCGGGATTCGTCCAGCATCGCCGCATGCGCATCCAGCAGCAGACCCATCTCCTCAGCCGCCGCCGGCGGCAGGGACTTGGATTTCGCCTTCAGCGCCGCCAATTGCCGCCGCGCCTTCTGCAACGCCCGGGTCAGCCGCTCTAAATCGCCGCCGCGTTCTTCTTCGGTCGCGAGCAGATATTGCGGCGCGGCCAAGGCGCCGAACTCGATCAGCCGCACCGGCCCGATCGCCACCCCGGGCGAAACGCCAACGCCTTGGAAGACGGTCTCCGTCAGGGCGACGGACGCGGCGGACTCTTTGCCGGGGTCAGTCATCCTCGCCGAAGCCGGAGGCCACCAGCGCCGTCAGCGCCGACAGCGCCGTCTCGGCCTGCGGGCCTTCCGCCGACAGGGTCACCGAGCAGCCCTTGCCGGCGCCCAGCATCATCAGCCCCATGATCGACTCGCCGCCGACCGCCAAATCGTCCTTCGAAACTGTCACCGACGCGTCGAAAGCGGCGGCCAATTTGACGAATTTCGCCGCGGCTCGCGCGTGCAAGCCGCGCGAATTGCGGATCGTCACCGCGACCGTTCCGTCCCGGACCGGATCGCCCTCTTGGGTCTCGCCGCCTTGATCGTCCATCGCCGGGCCGCGTCAGCCGTTCAGCAGCTTGCTGGCGATGTTGATATACTTGACCGCCGCCTCGCGCGCGGCTTCCACCGCCTCGTCGATCGTCGCGTCATCGCGGATGCTGGCCAGCTTGATCAGCATTGGCAGGTTCAATCCGGCGATCACTTCCACCAGCGCCTTCTCCATGATCGAGATCGCCAGATTCGACGGCGTGCCGCCGAACATATCGGTCAACAGCACGACACCGTCGCCGCCATCGACCGTCTGAACGGCGGTCAGAATATCCTGTCGCCGCTGCTCCATATCGTCGTCCGGGCCAATGCAGATCGCCGCGATCCGCTCTTGCGGACCGACGACATGCTCAAGCGCGGCGACGAACTCTTCAGCCAGCCGCCCATGCGTCACTAAAACCAGCCCGATCATCGGGGCCCCTCGCTCTCCGCCACTCCCTCGGTCGGCGACGCGGCGCCGCCCGGCGCGTCGCGATGGGAGAGAGTGACCGACCACTCCCGATCCCGCAACCACTCGCTCAGACGCTCCGCAAAATGGACTGAACGGTGTTTGCCGCCGGTGCAGCCGAAGGCGATAGTCAGATAGCTCTTCCCTTCCTCGCGATAGCGCGGCAGCGCGACATCCAGCAGATCGATCAGCCGGTCCCAGAAAGCGGCGTAGTCTCGGTCCTCGGCGATATGGGCCGCGACGGCAGGCGCGCGGCCGGTCTGGTCGCGCAGCGCGGGTTCGTAGTGCGGGTTGCGCAGAAAGCGGACATCGAAGACCAGATCGGCGTCGCGCGGCACGCCAAGCCGGTAGGAAAAGGACGTGACGGCGACCGTCATCCGTCCGGCGGCGCCAGCGTCGAACGCGTCGCCCAACTTCCGTTTCAGTTCCCAGATATTCGAATCCGACGTGTCCAAGACGATATCCGCCGAATCGCGCAACGACCCCAGAAGTCGGCGCTCCAGGGCCAGACCGTCGGCGACCGGCCTGTCCGCCGCCAGCGGGTGCTTCCGCCGTGTCTCCGCATAGCGCCGGATCAGCGCTTCGTCGTCGCAATCGAGAAACAAGGTAAGGACCGAGCAGCGGAGCTGGTCGCGTACGATCCGGGCCTCTTTCAAGAACTCGTCGACGCTGAAATCGCGGTTGCGCACATCGACGCCCACCGCTGTTGAGGCGCGCAGCGCGCCGTCCGTCATCGAGCCTGCGGCGAGGCGCGGCAAGAGGGAAAGCGGCAGATTATCGACTGCATCGAAGCCAAAATCCTCCAGGATTTTCAGCGCCGTCGAGCGGCCGGCCCCGGACATGCCCGTAACCAACAACATGACTGGTTCGGTCTCTGCAGCCGAGTGGTCCGGTGGAGAATCATGCATGGCGAGCAGACTAGTCCAATGGTTTAGCGGTCAACAAGGTTCGGACCTTGGCCGCGGCGGAAATGTCCCACGGGTCCAGCGCCGCCATCGGCACGGCGACGCCCAGCAGGTCCTTCGCGGCGGGGTCGGGCATCCTTTCCATCTCACGGCGCGGTTTCAATTCGATGACAAGGGCCAGCGGCGCCTCCGCAAAATGCGGCAGCGCGACGACGCCGTGACCCCAGATTTCCAGCAATCCGCGCAGCCGGTCCGGCGCTCGCGCGTGGACGGCCCCGTCTTGCACCGCCAGTGCCACCCGGTCGTCGGCTACCAGCATGGCCCCGGTGTCGATCAGGCGCAGCGCAAGGTCGCTCTTGCCGGCCCCGCTGGGTCCTAGCAACAGCACGCCATGGCCGTTGATCGCAACGCAAGATGCGTGAATCGTTTGCATGGCGGCGAGCCTAGACCCGGAGGGCTGGCGCCGAAAGCCGCAACACTGCAACCGACGCCCTTTGGGTTGTGGCCGCGCGACGATCGGGTTTCACTGGCGTATGGAAGACAACGCCTTGCACTCGCTCATCGTGGCCACGCCGACTGGTTCTTTCCGTCTGACCGCTGAAGGTGGCGCGATCACCCGCGCGACCTGGGTCGAGGCGGCGGCGGGCGATGTCGATGACGGCGCCACGGAACCGCTCCTGGCGGAGGCTGCGGCGCAGTTGAAAGCCTATTTCGACGGAGCGCGCCAAGCGTTCGACCTGCCGCTGCGCCCGTCCGGCGGCGCGTTCCAGCAGTCGGTTTGGGCGGAGATGCGGAAGATCCCATACGGCTCGGTCAGGACCTATGGCGATTTGGCGAAGGCGGTGGGCGGCGAGGCGCGCGCGGTCGGCGGCGCCTGCGGATCGAATCCAATCCCGATCCTCATCCCCTGTCACCGGGTCGTCGGCGCCTACGGAACCATGACCGGCTTTTCCGGCGGGCGCGGCGTTGAGACCAAACTCGACCTTTTGCGCCGTGAAGGGGCGATGCTGATCTGAGTGTGGGAGGTTATTCCGCCGCCGGCAGGCGCACGACGAAACGCGCGCCCAGCACATCGCCGGACGGCGCGGTTCGGTTCTCGGCGAAAATCTCGCCGCCATGCGCCTCGACGATTTGTTTCGAGATCGCCAGGCCAAGCCCTGAATGGGCGCCGAATTTCTCGCCTTCCGGTCGTTCGGTGTAGAACCGGCTGAAGATATCCTTCAGTTTGTTCGCCGGGACGCCCGGCCCCTCATCCTCGACCGCCATTTCGATCCAGGCGCCCTCGCGCCGCAGGGTCAGAGTGACCGACCCGCGGCGCGGGCTAAAGCTAACCGCATTGCTGATCAGATTTCGGAAGACCTGGACCAGCCTGTCTTCGACGCCGAGGATGGAAAACGGCCCGGACCCGTATGTCTGCATCTTCACCGCCGAATTTCCGCCGTCTGAACCCGCCGCATACAGGTTGGCCAGGGTGGACATCACCGCCTCCATTTCCAACGGCGCGGCGATATCGCGGCTCAGCTCCGCATCCAACCGCGACGCGTCCGAGACATCGGTGATTAAGCGGTCGAGCCGAGTGACATCGTCGAGGATGATCTGCATCAGCTTTTCTTTTTTGACCGGGTCGTCGATCCGCGAGGCGGTTTCGACGGCGCTGCGCAGGCTGGTCAGCGGGTTCTTGATCTCATGGCTGACATCTGCGGCGAAGCGCTCAATTGCGCGCAGTCTGTGTTGCAGCGCCTGTGTCATGTCGCGCAGCACGCCCGACAGATCGCCGATCTCGTCCCCGCGCGCCGACATGTCGGGAATCTCTACGCCTTCACGGCCGAGATTGTGGCGGACCTGTTCAGCGGCGGCGGCCAGGCGGTTGAGCGGGCGGGCGATAACGCCGGCGAGGTAGAGCGAGAGCGCGATGGTCGCCAACAACGCGGCGCCGAAAACCTGCAGGATCGTGATCCGCACTTCGCGCAGGGCGGCGGCGATTTCGTCGCCGTCTTTGCTCAGCATCAAGGCGCCGAAGACCTGATAGTAGCGTTGGACGGGCAAGGCGACGGAGAGGACCAGGACGCCGTCTTCGGTCTCGCGCACCACGCCCGTGATCTCGCCCTGGAGCGCGGAGACCGCTTCGGGGAAGTCGGCGGCGGATTCGCCCGGCGCGGTTGGGTGCTTTTCGATATTCTGGCGGCTGAGGATCAGCTCGAGACGGCTGAGGAAGTCGAGCATGGGCGAAATGACTTCGTTCATGCTTGCCGGCGGCGCCAGTTCCTCGATATCGACCGTCGCCCCCAAGGCGCTAAGACGTTGTGAGTCAGCGAGCGCCGCGCCGTCGCGCCCGAACAGCCGCGCCCGCAAGTTGCTCGATTGCGCCAGACGGAACAGGATTTGCTGCGCGGGGGCCAGGCTCAACACCGCCTCGCCGGCGCGGGTCAGACCAACGGCCCCCTCTCCGAGCGCGCCTGCGAAAATCTCGCCCTGGGCGCGCAGCGCCTCCATATCGGACTGGATCAGGGCGTCGCGATACGGTCCCAAATAGAGCAATCCGACCACGGGGATCGCCAGCGCGACCATGTTCACCGCCATGATCCGGCGCGTGAGCGGGCTCAGCAGACGAGGGCGGCGTGGTTGACGTGGGGTCGGCGGCTCCGGTTGCTCAGAGCGCGGCGCGTCCGTTGGTGTGTCGCGATCCCCCATCACTTCGTCCCAGTAATTTGGGCCAGCATTCCAGGCGTTGGCGCGCGGCGTTTCCACCTCGCCAAGCAAGAGGCGTCGCCGCCTTATTCGCCCTTATACCGGTAACCGACGCCATAGAGCGTTTCAATCTGGGAGAAGCCCGGATCCACTTCCTTAAATTTGCGGCGCAGGCGTTTGATGTGGCTGTCGATGGTTCGGTCGTCGACATAGATGCTCTCACCATAGGCCGCATCCATCAGCTGGTCGCGGTTCTTCACATGGCCGGGCCGTTGCGCCAGCGTCTTGAGGAGCAGGAACTCGGTGACGGTCAGCGACACTTCCTCGCCTTTCCAACGGCAGGAATGACGGTCGCTGTCGAGCGACAAGTCGCCTTGGACCAAGGCGCCGCCGCCCGACTCCACTTGGCCCTGTTCGACCTCGACGCGGCGCAAGAGCGTCCGGATGCGCTCGATCAGGAGGCGTTGCGAGAAAGGCTTCTTGATATAGTCATCGGCGCCCATGCGCAGGCCAAGCAGCTCGTCAACCTCGTCATCCTTGGAGGTCAGGAAGATCACCGGCGTTTGGCTGCGCGTGCGCAGCTTCTGCAAGAGCTCCATTCCGTCCATGCGCGGCATTTTGATGTCCAGCACGGCCAGATCGACCGGTTGGGCGTTCAAGCCATGCAGCGCCGATTCGCCGTCGGTAAAGGTGCGGACCGTGAAGCCCTCCGCCTCCAAGGCCATGGAAACTGAGGTCAATATATTGCGGTCATCATCGACCAGCGCGATCGTATCGCTCATCTTATCCTCTTATCGTCTCGTCCGCCGGCGCCGAAAACGTCAGTCTGGCCAGCCTCTATGCAGTCCTCTCATGAAGCCGCCGATAGAGCCGCGCCTCTAGGGCCAAAATATGGCGGGATTGCGGTGAGGCCGCGATACCGCACAAGCCCGCACTCGGACTGCGACTCGGCGCCCCGCCGGCATGTCTTGGCAAATCCGCCCTGCGGCGCCATGTCCAAGAGCATACGCGCCGCGCGCTGGGACCGGCAAGGAAGGACGAGCGCTGACGCGACTTTCATTGGCTTGACCAGACGGACGAACCTGCATGCGCCGCATCTTCGCCTCGCCTCTTTTTATCGCCCTCGCCGCCGGCGTCGCTGCGGCTGTTGTCGCAGGTTATGTCGCCTGGATCCAGGTCGCCGGGCGCACCACCGAGGACGGGCGGGTGGTCTCCTTCACGCCGCAGGTCGCGCTCGGCGGCGATTTCTCGCTGACCGATCACGATGGGCGGCCGGTGACCCTGTCGAGTTTCGATGGGAAGAACCTGCTGGTCTATTTCGGCTACACCTATTGCCCGGATTTCTGCGCCACAGATACCGCCGTAATGGCGGCCGTGATGGATGAAGTGGCTGAGCAGGCGCCTGAGATTGGCGCCGCGCTTCAGCCGCTTTTCATCACCATCGATCCGGACCGCGACACCGCTGCAGTGCTGAAAGAATACGCCGGCGCGTTTCATCCCCGAATTGTGGGATTGACCGGGACGGAGACGCAGATCGCCGACGCTGCGGAATCCTACCGGGTTTACTACGCCAAGCAGGCGCCGCGCGAGGACCCGGACGATTATCTGGTCGATCATTCGACCTTCACCTATTTGACCGGCGGCGACGGCGCGGTAACGACCGTCTTTCCCAACAACACGCCGCCCGAGGCGATCGCCAAAGCGATCATCGAGACTTTGGATTAATGTCATGAACGGCGACGCCGCAGCAGCGCTTGGCGCCGATATCAGGGCGCTTTTGCGCGGGGCCGATCGTGCAGCCCTCTCTACCGTGATGCGTGAGGGGACTGAGTATGCGCCCGCCGGCGCGCCCTACGGATCGCTGGTGCTGGCCGCCTGGGGTCACGACGCCGCGCCGCTTCTGTTGCTCAGTGATCTCGCCGACCACACCAAGAATCTGCAGCAAGACCCGCGCTGCTCGCTGATGGTGGATGCGGTCGCAGGTCTCGAAGACCCGCTGACCGGCGCGCGGGTGACCTTGGTGGGCGAGATCGCGCAGAGTGACGATCCGACGCTTGCGGCGCGGTTTCTCGCACGGCACCCCAGCGCCGAACTTTATGCGGGGTTTGGGGATTTCAATCTCTACCACATGACCATCCAAAGCGCTCATCTGGTCGCCGGATTTGGGCGCATTCACTGGCTCGCCGGAGAGGCTGTCCGATCCAAGGCGAGCGCCGATCTGCTCGCCCAGGAAGCGGAGGTCGTCGCGCATATGAATGAAGACCATAGCGACGCCGTCGGCCTTTACGCCAATCGTCTGCTCGGCCTACCCGGAGTGGGCTGGCGCTTAACCGGTATCGATCCGGAAGGGGCTGACTTACACCGGCAAGGCGCCCGCGGTCGCCTGTCTTTCAAGAAGCCGGTCTCCACCGCGGAAGAGGCCCGCGTCGAACTGGTCCGCCTGGTGAAGCAGGCGCGTGCGACGGCTAGGTAGAGGCAGGTGCTCAATATAGAAAGTCTTGGCTTCCACATAGCCGTTGGTCATCCGGACTGGCCACGCATCGAACAGATTGGTCATTTTGAAGCAACCCAGCCCGGCGTGGTGAAAAGGGCGCCGCGCAAGAACCATCTTCCGAACAGTATGTAGACGATCAGCGTGGGCAGGCTGGTCTGAAGCGCGGCGGCGAAATAGACATTGTATTCGCGAACGCCGTGCGAGATGGAGACCAGATTGTTCAACGCGACCGTCACCGGCTGGCCGCCCGCTGATGAGAAAGTCAGCCCGAACAGATAGTCGTTCCAGACATGCGTGAATTGCCAGATCACGGTCGCCGCGATAATCGGCAGCGAAGACGGCAGCAGGACGCGGATCAGAATCGCGAAGAACCCGGCGCCGTCGATCGTGGCCGCCCGCACGACTTCATTGGGGAACGCGTTAAACGCGCCGCGAAAGAAAACCGTCGCCAAGCCAAGCCCATAGACGACATGCACGAGAACAAGGCCGGCGCTCGACCCCGCCAGGCCGAGCGCGCCCAGGACCGCCGCCATCGGCAGCAAGACGATCTGAAACGGAATGAAGGCGGAGAATAGGATCAGGGCGAAGACGATGCGATCCCCCCGAAACGGCCATTTGCAGAGCACATAGCCGTTCAGCGCCCCGAGCGCTGTTGTCAGGATAACGGCTGGGACGGTGATGATGATTGAGTTCAGGAAGAACGGGCTCAAGCCGTTATGGTCGAGCCCGGTCTGCGCTTCGGACCAAGCCGCTCGCCAGGGCGCGAGTGTCCCGGCCTCCGGCCACGTCATGATCGACCCGGCGTGAATTTCGGCGAGCGGCTTGATGGAATTCACAAACAGCACGTAAATCGGGCTCAGATATATCGCGGCGCTCGCCAGTAGGATCGCATAGAGCGCCGTTGGTCCCAGTCGGCTGCGACGGGTCTTCATCGTCCCGGTCCGCTTTCGCCGCGTTTCATCCGCATTGGAACAATTGACGGTATCTCGCCGGTGTCAGGCCGCATTGTCGTTTGAAGATGCGAGTCATATGGCTTTGGCTGGAGAAGCCGCAGGTGACGGCGATTTCCGCGATCGGCAAGTCCGTTCGAAGCAGGTCCTTCGCCCGGTTCACTCTCTGCGCCGAGACCCAAGCGTGCGGCGCTAGCCCCCGCGCCAAGCGAAACATCCGGTGAAGATGGAACTCGGATAGGTCAGCCAGGCTGGCCAGGTCCGAGAGTCGGATGGGCTGATGCATTTCCGCGTCGATCCAATCGTCGATCCGGCGCAACAGGTGCGGGGCCAGGCCGCCCCGAAAGCAAGGCTCGCCCTCGGGCAAGCGCGCTACAAGCTCGGCGCAGGCCGTGTCGGCGAGCAAAATGTCGCCGGCTTCGGCGGCGGTCGCCATCCGCGCTAAGGGGCCAGCCAGCGTTGGCGCGACGACGAATGTCCTATCATCAATAGCAAGCCGCCTTGCGTCGCACTCATGGGTCCGGGCGAAGGCTGCGCGGAGAATGTCGTCGGGCGCGTGGAAATGAACAAACCGCATGGGCGTTCTTATTGCCCATTCCGAGGAAACGCCGTCAGGCATGATAGAGACCGCGCCGGGCCAGCCGCGCCTCCCGCCGGCGTCCAGACGGCGCGTTCCGGTTCCGCCGTGCAGATATAGGCTGAACGTGTGACCGGTGGGAGCGCGGTAGGAAACCCGGTCGTTCTGATTGTCCCAGACCGAAATCGAACGTCCGGCGCCGAGTTCCAGCCGAGCAGATGCGCGCGCGGTGGGCGACCGGGCCAGAATATCTTGGGTCGTTGTGGTCATCATGTCGACGATAGGCGACCGGCGAAAAAAGGAAAAGCGCGGCGCCGTTCTTTGCCGCAAGATCGTGCAAGAGGCGGCCGCGGGCGTGCGCTAGTTCTAGCGCGAAAGGAATACCATGGTGCTCAACGCGTCTCTTTTCCTGGCCACTGTCCTGATCTGGGGCACAACCTGGGTCGCGATCGCCTTTCAGATTGGACCGGTCCCCCTAGCCGTTTCGGTCTTCTATCGGTTCGCGTTGGCCGCCCTGGTGATGCTGGCGGGGTTGGCGTTGAACGGGCGTTTGCGGAGGCCCACTGTTTGGCGGTACGTCGTCTTACAGGCGCTTTGCCTGTATTGCTTCAATTTCATCTGCCTCTACCACGCGACCGCATACATCCCGTCCGGTCTGGTTTCTGTGATCTTTTCACTGGCCTCGATCTTCAACGCGGTCAACGGACGAATGTTCTACAAAGACAGGATCGGCGGGCGGGCGCCGTTAGCCGGCGCAATCGGCGTCGGCGGTCTGCTCTTGGTGTTCTGGGATCAGCTGTCACTGACCATGGACGCCGGAACCTTGAAAGGGATCGGATGGGCTGTGTTGGGCACCCTCTTCTTTTCCTGGGGGGCCATGGCGTCACGGCGGAACAGCGCCGAAGGGGTTTCGCCTATGATCGCAAACGCCTGGGGCATGGGAATCGGCGCCGGCCTGCTCCTAGCGATCGTGTTGCTGACGAACCAGCCTTTGGCGGCGCCCCCGGACGCGGTCTATTGGGGTGCGCTTCTGTATCTCGCCGTGATCGGGTCGGTGGTCGGTTTCACCCTCTACCTCACGCTGGTCTCGCGCATCGGGGCCGTAGAGGCCGGATACGCCACGGTCTTGTTTCCAATCGTGGCGCTGACCGCTTCGACGCTGTTCGAAGGCTATCAATGGACAGAGACAGCGGTCGCAGGCGTGATCCTGACCGGTCTGGGAAATATCGTGATGTTTGTCCGAACCCGTCCCAATGAGGCGCATCGGCGCGGCGTTTAAACACCGCGTGTCAGGCGCGCAGGGCGGGGAGGCCGACGCCGGTGCTTTCGAAACCGCCGTCGGCGGCGATGATCTGGCCTGTGACATAGCTGGCGGCGTCGGAACAGAGAAAGGTGATGACCTGGCCGATCTCCGCCTCCGAGCCATAGCGGTTCAGGGGGATCGCGTCGTGATAGGCGGCGATGATCTCCGGCGTGTGCACCGCCATCGCCAGTTTGGTGCGCACCGGGCCTGGACAGACGCAATTGGCGCGCACGCCGAACTCGCCCAGTTCCGCCGCCTGCTGTTTGGTCAGATGGATCACGCCGGCCTTGGATGCGCCATAGGCGACGCGTAGGGTCGAGGCGCGCAGGCCCGAGATGCTGGCGATGTTGACGATGCAGCCCTGTGTCTTCTTCAAGACTGGGATCGCCGCCTGGCTGCACAGGAAAACCCCGTCCAGATTGGTCGCCATGACGGTGCGCCATTTCTCGAAGTCGGTCCCCTCGATCGGTCCGAAATCGGCGACGCCGGCATTGTTGATCAAGGCGTCCAGCCGGTCGGACCAGGCCAGCGTGTGCGCCATCATCGACTCGACCTGATCGGGGAAGGAAATATCGAAATGAAGCGCCAATGCGTCGGGCCCGAGATCGGCCGAGGCCTTGGTCAGCTCATCCCCGTCGCGGTCGACCAAAGCGACTCGCCAACCGTCTTCCAGAAACAGCTTCGTGGTCGCCAAGCCGATCCCGCGCGCCGCACCCGTTACGATCGCCGTCTTTTTCGCTCTCATCGCCCCGATCCTCCACCCTGACTTTCGCAATTCGGCTGGATTTAGCCAGCCTCACCGCCGCCTGTCAGGCGAAAACTCTCCGCTAATTCCGGATCACGCAGCAGATCGGCAAGCCGCGCCGCCAAGTCAGGGCCCGGATAGGCGGGATGGTCGCGGAACAGATCGGCGTAACGGTCCTCGAGACTGGAGAGCAGCGTTTCGGATGCTTGTGGGGCGTGGTCGCGGACCGTTTTCAACGCAGGGTCGGCGAATTTGATCTGTTTCGGATCGACCCAGCCGGCATCGATGAAGGCCTTGGTCTTCTTCTCACAGCGGCAGGGATTGGCCTCGTTGATCAGCCCGCATTTGTCATTCATGAAGGCGGTCAGGTCGGCTCTTGCCCGCTGCAGGCGCTTTCGGAACGCCGCCGCGGAAATCCCCAGAATTTCTCCGGCGACGGAAGACGGCGCCTCGAATATCTCGCCGATGATATAGGCCAGACGCTGCTTGCGGTCGAGGCAGAGCAGCATACCGAGCATGCAGCCGAGCTTCGCCTCCTCCACCAGAACCGCACGCTCTTGTTCGAACTCGGTGGTCATTTCGAGCGGCTGCAGCGGCAACCGGTCGAGATCGTCGCCATAATCCGAGAAACTGGTAATTTGCGACTCCAGACCGCCGCGCTTGGAATCCATCATCGTGTTGGCGACGATCCGGTAGGCCCAGGTGCGAAATTGGGCGCGGCCCTCGAACTGTCCGATGCGGGTGACGATTCGGACAAGCGCCTCTTGCGCCAGATCCGCCGCCTCGACCGGGTTCAGCGCAAAGCGCTGGGCGATATTGTAGATCCAGGATTGATGGCGGCGGACCAATCGGTCCAGCGCCGCGCCGTCGCCCTGGGCGGCGGCGCGGGCCAGATCGACATCCCTGGCGTCGGCGCTGTCCGGCGCCGCAAGCGGATTGTTGTCGGGCATGCTCAATTCTCAGCGTTCTGGTAAAGAGCGAAGACTTGGGTTTCCGCCAGCCCTTCGAAGAAGGTCGCGTATTCTGGCGTCGCCATCATTCTCTTGCCAGTCTCTTCCCATGCCCTGACGTCACGCCAAAGCAGTAGATCGCCGAATCCTGCGCCGCTGTCGGAGTCCGCGACAAGACGCGCCCCGCCTAGCGCGGCGCCGGAACTAAAGAGCTCGTCATGCACTTCCTTCTGGATCAGCGCATGCGCCGCTGGGTCGCGTGCCGTGTACAAGGCCAGCTCAACCATCGGCGCCGAGCCGATGGACTGGTTTAAGTTTTCGGCGTCCGCTGCCGCCCAATAGTGTGCGAAAAAATCCACCTTGGCGATCGCGCTGACAAAGGGCTTGAAACCGGCGTCTTTTCCGATCGCCGCGGCGGCTGCCTTGGCCTGTTCCGACGACTCCCAGGCCAGGATGTCAACTCTGGCTTCGGCTTCACCTGTCAGCGGGCGCCACCAGAGCAAGCCGTCGAATCGTTCCGCAGCGCGTTTCATCGCGCGCTCGCGCTCAGCCTCAAATGAGGCGGAGTCTGCGACCGAATAGACTGCGATCTCAAGATAGGTTGCATCAGAGGCGGTCGCGAAACTCAGCGGCGCGGCTGCCAGCGCAGCGGCGAGCAAGGTTCCGGTGCTTTTCGTTTGGGGTTTTGCGGGCATCGAGTCTTCCTTTCCAATCGTCACGCCGAAATTGGCGTTCATGGGGTTAGACGGAAGAATTCGGGCTGTGTGACCGCGGTGGTGCAAAAAAGTTTCAGAGCGCCCCGACGACACACGCCTTGTGCGAACCGAAAAAGTACCTGCCTTGCAGCGGTATCGCGATCTGGCGCGGCGACGGGATCGCGGTCAAGATAGGCGTGCTTTGCGAGTGGCGGTCCGAGGAGAGAGTGATGGAAGACACGGAGATCGACCAAGCGGCTGCCTTGTTAGCGCGGGCGCGCTTAGATGCGGCGGCGCTTGAGCACCTTCCAAGCGAAGCCACGCCGCCCGATCTCAATGACGCCTACGCGATCCAGTCTCGGCTGCACGCAATCTTGTCAGAGGCTGGTCACGGTCCCTTCTCCGGCCACAAGATCGGCTGCACGACCAAGGTCATGCAGGACTACATGAAGATCCCCTCTCCCTGCGCCGGCATGATCCCGGCGCCGCTGATCTTCGAGGGCGAGACCCGGCTGCCTCGGTCGCGTTTCTGCAATCCCGGCGTCGAGTGTGAGATCGCGGTTCGGCTGAAGGCGGACATGCCGGCGCGGCCGGGCGGCTATGATCGGGCGTCCGCGGCGGCCTGTATCGGCGCGGCGATGGCCAGCATCGAATTGGTGGATCAGCGCTGGACGGACTTCCGCGCGCTGCCGACTCCGCCTTTAGTCGCCGACGATTTCTTCAATGCAGGCTGCGTGCATGGGCCGGAGACGGCGGTTGATCCGTTCGCCTTGGATCGGGTGCGCGGCCGGATGCGGATCAACGGCGCCGATTTGGGTGAGGGGGTCGGGGCGGATATTCTCGGCCACCCGCTGGACGCTTTGGCCTGGCTCGCTGATCTGCGCGCGGCGCAGGGCGCGCCGCTCAGAGCCGATGCGCTGGTCACTCTAGGCAGCATCCTGCAGACCGAATGGATCGACGCAGGCGATCATATCGAGATAGAGATGGATGGGCTCGGCGCTGCAGAGCTGACTCTCAGCTAACCGGCGGCGCGCCGGCGCTGGATCGCGCCTGTTCGAAAGGCTGATTAATATGGGGACAGACGGAAATACTCTGCCGCTGGGCGCCGAGATGATCGTCGCGCCGCGCACCAGCGATATCGGAGCGTTCGAAGTCCAGAGGCTGTTGCCCTATCGCCGCCGCCGGATGGTCGGGCCGTTCATCTTCGCCGACCAGATGGGTCCGACCGTGCTGCGGCCCGAGACGCCGATGGCCGTGCGCGCGCATCCGCATATCGGGCTCTCGACCGTGACCTATTTGCTGGAAGGCGAGATCGTCCATCGTGACAGCCTCGGCCACCGGCAGACGATTACGCCAGGCGCGGTGAACTTGATGACCGCCGGGCGCGGCATCGTACATTCGGAACGCAGCGATCCGGACTCGCTCGCCGCCAATCCCATGTTGCACGGGATGCAGATCTGGCTGGCCGCGCCGAAGGCGCTGGAGGAGGGGCCGCCTGATTTCAAGCATTACCCTCCGGAAGTATTGCCCTTGATCGACGCGCCCGGCGTGACCGGTCGATTGGTCATCGGCTCGGCGCTGGGGCTGCGCTCGCCGATCCAGGGGCAGAGCGAGACGCTCTATATCGATCTGTCTCTCGAAGCGGGCGCGACAGCGCGTCTGCCGGATGAGGCGGAGGAGCGGGCGTTCTTGGTCTTGGGCGGCGTCGTGACGCTGAACGGATACCGCGTCGCGTCTGGCGATCTGATCGTGCTGACGCCGCGCGCCGAGGCGGTGCTGCACGCCGAAGAACCCGCCCGCATCATCGTCCTGGGCGGCGCTGTGATGGACGGTCCGCGCCATATTTGGTGGAATTTCGTCTCCTCGAGCCGCGAACGGATCGAGCAGGCGAAAGAGGATTGGCGCGCCGGCCGATTCGCCGAGGTGGCCGGCGAGTCCGACCCGATGCCGCTGCCCGAATAGCGATCATGCTTCAACGAAGGGCGGCGCCGGCGAGCGCTTCGACCGCCCGCCGGACAGCGTTCCGCATAGTCTTTGCCTAGGCGGCGACTTTCCAAACAGACGCGTGGTCTTTTGCATAGGTATCGAAGGAACGGGGCGGTCTGCCTAGGGCTTCTTGAACGCCGTCCGTGACAAAGGCGGTGTGGCCGGCGCGAACCAAGCCGAACAGCATGCTCAGCAACTCGATCAATGGTTGCGGGGCGCCCGCCATCGCATCGCGGAGGGCGGCGTCATCAATACTGACATAGCCGATCGAACGGCCAGTGACGGTAGAGAGCTTCTCCGCCACTTCCGCGCGGGTCAGCGTTTCCGGGCCGGTCAATGCATATACTTTGCCATTATGTAAGGCGTCGGTCAGGGCGGCCGCTGCGACATCGGCGATATCGCGCGCATCGACAAACGCCGACGCGCCATCTTCGGCGGGCTCGAAGATCGTATTTGCGCCGTTGATCGTCGCCGCGGATGTGGTCGAATAGTTCTGCATGAAAAAGGTCGGCCGCAAGATGGTCCAATCCAGGCCGGAATTCTCGATCGCGATTTCCGACACCCGGTGCGGACTGGTCGGGTCCTGGTCGACGCCCAGCGCCGATAGTTTGACGATCTTCTTGACGCCGGCCAGTTTGGCCGCGGCGATCAACGCCTCCTCGGAGGCCGGCAAGGTCTCGAACGGGGCGGCGGAGTAGATCGCGTCGACGCCGGCGAGGGCGGCGGCGAAGGTCTCCGGATCCGCATAGTCGAACTTGACGAACACCGCGCCCGGCCAGCGCGCGGAGGCGTTCTCCGGATTGCGCGAACCCAGGATGACGTCAACACCGATTTTGTGCAAAGCTTCCGCCGTCAGTTCGCCGGTTTTGCCCGAACCGCTTGCTACCAAGACTTTCATGATTTTCTCCCGTTTGCTTTCGTGAATCGACCAACACCGCGCCGCGTTGATCTCTACTGATGGCCAGCATATAGCGAACCTTGTTAATCAATAAAATTGATATTAATTTATAGAAATTATGCACATTGGTGATATTCGACGGTTGGACGGCACGCTGCTCCTTGTATTCAGGGAGACCCTGGCGCGCCGCAAACTGACTCTAGTCGCCGAGCGTCTGAACCTGACGCAGCCCGCTGTGAGTCATGCGGTGCAGCGGTTGAGGGAGATTTTCGGCGATCCGCTCTTCGTCCGATCGGGTGCGGGAATGGCGCCGACGGCTTTGGCGCGATCGGTCGCGCCGCAAATCGAGAATGCGCTGTCGGCGCTGGGCGCCGCGCTTGGCGAAGGGCGCGCTTTTGATCCCGGTGCGACGTCGCGCGCCTTTGTCATCGACTCGCTAGACTATACGGCGGCGTTGATCGGCGCCGACCTCACAACGCGTTTGGCGCAAGAAGCGCCGGCCGCGACGGTTGTCTTCAGATCGTTCGATTATGCGACTTCAAGGGCGGCGTTCGAACAGGGCAAGCTTGATCTGCGCATTGGCGTCGCCGCGGCGGGTGAGACTGGTCTTATCGTCGATCCATTGTTCGATGAAAGATTCGACGTTTTGGCGCGCGCCGGACATCCGGCTCTGGCCGATGGCCTGACGCTGGACCAGTATTGCGCTCTGGACCATGTTCTGGTCGCCGCGGCGTCGCAACCGAAAGACTCGTCGCTGCTGCGCGGGGCCGCGGACGCCGGCTTGGCGGCGATCGGCCGGCGGCGCCGTATCTCGATGGTCTTGCCGCAATTCCTCAGCGCCTTTGTTCTGGTGCGCGACAGCGACGTGCTTCTCACCGCGCCGCGCAAGCTCGCGCGCCGCTATGCGGGTTTGCTTGGATTGGCGCGCCATGCGCCGCCGTTCGAGATGCCGGGTTTCCAGCTGTCGATGATGCGCGCGCCCGCGTCAAAAGACGACCCGGCGATCAACTGGCTGGCTGGCCTGTGCCGAGACGCCTTGATGGCCGAGTAGACCGCCCAATGGATTAAAGCGCGTCAATGCGCCGATCGATCAACTGTCGAACGTGAAGCGTGGAAAGGTTGGTGCCCCCAGCGAGAATCGAACTCGCACTTCCGTAAGGAAACTGGATTTTGAATCCAGCGCGTCTACCAGTTCCGCCACAGGGGCCCGGCGGCGCACGGCAGAAATGGCTTTGCAGCGCGCGTCGCGGAGACGGCTGTGATATCGTCGGGACCACACTTGGTCAACCGCAAACCCCGGCCGCACCGATCGGGATCAGACCAGCATCCGGCCTTCGCTCAGCCGTGCGAGCGTTCGTTCAAGCGGCCGCCGCCAGATCCTGCATCGCCAAGGCCATGCGGCGTACGCCTTCGCGCAGCGTCGCCGGGTCCCCATTCGTGAAATTCAAGCGTATGCAGCCGCGCCCCTGCCCACCCGTACGGCGGGCGTAAAACGCGGTTCCGGGCACGAACCCCACGCCGTTCGCCGCCGCCCGGTCGAACAGGTCGAGGCAGTCGAGCCCCGGCGGCAGGGTGAGCCAGACGAACATGCCGCCTTCCGGCCGCGTCCAGCGCGCGCCCGGCGGCGCCATTTCGTCCAACGCGGCCAAGAGCGCGTCGCGCCGGTCGCGATAGAGCGCCCGCGCGGTCTCGATACTGCGGGCTTCCGCCCCGGAGCGCATCAGATGCAACGCCGCCAACTGATTGATCGAGGCGGTGCACAGATCCGCGCTTTGTTTCGCCAGAACCAGGGCCTTGATCAGTCGCGCCGGGGCAACGATCCAACCGATCCGCAGCGCCGGGGCCAGGGTCTTCGACACCGTGCCGAGCGCCGCTACATGCCCGTCATAAGGTGCGGCGCCGTTTTGTGCGTCGAGCGATAGCAGAGACGGCGGTTCGGTCCCGTCGTAGCGCAGTGCGCCATAGGGATTGTCCTCCAGCAACAGCATGCCGAGCCGCCGCGCCAGGGCGATCAGATTGCGGCGCCGCGCCGCGCCCATGGTTTCGCCCGTCGGGTTCCGGAAGTTCGGCAGGAGATAGGCGAATTTGGGCGGACGATCCGCCGCCGCGCGGTCGCCGGCTTCAATGGATGGCGAGTCACCGTCCCATGCCAGTCCTGTAAAATCCGGATACATCGGCCGCCAGGCGTCGAACCCGCCCATGAAGGTGGGTTCGTCCAGCGCCACCCGATCGCCTCGGTTCAACAGCGCCATTCCCAACAGCAACAACCCTTGCTGGCTGCCCGTGGTGATCAGGATATTCTCCGCCGTCACTGAAGGCGCGCCGGCGTCGCGATAGCGTTGAGCGACCGCCTCCCGCAAATCGTGCAGGCCTTGGGAGGGGCCGTATTGCAGGCTTGCGGACGGGTTTTCGCGGATCGCCGTCTCAAAAGCCTCAGCCACCGCATTGGTCGGGAACGCCTCTGACGCCGGCAATCCCCCAGCGAGCGAGATCACCTCCGGCCGCTCGGTCAGTTTCAACAGCGCCTGCGTCGCATCATCGGCCTGCGCCTGCCATGCGGCGATATCGGTCATGAAGGTCCCTCCTCTAAATAGGTCAGTATTGCTAACCTATTTAGAGGTGACATGTCTAGAAATTTCTTTTGGTCCGATTCTGAACTAATTTTCAGACGCAGATATGCACTAAGTTAAAATAAAATTAGTTCTTGATACTATGCCCGCGCTACGCCTGCCGCTTGCCCAACAGATCGTGCATGTGGGCCGCGGCGCCGCCGCCCGCCGCTGCATAGATGTTGAACACCTGGTTGACGCCGTTCGCGCGCAGATCCGGCTCTTGATCGGGATAGAGGGCCGTCGCGACGATCGGCCCTTCATAGCCCATCGTGCGCAACCGTTTCGCCGCCTCCAGATTCGCATTGTGATGCGGCATTGCCAACAGGATCATCACAATCTCTTCATGTGGCGTGATCAGGCGCAGCCAGAATTCCGGGTTGGTGGCGTCGCCGAGCACGACCGAGCGTCCCTCCGCGCGATTGCGGCTGACCTGAACCTCGTCGAGATCGATCCCGATGATCCGATCCTCTGCATGCGCGCGCATCTCGTCATAGGCGGCGCGGCCGACCCGCCCCATGCCGAAGACCATGATCCGTTGCCCGGCGAGATCGATATCTTCATCGCCGCGCAGCCTTTCAGGCTGTTCGAAGCGCCTAAAATAAGGACCGAGACGGGTGTAGAGCCTGTTCGTGTAGAGATTGATAAAGGCGGAAAACAGGAAGGAGGCGGCCAAGGCCAGCGCGACCACCGTCAGCCATTCCGGCGGGAACCAGCCGGCGCTGACGGCGATGACGGCGACGATCAAACCGAACTCCGACTCGTTGCTCAGCGCCAATCCGCTCATCACCGCCCCCCAGGAACGCATGCGAAAGCGCAGCAGCAGCAGCGTGAACAGAACCGCCTTGATCGGCACCAGCAGCACCAGGACCAGCGCCGTCGCCGCCAACTCCCAGGTCGGCAATCCGGTCAGGCCGATGGTCAGGAAGAAACAGACCAGGAAGACATCCTTGAAATTCATCAACAGATCGGCGAGCCGTTTGGCCGGCGCATAGGGGGCCAGCAGCACGCCGACGATCAGGGCGCCGAGATCGCCCTTCATCCCGACCAGTTCGAACAGCGCGGCCCCGCCCAGCGCGACGCTGAAACCGAAGACGGCCAACAGCTCCCGCCGTCCGCTGAGCCGCATCACGAAGCCGAGCAGCGGACGCGCGGGGATCAGCAGGATCAGGGCGATGGCCCAAGGCGAGGGCAGCTTCCCAGCCGACATCGCGACAAAGGCGACCGCCGCGATGTCCTGCATCACCAGGATGCCGATGGCGACCTGGCCATAGCGCGCCATCACCGCACCGCGGTCCTCTAGGATCTTGACGACGAAGACCGTGCTGGAAAAGGACAGCGCGAAGGCCAGGATCAAAGCGCTGCGCGGATCGAGATCGCCGAACAGCAGCACCCCGGCCCAGCCCAGCGACAGCACGGTCGCCACCCCCAGGCAGATCGTCGCCGTCATATGCAGCGCGGTGGTGGCCCAGATCTCGGGCCGGATCAGCGTATCGAGTCGCAGCTTCAGCCCGATCGTGAAGAGCAGCAGCGTGACGCCCATATCCGCCACCGCCAACAGAAACCGGTCATTCTCCGCCCCCAGCAGATTCAGCACGAAGCCGGCCGCCAGGAACCCGACCATCGGCGGCAGATTGATCTGCCGCACCAACAGCCCCGACAGGAACGCCACGGCGATCCAGGCCGGATCGCGATAGTCGATCGTAATCAGAAACTCTTCCACGGCCGCCGCAGTCCGCCCTATCCGAAAAATCCGTGGGTCCTATCTAGAGAAGAATCGAGCCTCGGCACAATGGATAGGCCGTTGTTTTTGGGAAGGCCGGGGTGCGGGCGACCCGTCTTGACGTCAGCGCCTTCAAAGGAACAGCGGACACGGACCGGAAAGCCGCCTAAACTGGCTCCGCCGACGCGCTGAATTCGTAGGGGGAAGCGATGGCTGAATTGCTGCTGGTGCTGACGCCGATCGCTTTGCTCGACAGCACCTCGATCATTCCCATTTGCATCGTGCTCTTGGTGCTTCTGCTGAGCGGTCCCAGCCCGCTATTCCGCAGCACGGCCCTGCTGGCGGGCATATTCGTGACCTATCTGGCCTGCGGTTTGTTGGTGCTGTTCGGCCTGCAGAGCGTGTTCGACGCGGTCAACGCCTACGCCGTCCGGCTCTGGCGCGACCCGATGACCGAAGAGCTGATCTTCCAGATCTTCATCGGCCTTGTCCTTGTCGTGCTTGGACTTCGCATGGTCCGAGCCCGCGGAGAACAGGCCGAGGAGAAACCGCCCGCCGCGATGAACGCCGGCCAGGCCTTCCTCGCCGGCGCCGGCATGACCATCGTCGGCCTCCCCGGCGCCGTCCCCTATCTCGCCGCCATCGACCTGATCCTCAGAAGCGACCCCGCGACCGGGCAAGCAGTCACAGCGCTCGTCGTCTATAATCTCACCTTCGTGGCGCCGCTCGCCGCCATAGCGGCGTTGAGCCTCGCCCTCGGCGCCCGCAGCCAGCGCCTGCTGGACAGTATCCGCGCCTTCTTCGACCGCTGGGGCCAAAGGCTCATCGTCACCCTGCTCCTCATCCTCGGCGCCCTCCTCATCGCCGACGGCGCCGGCTGGTTCCTCGGCGCCCCGCTGATCCCGGTTTGAGGTGGGGTGCGGTCGCTTTGCCCGTACCGGGCCACTGTTTCGGCGTATCTGAGAAATTCGGCGAGCTATCGACGCCGCTTGTGGTGTGTCTAACAGGCAAAAGCTGGATTGGTCTGCCGCCGTTTTGCCTGTTTACTCAAGGACGCTCAGAACCTCGTCGGCTTGTTTGACGATAACTCGTTTTATGTGGTTGCGGACATCTACGACCGAGTAGTCTACAGCGAGTTCGACGACGCGTTCTCGACGACTTCGTCGTTCCTTCCAATACGAGTAGCGGTAGTCAGGTATACGGGCGAAAATAGTCTCGTCACGCGAATGCGGCATTGGCTTGGTGCATCCGCTGTTCATCGGACAAAGCCAAATCGCGTTTCGATGCGCGTCAATCAACGACCTTGTATCTACTTCCAGCACGTCATGTTTACGATCGCGATACGCTTTAGCGCTCGTCAATCTGTGAAGGCGATTCTCAGACAGCCAAAAAAATACCTTTGCATTGAGCAACTTGTACCAGTCCGATGGCGAAAGATGTTCAGGCAGCGCTTTTACAAGACCCGAATCACTCATCGGGATTTGATCTCGCACCACCGCGCGAGGCAGACCCTCGATAGAGATTTCCACGCTTTTTGGTCGATGCCGACTTTCGATTTGAAACCGGTCTGGCCCCTCTATGGCATAATGGTCCAAGAGGGCGCTGGTGCTTAGGAGCCCATACCGCTTTATCGAATCCCATGCGCCCTTTTCCGCCATATGAAAGAGCGTGGGGCAATTGGTAATCAACTCCTCAAGTTCCGCTTCGGTCACCATGCCCTCCGGTCAATGACATTGCGCCAATTGAAATCCGTCGACAGCAGCGAGACGGGCCGGCCTGATATTCTTTCGATCTCCTCAACAAAGCTGATCGTTTCCTGTGAGAGCTGCTCAAAGCGAAATGCATCTCGATTGGTCACTTTAAAATAGTCGACGAAAGTTAGAGCAATGTCCGTCGGCCCATTGAGCTGGACAGAATCCCGAAACTGAAGCCAGTCGAACTCTGCGATCCGTCGCGGCCTGTCTGTGGTGGTTGTCCGCTCTGTCTTCTCAAGTTCCTCTAGTCGGATACCGCTGCGCCGATGGATTTCCGCCATGTCGACCTCATGCGCCATCGGACCGGATGGCCCACCCACCCGGATCGGATAGGTGCGACAGACCATGATGATCTTCCGCACATTCGAAGGCGCTATACCCGCGTCAGCCAGACAACCCGACACAGTCGTATCCCTCGTCGTGACGTGTGGATAGTTACCGTGATGAAGGCTCAGGCCGGTGCCCTGCGTGCCCTCCAGCAGGATCCGCTGGCCGGTCACCATTGCGTCTGCCAAGACCTGACGTGCGCTTCTCAGGTAAGGCCGGAGATCCTCGCAGTCGCTGGCGAGAAACGCTTCCTTCTTGTCTTTGTAATCTGACCGCCCCGTCATTTTCCGCGCTGATGCAAGTCCCACGCCCTGGGCTGTCGAGCTGATGCTGCCGAAGCGTTTCCTTTCCTCCTCGCGATCCGCATCGGTGATGATCATCGCGCGGGGATCGATCGTCAGCCTGTCGGCATGGATCTTATGCTCCGTGACCTCTTCAAGGAGCTTCTTGGGGTAGATCACAGCTCCTGGACCTAGGAGCAAATTCGCATTCGGGGCCCGCTGTGTGCCCGAAGGCAGATGATAGTACTTTTCCGGCTTCGGCTCCGCATAGACCTGGTGGCCAGCATTCGGTCCGCCCACACGCACCAAGAGATCATATTCTGGCGCGATATGGCCAACGATGTTCCCCTTACCCTCGCTTCCGTACTGACCGCCGATCAGCACATCGACAAGGGCATCGTTCGACCGTGGATAGAGATTCAGAAGCGCGGTGGCACGGACGAGGACGGCTTCTTCGCTGCAGCGGTCCGTCGAGACGACAATGTCTGCGACCGCCGCGAGTTTCTCGATATCACGCTCAGTCTGATTTCGCTTCAGCTCGTCATAGGCGACCGCTTCGTCGTCCTCTCTACTGCGTGATTCGTAGCGCTTGCGCAGTTCCTCTTGTGGCGCGGTCAGATGGATGTGATGAACTTCAGCACCGTATGCTCGTCGGATCGCTTTGATCTGACCTAAGATGCGGACCGAATCGACGACGTAGAGGCCCTTTGGCGTCTGCCCCGTCGCGTAGCTGTCGACTGTACGCTGCAGGGCCTCTCCGACCCATGCGCCGCCGTCTTCTCGATCGAGTCTCTCGCCCGCTCGTTGCAAGGATTTACGCTCAGGCTTTGTCCTGGGAGCCTTCTTAAGAATCAGCTCGCGTGTCTTGATGATTTTGGCGCTGTGCTTTTCCTCAAGAAGTCGTACCAGGGCAGACTTGCCGGAGCAGATGGGCCCGGAAAGTAAAACGATACGGAGATTTGCGTTCCCGATAGCCAACTAGAGCAACTCGAGCTGCACCCGCTTTGGCGGGACATCATAGACGGTTACAAATAAACCAGCACGCACCATCACATCATCAAGCATCTCTTCTATCGTTGACCAGTCGCCCCTGGCAGATCCCGTACCGATCTTGGGCATATGAATGCTTGCCCCAATGGATGCGGCATGATCCGCAACTCGTTCAAGGCAGGTTTGCAATGCGGCATATCTAATTCGGGGAAAAGGTGATGGGCCAAACCCTTCTTGGCCGATCAGACTTGCGATCGTTAAATCGTCGGAAGCTTCAGTAAATACCACTCGCCCTAGCCGCTCACGCTGCGGGATTTGTATCACTTGTTCGGTAAAAGCTTCTTCCGTGTTGGGGAAGCGTTTGGCGATTTTGCGCGCGACCCCGCCTCCCCATTTGACAGCCTTGTCGTTGACCAACTGACAAATGATCTTTTTGCCCTCGTTGCGCGGCTCTAGAACATCACCATGGAGCACGCGTATCGGAAGATAGTCTTCTTGGTCCCGGTCGAACCTTACCAACCCCGCTACTCTAGGATAAACGCTTCCCGGGTAACCAGCCAGGCCCACACACTCGATTTGAGTTGGCGAATCCGTTACCCAACTCTCAATCGAGCGGTCAGTGTATCCTATGGCGGTACACCGATGTACAATGCTATCGTCAGGGATCATCATCGCTGACACACGGGTCTTTTGAGCAGTAGGTGAGTTTACGAAATAGTCGATCTTATAGTGTCGTTTGCCGCTTTCGGACACCGTTGGAGAAGAAACGAAGATGCCAATAGGCCGCGTAGATATCTTGGCTAGTCGTATGAGAAAGGCTTCCGCCGAGACATCGTATTTCCGACGCTGACGCATCAAGTCCTCGATCGGGGCAATTTCCGACGTGGCAGAAAGGCTGCCGATAGGAAGTACAAACTCCGAAGCGGCTAGATTACAAAGCATCTCCAATTGCCAGTCGTCTGCGGTCCTATTACCACCGCGATTGCGAATCTGTTCTGACCAATCAGGAAAGAGGAGGTGGGCGATCTCATGAGCAATTGAAAACCGAACGCGCTCTCGCGGTTGCTGTGGGTTAAATTCAATCTTTGGACCGGTCTCGGTCGCTAGCAATCGAGCGTCTGCTATGCTTGCGTTTGCCTCTATTTTTACCTTGAGCATTTCCGCAATGTAGAGAGGATTATATGGTGGCCCCTTCCAACCATTTTCGCGCGCTTTCAAGACAAGTTTGCGTGCTGCGTCCTCAATCGCCGTAAGTGGATCGGCATTCTTTGCAAATGCCTTAACTGAGGGGTGAGTCCAGATCATTTTTGGATCTTTTGATAGCTCTTGTACAAGGCAACCAGTGAGAAGACCCTTTGCGTTTTGACCAAATCCGCTCGGATGCGTGCCACTTCGGACCTCTTGCATTGAGTTCGTTGCTGTAAGTTCCCGGTTAGGAAAGCCACTAGAACCTCAATACAGGCAAGCCAAGTGACTCTATTCCGATCGGTCAGAGTTGTACGAGCGAGGTCAACAGTTGCTAAGATTGCTCATTGCCCCTTATTCGAATGATCTTCTACGCACCATCAACTCTCGTAGGAGCATTCCGTAGCTAGTTTAATTCCGCCGTAATCCGGTTGGCTTTCGAATTATAATCATTGAGCCGTTCGCAAAGAAACCTGAAACTGTACATAGATGTACTTCACACCTCTCCCCGATGCGCCGCCTCTCGATATTCCGTCGATTGCATCTCCATCAGGCGTGACACGGCGCGTTCGAATTCGAAGGCGTGTTTGCCTTCGCGGTAGAGGTCTTGGGGGGCGGCGTCGGCGGCCATGATCAGGTTGGTTTTGTGCTCGTACAGCGCGTCGATCAGGGTCATCAGGCGCTTGGCCTCGTTGCGCTTGCTGTCGGGCAGGCGGGGGACGCCGTCGAGGATGACGGTGTGGTAGCGGCGGGCGACGGCGATATAGTCCTCGGCCCCGCGCGGCTGCTCGCACAGCTCGGCGAATGTGAAACAGGCGACGCCGCGCGCGGCCTTTGAGACCGGGATCGTGCGGCCGCGGACCGTGATCTCATCGGGCCCGGCGCGGGCGCCCTCGGTCAGGTCCTCGAAGGCGCGGTCGAGCGCGCGGGTCGCGGCGGCGCCGAGCGGCGCGTGATAGATTTTCAGCGATTTCAGCCGGATCAACCGATAGTCGGTCGGCGAATCGAGATGCAGGATATCGAGCTTGGTCTTCAACAGATCGATGAAGGGCAGGAAGCTCGCGCGCTGCAACCCATCCTTGTAGAGATCGTCCGGCGGCCAGTTCGAGGTCGCGACCACCACCACCCCATGCTCGAACAGCGATTCAAACAGCCGGCCCAGGATCATGGCGTCGGCGATGTCGGTGACATGAAACTCGTCGAAACAGAGCAGCGTGACATGATCGGCCAGATCGGCGGCGATCTTCGGCAGCGGGTCGGTCTCTTTGCTGGGGCGCGTCTTCTGGGCCTGGCGCCAGGCGTGGATCTTGTCATGCACCTCGATCATGAATTCGTGGAAATGCACCCGCCGTTTGCCGGCGCCTTCCGAGCCGAGCGGCGCGGTCTTGAAGAACATGTCCATCAGCATGCTCTTGCCGCGCCCGACCCCGCCATGGAGATACAGGCCTTGGGGCGGCTCGACCCGGCGCCGGGCGAGGCCGAGCCGCGCCTTCCAGCCGCCGCTGTCGGTCGAGGCCGCGTAGCCTTTCAGCGCATGATGCAGGCTCTGCAGCTTCTCCGCCGCCAGTTCCTGGACCGGGTCGTCGCAGATCTCGCCGGCCGCGCGGGCGGCGCGAAAGGTGAAGATGGGGCCGTCCGCCATGCTCGTGTCCCCTGTTTTGGCTGTGCAGCCCTATCCGTTGGTCGGCCCGCGCGGTGGCCTTTACAGAAAAACGGCCCGGTTCCTGTCCAACCGAGCCGTTCTGATCTCTATTCTGAGCCGCTCGCGCGTCTGGGTCTTTAGCGCGGCGCGAGGACCATGGTCATCTGGCGGCCCTCCATGGAGGGGTTGTGTTCGACCTTCGCGGTCTCGTCCATGTCCGCCTTCACCCGCATCAACACTTCCATGCCAAGCTCCTGGTGCGCCATCTCACGGCCGCGAAAACGCAGCGTGACCTTCACCTTGTCGCCTTCCTCGATGAATTTATGCATCGAGCGCATTTTCACATCGTAATCATGCTGGTCGATATTGGGGCGGAATTTGATCTCTTTGACGTCGATCGTCTTCTGCTTTTTCCGCGCCTCGTTTTTGCGCTTCTGGGCTTCGTATTTGTATTTGCCGTAGTCCAGAATCTTGGCGACAGGCGGGTCCGCGTTGGGCGAAATCTCGACCAAATCGAGCCCCACATTCAGAGCGCGTTCGATCGCCTCTTCCGTCGCGATGACCCCGACATTCTCTCCATCCGCATCGATCAGCCGCACATCGCGCGCGGTGATTTCTTGATTGACGCGCGGTCCCTCCTTGACGGGGGCCGGCGCATAATGTGGCCGTCGTATAGCATCCTCCTGAAGGCGTCCCGCCTTCGCTCTGTTGATCCAATCGTGGTTACAAAGTTTCGCCGCCCACCCACGGGACGCGCCGGTTTAGGACGCGCCGGTTTAGGACGCGCCGGTCGGCAAGGCCGCCTCCGCGCTTAGGATATCAAGCGCTTCGTCAAGCGCAAGGACCTCTTGCTGTTTGCCGCCCAGGCGCCGCACCGCCACCGACCCGTTCTCCGCCTCGCGTTTGCCGACCACCAACAGGGCGGGGACCTTCCGATGGCTGTGTTCCCGCACTTTGTAATTGATCTTCTCGTTGCGCAGATCGGTTTCGACCCGCAGCCCGGCCTTGCGGCAGGCCTCGGCGACCTGAAGCGCGTAATCGTCGGCGTCGGATGTGATCGTCGCGACCACTGCCTGGACCGGGGAGAGCCAGAGCGGGAAGCGCCCGGAATATTGCTCGATCAGGATGCCGATGAATCGCTCGAACGAACCCAGGATCGCGCGATGCAGCATCACCGGGCGATGGCGCGCGCCATCCTCGGCGATATAGGTCGCGTCCAACCGCTCCGGCAGGACGAAATCGACCTGAAGCGTGCCGCATTGCCAATCGCGCCCGATCGCGTCGCGCAGCACGAATTCCAGCTTCGGGCCGTAGAAAGCGCCCTCGCCGGGATTCAGCAGCGTCTCGACGCCGGCCGCCGCCGTCGCGTCGCGCAGAGCGCTCTCGGCCTTGTCCCAGACCGAATCCTCGCCGGCGCGGACCTCCGGCCGGTCCGAGAATTTCACCACGAACTCCTCGAAGCCGAGATCGCGATAGATCGAGGCCAAAAGATCGATGAACCGCTTGGTCTCGGATTCGATCTGATCCTCGGTGCAGAAAATATGCGCGTCGTCCTGGGTGAAGGCGCGCACCCGCATGATGCCGTGCAGGGCGCCCGACGGTTCATAGCGGTGGCAGGATCCGAACTCCGCCAGACGCAGGGGCAGGTCGCGATAGCTTTTGATGCCGTCGCGGAAAATCTGCACATGGCCCGGGCAGTTCATCGGCTTCAAGGCCAGCATGCGCTTGTCGAAAGCGTGATGACCGGCGTCCGGATCGTGGTCCGGGTCTTTCTCATCAACCTCGGCGATGAACATATGGTCGCGGAACTTGTCCCAGTGACCGGATTGCTCCCACAATTTGCGGTCGACCAGCTGCGGCGTCTTGACCTCGGCATAGCCGCCATCCTCCAGCCGCTCCCGCATATAGCGTTCGAGCGTCCGGTAAAGCGTCCAGCCCTTCGGATGCCAGAAGACCGAGCCCATCGCCTCTTCCTGCATATGGAACAGGTTCAGTTCGCGGCCCAAGCGCCGGTGATCGCGCTTCTCCGCTTCTTCGATGCGCGTCAGGTGCGCCTTCAGCTCTTTTTCGGTGCGCCAAGCGGCGCCGTACATCCGCTGAAGCTGCGGATTGTTCGGGTCGCCGCGCCAATAGGCGCCGGCCAGCCGCATCAGCTTGAAGGCCTTGGGCAGGCGGCCGGTGCTGAGCAGGTGCGGGCCGCGGCACAGGTCCAGCCAATTTTCGCCCTGGCGATAGATCGTGATCGGTTCGTCGGCGGGCAGTTCCTGAACCCACTCCGCCTTAAAACGCTCGCCGACCTGATTGAAGTAATCGACCGCGTCCTCCAGCGACCAGACCTCGCGGCTGATCGGATCGTCGCGGTCGATGATCGCCGCCATCCGCGCTTCGATCGCCTCGAAATCGTCGCTTGAGAAGGGCTCGTCCCGATGGAAGTCGTAGTAGAAGCCATCTTCCGTCGCCGGGCCGAAGGTGATCTGCGTACCGGGGAACAGTTCCTGAACCGCCTGCGCCAGGACATGGGCGGTGTCGTGCCGGATCACCTCCAACGCGTCCGGGTGATCCTTGGTCACGATCTCCAGCGCGGCGTCGGCCTCGATCGGCCGGTTCAGATCCCACAACGCGCCGTTGACCTTCACCACCAGCGCGGCCTTGGCCAGGCCGGGACCGATGGCGGCCGCAACCTCGGCGCCGGTGACCGCGCCGTCGAACTCACGAACGCCGCCGTCGGGAAGCGTGATGGCAACCATGTCGAACTTTCCTTAGGTCAGGTCTGTCTTGCGGACGAACCGGTCTGGCCCATCCGCGGATATGCGAAATGGCGACGGTCGCGCTTAGCCGATGGCGGTTGGGATGAGAAGACGTCAGAGCGAAGCAGCGCCGCCGAGGCGGACGAGTGAAGGACCCCCATCAGGGGGTTCGAGTCGTCAAGGCGATCAGGTCCTGGCGCTGCATGGTGAAAGGTCCGTCTGACCAACAGTTTCACAAGATTTCGAAGCTGTATGTGTGAGAAATACCGGCCCAAGTCAAGCAGAAGCGCCCGTCTCGGCGGCTCCATCCCCCGGCGCGTCAGACCGGGCGCGCGACAAGGCGGCCTCCAGCACCGGTTCGACCGGTAGGTCGGCGAGGGAGGGGCGACGTAGAATTTCGACCGACGGTCCCCGTTGTGCGCAGCGCGCCGGGTCCGAAGCGTCCGAATAGACCACGACGCTGGGGCAGCCCGCCGCCGCTAACAGATGCATCGGGCCGGTATCGTTTCCGATGGCGATTGAGGCGCGCGCCGCCAGCGCGCCCAGCAACAGGATCGGGGATTTGTCGATCAGCGAGATCGTTTGCGGACAGGCCTTCAGGATCGCATCCGCCTCCGCTTGTTCCGCCCGCGTGCCGATCACCGCCGGTGTGAAACCGCGCGCCGCCAAAGCTGCGGCCAGCGCCCCATAGCGCTCCGCCGGCCAGCGCTTGTCCACGCGGTGCGGAGCGGCCCCGGGCGCCAGAAGCGCGACCGGCCCCGGCGGATCGAACCCCTCGATCGGGTCCTCGCCCGATGCGTTCGGAAGGAAACTGAGGTCGGGCGGCGGCGTCTCTTTGATTCCCAGCCAAGCGAGCTGATCCGCCTGTCGGTCGAGCGTATGCATGGCGTTGCGGTTTGGATTTCGTTGTGGGTGCGAACAGAGGGGCGCGATCCCCGACCAGGCCGGAATGTGCGGAAGGAACAGAAACCGATAGGCCCCGGACCGGTCCGAGGTCTGGAGATCGACGACCAGATCGTAGCGCCGCGCCGTCAGCTTCTTCCGGAAACGCAGCAGCGCCGCCGGGTTCCAATAGGCCGGACGGTCGTCCAAAAGGATCTCTTGGAAATAGCCGCTCGCCTCGCCGAGCCCGCGATAGGGCCGTCGTGTCAGCAGGGTCATGTGCGCGTCCGGATAGGTCTGGCGCACCGCCCGCATCGCCGCCAGAGCCTGAACGAAGTCGCCGAAGGCGCCGAGTTTGATGATCAGGATCGATTGCGCCGGCGGCGGCGTTTCAGGCTTTAAATGGAGGTCGGCGGGCACGGGCGAATGACTCGATGAAACGGATGGCTCGATGGAACAGATGGATTAGGCGGGCGTTTAACCGAGTCGGCGTCGCTCGGCCATCTCGCCATAGAGCGCGATCGTCTTGCGGCACATTTCCTCTTTTGTGAAGTGGTTGCGCACATTGGCGATGGCTTTGGCGTGCAGTCGGTCGCGCGCCGCTTCATCCAGGCCCAGCGCCAGCGTCAAGACATGGGCGAGGTCGTCGGCGTCGCCGGGCGTATAGAGCCAGCCGGTCTCGCCATGGCTGATCTGTTCCGGCGCGGCGCCGTGGCGGGGGGCGACGACCGGACGGCCCAGGGCCTGCCCCTCGATCGCGACCCTGCCGAACCCTTCCGGATCGGTCGACGCGGACACCACCACATCGGCCAGCTTATAGGCGGCGGCCATATCGTTGCAGTCGCCGACGACATGCACATGGCCTTCCAGGCCCAACTTCCGCGCTGTGCGCTCGATTTCGTCCTGATAGGCGCTGTTGCCTTGATCGTCGCCGACCAGCAGGCAGCGAAAACCCTTATTCTCCAGCTTCGCAAGCGCGCGCAGCAGCAGGATCTGACCCTTCCAGCGCGTCAGCCGGCCCGGCAACATAATTACCGGCAGGCCGTCCGGCAGCCGCCATTGCTGCGCCAGCTTGACAACGCGTTCGGCCGACACCGCCGCCGGATCGAAGATCGCCGTATCGACGCCGCGATGGATCACCCGGACCCGCGCCCAATCGGTGTGATAATGCCCGATGATGTGGTCGCGGATGAATTCGCTGATGGCGATGACCCGATCGCCTTGGGTCATAACCCGATTGTAGGCTTTCTTGATGAGGTTGCCGTAATTGTAGGTCGCGTGAAACGTGGTCAGGAATGCGGTTCCAGTCTGCGCCGCCGCCGCCTTTGCGCTCCAGGCTGGAGCCCGGCTGCGCGCATGTACGATATCGATCTTATGGCGCTGGATCAGGTCGACCAGCAGCCGCGTATTGGCGCGCAGCGTGAACAGGTTCTTGCTGTCGGTCGGCGCTTGGATATGCGTGACGCCCGCCCGGTTCAGCTCGCGCTGCATCGGCCCGCCCGCGGAGACGACATAGGAGCGGAGGCCGGCCGCCTTTGCGGCAAGGGCCACATCCACCGCGCCGCGTTCGACCCCGCCGGTGACCAGGGCCGGGAGCACCTGAAGCACGCCGGGCGCGTCAGCGGCAACGCGCGGCGGCGGCTCTTGCGTCTCGGTCTTGGCGGTTTGTATTTCGGCGGCGTCCACGGCCCTCTTCCGTATTTCGGCTCTTGGTCAGGGAATACAGTTCCCCAGGCGAGCCGCGCCTATAGGCCGCAAATTGACAGGCGCGGCAAGACCTTCCAGGAAAGGAGCGGACCGAGACAGACCATTCAGCCCGATAAGGCCGCCGTGACAGAGCCGCCCATTGAATTTTTGCCCAGGGACGGCGCTCGGATCGCCATCCGCCGGGATCGGCCTCGCCTGTCCGGACAAGGTGCGGGCGTCTTGTTCTGCCCGGGATTCCACTCCGACATGACAGGGGCCAAGGCGACCGCGCTCGCGAGGCATCTCGCCGAGCGGGGCGTGGCCTACACCCGTTTCGACTATCAGGGGCACGGCCGATCCAGCGGCGCCTTTATCGACGGGACAATCGGCCTTTGGCGCGACGACGCCTTGGCGGTGCTCGATCAGGCGACAGAGGGGCCGCAGCTGATCGTCGGCTCGTCGATGGGGGCTTGGATGGCGATGCTGCTGGCCGCCGCCCGGCCGGATCGGGTGCAGGCCTTGTTGCTGTTGGCGCCGGCCCCCGACTTTCCGACCGAACTGATGCTCCCATCGATGCCGGACGCGGCGCGTCAGGCGCTTGCGCGCGATGGCGTCTGGCGCCGCCCCTCGGCCTATGACGATGCGGGCTATGAGATCACCAGCCGGCTGATTGACGAGTCCCGTGCGCACACGGTGCTCAACCGCGACCCGATCCCTTTCGCCGGGCCGGTGCGGATCATTCACGGCTCCGAGGATGACGATGTGCCTGTGAGCCACGCGCTGCGCGTTCCGGCCGCCATCGCGTCACAGGATGTAACGCTGGAAATCGTCAAAGGCGCGGACCATCGTCTGTCGACGCCCCAGGATATTGCGCTGATGCTGCGCACGGTCGATGACTTGCTGGCGGATTAGGGCCGGCGGTTCGGCTTAGAGCATTGCTTTGAGCGCTGTCTTGTAGTCTGGCCAACGCAGGACCACGCCCAGATCTTCTTTGATCCGCCGATTGTCGCAGCGCTTGTTGTCGCGATAGAAACTTCGCGCCATCGGCGACAGCTCCGCCTGATCGAAAGGAATCAAGGGCGGCGGGTCGACGCCCAACAGGGTGCAGGCGTAGGCGATGACTTTTTCCGGCGGGGCCGGATTGTCGTCGCAGCAATTATAGGCGCCGGGTCGGTCCGGCCGCTGCATTGCCTGGTACACTATATTGGTAATGTCATCCTGATGAATGCGGCTGAACACTTGGCCCGGCTTGTCGATGCGCCGCGCCTGCCCGCGCTTGACGGTCTCCAGCGCGTTCCGGCCCGGGCCGTAAATACCGGCCAAGCGGAATAGGAAAACCGGCGCGCCGATGGCTTGACCCAGCGCGGACCAAGCGCTTTCCGCCGCGACCCGGGCCGCGCCGCGCGCGCCGGTGGGCTCAAGGGCCGAGTCTTCATCGACCCAGGCGCCGCCGCGATCGCCATAAACGCCGGTCGTCGACAAATAGCCGATCCACGCGACGGATCCGGCCGCACGTATCGCTGCTCCGAACCGCTCGATCACCGGATCGCCGCCGCTTTCGTGCTGAGGCGATGGCGGAACCGAGGACAAAACATGCGTCGCGCCCTGCAACGCCTGGGCGACGGCTTTGTCGGCCCCAGGTTCTTCGAGAGCCGTCACCGCCCAACCTTTCTTGGCCAGAGCGTCGCGTTTTTCGCCGCTACGCACGGTTCCGGCGATCTCCCACCCCTCCGCCGCCAGCCGGTCCGCCAACGCCTGCGCCGAATAGCCGAGGCCGAAACAGAAAAACCTTTTGTCCATCGTCAGCGACCGCCCTAAATCGACGTCATGCGTGCGTCTTTCCGAATCCGAGCCAAACCCGATGCGGCCTGCAAAGCAAGACTGGTTCTCGCGCCGGCTCTCGCGATTGCGCTGGCCGCTGCCGTCATTGCGGCGTCATCAGGCGCAACGGCGCAGTCGGCCCGCTTCGCCGATCAGGAAGAGTACGGCATCTGTATGCGCATGGTGGGTTTCGACGCCAATCAGGCCTTTGAACGCGCCATGGCCTGGGAAGACGCCGGCGGCGGCAATGCAGCGCGGCACTGCGCGGGGGTCGCTCTAAACGCGCTGGGTCATTTCACGGAGGCGGCTCAACGCCTCGAGGCGTTGGCTGCATCAATGCCCGATGATACGCCGCCCGACGTGGTCGCCGAAATCCTGAGTCACGCCGGCCTCTCTTGGCAGCAGGCCGGCGAATCGCAACGCGCCTTCACGGTGCAGAGCGCCGCCCTGGACCTGGCGCCCGGCGACCCGGCGCTCTTGGTCGACCGAGCCGCCAGCCTTTTCGCTCTAAACAATTATTGGGAAGCGATCGACGATCTAAACGCCGCTTCCGCCGCCAACCGGGACGATCCTGAGATCCTAGTATTCCGGGCCAGCGCCTATCGCCATGTCGACGCCTTGGATCTTGCCTTAGAGGACGCGAACCGCGCTTTGTCGCTCGCGCCGGACCATCCGGAAGGCTTGCTGGAACGCGGCATCCTGCGTCGTTTGACCGGTGATATTGACGGCGCGCGGGCGGATTGGTTGACCCTGATCACGCTGCATGAAGGTCGTCCGGCGGCTGACGTCGCGCGTCGCAATCTGGAACGGATGGATCTTAAGGCCGGCGGCTGATCGGTGCGGCGCGACGGATAGGCAGTCGAACGCCTACTGAAAAGCGCTTTACTCGGCGCCCTCGAAATGCCGGCCGCGCACGGTCTCCATCTGGCGGCGTTCGCGTTTCGTAGGCCTTCCGGCGCCGGGCTCTCGCCTGGGTTCGGGCGGCGTCGCCGTCTCGCCCATGCGCTTCGCGGCGGCCTCGATCGGCGCCAGGTCGCGATAGAGCGTCCGCGCCTCGTTGGCAGGGCCGCGCCGCGTCGCGGTCGCGCCTATTTCGATCACACGGACATGCGCTCCTTGCGGGAAAGTCAGGATGTCGCCGGGGCGGATGCAGTGGCCGGGCTTTGACACCCTTTCCCGATTCACGCGGCATCGGCCGCTTTCGACGGTCTGTTTGGCGAGCGTCCGGCTCTTGAAAAAGCGCGCCTGCCAGAGCCATTGATCGAGCCGCTGCTTCGCCGTCGTTGTCGCCGTCGCTGTCATGCCGCCTGTCCCCTATTCGCCAACACCGTCGCCTTCATCCGATATCGCTTTCCTTCGTTCTGGACCGGCCCGTCCGTCAGGCCGTCTTGCCGAGCAAATCCTTCAACACGGCAAAGGGCGAGTCCGGATTCGCCGCCTTGCGTCCCGTCGCGCCATGCCGTGTCTTCGGTTTCTTCTTGGCGGGGCCCGGCCGTGCGTCCGGACGGTCCGCCTTGGCGCGTTTCGGCCGATGTTTCGCCGCTTCGGAACCACGCGTGCGGCGTGGTTTCAACCGATAGACCTCAGCCTCGGCGTCGGTTTGTTTGACGCGAACGCAGCCCATGGCGCGCAGCACGTCCGGCAGTTCGTCCAACCGGCAGTCGATCTGGTCGGCCAGCGCCTGATCCGGCGTCACGCCGCCGGCTTTCGAGCCTTTGCGGATTCTGGCCATCACGCTTTCGAACCGGTCGAGACGCACGGCGATCGGACCGCAGGGCTGGAACCCCAAAAGCCGCGCGTCGTCTTTCTCAGACACATCCCGCAGCACGCCTGAGCCGCGCCGCGGGGGACGGGCCTGCAACCGGCCGGTCCAGGCGGCGGTCAGAGCGGCGCGGGCGCGCAAAGGTCCGGGTTTCAGCAGATGGTCGATATAGATGGCGTCGCGCCCGAACCGCACGGCGCCCTCTGCCATTGCTTTTCGATCTTCCGGCGCGATCAAGGCGATCTGTTCGGCGAGATCGCGGGCGGAGCAGGATCCGAGGCCTTCCAGCAGTCGGTAAGCCAAGCCTTTCGCCGCGCCGCTCTCAAAAGCTCGATCGCGCAAGGCGAAGAGCGGCCGGAAGCGCTTAGCCAGATATTGGTCGAGCCAGACGCGCAGCCGCGCTTCGACCCGCGCGAAACAGGCGGCGTCCGTGAGCAGGCCGCGCGCAATCCGAAGGCCCGGGTTCCAGATCGCCGCGCCTTTCGACAGCTGCGCCAGTTCGGCCCTGTCCCATAGGATCTTGCCTTCGGCGGTGAGGGAGAGTGCGGCGTCCTCCGCCGTCTCCAGCCGGCGGACGAGATCGGGCAGCGCAGGCGCCACCAGCCGCTCGGCGGTAGCGCTCAGGGCCCTGGACTCGCGGGCGTCCGCGGCCTCGTGCGCGCGGAATTGGAACCCTTCAACATGGCCGATCACATGCCCTTCCAACACCACCTCGCCGTTCGGCCGAAGCCCGCCCAGCGCGTCGCCGGCGAGATCGGGCTTTCGGTTCAAGACAGAGGCGCGGCGATCGACGAAGCGCTGGATCAGCCGATCGTGCAAAGCGTCGCTCAACCGGTCCTCGATCACCCGCGCGCGTTCTTGCCAGGCGGCGGAATCGCCCAGCCAGTCGCCGCGATGGGCGATATAGGCGAGGGTTCGGATATGGGCGATCCGGGTGGTGATCGTGTCGATATCCCCATCGAGCCGATCCAGCCGCTCGAACTGCCCGGCGATCCAGTCGACCGGCAGCCGGCCGTCGCCATCGATCAGTCTGACGAAAAGCTGCCCGAGCAATTCGGCGTGATGATCCGGTGTCATCTGCCGGAAGTCGGGGACCTGGCAGACATCCCACAGCAACTGCACCCGGTCCGGCGACCCGGCGCGGTCGCTCACCGCCTCATCCCGCGCCAGCATCGCCAGGACGGCGTGATCTTCGCCGTCGCGCATCCGGATCAAATGCTCGTTTGGCGGCTCCCAGCGCAGCGAGGCCAGCAGCGCTTTCGGCGATCGGAAATCCAGCCGCCGGTTGCGCCAAAGCAGTTTCGAGAGCGGCTTGTAGCGGTGGCTTTCGATCGCCGCCACGGTTTCTTCGTCGATCTGGGGGATGTTGTTGGTCACCCCAAACGCGCCGTCATTCGCGTGCCGCCCGGCGCGCCCGGCGATCTGCCCCAACTCATGCGGCTCCAACAGGCGCAGCCGTCGACCGTCGAATTTGCGCGTGCCGGCGAAGGCGACATGGTCGATATCCATGTTCAGCCCCATGCCGATCGCGTCGGTTGCGACCAGATAGTCGACCTCGCCCGCCTGATACATCTGGACCTGGGCGTTGCGGGTGCGCGGCGACAGCGCCCCCAGCACAACAGCGGCGCCGCCGCGATGCCGCCGTATCTGCTCGGCCATCTCATAGACCTCGGCGACCGAGAAGGCGACGACAGCGGCGCGGCGGGGCAGGCGCGTCAGCTTGGCGGCCCCGGCATGGCTGAGCGTCGAGAAACGCGGGCGATTCTCGATCACCGCCTCCGGAACCAGTGTGCGGATCAGGCCGGCGATGGTCTCGGCGCCCAGGAACATGGTTTCGGCCGCGCCGCGCGCGTGCAGCAGCCGGTCGGTGAAGACATGGCCGCGATCCGGATCGGCGCAGAGCTGGATCTCATCGACGGCCAGGAACGCGACCACTTTGTCCAGCGGCATGGATTCGACGGTGCAGACCCACCATTGCGGGTTCGGCGGTATGATTTTTTCTTCGCCGGTGATCAGCGCGACTGTGGTTGGCCCCTTTTCCCGGACGATCTTGTCGTAGTTTTCGCGGGCCAGCAGGCGAAGGGGGAAGCCGATCATGCCGGTCGAATGACTCAGCAGCCGCTCAATCGCGAGGTGCGTTTTGCCGGTGTTGGTCGGTCCCAACACCGCGCGAACGGCGCCTCTTTCGGACATCAGCAACGCCATAGGATTAGCTTCTCGCGCTTCGCCGATCCGGCGCAAGGAAAATCAACATCACTTGGCTTATTCGCGCCGACAGGCCGTGCTGGATCGCCGGGTGACCGCTTCTTGGGAGACCGCAGATCGCGACCGGCTAATCCGTCGCCCCGGCCCCCGAGCCGGGGCCCATGGTCCCGCCCGACATGCTGGCCCTCGAGTTGGAGTCGATCCGACGGCGCCATGGGCCCCGGATCAAGTCCGGGGCGACGGATTGGTCAAATCGAAAGCGTAGGCTCTAATTGGCGAGCCAGGGCGTCAGAGCCGACTTCACCGCGGCGATATCGAATCCGTGCAGGCCGATGAAGACCAGATCGCTGCGGCGGGCCTCGTCGCCGCGCCAATCACGGTCGAAATAGCGCTGGATGCGTGGGCCGACCGCTTGCACCACTTCGCGGCGCGGCAGATCCGGGCGGTCCAGGAACCCTTTGACCCGCAACAGGTCCTGATCGGCGATCACCTGCGCCAAGGCCGCTTCGAACGCGTCGATATCCGCGATCGGGCCCAGCGATATCGCGACCGTGTCGAAATCATCGTGATCGTGATCGTCATGGCCGTCGTGATGGGAGGGCCGCGCCTGCAGATCGTCTTCGGCGGCGGCGTCCAGGCCCAGCAGGATGCGCCGATCGACCTGGGCGTGCAGCGCCGGCACCACGCTAACCCCGTCCCGCACGCGCGCTGACAAGCTGTCCGACAGCGCCGTCTTTTGCTCGACGTCCAACAGATCAGTCTTGTTCAAGACGATCAGGTCCGCGCAATGCAACTGGTCTGTAAAGACTTCCTCCAAGGGGTTGTCATGGTCCAGCGCATCATCTGCCTGGCGCTGCGCCTCGACCGCGTCTTCGTCATCGGCGAAGCGGCCTTCCGACACCGCCTTGCCGTCAACCACGGTGATCACGCCGTCCACCGTGACCTGTGCCTTAATCTCCGGCCAATTGAAGGCCTTAACCAGGGGTTTCGGCAGCGCCAGGCCGGAAGTCTCTATGATGATGTGATCGGGCTTGGCGTCGCGGTCCAGGATCGTCTGCATGGCGGGCAGGAAATCGTCGGCCACGGTGCAGCAGATGCAGCCATTGGCCAGCTCGATGACATCCTCCTCCTCACAGCCTTCGACGCCGCAGCCCAGCAGGGTCTCGCGATCCATGCCCAGATCGCCGAACTCGTTGATCAGAAAGGCGAAGCGTTTTCCCTCGGCCCCTTCGATCAGGTTGCGGATCAGGGTCGTCTTGCCCGCGCCCAGAAAGCCCGAAATCACCGTCGCCGGCACTTTTTCCGCCATGCCTCAAGACCCTTTCAGAACCAGCGGAAGACCCGCCGCAATGAATACCACGCGCCCCGCCATCGCGGCGATGCGCTGATTGAGCCGACCCGCTTCGTCGCGAAAGCGGCGCGCCAGCTTATTCTCCGGCACAATGCCGAGACCGACCTCGTTCGAGACCAGCACGACCGGGCCCGGCGCCGCGGTCAGACAGGCGACCAACTCTGTTCCGGCTGCGTCGAGCGCTTCCTGCGGCGGGTCGGCGTCCGGATGCGCCAGCATCACGTTGGTCAGCCAGAGGGTCAGGCAGTCGACCAGAAGGATCCGGTCCGCCGCGCTCTCGCGCGCGATCGCGCCGGCCAAATCACGCGGCGCCTCAACTGTGAGCCACTCAGGGCCCCGTTCCGCCTGATGGCGCGCGATCCGGTCTTCCATTTCGGTATCGAACGCCTGCGCGGTGGCGACATAGACCGGCGTCAGGCCGTAATCGCTCGACGCCGTCTCACACAGGCCGAGCGCATGCGCGGTCTTGCCTGATCGCGCCCCGCCCAGCACCAGCGTCGTATTGAACACCCCCATCGCCCGAAGCCCCAACTAGAGCCGCGTCGGGTCGAGATTAACGAACCCGACCCGCCATTGTCGGCTGTCGCCGCTCTGGATGCAGTCCAGCCGGGTCACGCTGAGATTGGCGATCGAGAATTGCAGCGCCGATTCCGGATCCAGTGACAGCGCATAACACAGCGCCGCCCGGATCGTGCCGCCATGGGTCACGGCGACAATGTCGCGCCCCGCATGAGCGCCGCAGTAGCGATTGATAGCGGGCACGGCGCGGGCCATCAGGTCGGTGAAACTCTCCCCGTTCGGCGCCCGTTCATAGGCGGGGGCCAGCCAATAGCTCGCTTCGCGCGTCCGCATCTCCGTCGTGAAGTCGCCGCGCGCCAGCCCCTGCCAGTCGCCGAAACTCTGCTCCACAAAGGCGGGTTCGCGGATCGCGTCGGGCAGGGCCAGCCCGGCCGCCCGGATCGCGTCTGCGGTCTGGGTCGTGCGTTGCAATGTCGAGGTCAGCAGCACCGAGTCGGCCGGCAACATTTCCGCCAACAGGCGATAGGCGTCGGCGTCATCCGTTTCGCAAGGCAGGTCCATCTGGCCGTAGATCCGGCCGTTATTGACGCGCACCGGTGCGTGGCGAATCCACCACCAGCGGGTGACATGGGGCTCGGGCGGGGCGTCCGTGGGCATGGGGATCAACTAGAACAGGCCGGGGAGATGAACCAGGAGGATGATCAGAACGGCCAGGGTGACGATCTCGCCGGCCTGTTCGATCAGGCCCAGCGCGTCGCCGTTATAGCCGCCGATGAGACGCCGGACCAGCGTTCCGATTGCGGCGGATTTCAAGCCTGCCGCGCCGCAGAGGATCAGCGCCGCGATGGGGCCGACCAGGGCCGCGACCAGCGCTGTGGCGAGAAGGATGGCGAGGCCGGCGATCCCGGCGCCCGGCCGACCCGCTGAGGCGGCGACGCCTGAGGCGCTGGCCAGCGGCAGGGCGGCCATGACGGCGGGCAGCATTCCGCGCGCCAGGACATGCGCCGCCACGATCCCGAAAAACGCCGCCTGAGCGCCGCCGACCGCATAGAGCCGTTCCAACGCCGCGAGTTTGCCCGCCGTGGTCAAGATCAGCGCGAGTGCGCCATAGGCCCCCATCCGGCTGTCGCGCATGATCTCCAGCTTGCGGTCTTTCGTCGCGCCGCCGCCCAACCCGTCGGCGCTGTCGGCCAGCCCGTCCTCGTGCAACGCGCCGGTGAGGAAGGCGGTGACGGCGAGGCAAAGGGCGCCGCCCAACCAAGGACCCAGCCCCAGCCAGAGGCAGACCCAAAACCCCGTGGCGCCAAGCCCGCCGACCGCCAGACCGGCCAGGGGGAAGGCCCAGGCGCAGCGATCGAGCGCGCGATGCGGCCCGCCGACCGGCAGACGCGTCAGGAAGGTCAGCGCGGAGCGGATGTCGCTGACGGGCGCGAGGCCGCCGGTTTCTGTCGCGCTGGGCGATTCACGGTTGTCCATCACCCTTCCAGCGTCTAAGCGCAATGCACGCGGAAGCCAACCGCGAATCGCCGCCGATCGCCAAAGGACGCCAGGCATGACCGATGCTGCGCAGAGCGCCACGATTCAGGAAATCAAGGATCTGATGCAGGCGCTGCCCGGCCCCGACCAAGAGGCTGAAGCGGCTGTGCGCGCCCGCGACGCGACCCTGACAAAGCCGCCCGGCGCCCTGGGACGATTGGAGGAGATCGCCGCCTGGATGGCTGCTTGGCAGGGCCGCGCCAAGCCTCGGCTCGACCGGCCGCGCGTCGCCGTCTTCGCCGCCAATCACGGCGTCGCCGCCGCGCATCCGGTTTCCGCCTTCCCGACCACCGTCACCGCCCAGATGGTCGAGAATTTCCGGCAGGGCGGGGCGGCGGTGAATCAGCTTTGCGCCGCCCATGACGCCGAGTTGCGGATCTATGAAATGGCGCTCGACTCGCCGACCGCTGATTTCACGGTTGAATCGGCGATGGACGACCCTGCGTGCGCGACGGCGCTGGCCTATGGGATGATGGCGGTCGAGGAAGGGGTCGACCTGATCTGCCTAGGCGAGATGGGGATCGGCAACACGACCAGCGCGGCGGCTGTTTGTCACGCGCTCTATGGCGAGACCGCGGCGGGTTGGACCGGGCCGGGCACGGGCGTTGAAGGCGACGCCTTGAAAGCCAAGGCCGATGTCGTCGCCAAGGCGGTGGCGGTGAACAAGGCGGAAATGACAGACGGGTTCGAGATCCTGCGCTGTGTCGGAGGCTTCGAACTGGCGGCGATCTGCGGCGCTGTGATTGCGGCGCGCATGGGGCGCGTGCCGGTGCTGTTGGACGGCTATGTCTCGACGGCGGCTGCGGCAGTGCTACAACAGGTCCGGCCCGACGCGTTGGACCATTGCCTGATCGCCCATCGCTCGGCGGAGCCGGCGCATGCAGCCTTGATCCAAGAATTGGGGAAAGAGCCGCTGCTCGATCTTGGTATGCGGCTGGGCGAGGGGTCGGGCGCCGTCACAGCGTTGCCCCTGATCCGCTCCGCCGTCGCTTGTCATAACGGTATGGCGAGCTTCGGCGACGCCGGCGTCAGCGGCGCGGTTTAGCGCGCGACGCCCGCTGTTCCCAAACCGAAGCGAAAGCGATGACAAGCGCCGCCGATCAAACGCCTGTCTTGAAATGTCTGATGGACCCCGCGCTGCATGAGGGCGCGACGCCGCATCTGATCGAGACCCATGCAAATTTCGTGATCGTCGGGCCGCGCCACGCCTACAAGGTCAAGCGTGCAATCAAATACCCATTCCTCGACTATTCGACTCTGCCCCTGCGCAAACAGTATTGCATCGCCGAGGCCGCTCTGAACGCGCGAACCGCGCCGATGGTCTATATCGGCGCCGCGCCGATCCTCAAGCGCGACGGCGGCTGCGCGGTGGGGCCGGTCATCGATACTGCGGCGCTGCAGGGAGCCGCTGGCGCCCAGGATAATCCCGAGACCGTGGAATGGGTCGTCGTGATGCATGCGTTTGACGAGGACACGCTGCTCGACGCTTTGGCGGAGCGGCGCGCCTTGTCCTCAGACATCCTACGTCAACTCGCCCTGGCCTCGGCGGATTTCCACATGGCCGCCGCCCCGGTTGAAAAGGACTGGCGGGCGGTGACGAATGAAGTGGTTCGGGAAAACCTCGAAGAGCTGGACGCGGCCGATTGTCTGGACGCGGATGCGGTCGCCGAGATGCACGCCTTGTGCGACGCTCAACTGGCGCGGTGCGACGGCTTGCTGCGGGACCGAGTCGCCGCGGGCAAGGTCCGTCGCTGTCATGGCGATCTGCATTTGCACAATATCTGCCTGATCGACGGCGAGCCGGTGTTGTTCGACTGTATCGAGTTCAGCGACGATTTCTCCGAAATCGATGTGCTCTACGATTTCGCCTATCTGATCATGGATCTGGACCGGCGCGCCATGCATGCGGACGCGACGGCGATGATGAACCGCTATCTGGAGGCGACCCGGGACTATGACGGCGTTGCGCTCCTGCCGCTCTATTGCGCCAAGCGCGCTCAGATCCGTTGCAAGATCGCGGTGGCGACCGCCGCCCTGCTGGTCGACTCGGCAGTGGCGGAAGCGAAACGGCAAGAGGCGCGCGACTATTTCGACTTGGCGATGGGTTATCTGAAGCCCAAACCGGCGCGCCTGATCGCTGTCGGCGGCGCCTCCGGCTCTGGGAAGTCGACCCTGGCCCGCGCCTTGGCTCCCGACTTGGATGCGATGATCCTGCGCTCGGACGCGATCCGCAAAGAGCTGTACGAATGGGACGAACACAGCCCTCTGCCGCAAGAGGCCTATGCGCCCGATGTTAGTGCGCGGGTCTACCAAACCATGATCGACCGTTGCGCGTCGCTGATCGGCGCCGGCGTCAGCGCCATCGCCGACGCGACCTTTACCCATCCGGATTCGCGCGCCGCCATCGAACAAGCGGCGACGCAGGCCGGCGCGCCGTTCACCGGCTATTGGTTAGAGGCCCCGCGCGATGTGCTGATGCGTCGCGTGACCGACCGGAGCAAGGATGCGTCGGACGCTACGGCGGCGGTTGTCGCGCGACAGCTTGAGCAGGATTGGGGCGCCATCGCCTGGCGACGCGTTACGATGGACGATGCTCTATCGCCGGAAGCGCCGGCGAAAGCGCTACTCGCCGACCTGCAATAGCTGCCCCTCGCGCCGCGCCGTCTTGAAGGCGAAGCCGAACACGGTCGCGCCAATGGCGAAATACACGACATTCAGGCCGCAGGCGGCGAGAAACAGGTCGGTCCGGAACACCCCGTCGAACAACACGCCGCGCATGCCTTCGAAGACATAGGCCATCGGCATCGACCAGGCGACCCATTGCAGGAATTCGGGCAGGGTCTCGACCGGGTAGTAGATGCAGGCGACCGGCGCCAACAGGAAGATCACGAACCAGGCGAAATTTTCCGCACCCAACCCGGCCCTTAGCAAGAGCGAGATCACCAACAACCCGATCGCCCAGGACATGAACATCAGGTTCATGAAAAACAGGAACAGCGGGAATCCCATCGCAAAGATCGAGACATCGAACATCGGGATCGCCAGGATTGCCGCCGGGATCGCGCCGAGCAGCGTGCGGCACAGGCTGATCGTCACCATGGCGGCGATGAACTCGGCGGGCCGCAATGGGGTCACGAAAAGGCTGGCTAGATTGCGCGACCACATTTCCTCCATAAAGCCCATGGAAAAGCCGATCTGGCCGCGAAAGAACGTATCCCACAGCAGGACCGCGGCGATGAGGACTCCTGCGGCCTGCGCCACCCAGGTGGAATGCTCGCGAAAGAAGACCGAGACGAATCCCCAGATCACCAGCTGGATCGTCGGCCAATAGATCAATTCCAGGACCCGAGGCCAGGAGCCGCGCAGGATATAGAGATGCCGCAGCGCCATGGCGCCGACCCGACGGATGTCGAAGGCGGGCGGCGCTTGCGCGACCTGAGCGGTCGGCCCCGCCGTCATCGTTGGTGCGTTTATGTCAGGCGGCATGATCGGCCTCTTGTTCGGACCCTGGTTCAGCGCGCCGGGCGATGGCCAAAAAGACTTCTTCCAGATTGGCGCGGCCATGACGGGCGACCAGGGCCTTCGGGTGATCGCGATCGACGATCTTGCCTTGCTTCATCATCAGCACATGATCCGCTAAGCGCTCAACCTCGCCCATATTATGGCTGGCCAGCAGGATCGCGGCGCCCGTCTCTTCCTGGTAGCGCTCGAGATAGCTCCGCACCCAGTCGCCCGTATCCGGGTCCAGGCTGGCGGTGGGCTCATCCAGCAGCAAGGCGGCGGGCCGGTTTAAGAGCGCTTTGGCGAGCCCGACCCGGGTCTTCTGACCGGCGCTCAAGTTCCGCACCGGCCGTTTCAGAAACGCCGTCAGGTCCAGATCCGCCGCCAGCTCCCGCACCCGATCCTTGGCGTTCGGCAGGCCATAGAGCCGGGCGTAGACGGTCAGGTTTTCGGCGACGGTCAGACGCTGCGGCAAGTCGACATAGGGCGAGGTGAAGTTGAGCCGGTGCAGCGCCCGATACCGGTCGGTGATCATATCCACGCCGAAGACCGTCACCGATCCTTCCGTCGGCGACAACAATCCCAATAGCATCGACAGCGTGGTTGTTTTTCCGGCGCCGTTGCCGCCCAGCAGCGCCACGGTCTGACCGGCGCCGACCTCGAACGATACGCTGTCGACCGCTGTCACCGCGCCGAATTCCTTGCGCAGTCCGGCGACCTCGATCACGGGCGCGGCGGTCATCGACTCGAACCTTTCTCTTTGCGGCCGGCGGGAGAGGCCAACCGCGGCTAGGTTGCGTATATAGGACCGGGGCGCGAAAAACAGCGTCGAAACCGACGCAGGTCGCGTCATAACAGTGTTGCGTCGCCCGGCGGACGGCCGTCTCGGCGCTTGGAAAGTCTCCGCTGCGCCATGAGCATCCTGTCTTCAGCCCCATCGGCGGCGCCGACCGACGATATCAGACCGCCGGCCAAGACGCGCCGGGGCGGGGGCGTCAATGTGCGGACCTTGGCCCTGGTGCGCTGGGTGGCGGTGGTCGGACAGTTATCGGCCGTTCTTGTGGTGACGGTCCTGCTGGGTTTCCCGGCCCCGCTTCTGGCCTGTCTGGTGGTGATCGCCGCGCTGGCCGGGACCAATCTTTGGCTGACGACGGTGCGCGCCTGGCGGGCGCGGCTCAGCGACTATCACGCCGCGCGGGTGCTGGGCTTCGATTTGGTGCAGGTCTCGGCCCTGGCCTATCTCACCGGCGGGTTGGCCAATCCGTTCGCCTTGATGATCCTGGTGCCGGTCACAGTCACGGCCGCCGCGCTGTCGCGCGGGGCGGCGGTGATGGTCAGCGCGATTGCGCTGTTTTGCGTCACCTTCCTGGCTTTCTTCCATTTGCCGCTGCCATGGGTCGGCGAGGCGCCGTCGCTGCCCGCGATCTATATCGCCGGCCATTGGACGGCGCTGGCCGTGGCCATCGTCTTCATGGCCGCCTATGTCTGGTCGGTCGCCGAACAATCCCGCCGCCGCGAGCAGGCCTTGGCGGAGACCGAGGCGGCCCTCGCGCGCGAACAACGCATGTCGGCGTTGGGCGGGCTGGCGGCGGCGGCGGCGCACGAACTGGGCTCGCCGCTGAATACCATCGGCCTGGTGGCGCAAGATCTGGGGTCGGCGCTCGACAAGAACAGCACGCTGGACCGCATTCTCCGTGACGATGTGTCGATGCTGATCGAGCAGGCCGAGCGTTGCCGCGACATCCTTGCCTCGCTTTCGGAAAGACCCGATCCGGGCAATACGACGCCGTTCGGCTCGGCGCCGCTGACCGCCGTCGCTGAGGAAGCGGCCCAGGGCCACATTCCGGACGGTGTCGCCTTGCGGATCGAGGTCGATCCCGACTCCGTCGCCGCCGAACCAACGGTCGCGCGTAGCCCGGAATTGCTGCATGGGGTTGGCAATCTCGTCTCAAATGCGGGTCAATTCGCCCGCGACACCGTGTCGCTGTCGCTGTTCTGGGATGAGGCGATGGTGCGTCTGACCGTGGCGGATGATGGTCCCGGATTCCCAAGCTGGCTCTTGGATTCGCTAGGCGAGCCGTATTTGTCGACCCGTGCCGGACGCGACGGTCATATGGGGCTTGGCGTCTTCATCGCTCAGACCCTGCTTGATCGGACCAAGGCCCGGGTCGCGTATAGGAACAAGAAACAAGGCGGGGCCGCCGTCGATATCGTCTGGGCGCGCGATCAATTGGACGCGCCTCCGATTTAGGCGCGCGTTTTCAGACCCTGCGAAAGACGCTAGTAAGGATGACCGATGACTCTTGTTGAAGCGATGGTTGAAGAGCGAAGCGACGCGCCGCATCAGGCCGGCGATCAGAGCCTGCTGATCGTCGATGACGATCGGGCGCTGCGGTCTCGCTTGGTGCGCTCGATGGAGCAGGCTGGCTTTACGGTGCGCGAGGCCGAGGGCGTTTCCGACGCGACGGCGGCGATCGCCGATTTCGCGCCGGCCTATGCTCTGGTGGATTTGCGGTTGGAGGACGGCTACGGGCTGAAAGTGGTCGAGGCGCTGACCGAAGCGCGCGACGACGTGCGGATCGTGATGCTCACCGGCTATGGCAATATCGCCAACGCGGTGACCGCGATCAAAGCGGGCGCGGTGGATTATCTCTCGAAACCGGCCAGCGCCGAGCAAATTGTCGCGGCGCTGCGCAGCGGCGATGACGGGGCGTTGCCGCCGCCGCCGGAAGACCCGATGTCGGCCGATCGGGTGCGCTGGGAGCATATCCAGCGGGTCTATGAGCAATGCGGCCGCAACGTGTCGGAGACGGCGCGGCGCTTGAAGATGCACCGCCGCACCCTGCAGCGCATCTTGAACAAGCACGCGCCGCGTCCCTAGCCTCTGCGCCTCGGCGTCCGGGCGCGCCGCCCTGCCTTGGCGGAACACAACCTGTCGCATATTTTGGCTGACCGCGCCGACGGTCGCGCCTAGTCTGGTTGCATGAGCACCCGCCGGGCGGGGCCAATTCACCCGGACTGCGCAACCAGATGAGAACCCGGCAGCGGGGACAGGGGCCAATATGTCCGCTTTGCAAGAAGCTGACGGCGTTATCGCGTCGTCGCTTAATCGTTCCCGTTTCCCCGAAGCGTCGGGCGAGAAGATCGGTGTGATGATCTGCGGCCATGGCAGTCGCGATGTCGGGGCCGTGGCGGAATTCCAATCCATCGCCGAGGGGATGCGCCAGCGCTTTCCCAATCATCCGGTCGAGTACGGCTTCCTGGAATTCGCGACGCCAATCATCCGAGACGGTCTGGACCGGCTGCGCGAGCAAGGGGTGACACGGGCGCTGGCGGTTCCCGGCATGCTGTTCGCCGCCGGCCACGCAAAGAACGACATCCCCTCCGTGCTCAACGCCTATCAGGCGCAGAATCCGGGCATGGCGATTTCTTACGGGCGCGAACTGGCGGTCGATCTGAAAATGCTGCGGGCGGCGGGCGACCGGGTTCAGGAGGCGCTTAAGTCGGCTGGCGACGACATCCCGATGCATGAAACGCTGCTGGTCGTGGTGGGGCGCGGCGCCTCGGACCCGGACGCCAACTCAAATGTCGCCAAGATCACCCGCATGCTCTGGGAAGGCATGGGGTTCGGTTGGGCCGAGACCGCCTATTCCGGCGTGACCTTCCCACTGGTCGAGCCGGCGCTGACCCACTGCGCCCGACTGGGCTATAAGCGGATTGTCGTTTTTCCCTATTTCCTGTTCACCGGGATTTTGATCAAGCGGATCTACGATTACACCGACAAGGTCGCCGCCGCGCATCCGGAGATCGAGTTCATCAAGGCGCCCTATCTCAACGATCATCCGATGGTGCTCGATACGTTCGCCGAGCGGCTCTGGGAGATCGTCGAAGGCGCTAACAACATGAACTGCCAATTGTGCAAATACCGGGCGCAGGTTCTGGGTTTCGAGGATGAGGTCGGGCTGCCTCAGGAAAGCCATCACCATCATGTCGAGGGGATCGGAACCGGCGCCGCGACGGGTCACGCCCACAGCCACGCTCATGATCATCATCATGATGATGCGCATGATCATCGTCACGATCATGACCACCATCACCATCCCTATCCCCATGCCGATCATCCGCTGGGGCCGGCCTCGATGAAAGAGGGCGGCGCCTGATCGGCGGCCTCGCTGGGGGGACGGTCAGACGTGATACAAAACCAGACGCCGCTTTTCCGGTCCTATGTTATGGTCGATTGGTCCGCCCGCAACGAACGGTCGCCGGCGAGTCCGAAGTCGGCGAAAGACGCGATCTGGTTCGCGCTGGTCGAGCGCGGTGCGGATGGTCAGCCGCGCCTGACCCAACGCCGCCATTGCCGTACCCGCGCCGAAGCCCAAACCGTGCTTGGCGACCTTCTCGCTGATCTGGCGCAAAAGGGCCGGGTGCTGATCGGCTTCGATTTCCCGTTCGGCTACCCGGCCGGGACCGCCAAACATCTCGGTTACGAGGGATTGAAATGGCGCAAGCTTTGGGCCCGGATCATCGCTGAAATCGACGATGCGTCGGACAATTCAAATAACCGGCTCGAGGCTGCGGCGAAGCTCAATCGCGATGCGTTCGGAAGCGAGGCGGGCCCGTATTGGGGCTATCCGCATAACGCAAAGACCGACAATCCAGGCCTGCCGGTCAAGAAGCCGACCGGCTATGGCGATACGCTTCCTGCGGAACGGCGGCTGGCGGAGCGTTGGGCCAAGGGGGCGGAGACGGTCTGGCATCTAGCCGGCGGCGCCGGCGTTGTCGGCAGTCAGGTCCTGCTCGGCCTGCCGGTTCTGTGGGCGCTGCGCACCGATCCGCGTCTCGCCGCCAAGACGGCGATCTGGCCTTTCGAGACCGGCCTAGCCAATGATCCGCGAGCTGATGTCGTCGTCGCCGAGATCTGGCCCTCGCTGCTGAATTTCGGAACCGAGCCGGATATGCCCAAAGACGCGACACAGGTCCGCGCCGTGGCCGAACACCTGGCCATGACCGATCAAGAGGGGGAGCTTGCAGCGCTATTGCAAGGGCCGCCCAATCTCAGCGACGCAGATCGCCGCGCCATCGAAGAGGAAGAGGCCTGGATTCTGGGGCTGATGGCTCCTGAGACCAAGGCGCAGTCGGTTTCTCCGAAGCCTCTGCCGCAGACACCGGCGCAGACGCCAACGCCCACGCCGGTCCGTTATGACTACGAAAAGAATCCGAACGCCATTTATGCGCAATCCTTCGCTCAGATCGACGCCGCCGCTGATCTCAGCCGTTTTCCGCCGTCGCTGCAGCCGATCGCGCGAAGGATCATCCATGCCTGCGGTCGCGTCGAGGCGACGGACTCCCTCGCTTGGTCCGGCGAACCGGCCGCGGCGATTTCCCACGCGTTGGAAAGCGTCCGCCCGGTGCTGGTCGATGTCGCGATGGTCGCGCATGGCGTCATCAAGCGCTGGTTGCCGAAAGGCGTCGATGTGATCTGCACCTTAAACGATCCTGCCACCCCGGGGATCGCTGCGCGGCTTGAAACCACGCGCAGCGCCGCGGCGGTCGAGCTGTGGCGCGAGCATATTGATGGCGCGGTTGTCGTGGTCGGCAACGCGCCGACGGCCTTGTTCCATCTACTTGAACGCTTGTCGGAAGACTGGCCGCGCCCCGCCGCGATCATCGGCATGCCGGTCGGGTTCGTCGGCGCGGCCGAATCGAAACAAGCCTTGGCGGATTTCGCGGAAGCAAGCGGTGTCTCCATTCCCTTTATCACTCTGCACGGGAGGGAAGGCGGCAGCGCCATCGCCGCCGCCGCCTTGAACGCCTGCCTCGCGCCGGACGAGTCGACTCCATGACCGCTAGATCGGAAAATCCCTGGTTGACCGTGGTCGGGATCGGTGAGGACGGGCTTGAGGGCGTGGCGCCGGCCGGGCGCGCCCTGATCAACAGCGCCGAAATCCTGGTCGGCGGCGACCGGCACTTGGCGATGATCGACGTCGATCATCCGGCCGAGCGCTGGGTCTGGACATCCCCGTTGTCGGAAACGCTGACCGAATTGCGCGCATTGACCGGGCGCCGCGTCTGTGTCTTGGCGACGGGCGATCCGATCAGTTTCGGGATCGGCGCCACCCTGGCGCGAGAGTTCGGACCCGAGGCGCTGAGCGTGGTTCCGGCGCCGGGCGCCTTCAGCCTCGCCGCCGCCCGTCTCGGCTGGCCGCTGGAGGAAGTGACGCGTCTAACTCTCCATGGCAGGTCGCTCGACCGGCTACGGCTGTATTTGGCCCCTGGCGCGCGGCTTTTGGCGCTCAGCGCTGACGGCGAGACGCCCGCCCTAGTCGCGCGCCTGTTGACCGAACTTGGCTGGGGCGCCAGCGACATTACGGTTCTCGAGCGTCTGGGCGGCGCGCGTGAGGCGATCACGACAATGACCGCCCAGGAACTTTGTGACACAGGATTTGAGGATTTAAACACTTTGGCGGTCTCCTGCGTGCCCGGTCCTGAGGCCCGGATTTTCAGCCTCGCCGCCGGCCTGCCGGACGACGCGTTCGAGCATGATGGTCAGCTGACCAAGCGCGAAACCCGCGCGGCGACGCTGGCGGGTTTGGCCCCGACGCCGGGCGCCCTACTCTGGGATATCGGCTGCGGCAATGGGTCGGTTTCTATCGAATGGATGCGTCTGGGCGGGCGAGCCGCCGGTTTGGAGCCGGACCCGGAGCGCCGGTCGCGGGCCGCCCGGAACGCGATTTCGCTCGGGAGCCCCGAACTCACGATGATTGACGGTAAGGCCCCGGACGCGCTCGCCGCGCTGCCGCCGGGTCCTGACGCGGTCTTTGTCGGCGGCGGGGTCGGCGCAGACGGGGTGTTGGAAGCCTGTTGGGGCGCTTTGAAGCCTGGCGGAAGGCTGGTCGCCAATGCGGTGACGATGGAAAGCGAGTCGCGGTTAGCGGTGTTCCATGCAACGATCCATGACGCGGCGGAAACGGTCGAGATGGCGCGTCTGGCGGTCTCGCGGCTAGACAAGGTCGGACCCCATCATGGCTGGCGGCCCTTCATGCCGGTCACGCAGTTGCGCGCGGTGAAACCTTTTGCACAGGGTGAGCAATAATGTCGGAGACTGTCTATGGCGTTGGGGTCGGCCCCGGCGATCCCGAACTGATCACCTTGAAAGCCGCTCGGATTCTAGCGCGGGTTCCCGTCATCGCCTGGCCGGCGCCGCTTGAGGGCGACAGTCTGGCGCGCCGCATCGCCGCGCCGCATCTGCCTGGCGGACAAGAGGAGATCGCGATCCGCATGCCGATGGTTGAAGCGCGCTTTCCGGCCGAGCAGGTCTATGACGGCGCAGCGTCCGACATACTGGCGCGGATCGAGACAGGCCGGGATGTCGCCGTGCTTTGTGAGGGCGATCCGTTCTTCTATGGCAGCTTCATGTATCTCTTCGCCCGGCTGGCGGAGCGCGCAACGGTCGAGGTGGTGCCCGGCGTCAGCAGCTTGACCGCTTCGGCGGCGATGACGCTCACCCCCCTCTCCTCGCGCAACGACGTGCTGACCGTGCTGCCGGCGCCGTTGGCGGAAGCGGCGCTGGCGGCGCGCTTGGCCGGGACAGATGCAGCCGCCTTCATCAAGGTCGGGCGGCATCTGCCGAAACTGCGCCGCGTCCTAGCCCAGGCGGGCATGGCGGAGGCTGCCGTTTATATCCAACACGCGACCATGCAGCGGCAACAGGCGCGGCCCCTAAGCGATCTGCCGGAAGACTACGACGCGCCCTACTTTTCGATGGTTTTGGCGCATCGGCGCGGCCAAGCCTGGACCGAGGCGGAGGCGGCGGAATGAGCGGCGGCCCCGTCGCCTATCTCTGTTTCATGGAGGCCGGCGCTGCGACCGCGCGCCGTCTGGTCCGCGCCGGCGCGGCGGGCCGTATCTATGGCAAATGCGGACGGATCGCGGACCCCGATGAGCATTTCGATGATGCGGGCTTGTTGGTCCGGCGGCTGTTCGTCGAGGGAACGCCGATTGTCGGTCTTTGCGCGGCCGGGGTGCTGGTGCGGCTTCTGGCGCCGGTCCTGGGAGACAAGCGCGCTGAGCCGCCGGTCCTCGCGATATCCGAGGATGGCGCGGCGGTGGTTCCGATCCTTGGCGGTCATCACGGCGCGAACGATCTGGCCCGGCGCTGCGCCGATCTGCTGGAGACGCGCGCGGCCGTAACGACCGCCGGCGACCGCCGCTTGGGCTTCTCCTTCGACGCGCCGCCGGACGGTTGGACCCTGGCGACGCCCGAACTGGTCAAGCCGGTCACCGCCGCCCTGCTCGCGGGCGAAGCCGTGTCCCTGAGCGTCGAGGCTGGCGACGGCGCCTGGCCGCCGCCGGATATCTTTACCGATGGGCCGAGCGCTTATCGTGTTCTGGTGACAGATCGCGCGGCGCAGGATGACGGGAAAACGCTGATCCTGCATCCGCCAACGCTGGCGGTGGGGATCGGCGCCGAACGGTTGATCCAAGCCGAAGAAGGCGTCGCCGCGCTGAGGACGGTCCTGGATCGTGCGGGATTGGCCCCGTCCTCGGTCGCTGCGATCGGTTCCATTGACATTAAGCGAGACGAGCCGGCGGTGCTCGCGGCGGCCGATTCCCTCGGCCTCACGCCTCGGTTTTTCGATGCTGAGTCGCTTGAGAAAGAGGCCCCGCGATTGGCCAACGCGTCCGACATCGTCTATCGCGAAACTGGTTGCCACGGGGTGGCGGAAGGCGCCGCTTTGGCGCTGGCTGGGCCGGACGGCGCGCTGGCGGTCGAGAAACAGAAGATCGGACGGGTCACCATCGCCATCGCCCGTGCGCCTTCGATTCCTCGGGATCAGGGAAGCCAAAACGGCGCATTGTTTGTCGTTGGAACCGGGGCCGGCGATCCGGCCTGGCGCACCGGCGAGGCGGTCGCGGCGCTGCGTCAGGCGGAGGTCGTGGTCGGCTACGATCTTTATCTTGATCTGGTCTCCGATCTGACCGCCGGGAAAGAGACGATCGCGACGCCGCTGGGCGAAGAGCGGGCGCGGGCGGCCAAAGCGCTTGAGATCGCGGCGCAAGGCCGCCGCGTCGCTCTGCTTGGTTCCGGCGATCCAGGAATTTACGCCTTGGCGACCCTGGTGCATGAGATCCTGGAAGACGCGACGGATCGCGCGATGCGCGGCGTGGCCGTCACCATCTGTCCAGGCATTTCCGCCTTTCAGGCGGCGGCGGCGCGGCTGGGCGCGCCGATGGGACATGATTTCTGCCTGATCTCGCTGTCGGACCTGTTGACGCCGATTGAGGCCATTCGGACCCGTCTCAAGGCGGCGGCGGAAGGCGATTTCGTCACTGCCTTCTATAACCCGCAGAGTCAGCGCCGCCGCAGCCTGTTGGGCGAGGCGCGCGACACCTTTCTGAAAGAGCGTCCGGCAGACACGCCGGTGGCGGTCTGCCGCAATCTCGGCCGCGCCGGCGAGACGATCACGCTGGCCACGCTGGGCGCGTTCGATCCGTCAGACGTTGATATGCTGTCGCTGGTGATCTTCGGAAATTCGGAGACACGACGGTATGAGAGCGCGCGCGGGCCGCGTCTCTATACGCCGCGCGGTTACGGCCGAAAGAGCAAAGGTCAGAATGAGGAAAACGCCGCATGACGGTTCATTTCATCGGCGCCGGTCCGGGCGCGCCGGACCTGATCACCCTTCGGGGCCTGAAATTGATCCAGGCTTGCCCGGTCTGCCTTTATGCCGGGTCCTTGGTGCCGGCCGAAGTGGTGGCGGAAGCGCCGGCGGGCGCGCGTGTGATCGACACCGCGTCAATGCATCTCGATGAAATCATCTCTGAAATCACCGAGGCCGACGCCAGAGGTCAGCACGTGGCGCGGGTCCATTCCGGCGACCCGTCGCTCTATGGCGCCATCGCCGAGCAGATGCGGCGGCTGGACCGGCTGGCGATCGCCTATGACGTGACGCCCGGCGTTCCGGCCTACGCCGCCATGGCCGCCGCCCTGAAACAGGAACTGACTTTGCCCGGCGTCAGCCAGAGTATCGTCTTGACCCGGACGGCGGTGCGCGCTTCAGCGATGCCCGACGGCGAGGACCTGGCGACGCTGGGCGCGTCCGGCGCCACCCTGGCGATTCATTTGTCGATCAACAATCTGGCGACGGTGGTGCGGGAGCTGACGCCGCTCTACGGCGCGGACTGTCCTGTGGTCATCGGCTATCGGGTCAGCTGGCCGGACCAGATCATCCTGCGCGGCGCCTTGTCGGATATTCGGCGGAAAGTGAAGGACGCGCGGATCACCCGCACGGCGCTGATTCTGGTCGGCCGCGCGCTCGAAGCGGCGCTTCTGGATGATCCGGCCTTTCTGGAAAGCGCGCTCTACGATTCGGCGCACAGTCATGTGCTGCGGCCGAGATCGGCCGACGTCGGTGCTGAGGCCGACGCGCCCCTGGAGGGTGAGCCGCCCTAGAACAGGTTGGCCAGAACCATGGCGACTGCTTCTGTGGCGCCATAGGTCAACAGAAACACGCCGAGGGCGACCCCAGACGCGAGACCCAGGGTGGTGTTAATCGCCGAGCCGATGACCCCGTCGGTCCAACGCGCTTTCGCTCCGCCGTTGGCTTTCGCGCCTTCGTCTGGCGTGAGAACCGGGTGTTTATCGAGATACGCCATGATGTTTCTCCTCTCCACCACTTGATTCGCGTTATAGGCGGGAGTCGGCGACGGTGCTGTGATCAGCCACACACAGACGTGAAGTTATGGCGCTCTTCCCTAAAAAAACGTGAAGAAGGCGCGAGGGTTCGGCGATTCGGCGTCTTACCGTCGGCGGTCCGGGTCGGCGGAGACCGGGGTCAGAATAAAGTAGGCCAGCGCCGCGGATAGGGCCAAGGCGATCACGAGCCAACCGAAGGGGCGCGCCGAAGCGTCGTAGATCAACGCCGCAACGGCGCTCGAGGCTGCGCCGCAGCCCATCTGCATCGCCCCCATCACCGCAGACGCGCTGCCGGCGACGCGCGGAAAAGGCTGAAGCGCGCCGCTGATCGCGTGCGGCAGAATCATACCGAAGCCGAAGAAATACAGCATCATCGGCAAGACCACGCGCGGCAGGCTCAGCGCGTCGCTGACCAGTTCGGTCAGAACGGCGCCGAAAATCGCGATGACCAAGCCGATGCCGATCAGCCGCCGTCCCTCGAAAACTCTGGTCAGCCGGCCGGAGAGGAAGTTTCCCAGCGCATAGGCGGGAACGGTGGCGATGGCGATGGCCCCGAAGACGGCCGGCGAAACGCCGAGTTCCGCGATGAACAGGAATGAGGCGGTGGCGTGATAGGCGAAAACGCCGGAGAACACCAAAGCGCCGACCAGCACATGACCCATGAACGGGCCGTTTGTCAGCAATTCTCCATAGATGCGTATGAGCCGGTCGGGGCGCATCGCGTCCGGGCTGCGGTGCGCGTTGCTCTCTCCCAGTTTCGCCGCCGCCAGAATCCACAAAGCCAGCGCAATCGCAGCGATCACGAAAAAGATCATGCGCCAGCCGAAGAATTGATGCACCGCGCCGCCGGCGATCGGACCCAGCGCGGGCCCAAGCGCGACCGCCGTGCCGATGATTGCAAAGACCCGCGCCATGTCCGGTCCGTCGAACAGGTCGCGCACCATCGCCCTCCCCAGGACCGGGCCGCAGCAGGCGCCGACGCCTTGGATGAAGCGCATCGCCTGCAACCCCGGCAGGGTCGTGACAAACGCGCAGAGCACGCTGGCTGCGATGAAGAAGGCGAGGGCGAGCAGCAGGATCGGGCGTCGCCCGTACTTGTCCGATAGCGGTCCGATCAAGAGCTGTGATAGGCCGAAACCCAACAGGAATGTGGTCATCGTGCTCTGGACGCCGCCGGGGTCGGCTTCCAGGGCCGCGGCGATGGCGGGCATCGCCGGGACGTAGAACGAGACTGAAAACGGTCCCAGCGCCACCAGCACGGTCAATAACGCGACCAGAGGCGCGCCGACGGGACCGCGCCAATGATCGGGCGCGCTCTTCCGGTCCGATTGTTCCACGTTCAGCCCAGCCGCTGCAGCGCGGCGCCATGGCGGCGCAGCCAGTTGCGTTGGACCGCCATGTCCCCGTCGCTCAGCCGCTCTGTCAGATCCCAGAAATCGGGACCATGATCCATATGCCGCAAATGGGCGACCTCATGCGCGACGACATAGTCGAGCACCGGTGGCGGGGCGCAGATCAGTCGCCAGTTGAAAGACAGGCCGCCATTGGCGGCGCAGCTTCCCCACCGGCTCGACTGATCGCGGATGGATATCCGGCCCGGCGCCAGATTGGCCGTCTCGGCCTTTAGCGCGACGCGTTCGACGATCCGGGTTCGGGCGCGGGTCTTGAGGAAGTCGCGCACCCGGCGGGCGGTGTGCGGCGCATCGCCGCCGACGGTGAGGGTCGCGTCGCTCAAGATGCAGGGACCGCGATGCTCTGGCAGCCAGGCAAGTCTGATGTCCTGTCCTTCGACCGGAATGACCGCGCCGTCGGCGAAGGGGCGCGCTGTGGGCAGTCGCGCAAGCGCCTCCAGGACCCAGTCGCGATGCTCCTCGACAAAGGCCAAGAGACGCCGCCGGGCGGTGCGCGCCGGCGCGGTCAGGATCACCGCGCCGCTCTTGGAATCGATGCGCAGGCTGACGCGCCGGGCCTGCGGATGCGGCCGAAATTGGATCGGTATGAAGGCGTCGCCGTCGCGAACCGCGAAATCCGCGTCTGCGTCGCGCCAGGAGGAAAAAGGCCTGTTCATCGCGCTGATCTAAGGGATTCGCGTTCGCTTGGCGAGCGCCCTGTCACGCCCTGTCACGCCGTGCGCAGCGATAGGGAATATCCCAAGTCCTTCAGGCTGGCGACCAGCGCCGCCCGTTGCGGCTCGGACAAGGGCGCCAGCGGCGGGGCTAGGATGTTCCAGGCGGGGTCGCCGGAGAATTCCGCCAGGATCGCCTTGACGGCGGCGACCGCGTGATAGCCTTCGATCACTTTCCGGACCGCGGTCACCGATCGGTTCAGCGCTTCACCCTCCGGTTTGTCCCAGACATCGATCAGCGCCCGGATCGCGCGGGCGTTGATGTTGGCGCTGGCGCTGATGCAGCCGGCCCCGCCGATCTTCAGGGCGTCGACGACGCGCGCTTCGGACGAGGGGAAGACATGCATCGAAGGGAAGGTCTTGATCACGGCTTCCGTGTTGGCCCAGTCGCCGGAACTGTCCTTCAACCCGGCGATTGTGTCCGGATAGGCGGCGACCAGCCGCTCGATCACCGCAAGCGGAATTCCGACGCCGGCCATTTGCGGGAAATGATAGAGGTAGAGTTGCAGTCGACTGTCTCCAACCCGCTCGATGGTTTCTGCGAAGCTCGCATAAAGCCCGTCATCGCTTGGGTTCTTATAGTAGAAGGGCGGCAGGACCAGCACGCCGCCGCAACCGAGTTCGACCGCGTGTTTGGTCAGTGCGACCGTGTCGCTCAAAGCGCAGGTCCCCGTTCCAGGCAGCAATTTCGCGGCGGGCGCGCCGGCCTCCACCAAGGCCTCTGTCAGCCGCATCCGGTCCGCCATGCCGATTGAATTCGCCTCGCTGGTGGTGCCGAAGACCGCCAGACCGTCAGCGCCTTCGTTGAGCAACCATCGGCAGAGCGCGACAAGCCGTTCCGTATCGGGGGAGAGGTCTTGTTTGAACGGGGTAGAGACCGGCGCCAAGACGCCGGTAAAACGATCGACCATGACTGAACTCCCAAGCGTCGGCGCCGCGCCGACGGCGGATCGGGTGAATGAAACGGTCAGATCAGCTATCACGCTTTGGCGGATGGCGCCATTTCAGATGCGGCTTGTGGCGGTTGATCCAGCCGGTGACGTGATCCTCCATATTCTCGACCGCCTCTTCAGAGACGATGGTTCCTCCAACCGAGACGCCGGCCTCTATCACAGTCGCCGGATCGCCCGAGACCAACGGATGCCACCAGGCCAAGTCCTTGCCTTCCGCCAAGAGACGGTAGGCGCAGGTCTCAGGCATCCAATACAAGGAATGAAGATTGTCAGAGGTCAGGGTCACGCAGTCGGGCACATTCACGGCCCGGTTGGCGTAATCCTGACAGCGGCATGTCTCGGCGTCGAGATAGGCGCAAGCGACATTGGTCACCGCAACCGCGCCTGTGTCCGCATCCTCGATCTTGTGAAGACAGCATTGGCCGCAGCCGTCGCACAGGCTTTCCCACTGTTCCTGTGTCATCCGGGCGAGCGGCGTCGTCTTCCAGAAAGGCGCTTTCTCGGTCATCAGGGTTCATTCATGGCTTCAGTTCTTAGGTTAGGACCTGACTCACTCTACAGCCATCCTGCGGCGGCCAAAGGGTAGCGTAGGCCGGTGTTTCGCGGCGGGGCAAGACGGTTCTGGGAGTGGGTTGACGTCTGCTGGCGATGACCCGGGCCACGATATGGCTGTCGACCGTCCTTGCTGCGCAGACCGGCCCCGCGCTGTTATCTTGACGTTCATCCATATATCGAATATCCTCGATATATGGATGAACATGAACTGTTTTCCGCCCTCTCCAACGGGACCCGACGCGCGATCCTGCGTTGGATGAAGGATGTTCCGGCGAACTTCGGCGAAATCGCCGAGGGGCGGTGCGGCGAGGTTTGTGTGTCCGCGATCCAGAGAAAGACCGCGCTCTCCCAAAGCACCGTGTCCGCCTATATGGCGACCCTTGAGAGGGCGGGTTTGATCGAGTCGCGCCGACATCGACAATGGACGTTTTTCAAGAGGAACGAGGCGACGATCGCGGCCTTCGTCGCGAGCCTTCACGGGGACCTATGAAATGAAACAAGCGGTGCGGCAGTTCGCCGAAGCCGTGGCGGAGATGTACGTCGCCAAGGCGGAACAGGGATACGCCCCAAGCGAGGAGTTGGAGGAATTCGCCGGGTTGCTGACCTCTGTCGACTGGGCCGCCGCTGAACCGGAATACCCACCGGCGGGAAAGGTCCCAGGGTTGCGGCATCTTCAAACCGCGATCGCCGCAGGCTACGCGGCGGGCGATTGCCCGGTTCTGGACGCCTTGCGGCTTTGCGTCGGCCTCAAGCCATGGGAGACGTTCTACGCGCGCACCGATTGGTCGCAATCTTTCCTGGATGATTTTGCGTCAGGCGAACTCATTGGTCCCGCCGGTTTCATCCGGAGTGATTTAGTCTCGCTTGGTCTGTTCGTGCTCGGGCGGGACACCGTCTATACGGACCATGCGCACGACTCCACCGAGGTCTATTACGTGCTGGGTGGACGCGCCGCCTGGGCGATGGACAGCCGGAACAAGGTCAGGACTTTCACGCCCGGCGAGCTTGTCTTCACCAAACCCAACCAGAGGCACGAGATAAGGACCTTTGAAAGCCCGCTTCTCGCGGCTTGGACGTGGAAGTCCGCCCCATCGGCGATCAGCTACTATTATCGCGACGGCCCCTGGACCGATGGCCCCGTCGTGGCGGCCTCACGCGTCAACAGACCCCAGTGAGCGTTGAAGGGGCGACGCGATCTCAGGACGGCGAGGCCGAATTCCTGAAGAAGACTGCGTCCTCGGTTGGAGAACAGACAAACCTGAAAACATGGACTCTCTAGCGGAGCAGGTCAGTCGCCTCAGGGTCGCCGGTCGATCAGATGCAGGAAAGAGCCGGCCACCGCACCGATGCTTGGATCGGCGATGGCGCCGGCCGGGCCCAACGCGGCGCCGCTGGAATCGGCGGCGTTGAACAGGGCGGCCGTGCTCTTATTCAACGTCTCCGCCGCATAGTGGAATTCGTGACCGGCGAAACGATCGCCGACGGCGCCGAGGCGTGTATCGCCACATAGCGCGATCTCGCGATAGCCCAGACGACGCTTCGGAGCGACGAAACTGGTTTCGATCGGCAGCAGCCCGGCCATCGCATGACGATCGCCATCCGGGTCGACCAGCCCTTCGCCTAGGGCCATATAGCCGCCGCACTCGCCATAGAGGAAGGCGCCGCTCGCCGCCGCTCGCTGCAACCCCTCAAGAAAATCGCTGCAGGAAGCGAGCCGCGCCGCGTGCAATTCCGGGTAGCCGCCGGGTAGGAAGACGGCGTCCGCGTCGGCGTCCGGTCCCGCGTCGGCAAGCGGCGAAAAGAGTGCGATTTCGGCCCCCTGCGCCCGCCAGGCCTCGAGGACGCCAGGATAGGAAAAGCCGAAGGCGGCGTCCTGAGCGACCGCAATTCGCTGACCGAACGGGTTGAGCAAAGGCCCTTGGTCGGCCTCGGTCCGCGCGCCTCCGACGATTGGCTGCGCCAGGTCTTGCAGCGCTTCCAGATCAACGGCCGCGCGGGTCACGATCGAAGCGTTGGTCAACATCCGCTCGAGAGAGTCAATTTCCTGCGCCTGCACCAGGCCGAGATGTCGGCTGGGCGTTTCGATGCCGCCGGTGACCGGCACCGCTCCGAGAACCTGCGGCGGCTTTGACAAGGCGGCGATCGCGTCGCAAACGGCGATGACGTGATTCTCGCCGCCGACCCGGTTCAGGATGACGCCGGCGATCTCGATATCCGGGCGATAGGATCGAAAGCCGTGCAGTTCGGCTGCGGCGCTGACGCTCTGCCCTTTGACATCCATCACCAGCACGATGGGCAGGCCCAACATATGCGCCAGATCCGCCGTCGAGCCGCCGCCGCCGACCGCGCCGTCGAAGAGCCCCATGACGCCCTCGACAATCAGAAGATCCGCGCCGGCGCCGGCCGCTTGAACCGAGAAGGCGAGGCTCTCGGGCCGCATCGCCCACGGGTCGAGATTGAGACAAGCGCGTCCGCCCGCCGCGGCGTGGAAGCCGGGATCGATATAGTCCGGTCCGACCTTGGCGGAGGCGACCTTGACGCCGGTGTCGCGCAAAGCCCGCAACAGGCCGAGCGCGATGGTTGTCTTGCCGCTGCCGCTCGCCGGGGCGGCGATCACCAAACCTTTGGGGCCGGCTGGCCGCGCCGCGGCGCTTTGAGACTCGTTTCCCGGTTTCGACACGACGTCCTCGATGGTTTGGCGGGCGCTATCCGGTCTCGCGCCGGTCATCCAACCCCAGCGGGTCCGGATTCAACGCTTCTCCGGCCAGACCCGCCAGCCAGTTCAGCCCGTCTCGCAGCCTCACAACTTGGCCGATGGCGACGACTGCCGGCGTTGGCGCTGTCGCCGCATGGATGGCCGCTTCTTGGAGATGGGTGACGATCACGGACTGCTCAAGCGTCGCCGCTTTCGAGACGATGGCGACAGGCTCAAGCGGGTCGCGTCCGCCGTCGATCAGCCGGTCGGCGATGACGCCCATGTGTTTCAGCGCCATATAAAGGATGAGCACTGGCGCGCCTTTGGCCAAGGCGGCCCAGTCCAACCCGTCCGGCGCAGCGCCTGTGACGTCATGACCGGTGATAAAGGTAACGGCCGAATTGACGTCTCGATGGGTCGCCGGAACGCCGGCATAGGCCAATCCGCCGATTCCGGCTGTCACGCCGGGCACGATGCGGAAGGGGATATGGGCGCGGGCGAGGTCCAGCGCTTCCTCGCCGCCACGCCCAAAGACGAAAGGATCGCCGCCTTTCAGTCGGACGACCCGACGACCGGCGCGCGCCAAGTCGATCAACCGGTTTGAGATCGCGCGCTGTTTCGGCGAGGGCCTGCCGCCGCGCTTTCCGGCGTAGATCCGCTCCGCCTGCGGGCCCGCCAGCGCCAGGACCCGCTCGTCGACCAACGCGTCATAGACAACGGCCTCCGCCTGCGCCAAGCCGGCCAGCGCGTTTAGGGTCAAGAGGCCCGGATCGCCCGGACCGGCGCCTACAAGCCAGACCTGCCCGGGCTCTAGAACCGGCGCAGAGGCGGTTGCAGCCATGAGCATGTCTGTTAGCGGCGCCTGAGCGGATCGCAGGTCGGGTCGCCTGCCCGTCATTGTGATTGCCCTTCCCCTGTCATCACGGCGCAAGGCTAGACCGGATTTGGTTGCACGCCTAGCCCGCAGGCGACACCCTTCTTCACGAAAGCGCAAGGGCTGGTCGCCTCTCTCTCGCGCCGCCCACGCTGGACCAGGATCGATACGGCCTCAATGCGACCAGAGCGACAGCAAGTGCAACGACCGGCGACTGACCCGGGACTTGGCGGTCCCGCTGCTCTGCGGCGCGGCTGGACCACCGGCGCCTGCGCGGCGGCGGCGGCCAAGGCTGCGTTTCAGGCGCTCCTGACTGGGGCCTTCCCAGAGAAGATTGGAATCCGCCTGCCGAAGGGCGAAACGCCGGATTTCGAAATAGTTCGGCCCGATTGGACCGACCGAGGCGGCGCGGTTTGCGGCGTGATCAAAGACGCCGGCGACGATCCAGACGTCACCCATGGCGTCGAGCTACGCTGCACGGTCCGGCTAGCGCCGGCGGGCTCGGGCCTTGGTTTCAAAGCTGGACCCGGGGTAGGGATGGTCACAAAGCCCGGCCTGCCGATCCCGCCAGGCGAGCCCGCCATCAATCCGGGGCCGCGACAGATCATCGGGGACAATCTGGCCGATCTGGCGGAGGCGCATGATGCGCCGCTTGATCTCGAGGTCACGATCTCGATCCCGGGCGGCGAGGCAATCGCTGAAAAAACTTGGAACCCGCGCTTGGGCATTGTCGGCGGCCTGTCGGTCTTGGGCACGACCGGGATCGTTCGGCCCTTTAGTTGCAGCGCCTGGATCCATTCGATCCATCGCGGTGTTGATGTCGCGCGCGCCACCGGCTTGACGCACATCGCCGGCAGCACCGGGTCGCGATCCGAGTCGGCGGTGCGCGCCCATTACGGGTTGAGCGACCAGGCGCTGATCGATATGGGGGATTTCGTCGGCGGGCTGTTGAAATACGCGCGGCGCCACCCGGTCGAGCGGATCACCATCGCCGGCGGATTCGCCAAGATGGTGAAGCTGGCGCAGGGCGCGACGGACCTTCATTCCGCCCGCAGCCAAGTCGATTTCGAGGGGCTGGCCAAGATGGTTCGCGCGCTGGGGGGCGACGCCCCGCTCTGCGCGCGCGTCGCCTCGGCCAATACCGCCGCCGAAGTGCTGGACCTGTGCCAAGGTTTGTCGCTGCCGGCGCTTGTGGCGCGGCGGGCGCGAGAGACGGCGTTGGCGACGTTGGGTGGCGGCCGGCTCGATACAATGGTGGTCGACCGCGCTGGCGCGATTCTGGCGATCGGCGACGGGAGGGATCAGGCGGACAATGACGGCTGACCAACCGCGCCGTTTATTGATCCTAGGCGGGACCGGCGAGGCGGCCGCCTTGGCGACTCGAGCGGCGGCGCAGTTCGGCGACCAAGTGCTGATCACAACCTCCCTAGCGGGACGCACCAGCGACCCTGCGACGCCGCCTGGCGCGTTGCGGATCGGCGGTTTCGGCGGCGTCGCCGGTATGAGGCGCTATCTGGCCGACGGGGCCATCGATTTGCTTGTGGACGCGACCCATCCATTCGCAACGCAGATTTCCGCCAACGCTGCGGAAGCGACTGCGTGGGAGAGCGCTGTTCAGCGCTTGGCGCTGGTGCGGCCGCCTTGGCGTCCGCAACCGGGCGATGACTGGCGCATCGTCGCCGATGCGGAAGAGGCGGCGGCGCTCTTGCCAGCGGTTGGCTCGGTCGCTTTTCTCACGGTCGGGCCGGGCGAACTGGCGGCGTTCCGGTCGGTTGAAGGCGTCGCCTTCGCCATTCGGATGATCGAACCGCCGGCCCAGCCGTTTACCCTGCAAGAAACCGTTTTGATTCTCGGCAAGGGCCCGTTCGATCTGGCGGACGAGCGCGTCCTTCTGCAGCAGCACCGGATTGACGTTCTGGTGACCAAGAATAGCGGCGGGGCTGCGACCGAGGCGAAGCTGGCGGCGGCGCGCGCGGCTCAGATTCCGGTCGTGATGATCGACCGGCCGGCGCCGCCGCCCGGCCCGAGAGTCGATTCCGTGGATGCGGCCCTTGACTGGATCGCCGCCAGGGTCTGATTTACGATCGCATGGTACAGGATTTCGAGGATCCACGGGTTTGATGCTGAAATCGATTGGCACTTTCGCGAGCGCGCTCGCTCTGGTCTTGGGCGTTGCGGCTTGGCCGGGGCCCGGTCAGGCGCAAACCACCTTTTCGTTGGAGTCCAGGGAACGCAACGCCATCGATTCAGGCGACTATAACTATCTGAAGAACTATCTGATTCAGGGCGGCGATGTTGCGGATGCGGACCTGAACGGAAAAACGCTGTTGATGCATGCAGCGCGCGTCGAGGCGTTGGATTTCATCGACTTGCTGGTGGAGTTCAATGCGAACCTCGAGCGGGGCGATAGCGGCGGCAACACGGCGCTGCACTGGGCGGCCCTACAGAACGCCTTTGATGCGACGGACCGTCTGCTGGCGCTTGGGGCCGATCCGAACGCACGCAATCGTCGTGGCGAGACGCCGCTAACCCTGGCGGTGCGGTCGGAAGATCGTGATATTGTCGGTATGTTGCTGGACGCTGGCGCCGATCCGAATCTAACCGACTATACCGGGCGGACAATTCTGGAAGTCGCGCGCCTCGGCCGTGATCGCGGGGTTGAGGATATGCTTCGCCGCGCCGGCGCTCAATAAAGATCGGGACGCCTAGAGACTCGGCCATAGGATCGGCGCCGCCGCCTGAACAAAGTCGCGCCAGATCGCCGCCGGCAGCGATCCGCCGGTGATGCGCTCGGTTGGCGTGGCGGCGTCAGAACCGACCCAGACACCGACGATCAGCCCGTTATCCGGCCCTGGCGGGCGCCTGGCGTCTCGAACGAAGCCGATAAACCAGGCGTCTCGATACTCCTGCGTCGTCCCGGTCTTGCCGCCGACAAGCAGCCGGTCATAGCGCTCGCCCAGGCGCGCTTCGCGGCCGCTCCCCTCAGTCACCACGCGCTGCAAGAGGGCGTCCATCGCGCGCGCGGGTTGCGCCGCAACGACCCGTTCGAGGACCGGCGGCCGGCGCTGGAAGAGCGCCTGAGCCGATCCGTCGGCGACGCGCGTCACCGCGTAAGGCGCGACGGCGAAACCGCCATTCGCCAGGGTCGCGTACGCGCCGGTCAACTCCAGCAGGGTCACCTCATGCACCCCCAGCGCCAGTGACCGGTCCGGGGTCAAGGGCGAGGCGATCCCCAACCGCCGTGCGGCGTCGATCACCGCGTCGCGCCCGACCGTTTCTCCCAGAGCGACGGCGGCCCCGTTCATTGAGCGCGCAAAGGCTTCGCCCAGTTCGACGGGCCGGTCCGGCGTCTCGCCGAGATCGCGGGGCGTCCAGCCGTCCAGGCTGAGCGTGCGCGGATCGATCTTGTCCGACGCCGTCTGACCGGCCTCAAGCGCCGCCAGATAGACAAAGGATTTGAAGGTCGAGCCCGATTGGCGGCGGGCCGAGGTTGCGCGGTTGTAGGGGGCCCGCAACCAGTCCAGCCCGCCCGCCAGCGCCAAGGCGGCGCCGTCGGGCCGCAACGCCACCGCCGCGGCCTGATCCGCGCCGCGCTTCGCCAGCGCCGCCGCGTGGCGGTCGAGAACCATTTCCAGCCGTTCCTGCAAATTCAGATTCAGGGTCGTTTGGACTGTCAGATCCCCGCCGGTTTGGCCGCTCAGGTCGCGGGCGCGCTGCGCCGTCCAATCGGCGAAATAGCGCCCGAGATAGCGGGTCGCGCCCGCCCGCGCGGTCTGCACTCGCGGGCGCTTTGCGGCGTCCGCTTCGGCGCGGCTGATATCCCCCGTCTCAGCCATCGCGTTGAGAACCAGCGCCGCGCGCCGGGCCGCCGCTTCCGGCGCCGCGAGCGGGTTCAACCGGCTGGGCGCTTTCGGCAATCCGGCCAGAACGGCGCTTTCAAACAGCGTCAGGTCCCGCGCCCTCTTGTCGAAGAAGCGCTGGGACGCCGCCTCGACCCCATAGGCCCCAGCGCCGAGATAGACCCGGTTCAAGTAGACCTCCAGGATCTGATCTTTGCTCAGGGTGGCTTCCAGCCAAAAGGCCAGCAACAGTTCCTGGGCCTTGCGATAGACGGTGCGGTCAGGCGACAGAAACAGGTTCTTGGCCAGTTGTTGGGTCAGCGTGCTGCCGCCTTGGGTGACCCTGCCGTCGCGCAGGTTCCGCCACATCGCCCGCAGAAAGCCGCGCGGGTCGAAGCCGATATGGTCGTAGAAACGCCGGTCCTCGATCGCCAGCAGCGCCGCCGGCAAATGCCAGGGGAGAGTCTCCAGGGCGGCGGCGGGGCCGTGATCGGCGCCCATCCGCGCCGCCAGGGCGCCGTCGGCGGCGAAAACGCTGACCGACGCCCGCCGGTCAGAGGCGGCGTCGATATCGGCGACCTGATCCAGGTCCCAGGCGACATAGCCGACCAACGCCGCCGCGGCGACCCCAAGCCAGATTGATCCGGCGATCAGGAAGGACAGGAACCGGCGGCGCAGCGACGGCCGCGCCCGTCGCGCTCCAGGGGCCCGACGCGTTGCGGGCGCGCGCCCGTGTCTTCCGCGGACGGCCGACTTTCGCGGCGCCGCCTTTTTGGCGCTCTTGCGCCGCGCGCGGCTCGTCTTACTTTTTGATCCAACGCTCATTTCAGGCGCGGCATATCAGAGTCGGTCGGCTCTGGCGACGGCCATGGAGGACCTTCTTTTCGACCGATTCTTGTCCGGCCGCGGCGCTTGAAGGCGGATGTTTGCGTATGCAAAGTGGAATAGTTCCAATTTTCACTTGGCGCAGCGTCGGCTCACACCTATAATAACTGTTGGTTTATGGATGGGAGTCCGCGCTGAAGCGTGGGCTCAGGCAAGAAACGCGCGGCCGTTGCTGTGCAAAGATTGGAGCGGCGAAACCATGCGCGCGAACGAGAATATCATTGATATCTTGCGGAGCGCAGGGCTGCGCCCGACGCGTCAAAGGATAGCGCTCGGACGCGTGTTGTTCGAGGGCGGCGACAAGCACGTGTCCGCCGAGGCGCTTTACGCCGCGGCCAAAGAGGACGGGGTTCGCGTATCGTTGGCCACCGTCTACAACACGCTGCATCAATTCCAGGAAGCCGGCTTGCTGCGGGAAGTCGTGGTCGAACCGGGGCGCTCCTATTTCGACACCAATATGCACAGCCATCATCATTTCTTTGATGAAACCAACGGCGAGTTGGCCGACATCGACGAAGCGGATGTGCGGGTCGAGTATGTGCCGGCGGCGCCGGCGGGCAAGAAGGTCGCGCGCGTCGATGTTGTTGTTCGGCTGACCAGCGAATAAGCCTCTCACATACAATATCAGGAACGCGCAAAGCGCACCCGCGCCAACTTGGTTGAGCGCGGCGCCTATAAGATGGTCTGAACGTCGCCGTCGACGCTGATCGCTTGGCCAGAGACCTTCTCGCCGAGATCTGACGCTAGATAGAGCGCCATATTGGCGATGTCGACGGCGCTGACCCCGGTGCGCATCGATACGCCGGCCACCAATCTCGCGCGCATCTCATCGAAGGTGATGTCAGCCGCTTCGGCCTTGGCCTGGATCACCGCGTCAATGCGCGGCCCTTCGACCAGACCGGGCAGGATCGCGTTGACCCGGATGTTTGACGGTCCAAGCTCGGCGGCGAGGGTCTTGCTGAATCCGATCACCGCCCATTTCGAGGATGAATAGGGCAGGCGCAGCGGGAAGCCCAATCGGCCGGCGACTGAAGACAAGTTGATGATCGCGCCGGTCTGATTCTCCTTCAGCATCGGTGCGGCCAGTTTCGCGCAATAGAAATGACCGGTGATGTTCACATCGATCGTGCGGCGCCAATCTTCGATCTCGATATCCTCGACGCGCGCCGTTGGACCGGCGATCCCGACATTATTGATCAGCACATCCAGCCCGCCGAGCTGCTTCTTGATCTGGTCGAACATGGTCTGGACCGATCCCCAATCGGCGCAGTCGCAGACCACCGCCTCGACGTTCGGAAAGTCCTCGCGCAGCGCTTGGACGGCGTCTGCATCGATGTCGCAGACGAAGAGCTTCGCCCCGGCCGCATCAAACGCCTTGACCATCGCCAGACCGATGCCGGACGCGGCGGCTGAAATGAAGACGCGTGCTCCGTTCAGTTTGATGCTCATCATCGTCCCTTCCCAATTCGCAGTAGTACGGTGGCGCAAATCCGAAAGGCGGGCAAGGCGGGCTGTTAGCCGTGCGCCCCGGTATGATAGGCGATGGCGGCGCTGACCCTGAGGACGATGTCGTAGAGCGCGCGCATCGGTTCGAAGATACGCGCATGCTCGCGCGCGTAGGAGGTTTCGGTATCCGGCGTGTAAGACGCCTCGGCTTCGAAGCCGGAAAGGTCCGGCGCACCGCCGCTGACCGGGAAAATCTCTTCCAACTCCTGCAAGGCGTTGGGCACTTCCAGATTGAGGATCTGTAGGATCACGTCCTCGCGCGTGAAATCCAGTTTGGCGGCGAAACGCGGAATGTAGGTCGCCAGTAGGAAGATCTGTTGGATTGCGGCGATCCGGATCGCGTGCAGCAGCCGCAGGTCGGCGTATTCATCGGCGCTGAGCCCGGCGCGCACGTCACCCGATCCGTTGAGCGCCGCCAGCCCTTCCTCGAAATCAATGGCGTCTTGCGCCAACCGATGGCAGACACGGCTCATCCGCTCAAACCGGCGCTGCCCGTCCAGATGGTCCGCCAGGCTGCGCAACCGGTCGCGATGCGAACAGGGCTCGATGGCCTGGGCCTGGGCCAGCCAAAAGCTGGGGTCATAGACCCGCGCGTAGGCCATCAGCGCATCGATGCTGCCGCGGCCTGCGGCGTGGCGCGCCATGTCGATCATCTGCCGCATCCGGTCGGACTTGCCGTGCATCTCGGTGAACCAGCCCAAATTGCGATGCATGGCCGCGCCCAGGCCGCCGACCGTGTTGGCCAGCCAACCCAATTGCTGAAGCGTCGCATTATGGGTGATCGCCCGTGTCTGAGACAGGCTTTCCCGGTCGACGCCGCGCGTCGCCTCGTGCTGACGCTGCACCGTGCGCGATCCCATCTTGGGCACGAAATTGACGCCGAAGCCGGCGATCAGATTGGCGTAGTCCCGGTCGCTAACCAACTGCTCGTTGAAGCGTGTGATCGTGAGGAAGAAGTCCAGCGTGTGGTCCGGGTCGTCGTAGAACGGGTCTTTCACCTCGTTCGGCGGCGCCGACAATGCGTGTTGCAGGACCTGGCGGATCGAGCCAAGCGCCAGTTTCGGCGTGGCGAACAGACTATAGCCGTCGCCGCCCTGGAAGCTGATCTCTTGTTTCAGCGGCAGGTTCGAACGGTGATAGAGCGAGCGCGACATCGGCGAGGCCAGATGTGAGAAGCGTTGGGCCAGGCTGGCCGGATGGGCGCCGCGGCCGATTGACTCGCCGTGCGTGTCGAAGATCAGAACCTCGACATCGTCGATGCCGCGCCGGGCCATCAGCCGCGCCAGCTTGATATGCAGCCGCTCGACCGCCAGCGACGCCGCCAACTGGCCGAGATAGCGCCCGGCGTCGGAGAAGCCGGTTTGGATACAGAGCCGCCCGCGGCCGCGGATGTAATTGCAATAGTGCGGATTATCCAGCAGCGCGTCGATGATGTCGGCGCCTTTTTCCAGCGCCGTCGCCGTTTCGAACAGCGGCGAAATATCGACCTGATCTTCCACCCCGAACAGCCGGGCGAAATAGATCGCCGACAAGACTGTGAAAGAGCTCTCGGTCTCGGCGATCAAAAGCCGGATCGGGGCGTCCGTATCCATAAAGGTCAAGATCTGACGCACGGCCATGAATAGGCTGCGGGCCGTCGTGCGCTCGGCCAGCAGCGAGCCGAAATTGATCGTCGCCGGCGTAACAGACTGCAGTTCTTCATTCAGGGTCGCCGTATAGCGGCGGCGGCTGTTCGGGTCCTCCGGCGCGCCCTCCATACCGATGGCGCGCGCGACCGCGTTGTGCAGGTGTGAGGCGTTCAGCCTGACATGAATATGCGCCGTGCCGAAGCCGAATCCGGCGACCTGGGAATGAAGCGCGATCATCGCCGCCGCATCCGCGTCGCGCGCCGCAGTCTTCGCCGCCGCTGACAGAGCTTCGCGCAACGGCGCCGCATGCACCAGACGGCGATCGTCGCCCTCCTTGAGGCCCGACGCCATCCGGCGCAGGCTCTCCGGGTCCTTGCTGTCCGCCTCCGCGAACAAGGCGAACTCCTGATCGGTCAGCGCCTCGGCTTCCTCCAGCAGGCGCTGGGCGGCGGCCATATGCGGCGCGGCGGGGTCAGTTTCGGCGAGCGTTCGGGCGATCGCCGTCACCGCGCCACGGTAATTCCGCAATTGGGCCCGCCGCGAGAGCATGCGGAACTTCAGGATATTCAGCCAGCCGATATCGTTTCGGCCATCCAGATCGTAGCCGACCCAAGAGGCGACGGTCAGAGGTTGTGGGACCAGCGCGCGCCAGTCATCGGGATAGTGCGCGCGTGCGACGGCGAGCGCTTCCAGAACGGCGTCGTTCAAAACGCCCTGGATGGCGGACAGAGCCTCGTCGGCCTGCTCGCGTTCGACCTCTAGGGTGATCTTCCGGTCGGGACCGTGCGGCAGGCTCTCGGCTAGAGCCTGGCGCTGTTCGATCGCCGCCGCGTCCAGCTTGGCGCCGCCGACCGTCTCGCCCGCCGCCAGTTCGCACAGCGCGCGGCGCAGGTCGCGGCGCAGGCCGAAGGTCGGATGCGCGGTCAGGACGATGCCGAACCCCGCCCGTTCGACCCGCGCCTTAAAGGATGCGAAATCCGGCGCCGCTTCGGCTAGATTTTCGAAACAGGCGCGGATGGCCGCTTTGTTTTCGACCGGGTCGAGCGGCCCGATATACTCAGCGAGCTTGCGCGCGCGGGCCTGGAAGGCGCGGCTGGTCAGCGGCTGCAGAAGCGAGCTCAGTTTCTCCGCCGTGGCTTTCTTGACCCCCGCCCAATGCGACATCCGCATCGCGATTGTGCGGACCGGATTGGTCATCGGGTCGTCCCGCTTCTCCAAATCCAGGGCCATCAGGCGTTTCTTCAACGCCGCTTCCGTTAGATCTGACTCACGCACGCGTCCATCGAAGTCGGGCGCCGTCCCTATGTCGGCCCCGGTCCCTTCGCTCCCCATTTCGTACTAGCGAGGGCGGACGTTATCAGGATGCTGCGCTGCAAAAAAGCAAAACCTGCCAGCCGCTCGAGGTGTTCGGGGTACGCGCCGCTATAGGTCGGGCCGCCAGCGATCGCGCCAGGCTTGGAACATCAGCACCGGCCACAAGGCGTTGGCGTTGTCGGCGCGTTCCTTGAGATGATCGATCCAGGCGCGCATGATCGGTTCGGGTTTCAGCACGCCGTCGGCGGTTAGTTTGTCGGGCTGCAAGAGGTCCATCGCCCAATCCCGCAACGGGCCGCGCAGCCAAGCGCCGACAGGCGGCTCGACGCGTGGAAGGGGTTTAAGCGTCGGAAGGCCCGGCGTGCGGCGTTCGAGAAAAGCGCGCAGCGGCGCCATCCCAGCGCCATCGCCGATCTTCGCCTCTTTCGGAAGGGTCCAGGCGAACGCGACAAGACGATGATCCAGAAAGGGCTGCGCTATGTTGAGTCCGGCCTGATCATACTCGGTCAGAACGACGCCCGGCAGTCGGATCAACGTGTCGAGATAGGCGGCGCGCTCTGCCGGGTCCGAGAGCCTGCCGCCTGCGCGCCCGGTAACGAGGCTCGGTTCGTCGACGCCGGTCAATCGCGCCGGTCGACGCCAATGGCTGAGCGCTGCACGATAGGCGGCGTCGACGTCGAGGGCGCCCGATGCATCTGTGGGCTCCGGGCTTGATCCGCCAAAGGTCAAGAGCCGCGTCAGCGCTCCGGTTTTTGTCTTCGGCGTCGTCACGCGACCTGTCCACGCATCAGGAGAAAGGCGGTAACGGTCGCGACCGAAGAACAGTTCTTCGGCGCCGGCGGCGGAGAGAAGGGTGGGGACCGAGCCTTTGAGCTTCTCGCCGACAAGGCGCGTGGCCAAGGCGGATGGCGCACCGAACGGCTCGTCGAATAAATCCGGCATTCTGGGAATGAGATCGAGCAGGTCACGATCTTGCAGGACCAGGACCGCGTGCTCGGCCCCCAGCGCCCGCCCCACCGCGGCCGCTTCGGTATCGCCATCGTGGCTTTGTCCCTCGGGGAGGAGAGAGAAGCATTGGATCGGGCGATCCGACTCCGCGCGGGCCAGGCTGGCCAGCAGCGCGCCGCCGACCGCGCCGCCGCGTTCGCCGTCGAGCAACACGCCCGGGGTCGCCGAGGAGCCGATCCGGCGGCGCACAGAGTCGGACAAAAGCGTTTCCAATTGCGCTTCGGTCCCTTCCATGTCGGTGCGGCGCTGGGCGACGGCGCAAACGCCGTAGAAATCCCAATAGGGATGCAGGGCCGGCGCGGTCCTTGATCCCGGCCGGTAGGTCAGCCGATGCGCCGGCTGCAGGGCGAAAATATCCTGATAGATCGATAGCGGCGCCGGGACCCAGCCGTAGCGCAGATAGGCGGTCAACGCCGACCGGTTCAGTCGGGCCGTCCATCCCGGCTTCGCCCGCAGCGCCCTCAACGCCGACCCCCAGAACAGCATGCCGCCGACCATGCCCCAATAGAGCGGTTTGATCCCCATCCGGTCGCGCGCCAAGGTCAGGGTGTGCGTCTTCTTATCCCAAAGTGCGACGGCGAACGGGCCATTGATCAGGTCGAGCGTCCGGTCGATCCCCCAAGCCGAGACGGCTTCCGCGAGGGCCTCGGCGTCGCGGCCGGCGGGAAATCGCAGTCCTTCGCGCAGCAGCACGTCGCGCAGATTCTCCGCATTGTAGACCGCGCCATCAAGGGCCAGGACGTAGCGGCCGCAATTGCTGGTTATCGGCTGTGCGACCGTTTGGCCCCTTTTTGTCTCGACCGACCGAAGGGCGCCCAAGGCGACGCCGGCTTCGGGACTCAGCCAATGACCGCCGCTCGCGCTGCGATCGGGCCCGCGCGCGAGCAGCGCCTCGTTCATGGAAAGGATCGGGTCCAACAGCGGTTTCGGATCGCCGCCGGCCAATCCTGGATCGATGAACCCGGTAATGCCGCCCATGGCCTCGACCTTACCCCCGCTTCGCCAGAAATGTCATGGTTGGGCGGATTCGAGCCGGTGTCGTTTTGTGGTTTGGGCAAGTCTGCGATCTCTAATCCCAGCAGGCTGCGACAAAAACCGTCACAAAATGACTGTTAATGCGAATGATTTGCACTTGCAGTCGTGCGCTTTGCTTGATTTATTGGGCGCAGGCGGCCGTCTCGGGCCGTTGGAGAAACAGATTTCAAATCGGGGGACGATTATGAGATATGAGAAATGGATCGCTGCAGGCGTCGGCGCTGCAATGCTCGCCGCTGGCCAGGCGCAGGCCGCTGGCGAGCTTAACCTGTATTCGTCGCGGCATTATGATACCGACGAGCGCCTATATTCGGAGTTCGAAGCCGCGACCGGCATCACGATCAACCGGATCGAGGGCAAGGCGGACGAGTTGATCGCCCGCATGGAGGCCGAAGGGGCGAACTCGCCGGCGGACGTGTTCCTCACGGTCGACACGGTGCGTCTGGCGCGCGCGCAATCGCTCGGTCTGCTGCAGCCGATCGAAAGCGCCGTGTTGGAAGCCCGGATCCCGGCCTATCTTCAAGACGCCGGCAACCATTGGTTCGGGTTCTCACAGCGTGCGCGGATCCTGTTCTATGACAAGACCGATGTGGCGACTCCGCCGCAAACCTATCAGGATCTTGCGAAGCCGGACTATAAGGGACAGGTTTGCATCCGCTCTTCGTCCAACGTCTACACCCAGAACATCACGGCAGGCCTGGTTGCGCATTTGGGCGAGGCGGCCGTTCAGGATTGGGCGACGGCGGTTGTCGGCAACTTCGCGCGCGCGCCGCAAGGCGGCGACACCGATCAGCTTCGCGGCATTGCGTCCGGCGAGTGCAAGATCGCGATGTCGAACACTTACTATTACGCGCGTATCCTTCGCAAAGGCGACAAGTCCATCACGCCCGAACAGCTGGCCAATATCGGATGGGTTTTCCCGAACCAGAACAGCATCGGCGCGCATATGAATATCTCCGGCGGCGGCGTCGCCGCCAACGCGCCGAACCGGGAAAACGCCGTGAAGTTCCTCGAGTACCTGGCGTCGGAGCCGGCTCAAGAGTATTTCTCGGCCGGCAATGACGAGTATCCGGCGGTCCCGGGCGTCGGCTTGGCGCCGTCCGTCGCGCAGCTTGGCATTTTCAGGCCGGATGCGATCGACCTGTCAGAAATCGCCGCCAATGTAGACTCGGCCGTGCGAATCTTGAATGAGGCCGGTTGGGAATAGCCAAACCGCTCTCTGTCATCGCTGAAATCAGAGCGGGCGCCGTTGATGGATGGCGCCCGCTTTGTATTTGAGCCGCGCCCTAGGCCGGTTCGTATCGCCCGCGCAAAGGCGTCTGAGCTTGCGACTGCGCGCGCTCGCGCCCGATGCTGCGGATCAACAATATCACTGGCAGCACGCCGACCGCGCCGATGACGAGACTGGGAACGGCCGCCTCCTGCAGCCGTTCGTCGGAGGCGAGCCTGTGCGCTTGGACCGCCAGCGTGTCATAGTTGAAAGGCCGCATGATCAGCGTCGCCGGCAATTCCTTCATCACATCGACGAACACGATCAAGAGCGCGGTCAGGATGGAGGGCCGCAGAATGGGCGCATGCACCCGTCGCAGCGTCGCCCAGGGTCCTGAACCCAGAGTGCGCGCCGCGGCGTCCATGTTCGGGTGAACCGCCGTCAGGCCGGACTCGACCGCGTTCAACGCGATCGCCATGAATCGGACCATATAGGCTGCGATCAAAAGCCAGATCGAGCCGGTGATCAGCAAGCCCGTATCAATCCCAAAACGGGCTTCCATAAACTGGTCCAGCATGTTGTCGAAGGCGGCGAAGGGGAACAGCAGGCCCACGGCGATCACGCCTCCCGGCACGGCGTAGCCGATCCCGGCGATGCTGATGGCGACGCGCGACGCGGCCGTGGCGCGCACGCGGCCGTTATAGGCCAGCACGATGGCCGCCGCGACGGTTAAGACTCCCGCGATGGCGGCCAGGGTCAGGGAATGCTGCAGAAACCCGAGATAGCGCGGTGTAAAGAGGATGTCGAAACGGCCCCAGGCCAGACTGATGAGGATCGCCGTGGGTAGAAAAAAGCCAAGAAGGATTGGCAGTCCGCACCAGGCGATCGCTGCAAAGGAGGCGAGACCGTGCAACCTGGCGGGTTTCATCTGTTCGAACCGACTGGCTGCATTGTAGTGCCGCTGTTTCGCGCGTTGCTGTTTCTCGAGGGTCGCCAGGACCAAGGCGACGATCAAGAGGCACAGGGCCAACTGGGCCGCGGCGGCGCGGTCGAACAAGCCGAACCAACTGACATAAATCCCCGTGGCGAGCGTCTGCACCCCGAAATAGGCGGCCGTGCCATAGTCGGCCAGCGTCTCCATCAGCGCCAAAAGAATGCCGCCCGCAATGGCGGGCCGGGCGATGGGGATCGAGACCTTGAAGGCGGCGCGCCACGGCCCTTGGCCCAGCGTGCGGGCGGCGATGAAGGCGGTCGAAGACTGCTGTAGAAAGGCCGCGCGCGCCAGAAGATAGACATAAGGGTAGAGGACGAAGGTCAGCATCGCGGCCACCCCGCCAAGCGACCGGATTTCCGGGAACCAATAGTCTCTAGGGCCCCAGCCTGTCAGGTCCCGCAGCGCCGATTGGACAAGACCCGGATGGTCCAGCAAATCGGTATAGGCATAGGCGATGATATAGGCTGGATAGACCAGGGGCAGCACCAGACCGACTTCGAACAGTCGGCGCCCCGGAAATCGCGTGTTGGCGACCAGCCAGGCCGCGCCGGTGCCGATGATCCCCGTCGCGACACCGACGATAAGGCACAGGAGCGCCGTCGTTCCCGCATAACGGGGCAGAACCGTCTCGCCAAGGCTCAACACCGTGTCGAACCCGGCGCCCGCCGCGGCGAACACAACAGCCGCCATCGGCAGCATGCAGAGCGCTGCGATGAGGAACGCGGGAATAGAAAGTTTCGACATCGAACGGTCAGCTCTGGGCGGTGGGCCTAAGGCGGCGCTCTCTTCAAGCGAACCGGCTTAGACCATAGGATATCGCTTAGCGTCAAATGCGCCAACGCCTGGAATCCGAGGCGTCGGAGAGGGTCCGAAGCGCCTGTTCAACCGCTCGAAAAGCCCGCCCAGACCCGGGTCGGTTACGCCGACGCGGCGAGCAGCGAGGCGTTGCCGCCGGCCGCCGTCGTGTCGATACAGACATGCCGCTCCAGATGTAGGGCGGAAATACCCTCTTCGCCGCCGGTGATCAGCGGCAGGATCGGACCCGTGCGGTCCGCCAGCGCCCGACGGATCGCCCGCAACTCCGGTTCCGCGCCCCAGCTCAACACCGCGGTAAATCCGCGCAGAGTCGCCAGGGCCTCCGGCTTCAAGACGCCATTCAAAGCCGCGCCTGGCGCGACTTCGAGGGCGGGGCACCCGGCGTGTGCGGCCAAAGCCGCTTGCGCGGCGGCGTCTTCGGCCGTCGGTCCGAGACAGAGCGCAGGCCCGCGTGGGAAGATCGATAGCCGGTTGGATTCGCCGGTCGGGCCGGGCAAGTCTTGAGTCTCAAGCGCGGCCTGGTCCGGATCTGAAAACCCATCCAGCGCGGCCTGCACGTTTTCTGGTTTGATGATTGCGATATCCGAGACGGTCCCGCTCGATTGCTTAACCACGGGCGCCAAGAAGCGCGCCACATAATTCGGCCCGCCGGCCTTCGGACCCGTGCCGCTAAGCCCCTCGCCGCCGAAAGGCTGGGAGCCGACAATAGCGCCGATCTGATTGCGGTTGATATAGAGGTTCCCGGCCTTGACCCGCCGCGTGACGCGCTCAACCCGGTCGTCGATCCGCGTATGAAGACCGAAAGTCAGGCCGTACCCGCTGGCGTTCACGGCGTCGATCACCGCGTCCAATTCTCGGGCGTCGAACAGGGCGACATGCAGGACCGGGCCGAAAATCTCCTCCTCTAGATCGGCGATCCCGTCGATCCGAATCAGACTGGGTCCGACAAAGGTTCCGCCGCTCGGCGCTGGCAGATGGTGCAGCAATCGGCCCTCGGCCTTCGCCGAATCGATATGCTGTTGAATCTTGTCCCGCGCCGGCGCGTCGATGACCGGTCCTATATCGGTTGCGAGGTCCCAGGGATCGCCCAGGGTCAGACCGTCCATCGCGCCGGTCAGCATGGTCAGAAAGCTCTCGGCGATGTCGCGCTGCAGATACAGGACCCGTAGGGCCGAACAGCGCTGACCGGCCGATTGAAAGGCGGAGGTGATAATGTCGCGCACCGCCTGTTCCGGCAGGGCGGTCGAATCCACGATCATGGCGTTGATCCCGCCGGTCTCGGCGATGAGCGGCGCGCTGGGCGCCAGGTTTTGGGCCATCGCGCGATTGATCCGGCGGGCGGTCTCGGTCGAGCCGGTGAAGCAGACGCCGTCGATTCTTGGATCGCCGCTGAGCGCCGCGCCGACGGTCGCGCCGTCGCCCAGAACCAACTGCAGCGCGTCTATCGGGACGCCCGCCTGATGCAGCAATTGCACAGCGAGATAAGCGGTCAACGGCGTCTGTTCGGCTGGCTTCGCGATGACCGCATTGCCGGCGGCCAACGCCGCGGCGACCTGTCCGGTGAAGATGGCGAGCGGGAAATTCCAGGGCGAGATACAGGCGAACCGGCCCGCCGGGTCGCGGTCCGCGGGCAAGCGCTCGGCCTCACTCGCATAGTAGCGCAGGAAATCGACCGCTTCGCGCAATTCGGCGACCGCGTCGAGCGGCGTCTTGCCCGCCTCGCGCGCCAGAACCGCGAAGAGCGTTCCATGGGCTTGTTCATAGAGCGTCGCCGCTTGCCGGAGAATTTCAGCGCGCTTGCGAGCCGCCACCCGCCAGGGTTGTGCGGCGTCGATCACGGCCGGGATCGCCTCTGTGGGACAGGGTGTCACGCTCCCGACCCAGTCAGCCGGATCGGCCGGGTTCCGAAGCGGCGTCTTCGGCGCTCGCTTGACGGTCGTGGCGGTCAGGCTGGCCGCCGACCACTCGGTCGACTTGTGGTCTGACCGCGCGCGATCGAGGGCGGCGAGATCGTCCTCATTACCCAGATCCCAACCTCGGGCGTTGTTGCGCGTCGGGCCGAACAGGCGCGGCGGCGATGTAATCACTAGCGATTCTGATCCTGCCGTTTCGAACGGATCTCGGGCCACGGTTTCGGCGGGAACCGCGGGATCAACGATCTGATTCACGAAAGAGGAATTGGCGCCGTTCTCCAGCAGCCGTCGCACCAGATAGGCCAGCAGGTCGCGATGCGCTCCGACTGGGGCGTAGATTCGGCAGCGTGTTCCCTCATCGCGATGCACAAGGTCATGCAGCGCTTCGCCCATGCCATGAAGCCGTTGGAACTCGAACCGGTCGCGCAGGGCGTCTTTTCGCCCTTCCAGCGCATGCGCCATCTCGAGCACAGCGGCGACCGTATGGGCGTTATGGGTCGCGAATTGCGGATAGAGTCGGTCGGTCACACGCAACAGCTTATGCGCGCAGCAGAGATAAGAGACATCCGTCGCCGCCTTGTCGGTGAAGACCGGAAAATCCGCGACGCCGTCGACCTGGGCGCGTTTGATCTCGGTGTCCCAATAGGCGCCCTTGACCAGCCGCACCATGAAGCGCCGGTCGAGCGATACCGCCAACGCGTACAGCCAGTCGATCACCGGTCCGGCGCGTTTGCCATAGGCCTGGACCACCACGCCGAACCCGCGCCAGCCCGCCAGCGCGGGCGAGGCGGCCACCGCCTGGATGATATCAAGCGACAGGTCCAGCCGGTCCGCCTCCTCCGCGTCGACATTCAACCCGATCCCGGCGGCGCGGGACTGAACCGCCAGACCGATGACGCGCGGCGTTAATTCCGCCAGCACACGGTCGCGCTGGGCCCGTTCATAGCGCGGATGCAGAGCGGAGAGTTTGATCGAAATGCCCGGATTGCCGGCCACCTCCACCGCCGCGCTGGCCTTGCCGATGGCGCCGATCGCCGACGCGTAGGCCGAGTGGTAGGCGTCGGCGTCGGCGTTGGTCAGCGCCGCCTCCCCCAGCATGTCATAGGAATAGGCGAAGCCTTCGGCCTCTTTGCGCCGAGCCCGGTCCATCGCGCCCTCGATCGTTTCGCCGAGCACGAACTGTCGGCCAAGCTCCTTCATCGCCGTGCGCACCGCCTGCCGGATCACCGGCTCGCCAACCCGGCGCACCGCCTGCCGCAACAGGCCGGCCATACTGTCCGGCGCCGCATCCTCCAGCACCTTGCCGGTCAAGAGCAGCGCCCAGGTCGACGCGTTGACGAGCGACGAGCTCGATTGGCCGAGATGCGCGCCCCAGGCCGACGGCGCGATCTTATCCTCGATCAAGGCGTCCATGGTCGCCGCGTCTGGCACCCGCAGCAGCGCTTCGGCAAGGCACATTAGGGCGACGCCTTCCTCAGTCGACAGACCGTATTCGGCCAGAAACACCTCCATGATGTTGGTCCGGTCGTCGGCGCGGATGCGGTCGATCCAGCCGACGGCGCGGTCTACGGCGTGGCGGCGCACATCGTCGTCAAGAGGGGACTCAGCCCGAAGCTGCGCTAGTACATCGTCCTGAGCCAACCGGTGATGGGCGCGAATACGCGCGCGCAAGGTGTCCAACGAGTGCGCGTCGGACTTGTCATCATGCAGAGGGTGAATGCTGGCGGAATGCGTCATGGCCGCTGCCTTTCTCCTTGGGGTCGCCACAATTTTCATATAGGCAGTCTGTGGCAGTATATCTTCCCGTGTTAACGGTTCCAGCCGGTCGAGTAATGTGAATAATTGGCCTAGAGCGAAGATAAGTCATGCAGAATGAAGAAAAACAGGAGATTGACCTGATCGATCGGCGTATTCTCGACGTCGTAGCGCAGGACGGACGAATTTCGATCACCGCCCTGGCGGATAAGGTCGGCCTGTCCAAGAGCCCGTGTCAGGTGCGCCTGAAACGGCTGCAGGAACGCGGGTTCGTTCTTGGCTATCGCGCCGTGTTGAACCCGCGCATGCTGGACCTCGAGCATGTCGCCTTTGTCGAGGTGAAGCTCAATAACACCACTGAACGCGCCCTGTCGGAATTCAACGACGCGGTCCGGACCCTGCGCGAGGTCGAGCAGGCGCATATGATCGCCGGCCCGTTCGACTATCTCTTGAAGGTGCGGACCGCCGATATCCGAAGCTATCGGCGGGTCCTCGGCGAGCAGATTTCCGCCCTGCCGCATGTCGCCAACACTTCGACCTATGTCTCGATGGAGGCGGTCAAAGATGCTGTCCTCTGATCCGGAGCGTTAGGGTCAGTCGCCCTCATGAAAGAGCGGCAGCGAGTCCGGCAACGTATAATAGTCGCTCTTATAGGCGCAGTAGATATGATGCGTCAGGGTCAGGTTGGTCGGTTTATTGAGCGTTCCCGCCATGATAGAGGTATGCGGCCCATCAATCCGATCCCAGAACAGGTTCGATCCGCAGACGCTGCAGAAGCCCCGGCGCGCGAAGTCCGAGGACCGATACCAAGTCAAGGCGCCGGTCGGGTCGTCGATGATCAGCGCGTCCGTCGGCGCCGCACTGGCCGCGACATGATGGCCGCTGGTTCGGCGACATTGTTCGCAATGACAAGCGATGACAGCGCGCAGCGGCGCGGTGACGGTATAGGACACCGCGCCGCAGAGGCAGCGGCCGCTGCCGTGAACCGTTGGCGATTCCATCATGATCGACCCTCCCGCTTAGGCCCCGCGCGATAATGGCGCAGGGCCTGTTGGAGGGCAATCGGTCAGGCGGCCTGGCGCGGCGAAAAGCCGAGTTGGAACTTCTCTTCGGCCAGACGGTCCGCTGCGGCCTGGGTCGGCACGCCGTCCGCCGCGGCCCGCGCGTAGATGTCCGTCAGCACGGCGCCGATCCGGCCGACATGCTCGAAGGCGGCCTTGCGGTCATAGCCCGGCCCTTCATGGAAGATATGGATGACCCCGCCGGCGTTGATCAAATAATCGGGCGCGTAGAGAACACCCCGGCGACGCAGCGCCTCGCCATCCGCCTCGGTCGCCAATTGGTTGTTGGCGGACCCGGCGACCACCGACGCATTCAGGCGCGGGATCGTCTGCGCGTTGAGCGTCGCGCCCAAGGCGCAGGGCGCGAAGACATCCACATCGGCGTCATAGATCGCGTCCGGCGCAACGACCGTAGCGCCCAATTCGCGTTCGGCTTTCTCCAGCATGCTTGTGTTGATATCGCTCACGGTCAGAACCGCGCCGGCTTCGCGCGCCAGGCGCGCCAGCTCGAAGCCGACATTGCCCAGGCCTTGCACCGCGATCCGGATCCCAGCCAGGGAGTCGCGGCCGAGCTTCGCCTTCACGCTGGCTTTGAGTCCCGCGAAGACGCCATAGGCCGTCGCCGGCGAGGGGTCGCCGCCTTCGCCTTGCACGCCTTTGACATGCGAAGTGCCTTTTCGCACTTCGGTCATGTCGTCCGGCGTGGTGCCGACATCTTCGGCGACGATATAGGCGCCGCCGAGGCGATCGACCATGCGGCCCATCGCGCGCATCATGGCCGGCGTTTTGTCGGTTTTGGCGTCGCCCAGGATCACCGACTTGCCGCCGCCCCAAGGCAGATCGGCCAGCGCATTCTTATAGGTCATGCCGCGCGACAGCCTGAGCGCGTCGGTGACGGCCTCGTCCTCGTTCGCGTAATTCCACATCCGGCAACCGCCGAGGGCCGGTCCCCGGTTGGTGTTGTGGAGGGCGATAATCGCGCGCAGTCCGGTCGCTTCGTCATGGCAGAACACGACCTGTTCGTGCCCGTCGAAATGCGCAGACTCAAAGACTGACATGGCTTCCTCCATCGGGGTGACATGGGTTAGGTTTGAAATAAAATTACCGCCCGATATAAGCGCCGTTCGGTCTTGGCCCAAAGCGGGAAATTAGGGCCGGCTGAAAAACGCAGGAAAGTTCCCTGTTGCGCGCTAAATCGGTTACGAAGCGTCGCGCGCGATCCGTGCGCCATTTCTTTGTTGCGGTATTGCGGCGCCGTTTCGCGCTTGCAAAAATGGCTGTTGAACCCGTGTTTTGACAGAAATGAGTGTATCGTGCCTCTGCCCATCATCATCGACACTGACCCCGGCATAGACGATGCGATCGCCCTGATGGTCGCGGCGCGCGCGCCGGGCCAGGTGAAGCTGCGCGCGGTCACGACCGTCGGCGGCAATGTCGGCGGTCGTACCACTTTCCGAAACGCCCGCGCCTTAATGGCCTGGCTCGGGTCTGGCGAGACGCCGGTGCTGGAAGGCTGTCCGGCGCCGATGCTGCGGCGCATGGAAAAGGGCGCGTCGCAAATCCATGGCGGCAACGGGCTGGGCGGGATCGTTCTGCCAGAGCCAGCGCCCGCGCCCAGCCGGCGCCACGCCGCGCCGTATCTGGTCGATGCTTGCCGGTCGGCGGCGTTGAGCGGCGCGCGGCTGACGCTGTGTCCGATCGGGCCGTTGACCAACATCGCCGCAGCCTTGGTGATGGCGCCGGACATGGTCCGGGGCGTCGACCGGATCGTCCTGATGGGGGGAACAGCCGAGGCGCCGGGCAATGTCAGCCCAGCGGCGGAGTTCAACATCTGGGCCGATCCGCACGCCGCCGAGATCGTGTTCTCCGCCCCGGTCGAGAAAGTAATGATCGGCTTGGACGTGACTGAGCAGGTCCCGGCAGCGGACGCGTGGATCGAAGGCCTTGCCGGTCTGGACCCGCGCGTCGGACCGGTCGCGCGGGACATGTTGGCTTCCTATCAAAGCCGCCGAAAGGCGCTGCACGACCCTTGCGTCATCGCCTACCTCATGCAGCGGAACCTGTTCTCGGGCCGCCGCGCGCGGGTCTCGGTCGATCTCAGTGACGGGCCGGACAGCGGCCGCACCCTAGTTGCATGGGACGGCGCCGGCGACACGGAGGTGCTGATGGAAGTCGATGCCGAGGGCGTGCGCACACTGATTGAGCACGCTATCGCCGGAGACTATCTCTGAGCCGGTCTAAGCAGGCTCGACCCCGAGACGCCGGGCGACGAAATCCAGTCGGTCTTGACCCCAGAATCTTTCGCCATCGACCACGTACCAGGGCGCGCCGAACATGTCGCGCTCTTTGGCCAAGCGCGTGTTCTCGGCGATAATCTCAGAGACGGCGTCAGAGCGGCTATCCGCCAGCAAGGCGGCGCCGTCAAAGGCTGATTCGTCTGCGATGGCCGTCAAGGTCGCCTCGTCGGTCAGGTCGCTTTCTTCGACCCAACAACCGCGCATCAGGGCCAGGGAGAAAGCGCCCAGATCGGCGCCGGCGCGTTGGGCGGCGATGGCGATCCGCGCCGCCGGTTGATCCGGGCGCGGGAAAAACGTCGGCTCTAAATTCAGTTCGACCCCCAACGCCTCGCGCCAGCGCCGCAGTTCGGCCATCCGGTACCGTTTCCGTTGGATCGGCCGCTGCGCGACGGGCACGCCGCCGCTTTGTGCGAAGATCGTAGCGATATCCACCGGCATAAAGGTGATTTCGCGCCCGGCGCGCGCGGCCAAGTCCAACAGCCGTTGATGACCGAGATAGGTCCAGGGCGAGAGATGCGAGTAGTAATATTCGATCGGTGCGGACATGAGTGTGTTTCCAGCGGTCAAGATGTGTGAGCCCTTGCGGCGGAGCGGCGTCCGGGCGTAAGCAGGGTTTGATTAGCCGCTGCGCGCGGCCCGCTCAAGGACATGGCGCCATGGTCGAAAGCACGGCCCCAGTGAGGCAGGACCGCGCATTGCGGGGCGCGCTCTTGATGATGGCCGGCATGGCCGTCATGACCGTGATGGACACGATCGCCAAGCTTGTCGTCGAGGCCGATTACCATCCGCTCCAGATCCTGGCGATCCGCGGCTGGCTGGTCTTGCCGATCTTGGTGTTCTGGGCGCATCGGACCGGCGGCCTGGCCTCGCTCAAGACAAAGCGTCCGAAGGCGATGATCGCGCGCGGCCTGGTCGGCTTTCTCGCCCCGCTGGCTTTCTTCTCCGCCTTGAAATTCGTACCGCTGGCGGATGCGGTGGTGATCTTTTTCGCAGCCCCGATCATGATGACGGCGCTGTCGATGCCGGTCCTGAAAGAGCGGGTTGGCCCGCAGCGCTGGGCGGCGGTCCTGCTCGGCTTCATCGGCGTGGCGATCGCCATGCAAGCGACCGGCGAAGGGGCCGCGCCCGCCGAAGGCCAAGCCGAGGACGGGTTTGCGGCTTTCGCGGTGATGCTGTTGCTGATCGGCACCACGGCCTATGCGGTTCTCAGCGTGATGGGGCGGCTGCTCAGCGATACCGAAAGCACGTTCAAGCTGGTCTTCTATTTCAATCTCGGCGTTACGCTACCCTCGACCGCGCTGGCGCCCTTGGTCTGGACGCCGTTGACCCAAGAGGTCTTTGTTGGGATCGCTCTGATCGCCGTCTTCGCCTTGGTCGGGCATCTTTTGATGACGGGCGCATTCACCGCGGCCCCGGTCAGCGTGGTCGCGCCGTTCGAATATACGGCGCTGATCTGGGCGGTCTTGGCGGGCTATCTGGTCTGGGGCGATGCGCCGACGCCGCAGGTCTGGCTGGGGGCGATGCTCATCGTCGGCTGCGGCCTGTTCATCACCTATCGCGAGACCCGCCGGCGGCGCCGCTAAAGCCCGCCACGCATCTGCTGGGCTTCTTCGAGGAACCGCAAGGCCGCCTCGTAGTCGACGAAGGTCGCCGTCGCCATGCTGATCAGATAGAGGATGGCCGCCTGATCCCACCGAGAAAAATACGGTGGGAAGAGCGGCGTCCGGCTCATCAGCGCCAGAATGGCGTTGGCGATCGCGGCGAAGAACAGAAAGCTGGTGATCGTCGCCGCCTGGATCTCCGGCGGCAGGAACGAGGCGATGAGCAACGTGATCGCGAGTGTAATCGCGAAGGAGCGCAGAATCGCTTTCATCGTACGGCGCGACCCCGGGCCGCCCGGCGCGGATGGCCCGCCGCCCTGCGGGCCGCGATCGCCGCCGCCGCCGTCCTCGTCCCGCCGCGGATCGTCGGAAGGCCGCTGGCTATGCAAGTTCCGAGGGGTCATTAGATCTCGCTGATTGGGCGTCTCGCTAACTGGGCGTCTCGCTTGCGCCGTGTGGCCGGCGGCGCACGTCAAGTCGCACGCGCCATCTGCTCCGACCGCGCCTAGTTCGGCTTGCTGCGCGGCTGATAGACGCCGTCTTCCACGCCGTCGAAGTACTCCTCGACGCCCGGATGCCGGATTGGGTCCGCCGATTCTTCCGGTTCGAGATTCTGTTCGGAGACATAAGCGATATAGGGCGACTTGTCGTGATTCTCGGCGAACAGATGATAGAAGGGCTGATCCTTGCGCGGGCGGACATCCGCGGGGATGCTTTCGTACCATTCCTCGGTATTCGCGAATTCCGGATCGACGTCGAAAATGACGCCGCGAAAGCCGAACCGCTTGTGGCGGACGACTTTGCCGATCGGGAATTTCGCTTCGTTTTCAGATATTTCGATCATGGTCTCATCCCAGCTGGGCCGGATACAGGATTACCGACATAATTTAGGCCGCCTCTTCGCATTTGCAACACGATCTGCAGGTGCGGCGCGCGGGACAGATTGATCGCTAGGGCCGTGTTCGCTAGAACCGCGCGACATCGGAGGGCGCGGCCACTACGCTTCGCCATCGTCCTCCATTCGGCAAATTCGGGATCAACGACGCATCATGGCTTCCTATCAATATGTTTTCGGCATGCGCGGTCTGTCCAAGGCCTATCCGGGCGGCAAAGCGGTCCTGAAGGACATTAATCTGCAATTCCTCCCCGGGGCAAAGATCGGCGTGCTCGGCTATAACGGGGCCGGGAAGTCGACCCTGCTGCGCATCATGGCCGGCGTCGATACCGACTATACCGGCGAGGCCTGGTCGGCGGACGGCGTCAAGATCGGCTATCTGCGGCAAGAGCCGGAACTGGACGAAAGCAAGACCGTCGCCGAGAACGCGATGCTGGGCATGGCCGAGTTGAAGGCGGTGGTGGACCGGTTCAATGAGGTTTCGATGAAGCTGGGCGAGGTCACCGACGATGACGAGATGATGAGTCTGATCGGCGAACAGGCCGAGTTGCAGGAGAAGATCGACGCCGCCGACGCCTGGGATCTGGACCGCACGGTCGAGGTCGCCATGGACGCCTTGCGCTGTCCGCCCGGCGACAGCCCGGTCAACACGCTTTCCGGCGGCGAGCGGCGGCGCGTCGCGCTCTGTCAGTTGCTGCTGTCCAAGCCGGACATGCTGCTGCTGGACGAGCCGACCAACCATCTGGATGCCGAATCCGTCGCCTGGCTGCAGCGTTTCCTGGCCGACTATCCGGGCACCGTGGTGATGGTCACCCACGACCGCTATTTTCTGGACAATGTCACCGGCTGGATTCTGGAGCTCGATCGCGGGCGCGGCATTCCGTACGAGGGCAACTACTCTTCCTGGCTTGAGCAGAAGGAGAAACGCTTGCTGCAGGAGGGCCGCGAGGAAGCGGCGCGGATGCGCAGCATCGCCCGCGAGCGCGAATGGGTGCAGGCCAGCCCGCGCGCCCGGCAGGCCAAATCCAAGGCGCGGATCAAGGCCTATGAAGAGCTGCTGCAAAACGCCGGCGAGGCCAAGACCGAGACCGCTCAGATCGTCATCCCGGCCGGCCCGCGCCTGGGCGATGTGGTGATCGAGGCGGACCATGTCCAGAAAGCCTTCGGCGACAAGCTGCTGGTCGATGGTATGACATTCAAATTGCCGCCGGGCGGGATTGTCGGCGTGATCGGCCCGAACGGCGCCGGCAAGACGACGCTGTTCCGGATGATCACGGGCGCCGAAACGCCGGACCAGGGATCGCTGCGCCTGGGCGAGACGGTGACGCTCGGCTATGTCGATCAGTCGCGCGACGCGCTCAAGGACAGTGCGACGGTCTGGGAGGAAATCTCCGACGGTCAGGACATGATCGAGCTTGGCAAGCGTAAGATGCAGTCGCGCGCCTATGTCGGCGCCTTCAATTTCAAGGGCGCCGATCAGCAGAAGAAGGTCGGCGTGCTCTCGGGGGGCGAGCGCAACCGGGTGCATCTCGCCAAGATGCTGAAATCGGGCGCCAATGTCCTGCTGCTCGACGAGCCGACCAACGATCTCGATGTCGACACGCTGCGCGCGCTGGAAGAGGCCTTGCTGGACTTCGCCGGTTGCGCCGTGGTGATCACCCACGACCGCTGGTTCCTCGACCGGATCGCCACCCATATCCTCGCCTATGAGGGCGACAGCCAGGTGGTCTGGTTCGAAGGCAATTACCAGGATTACGAGGACGACCGCCACCGCCGCCTGGGCGTCGAGGCCGACCAGCCGCACCGGATCAAATACCGCCGCATCGACGCGTAGGCGCGCCGGCCCCCAAACTGGCGTAGCGAAACCCTCAATCGTCGCCCGGGATCCCCAAAACCGTCGCCCCGGACTTGATCCGGGGCCCATGCCGCCATCCGATGAATGCCGGCCCAGGCGTCCTGCTTCCGGGCCGCACCCTTTTTCCTCTTGAAGCAAATAAAATGTTTGACAGCAAACAAAATAGCGTCTAGCGTGACCGTAATTGAGCGTCGGTCTCTGCGTCTAGGGAGGCAAGAGTCCCAACGGCGGCGTTGAAAGAGGACCGGCGCGTGCAGCCGCTCTCCGCAGGGCGTCCCACCTCGACTGACACACCATCAGGGCCTTTCCGGCCGCGTCTTTTCCAAGGGACGCCGCCGGAAGGGCCCTTTCATTTTGGGAGAAAGCCATGGCCGATTGGCGCAGGGCCGGGTCCGCATGGACCCGGTCTTTCTTTTCGCTCGACCGAGACGCGGAGGAGGTCCCGCAGCCGCGCCCCGCCTCGCCGCTTAAACCCGCCTCGCCCCGATCCGACCAGAACCGACCCGCCTCGCCCCGGCAGGACACCCCGCCGAGACCGCCCGAACCGGTCTCTTGGCTCGACCGCCATGGCGTGGACGAGGCGGAGGCGCGGTCCTACCTGCCGCAATTCATGGCGGCGCAGAACGAATATCGCGCCAAGGTCCCGCGCGGCTGGAGCCTGAGACCGCCGCCGGCCGAGCGGTCCTGGCCGTCCCTTGTCGCCGCCGGCGTCGGGGAAGCGCGCGTCGGCGCATTCCTGAATCCGAAGACTCCGCCCGATCCGCCGCCGCGCACGCCGGAAGAGGTTCTGCGCCTGTATGAGGCGGAGGATGTGCTGAATGAGGGCGAATCCTACGCCCTGTTCTCGAAACGCTTCACGCCCCGGCCCTATCCGATCGATGATGCGCCGCTCTCTGTTTTCACCGATCCGGCGCAGGTGCGGCGCGACTCGCTGGCGCATTACACGCAGGAATATGACCGCGCCGCCAAGATCCACAGCGCCCTCTGGCGCGAGGTCCGCCCCAAGCCGGCGCCGCCCTTCCGCCTGATCCCCGACCCGGCCCATCCCGACCTAAAGCGATCCGGCCTGACGCCATCCGATCGGGCAAACGCGTTTTTGTACCGCCAGCCGGACACAGGCGCGCCGGTCTCCGACCCGCTCCTGAAGACGGGCGCCAGCCAGTCGACCGCCCCCCTCGGCCCCTTCGCCCAACCGCTCTCCAATCGGCTTGACTCGAACCGCGCCGAGTCGGCGCAACCCGTCTCGAGCAGTGTGACAGCACGGCGGGACCAACGCGGGCGCGCGGCGGCGGACGCGCGCGCCGAAGAGGCAGCCGAGGCAAAGGCCGAGCAAGACAAAAGAGACATTCGGCCCTACGAGGTCGCGGCTGCGGAGAAGGCGGCGGTCTACCGCGAAGCGATCCGCCGCCGAGACATCATCCAGAACCTTCTTTCAAACGCCGAACGCGACGGCGATCCTGATCAGCGGGCGCCGGGTATCCGCAAGGATTTGAACAAAGCAATCGCCGAGGTCGAGGCGAATAGCCCGGTGGACGATTTCGAACGCGACATTTTCGCGAAAACCGAGCGCGTCGAAACCTTCATCACCGCTGCTGGCTTGCTCATGGGCGGCCGCGGCGCGCGGGCGCAGACATCCGTGCGAGCCACCCCAATAGGCAAGAGCGCCCCGCCAAGCGGCCCGGCTCCGAAACCGCCAGCTGGCTCCGCTGTGGCTGATCCAACGAAGCCGGCGCCTAGCCCGGCGAGTGCCCCGCAATCTGCGGTCCCAACAACGGGACGCGGCGCCGTAGCGGAAATTGCGCCCCACACCCCGACGCCCTATAGTGGCTTGCCTCGGCAGAGCGATTGGGGGCCTGGTCCCTATGCGAAGGAATATGTCGTGGGCGCGCCGGGTCAGATCGGACCGGCCACCGCCGCTCAGCGACGCGCCGTCAATGAAATTGGCAAGCGACACGGCTGTCACCGTTGCGGGTCCAAGGACCCAGGAACTAAGTCCAAGCAATACGCAGTAGATCATCAACCGTCTATTAGAGTGCTCATTGACGACTTGCCCAAGGACACGCCAGTACGCTTCTATCCGCATTGCATAGGCTGCAGCAATAAGCAGGGAAATATTGTGAGATTTCGAAAGGCTAAATGATGTTTCAACGACAGAGCATTGAATCCAGTTATGCTGTTGTCTTCATTGATGACCCAAATAATCCAAACATTCGAGCGCCTGACTACAAGACAGGTCAGGCGGTGTTGGCGAATGAGTCGACTATTTCACTAGCGATACAATCTTACGTCGATGGTCCGTTTGTCGCGGCGATGGGCTTGAAGTCAGACTATGATGACGAGTCTCAGCCCGTCCACGAAGATCAGCTCATTCCGGTCTTCAGGGGCGTCATCGAAGCGCCCAATCGCCGACTCGTCTTGAGCACCGCGGATGAAGACGATTACATCACCATCGATACCAACACCGATCGGCCGACTGTTGAGATCTATGTGGACGAGCCCGGGATGGCGGCATACGCGCTGATCCTGATCAGCTGACCGAATCTTCTCGGACGACGTCTCGTGATTGGACGGTACACGGTATAGGGAGCGAAAGATCTCCAGGGCCTTTCCGGCCGCGTCCTTCCGCAGGGCCGCCGCCGGCCGAGCAGTCCTGGCCGTCCCTTGTCGCCGCCGGCGTCGGGGAAGCGCGCGTCGGCGCATTCCTGAATCCGAAGACTCGGCCCGATCCCCCGCCGCGCACGCCGGAAGAGGTTCTGCGCCTGTATGAGGCGGAGGATATCCTGGATGAGGGCGAATCCTACGCCCTATTCTCGAAACGCTTCACGCCCCGGCCGTATCCGATCGACGAT
>JASJDC010000008.1 GCA_030065235.1 Alphaproteobacteria bacterium
CACTGGCGGAGGCGCTACCCGAACCACTGGCGCTGCCCGACCCAGAGGCGCTACCCGAACCGGACCCACTGGCGGACCCACTAGCGGAAGCGCTGCCGCTACCAGAAGCGGACCCAGAGGCGCTGCCCGACCCAGAGGCGCTGGCCGAGCCAGACCCAGAGGCGCTGCCCGAGCCGGATGCACTGCCGGACCCACTGCCACTGCCGCTGCCAGACCCTGATGCACTGCCAGATCCGGATGCGCTGGCGCTGCCCGACCCGGACGCACTGCCAGAAGCACTGCCGGAACCGGAGCCTGAGGCGCTAGCGGACCCGCTGGCAGAGCCGCTGCCTGAAGCGCTGGCGGAGCCGGGAGCTGCGCTGAATGCGAGTTCTGTTCCATCCAGAAGATCGACCATGGAGCTGGCCGGACCTAGATCCTCTAGATCAGGATTGCTCGACCGGGAACCGCCAGCGCCGTCGTTACTCGCTTCTGCAGTGTTTTGCGGACCGGCTGCGAGCGTGATTTCGGCGTCAGCCTCGCCAAACTCAACTGCCTCATCAAGATTCTGGGCGAACGGAAATGCTTCGATTGAGGCGGAATCGAAACCAATTGGGGCCGCGGAATCCGGCGTTAACGTGATTGGCCCGAGTAGTGTCGGCGCTTCTTCGTTAACCGAGTCGAGCGGGTCAAAACTGTTTTGTGCGCCCAATTGTGTTTGCGCCGACGCTTCCACATTTTCCTGGGCAAGCTGCGGGTTTTGGACCGTTCCCTCTGGAGTATTCCGTCGTCCGGCGTCGCGGCTTGCAGCAGCTTCCGGCTGGTCGGTCGGAGGCAACGGGGCGGTGCCGCGCTTTCCATCTGAAGCGCTGCCGTCAGTCTTCCCATCGTTTGACTTTGGCGCAGCACTCGAGCCCTCGTCAGGGACGCCGCCGCCGTCATCATCCGCCATGATCATAAGTCCAGCATCGTCCGCTCAGCCTCGTCTAAGCGAGCAGACCAAAAATGCACCCACCGGACATCTATTTCGAATAATGTAAATAACTAGTAAATTAGTAGGGAAATTTGAGCTTTTCCGTACACTTTTGTGTTCATAAGCCAATCCGCGCAGCGTCGAGGCTCCGCGCGGGACACTGACTGTCCGTCTGACCCTTTTTTGTGACGCAATACATAACAGTCCTGGCTCGTCTTCTTCCTGCCAACCCTGATCTCGTCCCTAAGAATCAGTTTGAATGCTCTTAGAAATCTGAAACGCACCCAATCCGAAGCATGTGAGCAACCCCGGTATTGAGGTCGATTACGGTCATTTTGGGGCAGGCCGCGCTGCTATTCTTGCGTCGAAAATTCTGGAAATGCGGTGTGTGTTGAAAACCGCGAGCGTCGAACAGCGGCGGCGCGTTGTCCTTCAGGCTGAGAGTTAGGATTTAGCACGTGTTCACGATCACGCTGGTCACTAGAATCAACTCAGACACAGCCATCCTAGATGCGTCGGGCAGTTCGCCCGAACCATCCGGCACGGCGGTTTGATGTTGGCGACGGACAAGGAATTGGCCCATGATAAGGCTGTGGATATCGAATACTTGATAGCAACTGCACGACCGACTGCGTCAAACCATCGCCAAATTTGCTCACGAGGGTGCAATGACCAACGCGGCAGGAGACATCTCCGAGACGCCCAAGGTTGACGAAAGACCGGCAACTTCTTTGAGCGAACTATTGTCCCTCACATCATCTGCACGAGCGGCGTTCGATCAGAAAGATTGGACTAAAGCTATAAAATTGTGGAGTGATGTTTGCACCTTAGCGCCGGCGAACGGAGAAGCATTCTATCACCTTGGGCTTGCGCAAGAACATCTGCGCCGACTCGAAGAGGCTGAGGAAACACTTTCCGTAGCAGTCGCCATAGATGCGTCCGATATCGACTATAATATCGCCTATAACAGGGTCGCTGACAGGCGCCGTGTACGCGAAGCGTCCGCCGAAGTCTGGGCGAAATTCTGTGATGATTACCCTGTCGCATTCAAGGTACACAAAAATGCGATCTTTGCGGCGTTGACTAAGGAGGACTTTCAAACAGCCGATGCTGCTTATGATGTCGCGCTCGACAGGTTTGGGCGCAGCGACGACATAATTTCTCTCTCCATTGAGATACTTGCGCAAAGAGTACGGTCAAACGCGCTTGGCCTCGCGGGTGAAGCTCGGTTCTTGGAGTGTCTACAGGAAGAGCCGCCGGACGAATTGTTTGAGTATATCCCAAAACTGCTTTGGTCTTTGGTATCCTGGAACCGGACAGAAAGGCCAATCAAGACAGGTATAGGAGAGCTCGCGAAGAAAGTAATGACGCGATCGGACATCGCCGCGTTCCCCCGCGTCAATCTCGACCTTATCTGCTGCTATTTCAATATAGACAGAGACGACGCCCCCCTTCGAGATTTGAAGATCGAGTACCTTCTCAAGCTTCATAGGTTCAAGACGCATTTTGTGTATCAAGGATTCTACACCTCTTTTGATCGAGACATCGTTCGCGAATGGCTGATGGATACAGTTGCAAGTAATAGTTTTGGCCGCTTTGACGAAAACGTCATCTATAAGCTGTTTCTTATAGCAATGTCTTTGGACCGCGAAGTCTGTGCGTCTTTTTGTCGATCCGTGGATCGAACCTTCTCTCATCTTCCTGCGGATGTCAGAACTCCCATGGGGACAGTCCTGAATGCATGTCGACTTCGCGCGGCTGCTGACGAGCACGTACTCCAGACAAGAGATCTCCCCGCGCCTTCTGTTGTCCAAAAACGCCTGAAGATCGCTCTTTGCATTTCCGGCCAACTCCGGGGCTATAAGTCGGCCTGGAAGTCGTGGCGAGGGCTCAAGTTCGACGACCATGAGACCGATGTCTATGTGCATGTTTGGGAGAAAATTGGGCGTAAGTTTCCGAGCCGACCCATGGCGCACGAAGTGTTCTCCGGCGCTTTTCTTGTGGCTTATCGCTCTGTTCTGGGCTCTGTCGGCAAAGAAGCGTTCGAAGCGCTCTATCCTGGATTTATGAATTTCTTTCGTTCCGACGACAAAGTGACAGCGGCGGAACTCAAATCATACTATAAGACAGACCACGTTATTGTTGAAGATGAAGATAATGGCGCTCTGGCTGGCATGCCGAACAGCGCGAAAATGTACTACAAGGCCGACGCCTGTTTTAAGTTCGCGAGCGCAACCGGCGCCGGATATGATCTTTTTGTTCGGATCCGTCCAGACTTTCACATCAAGAAATTAGAGGCATGGGACTGGAACAGGGTTCAAAAGACGTGTCGGAGTGAACGATCAATCATTGTCGAATGCCGGCCCAAATTCGGTGATTGGTGCAACTATCAGATGGCCGATCAGTTTGCTGTTGGCGAATATGATACAATGTCAATTTTCACTGGAGCCTATACTCTAACAAAGCATGCGCAGTCACTGGGCCTGTATTCCTATCCGCGAGACTATACAATCCATGATAATTTCGGCTGGGCTACACTATATGGTGGAATTCATGTTACTGAGTCAAAGGAGTTTGGATTGCATTTTGCACTCCCCTTTGATGCTGACAAGATTGATTTAGCGGATATGCGGCTGCTGCTTCTCGCCGATATGGGTGGGACTCCCAGGCAAGACGAAGACAAATCACTGCTTAAAGCGATTGAGAGCGATATCGAGAAGGCAGGGCCCAGAGGATGAGCAAGCGGTCGACGGACTCAAAATCACAAATGGAGGCGGAAGCGCGTCGTCCCGTTTTTCGCGAAGACCTTGGCCAATTGGCGCCCGAGGGCGCGGTCTGCATAGAGCTCGGCGTCGCCGAAGGTGAATTCGCCGAGAAGTTTCTCCTGAAAAACAAACAGATCGGTCATCTGTTTGGGGTTGATAGATACGGTGACGAACGAGGTCACAACACCGACGAATACGTTGCGGCTCTCCGACGTTTAACGCCTTTCTTATCAAAGCATTCGTTATTGAGAATGTCATTCGCCGAAGCCTTGGACCTTTTCCCCGACGCGTTTTTCGACCTGATTTATGTGGACGGATACGCCCATACCGGTCAGGAAGACGGCAAGACGCTGCAAGATTGGTATCCCAAACTAAAACCAGGCGGTATCTTTAGCGGTGACGACTACCATTCAAAATGGCCAAAAGTAGTCGAAGTCGTAGATGCATTCGCTGCGGAGAAGTCGGTGAAGGTTTCAACCACGTCGAAAACAATTCAGCAATCACGTTGGTCTCGGTTTCCCAGTTGGTATTTCAGGAAACCTGGAAAGAAGGCGCTGAAAGCGCTGTCCACTCGCAACCTGAGCGACAATACGATATCGACAACAAACGCCCGCGAGAATAGTTTTAACCTCTCCGATTTAGCTTGGTTGTTCACGTGCGACAACCGAAATCGTGGCGTTATACGGCTAAATATCGACGAAGCATTCTTGCTCTGGAAAACCGCTGCAAGCGCGACGGGGGATATTCTGGAGATCAATCGAGGCGCTGGAGGCGCTACCACGCTCTTGGCGGCGGCAGCGGGGCCGGGCAGAAAAATCATCAGCATTGACCCGGCGCTTGATCTAGATCCAAAAGTTGAGAGATTTCTCCAGACCCAAAGCCCGAATATCGCCAGTGTCGAACTGTCATCCGACTCGCTTAAGACGAGCATATCGGAATCGCAGTTTGGTCTCGTTTTCGTTACAAATATCCGTAGTCGGGAATCGCTCTCAAGCCTCTTGATGTCAGCAGAGATGCGTCAAATAGCAGGCGATGGTAAAGCCCCTATTATCGCTCTTCACAACGCGGCAGTGAATCCAGGAAGGGACTATGAAGGCGGCCAAAACTATTTCGTTGGCGTTGTACGTCTTGTCGAGGAGTTGGTTCAAGAAAGGCGCTATGAATTAATCGAACAAGCGGGGTCGCTGACAATGCTTGTTAAGAATGCCAGTGATTTGCCTTGAAGTCTTCTTTCACCGCTCGCGGAACGATTCTTCTCGAGCACGTGTGATCGGTTTCAGAAGGTACTGTAGAACGGTGCGCTCTCCGGTGAGCACGTCCACTGTGGCTTGCATGCCGGGCACCACCGGCAACATGCGTCCGTTATGGTAAAGAGCGTTTTGGTCGACCCGCACCGCGACGCTGAAATACTGTATACCTTGCTCGTCTTCCAAAGCGTCGGCGCTAATCGTTTCAACGGCGCCGGTCAGGCTGCCATAGACGGAGAAATCATAGGCGGTAAGTTTTACGTCCGCAGTCTGGCCTTCATGCAAGAACCCAATATCGCTGGGAGACATTTTCGCTTCAACCAAGATGGTGTCGTCGACAGGCGTAATTTCGATGATTGGGCCGCCAGGGCGCACGGTCCCGCCGAGCGTATTGGCGTGTACGATATTGACGACGCCGTCAACGGGCGAATAAAGCACGGTCCGCGCAAGCTTGTCTTCTGCGTCCCTGACGGATTCAGAGAGCACGGTGAGCTCGCGTTTATTCTGTGAAATTTCAGTCAGAATTTCCGAGCGGAACGTCGCAACGGTGCCCGCGAGGCGTTGCTGCGCTTCTCGAACGGCGGCTTCGGTTTTCGGCAAAAGCGCATTGATCGACGCCATTTCCGTCTCGATGTCAATTTGCTGCTGCTGCAAATCCAACAATCGAACGCGGGGCACATAACCGTTCTCGACCGCCGGCTGGAACACCGCGATGCGCTCGTCCACCAGCGCCAAGGACCGTTTTAGGTTCTCCAGTTTGGATCTCTGTTCGGCAGATTCCTGTATCCTTTGAGCCAACTGACTTTCGCCGACCACATAATTCACATTGAACTCGCGGATCCGCGCATTGAACAATCTTCTTTGATCGGGCGCGAGCTCTGAACCATATTCAGCCACCGGTCCCTCTGACTCAAAGGCGTCGATATATCCAAGTAGCGCTTCCTCCCGAGCAATCGCGTTTGTGAGGGACGATTTTCGGGCCCTATGTTCGCCGACCTCCGATGAGAACCGCGTGCCGTCCAATCGGGCCAGTTCCTGGCCGGCGGTTACCTGATCGCCTGCCCGCACCAACATGGCCGACAATACGCCGCCTTCCAGGTTCTGAATGATCTGGGGCCTTGCGGATGCGATGACTTGTCCGGATCCGTTGGAGATCACATCAATCGACGCATTGGAGGCCCAAAATACGCCCAGTCCAAGGAATATCGCGAAACCGAAGAGAAGCGCGCGACCGCCGTGCCGCTTCGTGACCTGCGCATGACTCTCCTCTTTTTTGTGAAGCGTGTGCTTTTTGGCGCCGCTTTGGTCGAGAGCCATGGCTGTATCTCCGATCAGGCCGAAATCGAGGCCGATTTGATCAATCCACCCCGCAATATCTCACGAAATAGTATAAAAAACGTTATCGACCAGAGCCGGACCAGATCTTTGGTTTGAGATATTGTGGTGAGGCTTGCCCCCAACTCAACGGCGAATCCAGATGACCGCTCCGCCGTGCCTAAGCGCGATTCTGTCCATGAAGCACGGTTACCGGCGGCCGTGACTCGCCGGCGCCCATGGCCTCGAGGACATCGTCACGTGCGCCGTCCAAAGCGACACGACCGTTCTCGATCACGAGAACACGATCAACCAGCGCCAACAGGCTCCGTCGATGCGTCATCAAAACCAGCGAATGCGACGGTTCCAAATAGGCGCGCAGCTTTTTTAGGAACGTCGCTTCCGCATCAAGATCCATCGTGTTGGTGGGCTCATCCAATAGCAGAATTTTCGGCTCGCCGACCAGAGCGCGCGCTAATCCCAGATATTGTTTTTGGGCGCCGGACAGATGTTTCCCGCCCTCGCCAATATCGAAGGCGAAACCTTCTTGGCGCGATTTTACGAAATCAGTTATGCCGGACCTCTCAGCCGCGCGTTGGACGGCTGCATCATCAGCGTCAGGATTGCCCATAATGATGTTGTCTCGAATGCTGCCACGAAGCAGGCCGATATTCTGCATCATGCTTCGGATATGGCGACGCAACGCAATGGGATCGACCTGTCTGATATCGGCGCCGTCCAGTAAAATCGAACCTGCGGTCGGTTCGTAAAGGCCCAAGAGCAGGCGCCCAATCGTCGATTTGCCCGCCCCGCTTCGCCCTATGATGGCGACTTTCTCGCCAGCGTTGAGCCTGAAAGAAACCGTGTTGAGCGTTGGCGTGTCCGAGCCCGGGTAGGTAAAGCTAACGTCCCGAAACTCGATATCGCCCGACAGCGAGATACGACCGGACGCATGAACGCCTGAGGCGGGCGCGTCCCGCTTTGTATTCATGAATTCGTTTAACCGTCCGAGCGCGGCCCGCGCTTTGCTCCATTTCAGAACGGTCTGTCCAAACCGGGCGAATGGGGCGACCGCGAGGCCGCTTAAGAGCATCGCGGCGAAAAGGGCCCCTGGCGTGACGCCGCCTTGCAACGTCAGCAAAACACCAAGGATGATCGTAATCACTGGAACCGCGCGCTGGACGCCGCCAACGAGACTAGTAGAGACGGTGGACCAGCTTCGGGACTTGGAACGGGCGTGAGAGGCTCTATCCAATACGGTGCGCAGGCCTTCTTGCCGCCACGCTTCAGCGCCATTCGCTTTGAGCATCTCTATATTGGCCGCCGTCTCGGCCAAGAATTTTTGTTTCTCCGTTGAGAGTTTCTGTGATTCGACCGTCACGTTTTGAAGTACAAACTGGGTAGAAAAAGTGATCGCGGTCAACAGCACAATCGCCACAGCGGGCACCCAGGCGAGTGGGCCGACGAACCAAAACAAAACACCGACGAACATAAGTGCGAAGCCCATATCAGCTATGCTGACGAGGCTGTCCGAGACGGTGAATTCACGCAGTGCATCATATTCGGAGATAGTACTCGCAGCGTCGCCGGCTTCATTCTCCCCAACGGCTAAGCTACGCGCTAGTAGCTGGTCGAACATCGCCGATTCAATCTCCGCGTCTGCACGGGCGGACGCGGCGTTTATCACGCGCTGACGAATGAAACCAAACACGAACTCAAAAAGAATCGCGATGCCAAGCCCAATCGACAACGTCCACAACGTCGCGAGCGCCTGGTTGGGGATAACCCTGTCGAAAACAATCATCGTGCCGAACGGAAACACCAACCGCAAAACGTTCAAGAGCATCGAAGCCACTGCGACCTCGGCCAAGGATCCCCAAGACCGCCGGATCGCCGCCCAGAACCAGTGGGCGCGGCTGTTGGCGTCCGCCCCCAATGACTCCCGCTCCCGGTCGACCAATTGAGACTCGTGCGGCCGCACGAGAAATACGCGATCCCCCATGGAAATCGGAGCCGTCGGCTCCATCGACGTGACCGCCCCGTCGCTATGAAACCGCACTACGGTATACTGGCCGTTTGGCAGTTTACCGGTGACAAGGCGAAGGCCTGCCGTCTCACCGACTAAGACAATGGGGAGATCCATGTCATATCCGCCCGCATGTGTCTCAATTTCGGCTAAGCCTATGCCGACGTGAGCGGACAATTGGAATAGGTCGAGTATCCCCGCGGCCTGGGCCGATAGTCTCGACAATTCATCGGCGAACCGGGCCGGACGAATGGGGATATGCAGGTAGCGATGCAGATAAAGTAGGAAGGCGGTCGTTTGAGCGTCGAGGTCGACACCCGGCGAAAATCCAACCAAATCGTCGTCGGGTGAGGCAGGCTGGTCATTTTGCGTGGACATTGTCGTCATAGCGCCACCCCATATTTCGCGCTAGACCGCACCGCCACACCGATGCGACGCGGCGCACAAAGGACCAACGCTTCCGGCTCGGAAACGATCAACCAACGCCGCAGACCCAGCCCTCTAGCCGGCGCGACCGCGGTGGCGACACCCTGAATGGCCAAAACAGACCTCTTTCGCTCGCTGGCCCTAATTCAATCTCGGTTCACGTCCCCGCGCCGGCGCAAAGGCTCAGCAGAAAACCGGGCCGACTGCGTCGGTAACGCCTCAGTGGGCTCGTCCACCTTGGGCGGATCGACATTAAAGTACGCCAGTAACTTATTCTGCGCCGCAAGAATGCGAAAACCAGCGAACAAGCTTGAATAATAAAGAGTTCGCTCTTCGACGCGTGAATTAAACAAGATGTTGAGCGAATCCAGGACATCAAGCAGCGTCTTTTCGCCGATAAGGAATTGAGCCTCATAGGATACAGACACCGTTCTCGACACTTCAATTTGACGGCTGACATTGTCGATACGGTCCAAATCGAACCGTCTTTGATCCCACGCCGAACGCACCAACCTTTCGACCTCGCGTCGGACATTCGCCAAACGCTCTCTTTGCTCCTGAACACGCAGCCGCTGCTCTTGAGCGTCCGCTGTGTCAATGCCGCCTCGGAACACGTTCCAGCGCGCAACAATCAGCAACTCCGCAGCCGTCTCATCCGAGTCGTCCAAGCCATTGTTCTCGTCGCGCGAAACACTGCCTTCAAGCGTGACAGTTGGGAAAAATTCGGCGTCCGAGCCAAGTCTTAGCGCCTCGGCCGCGCGAATATCAGCTTGGACGGTCAAGATGCCTGGATTGTCGTCCAGCGCTGTGGCGATCGCCTCCTCTAGACCGTAGGGGAAATCAAAGCTCGGTTCTTCTCCAAGTGTCGGATTGACGATTTCTTGCCCTACCAATTCAAGCAGATTGTTCCGCGCGTCGACAGCGGCTTGGCGGAATTGAATCGCGGAACGCTCAGCGCGGATCAGCCTTTCCTGGACCTGATCCAAATCTGTAAAGCTGGCGACGAAGGCATCTACTTGCCCCTGGACGGCGACATAGACCCGCTGGATCGAGTCAAATTCATCCAGCGCGAACTGTTCGGCCTCCAGAGCGCGCAAGAGTTCAAGATATTGCTGAATGACGTTCAAAGCGAGGGATTCGCTGCGATCGACAAGGCGCGTCTCGGCCGACTCCGAGCGCGCCTGCTGACGATCAACTTCCGACTTTGTTCGTCCCCAATCGTAGACCAACTGGCTGATACGCAACTCGCCCCGGCCAGCCGCGCCAGAGTCGCTGCTGTCATTGTCGTCTAGATCTTGATAGCGAGGCCCAACGCTTCCAAACACGTCAACTGACGGCAGATACAGGCCGCGAGCTTGGTCCAGTTCTTTCAGAGACGCCAGGCGCGCAAAGTTCGCCTCCTTAAGAAGCGGTGAATTTCTGACCGCTATGGAGATGCTGTCGGCCAAATCTTGGGCCGATGCGCTCGCCGCGCCGAGGGCGGCCATAGCTCCGACGGACGCGGCGCATAAGACGCTTCGCCAGATGCGCGACGGTTTAGTCGAATGGCCCAGGCCTGACGCTCTCTGAGCGCGCTTACCCACGTTCCCTCCGCCAATTACCGCATTCAACCATGAGCATGAGATCGCCACCCATCGATCTCTCCTTTTACGGCGCACCCTATTTCATCGAAGATCGCTTGTCACCCTAAAGCACGAAGCAAATATCGGGCCAGCGCGAAATGCCTGTGGCCCGAGCCCGTTGTGTCCTTGGATTATAGGGCGAGTCCTTGGGTTTCGTTATCACTGCTCTCCTTCTAGTCGAAGATCAGCAGACCGCAAATAGTAGCCTACGTAAGTGCCCAAGTTTAGGGGCGTACCCAACTTCCAAGGGACAAGCGCTGGCTCGAGACGAATAGCCCCGAGTTTTCTAGACGCCTTCGGGTTTCAGTTCCTGCTGTCTTTCGTACTCGACGGGCGACAGCATCCCGTTCCTCGCATGCTTCCGCTTTGAATTGTAGAACAACTCGTTTCTGCTGGGCGTCCTCCCAAGCACGCTTGCTCAGCGGGTTCTTCAGCTAGGCATACAAGCTGCTCGGATGGATGCGAAGGCAGCGGCACATCGCCTGCAACGAATACAGAGAACGATGTTCGGCGGCGGATGCGTATCTCACTTGTGCGGCATGGCCTTCGGACCGATGGCGCGCGTACGGCGCCATCTAGTTCCATGCAATCTGCGTTTCTTGCTACGCGCCGACCTGGATCAGCTCTGACTGCGCGGCCGCTCGGATCGAGTCGGATAGCTCGCGCATTAAGGCGCTGGAGCGACTGGAATAACGCCAAATGAGCGGGGTTCGAACCCGAACACCCGGCGCCAGTTCGACCAGTGTCCCGTCGTTCAGATGCTCCTCCGCCATGACCGTCAAATGCATGCCCCAGCATGCGCCTTCTAAGCATGCTTTGAGATGTCCGGCCACCGACGGTATCCAATGCGTTGGAAACCGGACCGCTTGGCCGAGGGCGGTTTGCGCCCACTGATCGGGCAACGTATCGGAACGATCGAAGGTGACGGCTGGCGAATGGGACAATGTTTCGGGTGACACGCCGGCTTGTAAAAACCGGCTAACATAATCCGGCGAAGCGGCGGCCGCATATTCCAACGACCCCAGTTGCATTTTTCGGAAGCCGCTTAAGACAGGTCCGTCGGACGTTACCGCGGCGATGACGCCGCCGGTTTTGAGCAATTCCAATGTGTCCTCTTGATCCGCCGCGACGATATCGAACAACACCGCATGCCTTTGCGCGATCTGCGCCATCGCCTTCTCGAACCAGACACCCAGACTGTCAGAGTTCACGCCAATGCGAAGGGTCGGCCAGGCCTCTGGAGCCTCCGCTGGCACAGCCGCACCCGCCTTTGCATATTCGAACTCGAGCAGGCGCACTGTTTCTGTATGCTGAAATAGCCGCGCGCCTGCCTCAGTTGGCCGCACTGGTTTCTCTCGAACAACTAAGATGCTGCCTGTCTGAACCTCTAAAGCTTGAATGCGCTGCGACACAGCTGACTGTGTAATGTTCAGGACTTGGCTGGCTCTTTCGAAGGAGCCCTCGCGGATCACCGCGGACAGCGCTTCCAGTCGCTTATAGTCGAACATCGATTGATCGTCCCGGTCGGTTTGTATGAAAAGCGTTTCTTGGCCTACTGAGCCGCTCAAGGGTAAGAGCAATATCATAAGTCTGTCTAATGTGACTGTATCAACATTAACTTCTAAGATTCAAGAACTGAAAGTACCAATGTCTCCGGAAGAGCACTTCAAGCTCGCATTGAAAAGCGGAGGCGGTCATGAGCGGCGACAGGATCAAGCAACAGTTCTCGCGGGAGTTCCGGAATTACGAAAAACCCACCGTTCGGGCTGCTTGGTTCGTATTCGCGTCCTATGTCGGACAAATAATCGCCGCTGTCGCCATCGGCGTTTGGCTACTCCCGGCCACGTCATTCATCGGCATAATCGGCGTCGCCTGTCTCGCGGTCTTCATCGCCACGCGCATGCGCGGGCTGCAGAACATTGTTCACGAATGCTGCCACGCCACATTCGCCGATGACAAATCCACCAACCGTACGATCGGACGCCTCGCGGCGAGCTTGGCGCTGGATTCTTTCGAGACGTATCGCTCGGAGCACATGACGCACCACGCACATACTGGTGACTATGAGCATGATGACGATCTGAAAGCGCTAAAGGCATTTCGCCTGGAAGACGCACTCACCCCCGCCACGGTGATCCGCCATGCGCTCACCCCTTTGCTTGGCTTGCACTTTGCTCACTATGTCAAAATCGACCTTTCCGCGGCGGATGGCGGGCTGCACCAACGGCTCAAACTCGCTCTCATCATCGCCACGATCATATTCACGCTGATCAATCCGATCGCGGGCGTCGCCCTTGTCCTGGTCCCGTATCTGTGGCTGCGCAGCGCCCTAAACTATTGGACCGATTGCATCGACCACGCTGGCTTGATCGGCAACTCGGACGCGCTCCATCAGTCGCGCAACGCTTTGGCCCGAGGCCTGACCCGCGTGGTCCTGTTTCCGCGCAACGATTGTTTCCACCTCGTGCATCACATGTTCCCGATGGTCCCCAGTAAGCACCTGTCTGTTTGTCACGACCAGCTCATGGCCGACCCAGCCTACCAAAGCCTGCACATGCCGCGGCCTGTTTCGGCGGCTCACACCGGCTCAATCAGCGAAGCCGCCTAATCGTTAATAGCGCCCGACCGTAAGGAGATCTGATATGCCCTTTATCACCGGACTCAGCATGACAGCCGCGATGATCGTCGCCCTCGGCCCACAGAACATCTTTCTGATCCGCTATGGTCTCGCCAAGGATCGCCGCGTATTCAAGGTCGCCGGTCTGTTCGTTCTGATTGACCTGACGCTGATCACCATCGGCTCAATGGGCGTTGGGACGATGATCGCGTCGAATGAGATGCTGCGCGTGGTCTTTTCCGTTCTCGCAGCCGCCTTCTTCGCGGCCTATGGGCTGGCAAGTCTCCGGAACGCGTTCCGGCACAAAAAGCCGACCAATCTCAGCGGAACAAACGCCGCCCAAGCCGGCGTGGCCGCCGCTGTCGCCGTCTCGGTCATCAATCCCGGCGTTCTGATGGACACGATCGTTCTTGTCGGCGGGTTGGCCGGCCAGTTCATCGAGAAAACGGATCGCATCGCCTTCGCTTTTGGCGCGGTCATGGCCTCCTTTCTTTGGTTCTTCGCGCTTTCCGCCGTCACCTATTGTGCGGCGCGGTTCATCACTGGGGATGGCGTTTGGAAGTGGCTCGACCTATCCGTCGGCGTTCTGATGCTGGTCCTAGGCGGCTTTATCGCGCATGAAAGCTATCCGGCTGTTGTCGCTTATATCTCCCAATTCTAACGATCGAAGCGCTAAAATCTGACCTCTAAGGCCGCCAAGGAGTTGCTCCTCGGCGGTCCTTTTTTTATCAAAACGATTAGTCTTATTAATGTTAGATAATTATTATTAGTTCGACTGTTCTACGTTTCTGGCCTCAAATGACATCTCAGCAAACTGAAGCGCAACGGGTCGCGAACACAGCCCGAGTAGTCGAAGAACCGAGGGGATGGTCAAATGTCAGAAAAAAAGAATTCACTCTCTACAGTCTATGCTGTTCACAATCGACGTATAGAAGTGATTGGGCGCATGCTTGATTGGATAATTCATGAGCTTCGCGACCTAGATCGAAACGACCTCGCCGAGTCTATAGATCAAATCAGAGATCAATTGGATCGAGACGGTCCAGCTCTCCAGTGAGCGACCCTACCACTCATTCAAGAACAGATTAGCCAAACGGACGCATGCCCCAAGTCATTTGTGATTGGTCTAAAGAGGCCTTTTCCGGCTTGATGTTTTGCACGTGTCTTGGACGGCCATAGACAATGCCAATTCGAGCCGCTCAGCGATCCGTATCCAGGTTAATTGGTGTTCTCTAGGCCAACGCCATAAGCGTCCGGTAACGCCGCCGGTTGAGGATTTCAGGTAAGGCAGCAGTGTTTGAACTTCTTGCCGGAGCCGCAGGGGCAAGGGTCGTTTCGTCCGACCCTAGGCGTCTGGGAGGCCGCGGGTGCTTGGCCTTGTTTGCGGATACGCCAGTTGTGGAGTTGCTAGACACAGTAGGGGATCATGTCGGTGGCCTGGGCGAAGAGTTCCTCGATCGAGTGTTCGGGGTCGTCATCGAACTCCTCGTCGAGCCAATCTGCTGTGGCCTCTTTGGGGGCGGCAAGGGCCAGCAGGACGGAGAGCGCGGTCGCGGCGTCGTCGTCCCCGCCCTCGGCGATCTCGATCCAGCTATCCGGGCGGAGCGCCATGGCCTCGGCGAATCCGAACAGCTAGAACAGGCAAACCGTCTCTCCGGCCTCGTCCACATCGTAGAGCGGTGCGTAGCGGCCACCGCCGCGCACCAGCGCGCGGCCGGTGATGTTGTAGAGCTTCATGACGGGGTTGATGGCGGCGCGTATATGGTCTTCGTCGGCGAAGACCGGTTCGGTATCTTCACCCCGACCCCAGATCCCTTACAACCATTCGCCGGGCAGGATCAGATCCGGGCAAACGTGGATGCCGGCGAGATAGCCATCGAGCTGGCTGAGCAGCATGGGATCTGAGCTACTCCCCAATCATTGGACAATATCTGGCGTGATCTAGAGTATCGGGCGAATTGACGGAATCCTTTTGGGATTTCCCTTATTGGCTGATTTGTGATTCAACGTTGCAGGAGTTGGATCATGGGCAAACCTTTATCGGCGGATTTACGCAAGCGCGTTGTGGCGGATGTAAAGGGTGGCAATTCGTGACGGGGAACTGCGGTCCGGTTCGGGGTTGCGGCCTCAACGGCGGTGCGGCTTCAGGCGCGTTGCGAAGAGACGGGTTCCGTTGCCCCGGCCCGGATCGGCCAGCCCAAGGGCAGCGGCACGCTCGGCGGTCACCGTGACTTCATCAACGCTCATGTGGAGGCCCGGCCGGACATCACCATACCGGAGCTTGCAGCGGCGCTTCTGGCCGAGCGGGGCGTTGAGGCGGCCCCTTCCAATCTGTCGAAATTCCTGTGCCGGGCGGGCTTCACATATAAAAAATCGCTGCTGGCGTCGGAGAAAGAACGCGCTGACGTCAAGGCCGAGCGCGATACATGGCAAAACCAGCGCCTGCCGGCCATAAGGGCGGCGCCCGGACGGCTCGTATTCATTGATGAGACATGCGTGAAGACCAACATGACGCCACTGAGGGGCCGCAGCCGCAACGGCCAAAGGCTGCTTGCCGACGCGCCCTTCGGCAAGTGGAACACCCAGACCTTCATTGCCGGACTGCGCTGCGACAAACTGGTGGCGCCCTGGGTGATAAACGGCGCCATCAATGGCGAGGCCTTCGACACTTATGTAACCACCCAGCTGGCGCCGGCGCTCAAACCCCGCGATGTGGTGGTCTGGGACAATCTCAATGTCCACAAAAGCCCCAGAACCGCCGAGGCTGTCAGGGCGCGCGGGGCATGGATCCTGTTCCTGCCGCGCTACTCCCCCGATCTCAATCCGATCGAAAAGGCCTTCTCAAAACTCAAGACCCTGCTCAGAAAGGCCAAGGCCAGAACATATGACGACCTGTGGAAAGCCGTCGGACACATCTGCGGATTGTTCTCGCCCCAGGAGTGCTGGAACTACTTCAAGGCAACCGGATGCGCTCCAAACTAATCGCCTGATGCTCTAAGCTACTCTTTGCACCTGCTGATCGGGTTGGTTTTGGTTGATTGCCTGCCAGTAGATCACGGCGGGCGGCTTGCCGCCAAGGGCGGTGTGAGGTCGTTTTCGATTGTAGAATTCCATCCATTTGCGGATACCGGCCCGAGCCTGTGATCCGGTCTCCCAGGCATGCAGGTTGGACCTGTCCCGTTTTAGTGCCGCCCCATGTGCTCGTTTAGGCCACTTTCCGTTCGAAGGCGACTGGGCTTTTCCAGCCCAATGCTGAGTGCCGTCGACGCGGATTGTAGAGGCCGTCGATATAGCGGCCAAGGGCGGTTGTCGCAGCGTCGCGTGTCTGGAAGACGGTCCGCCAGACCATCTCGCTCTTGATCGTCTTGAACACGGTTTCCACCATGGCATTGTCATAACAATTGCCCTTGCCGCTCATCGACGGCGTGATCTTGTGCGCCGTGAGGAGCCGCCGGTAGTCGTCCGAGCAATGCTGGCCGCCGCGATCCGAATGGTGGATCAGGCCGGGTCCCGGCTGCCGCAGGGCGATGGCCCGCCGCAATGTCTTGAGTGCCAGGTCCTTCTTCAAGCGGTCGCTCGTCGCCCAGCCGACAATGCGCCGTGAATAGAGGTCGAGTACGATCGCGAGATAAAGCCAGCCTTTCGCCGTCCAGATGTAACTGATATCGGCGCCCCATTTCCGGTCGGGACCGTCACAGACGAAGTCCTGATCGAGGAGGTTCGCGACGACCGGGCCACCGTGACCGCTGTCAGTGGTCTTCTTGTATCGGCGTTTCTGTAAGGCCCTCATACCGTTGTCGCGCATCAGCCGGGCCACGCGGTGGCGGCCGACGGTCAGCCCTTCCTCGACAAGCTCGGCATGCATCCGTGGCGATCCGTAGGTCTCGTTGGATATCGCGAACTGGGTGCGGACATGCGCCAGCAGGACCATATCGTCGAGCTGGCGTTTGCTCGGGCTCCGGCTCCTCCAGGCGTAGAACCCCCATTGGGAACCCACTGGCGCTGACATCCAGCACCCGGCAGATCCGTTCGACGGAAAGATCGGCCTTCATCGCATCGATGAGCCGGAACCTCATCGACTTGTCTCCTTGGCGAAGAAGGCCGCCGCTTTTTTTAGGATATCGCGCTCCTGCCGAAGAATCTCGTTCTCCTTGCGCAGCCGCGCCAGCTCCTTGTCCAGGTCGTCATGCGGACCGGCAAGAAGATCCGCTTCCCGAAACTGCTTCTTCCAGCGCGTCAGCGTCGATCGACCGATCCCAAGATCTTCGGCTACTTCGAATATCGTCCGACCGCTCGTCTCCGTCAGATGAACCGCCTCCCGTTTGAACTCATCCGTAAATACACGTCTCTCTTGTCTGCCCATCGGATCCTCCTGCAGCTCTCAAAACTATCAGAAAGTCCCTCCACTTTTGCAGGGGAAGTCCATTGAGATACGACTACAATCATCAACGAGCCCATTCGAGCCTCGAAGGGCTATCCACAAGGGAGTATCGAAAACGGTCAAGTGCGGATCAAAACCTGGACAGAGCTAACTTACGAACGCGGACAATCCGGGGAGCAAGTCACGCGAGACAGCCTTTTCTAGTGCGACATGCCTTGCTAAACAGGCTAGCGTCACCGACAGTTTCGAAATTAAATGTCTGATACCGTAGTAGGAATAGCCCGAAGACTTTGTCATTGCGACCGGTGTGCGGATGCCAATGCTCGACTTTGTCAACGCCGCCGCCAAGGAACTAGGTATGAAAATCCGTTGGCATGGCGACGGCGTGGACAAGATTGGCTGCCGGTTCCCCCGTCAGCCGCACGATAGCGGACATCCAACTCATTCAAAGGCTCCCTTAGTCGCCGTCGACTCCCGCTACTTTCGTCTCACCAACGGCGAAATCTTTGTTACGAAGCCCGTAAGGCCAAAGCCAAACACGGGAGGCCAAGGATCTCCTTCAATGGCCTGATTGTAGACATAGTGCGGGAGTATTTGACGTCGGCCGAACGTAAGAACTAGACAGAAATACAGGCTACAAGGCCATGATGAACATTGAGCGAGTCATAGAATAGAAGAGGCGGTATGGTGAAATTCGGATTGGTCGGTTGCGGACGGATTGCGAAACGGCATGCAGAGTTGTTGAGCGGCGTCGTGCATGGCGCAAAGCTTGTTGCCGTTTGTGATTTGGATGCCGACAAAGCCAGAGCTTTCGGCGACAAATTTCGCACAACCTGGTATACGGACATGGCCGAGATGATGGTTCGGTCGAACCCTGATGTGGTCGCTATCTTAACGCCAAGCGGTTTGCATTGCCAGCACGTCCTTCAATTGGCGCCTTATGGAAAGCATATCGTCGTTGAAAAACCGATGGCGCTTACTCTCGACGATGCAGACGCCATGATTTCGGCTTGTGATGCCTATGGTTGTCGTTTGTTCGTCGTTAAGCAAAACCGCTTCAACTTGCCGGTTGTGAAACTGCGCGAGGCCATAGAGAAGAAGCGTTTTGGAAAACTGGTTATGGGCACGGTACGGGTTCGTTGGTGTCGCACTCAAGACTATTATGATATGGATGCTTGGCGCGGCACCTGGGCGTTGGACGGCGGCGTGTTGACCAATCAGGCCAGCCATCACGTTGATTTGCTCGAATGGATGATGGGTGATATCGAGTCGGTGTTCGCCAAGAGCGCGACGGCGCTAGTGGACATTGAGCCCGAGGACACGGCGATCGCGGTGCTCAAGTTCCGCAACGGCGCACTGGGCTGTATTGAGGCGACGACGGCGACCCGGCCTAAGGATCTCGAGGGTTCCATCTCCATACTTGGCGAGCGTGGCGCCGTCGAAATCGGCGGCTTTGCGGTCAATCAGATGAAGACTTGGTCTTTTGCCGAACCGGAGCCTGACGATGCCGATGTGGTGCAATCTTACTCGGTTAACCCGCCTAATGTCTATGGGTTTGGCCATCAGGCCTACTACGAGCACGTACTAGAATGTCTACAGAGCGGTAGGGAGCAATTGGTCGACGGGTTGGAGGGGCGCCGCAGCGTCGAACTGATCAGCGCCATCTATGAGTCGATCGAGACGGGGCGTGAAGTGCCACTCCGCTTCATTCCGAAGCGTTGCCGGCTTGGTGGAGGGAGTAGTGCCTGAGCATCTGCCGCAGGTGCTTGAGTGTGGCATACGCGACGTCGTTTTCGGCGCTGGCGTGAGGGTGGTCCAGCCGGTCAATCTGTATGGTTGCCGGATTGAAGATAGCTGCTTCATAGGGCCATTTGTTGAGATACAAAAAGACGTGCGTATCGGTGCGCGGACACGGGTTCAATCGCACAGCTTCATATGCGAACTGGTGAGCATCGGCGATGACTGTTTCATCGGCCATGGCGTGATGTTCATCAATGATACGTTTGCGACTGGTGGAGTATCGGGAGGGCGGAAGGACTTGTGGCGCTGCACAAGCGTCGGCAACCGGGTCTCCATTGGCTCCAATGCGACTATTCTTCCGGTTGAAATCTGTGACGACGCAATCATCGGCGCCGGAGCGGTGGTGACCCGCCCAATAACCGTACCTGGGCGCTATGCCGGCAACCCGGCCCGAATGCTTAGATAGAGAGGAGAAGAGTGAGGCAGCCCCATCAACCGTCGCACGCACGTCTTAACTGAATATACAAAGCCATGCGTGGTATCCCCTTTGCCGACCTGCACTCTCAGTATCAGAGCATCAAGCAGGAGATTGATGACGCCATAGCAGCGGTCATACGCGGGTCCGCCTACATCCGTGGACCATACGTGGAGCGTTTTGAGGCGGAGTTCGCTGAAGCCATGGGCGCGCCCCACTGCGTATCCTGTGGCAATGGGACAGACGCCCTTTACATCGCCATGCATGCCTTTGGCGTCCAGTCCGGGGACGAAGTTATTACGACCGCACATTCCTGGATTGCCACTTCCGAAACCATCACTCAAGCAGGCGGCCAAGTCGTTTTCTGTGATACCGAGCGCGACAGTTTCAATATCGATGCAACCCAAATTGAGGCCAAGATTACGCCTCGAACCATTGGCGTCATCGCCGTGCACCTCAATGGGCAGCCTGCGGACATGGACGCGATCATGCTTATCGCCCAAAACAACGGGCTATGGGTCATAGAAGACTGTTCCCAAGCGCATCTGGCCCGACACAAAGGGCGGATGGTCGGGACCTTCGGATAGGCGGCGACTTTCTCCTTCTACCCAAGCAAGAACCTAGGGGCGATGGGGGACGCTGGCGCCGTCACTACTGCAGATCCGAAGTTGGCTAGACGCATGGCCATGTTCGCGCGCCATGGCGGGCTGCGCAAAGGCGACCACCAAATTGAAGGCATCAATAGCCGCCTCGACGGACTTCAGGCGGCCATCCTTTCGGTCAAGCTACGCCACCTGCCTAAATGGACGCGCGCCCGCCAATCGAAGGCCGCAGTTCATGATTCCATGCTGGTACGGGCTAAGGGCTCGTCAACTCCGCAACGTCTCGACGGAACGGAGCACGTGTACCATACCTACTCTGTACGCCATGAGCGCCGGGACGAACTGAAGAGTATGCTGTCTGAGCATGGCATTCAGACGGGGATCAACTATCCGGTGGCTCTACCGTTCCTTCCAGCCTACAAGCGGCTTGGGCACGTATCTGCAGATTTCCCGAATGCGTGGCGCAACCAGTCGGGAATTCTATCGCTGCCCGTCTATCCCGAACTCGCCCCTGAACAGCAGAGCCGTGTGGCGCAGGCCGTGATCCAAGCATGCGAACAGTTAATCTAATTGAGGAAGCAGCATGATAGTGGTCGTCGATTATGGGATGGGCAATCTTGGCGTCATCGTCAACATGCCCGAATTCCGAGCATTCGAAGCAGAAGTTGGTGCGGGACCGGAAACCATCGCCAAAGCGTCCAAACTCATCCTCCCTGGTGTGGGAGCCTTCGATCGCGCCATGCTCAATCTTAGGTCAAGCCAATTGATCCCGGTACGGGAGGAGGTCGTGCTCAAGCGCAAAACGCCTGTGCTGGGGGTGTGCCTGGGCATGCAGTTGTTGGGCCGTCGCAGCGAAGAAGGTCACGGGGAGACCGGCCTGGGTTGGATCGCCGCCGACACCGTGCGTCTGAGTGGCGCCGCTCGCCATGGACTGAAGATCCCCCATGTTGGATGGAGTGCTGTGCAACCAAGACCTGGAAATCTCTTGTTCGTACACAGTGACGAGGCTCCGCGCTTTTAATTCGTGCACAGATATCACATGCATTGCGATGACCCGGGAGATATCGCGGCCACCTGTGAGTACGGCGAACCTTTTTGCTGCGCCGTCTCTAACGGACACATCCACGGGGTTCAATTCCACCCCGAGAAGAGCCACCGATATGACATGATGCTGCTAAAGGCTTTCGCGGAGTGGCGTTGAATGTGGGCGCGCTTGATTCCCATTCTGCTGTTGGACCGTTCTTTTAGATTGGTCAAGACTGTACGTTTCGGAGAGCGCACCTACGTTGGCGATCCCTTCAATGTCATCCGCCTCTTCAATGAAAAAGAAGTCGACGAGATCTGCCTGCTCGACATCGACGCCACGGCCGACGGCCGTGCTCCCGACGTCGGATTCGTCACGGAACTAGCCTCGGAATGCTTCATGCCGTTGGCTTATGGCGGCGGCGTCGAGTCACTTCAAATGAGTGAATCTCTAATCAAATCCGGCGTAGAGAAGCTGGTGATCGGAAACAACGCCCCTAATGGCCAATTCATCGGCGAAATGGCGCGACACTTCGGCTCTCAGGCTGTGGTCGCTTCGGTAGACGTCGCCCGCCAGGGTCGTGGTTTGGAAGTTCGCACCTTAAATGGCCAGCCGGTTGTCCTCGGGGATCCATACGAATATGCGCATCGCTTAACCGACGCCGGCGTGGGCGAAATTCTGCTCAACGACATTGATCGGGATGGTCCCGTCAAGGATACGATTTGGAAATTGTATCCCGCATGTCCGCCGCCGTGAATGTTCCGGTCATTGCCCTGGGCGGCGCTGGGAGCCACCACCATCTGTGCCAAGGTCTGATGGCGGGAGCTTCCGCCGTGGCTTCGGGCAGCGCGTTCATCTTTTACGGCCCCCTGCGGGCGGTGCTGATCACTTACCCCACTACTCAGGACATGGCAGCCGTCTGCCTTCCACTGGAGGGACGGCCATGACGAGCGCGCGCATCTGCTCGCGCTGCGTCATGGATAGTAGCAACCCGCAAATCGTCTTCGATGAGGAGGGTATATGTAATTGTTGCACCGATGCGGTCGCGCGCATGCCTGTATCGAATGGGCGCCGGCGTCAAGCGCCTGCTGCGCCGTTTCCGAAGTGTGCGATAGCTCCAAGCATCCGAACGCGCCTGCGACTGTTGTCTTTGCTCAACGCCGATCTTCACATGATGCCTACGGCCTCCTAGCCATGATGTTCGTGAGCATGTTGCCTGAAGTGTTTGGGGTAGCGCCGGTTGTTCGGGCAATCGTTCTGGTGATGCAGCAGAATCTCTCTAGCTTACATTTGTCTCTTCAGTCCATATTCGACGTCTTGGAGCCGACGTGACGAGAGCATTTCTTGGTGGGCGCCTTGCCGACGCTCTTTACTTTTTACGTGTTTAAGAGGACACTTCCGTCTATGACCGCCTTTCGGCTGGGTTGCTTTGCCTTTGGACTGCTTTGCCTCTGGACTGCGGGGTGAATCTATGTATGACCTCTCTCCACTCGTCATCGACCAGCAGTACGGCTTTCGCCTACGTCGCGGTTGCGCGTAGGTGATCCGGAACGGCGGCGGCAAGATCACGATGTGGCTAAACGACCTGGGCACGCCACGGCTGCTCGTCACAAGTGAGTCGCGTTCCAACTGGCGAAGCAGATCGGTCTTCAGCCGGCGTTGACAGCGCTACAGCGCCTACGCTACGGCCTTCCGGTGGGCGATATTTCACTTGCGGGATTGGGCCTGGAGAGAGCCGCATTCGAACGGCAGGTCACAGTTGAGCGGTTAGTATTCCGAGAAATGATCGAGGGCTTGAGACGAACTGGTGCTCGCGGCAAATCGGAACAATGAGATCGAAGGCGGTGGTTCCTTGAAGCTACGTTTGTATGTCAGTGCCGGCTTGGGGACGGCAGGTGCACAGATCATTTCGCTGATCTGTTTGCCATTCCTGACACGACTTTACACGCCTGCTGATTTTGCGCCTTGGGCGCTGAGCCTTGCATTCGTGATTTTCTTAGGCGCCATATCCACACTGCGCTACGATCTGGCTGTGGTGGTAGAGCGTGATTCGCTAGACGCCAGCGCGCTTTTTTGGCTTACGCTTTTTGTCTCGCTAACGGTTTTTTTGTGTGCCGCGATGGGAATGTTCGTTGCCCACCATTCCGGCTGGCTATCCCAAGAAGGCTGGGTTTCCGGCTCGGCGTACTTGATCGGTGCTTGGCTGCTCTTGTTCGTGCTTAATCAGGTCTGGAACAGCTGGCATTTGCGCCATGGGGCATTTCTGATCATCTCCGCCGGCCAACTTAGCAACGCGGGCGTCATGAACATAATCCAATTCTACGGCGCCATGGTCGAGGCGGGGGGAAGTTTCTGGCTTCTGGTTGGCAGCGTCGGCGGGCAGTTCGTGGCGCTCATGGTGCTGATGCTGAGCGGCTTGCGAGGCGCTCTTCGTCCGGCTTGGCTCACCGAATGCGCACACCGTATACGCATCGCTGCTTGGAGACATAGGCGTTTCGTACAGTACTCTTTGCCATACACAATGTTTGGCGCCATCCGCGACCGTGTTCCTATACTTCTAATCAGCCCATGGGTTACTGGCAAGGAATTGGGCTTATACAGTCAGGCGCAGCGCCTCGCCGGTGCACCCGCCGGCTTGAGCGGAAGCGCGATCCGACCGGTACTATTTCATGCCGCTGCCGAGCATGGTTTATCGTCTCTCGAAGGTCCTGTCCGAAGGATAATGACTCTGTTGGTGCTATTTGGGGCGCCTTTGTTGGCGTTCCTGTCACACCGCCCCGAAGACTTTTTTGGCTTTCTCTTGGGTGAGCGTTGGCGGGCCATTGGCCCACTACTTGCGGCAATGTCATATCCTGCGCTGGCGTTTGCCTTAAGCAATTGGATGGATCGACTAATGGATGCCGCTGGGCGCCAGCATCTGAACCTGTGGACCGAAATGTTGAGCGGCGTGACCTCAACGTTTGCTTTGGCGCTTGTTTTGATTTCAGGAGCGGGGCTGTACTGGGCGGTGATCGCACAGTCGGCAATACTGACGCTGAACTACCTGTTCTTTGTTTTTCTGACTTATTGGGTAGCAGGATTTGATCGCACAGTACTGATTCGCCTTCTGATTATAGCTACCGGTCTGTTTTTCGGGGTCTCAATCCTGCTGCAGAGCCTGTGGCCAAGTCCCGGGACGGTTGGATGATAAATCTACTGCAAACAAGGCTCACATGGCTTGCGTCTCTGCTGTTGGCGTTTTGTGTCGTAGGATATCCTGTAGCGGGCCTCATCGCCGCGACAATGGATTGGCCAAGTCGCTGGACCTCGGTTCCGTTTCGTGCCGTCGTTGCGCTGCTGGCGTTGATGGTGGCCGTGCTCGTCTGGCGTAGCCGACCGCTTAACCGATGGTCCTGGGTGTTAGTGGTATGGTTGGCGCTATACTCCGTACGCCTAAGTAGCAATGTGTTTGAAGGCTATCCCGGCGCCATTTATGAAATGGCTTTCTTCTGCTTGGCAGTGGCTTTGCCCGTTCTTGCATTCTTAAAGTGTGACTTAGGAGGAATTGAGCGGCAGGCAAGGGTACTGATCATTTGGCTTGCGGCTGGTATATTGGTTTTCGCCATCGCTGCAGAATATCTAGGCTGGTTCGGCGCGAACAGTCAGACATTTATTGCGGGGAGACTTTCCACAGTCACTATCAACCCCATTACCTTGGGACATGTCTCTGTCAGTTTACTTCTGGCGACAGTAGCGTGGCGTATGCAGTCTGACCGCGGAAACTCGCTGGTGCTGTTGGCCTTGATCAGCTTAGGCTTGGCGAGTATGAGCTATGCGGGTTCCCGCGGTCCATTTGTATCCCTGGTTGCAACTCTGACGATTCTAGTATTTGCTGCGCCTTGGAGTGGCCGCGAGGCTTTGGTCAGTCGAGCGATAACTCTGGCTACTATGGGCGTGGCATGCCTGCTTATAATATACCCGCTCCCCATGGATCATCTCATTACGCAAAGTTCATTGCAACGTGGACTGAGTGACGATGTTATTCAGGAACGCCGGATCGGACTGGAAGAGACAAAGCAAGATCGCGTGGCGCTTTCAGACAAGGCGAGCGACGAGCGGCTGGAACTCCTCAAGTCCTCGTCGACAACCTTTTTAAATAACTTGGTTTTTGGGGCGTCCAACTGGGTCGCTAATGAGGGCCACTATCCTCACAACCTCATACTCGAGGCTTTCCAGAATCTAGGAATTGTCGGCGGCGGCATTTTTCTTGTGCTGCTTTTGATGTCAAGTTACCGGGCGTGGGGGCGTATACGACATGGGGAGTACATGGTGCCCTTGCTGTTCTTTCAGGCCCTCGTAGGGGGCCAATTCTCCGGGTCCCTTTATGCGTACGCCCAGCTCTGGACCACATTGACCCTATTGCTAGCATCCGGCGCTATTACTCCCAGGACAGTGTCCTCAGGGCGAATTTAGAAACTCAATCCTAGGTTCAAGTACGCTTGCTGTACTATGAGAATATTTCAGAATTCCGGTGTTTATCCATCGTACCGTAAGAGGCTAAGAAACTTACGGCGAGGGACAAGCACGTTCTCGGATTGGATGTCTATTTTTGTCGCCGACAGATATGGCGCAGCCCATATTCTAAAGCCTGTTCTGGAGAGCAACCCCAAGGCGTTTTTAACTAACGGAGATGACGAAGCAGCGCAACGGCTGTGGGCAAAAGAAAACGGCATACAGGAAGGGCAATCGTTGGAGTCAATCCTGCTGGCGCAGATTGAGGAGCACCGGACAGAAGTCTTCTACAACCTTGACCCTATGCGCTATGGTAGCGGCTTCATTCGTAGACTGCCCGGATGCGTAAAGCGGAGCTTCGCGTGGCGAGCCGCGCCTTCGCCCGGCGCCGATTTCGGCGCCTATGATTTGGTTTTGTGTAATTTCCCTAGCATTCTGAAGTCTTATCAAGATAATGGGTGGCGGGCTGCCTACTTCTCACCGGCCCACGATGACGCAATGGACGTGTTCGCAGCGCGGTGCGATCGGCCCGTTGACGTGGTGTTTGTCGGCAGTTACTCCAGACACCACAGCCAGCGCGCTGGCTTGCTGGAAGCCGTGGCGGGACTTGCCAACGAGTGCGAGATGAGATTTCACCTCATTAGCTCGAGAACGACGCGTCTGGCCGAATCGCCGGTCGGTGTGTTTCCGCCTCTAAGGCGGCACAGACGTCCCGCATCCATCCGGGCGATTGCGAAAGAACCAGTATTCGGTCTAGACCTCTATGAAGCGTTGGGATCTGCCAAAATCGTATTGAACGGGGCCATCGACATGGCAGGCAATGACAGGGGCAACATGAGATGTTTCGAAGCCATGGGTTGCGGCGCCCTGATGATGAGCGATGCAGGTCATTACCCGGCAGGAATGATCGACCGCCAGAATATGGTCTCGTACACGTCCCCGGCTGACGCGGTTCAGCACATTCGCGCCTTGCTTAAAGATGAAAAGACCCGCTCCCAGATTGCACTCAACGCCCATCATTTGATGAAGACAGCTTACTCCAAGTCGGACCAATGGGCCGCCTTCGTTAAGTTGGTGGAGAAAACATGAGATCCCTCCTGCGCCGGGTTCCGCATGCACTGGCTTCATGGGTGGTGAAGCAGCAAATACAGGTGACCTCCGGGCAAGGCACACAAGTACGTTGGCTCGGGCTGATTGGCCAATCGGCGGGTCAACTTGTGATCGGCGACCAATGTATCATCAACTGCCGTATTGCTTTCGACGGTTCCACGGGAAGAGTCGAGATCGGTGATCGCTGCTTCATCGGGGCAAGCCAACTTGTTTGTCGCGAACAAATTACCATCGGCAATGATGTGATAATTTCATGAGGTGTCAGAGTAGTCGACCACAACTCTCATGCCCTTGAGTGCGAGCACAGGAAAAACGATGTGGTTGAATGGGCCCACGGCAAAAAAGGAATGGTCTCATGTTGCCGTATGGCCTGTGGTCATTCGCGACAAAGTATAGGTCGGCTTGAAAGCAACGGTTTTGAAGGGGGTGGAAATTGGTGAAGGCGCCATGGTTGGCGCAGGCGCTGTCGGAACTAAGAACGTCGAGGCCTATACATCTGTAGTCAGCAACCCAGCCAAGGTTGTAAAGAGGATTAAGGAAAATGCCGGCCATGTCGAGTGAATTGAATGCTTCCAAGTTCGCTAGTTGGGAGCAGGCCGTACAATGGCTACGGGGTCAACCTGACCAGCGCGAGCTGGTATTGGCGGCCTACTATGACGACCCCCTGCCCGACGCCGCTGAGCGTTACCGACAAAGTGAGGAGTGGGCGGCAATTCGCCTTCTACTGCCGGAGACACGTGGGCGGGCATTGGACGTGGGTGCGGGTCGTGGCATTGCGAGCTACGCCCTCGCACACGAGGGCTACCAAGTCACAGCGCTGGAGCCGGACGCCAGCGCTTTGGTGGGCGCAGACGCCATCCGCTCGCTGGCTGTCCATAGCCGCCTGCCCATTGAGGTGACGCAAGAATTTTCCGAAACGCTGCCCTTCCCTGATCACAGCTTTGACTTGGTGTTCGCTCGCGCTGTTTTGCATCACACCCGCGACCTGAGTGCCGCCTGTGGCGAGTTCTTCAGGGTCTTGAAGCCCGGCGGCCGGTTGCTCGCGGTTCGTGAGCACGTCATCTCGCACGCAGAGGATCTGGGGGCCTTCCTGCAAAACCATCCATTGCACCACCTTTATGGAGGGGAGCACGCCTTCCAGCTGGCGCAGTACGAAGGCGCTATTCGGGCGGCGGGCTTTCTAATGGAGCAGACGCTTGGGCCATTAGAGAGCGCCGTCAACTTCGCGCCTCGCAGCCTTAAGGCGCTGCAATTTGAAATTGCTAACCGAGTTACCCGTGGGCTATTTGGCGCCGATGCCATAGTGGCGGCTGCAATCGGTGTCCCGGCTATCTGGTCGCTGGTGCGACCAGCCCTGACGCGTCTGGACAATCGGCCCGGGCGCCTCTACTCGTTTGTCGCTAACCGCACCCCTGAGTAGCCATGGCGCGAATTCTGATTGCCGGAGCCCATGGCTTCATTGGCAAACACCTCGCTAAGCATCTGGCGGCGGAAGGGCACGCCGTGAGCGGACTTGGACATGGCGTTTGGCCCGAGGCCGAGGCCTCCCGCTGGGGCGTGGACGACTGGGTCAACGGCGACGTACACTCCGCAAATCTTCGTTCGCTTCAAGCGCGCCACGAGCCCGAGTTGGTTTTTCACCTGGCGGGTGGATCTACTGTGGCCGCCTCGATCGCCAATCCCCGGGAGGACTTCTTCCGCACTGTGGCCAGCACGGGAGAGCTGCTCGAGTGGATCCGGCTTGACTCGCCAACTGTGCGATTAATCGCTGTATCTAGTGCTGCCGTTTATGGCTCGGGCGCCCGTGGCCCTATCGCAGAGGACACGGCCGGCATGCCATCCTCACCCTACGGTCACCATAAACGCATGATGGAGTCGCTATGCCGTTCGCATGCGGACAGTTACCGGCTTGACTTCCGCGTTACGCGGCTGTTTTCGGTGTACGGCCCAGAGCTCAAGAAGCAGCTGTTGTGGGACATATGCAGTCGTCTTACCTCTGGCGAATCGCCATTGGTGCTCGGTGGCACTGGCCAGGAGTTACGCGATTGGATTCACGTAAGCGATGTCGTGGCGGCGCTAACGCAGATCGCCTTCGACAGCGACCCGGCTTTGCGCAGTCAGGCTATCAACATCGGCACTGGCGTAGGCACATCCGTACAGACCATCGCGCTGACCGTGATCGACGCTTAGCACGAGCTCTCAAGCGACGGCGTGAAACCGGCCTTGCGTTTCTCAGGTGAGTCGCGACAGGGGGACCCCTTTAGTCTAGTGGCCGATCCTGCACGCCTATCACGCATGGGTTTCTCATCTAGCGTACCGCTGTCGGTCGGCGTGGGAGCATTCGTCGACTGGTTCCACCCGTTTACCGTGCAACAACATGACTCGTGTCGCTTTTACGATTATAGATCGTAAAACTGGACGAGCGGCTATAATTATCTGCTTAACCTGCTGCGCGTGATCACCCAGCGCCGACCTGGGGCGCTTCATCCAGTGCTGTTCTTCGGTGACGATGTCGATCCACAGGACGCTGCCCCATTTCAATCTATTGGAGATGTCGAGATCGTCACATCGCCCCAGATGAATGGCATGCGTCGGAATGCTTCTCTGCTGCGTAGCCTTGTGCTTGGATCTGACCCGGCAACCCGACGCATGTTCAATGAACATCGCATTGACGTGGTGTTCGAAAACGCACAGTTCTATGGCTGGCGTCTCGGCATTCCCGCCATTGCCTGGTTCCCAGACCTCCAGCATCGTGAGTTGCCTCACCTGTTTCCACGTGCAGCTTGGTGGAAACGCGAGATCGGATTTCGAGCCCAGATCGCCGCAGGCCGGGCCATCATGCTCAGCAGTAACGATTCTCGAGCCGCCTGCGAACGCTACTACCCCGCAACCGCCGGGCGAACCCATGTTATAAGATTCGCTGTGCCTTCTGAGCATCGACCTAACACGGACGAGGTGCGCAGGGTGCGAGAGCTTTATGATTTGCCCGAGCGCTATTTTTATCTGCCCAGTCAGTTCTGGCGGCATAAGAATCATCTATTGGTAATCGAAGCGCTGTCTTTGCTGAAGGAGCGCTACCCTGAGATCGTCGTTGTGGCTTCGGGCAATCAACGAGATCCGCATCAGCCAGACTACTTCCAACGGGTTCTCTCGGGCCTCGCGGCAGCTAACTTAAAGCAACAGTTCCGTCTACTGGGTCTAATCCCATATGAGCACATAGCGCCTGTGATGGTAGGCGGCATTGCGCTTCTGAACCCCTCGCTCTTCGAGGGTTGGAGCACCACCGTTGAAGAAGCTCGGGCTCTCAAGGTGCCGATGGTATTGTCGGATTTGCCCGTACACAAGGAACAGGCTTTGGGCATTGCTCGCTTCTTCGATCGCACAAGCGCCACCGCGCTTGCGGACGCGCTGGGCCAAGCTTGGCAACAACCGTCACCCCTTGCGGCTGGTATCGTCGCCGTACCCAAATCAAGCGCCGACCCGGTTAAGCGTTTTGCGAACGACTTCGTCGATCTTGTTCAGCACGTGGCTGGCCGGCGCCCTTAAGAATCCAGGTCATCCCCATAGTAGTCGTGGTCAATTGCGACAACCGTTCTGCTAGGGAAGCGGGTACCGTATGCCTTGTGGCCCCGTGGGGTCAGTTGCCAGTGCGGACATATTCCTGCACAACGCTTCTTCATGTGAGTAGTTTTCGCTTGCGAGTACCGAGTCTAGCAGACTTCTGAAAAACTCACCATTTTCTAGCTTTTAGGATAGCTTCCTCGCCGTATCGGAAACGGATTTCGATTTCGAGGGTTCGGTCGTCGCTGATTTCTGCGGAACCGTCACCTGAGACTTCATCCATTTCATCCAAGCCGTCCCAGGTGAAGAAGATGATACTGGGGCTATATTCGCATTCCATGCCTCCGGTGACGCATCCGAATGCGAAATCGCCGTATCCTTGGTCGCCGAAAGCGATATAAGCCGGTTCAACGAGGTCAAGGTAGCGGCGATCCCAAAGGTCGGCCTCAGTGATGCGCCATTTTCCAATGACGGCATTGTTCACGCCGTTCTTCATGTGGAGACCGCCAACAGCTTGGGCAAACGGACCAGTTTATAGGCCGCTACCGCCAGGGTGAAGGAAGCGGCGACCCGGGACTATCCAGAATTCTGTGCCTGGGGCCATGATGACGAAAGAAGGTGGATCATCGCATGGCCATCTCAAAGCAGGTATTTGATGAGTTGCTGGGCGACCGTGATCCGAACGCGGGTTTTTCCAAGGACGGATTACTCGGCGATCTGAACAAGGCGCTGGCGGAACGGATTCTGAACAGCTTGAGGCGCGCGGTGTCGCGATTCGTGGGCTCTCCCCTGTCTGTCGCAAAGCGATTCCTTTGGAAGCCATTCTTCAGCGGCTAGGGTCGAGTGTTTCGTCGTCGTCGCGCACAACGTCGGGCACGCCGAGGCGGTCGATGAGGCGGTTGGTTTCCCGCTGTACGAGGGCCAGGTTGCTGTCGCGCACGGTCGGCAGGAGCGCGCGCGCCTTGCGCGTGTCGGCATAGTCGAGACGCGCCGTGATCAATTCTTCCCTTAATCCGCCTTGCGCGAGCACGCGACCGAATGGGTCCAGGATCCGCGAACCGCCCCAGAAGTCCAGATCGCCTTCGCGCCCGACGCGGTTCGTCATAACCACAGGCGCGCCGTACATCATGGCGTAGAACTGGATCGTTGTGGCCCAGGAAAGCGGATTGTCGAACTCCTCGCCCACCGCCTCGCGTCCGCTCGATATGGGCGCCGTCAGGAGCGTGGCGCCATGCAGGAAGGCGAGATGCGCCAGCGCCGGGTTGTAGAGATCGGCGCAAATCAGAAGGCCCAAGACCCAATCCTCGGTGATGAGGTGCGTGTCCACGAACCGACCGTGGGCGTAGTATTTGGTCTCGATCAGACGTCCGTAAGAGGGCAGGTTGATCTTGCGGTGGATATAGCGCAGCCGGCCGTTTTGATAGGCGGCGGCGGCGTTGTAGAACTGCGCGCCGCGCGCTTCCTCGACGAACCCGACGATGATTTCCATGTCGCCCGCCGCGCGGCTGAGTTCGATCAGTCGCGGATCGTCGCGCGTCATAACGATGTTGAGTAGCGCTTCGGCCCCATAGTGGCCCACCAGCGACAGTTCCGGAAAAACGAGCAACTCAACGCCCAACGCCGCCGCACGATCCACATATTCGTAGTGCTTGGCGAAATTGGCCTTGAGATCGCTGGTCTCGGAAGAGATTTGCGCCGCGCCGACGGTGAGAAACCGGTTCATGAAAACTCTCCCGCCTGCGGGATCATAAGGCTACGCGCTCGTCAATCCAGCTTCCGGCATTCTCGAGGATGCGTTCGGCGTCTACGAACCGGTCGCGCAGGATTCGCTCATAGAGCGCGGCTTCCGCGTCCCGGCTGACGGGGGCGTCGGAGCCCTGCAACGTGCGCAACGCCGCTTGCAGCGCCTCTACCGTACCAGACCCTTCGTCGAATTGCGCCTTCTTCCGCCACACGAGGTCGTTCGGCAAAAGATCGGCGCAGGCCTTGCGCAGGATCCACTTCTCGGTGGTCGGTCCGGTCGACTCCACAGCCGCGGGATCGGTTCGACGCAGCTTCAGTTCCGCAGGTATGGATTGGGCGAAGTCGATCAGCTCTCGATCGAGGAAGGGTGTCCGCGCCTCCAGGCTCTCGGACATGGTGATCCGGTCGACGCGCTGCAGGTTGATGTTGTGCATCGTGCCAAGCGAGCGCGTCAGTTCATCCGCCAGTGCGCGTGGATCGTCCACATAGTCGTGGTGATAGGCGTAGCCGGCGAAGAGCTCGTCGGCGCCTTCTCCGGTTAGAACAGCCTTGACGTCGGCGCGCGCGAGCCGGGCGGCGAAAAGCGTCGGAATGGCGCTGCGCACGAGATCCACATCTGCTGACTCCAGGTGGTAGATGACATGCGGCAGCGCTTCGGCGAGAGCTTTGGCGGTGAAGACGTGCTCTCGATGGTTTGAGCCGATATGCTCGGCGACGGCGCGCGCCGCCGCGAGATCGGGCGCGCCTTCGAGGCCCACGGCGAAGGTCTTAAGCGGGCCGCGTCCGGTATCCTGGCGCACCTTCTGCGCAATGGCGGCGATGATGGAACTGTCGAGCCCGCCCGAGAGGAACGAGCCCACCTCGACATCGGCCACCATCCATTTCGCCACGGCCTCTTCAAGGACCAGCCGCAACTCTTTGGCGGTATGCTCAATGTCGAGCCCCTCCTCGGCTTCGGCAGCGCCATGGGGCGTCCGGTACCACTGACGCCAGCCGTCTCGTGTGTCGTAAAGGCCGCCGGGCGGGACGAACTCGACCGATTCCACGGGGACGCCATCGAAGGCTTTCAGTTCGGAGGCGAACGCGACGCCTTCGCCCAGCCGCGCCATATAGAGCGGCTTGATCCCCAGCGGGTCGCGCGCGGCGATGATCCGGTCGCGCGTCGCGAGCACGAAGGCGAACATGCCGTCGAGCCGGCTGATCCAGCGGCTCGCGCCAGACCGAAAAAGATGCAGAATCGTCTCGCTATCGCTGGCGGTCTCGAACGCGCTTTCGCCCAGGATCGCTCGCAGATCCTCGTGATTGTAGATCTCGCCGTTGACCACCAGAAGGTCGTCCGTCTGATGAATCGGCTGCGCACCGTCTTCCGTGCCGATGATCGATAGCCGGCAGTGGGCCATGACCACCGGCGAGTCGGGCAGCCGCGCCACCGCAAGCGCATCGGGACCCCGATGAGAAATCTGCCGGATCATGCGCCCGGCAAGATCCTCGCTACCCACACGCCAAAGACAGACAAACCCGCACATTTGAGCATCCTTTCCAACCGCGCGCCCCGACAGGCCCACTATCAGCGACCCTGCGCCCATATTGCCGCTTCGAAGCGTCGGCTTTTGGCTCGAAGCGGGCAAATGCGTGGGTCGTCTCGGACGGTCGACGACGCCTATAGACGGCCCTCTCGCAAGACTCTGCCGACTGCCTGCTCCTAAAGGACGCGCCGGCTTGGCTACGCGTCCTGAGAGCCCAGCGCAGCCCTTCCGTTCACGGGAGCCAAGGGTTAATCCAAAGATTATTGATTATCAATGATTTAGTGCGGTGGGCGCTGTGCGGAGGCCGAGGCGGACATGCGCTACAGTTCATATCCTGAAAACCGTGGGTTCATCTCCTGCCCCGCAACCAGAATATATACACGACATCACGCGCTTACGAAGAAAGAGCGCCTCATACATGGTGGGCTGTTGCTGTTCAGGCGGCCGGAGCTAGCAATCCTTCTGCGGTCATCGAATCGGTCACGAGCGTTGTGACTTTACCTCTCTTCAAGACCGCTCGGACCGCGGCGACCTTCGCCGCGCCGCCTGCGCATAAGATGCGGCATGGAATATCGTCGATGTCTTCGGGGCCGATGCCGATGCAGCGTGTGTTCATTTCATGCTCCAGCGGCGCGCCCGTCGGGCCGATGAAGCGACCCAAGAAATTACCGATGGCGCCCGCTTCCACGACCCGGCGGTAGGCGTCATCAGAGAGGATTGTCGCCGCGCGGATGCTGCTCATGCCGGCGCCGCCGATGCTCAAGAGCGCGATATCCGCCGACTTTGCCATTTGCATCGCCTTTTGGGCGGCGGGCTGGGCGTTGATGGCGTCCTTGGCTGCAATTGAATCGCACAACATCGGACCCGGCAGATAAAAGCATTCAGCGCCAAGCCGCTCGGCCAGCACGGAGGCGGCCTCGAACCTGTCCTGGCTCGAGCGTGTAGCGAGCGAGCCGATCATTGAGACGACCGACAGGTTCCGCGCGGCGCTTGGGTCGATCGACTGCGCCAATCTGTGCAATGTCTCACCCCAGGAGGTTGCGACCGTGGCGCCGTCAAACAGCATGCTGGCGGCGACATTGGCCGCATAGCGCCCAATAATCTCGGAAAGCGAGATGTCGGGGACGGATTCTGAGGGGCAGACAAAGGCGGATTCGAGCCCGAAACGCTCCACGAGCCGGCTCTCCTGGTTGAGACGTTCGTGGAAGGGAACGTCTATCTCGATGCGCACCATGCCCTGCGCGCGCGCCTGCGCCAGTATGCGATTGACCTTGAAACGCGTAACGCTGACCCGGTCGGCGATCTCGCTCTGTGTTAGGCCGAGGACGTAGTAGAGGTGCGCGACGCGCGCCATCGTCTCGTCTGCCGCCGTGACGCGCGGAATACTGCGGTTCCGAGCCAAGTTCATGCACGAGCCCTGCGAGTCTGCCGTTCGGCCGGATCGGTATAGGCCCAATCCGAAGTCCGCACTTATGTGCAATGTCTAAAAATTTGTTGCACAGATGTGGTCCTGCTGCAATAAATTTGGAAAGAGCGCGACCAGATAACTGGGCGGGAGGGAAGCTGTTGAAGCTCGGCGTTTTGTCGGCCGATCGTCCATTGGTATGGATGCTTCCCCTGATCGCCATGCTTGTGGCGTTCACCATCATTCCGCTTTTCTACAATATTTGGCTGAGTTTCCACGAATATGCGCCGTTCAAGCGACGTCTCGAATTTGTCGGCTGGGAGAACTGGCGACTGCTCTTCTCAGACGTTCGGATGTGGGAAGCGCTGTGGACGACCATGTTTTATTTCGGCGTCGTCCTGACGGTCGAACTGGTTCTCGGTATGGCGATCGCGCTTCTTCTGGACGCTGAGGAGTTTGGGTTCGGCGTGCTGCGAACGGTGCTCACCATGACGTTGGTGGTGCCGCCGGCCATTGTCGGCATGATGTTTCTGCTGATCGAAGACCCTGAATTCGGGGTTCTGACCTTCGTGCTGGATTCCCTGGGCATCCTCGACAAATCGACGCCGATTCTGGCGACGGGCTCGACCGCGCTGTGGGGCGTCATGCTGGCGGACATCTGGCAGTGGACGCCGTTCATGGTGCTGATCTTTCTCGCCGGTCTGCGTTCTCTGCCGCCGGAGCCCTACGAAGCCGCGATGTTGGACGGAGCTTCACCGGTCATGACGTTCCGGCGCATCACACTGCCCTTGATGAGCAAGGTCATCGCAGTCGCCGTTCTGATCCGCGGCATCGACGTGTTTCGCATGTTCGACTACGTTTTCGTCATGACCAGCGGCGGTCCGGGCACGTCGACCTACACCCTGTCGCTCTATTCCTGGCAGCAGACCTTCAGCTTCATCAAATGGGGGTATGGCGCGACGCTCTCACTGTTCACGCTTGTGATCATTCTCGTCATCGCCAATCTCTTCATCTGGCTCGCGAAGGTCCGCTGGTAATGATCGTTCAATCCAGATCATCACGCATCATTCGCACCGTCGTTGGGTGGACCGTCGTCGCGATCTTCGCCTTTCCGCTCTATTACTGGCTGACGGTGGCCTTCAAGGAAGGCAATGAGATTTTTAACTGGCCGCCGAAGGTTTGGTCATTTTCGCCAACTGTGAAGAACTTCGAAGAAGTGTTTGGCATCTCGCTCGGCTTCGACTTCGGAACCAAGCAAGAGGTTCTGCCGGGCGGCGGAGATTTCCGTATGGGCCCGCGATTGTGGGACTCCATCGTCATCGCGGTCTTCTCGACGGCTCTGGCCGTTTCCATCGCTACGCTCGCCGGATATGCGCTCAGCCGCATGAATTTCCGCGGGCGTCACCATTTCGTGGCCTGGGTGCTGTCCACAAGGATGATGCCGCCGGTCGCCGTCGCGATCCCAGTCTTCTTTATCTACAAAGACATCGCCTTGCTCGACACATATACAGGCGTGATCCTCATCCACGCCCTGATGAACTTGCCCTTGGCGGTTCTGCTGATGAAAAGCTTTTTTGACGATATTCCGAAAGAGATCGATGAAAGCGCGTTGGTCGATGGGGCCTCGCGCTGGCTTATTTTCCGGCGCATCGTTCTGCCGATGGTCAAGGGCGGCATGTCGGCGACCGCCGTGCTGTGCTTCATCTTCTCTTGGACGGAGTTCCTCTTCGTGCTGACATTGACGCAGACCGGTCTGAAGACCGTTCCCGTCGTGTCCTCGACATTCGTCACATCAACCGGCACGGCCTGGGGCAACATGGCCGCCCTTGGCGCCGCCGCCATGATTCCGGCCTTCATATTCATTATGCTGGTCCAGAAGCACCTTGTCCGAGGTCTGACGCTCGGCTCGGTGAAACAGTGAACTATGCAACCTTGTCAGAAAGGGAGGACGTTATGAAAGATAGTGATAAAAAGCTCTACCGGGCCAAGATCGTCGACGATTATGTGCGCGGTAAGATGAGCCGGCGGAATTTCCTGCGGAACGCCGCCGCGCTCGGTCTTGGGGCCGGGGTGCTCGGCGCTGGTATGATGCGGCCCCAGCCGGTCTTCGCCCAGAATTCGCTGGAGCCGTCAAAAGAAGACCTGGACTGGGTGCGTGAGGTCTCTGCGCCCTTCCGTGGGACGACGCTGCGCCTGGCGACCGAATCCACGCCGCCGTCGAATGCGATCAACAGCCAGTTGAAACAGTATTTCGAAGAAGCGTCGGGCATGACCGTCGAGATCGAGGTCCTGCCGCTCGAACAGGTTCTGCAAAAGCTGACGCTGGATATCGCCTCGCAGTTGGGAACCTACGACCTCTACTATATCGACCAATCCTGGGCCGCCTTTACGTCCCGAGACGTGTTCGACCCGCGCGAGCAACTCGCCGACAAGCCGGATCTCGCCATGCCGGGCTGGGCCGTCGAGGACTTCCTGCCCGCCCTGGTCGATGGAATCGCGCGCTATGAGGATCGGCTTGTAGGCGTACCCTACGATATTCCGATCTTCATCATGCAGTATCGCAAGGACATCTATGACAAGATGGGCTTCACGGCGCCGGTGACGCTCGAGGAATACTATGAGCAGGCGAAGGCCATCACCGACGAGATGGGGCCTGAGATGTATGGCGCCACCGGTCAGATGAAGTCCGGCCACTATTCACTGGAATGCGACTGGACGGCGTGGCTCTGGGGCCATGGCGGCTCGATCTTCGACTCGAACGGCAAATTCGCGGGCAATGACGACGCCGGTCTCGAGGCGATGGAGTACTGGACGCGTCTCTGGAAAACGATGCCTCCGGGCGTCACCGGCTGGACCTGGGACGGCCAGGGCCAATCCGTGGCCCAGGGTGTCGCCGCCTCGATGATGTCATGGGGCGAGTTCTTCCCTTATTTCGACGACCCCTCGGCGACCAAAGTCTCGGGTCTGATGGAAGCCGCGCGCTGCCCGCAGCCCAAACACGCGTTGCGGACCGTCGAACAGACCGGTTTCGGAGAAATACCGGGCGTCGGCCACCAGGGCGGATCGTCGCTCGCCGTGTCGCGGAACTCCAAGAACCCCGACCCCGCCTGGATCTTCATGCAGTGGGCCACGTCCTACGACACGCAAGTGTTGATCACGGCGCTCGGCGGCGGCACCGGTCCGACCCGCGAGGCGGTCTATGACGATCCCAGGATCATCGCAAACCGTCGGGTTGGCGCGGGCACAACCCGCCACCTCGATGTGGTGCGCGACACGATCGCGATGGATATGGGCTCTGAGCCGGATCTGCCGGAATGGGCGGAACTGGCGAACGACACCATCCCGGTGCGTCTCGGCAAGTATTTCGCCGGCGAGTACGGTTCCGCCAAGGAAGCCATGGACGATATCGCCCAGGCGACCGACGCGATCGTCAGCGGCTGAATGAGATTTGGCGCGGCGGCGGCGGCCGCCGCGCCATCTCGCAACAAAGAGAGCACCCATGTCCCAAAAACAGCTTGTCGCTGTAACCGGCGCCAGTTCCGGTATCGGCGAGGCGACGGCGCGCGCGTTTTCGGCGGCGGGTCACCCTGTCCTGATGATGGCCCGTCGGATCGACCGGATGGAGGCGATGGGCTTGCCGAACACGATATGCGCGCAGGTGGATGTCCGCGACCGCGACCAAATCAACGAGGCTGTCGCGAGCGCGGAGGCGGAGTACGGCCCCGTCGATATGATGTTCGCAAATGCCGGCGTCGCGCGACTGGCCAAGATCGATCGCCAGCCGCCGGAAGAATGGGACGAGATGATCGACATCAACACCAAGGGTGTTTTGAATACGGTCAAATCGGTCATGAACGGCATGATGGAGCGTCGGCGTGGAACGCTGGTGATCATGAGCTCGATCGCCGGGCGCAAAGTCTATCCCGATCATACCGTCTATTGCGGGACGAAGTATTTTGTTCACGGTATCGCAGAGTCGCTGCGCGAGTTCCTGTCGGACTTCGATGTGCGGGTGATCGTGCTCTCTCCCGGCGTCATCGAGACCGAGGTGCTGACCGGCGTATTGGATGAGCAGACGCTGGCCGAATACAAAGCGAACAAAGTTAAAATCGGCGGCGGTATTAGCGCCGACATATGCGCCGAACTGATTCTGAATGCGTACAATCTGCCGCAAAAAGCGTTGGTTCAGGAAATCTGTCTGACACCAACCCGGCAAAGATACTAAGGCGAGCCCGATGGCGACGGTCGAATACCACAAGGTCGGCAAATCCTTTGGGCCGGTGGAAGTGTTGCACAACCTGTCCCTGGATATCGAACGGGGATCGTTCGTGGTGCTTCTTGGCGCCTCCGGGTGTGGCAAGACGACATTGCTGCGGATGACCGCAGGCCTCGAGACAATTTCCGCCGGTGAGATCAAGATCGACGGGAAGGTCGTCAACAACGTTCATCCCCGCGACCGCGATATCGCCATGGTTTTCCAGAATTATGCGCTCTATCCGACTATGAAGGTCCGCGACAATATCGGGTTCAGCCTTGAGGTCGCCAAAAAATCAAAGGCGGAGATCAATCAACGGGTCGAGGAGGCAGCGAAGGTTCTGAACCTGAGCGAGCTTCTGGATCGCAAGCCGTCTGAGCTTTCGGGCGGACAGCGCCAGCGCGTCGCTATGGGGCGGGCCATGGTCCGTGACGCCAAGGTGTTTCTCTTCGACGAACCGCTCTCGAACCTGGACGCGAAGCTGCGCGCGCACATGCGGGTGGAGATCCGCCAACTGCATGATCGATTGAAGGCGACGACGGTTTACGTCACCCACGACCAGATTGAAGCGATGACAATGGCCGACAAGATCGTCCTGATGAAGGACGGGAACATCGTTCAGGAAGGCTCGCCGGACGACCTCTACGACCGGCCGAACTGCCGCTATGTCGCCGAGTTTATCGGGACGCCGCAGATCAATTTCCTATCTGGAGAAATTATTTCTGACGGCGGCCAGGCTCAGTTTCGGGCCGATGGCACGGACCTTCCTTTGGTCGAGGGTTATGCGGCCCATGCTGGACGAAAGGTGACCTGTGGCGTCCGCCCGAACGACGTACGCGTTGATCCCGACGGGCATATCAAGGGACGGCTCCAGATCGCCGAAAAGACCGGCGCCGACATTCAGTTTCATCTTGATATAGACGGCTCTGAGTTCGTCGCCGTGGCGCCCCGGGCGACTTTCGCCCCTGTCGGCGAGGAGATCGCGTTTTCGATGAGCGCGGAGAAGATGCACATCTTCGACGAAGCAAGCGGCGAGCGTATCGAGGTCTGAGCGTGCGCGTGCGCGCGGTTGGACGTCCGATGTTTAAGTCCGGGACAATTTTGTGAAATGCACAGCTACTGCATGCAAAGCCGCTGCAATGGCGCCTTTGACCGCAATGGAGCATGGGGCGGGGAATGGCTGACATTGTGACAGATGACGCGAGATGGACCGCGCTGATCGACGACATCTGTGCGGGGACGTGGGTGAACCCACTCACCGGCAAACGATTTCCACCGGCGCCCTATGATCAGATTGTGATCTCTGAGAGCCTGCGGGGACGCGAGGCTGAACTTGTCGCGTCGCGCGGTTTCAAGCCTCCGTTCGCCGTCGTCTCCGACCACAACACCCACCGCGCCATGGGGGAACGTGTTGCACGGACTCTCCGTGACCTGGGGCCGGTGACCGAAATCGTGCTGGACAAACCTTACGCGGACATGCCGACCGTGCGCGATCTTACCGAACGGCTGGCGCCTTTCGAGTCGGCCGTAGCTGTGGGGTCGGGCACAATCAATGACTTGGTGAAATACGCCACCATGCAGAACGGGCGCGGCTATTGCATCTTCGGCACGGCCGGATCGATGAATGGCTACACATCAACGACCGCCTCGCTGACGCTGGATTCAGGCCTCAAGGTTTCGTTGCCGGCGCAAGCGCCATCGGGATTCTATGTCGATCTGGAAACCTGTGCGGCGGCGCCCGCTTGGCTGAACGCTGCGGGTTTCGGCGACTGCCTTTGTCGCTCGGTCGCTCAAATCGACTGGTGGATGTCTCACCGAATGCTGGGTACGCTGTTTCGCCACGAACCCTACATTATCGAAATCCCCGACGAGGTGCGGCTGATGGAACTGGCGCCGGGCATTGCAACGGGGGACATTGAGGCGGTTGGAACGCTATTCCGCGTGCTCACGCTGTGCGGCTTGGGTGTCAGCATGACGGGCGTCAGCAACCATGGTTCGATGGCGGAGCACCAGATTTCTCACTATATCGACTGTTTTGCGCGTGATCGGCATCCGGGTTCCGTCCATGGACAGCAAGTCGGCGTCGCGAGCCTGACGATGGCCCGGGTCCAAAGCCACTTCCTGGATCGTGACTCGCCCCCCGAAGTTCGCCCAACGCAGGTTGATCCCGAGGGCATGGCCGCGCGCATGGGCTCCGACATCGCAGAGCAGTGCGAGCCCCTTTATCGCAAAAAGGCGTTCGATACCGAGACGGCGGACGCGTTCAATGAAAAGATCCGCATGATCTGGCCAGATCTTCGCGAGGAATGCCGCGCCATGGCGATTCCGGTGGACGAGCTCCAGGGGTGTCTGTCGGCCTCCGGCGCGCCGATCACGGCCCAATCGCTGGGTGTTCCGATCGCGTTCTACCGAGAGGCGGTTCGACACGCTCACGAAATGCGCGACAGGTTCTCCTTTGCCGACATCGCCTGCGACAGCGGTGTCCTGGATGACCTGGCGGCGGCTGAGGTTTGAGGCGTTGGCAAGGCGCGTTCTGTAGGTGTGGGAGTGAGGGATAGGCTATGGACGATGTCGTAATCGGGTTGGATTCCTCCACCACGGCGACAAAGGCGATCGCTTGGACGCCCGATGGCGACGCCGTCGCGGAGGGCCGCGCAGATATTCCGTTGGCGAGTCCGCAGCCAAACCACTATGAACAAAACCCGGATGACTGGTGGAAATCGACGACATCGGCTTTACAACAAGTCTGCGCGGCGATTGACCCGAGCAGAATCAAGGCGGTCTCGATCAGCAATCAGCGTGAGACCATCGGATTTTTCAATCGTGACGGGCGCGCCGTGCGCCCGGCTATGGTATGGCTCGACGAACGGGCGCGCAGTCTCGTCGGCGACCTTGCTTCTGAACTGGGATCCGATCCGGATGGGACCGCGTCTTTTCACCGGATCACCGGCAAACCTGTCGATATCGTGCCGTCGGTCATGCGCGTCTATTGGATGCTGCGTGCGGCGCCATCCCAGCATGCGGCCACTGAGATCTTCTCGGACGTGCATGGATACCTGACCTTCCGTTTGACCGGTCGCTGGGCGACGAGCTGGGCCAGCGCCGATCCGCTTGGGCTCTTCGATCAAGAGGCTAAACAATGGTCGCCGGAAATCATGACCGCGGTCGGCGTCGACTCGACCCGATTGCCGGACACCGGTCCGCCGGGTTCCATCTTGGGCGAGCTTACGGCCGCCGCCGCCGCTGAAACCGGCCTGAACGCCGGAACGCCGGTGGTCGCTGGCGGTGGGGATGGGCAGTTGGCGGGGCTCGGCTGCGCGGCGCTGACGCCCGAAACCGCCTACCTGAATATCGGCACGGCGCTGGTCTCTGGGGTCCATGGCAAGGACTATCTCAATTCCCTGGCATGGCGCACAATGGGCGGACCGACCGGCGAGGGCTACTACTACGAAGCCTGTCTCAAGGCGGGAACCTTCATCATCAATTGGTTCCTTGATACGATCTGCGCAAACGATCCGTCACCGCCGTCAGAGCTGTTGCCACAGCTTTCGAAGGCCGCCGGCGATATTCCTGTCGGAAGCCAGGGCCTGCTGATGTTGCCCTATTGGCAGGGTGTCATGAACCCCCATTGGAACGACAGCGCGCGGGGGGCGTTTGTCGGGCTTTCCGGGGCCCATACGCGCGCTCATATGTTCCGGGCTCTGATGGAAGGTCTGGCGCTCGAGCAGCGTCTCAGCACGTCGGCCGTGGAAGAGGCGCTCGGCCAGAAGGTCGAACGCTATATCGCCATTGGGGGCGGCGCCGCCTCCGATCTATGGCGTCAGATTTTCGCCAATGCGACCGGTAAGGTTGTTGCGCGATCAAGCACTGTGGAAGCGTCCTCGCTCGGAGCGGGCAACTGCGCGGCGATCGGCGCGGGGTGGTTCGATTCCTTCGAGCAAGCGACCACGGCGATGGCGGGGGACATCGTGACCGTGTCCGATCCGAACCCGGCGGCCCATGCACGATATGGGGAGCTCTTTGAGGTCTATCAGAGCCTCTATGAGCGCATGGCGCCGATCTATTCAGGGTTGGACGGCTTCTTGAAAAGCGAGTCCGAGACCGCGGCGGTGTGACGAGGGATTCATAGACGATGACACGCGTTGTAATCCTTGGCGCAGGCGTGATGGGCACGGCCTTCGCCAACCCCTTGTCGGACAGAGGCATGGCGGTGGATCTGGTCGGCACGCATCTCGATGAGGAAATCATCGCTGAAATCAAGCAGACGCGGACTCATCCGCGCCTGAAGGCCGACGTCGGCGCGAACGTGACCGCGCACCAGCTTGACGCCTTGTCCGACGTCTTCTCCCGCCCTTGCGATTTGGTCGTCGTCGGCGTCTCGACGCCGGGCGCGTCATGGGCCATCGAGCAGCTCACCGGCGCCATGAGCGGAACGCCGCCAATTGTTCTGCTCACAAAGGGTATTGGCGAAACCCCTGACCGGATCGAGATCCTGCCCTCACTGATGAAACGCGCATTCGCGCGATCTGGCGTCAAGCATGGGCCGATTGGCGCGGTGGGCGGCCCGTGCATCGCCGGCGAATTGGCGGTTCGGCGACAGACGTCGGCGATCATCGGGTTTGACGAACCAGGGCTCGCCGCGCGATGGGCGGGTGCGATTTCGACCAACTACTATCACCTGGCCTCGACGACAGATCTGACCGGGCTGGAGATCTGCGCGGCCTTGAAAAATTTCTACGCGATCGGGGTCTCGTCTCCGCGAGGCCGCCTTGACCACGACCCGGCCCCTAACGGCGCCGCCCTGAACAACGAGACCGCCAGCCTGTTCAACCAGGCCGTCAGCGAATTGGCGAAGATCGTGGAAGCATCCGGCGGCGACCCTGCAACCGCCTTCGGTCTTGCCGGGCTGGGCGATCTTCATGTTACGACTCAAGCCGGACGCAACAGCCGGCTCGGTCGGTTGATCGGAGAAGGGTTGCTTCATTCCGAGGCCATGACAGGGCCGCTCATGGGCGAAACCGTCGAGGGTTCGCTTGTCGCACAGTCCTTGAAACGGCCGCTGGACTCGCTGGACCGAGACGGCAGGCTCCCGATCAAGGATGTTCCATTGGCGGCCGCGATCGTGAAGGCTATCGACCAAGATATCGCGTTCAGCGTGGATATCGGCGGGCTTCACCGATAGGAAAATGAAGCGATACAGCCCATTGTGAAGGCGGGCCCCATGGCCAATTCGAGCAACCGCCTTTCACTCAAAGGCGCATGGGCTCCGCTTGCCGGTGCGTTACGCTGCGACGGGGAGGTTGAGGAGGGTGCGCGCCTCTTGCGCCGTCGCGGGTCGGCGGCCCGCTTTGTCGCACCGTTCGACCGCCTGGTTGACCAGGGCCGCGTTGGATGGCGCGAGCGTATCCTTGTCTAGCCGGATATTATCTTCCAAGCCCGTACGGATATGCCCGCCGAGTTCCAACGACCAGTCGATCAGGGTCAGTTGGTCCTTGCCGATTCCAGCGCCGGTCCAGGTCGCGTCCGGCGCGAGGCGTTTGAGCGTTTTCACATAGAACTCCAGAACATCCCGATCGACCGGCATCGCATTCTTAACGCCCATGACAAATTGACAATGGAGCGGGCCGACAAGTTTTTTCGTTTGCACCATCTCGACCGCTTTGAACAACATCGAAAGGTCGAACACCTCAATCTCAGGTTTTACGTCATTATCCATCATTAGGTCGGCCAAACCATCGATCAGGGCGGGATCATTGTCATAGACGCGTGTCGGAAAATTGCAGGACCCGGTCGCCAAAGAGGCCATATCGGGTTTCAGATGCAGCATGGCGCCGCGTTCAGCCCCGGCGCCCGATCGGCCGCCGGTCGAGAATTGAACGATCATGCCGGGGCAATGCTCTCGCAATCCCTCTAACAGACGACGGAAGCGTTCCGGGTCCGATGTCGGCGTTCCGTCATCCATCCGGACATGGCAATGGACCAGCGACGCCCCGGCCTCAAAGGATTCATGCGTGCTCTCGACCTGTTCTTGGACCGAAATCGGCACCGCAGGGTTATTCTCTTTGCGCGGTAGCGAACCGGTGATGGCGACGGTGATGATGACGGGGTCGGACATGATGTCCCTCCTGTTTGGATAAACTCTGGCGGCGGACGGACAATTCAGCCGACGATCCGCACAACGCCATCCCGCACTTCGACTGGCACCGGATCCAGCCAGCAATTCTCGGCTGCGCCGGCGACGCCGAACCCGTCTTCAATGCGAAACTCGGCGAAATGCATCGTACATCTCAGAAGCGTGCGGTCCTCGTTCATGAAAGCGTCGGCGCGTGCATTCAAGGGCGATGAATAGTGTGGACAGATATTAAGATAACCAAAGACTTCGTCACCCCGGCGCACGACAAACATGCTAAAGGTCGATTTGCCGCCGCCGAAAGTGAATTCTTTGGCGCCTGGGTCTGCGATATCGCTGAGCGGTCCAAGCTCGGTTCCGGGCATTGGGGCGCGTGGCCGCATGCGCCAATAGGAGCCGTCCGGTCGTGGCGGTCGCGCCGGTTGGTTTGGGCTGGTCATCCCGGTCACGCCGCCTTGGCCAGACCGATGTTGAAAGTCACCGACCACGCGTCGCCGTCCTGCTCGAAGGGCAAGACAAGGCTGTCCTTTACGCCGAAGACGGCGTCGCTTTCCAGATACGGATCGCCATCGACAAAGACATGGGTCGTGACCTGCTCGAAACCCGTCGCCGAAACGATGAAGTGGATATGCGCCGGTCGATACGGATGCCGTCCCATCGCTTCCAGCAACTGACCGACCGGTCCGTCCGTCGGAACCGGGTAGGGCACGGGCTTCACGGTTTTAAACCAAAATGCGCCGTCCGACCCGGTTCTAAACTTGCCGCGCAGATTCATCTGGGGCTGCTCCGTCGGCTGCTGCACGTCGTAGAAGCCTTCGCCATTCGTTTGCCAGACATCGAGTTCGGCGCCGCTGATCGGGTTCCCATCCTCATCCGCCACAACGCCGCGAACAACGCATGGTTCGCCAATGCCGTCTCGGCAGATATCATCCCCCATCTGCAACTCCGGCGCGCCGGCGACATGGAACGGACCTAGGACGGTATTCTCCGTCGCGCCGTGCGGTTTGCGGTGATTGATCGCGTCGACCAGCATGGACACGCCCAGCGTATCCGAAGCCAGAATCCATTCCTGGCGTTTGTCGTCGCAGATCTGACCTGTCTTTGTCAGAAACTCAATCGCCGCCATCCATTCGTCCAATGTCGGCTCGACTTCCTTGACGAATGCGTGAAGATGCTTGATCGCCCCTTCCATCACCGTACGAAATCGGGGATCGTCGCAATTCTCCAAGCGCGCAATCACAGCTTGCTCTGATGTATCCTCGCTGAAGTAGCGGGTCATGTGGACATGTCCTCCCTATCTCTGGTGTCAGTGACGGCTTTTCCGTGAGGGGTCCAACACACTATTCAGGTCGAGCCGACGGGCGACGGGGAGAATCGACAGGCCCCACCGTTCGGCGACATATCCCCACACGCCTTTTGGCGCTTTCAGCATCACCACGATCGCCACCGTGCCGAGCAGGATCAAATACCAGCTTCCCCAATCCGCCGCGAACTCCCGCAACACGAAGAAGACGATCACGCCGATGATCGGGCCTTCGATCGTGCCGATTCCGCCGATCACAACCATGAAGATCACAAAAGCGGTCCAGTCATTGACGCTGAAAGCGGCGTCGGGCGAAATCCGCAGTTTCTGTAGAAAAATCAGCGCGCCGGTCATACCGGTGACGAAGGCGGCGATGATATAGATGCTGAACTTGGTCATCCAAGCGTTCACGCCCAGACTGCCTGACGCTTCCTCATTGTCGCGGATCGCCGTCAAAGCGAGGCCGAAGCGCGATCGCAGCAAGTAGTAGACCGCGACGACGCTGCCGACCGCGAGGCCGAGCGCCGTCCAGTAGACGACCGCCTCCCGAGCGCTGCGTCCATCGGCGATGGAGCGCACGATATCGGTGGGCAGGCTCATGCCGGAACCGCCGCCGAGCGCCGAGACTTGAGCGAAGATAAGACGAAAGGTCTCCGCCAACACCCAGGCGCCGATCGCGAAATAAGGCCCCCGCAACCGAAACAGCAACGCGCCGGAGGGAAGGGCCAAGATGGCGGCGGCGACGCCGGCGACGATGACCGCGGCCAGCGGGTGCACGCCGAGAAACACCGTGCCGATAAACAGCATATAGCCGCCTATGCCGACATAGGCTTGTTGTCCGATCGAGACCAAACCGGCGTATCCGGCCAGAAGGTTCCACATCTGCGCCAACACAAGATAGTAGAAGATCTCGACCATCAAGCGCATGTCGGCTCGCCCGGCCCACCAGGGCGCCGCCGCCAGAAACACGACCAAGACAATCAGTATCGGCAGCGCGATCTTCGATTCCCGCGTCGCGCGCGACACGGATGCGCCGGGTTTTTCAACGCTCATATCGGTCATCTCTTCCCGCTCCTATGCTTTGATGCGCGGGAACAAGCCTTCGGGCCGGACCGCGATAATTGCGAGAAAGACCAAATGGCCGAATAGAACCTGAAAACCGGGATCAATCTGCGCGCCGATATTCTGCGCCACACCCAGCAAGATACCGCCCGCCAAGGTGCCCCAAAGGTTTCCGAGCCCGCCGATGATCACCGCCTCAAACGCGAACAACAATCGCGCCGGCCCGATCGAGGGATCGAAATTCGTACGCATGGCAAGGAAGACGCCGGCGATCGCCACGACAAAGCTGGCGATAGCGGTTGCGATCGCAAAGATATGCGCGTTGTTCGCGCCCATCAGTTTGACCGTCGTCTGGTCGTCGGACGTCGCCCGAAGCAAGCGGCCGACGCCGGTGCCGTAGAACACGCGCTGCAGGCTCCAGATAACCGCGACCGCGACCAGAAAGACCAAGAGCGGCAACACGCCGATAGACAGTCCGTCGATGACTTGAAAGCTTGCTGTCTCCAAAGCGCCCGATTGAAGACGCCGGCTGTCGGCGGTGAAGGCCTCCAACATCAGATTCTGCAGCACAACCGACATGCCGAAAGTAACAAGAAGCGGCGGTAAGATATCTTTGCCGAGCGTCCGGTTCAGGATCAGGCGTTGGTTCGCGTAACCGGCCAAGGCCAGAACCGGCGCCACCACAATCAATGTCGCCAGCGGATGCATGCCCGTAAGCGAGGTCAATGTGAAGGCGGCGAAGGCGGCGATAATGATGAAGTCGCCATGGGCGATATTCACGAACCGCATCACGCCGAACATGAGCGACAGACCGGTCGCGAACAGCGCATAGAGCCCTCCAAGGAGAACGCCCTGGACAATAGCGTTGATCCACTCCATCACGCGTCCTCTTTTTCCAGGCCGAAATAGGCCGCCGTAATCTCCTCGCGCGTCAACGCGTCCGGCCGACCCGTCAGCGAGACACGCCCTTCCTGCATGCAATAAACGCGATCCGCCACAGAGAGGGCTTGATTGATGTCCTGTTCAACCACAACGATGGTGGTTCCTTCCGCCTTGATCTGCGGGATCGCTGTGTAGATGTCCTTGATAATGATCGGCGCCAGTCCAAGACTGATCTCATCACACAGAAGCAGTTTTGGGTTGGACATCAGCGCGCGGCCGATCGCCACCATCTGTTGTTGTCCGCCTGACAGCGCCGTGCCCGCATTGTTGCGGCGTTCGGACAGGACCGGAAACATGGCATAGACTTTATCCAGGTTCCAAAGGCCGTCGCGCCCCGGATTGGCGCCAATCAACAAGTTCTCTTCGACGCTCAGGGAAGGGAACAATTTGCGCCCCTCCGGCACCATGGCCAGTCCGGCCTTGACGATTGCGTGCGCCGGCTGTCCGGACAGAACCTGTCCGTCGAAACGGATTGTATCGCCGGATGACGGCGTCAACCCCGTCAGCGTACGCATCAAGGTGGATTTCCCGGCCCCGTTCGATCCGATGATGGCGATGGTCTCGCCCGCATCCACATACAGGTCCACACCGAACAAGGCTTGGAAGTCGCCATAATACGCATCCAGGTTTGAAACGGTCAGCATATGGGGCTCTGTCTCAGGCATCGGCGTCGAGCCCCATATAGATCTCGCGAACCTCGCGGCTCTCCATCACCTCCCGCGGTTCTCCTTCGGCGATCTTCATACCGAAATTCAACACCATTAAACTATCGACGACGGCAAGCAGCGCATGGGTGACATGCTCGATCCAAATGATCGACACGCCGGTATCCCGAATGCCTTTAATCGTCGCGATCAGGGATTGGCACTCCGCTTCCGTCAGGCCGCCGGCGATTTCGTCCAAAAGCAGCAATCTCGGCTGGGTGGCCAAGGCTCTGGCCAACTCGAGGCGTTTGCGTTCAAGCAGGGACAAGGTCCCGGCAAGCGCATTCGCTTTCGGCAGCAACTCGGTCTCGGTCAGTATCTTCATTGAGACCGCATAGGCTTCGTCATCCGGCATGGCGCCGCCGAAACGGGCGCCGACAAGCAGATTCTCAAACACGCTCATGCCTTCGAACGGATGCGGAATCTGGTATGAACGGCCGATCCCGTCGCGGCATCGCTGCGCCATGTTTTTGCCGGTGACATCCGCGCCGTCGAAAAAAACATGGCCTTCATCCGGCGGCAGGACGCCGGCGACCAGATTGAACATGGTGCTCTTGCCGGCGCCGTTCGGCCCGATGACGCCGAGAGACTGCCCCGGGTTCACAGAAAGGTCGATGCCATCGGCGACTTTCAAAGCCCCGAAACTTTTCGACACCCGTCGCATCTCAAGAATGGGTTGCGACAATTTGGACCTCCCCTGCGCTACCCGTAGGCCGGCGTCGCCATCCAAATGGATGGCGACGCCAAAAGATCACGCGATCGCCTCGAAGGCGCCGCCCGTCGGTATCGCCGGAGCGCTACCGTTGGACGTGACCACGAGATCGTAGGTGAAATCTCCCCCAAGCCGCCACTGGCCGCCGACAAGCGGGGTCTTGGCGACATTCTTGACGGGCCCCGCGGACCAGTCGAGCGGGCCGACGATCGTATCAAGCTTGGTTTCCGCCAAGGCGTCCCGAACCGAGTCATAGTCCGACGGGTCGCCGCTCCGCGTGAGCGCGTCGACAGCGACTTCGAACAAGGCATGGGCGAAGCCGATCGGTTGCGTCCATTGCTTGCCTGTTTCCGTCGTGTACGCCGCCGCGACATCCTTGGCGGACGCGCCCGTCAGGGATGAGGAAAACGGGTGCGACGGCGTCCACCAGATTTCCGAAGAAAGATTGTGGCCCGCATCGCCCAGCGTCTCGACTGTGACCGGGAAGAGCAAGGCCTTGCCGACGCTGGCGATTTTCGGTGTGAATCCTTGCTGCTTGGCTTGCGTCCAGAATGTGGTGAAGTCCGGCGGGATCATTACGCCCGTGACGATTTCGGCGTTCGCCTGTTTGAACGCGCTGATCTGCGCGCTGAAATCGTCGGACAGGTTTTGATAGCGCCCCGGATCGGTCAGTGTGAAGCCTTGCGAAGCGAGAACGGGCGGGAATCCGAGATTTTCATCTCCCCAGGCGTTGCCGTCTCCGTCATTCGGAAACAACCCGCCGACCGACTTGTTGGTCTCCAGGCTGCTCCACATTTCGGTGAAGACCGCGATTACATCCTCTAATCCCCAGAAGAAGTGATATGTGTAGTCAAATCCTTTGTCCGGTTGCCCGCCGCGCGTAAAGAACCAGGGCTGCCATGGCGCGACAGTTGAAATGCATGGCACTTCATTGACTTCGCATTGGTCCGCCACGGGGTTTGTCGTTTCCGGCGTCGAGGAGACAACCATCAAGTTGACTTCATCGCTCAAGAGCAGTTCCGATGCGACATCGGCCGCTCGGTTCGGATTCGACTGACTATCCTTGACAATGATCTCAAGACCGTAGGTTGTTCCATCCAAGGTCAGCTCATCCCCCAAAGCCGCACGCACCCCGGCAAGGATAAACTCATCCGACTCGGCGAAGGGCGCCAAGGGACCGGTTTTCGGACTCACAAAGCCGATTTTGATCGTGTCGGCCGCGCGGGCGCGCCGTGTGAAAGAGAGGCCTGAAACGATCGCGGCGCTCGCCACAGCGGACGATTTGAGGAATCGGCGGCGGGAGGGCTTCCAGAGGGCGCTCTTTTCCGTCTTGCCGTCCTTCGATAGATGTATGCTCATTATTCTGTTTCCTCCTCGTTGTCGCACTCATCGGTTATCAATTGCGCATGATGTGCTGTGTGGCTGCTAAGGGGCGTCGCCTTCCCACGCCTGTTGCAGCATGTCGCGGATTCCATTCCGCGTGATCGGTCGTGGGTTGTAGTAGGGCTTCTGAACGGCGATCTCCGCCGCCTTGTCGAGATCGGTTTCGGATAGGCCAAGTTCAGCGAGCGACTTGATGCGCCCGACCTTATGCATGAGGTCGAACAACGCGCTGGGTCCGTCAGCCGCATTCAGGGCGCGGGCGACGCGCGCCATGGCGGCCGGCGCCGCGTCGCGATTGTAAGCGGCGCTATAGGGGATCATCAGGCAGTGTATATCGGCGTGCGGAAGATCGAAGGATCCGCCGAGCGTATGGCAGATCTTATGATGCACCGCCATGCCGACGCTGCCGAGGCAGGTTCCGGCGAGCCAGGCGCCATATAAGGCTGCGGCGCGGGCTTCCGCCGCATCCTCCGACGATGTGGCCTCATTCACAATCAATGGTAGTGCGCGTCCCAACGCGCGGATCGATTCCTCGGCCATCAGCGATGTTATTGGGTTGGCGTTTTCGGCATAAAGCGCCTCAACCGCGTGGGCTAGGGCGTTCATGCCAGACGGCCCCGCCATCGCGGCCGGCAATGTCGCGATAAGCTCGGGGTCGTAGATGACAACCTCCGGCTGGATCTTCGGATCAGTTTGAGTCGTTTTGACGCCGCCGGCCGTTTGACCCAGGATCGGGGTCATTTCGGACCCGGCGAATGTGGTCGGCAGAACCACTTGGGGCAAATCCGTCCTTAAGGCGATCGCTTTGCCGAGACCGATTGTCGACCCGCCGCCATAGGCGACGAGACCATCCGCCCTTACGGACTCAACCGCCGAGGGAGCCGTCGCCGTCACATCGATTGGCGTATGCATGGCGGCCTGATCGAAAAGATCGATCGCCCGGTCCCCCAAACTATCTGCAAAGCGGCGGGCCTGTTCGGCTTGATGCGGCGTCGACAGCACCAGCGCCCGCTCAACGCCAAGGGCTTCAAGCTCTGCGTGAGCGCGGCGCCGCGCTCCGGCCGCAAACACGACCCGAACCGGCGCCGGCGCATAGGTGAAATCGAACACAATCAGCGCTCGTAGTGGGGCGGTACTTGAGCGTCGACATTGACCCAGACGGATTTCGGCTGAGTATACTCGCGCATCACTTCAAAGCCCATTTCACGGCCATAACCGGATTCTCCGACGCCGCCGAAGGGCGAGCCCGGATGGACAACCTTATAGGAGTTGATCCAGACCATCCCGGCATGAATGTCGCGCGCCATCTTGTGGGCGCGGGACAGGTTCTGCGTCCAGAGCCCGGAGCCGAGACCGTATTTCACCCCGTTCGCAATCGCCAAGGCTTCATCATCATCCTTAAAAGTCGTCACCGTCACGAAGGGGCCGAACACCTCCTCCTGGCTGACGGTATCGGTCGGTTTAGCGGCCACGACCGTAGGTTCGACAAAACAGCCTTTCGCCAACTCGTCCCTGTCAGGGGCTTTGCCGCCGGTTAGTACCTCGCCGCCCTCGTCCTTCGCCACGCCGCAGAAATGCAGAACGCGCTCCTGATGCTGCTTCGATGTCAGCGGTCCCATTTCCGTTTCTGGATCCAGCGGATTACCCAGTCGGATCGATTCAGCCAGCTTGACGAACCCGTCCAGAAATTCGTCAACACGGTCTTCGTGAATGACAAGCCGAGACCCGGCGATACAGGCCTGACCCTGATTGTGGAAAATCGCCCAAGCCGACCCGCCGATCGCCGCCCGGATATTCGCGTCTTCGAACACGATATTCGGGCCTTTGCCGCCAAGCTCCAACTGAACCTTCTTCAGATTTCCGGCCGACGCCTCGACAATGCGGCGACCGGTGGCGGTCGATCCGGTAAAGGCGATCTTGGCGATATCCGGATGTTCCGCCAGCCGCGCGCCGGCCGTATGGCCATATCCCGGCACAACATTGACCACGCCGGCCGGCACGCCGACCTCCTGCATCAGTTCCGCGATCCTCAGCGTCGTCAACGGCGTCAGTTCGGCCGGCTTGATGACAATGCAGTTTCCGGCCGCCAGCGCCGGCGCCATTTTCCAGCTCGTAAACATAAGCGGGAAGTTCCAGGGAACGATTTGACCGACCACGCCGACGGGTTCGCGTTGAACATAGTTGATGAAACCCGGGTAAACCGGCGGCAAGAAACCTTCAAACTTATCGGCCATACCGCCGAAATAACGAAAACAGGCGGCGGTTCTGGGTACGTCCAGCTTTCGGGCGTCCCGTACCGGGTGACCGGTGTCCGTCGCTTCCAGCGTGATCAGTTCTTCGGCGTTTTCCTCGATCGCGTCGGCGAGCTTCAGAAGCAGCCAGCCGCGCGCAGACGGATCCATCCGAGACCAAGCGGGAAAGGCGGCCTTGGCCGCTTCGACGGCGCGGTCCACATCCTCCGCCACGGCTTCGCTGATCTGGCAGATCTCGGAATTGTCGAACGGGTTGAGAACGGGGATAATTCCGCCGCCGGATGACGGCGCGAATTCACCGTTAATGAATAGTTGGGTCTGCATAGCGCGCCCCCTATGGTCCGCCGATTCAAACGGTCGGACTTGTTCGAGTGCCGGAACGGGGGCCCGCGCCGTCCATGAACGGCGCGGGCGCTTATTCGTCAGAACTCCACAGCGACGACGGGCGCCGTTCCGTTCCGCACCATTTCGGGAATCTTCGGCGAGCCATTCTCCCAGACCAGCAGCATCGACCGTTTGTTGGAGAAGCCTTGATGCCGAATGTCCGCCGGCATGCAGGACACATCGCCGGCGCGCATTGTCACCGTAGCCCGCGGGTCTCCCGACTTGCCGTCTTTGACGTCCCAGATAATCTCGTCAGACAGCTGAATGAACCATTCGCAGCGGTCGTTCCCGTGCTCCACTGGAAGCGTGAATTCTTCGGTTGTGGGGCAGAACAAGCTGTCTTTGATCACAGAACAAACAGACGGGTTCCAGGTCACGTCGGAGCGCGATAAGTAACCGAATAAGTTGTACGCCGAGACTTCATGCTCGAAGCCGGGCTCCGGATAGACGTCGGGCTGGCTCTGATCGACATCGGTAAAATGACGATTGACGGTAAAGCCGCTTTCGTCCGTTCGCACCGGCGTGTCGCCCGGCAGGCCGATCATGCGTTTCGCGGTCACCCGTTGACGCGTCACCGCCGCGTCATTGTCGCCGTTCTTCGATCCCCATGGCGTGCCGGTTTCCATCGGCGCGGCGAAAGGATCATAGTCGGCGTTTGTCCAATCGGAGACCATTTGGCTGAAGACATCCATCAATTCGTCTGATTTGAACCGTTGGATGAAGTCGCGACCGGCCTTGGTGTAGGCGTGGTTGCAGGCGCCCGCGAACATTTCGACTTCGCCGTAGTAGTTTGTCGTCCCGAAAATATGGTCGAAATTCACCGTACCATAGAAAAAGCCCCAGGCCACATCGCGCATCAAGGCGCGCAGGAAAACATCGATCGGCATTTCGTGCCGGCCGCCCGGCCATGTGATATGCGCGAAATAGGCGTCGCGGCGAAAACTGAAGTCGCCTGCTTTGAACGCCTTATATCCTTCAACATTATCGGGAGGAAAAACTTCCGTCCCCGTCGTGATTGGAAGCCCGCGCGGATTATCGATTGCGTCTGCAGTCGCTGCGCTTTCAGACATCGCCATTCTTCATTCCCTCCTTGAATCCGCGTCTCAGGCCGCCGTCTGGCAGATTTCGGCCCATTTCTCGACCGTCTCCGGGCCAAGAACGGTTTGGATCATCATCACAGAGGCCTTCTCGGCCTTGAAACGATAGGCCGCACCCACCGGCAAAAGCGCTTGATGGCCGCGCCTGATGACGATCCGACCCATCTTTTGGCCGTCCGGATCGCCGCTGAGCTTGTGCGCGCCTTCGCTATCCGGGTCGACTGCGGAATCCGGGTCCGCCAGTTTCACAAGCTCAATCTCGACTTCCCCATCCATGCACAGAGCGAATTCGTCATGCGCGGTGGCGTACCAGTCAGAGACGCCTTCCGTTCGAACCGCTTCGATGATGTATTCCATGTTTTTCGCCACTGCGACCCGCTCATATGGCGCGCTCTTGTCGGCGACGGCGAAGACATTCGAGAAAACGTAATTCTTGGGGTCGTCGTCGATGACCATCACGCCGCCCGGCGTGTAGTCGTTCAAAGACCCGAACACTGTTGTGTACTGACTCACGGCTTCCTCCTCCAAGTTCAGAGCCACGGGGCTGCTCTCTGCGAGGCTTCTCACGCCCTCGCTTCGTAGGGTTGAGCATCCTGGACGCCGTAAAAATTGTCAAGAATAAGTTTGCCATTCGGACATTTGTTTGCAAGTCGAACAAATGTCGAGCCTCTGGCAGCTCGCCTATCGGACGACAAACGCTGATCAAGGACTGACTGTGCGAAAAGGGTCAGTGATTTGCGAGCGCTTCGCTGACTTCGTCTGACGCCGCTTTGAGCCGCTTGAGATATCTTCCCGTCAGGTCGGAAACGCTGACGCGCGCCGATTGCGTGGACACATTCAAGGCGGCGAAGACCTCTCCGGATCGCCGGAAGATCGGTACGGCCAAAGAGCGCAGACCTTCCTCCAACTCGCTATCGACCAGCGCATAGCCTCGTTGGCGCACTTCGCTCAGTCTGTCGGCGAAGGCGAAGCGCGTCTTCAGCGTTCGGGACGTCAGCGGCTCGAACTCCGCCGCCTCAATCGCCTTGTTACGGGTTTCAGGGCTTGAATACGCCAACAAGACCTGGCCCATCGAGGTTACATAGGCCGGGAGCCGCGTGCCGACATTCAGCGAGACAGACATGATTCTCCGCCGGCCTGCCGAGCGCACGACATAGACGACGTCGTTCGCATCGAGCATGCCAATCGAGCAGCTCTCGTCCAGATCAGTCGTCACGCGCTCAAGAATGGGTTGTGCGATTTCCGACAAGCTTTGCGACGACAAGAAAGCGAAACCCAGGCACAGAACGCGCGGCGTGAGTTCAAAATATTTGCCATCCGATTTCGCGAATCCAAGTTCGACCAGCGTCAGCAGGAATCGACGGGCGGAGGCGCGGGTCTGACCACAGGCCTGTGCAACCTCCGTAAGGGTCATCCTGGCGCGACCCGGCTGAAACGCCCGGATCACGGCAAGCCCCTTCTCAAAAGACGTTACATATTCGCTGCGCCTGGTCATATCTGTGCTCTATGCAAACAATTGTTCGTTATTCGCATGCCCCCGCCTTTCCGTCCAGAAAGGATTGCCCCGCGTCTCGACATGTCCTTTTCATCTCGACATGTCCTTTGCAAAAGTCGGGCGAGAGACGCGCGCGTGATCCGTCCAGAAAGAGCCAAAGTATCTTCGCGGCGCCATGGCCTAAGCGGCTCGACTGACGGCGCCGACAGGATCGAAACAAACCGCTCGACTCTCTCGGAAAACAATCCTGACCGCCAAGCCCGGTCGACGTCAAAAACCGCTTACCCGCTCTTTAGCCGGTAGACGATGTCCCTCAGCGTGGTCATGCCGACGGGTTGGCGGTGTTCGTCGACGACCAGCGCGCGGTCGAGGCCGTAGCGGGTGAGGAGGCGTACGGCGTATCTGACATTCATGTCCGGCGGCAGGGTCAGGACCGGCTTGACCATAACCTGATAGACCGAGACCCGGTCGAGCGCGCGGTCGTTCGCCACCACTTCGCGGGCGATATCTTCAATCGAGAGCAAGCCGAATTCGTCGGCCAAATCGCGACGCTCGACCACCAGGGAGGAGACGCCGCTATCGGCCATCACATCGACCGCTTGCTGGATCGGGGCCAGAGGGTCGATCCTCAGAATCGTTTCGGTCAGTACGTCGCTGACGCTGAGATAGGTGCGTTCCGTCATCTCCCCAATCCCCTTTCCTAGACCTCGTCCTTGATTTCCGCGCGCATCGCCTCCAATTGGCCGCGCAGACCGACCGCATCTTCGAGATCGATCTGAACCGCCAGGCCGCGATCCCGCTCTCGCGTCAGACCCGCCGCCTCGTCGATCGCCTCCAGGATGCGCCGGGCCCGTTCGGCGACGACCAGGAACAGCACGACGTCGCGCTGGCCGGTCAGGTCGAGGCCGAGAAAGGTTTTTTCCAGCTTCAATCCTTCGCCGCGCGCCTTTGTGATGACAGTGGCGCCGGTCGCTCCTTCCGTTCGAGCGGCGTCAATGATCGAATCGGTCTCCTCCTCGGAGACGATCGCAATGATCAGCTTGAACTTCATGCTTCCTCCTCCTCCTCCTGCGTCACGGCGATAAGACGCGCCTGACGCGCCTGCATCCGCCGTCTGATGAAATCCGTCAGTTCCGCATAGGCCATCACCGTCATCATTGGGAACAGACTGGCGAAGGCGATCAGGCCGAACCCGTCCAGTAGGGGCGAGCGGCCCGGAATCGCCTCGGCCAAGCCGAGGCCCAGCGCGGCGACCACCGGCACGGTCACGGTCGAGGTGGTCACGCCGCCGGAATCATAGGCCAAGGGAATGATCCATTTCGACTCGCCCCGCGTCGCCTTCACCGTCTGGATGATGACGATGATATAGCCGACCACGATGAAAGCGTAGAGCGGCAGGCCGGTGATGATGCGAAAGGCGCCCAGAGCGACGCCGATGGCGACCCCGACCGCCACCGCCAGCCGCAGGCCCAAGGCCGAGAGCCCGCCGCCGGAAATATCCTCAGCCTTCAGTGCGACGGCGATCAGGGCCGGCTCGGCGGCGGTCGTGGAAAAGCCGATGGCCGCGGCGAATATGTAGACCCAGAGATAGAATCGCCAATCTGGCCCCTGGGCGGGTCCTTGGGCGGGTCCTTGGGCGGGTCCCTGGGCGGACCCATCAGCCGGCCCGTCAGCCAGGGCCGGGCCTCTCGCCCCGCCGAGCTCTAAGAACGCGGGATCGGTCAGTTGCCGGGCCATGGTCTCGCCCAGCGGGAAGAGCGCCTTTTCCAGCCCGAAGAGAAAGAAGGCCAGACCGAGCACGACATAGAGAAAGCCGACCGCCAAGCGCGCAGGTCGCGGCGGTTTCTTGCGCAAGACGAAGATCTGAAATCCGATCAAAACGACGGCGATCGGGGTCACATCGATCAAGTTGCCCCAAAGGATTTCAAGGATTTCCCACGCCCATTCAACGATCATGGCGTCCGCTCCAGAAGCACGCCGTAGACCATCACGAAAATCATCGGCGTCAGGCTGGCCAGCGCGATCAGACCGAACCCGTCGGTGATGGGGTTACGGCCCCGGATCACGCTGGCCAGTCCGACGCCGAGCGCGGTGACCAGCGGCACGGTGATAGTCGAGGTGGTGACGCCGCCGGAATCATAGGCGACGCCGATGACCCATTCCGGCGCGACGACGGTCATGGCGACAACCAGCATATAGCCGCCGATTATCAGGTACTGGATCGGCCAGCCCTTAAGGATGCGCAGCACGCCGAGCGCGATGGCGGCCCCGACCGACAGCGCGACGGTCACCCGGAACCCGAAGGCGAATTCCTCCTGCGCCTCGAGCGCCGCCCCGATCACGCCGGCTTTGGCGGCGACTTCGGACGCTTCCTCTGCGACGGCGATCAAGGCGGGCTCGGCGGCGGTAGTCCCGAAGCCCAAGCAAAAGGCGAAGGCGAGAAGCGCAATCAGACTGCCTTTCTGCGCGAAGGCCTCGGCCATGCTTTCGCCGAGCGGGAAAAGGGCCATCTCGAGGCCGCGCATGAACAAGGTCAGTCCAAGAATGACAAACGCGAGGCCCGCTAGCAGAGTCTCGAGATTCGGCAGGGGCTGCTGCAGGACGACAAGCTGGAAGAACACCACCACCAAGATGATGGGGGCCAAATCCCGGACCGACCCGACCAACAGGCGGAGGAATTGTTTTAGTTGCGCCGTCACGGCGACTCTCCTGGGGGCGCTCGGTTGCGCCGCCGTCCGTCATTTGAACAAGGCTTCGCAGGCCTGGCCATCGGCGTCGGGCGCGATCCCATCACGGGAATAGCATGATCCGCGCAAAAGAGAACCGGCCCAACTCAGTTCTTGGGCCGGTTCCACGCTCTCGTTGTCGTGGCGATCCGCGGGGCGTTAGCGTATGAACAGGGGCGCCCGCGCCGATGTTATGCACAAACCGTGTTCATCTCGGCTAGGATCGTCTCGGCCAAGAGCGCATCCTCAAGAGAACTTCTCTTTCACATCCAGAAAGCGCGGCTCGACGATTTCCCAATTCTGCCCGCCGGCCACCAGACAGGTCACTCCGTTGGGGCGCGTCACGAGCACGGTCCAAGAGCCGCCTTCAGAGACATAAAGCTGTACGACGCCGCCGCCTGTGGCGAGGCCGACGCCGGCCTCGGTTTCTTTATAGGTGGTTTCGAGCTTCTTGATGATGTCTTCGTGCGGACCGCAAATGCTTTGCGCCGTCGACGGAGATGACATCAAGAGAGCCGCGCCGGCCAACAGGCCGATACCCGCACTTCTCATGGTCAATCCTCCTTTCCGAAGAACTCCCGCGTTGAGTCCGATTCACCTTTCCCCGCTGTCGCGGTCGGCGGTTATGGTGAGACGACACCGAACCCGCCCTTCTTGTTGATATGGTTCCATCGCTCCCAAAACCAAAGAAACGATGCCGTGACTAGACTGGGAGAATAGGGCGCAGCAGCGCCAATCCTATGTCAAATAGTTGATTCTACGTGACTATTTGGCGGCAAATATCGCAACTCTGACGCGTTCGAGGCCTCGAATGCATCGCGGATCAGCAAAGGATAATATGATTCGTCGGAATGTCCGTAATAATCTTTAGCCAGTGGACGCCGTCGCCCTAACGCCGGTCCAGCCGGGCGATGACCTACATTAGATGAATCAGATTCATGACGAGCCGGGATCAAACCCGGTCGCGCCGCGGCGCCGGCGCTATTCCATCGCGGCGACGATTTTCTCGGTGACTTCTTTCGCGTCGCCGAACAGCATGACCGTGTTGTCTCGGAAGAATAGTTCGTTCTGCACGCCCGCGTAGCCTGTCGCCATCGACCGTTTGATGAAATAGACCGTGCCGGCTTCCTCGACATCCAGGATGGGCATGCCGTAGATCGCGCTGGTCTCGTCGTGCTTGGCCGCCGGATTGGTGGTGTCGTTGGCGCCGATCACGAAGGCGACATCGGTCGAGGAGAAGTCTCGGTTGATCTCTTCCAATTCCAGGACGTCGTCATAGGGCACATTCGCTTCCGCCAGCAGCACGTTCATGTGGCCGGGCATCCGTCCAGCGACAGGGTGGATTGCGTAGCGCACCTGGACGCCCGACGCTTTCAACTGGTCCCCCATCTCGCGCAATGCGTGCTGCGCCTGGGCGACCGCCATGCCGTAACCGGGCACGATGATCACGCTCTCGGCGTTTTTCATGAAGTAGGCCGCGTCTTCCGGCGCCCCGGCGGTGACCGGACGATCATCCGCGCCGCCGGCCGCGACTGTGCCGCCATCGGTGCCGAAACCGCCGAGGATCACGTTGAAGATCGAGCGGTTCATGCCTTTGCACATGATGTAGCTGAGGATCGCGCCGGAAGAGCCGACCAAAGCGCCGGTGACGATCAGGGCGGTGTTGGCCAGGGTGAAGCCGATGCCGCATGCGGCCCAGCCTGAATAGCTGTTCAGCATTGAGACTACGACCGGCATGTCGGCCCCGCCGATCGGAATGATCAGCAAGACCCCGATCACCAGCGCTAGCAGTACGATCGCCCAGAACGCCGTCGCCGACTGGTCGACGCAGAACCAGACAATGAAACCGACCAGCAGCACGCCCAGCAGCGCGTTCAGTATATGCTGCCCGTTGAAAGTCACGGGCGAAGAGCCGAAGATTCCCTGAAGCTTGCCGAAGGCGATGATTGAGCCGGTGAAGGTCACCGCGCCAATCGCCGTCCCCAAGGCCATCTCGACTAGGCTGCCGACCCCGATCTGCCCCGGCATGCCGATTCCATAAGCCTGCGGCGTATAGAAGGCCGCCGCCGCGACGAAGACCGCGGCCAGACCGACCAAGCTGTGGAAGGCGGCGACCAATTGCGGCAGGGCCGTCATCTGGATCTTCAGCGCGATCACGGTGCCGATCGCGCCGCCCACCACGATGCCCGACAAGATCAGGCCGTAGCTTAGGACGCCCGGTGTCAGGATCGTCGTACCGACGGCGATCACCATGCCGACGATGCCATACAGATTGCCCTGACGCGCCGTCTCCGGCGAGGACAGGCCGCGCAGCGCCATGATGAAACAAATCGACGCGATCAGATAAGCGTAACCGGCGAGACTGGACATTGCTTCTTTTCCCTAAATTCTTCGGCCCCGACTGACCGCCCGCGACGCCGTCCAATGTCGCCTGGACAGAAGCGCGCGGTCAGGTGGACGTGGGGCGATCAGCCCTTTCGGTCTTTTTTCTTGAACATGCTGAGCATTCGGTTTGTCACGACGAACCCGCCGAAAATGTTCACGCTGGCAAGCACCACGGCGATGAAACCGAATACTTTCGAAATGTTCATGTCGGCCGGGCCCGCGGCGATCAGCGCGCCGACGATGATGACGCTGGAAATCGCGTTGGTGACGCCCATCAGGGGCGAATGCAGCGCAGGGGTGACGCTCCAAACAACGTAGTAGCCGACGAAACAGGCCAGAACGAAAGCGGTGAACAGGAACAGGAAGGGCGAGCCGCCGCCCGCAGCCATGTCGCCGACGCCCGCCATATTCGCCGCTTGCAACGCCAAAGCGTCGGCCTGCGCCGCCAGTTCTAACGCCTGTGCGTTCAACTGGTCGATCTTCTCGAGGAGTTGTTCCTTATCCATGGCTTAATTCTCTCCCTCGGGTTTGGACGCCGCTGGGGCGACCTCCGATGCGGATGGTTCGGCGGCGGCGTCCGGTTCCGGTTTTGGCGGGGCGGGCTCGGGCGGTGCCGTTGTTGCGGCGGCTTTCGCCGTCGCCGCTTTCTTGGCGCCTGACTTCTTCGCGCCCGCTTTCTTAGCCGCCTTTTTCGCAGGTGGCGCTTTCTTGGCCGCTTCTTTGACGCGCTCATGCACGATCGCGCCGTCGCGCGTCACCATCGAGCCGGCGATGATCTCGTCTTCCGGATTGACGGTCAGCGCGCCGCTCTCCTTGTCGATCATCGGGGTCAGGAAATTCAGCAGATTTTTAGCAAAGAGTTGACTCGTAGTTTCCGGCACGCGGCTCGGCCAATTGCCGTGCCCGACAAGGGTCACGCCGTGTTTCCGGACCGTCTTACCCAGTTCGGTGAGCGGGCAGTTGCCGCCGGCCTCGGCGGCGAGATCGACAATGACCGATCCCGGCTTCATGCTCTTCACATGGTCCTCGGTCACCAGGACAGGCGCCGGACGACCGGGAATAAGCGCGGTCGTGACCACGATGTCCATCTTTGGGATGGTCTCGGCCACCAGCGCGGCTTGCTGTTTCTTATAGTCGTCGGACATTTCCTTGGCGTAGCCGCCGGCGGTCTGCGCCTGCTGAAACTCTTCGTTCTCAACCGCGACGAACTTGCCGCCGAGGCTCTCGACCTGCTCTTTCGTGTCCGGCCGGACATCGGTCGCGTAGACAATCGCACCCAGGCGTTTCGCCGTCGCGATCGCCTGCAGGCCGGCGACGCCGACGCCCATGACGAAGATATTGGCCGGCGACACGCGTCCGGCGGCCGTCGACATCATCGGAACGGCGCGTCCATAGGCCTCGATCCCATCGAGCACCGCCTTGTAGCCGGCGATATTCGCCTGTGAGGACAGAATATCCATGGATTGCGCGCGAGTGATTCGGGGCACCAGCTCCATTGCAAAGCTGGTGACGCCGGCGTCCGACAAGGCCTTGACCAGCGCGCCTTCTGTCAGGGCGTTGAGCTGGCAAAGCAGGATTTGACCCTTAGACAGAAGCGCCACCTCGTCCGGGCCCTCAGCCGCGGTCATCGGGCGCTGAACCTTCAGGACGACATCGGCGCCCTTCAGGGTCGCAGCCGGCGAAGCCGCCAGTTTGGCGCCCGCCTCGACGAAGGCCTCGTCTGGAATCGCCGCTTCCAAGCCGGCGCCCTTTTCGACGGTCACGTCGGCGCCCAGATCGGTGAATTTCTTGGCCGTCTCCGGCGACAACGCCACCCGCCGCTCGCCTGGCCGACGTTCCTTCAAGACCGCGATCTTCATTCTCGTTGTTTCCCCATTTCGGACACTTCTGCCAACGCCAACCTTGTGCGCCGCCCGGTGCTGGTCGCCGGCGCTTCTCGCTCCAGACCCACTTCGCGCGGATAAACGGGCGCCGCCAAGCGGCGACGCCCGTTCACCTCAACGCTTTAAGCGTTAAACGGCGGATTCGACAAGACCTGACTTATGTTTCGTTGGATAAAGAGCGCGCTTCAGGTCGAATTTTCGCTGGCAAAGCGCGGCTCATTAGACGATACCCATGTATCAGACCGAAAGACGCTATGCATATGTGAAGCTCGATGACCGCGACATGTGTGCCGCACGGCGCGCGGCGCGATCGGCGACAAATATTGCGATATAAGACATGCCGAACGACCTGATACGCGATCTCGACGCGCTCCCCCTGCTGGATAAGGCCACGACGGCGGTTCTACGAGAATCGATTGGCGACGAGAAATACGCCGAACTGTTCGCGACGCTTCCGGCGGAAGTCTCGCGCCTGTGTGACGCGTTGTCGTCCTACTGCACGCTCTCCCCAATCGACAGGGACGGAATCCGCGCGGCCGCGCATGCGCTGAAAGGGGTGGCGGCGAATTATGGAGTCGTGCGGCTGGAAGCGGTTGCGCGCGCCCTGGGCGGCCCGACCTCGACGGAAGGCGAAATGCGCGATTTGGTCGCCTATCTGAAAAATCAGTTGGCGCTTCTTGAAACGGCGGCGCTGGACGCGCCGGACGATGCGGGGCGTGTCGCATGAAGGTCGTCGTGGTCGATGACGCCTTGCCGAATGCGATGCTCGCCGAGCGTCTGCTGTCACAAATCGACTTTGTTGAGGTGAGCGTCTTTACCCATCCGCAGGAGGCGCTCGATTGGTGTGCGGCGGAAACCCCGGACCTCGTGATTTTGGATTATTTGATGCCCGACATTGACGGGCGGGAGTTCTTGCAACGTTTCACGGCGCTTGAGAAGAACCGGCATGTTCCCATCATCGTCGTGACCGCGGACGAACATCAACGCACATTGCATGAGATGTTGGAGGCCGGAGCCACGGACTTCATCCGAAAGCCGGTCGATCCCGTCGAACTTATCGCGCGGTCGCGAAACCTGCTGCGGCTGCGCGAATATCAGAAGGAATTGAACCAGACCGTCGATCGCCTGCATGTCATGGCGACCACTGACGCGCTGACCGGCGTCGCGAACCGGCGGCATTTTCTCGAACGCGCGACCGTCGAGGCGGCGCGGTCGCGGCGCTTCAGCGAACCGTTGTCCATTGCAATGCTCGACGCGGACCACTTTAAGGGGATCAATGACGCCTATGGGCATGCAGCCGGGGATCGCGTTTTGGCCGATCTCGCCGACGCATGCCGGGACGCCCTGCGCAGTCATGATATTGTTGGTCGAATCGGTGGTGAAGAATTCGGCATTTGCATGCCGCAAACGCCGTTGGATAAGGCCGAACTCGTCTGCAACCGCCTCCGTGAGACGATCGAGAAACACAGCGTGCGCATCGACGCGGTCTCTATTCAGTATACAGTCAGTATTGGGGTTGCGGCCTATCGGCCTGACCAATACGACGCCCAAGGCGTGATCAGCCGCGCCGACGCGGCGTTGTACCAAGCCAAAGAAAGCGGCCGGAACCGGGTCGTCGTGGCCGGGTGAGGCGTTTCCGATCGGCGACAGCTACGCACGTCCTTCAGGCGCAAGGGGCAGACGCAAGCCAGTCTCGGCGCGGCCCTGTCCAACTCTCAGCGCCTCACCGCCTTTCCCCCCGTCTGGCCTTGCTATACTCTCACTGGCAGGTTTCACGAGGAGGCGTACCGTGATGCCCCTATTCAAAAGCGTTGCGTTCGGCGCGCTGGCTTTGGCGGCGCTGGCGGCGACGCCTGTCGAGGCGAAGGAATTCCGTTGGGCGGCGACGACCGATCCGCAAACCATGGATCCGCATGCAACCGGATCGGCCCCCGTGTTGGGCTTTCTCAACAATATCTATGAGGGCCTTGTGCGCCGGGGCAAGACGATGCGGTTGGAACCCGCGCTCGCCTCTCGCTGGCAGCCGCTGGCCGATACAGGCTGGCGCTTCACGCTGCGCAAGGGCGTCAAGTTTCATGACGGATCGGACCTAACGGCCGAGGACGTCCTATTCTCTTATCAGCGCGCGTCGTCGGAAGATTCCGATGTTCGTTCCTGGTTCGCGCCGGTCGCCGAAGTGCGGATCGTCAACGACTATACGGTGGATTTCCTGACCACCGGGCCAAACCCGCTCTTTCCAGACTCCATCGCCAATTTCATGATCATGGACAAAGACTGGACCGAGGCTAATGACAGCGCGCGCCCAAGCCGTGAACAGGAGAATTTCGCGACCCGCAACGCAAACGGCACCGGCGCCTTCCGGCTGGTCTCCCGCGACCCGGGCGTGCGGACGGAACTGGCGCCGTTTGAGGGGTGGTGGGGCAAGCCCGAACACAACATCACCAAGGCGATCTTTACGCCGATCGGCAATCAGGCCACCGGCATCGCGGCGCTTCTGTCCGGGGAAATCGATTTCATCGAACCAATCCCACTGCAAGATGCGCAGCGCCTGAGGCAAACGCCCGGATTCACCGTTCATCAAGGGGTCGAGGCGCGGGTGATCATGCTGGGCTTCGGCCATGATCACCCTTCGCTGAAATACTCGGACGAGACCGACGGGGCTAATCCGTTCCAGGACGCCCGGGTGCGTCAGGCCATCTATCAGGCGATCGATGTCGACACGCTGATCGATCGGATCATGCGCGGGAATGCACGGCCAGCTTCGCAATTGGTCAGCCCGGCGATGAAGGGCTACACGGAAAGCTTGAGCGCCCGCCCGCCCTTCGACCCGGACGCCGCCAGAGCGCTCTTGGCCGAGGCCGGCTATCCGGACGGCTTCAGCTTTGGTCTGATGTGTCCAAACGACCGCTACATCAACGACGAGGCGATCTGCAAAGGGATCGCCAGCATGCTGGCCAAGGTCGGCATCCGGGCGAAGCTGAACGCCATGCCGGTGCGGACCTATTGGCCCGAACTGCGCGCCGATAATTTCGACATGTATCTCTTGGGCTGGTCTCCGGGGACGTTCGACGCGGAACACCCGATCCGCTTTCTGGTTGCGACGCCGAATGAGGAGAAGAAATTGGGGAGCTGGAATTTCGGCGGCTATTCCAATGCGCGGATCGATGCGCTATTGCCCGAAATTCAGACCGAGCTGAACGAACGGAAGCGACAGGCCAAGATCGATGAGGCGCATACGATCATCCAAGAAGATACGGTCTATGTGCCGCTCTATATTCAACCCTTGGTATGGGGCTCGAAAGACACGATCTTACTGACCCAGCGCACCGATAACTTCTTCATCCTGCGCTGGGTGACGGTCAATTAACCGTCGCCTCAGGCCACCGTCTGGGCGGCCAGAATTTGCGGATCGGCGAGCTTGTCGAGCGACGGCGTCTGGGCCAACAGCATGCGGCTATAGTCGTGGCGCGGGCTCTTATAGAACGCATCCGCCGCGCCTTCCTCGACTAGGACGCCGTTCTGCATCACCGCCACCCGGTCCGACATCTGCCGCACAACGGGCAGGTCGTGGCTGATAAATAGGATCGCCAGGCCGAAGCGGTCCTGGATGTCCTTCAGCAGGTTCAGGATCTGCGCCTGGACCGAGACATCAAGCGCGGAGGTCGGCTCGTCGCAGATCATCAGCGCGGGACGCGCTGCGAGGGCGCGGGCGATGGCGATCCGTTGGCGCTGGCCGCCGGAGAATTGATGCGGGTATTTGCCGACCGCGTCCGGGTCCATCCCGACCAGCGCCAGCATCGACGTGGTGATGGCGGCCGCCTCGCGCCGGTTCTTGCAGAGCCCGTGAAAGCGCAAAGGCTCGGAGACGATGGCCCCGACCTTCCAGCGGTTGTTGAGTGACGAATAGGGGTCCTGAAAGATCATCTGGATCTCGCGCCGGGACGGGTCGCGCGCCGGCCGTTTCTCGGTCAGCGCCAGCGGCCGCCCGAAATAGCGCAGCGCGCCGGCCTGGGCCTTGTGAACGCCGACCAGGGCCTTGGCGATGGTGGATTTGCCGCTGCCGCTTTCGCCAACCAAACCCAAGGTTTCGCCGACCGCTAGCCGCAACCCGACATCTTTCACCGCCCGCACCACGCGGCTCTGCCGAAACAGCCCGCCGCCGGACCGGAACGACACGGACAAGCCTTGCAGGTCCAGGATATCGCCCTCGCGCTTGCTTCCCGCTCCCGGTCTGCTCAGCAACCATTCGGCCCCCCGCTGCGCCAGGTCAGAGCGCGCGCCGCGACGCGGGCCGGCGTCGCTCAATTGCGGGAAGCGCGCGACTTTCTTTTCGACCCGCGGGACTGAGGCGATCAGGCTGCGGGAATAGGGCGCCGACGGCGCGCCGAGCACCCGGTTCGTCTCTCCCGCCTCGACCAGCCGACCGTCTCGCAGGACCGAGACCGTGTCGGTGATCTCGGCGATCACCCCCATATCGTGGGTGATCAGCAGCACCCCGACCCCGCGCTTGGTCGCCAGGCGCCGGATCAGCGCCAGCACCTGCTTCTGCACCGCCACATCGAGCGCGGTGGTCGGTTCATCGGCGATGATCAGGTCGGGCTCCGAACATAGCGCCAAGGCGATTACAACCCTTTGGCGCATACCGCCGGAGAATTGATGCGGATAGTCGGCGATCCGGGCGGCGGCGTCGCGAATGCCGACCTCCTCCAGCAGGCTCAGGGCGCGTGTCTTCGCCTTCGCCTCCGACAGTTTCGTGTGAGTGAGGATCGTCTCGACCAACTGCTCCTCGATGGTCAGCAGCGGGTTCAGGCTGGTCTGCGGGTCCTGGAAGATCATGCTGATCTTGGCGCCGCGCAGCCTGTGCCAGTCTCTCTGGCTGAGGTCGACCAACTCGCGCCCGTCCAGCCGGATCGAGCCCCCCTCGATCTGACCGCCGCCTGGCAGCAGGCCCAGGATAGCCGCGCCGACGGTCGATTTGCCGGCCCCGGACTCGCCGACCAGCCCGTGGATCTCGCCGCGTTCGAGGCTCAACCCATAGCCATCGACAGCCATCTGCTTACCGAACCGCGTCTCGAAACTGACGCTCAGGTCTTGGATGTCCAACAGAGCCATGGCGCTAGCGCAACTTTGGGTTCAGCGCGTCGCGCAGGAAATCGCCGAGCAGGTTCACCGCGATCACCATCAGAACCAGCGCCAGGCTGGGGAAGAGTGCGATCCACCACTCGCCGGAGAAGATATAGGCGGTGCCGATCCGGATGAGCGTGCCCAGCGAGGCCTGATCCGCCGGTACGCCGACGCCGAGGAAGCTCAGCGTCGCCTCCAGCAGGATCGCGACCGCCAGATCGATCGTCAGCACCACCAGAATCGGCCCGGCGATGTTCGGCAGGATATGGCTCAGCATGATCCGCCAGGCCGGCAGGCCCATGATCTCGGCCGCCTGGACATAGTCCTTGTCGCGCTCGACCAGGGCGGAGGCGCGGGCCAGCCGGGCGAAATCCACCCAGAGCGACAGGCCGATCGCCAGGATCAGGACCGGGATCATCAGCCGGTCGTGGCTCTCGCTGGGCAGGACCCCGCGCGCCACCCCGTCGATCAGCAACGCGGTCAGGATCGCCGGCAGGGCGAGCTGCACATCGGCGATCCGCATCACCACATGATCGAACCAGCCGCCGAGATAGGCCGCCGCCAGCCCCAGCGTCACGCCGAGGATCGCGGCGAACGCAATCGAGGCGCCGCCGATCAGCACCGAGATCCGCGCGCCATAGAGGATCGCCGAGAGCATGTCCCTGCCCTGATCGTCGGTGCCCAGCAGGAAACGCGCCTCGCCGCCTGCGGCCCAGGCCGGCGGAAGCAGCGAGTCCAGCAGGTCATAGGCCGCCAGGTCGAACGGATCAGTGGGCGCGACCCAGGGCGCGAATAGGGTGGCGCCGAGCGACAGCACGGTCAGCAGCGCGCCGATCATCGCCGGCGGCGAACGCAGGAACAGATAGGCCAGTTCCGACCGCCGTCCGATGCGCCGCCACAGGGACAGGGTCTCGCGCTTCGCCGCGCCTTGATCCGCGCTGTCCTCGATGGCCATCGCTCAGCCCTCCGCCCGGGCGCGGATGCGCGGATCGATGACCAGATACAGAATATCGACGACCAGATTGACCAGCACGAACAGGAAGCCGATCAACACCAGATAGACCGACATCACCGGAATATCGACATAGCGGATCGAGTCGAGAAACAAGAGCCCCATGCCCGGCCACTGGAACACGCTCTCGGTCACGACCGCGAAAGCGATCACCCCGCCGAATTGCAGCCCGACGATGGTCACCACCGGCGCCAACGTGTTCTTGAAGGCGTGCCGGTAATGGATCGCGCGCCAATCGAGCCCGCGCGCGACGGCGAATTTCAGATAATCGGTGCGCATCACCTCGAGCATTTCCGAGCGCACCAGCCGCAGCGTCAGGGTCAGCTGATAGACCCCCAGCGTCAGCGCCGGCAGGATCAGCGAGCGCCATCCGTCCAGCGTGAACAGGTTGCTCTTCCACCAGCCCAGCGTCACCGTCTCGCCGCGGCCGAAGGTCGGCAGCCAGCCCAATTGCACGCCGAACAGAGTGATCAGCCCGATGCCGATCACGAAGGTCGGGGCCGAGATCCCCGCCAGCGTCGTCAGCAGGATCGCGCTGGAGGCGGCGCGCCTGGGATGGATCGCGGTATAGATCCCCGCCGGCACGCCGATCAGAAGCGAGATTATCAGCGAGACGAAAGCCAGCTCCAGTGTCGCCGGCAGGCGGCTCAGGATCATCTCGCCGATCGGCTGGCGGGTGCGATAGGAATAGCCGAAATCCGCCGTCGCCATATCGCCCAGGAAGCGCAGGAACTGCACCGGCGCCGGATCGTTCAGCCCCAACTGCTCCCGCAGCCGCTCCTGATCCTCAATCGCCGTCTCCTGCCCCACCATCTGCGCCACCGGATCGCCGACAAAGCGAAACAGCGCAAAGGCCAACGCCGCCACCGCGAGCATCACAAATATCGACTGCGCCAAGCGCCCGGCCAACAGGGAGATCATGCCATAAGTGAACCACGCGGGGTGGGATGGGGGCTAGTGGAAAGGGTGGGGTTAGGGGAAAGGAGGCGCGGCACGCTGCTAGACGGGTATTTCCGCGTCATGGGCAAGAACATGAACGGCGGAACGCCAAAAAGCCATCTTCATCGACAGCCTGCCGAAGCCGAAAAACGGAAAGGAAGACGGCAACAGAAAAGTCGCATAAGCTGAACCAAAGAAGCAGCGACTGTCAGGCATTTACCGTCTTTGTACACGTAGATTCCCAATCGATAGCTTTGTACAATGCCATTGGAAACCATAACTAGAGGTGATGGTAGTGTGAGGAAAGAATGCGGCTGAGCTTCACTCAACGGATTAGGCGTCGGTAGGGTGTCTATTAACTTTGGGCATTCTACAAGAAAATATGTATCTAAAAGATGTTTCGTGCTAACCATAATATGGCATCAAGTAGTAATGGGGAAAAAATGGCCGACCTTACAATTCGTACCCTTATCGACCGCGTTTCGAGCGGTGATATTAGGATACCCGCCTTCCAGAGAGACTTTGTTTGGGAACCTGATCAAGTCGCCTTCTTGATAGACAGCATCTACAAGAACTTTCCTATTGGAACGGTGGTCTTCTGGCAGACAGATGAACGGCTTAAGACAGAGAAGAAGTTGGGATCTTTTGAACTGCCGCCGCCCAGACGTGACTATCCGGTCAACTATGTTCTGGATGGGCAACAGCGCATCACAAGTCTTTTCAGCGTCTTTCAGTTAGATTTACAGCCAACCGACTCTACGTGGGTTGATATATACTTCGATATGGATGCAGCGGACAATCCGCAGGACTCTTCTTTTGTTGCCCTAGAAGCAAGCGAGGTCGATCTAGAACGCCATTTTCCAATAAGTACTTTCTTTAGTTCGGTCGAATACCGGAAAGCGACAAACGATATCGGTAATGATCGCGTGGCGTTGGTAGACGAAGTTCAAGCTAAGTTCAAAGAGTATCGCATTCAGAATCAGACATTTGAAACGCAAGATCGCAATGAGGTCGCTATTGTGTTCGAGCGTATCAATCGTGCAGGTACGGAGCTTGATCTCTTCGCATTGCTTGCTGCATGGAGTTGGTCCGATGATTTTGATCTGATCGAGAAATTCGGAGAGCTACGGGACAAAATAAGTGAGCATGGCTATGAAGAGCTTACTGATGAGCGTGATCTTCAGCTCAGAACCTGTGCGGCCGTAATCACTGGAGAGACATCTCCTAACAAGATATTCGATCTGCAGGGCGATGATATACGTTCACGTTTTGTAGAAATTGAATCTGGGATACTGGGCGCAATAGATTTTCTAAAACGTGAGCTCGGCGTCGTGCATTTCCGAATGTTACCTTTTCCTGGTATCCTGGTTCCTCTGAGTACGTTTTTCGCTACAGATATGGCTGACGGGGTTAACTATACTGACAAGCAAAAAGAGAAGATTATTCGTTGGTTCTGGAGGTCGGTTTTTACGCGTAGGTTCTCCGCTGACGTCTCTGAGCGTCAGGCGAACGACATCCGTGAGATGCTTGCGCTTCGTAGAGATGAAAATCATGATTTTCGTTTCCCAACTTTCGAAATCAAGTTTGACTTTCGCAAAGCACGCTTTTCCGCAGGAAATGCGAACTCCAAGGCGACTGTTCTTATGCTAGTTAATCGCAAACCTCACTCTTTTATTAGTGGTGCGGCGATTGATGCTTCGAAGGTGCTAAAAAAGGGTAGCAGGCATGAGTTTCACCACATCTTCCCTAGGAGGTTTCTCGAGGGGCAGGGGCATGAGCTTCGAGAAATAAACTCTATCGCGAATATCTGCTTTCTCACTAGGAGTGACAACAATACGATTAAGGCAAAGTCGCCTTCAGAGTACTTCAACGGCATGTCGGAAGGTAACCGAGATCAGTATCTCGAAGAGGCGTTATGTGAATATCGCGATGGCACGCGAACGTATGACGAATTTTTGGAATGCCGCTCGAAACGCCTCATAGAACTCGCGCACAAGTTAGCCGGTGTAGCACTGCCACCTTGATGAAATTTGTATTGTCAGATTCTGCTCAGGCCCGCTTTAGAGCACCCCCTACCGCGCCTGCGCGCGCATCAACATCCCGAACAGGTCCCTCGGTTGGTCGGGGTCGGCGAGCATGTCGAGGGGGGCGTAGTGGGGGTAAGTCTCGAGCGCGTCGCGGATATAGCGGAGGGCGGAGAAATCCTCGGTGGCGAAGCCGACGCTGTCGAAGAGCGTGATCTGGGAATCGGCGCGCCGGCCTGCCGCCGCGCCCGTGACGACACGCCAGAATTCGGTGACCTTGTGGTCTGGCGCCAACTGTTGCAGCTCGCCTTCGACTCGCGTCTGGGGCGGGAATTCGACGAAAATGTCGGAGCGCAGCAGCACGTCGCGATGCAACTCCGTTTTGCCGGGGCAGTCGCCGCCGATTGCGTTGATATGCACGCCCGCGCCGACCAGATTGTCGGTCAGGATCGTCGCGCGCTGCTTGTCCGCCGTCACCGTGGTGATGATCTCGGCGCCTTGCACCGCTTCCTCCGGCGTCGCGCATGGGGTGATCTCGAACCCGCGCCCGGCGAGATTGGCGGCGCATTTCTGCGTCGCCTGCGGGTCCACGTCATAGAGCCGCAGCCGGTCGACGCCGCAGATCGCCTTGAAGGCCTCGGCCTGAAATTCCGACTGCGCGCCATTGCCGATCAGCGCCATGGTCCGCGCGCCCTTGGGCGCCAGATAGCGTGCGACGAGTGCGGAGGTCGCGGCGGTGCGCAGGGCGGTCAGGATCGTCATCTCCGACATCAGCAGAGGATAGCCGGTATTGAGGTCCGACAGGACGCCGAACGCGGCGACGGTCTGCAACCCTTCGCGCGTATTCTTCGGATGGCCGGTGACATATTTAAAACTATAAGTTTCGCCGTCGCTGGTCGGCATCAGCTCAATCACCCCGACCGGCGAATGGGCGGCGACGCGGGCCTGTTTGTCAAACTCGGGCCAGCGTTTGAAATCCGCCTCGATATAGCGCGCCAGATCGACCAACATCTGGGACAGGCCGATCGCGTGGACCAGCTTCATCATATTCTCGACGCTGACGAAGCGCACCAGATTGGCGCCTTCGGGCGGGGACGGGGTGTCAACCACAGTCGGGCTGTCTCGCATTCGTCGTCTCCTCCAACCAGCGCTCAACAGCCGCGCGTGGGGCGGTCCATGACGCTCTTGCCGAACAGGCTGGCCACTAGATCGACCATCAGCGTCGCGGTGCGGCCGCGCTCGTCCAGGAACGGGTTCAGCTCGGCGACATCCAGCGAGGTGACCAGATCGCTGTCATGCAGCATCTCCATGATCAGATGCGCCTCGCGGAAGGTGGCGCCGCCCGGGACCGTTGTGCCGACCGCCGGCGCGATATCCGGGTCGAGGAAGTCGATGTCGAAACTGACATGCAGCCGTCCGTTCGCTTCTTCGACCCGCTCCAGGAAAGCGCGCAACGGTTGGGCGATGCCGGTCTCGTCAATGCGCCGCATGTCGACCACATCAATGGCGTCTGCGCTCTTTTCCTTGGCCATCTCACTCAAGGCCGCGCGTTCATGGCCATCGACCGAACGGATGCCCAGCATGCAGATATGCTCCGGCCGCACCCGCGCCTTCAGCGCCGGGAAATAGCCGTCGAACCCCGCCTGGCCGGTGAAATAGGCGACGGGCGTGCCGTGCAGATTGCCGCTGTCGCTCGTCTCCAGGGAATGGAAATCCGTGTGTGCGTCGAGCCAGAGCACGAAGAGCGGCCGCCCGTCGCGCTCGGCGCCCGCGGCCAGGCCCGGAACCGTGCCCGCCGCCATCAGATGATCGCCGCCGAGGAAGATCGGCACGCGGTTGTCGTTGCAGGCCTCCAGCGCCGTCTCCTGCAGGGTCTCGACCCAGGCGGCGCAGGCGTCAAAGGCGTAGAGCTTGTTATTCGGATGGCGCGCAAGGGCGCGGTCGGTTTGCGGCGCGGCGTCGCCCCAATCCTCAACCGCGTGGCCCAGTTCCGCCAGGGCGCCGGCCAGGCCGGCGGTGCGCATCGCGTCCGGCCCCATCAGGCAACCGGGCCTCCGACTGCCTTCATTCACCGGCGCGCCGACAAGGGTGATCTGTTTCATGACCGCTTCGATCCTCCATGCGGCCGACGGCGGCCGCTCTGGAACGCAACATGAAGCCCATAAGTGGCGGTCTCAATCCGGAAAACTGCGCATTATTGAGGGTAGAATGAGCATTTTGATAATGTTATATAACCAATATGGACGATACCGACGCCGAACTGATCGCCGCCTTGCGCCGAAACGGGCGCGAGAGCGTCTCCGACCTCGCCGTGCGGATGGGCGTGACGCGCGCGACGGTGCGCAGCCGGCTCGAGAAGCTGCGGGGCGGCGGCGTAATCCTGGGTTTCACCGCGGTCTTGAAATCCGACAGTCATGACCGTCCGGTGCGCTCTATGACCCTGATCGAAATCGAGGGCAAAGGGATCGAGCGCATCATCAAGGCGCTGGACGGCATGCCGGAGATTCAGACGATCCATGTCACCAACGGCCGTTGGGACCTGATCATAGAGATGGGGACCGAAACCCTCGCCGATTTGGACGAGGCGCTGCGCCGGGTGCGCAACATACAAGGCGTCGCCAACAGCCAGACCAACCTGTATCTTTCAACCGTCCGCAGCCAGCGTCTTGTCGGGTTTCCCGGCTTACCGGGCGACACTTGACAGTCAGCGGCCCTTGTAGGCTTAGTAGAGAAACGGGGGCGCGCGGTCGCCCTGTGAGGCGCCAGCCGAAGAACCGCATCCTATGAACCATGTGATATGGGAGGATGCTCTATGGCCTCACCAACCGAAATTACGGTCCAGCAACTCAACCGATTAGTGGGTACGCCTGACGGCCCGATCCTGGTCGATCTGCGAATCGATGAGGACGCCGCCGCCGATCCCGACCTGATTCCCGGCGCCTTTCGTTGGCCGCATACGGACGCCGACACGCTGGCGGCGCGTTTAGGCGGACGCAAGACCGTGGTCTATTGCCAAAAGGGTAAAAAGATAAGCCAAGGAACCGCGGCGATCTTAAGAACCCTGGGTGTTCCGACCGAAACCTTGGCCGGCGGCCATTTCGCTTGGCGTGACGCCGGGCTCCCGCGTATCCCAGAGGCCGCGCTACCGCGGCGCGATGCGCAGGGGCGTACGGTCTGGGTGACTCGCCAGCGGCCCAAGATCGACCGGATCGCCTGTCCCTGGCTGATTCGGCGCTTCGTCGATCCATCCGCGCGATTCCTGTTCGTCCCGGCCGCGGACGTTCTGGCCGTGGCTGAGAAGTTCGACGCGACGCCGTTCGATATCGACGGCGTCACCTGGTCCCATCGCGGCGAGAAATGCACCTTCGATATGATGGTCGAGACGTTTTGCCTGCATTCCGACGCGATGGATCGGCTGGCGGTTATTGTGCGCGGCGCCGATACGGACCGGCATGATCTGGCGCCGGAAGCGGCGGGATTGCTCGCAGCCTCTCTCGGCCTCTCCCGCATGTATCGCGACGATCTCGCGCAATTGGACGCCTCAATGGGACTGTATGACGCGTTCTATCGCTGGGCGCGGGACGCCGTGGATGAGCGGCACGACTGGCCCGCTGGCGCGAAAGTAGGGTGAGGTCATGGTCGAGACAGACGCGAAACGCGACGCCCGGAAATCGGTCGCCGCGCCCAGCTTGGGCCAAGCCCTCACTATATTTCTGAAGATCGGCGTCTTGAGTTTCGGCGGGCCGGCGGCGCAGATCTCACTGATGCATCGTGAGCTGGTCGACGCGAATCGCTGGCTCTCGGAGAAACAATTCCTCAACGCGCTCAGCTTCTGCATGCTGTTGCCGGGGCCGGAGGCGATGCAGCTTGCGACCTATGCGGGCTGGCGGCTGCATGGCGTGATCGGCGGCTTGGTTGCAGGGCTGCTCTTCGTACTGCCTGGCGCCGCGGTCATCCTGGCGCTGTCCGTGGTTTACGCCTTCTACGGCGCCGTGCCGCTGGTCGCCGCCCTGTTTCTCGGCGTTAAGGCGGCGGTGCTGATCATCGTTCTCGAGGCCTTGCTGAAAGTCTCCAAACGCGCCCTGACCGGCGTCGGCCATTGGGCGATCGCCGGGCTGGCCTTCATCGGCATCTTCTTCTTGGCGATCCCCTTTCCCATCATCGTTCTGGCCGCCGCCGCCTATGGCTTTGTCGTCGGGGCGAAACACGCCCCGAGCGATGGCGAAGTTGGTGTTGCGGTCTCGCCCGGCCGCACGCTAGGGACCGTTCTGTTATGGCTCGCGATTTGGATGGTTCCGCTGTTCGTGATCGACGCGACGGCGGGAACGGCGATCCTCGGGCAGATCGGCGCCTTCTTCTCGAAGCTCGCCGTTGTGACCTTCGGCGGCGCCTATGCGGTGCTCGCCTATATGGCGCAGGACGTGGTCACCCAGTTCGGTTGGCTGACCGCCGGCGAAATGATGGACGGGCTGGGATTGGCCGAGACGACGCCGGGGCCGCTGATCCTGGTCACGCAATTCGTTGGGTTCCTGGCGGCGTTCGGGGAGGGCGGTTTCGCGCTGGGCCTGGCGGGGGCGGCAGTGACGCTTTGGGCGACCTTCGCGCCCTGCTTCCTATGGATCTTCGCGGGCGCGCCTTATATCGAATGGATCTCCGCGCAGCCCAGACTTAGCGGCGCTCTGACCGCGATCACCGCGGCGGTGGTCGGGGTCATCCTCAATCTGTCGCTCTGGTTCGCGCTGCATATCTTTTTCGCCGACGTGACACGCGAGAGCCTGGGCCTCCTCACGCTTTGGACGCCTGATCTCGGCACGATCGATTGGCGCGCGCCGGTCCTATCGGCGATCTGCGCGGTCCTGCTGCTGCGGCTGCGTTGGGGGATCGGCCCTGTGCTCGGCGTCGCCGCCGCGCTCGGTTGGGCGGTGAGCCAGATCGGTTAGACGAGGTCGACTATTTTCAACGCCGTGCTTTGCCGCTTTTCCATTTCGGCGACGTCGAAATCCTCGATCAGATCGTGGAACAGGCCGTGCCAGTTGATCTCGGCCTTGAGATGCATGAAGACCGACCCAAGGCCGATGGCGGCGCGGTCCATCAGCACGAATTCGCGCGGCACGGTGACGCCGCCGAATTTCTTCAACTCCTGATGCACCTTATGCGCGACAGTCGCGCCATAAAGCCCACTGTCACTTTCCTGAATCTTCTGAACCTTATCTTCCATCAGCGGGCCGTAGATGAAGCCGGCCCAGATATTCATCACCTCCAGCAGTTCCTTGCTGAGATTGGTGAAGCCCCAAGTCTCGTAGGCGTGCGCCGCGAGGTCGAGATCGTCGTCGCGCAGGGCGCGGTAGAGATCGATGACCCCATTGACAAAACTCGGCTGGAAGACGCGGATGGCGCCGAAATCGAGCAGGTTCACCCCATGATCGGTGCGCACTGAATAATTGCCGAGATGCGGGTCGCCATGGATCACGCCGTAATAGTAGAAAGGCGTGTACCAGGCGTGGAATAGGGCCAACGCGATCTCGTTCCGAACCTCTAGCGGCGCTTCCTTGAAGGCCATCAAGGGCTGACCGTCGAGCCAGGTCATGGTGAGAAGCCGATCCGTGGTGAGGTCGTCGACCGGGATCGGCGTCTGAACGCGCGGTTCATCCTTCAGCATCTCGGCATAGAGCCGCATCTGCTTGGCTTCGCGCGCATAGTCCAACTCTTCGCGCAGCCGTTCGGACAATTCCGCATGGATCTGACTGGGATCGATCGCATTGTCGTAACGGCGATAGATCGAGAAAACGAGTTTCAACTGGCGCAGATCGGCCTCGACCGCCGAGCCCATATCCGGATATTGCAGCTTGCAGGCGACTGGCGTCCCATCGATTGTCACCGCCCGGTGAACTTGACCCAGAGAGGCGGCGTGCGCGGCCTCATGCTCGAAACTGTCGAAATGGGCGCGCCATTTCGGGCCTAACTCGCCCGACATCCGGCGTTTGACGAAGGGCCAGCCCATGCTCGGCGCGTTCGACTGAAGCTGGCGCAGCTCATCGACATATTCCTTGGGCAGGGCGTCGGGGATCGTCGCAATGATCTGCGCCACCTTCATCAGCGGCCCCTTGAGGCCGCCGAGCGCTTTCTTCAGGTCGTCCGCGTGACCCGCCTTGTCCAGCTCCACCCCGAACAGCCGGGCGCCGGCCATGCGTGCGCCGACGCCCGCCATCGCCCCGCCGACGCGGGCGACGCGTTTAACCTGTCCGGTGAGTGTGCTTTCATCCGACATACGGCTTGTTCCTGAAATAAAACCAGAATTTCACATTGTTTCTTACGCCTTGCGACAGCGCACGGACCAACGCCGCGCGGCCCCGTCACGACCGCTGTTCTTGATTCAAATCAAGGCGATAGCAAGGCGGCGGAGAGACACTGCGGTCGGTCTCGAAGCCGCGACAGCCGCATCCCCTATTGGCGTCGCCCCGAGCCGCTTTTTTGAAGAAAACAAGGCCGGTCGCGACCCGGGCCTTTTGGCCGATAGGACCGTTCGGGGTCCGCGGGGCCGGTCGTTCGAAAAACGATGGAGGATTGTCATGACCAATGTATCCGTGGGCAAGTCAAACGGCGACAGCGAGCGCCAATCCGTGGGCCGGGGCGACGTGTTCTGGCCGCATCTGTTCGATCCGTTCCGCAGTTTCGGCCACACACTCGGGACCACCGTCTCGAACTTCTTTTCGCCCAGCGCCGAGGCGCATCACAGCACCGACAAATACACCGTCGCGGTGGAGCTGCCCGGCGTCAAAGCGGACGATATCGACGTGTCGCTTCATGACAATGTGCTGACCATCAAGGGCGAAAAACGCTCCGAGCGGGAAGAGAAGGACGCGGAGAAGAATACCTATTTCTCAGAACGCACCTATGGCGCCTTCCAACGGTCGTTCCGGCTGCCCGCCGATGTCAAAGCCGACGACATCGACGCGCATTTCACCGATGGCGTACTAACCGTATCGATCCCGAAAGTGCAGGAGGAAGTCGTCAAGCCGCGCAAAATCAACGTCAACGCCCGCTGACGCCCCCCTCGTAGACATAGTCCAGGTCGGCCTCGTCGCAGGCGGCCTGGACCGCGCTTTGTTCCCTATAGACCTTCGGCCCAAAGCCAGCGGCACATCCGTTCCGCCACTGTTTCCCAATGGCGGTCGAGCATCATGCCATGGCCCGTCTCGGGAATGAACTCGGCGTTCGTGCCCAACTGGCGCGCCGTTGACTTCACGAAGGCCCGGCCGATCAGCGCATCCTTTGCGCCGCCCAAAACCAGGCGCGCGGTTCGGTCGCGCCAGGGGATCGGGTTGAGGCTTAGCGGTCCATGCATCTCGTAGGTGGCGCGCATCGACTCCGCGCCCATCTTGCCGAAATGCCGCTGCATCACCTGCGGGTCGTCTTCGGCGGAGAACAGCGCTTCGCGCATCATCTCAAGCGACGCCCAGCTTGGATCCAGGGATTGGATCAGGGCGATTTCCTGAAGCAACGCCGGTTTGTGCGCCGCCAGGCTCATCGACGAGCCGGTCAGGCCGTTCGGCGGCACAGAGGCGAGCAGGATCAACCCCGCCGTGCTGCCGGCGTCCAGCCCGGTCTCCATATAGCGCATCGCGACGAAGCCGCCCATTGAATGACCGATCAGGACCGGCGCTTCGGCGCCTTGAAAAGCCAACTGATCGGTCAGCGCGCGGATATCCGCGACATAGGCGTCGACGCCATAATCATGCAGCGAGTCATGACCGATGCTGTCGCCATGGCCGCGCAGGCTGACCGCGTAGCAATCATAGCCGCGCTGGGCGAACCAGGGCATGAAATGTTCGTCCCAACACCAGGCGCCGGCGAAGGCGCCATGCACGAAGACCAAGGGGTGGGGGCGTTTGGCGACCGCGTGCGGCGGCGCACAGGTCAGGACTTCCAAACCGTGATCGCGGCGCAGGATATCCGAAACATCGGCCTGCGCTGCTGAGCGTGCGCCGCTATAGACCTCGAACTCCAACATTGACGACACAGATCCTCATCTCGCCCAGCTCTCCGACCCCCAGGAAGAGGTTGGACGATGCAAAAACTTCCCCTGATTCACCCCAAATTACTACTGATATCCGGGGATAGGGAAAGCGCCGCTCGGTTGATCTTCACCAAAGCGCAAGATATTCAGCAATTTTAACATAAAGCGCGCCGCTCTATTCGCCGTGGGGGCCCGTATACGGTACACGGCAGGTTGAATATGGCTGATGCGGCCGATTGCAGGATTAAGGGAGGGGCCCGGCGCAGGCCGACCCGCCGCAGGGCAAGTTCGGGGAAACATCATGAATATCGACTACCGGTCCATCGCCAATCTGCCGACCCTGTTCTTCGATCAGTGCGAACGCTATGGCGATGCGCCCTTCCTGTGGGCGAAACGCGACGGGGTGTGGAGCTCGATAAGCTGGACCGACACCGCCGATCGGGTCGCCGCGCTGGCCGCCGGCCTGAAGGCGCGGGGCGTCAAGCCCGGGGACCGCGTGATCATCGCCTCCGAGAACCGACCGGAATGGATGATCGCCGATCTGGCCATTATGTCGATCGGCGCGGTGATGGCCCCGTGCTATGTCACCAACACAATCGACGACCACGTGCATATTCTCAAGGACAGCGGCGCCGTCGTCGCTTTCGTCTCGAACGCGCAAATCGCCAAGCGCTTGGCGCCGGCGGCGGCGCAGACCGATGTCAGCCAGATCTTCGCGTTCGACGACTTTACGCTGGATGAGGATTATGGAGTCAGTATTACGCCAATGGCCGACCTGTTGGCGCCGGCCGATACAGACGCGATCCGGGCGGCGGCGCGAGAGATCGATCGGGCGGCGCTGAGTTGTTTGATCTACACCTCGGGCACCAGCGCCTTACCGACGGGCGTCATGCTGAGCCACGGCGCCATCCTCTGCAATGCGATGGGCGCGGAATCGATGCTGGTCAATCTGCCCGGCTTTACGTTTGGCGGCGAAAAATTCTTGTCCTTCCTACCATTGAGCCATTCCTACGAGCATACGACCGGGGTGTTCGTTGCGATCGCCATCGGCGCCCAGGTCTATTACGCCGAAGGCATCGACAAGCTGATCCAGAATATCGAAGAGGTTCGTCCGACCATCATGACGGCCGTGCCGCGCCTCTACGAAACCATGCGCGGACGTATTCTAAGGGGCGCCGAACAGGCGGGCGGGTTCAAGAAAAAGCTATTGTTCAAGACGATCGATATTGGTCGGCGGCGTTATCTCGACACCGGCTCTTTGACATTGGGCGATAAGCTGCTCGACCCCTTGCTGACCAAACTGGTGCGCAAGAAAGTCGCCGACCGGTTCGGCGGCCGCCTGAAGACCTTCGTGTCCGGCGGCGCGCCGTTAAATCAGGATATCGGCCAGTTCTTCACCGCGCTCGGGGTCGGTATTCTGCAAGGCTATGGCCTGACCGAGGCGGCGCCGGTGATCAGTTGCAACTATCCCGCCAAGAACAAGCTGCACACGGTCGGCCCGCCGCTGGAAGGCGTCGAGGTGAAGATCGCCGAGGATGGCGAGATCCTGGTGCGCGGCGAGTTGGTGATGATGGGCTATTGGAACCAGCCGGAACGCACCGCCGAGACCGTCAAGGACGGCTGGCTGCATACCGGCGATATCGGCAAGACCGACGAGGACGGCTATCTGCAGATCACCGACCGCAAGAAGGACATCATCGTCAATTCCGGCGGCGACAATATCTCGCCGCAGCGGGTCGAAGGCGTGATCTGCCTGGAGCCGGAAATCCTTCAGGCCATGGTGGTCGGCGACAAGCGCCCTCATCTCGTCGCCTTGATCGCGCCCGATCCCGACTGGACGGCGGATTGGAAGAGGGCGCACGGGTTTACAGGCGACGACGCGGCGCTTAGAGAGGATCCTGACTACCGCAAGGCCCTGCAGGGCGCCTTCGATCGGATCAACGCCAACCTGTCGGTGATCGAGCGGGTGCGCCGCTTCGCGATCACAGACGAACCGTTCAGCATTGAAAACGCCCTCTTGACCCCATCGCTGAAAATACGCCGGCACATGATCCTGAAGGCCTATGGCGACAGGTTGGACGCGCTGTACGGTTAAGCGCCATGATACGTCCTGAACCAGTCGGCGAAGCGTGATAGCCCTTGTTCCAATCCGGTGCGCGGCTCGAAGCCTAGATCGCGGCGGCTGGCCTCGATATCGGCGTAGGTGGCGGGCACGTCGCCGGGCTGCATCGGCTGGAAATCGATCATGGCCTTCTTGCCCAAGGCGGCCTCCAGCTTGGCGATCATCCCCATCAAGGGTTCGGGTTTGTTGTTGCCGAGATTGTAGACCCGATGCGGCGCCTCAGCGTCGTCTTCGGCATTGGGCGGGCGGTCGAGCGCCGCCAAAACGCCGGCGACGATATCGTCGATATAGGTGAAGTCGCGCTGCATCTCGCCATTGTTAAAGACCGGGATCGGCTCGCCGGCGAGGATCTTTTTCGCAAAGATAAAGGCGGACATGTCCGGGCGTCCCCATGGGCCATAAACGGTGAAGAAGCGCAATCCTGTCATCGGAGTGCGATAGAGATGCGCGTAGGCTTGGCTCATCAACTCGTCGGACTTCTTGGTCGCGGCGTACAGACTGACCGGATGATCCACCGAGTCGTCGACCGAGAACGGCAGTTTCGTGTTGCCGCCATAGACCGAGGATGAGGAGGCATAGACCAGGTGCTTCAACGCCGGCCGCGCGCGCGCGAATTCCAACAGGTTGAGATGGCCTGAGATATTCGCCCTGATATAGGCGCGCGGGTTTTCAAGGCTGTATCGGACCCCCGCCTGCGCGGCGAGATGCACCACGCGGTCGATATCGGCGAAATCCGCAACGGCGGCGTCTAGCGCGTCTTCATCGGCGATATCCGCCTTGGCGAAACTGAAGGCGTTGCGCTTTTGCAGGCTCGCCAGCCGCGCCTCTTTCAAGGTCACGTCATAATAGTCGTTGAGGTTATCGACGCCCAACACGCGTTCGCCGCGATCCATCAAGGCGTGGGACACCGACATGCCGATGAATCCCGCCGCGCCCGTTACCAGAACCGTCATGTCGCCATCCGATATCCGTCTTGGCGGCGCCCCTATGGCGCGCGCCGCGCCCGCGCTATAGCCAATGTAACAGGCTCGGTCACGCGGGAACTGGTGTCCCGCCGCGATAGGTCAGGGACTTGTAAAAAAGGTCAGCATTGCTAACCTATTAACAAAGTGTGGGCCATGGCGCTAGGCCGGCCGTTGGGTTAGCTTCATGGCCCGAGACGATAGAACAGGAGGAAACGCGGTGGATCCGGACGGCCTGACAGAAGACGCCGCCGATCGCGGCGCGGCGCCCGCGCTGCTGAATGTCTCGCTAGACGACAAATACACGCTTCGATCGGGTCGGGTCTTTATCACCGGAACCCAAGCCCTGGTGCGCCTGCCGCTGATGCAGCGTGAACGCGACGCCGCGGCGGGTCTGAACACGGGCGGCTATATCTCCGGCTACCGCGGTTCGCCGCTGGGCGCCTATGATCAACAGCTCTGGCGCGCCCGCGCGCATCTGAAATCGCACAATATCCATTTCCATCCGGGTCTGAACGAAGACCTGGCGCTGACCGCGATCTGGGGAACCCAGCAGAACGAGTTTTTCGGCGACAGCACCGTCGATGGCGTGTTCGGCGTCTGGTATGCGAAAGGTCCCGGCGTCGACCGGTCCGGCGACGTGCTGCGTCACGCCAATTTCGCCGGCGCCTCGAAACATGGCGGCGTGCTGCTGCTGGCCGGCGACGACCACACTTGCAAATCCTCGACGACCGCGCATCAGACCGAATACGCCTTCATGGATGCGATGGTCCCGGTCCTCAACCCGGCCGGCGTTCAGGAATTCCTCGATCTCGGCCTGCACGGCTTCGCGATGTCGCGCTATTCGGGCTGCTATGTCGCCTTCAAGACGGTGGCGGAGACGGTCGACACCTCGGCCTCTGTGCATGTCGATCCGCATCGCGTCAGCATTGCGCTGCCCGATGAGACAGAATTCCAGCCCCCTGAAGGCGGCCTCAACATCGACTACCCGAAGGAAGCGTTGGAGGCGCTGGCGCAGGAAGAGCGGCTTCACAAACACAAGCTCTACGCGGCGCTGGCCTATGCGAAGAAGAACAAGCTGGACCGGACCGTCCTGGCCGCTCCGAAGAAGCGCTTAGGGATCGTCACTGCCGGAAAGTCCTATCTCGATGTGATGCAGGCGCTGGACGATCTGGGGATCGACCGGAAAACCGCCGAGGCGATCGGCCTGTCCGTCTACAAGGTCGCGATGACCTGGCCCTTGGAGCCGGACGGCGCGCGCGACTTCTGCTCCGGCCATGAGGAGATTCTGGTTGTCGAAGAAAAACGCGCGCTGATCGAGAATCAGCTTAAGGAGCAGCTTTATAACTGGGACTCGGACAGCCGGCCGCGCATCCACGGCAAGTTCAACGAAGACCGCGACCTGATCCTACCCTCTTATGGCGAATTGACCCCGGCTCGGATCGCACGCGCTATCGCCCAAAGGTTGCAACGCTTGCCCGGCGGTGGTGCGGTTGAGGAGATGGCGCGGTTCACCAACCGCTTGGCCTTCCTAGACGAGAAGGAAAAGCAGATCGCCGCGCAGAAAACGTCGGTCAGCCGCATCCCCTATTTCTGCTCCGGCTGTCCGCACAACACGTCGACGCGGGTGCCGGACGGCTCGCGCGCCTATGCCGGGATCGGCTGCCATTTCATGGCGCAATGGATGGATCGCGAGACCGTCACCTTCACCCAAATGGGCGGCGAAGGCGCGACTTGGATGGGTCAGGCGCCCTTCTCGAAAACAAAGCATATTTTCGCCAATCTCGGCGACGGCACCTATCAGCATTCCGGCGTCCTCGCGATCCGGGCGGCGGTCGCCGCCGGCGTCACGCTGACCTACAAGATACTCTATAATGACGCGGTCGCCATGACCGGCGGCCAGCCGCATGAGGGCGGGCAGAGTGTCGCGTCGGTGGTGGCGCAGGTTGCGGCCGAAGGGGCGGCGCGCGTAGTTGTGGTCAGCGACGAGCCTGAGAAATATTCCGGCCGAGAATTCCCGCACGGCGTCACCGTACATCACCGCGACGATCTCGACCCGGTGCAAAAGGAACTGCGCGAGATCGAAGGCGTCACCGTCATGGTCTATGACCAGACCTGCGCGGCGGAAAAGCGGCGTCGGCGCAAGCGCGGCGCCTTCCCGGACCCGGCGAAGCGCGCCTTTATCAATTCGGCGGTATGCGAAGGCTGCGGCGACTGCTCGGTGCAATCGAACTGCCTGTCCGTTACGCCGAAAGAGACCGATTTCGGCCGCAAGCGGAGGATCGATCAATCCTCCTGCAACAAGGACTATTCCTGTGTAAAAGGCTTCTGCCCCAGCTTCGTTACCGTGCATGGCGGGCAGGTGCGGAAGGGCGCCGGAGTCGCCGCCGGGCCGAAGCCGCAACAAGCGGCGGGTGCGGATCATAGCGACCTTTTCGAGGCTCTGCCCGACCCCGTCCCGCCAAACACGACGCAAGGGCCGTATGGGATCCTGCTGACGGGGGTCGGCGGCACCGGCGTCGTCACGGTCGGCGCGGTTCTCGGCATGGCGGCGCATCTGGAGGGCAAGGGCGTCAGCGTGCTCGACATGGCGGGTTTGGCCCAGAAGGGCGGCCCAGTGATGAGCCATATCCGAATCGCCGAGACGCCGGAGGATATCCACGCCGTCGGCATTGCGGCCGGCGGGGCCGATCTGTTGCTTGGTTGCGATATGGTCGTCGCTTCAGGCCCGAAGGCGCTTTCCAAGGTGGATCGTGAGAGCACGGCGGCGGTGATCAATGTCGAAAAGTCGATTACGGGTGATTTCACCTCGAACCCCGACTGGCGCTTTCCGACCGCGGAAATGCAAGAGTTGATCAAAGAGGCGGCGGGGCCGGACAAATCGCATTTCGTGCGTGGCGCGCGTCTGGCGACCGCGCTGCTCGGCGACAGCATCGCCAGCAACATGTTCATGCTGGGCTACGCCTGGCAGTTGGGGCTGGTTCCCGTCACGCAGGACGCGCTGGACAGGGCGATGGAATTGAACGGCGTCGCGGTCGCCATGAACCGGCAGGCCTTCCTCTGGGGCCGCCGCGCCGCCCATGACAGTGACGCGGTCGAGAAGGTGATTGGCCGGAAAAAGAGCGAGGCGGCGGAAGAGATCAATGCGGTCGAAGAGCCTAACCCGGCGACGCAGTCTCTTGAGATGCTGGTCGAGAAACGCATCGGCCATCTGAAGTCCTATCAGAACGAGGCCTACGCCCGCCGCTATAAGGATTTTGTCGTCGCGGTGCAGGCGCGCGAATCGTCGATCGTGCAGGACGATTCGCTGGCCCGGGCTGTCGCGCGCTACTACTTCAAGCTGCTGGCCTATAAGGACGAGTATGAGGTCGCGCGACTCTATACAGACGATGCCTTCCTGAAGTCGCTGAACGAGCAGTTTGAAGGCGATTTCACACTGCGCTTCCATTTGGCGCCGCCGCTCTTCGCCAAGCGTCACCCCGACACTGGCCAACTCATCAAGCAGGAATACGGCCCCTGGATGATGAAAGCCTTCGCCTTGTTGGCGAAGGGCAAGTTTTTACGCGGGACGGCGTTCGATCCGTTTGGCTGGACCGAAGAACGCAAGATGGAGCGTCAGTTGATCGCGGATTATGAGGCGACCCTGGAGACCCTTTTGGACGGACTCAACCGTGACAATCACGCGATCGCCGTGCAGATCGCCGAGATCCCGGAGCACATTCGCGGTTTCGGCCATGTAAAAGAGCGTCACTTGGCCGACGCCAAGGCCAATGAAGCGGCCCTGTTGATGCAATTCAACACGCCGCCCTCGCCGGAAGCCAAACAAGCCGCGGAATAGCGCGCGGGTCCCGGCTCAAACCATGCCGATCGCGGCGAGATAGGTCTCCAGCAGCGCTTCTTCTTCCTTGCGCTGGTCGATGTCTTGTTTGCGCATGCGGATGATCTTGCGGATGGTCTTGACGTCGAACCCGGTCGCCTTGGCTTCGGCGAAGACTTCCTTGATATCGTCCGCCAGCGCCTGTTTTTCCTCCTCCAGCCGCTCGATCCGCTCGATGAAAGAGCGCAGGCGCTCGCCGGTGACGCCCAGCGACTCGGAAGCCCCGGCGGTCGGCGTTTCGTCATTGGCGGCTTGGTTGGCGGCGGCGTCGTCCGACATGAACAGTCACTCCGGTTTCGGGTCTTTAAGAGGGCCGCATCGCCCAAACTGGGGCGATTGCACTACGGCGCGCGACCATACAGAAGCCCCTATGCGCCCGCAACCGAGAAGCCTTCGATAGGCGGGTCTATCGGGTTTTGTCGAGCCTGATCCGGCGTAATCTGACGCTCTCGCTGCAGACGGACCTGTGTGGGCCCTCTCCTAAAAGCTCTTATGGTCGTAGGATACGCCTTTTTGCGCGGAGAGGAGCGCTTTGACGCCACCGGCGACGAACCCGATATCGGGGCCGAGCCCGATCATTTGGAAGCCTTGGTCGCGCCGGGCCGTCAGATCGTCTGGATTTCGCCCCATGATCCCACTCGCCACCCCGCGCGCCTGCGCTTTCTCGCGGACCCGAAGAATGGTTTCGGCCACGCCGGGCCCCTCCCACTCACCTGTACTACCGCAACTGGCTGAAAGATCGGCCGGGCCGAAGAAGATGGCCTCCAGGCCATCGACCGCAAGGATCGCCTCGATCTCTTCTACCGCCGACTTCGTTTCGATTAGGGGAATGATCAATGTCTCCGTATCGGCCGCGGCGAGATACTCTTGCATGCGCAACCCCCAATGTACGGCTCTTTCGCCGCCAATGCCGCGCTCCCCTCGGGGCGGATAACGTCCGTACCGGAACGCCTCATCGACCTCCGCGGCGGAGCGGATATAGGGCACGATGACGCCATCGATCCCCAGATCCAGGGCGCGTTTGATATTCTCCATTGTCAGGGACGGAATGCGGGTTAGCACCGCGACGCCTGTCCCCTTGGCCGCGCGGGCATGCGCCAACACATCCTTACAGGTCAGCGCGCCATGCTCCATATCGACCAAGACCCAGTCGACACCCAATGTGCAGATCAACTCCGTCACGCTTGGGTCCTGCAAGGTGATCCAGACGCCATGAGTCGCACCGCCGGCATGTAGCTTCGGCCTGAGTGGATTGGTCATGGTCTCGAATGTCATCGATCTCTCCTCGCCGTTGCGGACGCCTTCAACTCATTTAAAGTAGACCGAGGGGTCGATACCGAGCCGCCGAGCCGTTCCGACCAATTGCTCCCAACTTTCAGCGTCGATCGGTATACCGTTTGCCGTGCGTTCCGCGCGCACCTTCGCCTCGATTTCGCCGGGCAGTAGTACGCCGCCGCCTGGCACAATCGGGGGTGAAGCCTTGGTCCATTCTGTTAGGCGGCTCATGTCTTCATCAAAAAAGCTTTGGCCTGCGAGGGACTCGGGATCGAACGCGATCGAGAGCATGTTGTTCACCAATCGATTCGCGGTCGGCGCCTCTGGATTGCTCGCGAATCCTCCGGTGAGGCAGCCGGCCAATATCTCGCAGAAGAAGGAGAGACCCGACCCCTTGTGACCGCCGAACGGGAAGATCGCGCCGGGCGGGTCGGCATAGAACGTCTCCGGGTCCGTCGTCGCCGCGCCGCGCCCGTCTAGGACAGCGTTTTCCGGCAAATGCTTCCCTTGGTTCCGCGCGACCTGAATTTTACCCTCGGCGATCGTCGAGGTCGCGACATCCAAGACAATCGGCGGCCCATTTGGGCGCGGCGCCCCGGCGGCGACCGGATTGGCGGAGAGCCGCCGATCAGAGCCGCCATGCGGCGCGACAAGGATGCCGTAGCCGGAGGTGTTGACAAAATGCACCGACACAAAACCGTCCGCCGCCAGCATCTCCGCCCAGGCGCCGATGCGGCCGAGATGACCGGAATTCCGAATTGCGACCGCGCCAAAACCCTGGGCGCGCGTTCGGTCCGCCAGCAACTGCATCGCCTCCAACCCGATAACCTGGCCGTAGCCGAATCGGCCATCCAGAAGCGCGACGGCGCCGCGCTCTGAAACCAGTTCCGCATGCCGATTGGGAATGACTTCACCGGCCTCGCGCCAATCAACATATTTATGAACGCGGACGACGCCATGTGACTCATGCCCGACTAGGTTCGATTCCACCAAGTGATCGGCGATGATCGCGGCTTCGGCGGATTGCGAACCTGCACTCTCGAAAATCTGCGCGATCATCGCAGACAGTGCCGACGCGTCACACTTCATCATCGCCGTATACCTCTCGTTGTTCCCCCAAAATAGCCTAGCCTGACTCCCCATACGCAACCGGCGGTCTAGCCATACATGTTCCTTTTTCATACGAACTATGCAATCATCCCAACTGTTATAAAGAAGAATCATCATATGGGAGGGTGAAAGATCATGTCCAAGTCATTCGGATTGCGGGTTTCGGCATTGGCGCTGGTTGCGGCGGCGGGGCTCGCCGCCGCCAATGTCGCCGCCGCGGAATCGAAGCGTATTGGGGTTAGCTGGCGTCATTTTCAGGAAGAGCGCTGGAAAATCGACGAGGCGGGGATTCAAAGCGTGCTCGGTCCATCCGGTTATGAATATGTCAGCACCGACGCTCAAGCCGATCCGGTCAAACAACTGGCGGATGTAGAAAGTCTGATCGCAACAGGCGTCGACGCCTTGATCGTGTTGGCGCAGGATTCGCAAGCGATTCTGCCGGTCCTTGAAACGGCGCACGACGCTGGCATTCCAGTGGTCGCCTATGACGCGCCCGTCGATGACCCGAAATCTGTCTTTGTCAGTTTCGACAATGTCGCTGTCGGGCGCCTGATGGCCGAGGCCATGGTCGCCGCGCAGCCGGACGGCAATTGGGCGTTAATTGAGGGCGATTCTGCGCATTCGATCGTCAATGTCTTCCGGGAAGGACAGATGCAGGTCCTGCAGCCTCTGATCGATTCCGGCAAGATCACAATCGTCGGCCAACAGAATATCGAGAATTGGCGTCCCGACGGCGCTCAGGCTGCCGTCGATCAGATCCTGACTGCGAACGACAACAATGTTCAGGCTGTTCTGGCGATGAATGACGGCATGTCGGGCGGCGCCGCCGCGGCGCTCGAGGCGCAGGGTCTGAGCAATGTCGCCCTGTCCGGCCAAGACGGCGAGACGGCCGCCTTGAACCGTATCGCAAAGGGCGAACAGACGGTCACGATCTGGAAGAACGCGACAAATCTTGGACAAGCGGCGGCGACCGCTGCGATCGCCTTGGCCGAGGGTTCGACGCCGGCGAGCCTGTCGGACGTGGTGATGGCCAAGACCCAAAGCGGCAAGGATCAGCCGGCGATCCTATTGGAGCCGATCGCGGTCACCGCCGCCAATTTGAACCTGGTTCTCGACGCGAACTGGATATCGAAAGAGGCTCTGTGCGCCGGCGTTTCCGGCGGCGGCGCGGCGGCCTGCAACTGATCGGAATCAATCGAGAGCCTCGTTTTGGCGACCGATATTCCTGCGCCAGCGGCTCAACCGGCCGCTGGCGCCGTTACGCGCTCGGGCCTGACCGATCTGCGCCTGATCGCGATGATCGCGATCCTGGTCGCGGTTTGGGTCGGTTTCGGCGTGGCGACCAATGGGGTCTTTCTGTCGCCGCGCAATCTCTTCAACCTGTCGCTGCAGGTCTCGACGGTCGGCGTCTTGGCGACCGGCATGGTCTTCATCATCGTCGCCCGTCATATCGACCTGTCCGTCGGCTCCCAGATTGGATTCATCGGCGTGGTCGGCGCGCTCGTTCAAACTCAGATCCTACCGATCGATGGAACCCATACCTGGTGGATTTCGTTGGGAGCGATGCTGCTGACCGGCGCTGCGATCGGTCTGGTCAACGGCGCCCTGGTCGCTTACGCCGGTATCCCTTCCTTTGTCGTCACCTTGGGCGGGCTGATGTTCTACAGGAACGCGGCCTATATGCTGAATGAAGGCCGGACGATTTCCCCTTTGAACGAAGATTTTCGGCGGATCGGGGGTGGGCTCGACGGTAGTCTCGGCGCCGCTACCAGTATTTTGGTCGGCGCGGTCGCGATTGCGGCGATCTTGTTCTTTGCGGTCGCGTCCCGACGCAAGCGCGCGCAGTTTGGATTTCCGAATCCGCCGGCGTCGATGGCCTTCCTGACAATCGGCGCCGGCGTCGCGACGATCGTCGCCTTCATTGCAGTAATGAATGCGTACGAACTGCCGCGCACGAAAGAGGCGGCGGGCATCGCCATTCCGGTTTTGATCCTGATCATGGTCGGTGTGTCGATGAGCGTGATTTCACGCCGCCATCAATTCGGTCGCCATGTCTTCTCGCTCGGCGGCAGTCCGGAAAGCACGGCCCTTTCAGGGGTCAATACGCGGCTGCTTACGCTCAAGCTTTTTGTCCTGATGGGGCTGCTCTGCGGTTTGGGCTCGGCCATCGTGACCGCGCGTCTGAACGCGGCGGCGAGCGTCACCGGCACCATGATGGAGTTGAACGTCATCGCCGCGGCGGTGATCGGCGGCACCTCTCTGTCCGGCGGGGTCGGCACGATCGTCGGCGGTTTGCTCGGCGCGTTAATCATGCAAAGCCTGGAGAGCGGTATGATCCTGATGGGTGTCCCGACGCCGTTGCAGCGTATGATTGTCGCCGTTGTGCTTATCCTCGCCGTCCTGATCGACCTAGCCTATCGCGCGCGGTCCGGGAAATGACCGATGCGCCGCTGATCGAACTGCGCGACGTCACCAAGGCCTTTGGCGGTGTCCATGCGGTCGATCGCGTGAGCCTGCGTCTCGAAAGAGGAGAGGTGCTTGGGCTGCTGGGTCATAATGGAGCCGGCAAGTCGACGTTGATCAAAATGCTGTCCGGTGTCTTCCCCGCCGATTCCGGGGACTTCTACGTTCGCGGCGAAAAGGTCGATATCCGCGAACCGAGAGACGCCAAGGAACTGGGCATCGAGACGATCTATCAGACGCTCGCTCTGTCGGAGAATTTGGATTCGATCGCCAATCTTTTCATCGGGCGGGAAAAGACGTCCTTCTTCGGCTTTATGGATGAGGTCCGGATGGAGCGCGCCGCGCGTGAAACCTTGGCGCGGATGAAGTTCAACCTGCCCAATCTGGCGACACTGGTGTCGAGCTTGTCGGGCGGGCAGCGTCAGGCGATCGCGATCGCCCGCGCCGTACTCTTCAAGGCCGAAGTCCTGATCATGGACGAGCCGACGGCTGCTCTCGGCCCGGAGGAGACGGCGAAGGTCGGCGATTTGATCCGCGAACTGGCGGGGCAGGGCATCGGCATCATCCTAATCAGCCATGACATTCACGACGTTTTCGCCTTGGCCGACCGCATGCTTGTGATGCGAAACGGCAAGATGGTCGGCACGGCGCCGACCAAGGACGTGACCGAAGACGAGGCCCTGGCGATGATCATCGCCGGCAATCTGCCATCCGCACTGCAGAAATGAAGATCGACGCGCATGTCCATTTCTGGCGTCTGGCGCGGTCGGTGAACACGGCGCTCACGCCGGACATGCACGCGATTTACCGGGACTGCGAGCCCGAGGAACTGACACCGGTGCTTGATGCGGCTGGAGTAGACGGCGTGGTCGCGGTGCAGGCGTCCGAGACCCTTGGCGAGAATCTGTTCATGGCCGGTTTGGCGGAACGGTTCGACTGGATTGTCGGGATTGTCGGCTGGCTGGACCCCGGCTCCCCAGCTTTGGCCGAGGAAATCGCGGCGCTCAGCGGCATTCCGAAAATGAAGGGCGTTCGACCGGTTCGGGACGACAACCACACAATCGCGTGGTTTTTGGACCGCGATCTTGAGCCAGGTTGGCGGATGCTGGCGCACAGCGGACTGGCGGTCGATCTTCTCGTCCAGGATTGGCGCGAGCTCCCACTCGCGGCTGAACTGGCGTCCCGTTATCCCGAGGGTCGCTTTATCCTGGACCACGTCGGCAAGCCGGACATTGCTGGCGGGGCGTTTCAGGATTGGGCTTGTATGATCGGGGACGTGGCCGCCTTGCCGAACGTCTATTGCAAGTTTTCGGGCATGATGGGGTGTGCGGGCGCCGAGGCGACGGTCGAGACTTTGCGGCCCTGGTTCGATCATGTGGTCGACCGGTTTGGACCGCAGCGGGTGCTGTGGGCCAGTGACTGGCCGCCGTTGCTGCTAACGAGCGACTATGCCAAATGGGCGTCCCTGTCCGATGCGTTGGTGTCGGCGCGTGACGACTTGGAGCCCGCCGCGATATTTGGGGGAACCGCCGCTCGGGTCTATAGCCTCTAGCGCGCATCCTCTGCGGTTAGCCTGGAAACAAGCCCTCCGGCGCCAGACGCCGATGCGCCATCTCCCGCCAAAAGTCTGCAGGGATATCGGCGTCAGCGCAGGCTAAAACGCCATCGATCTGTTCCTCTGTCGCCGCGCCGATCACAACTGACGCTACCGCTGGTCCTGTCGCCGAGAAGGCGATCGCCGCGGCGGGTAGGGCGATTGTATGCGCGGCGCAGACCGCCTCGATTTCCCGCACGCGGGTCAAGATTGCGTCGCTCGCCGGGTGATAGTCGTATCGCACGCCGGGTCTGGCGCCCTTGGCCAGGATGCCGCTGTTGAAGACGCCGGCGACCATAACCGCGATATTTCGCTCCGCGCACCAGGGTAGGAAGCTCTCCCGGGCGCGCTGGTTCAGGAGAGAGTGCTGACCGGCCAGCATGAAACAGTCGACCGGGACGGTCTCGGCGACGTCTCGGCAGACCTCCCATTCATTGACGCCAAGCCCGATGGCCCGGATCAAGCCTTGCTCTTTCATCGCCGCAAGGGCCGGGTAGGCGCCAGCCAACGCTTCTCGGAAGCGGGCCGGCTGGTCGGCCCCATGGGTTCGCCGATCGATATCGTGGATCAGGGCGATATCGACCGCGTCCAATTCCAGGCGTTGAAGACTCTCCTCCATCGATCGCCAGGCGCTGTCGGCGCTATAGTCGAAAATCATGGGATCGTCGATTGAGCGCGACAGGGCCGGGCGGACGAGACGACCGACCTTGGTCGACACTGTGAAACCGGACCGCTCCCTGCCTTTCAGTAGCGCGCCCAGCCGCCGTTCGCCGGCCCCGTACCCGTACATCGGGGCGACGTCGAAATAGCGAACCCCGCGTGCGAAGAGTTTTTGACCGATTGTCTGGAGCTCCTCCTTGGAAACCGGCTCGGTCCGCCAGCCGATCGGCCCCATGCCGAACCCAACCGCGGAGATTATGACGCCGGTATCGCCTAACGGAACTGCAGGAAAGGTTGTCAGCATAGCGACCTTAGCCAACCTTTTCGATGGCTTCGGAAACGGCGAGACGGCTGGCTGTGAACCTGTCGGTGATCAGGATGTCGATAATACCCAATCGCAGAGCCGCTTGTATCGCGCCGATCTTCGACGAGCCCCCGGCGAGCGCGATAACGCGGTCGACATGGGCGAGTTCCTCCAGCGACATGCCGATGACACGCTCATCCAGCGGCGTCTTCACCACACCCCCTTTGGCGTTGAAGAACCGTAGGGTGATGTCGCCGACACCGCCCGCCTCTTCGATTTCGGCGAGTTCTTGCGACGAGAAGACATTGCCGGACCTGGCGAGCATGTTTGACGGCTGCATCGCGCCGATACCGACGATGGCGAGGGTGATTTTAGGAAAAAGGGCTTGTGTCTCACGAACGAACGGATCGTCCATCAGCACGTCTTTCGCCGCCGGGGATGCTGCTACGCCCGGCGTGCTGAGCAGCCGGGCCTCGGCCCCTGTTAGCCGAGCCAGACGCGCCGTAAGCTGGTTCGCGTGCATCTGGACGGTCGGGTCTCCCATGCCGCCTAGGGTCTGCACCACATATCGCGCCTTGCCTGATTTCATCGGGTGGATGTTTTCCACCATTTTCAGGATCGTCTCCGACCAGCTCGAGACACCGATGATTTCCTCATTTTGAAGCGTCGCCTCGAGAAAGTGGGCCGCCGCTTCGCCGATACGGGCCATGATCGCACCGTCTCGATTTTCGGCGCATTCGACGACGATAGCCTCGGACAGGTTGAACTCCGAGCGCAGCCGACGTTCCAGTTCGGCATAGGTGCCGGACGGCGCAACAACCGTGGTGCGCACAATCTCTTCGGCGACCGCGCGTTTCAGCATGCGCGACACGGTGGCCTGAGACAGGTGAAAATGGCCAGCAATGTCGGCTTGGCGCCGTCCCTCGAGATGATACATCTGGGCGACGCGTGCGATCATGCGCAACTCGTTCAGACGCGACAAAGCCTTATTCCTTGCAGTCAGTGACTAGACGGACGGTGGTCGCTCCGCCGCATGAGCCGCGACGCCCGAGACGTCAGAACTCGGTTGTTGACACAGACATCAGATAGTCTAACGTATATTTCATCAATTGAGAATAATTATTCTTGGGTGGGGCGAAAGGCCGAATGGGGAACGTCGCTGACCAGGGCGAGGGTCGGTCGTCCATAACTAGTCTGTTCTCTCTCAGCGGCGCGACGGGTCCGCTGATTGGACTGATCCTGTTATGCGCGGTGCTATCGGTTGCGACCGACTCATTCCTGTCTGTGCGGAATTTTCTCAACATTCTCGATCAGATTACCGTACTTGGGATCATGGCGGTCGGCATGACCTTCGTCATTCTGATCGCGGGTATCGATTTGTCGGTCGGCTCGGTCGTGGCGCTGTCGATGATGGTGCTCGGCTATCTCAATGTCGAAGCCGGTTACCCGATGTATATCGCGATCATGGGCGCGCTCTGCGCGGCCGCGCTTACCGGCATGGTTGCGGGTCTGTTGATCACTGAATTTAAGGTGCCGCCCTTTATCGCGACGCTGGCGATGATGTCCATCGCGCGGGGACTGGCGAATATGATCACCAACGGCTCGCAGATCATCGGCTTCCCGCCCTGGTTCAACATGGCTGCGATCATCCGGCATGGCGGCTACCTGACGATCACTGTCGGCGTCATGCTGGCGGTCTTCATCGCCGCGCTTCTGTTCCAGCAGTTCCGCAAGGGCGGCAGGGTGCTCTACGCGATCGGCGGAAATCCGGAAGTGGCCCGGCTCGCCGGCATCAATGTCAAGCGCGCGACGATTCTGGTCTACACCGCTTGTGCGACGCTCGCTGGCCTGGGTGGGATCCTGCTGGCGGCGCGGCTCGACGCGGTGCAGCCGACCATCGGCATCGCCTACGAACTCGACGCGATCGCTGCGGTGGTTATCGGCGGCACCAGCCTGTCGGGAGGAACGGGCGGCATCGGCGGCACGATCATCGGCGTGCTGATCATCGGGGTTCTGAGAAACGGTCTAAACCTGCTGGCGGTCTCACCCTTCCTGCAGGCCGTGATCATCGGTCTCGTCATCGTGCTCGCGGTGGCCGCCGAAACGTTCAAGCACAGGGGAAATTGACGGTGGCGTAGGCGCACGCGTCTTCGCCACCCAATTCGGTCCGGGCTGCGGACCTCTAACGGTCCGAATGAAACGGGCCAGCCAACCAGGAGGAGGAATCCATGAAATCAGTGTTTAAGACAGTTCTCGCCGCCACGGCGATGACCGCTATGGCGAGCGCGGCCCAGGCGGATGGTCACGGGCTCGGCGTATCGAAAATCGGCCTTGCGGTGCCGAATCTGCAGGCGGACTTCTTCAACCAGATCAAGCTTGGCGTCGAAGGATACGCCGGCCGGCTGGGCATCGAAGTCGTGACGGTGGACGCCAAGGGCGACACGGCGACCCAGGTTAGCCAGGTTCAGGATCTGATCACGCAAGGGATCGACGCCTTCATCTATATCCCGGCGGGCGCGGCGGCCGCGGCGGTGCCGACAAGACTGGCCCGCGCCGAAGGCATTCCGGTGATCAATGTCGACCGCGAGCCCGATGGGGAGCCTGGCGACACCGTGATCTATGGCGAGAACGTGAATTCCGCCTATGAGGTCTGCTCGCATATCATCAAGCTGGCCGGCGGATCGGGCAAGATGTTCATCATCCACGGTCAGAAAGGAACAACGCCCGAAGTACAGCGCTTCGAAGGATGCAAACGGGCGATCGACGAGAATCCGGGCGTCGAACTGGTGGCGCAGCAATGGACCAATTTCTGGTCCCCGGATGAGGGCTTCTCCATCGCGCAAAACATGATCCAAGCGCATCCGGACGTAAAGATGATCTTTGGTCAGGCGGACGGCATCGCGATGGGCGCCGCCAAGGCCGTCGAAGTCGCCGGTCTCTCCGACCAAGTCACCGTAGGCGGCTATGACGGCGATGTGGCGGCGCTGGAATCGCTGGCCGCATGCGACACGCCCTTTGTCGTGACGGCGACGCAGAGCACCCAAGCGATGGGCGTTCTTGCAGTGAATTCCGCAATCGCTGTGGCGAACGACGCTTCGGTGCCGGCTCGCCAAATCCCGAATGCGGTGTTGACGACCTGCGACAACGCGCAGCAATTCGTCGACAAGCACCCGTAAGCGCTCGGCGGACGAGACTTGGCAGCGCCATGACCGCGGAACACCGTTCGCCAATCCTGACCTTGCAGGGAATCTGCAAGTCATTTGGGCCGACCGAGGTTCTTCACGACCTGGATCTGACGATACATGCCGGCGAGGTCGTGGCGCTGCTGGGTGAAAACGGCGCGGGAAAGTCGACGACGTCCAACATTATCTCCGGGTCGTTTCCCGCCACCACGGGGGAGATGACGTGGCAGGGCTCGCCGTTTGCGCCCGCCAATCCTAAGGAAGCGATGGACGCGGGGGTCGGCATGATCCACCAGGAGCTGATGCTTTTGCCCTATCTCTCGATTGCTGAGAATGTCTTTCTCGGCCGCTACCCGATGAAGTTCGGCAGGGTGGATCGGAAAGAGATGGAGCGACGGGCGCATCAGGGCCTGGAGCGCCTGGGGCTCGACATATCCCCACGCCGGCTCGTTGCCGGCCTTTCAACCGCAAGCCAGCAGTTGATCGAAATCGCCAAAGCGCTGACACTAAACGCCAAGCTTCTGATCCTCGACGAACCCACCGCCGCACTTGGCGGCGAAGAGACTAAGCTGCTTTTCAAACAGATCGAGCGGCTGAAAGCCGAGGGCGTAGGGGTCCTCTATATCTCGCACCGCTTGGAAGAGATTAAGCAGATCGCTGACCGGATCGTCGTCTTGCGGGACGGCGAGAAGGTGCGGGAGTTCGATAGCGCCGACGTTCCCGTGCGGACCATTGTCGAAGCGATGGTGGGCCGGAAGATGGAGCAGATGTTTCCGCCGCTCGCCGCGCCTCGGGACAAGACGGTGCTCGAGGTGGACAGTCTCAGCGCGCCGTCAGGCGCCTTCGAGAATGTTAGTTTCTCCGTCCGCGAGGGAGAGATTTTCGGCATCGCCGGACTGGTCGGGTCGGGTCGGACCGAGCTGGTTCGCGCCATCTCTGGCGCGGATCCAATCCAGTCCGGAACGATCAAGTTGGACGGCGATACGATACGCGTCGGCTCGCCACGCGACGCCATTCGCAACGGCGTCATTCTGGTGCCGGAGGATCGCAAGCTTCAGGGCGTGATCCTGGAGCATTCGATCAGCGACAACATCGCCTACCCCAATCTCGACAATGTGGCGCCGTCGGGCTGGGTCGTCAGACGGCGGGTCCAAGACTTCGCCGCGCTCCAGATCGGCACATTTGGGGTCAAAGGCAAAGGCCGTCAGACGGTCAACCAGATGTCCGGCGGCAATCAACAAAAAATTGTCATCGCGAAGTGGCTAGCTCGCAGACCCCGGGTCGTTCTGTTGGATGAACCGACGCGCGGGATCGATGTGGGCGCACGATCCTCGATTTATGAAATCATCCACGAACTCGCCGCCGAGGGCGTGGCCGTCGTCGTCGTCAGTTCGGACTTGGAAGAGGTGCTCGGGGTTTCGAACCGCATCCTTGTCATGGCGGCGGGGCGGCAGACCGGGATTCTGGATCACAGCGAGGCGAACGATGTCTCGGTGATGGAGCTTGCGACCGCCTAGAGGCGCGCAGGGATGCAGATGAAGCGTTTCGAAGATCAGACCGTCATTGTTACCGGCGGCGCCAGAGGGATCGGTTTTGCAATTGCCGAGCGGTTCGCGACGGAGGGTGCGAATCTGGTCCTGGGGTCGATCGAGGCGGAGGTGACGGAGGCGGCCGCGCGGCTGAATGAAGGCGGCGGTTCGGCGTTTGGCGTCCTATGCGACGTGACAGACAAGTCCGCGGTGCAGGCGCTGTATGCGGCTGCGGTGGACAAGTTCGGCGGCGTCGATATCTCGGTCCAGAACGCCGGGGTCATCACCATCGCCAGGATTGAGGATTTAAGCGAAGCCGAGTGGGACGCCACTATGGCGGTCAACACAAAGGGCGCCTTCCTGTGCTGCCAGGAGGCCATCGCTCGGATGCGGGCGGGCGGCAAGGGCGGGCGTTTGATCAATATCGCCTCGGGACAGGCGCGCGACGGCTTTATCTTCACGCCGCATTACGCCGCGTCGAAAATGGGCGTCGTCGGAATCACACAGAGCCTGGCGAAAGAAGTCGCGCTCGAGGCGATCACGGTGAACGCGGTCTGCCCCGGCATCATTCGTACGGATATGTGGGCTTACAACGACCGGGTCTGGGGCGACATGCTCGGCCACTACGGCCCGGGCGAGCTGATGGCGGAATGGGTGCAGAACAACATTCCGATGAAGCGCGCCGGCGAGGGCTCGGATGTCGCGGGCTTGATCGCTTTTCTGGCCAGCGACGACGCCAGCTACATCACTGGGCAGACCATCAATGTGGATGGCGGGTTGATCATGTCATGACGATCGCCTGCCGAGGAATCAGTCGAGGAGTAAGGAGCAAACATGGCCGAGATTTCGCTGAACGCGCCCGCTCTGTTTGATCTGTCAGACCGTGTGGCGTTGGTGACGGGGGCCGGTAGCGGCATCGGCCAGCGGATTGCGCTTGGCCTCGCGCAGTGCGGGGCCGATGTGGCGTTGCTGGATAGGCGCACCGACGATGGGTTGGCTGAGACCGCCGCGATGATCGCAAGCGCAGGGCGCAAAAGCTTGCAAATTCAAGCCGACGTGACTTCCGGCGATGCTCTCGCCGAGGCTGTCGCGCAGACCGAGCAGGGCCTTGGTCCGCTTCGGCTCGCGCTGAACGCCGCCGGGATCGCCAACGCCAATCCATGCGAAGAAATGGAAGAGAGCCAATACCAGACCTTGATGGACATCAATATGAAAGGCGTCTGGCTCTCGTCCCAAGCGGAAGCGCGGGCGATGCTGGCGCACGGCCAGGGCGGCTCAATCGTCAATATCGCGTCCATGTCAGGCGTGATCGTGAACCGCGGACTCAACCAGGTTCACTATAACGCGTCGAAAGCGGGCGTGATCCATATGTCCAAATCCATGGCCATGGAGTGGGTCGATCGCGGCATCCGGGTAAATACGATTTCTCCCGGCTATACAGCGACGCCGATGAACACGCGGCCGGAAATGGTCCACCAGACTAAAGAGTTTGAATCTCAGACGCCGATGCAACGCATGGCCAGCGTCGACGAGATGGTCGGCCCTGCGGTCTTCCTGCTGTCCGATGCGGCGTCCTACTGCACCGGTGTAGACCTCCTCGTGGATGGAGGCTTCTGTTGCTGGTGAGTCCTAAAGCGAGAGTTGAGAGAGAGGCGATGGAAGCCCAACGCGAAACGAATGATCTCCGGCTTACGGATATTAGCGAGAAGGCGCGCTGGATGCGCCGCCGCGCCATGCAGATGGTCCATGCCAAGAAACTCGGACATATCGGCGGGGACCTCTCGGCGACGGACATCCTTGCAGCGCTCTATTTCGGCGTCTTGCGCTATGACCCTAAGAACCCAAACTGGCCCGAGCGCGATCGTTTCGTCATGTCAAAAGGGCATGCGACGGGGGTGCTCTACACGGCGCTCTGTGCGGCGGGCTATTTCCCGGAAGGCTGGCTCGACACCTATATGGAGCCGGCGTCGAAGTTGAACGGTCATCCGAACCGGAACTACCTGCCGGGGGTCGAAGCGAACACAGGACCGCTGGGTCACGGTTTCCCGATCGCGCTCGGCGTCGCGATTGCCGGTCAATTGTCGGGCGCCGACTACAAGACCTTCGTTTTGACCGGCGACGGCGAACAGCAGGAAGGGTCGAACTGGGAAGCGGCCATGACCGCCGGCCATCGTCGCCTCTCAAACCTGACCCTGATAATCGACCGCAACCGGCTGCAACAGGGCGCGCCCACTGAGGAGACGGTCAGCCTTGACCCGCTAGAGGACAAGTATCGCGCCTTTGGCTGGGAGGTGTCGGAGGTGGATGGCCACGACCATGCCGCTCTTCTGGAGGCGCTCGAAGCGCCATCGAGCGGCGGTCCGCGCTGCATCATCGCGAACACGGTGAAGGGAAAGGGCGTGTCCTTCATGGAGCACAAGACCAAGTGGCATCACGGCGTCCCGAACGATGCTGAGTTCGATCAGGCCATGGAAGAACTAAGCGCATGATGACGGCGGCTATAGAGGAAGAAGGCTTCGATTGTCGCAAGGCTTGGGCCGCGACATTGGAATCCTTGGCCGCCGAAGACGAGAGGATCGTCGCGGTGGTCAACGACTCCGTTGGATCGTCGAATCTCGGCGGCTTTCAGAAGGACTTCGCCGATCGGCTGGTTAATGTCGGCATCGCCGAGCAGAATATGGTGGGTGTGGGCGCCGGCCTCGCCAATGGCGGCCGGATTCCTTTTGTCTCGGCGGCGTCCTGCTTCTTGAGCGCCCGCGCCTTGGAACAGATCAAGGCCGACGTCGCCTATTCCGAGTATAATGTAAAATTGGTGGGGCAGTCGTCAGGCGTCGCTTATGGCGAGCTTGGAGCCACGCACCATTCCATTGAGGATTTCGCATGGCTGCGCGCGCTCGACACAGTGACAGTGTTGGCGCCGGCGGATCCGTGGGAGACAGAAATGGCGGTGCGGTGGGCCGCCGCGCATCAGGGTCCGGTCTATATTCGCTTGTCCCGGATGAAGGTGCCCGATCTGGGATCGGACGCGGACGGTCGGCGCGACTTCACGCCGGGAAAGGCGCGCCTGATGCGCACGGGCGCCGATGTGACTATCCTCGCGTCGGGAACGATGGTGCATTTGGCGCTGAAGGCGGCGGATATTCTTGCACAGGGCGGGATCTCGGCGCGGGTCTACTCTTTCCATACCTACAATCCGTTGGACGAGATGGCGATCCTTGACGCCGCAACTGAGACCGGCGCTTTGGTTACGTGTGAGGAGGCGCTGGTGCGCGGCGGTTTGGGCGGGGCGGTTGCGGAACTGACATCCGCGAACCAGCCGACGCCGCTGGAACGTATCGGCTTCCAGGGATTTCAGACTACCGGTTCGGTCGATTGGTTGTTTGAGGAGAACCGCATGACCCCGGGGGGCATTGCTGAGGCCGCCCGTCGGGCCGTCGCACGTAAACTCTGACCATGTTCGTTCTGGCGATTGATCAGGGCACGACCAACACCAAGGCGCTGGTCTTCGACGGCTTAGGCCAAATTGTCAGGCAAGCATCAGCGTCGTGCCGCACAGACTATCCGCAGCCGGGCTGGGCCGAGCAATCCGCTCAGGAAATTTGGACGACCACGCAACAGGTCATTGCGGAGGCGTGTAGAGGCCTCGAACAGGACATCAAGAGTATCGGCGTCTCGAATCAACGTGAAACGCTGGTGGTCTGGGATGGCGAGACGGGCGAGCCTTTGGGGCCAGCCCCAATCTGGCAATGCCGCCGCACGACGCAGGCCTGCGCCAAACTGATTGAAGCGGGATTGTCGGACGAGGTTGCCGAGATCACAGGCCTCGGGATCAACCCGCTGTTCCCGGCCTCCAAACTGGCTTGGATCCTCAACCATCGACTAGGCGCGCGGACGTTGCATGACTCTGGTCGCCTGCGCGCGGGAACGGTGGATGCCTGGCTGCTCTGGAACCTCACAGGCGGCGGGGTCTTCGCCACGGACCATTCGAACGCGTCGCGCACCCTGCTCTTTGATATAAACGCTCTTGCCTGGAGCCCGCGCCTGAGCGAGATCTTCGGCGTTCCGCTCGATTGCCTGCCACAACCGATGGCGTCGAACGCGCGTTTTGGTGAAACCGCGCAATCCGCTACGACGTTGCCGCCGGGCGTCGCCATTCACGCAATGATGGGAGACAGCCACGCCGCGCTTTACGGCCATGGCGTTCGCGCGCCCGGTCGCGTAAAAGCGACATATGGAACCGGGTCCTCGCTGATGACCCTGACCGAGTTCCGCGCCGCCTCGAAACATGGTTTGTCAGGGACGATCGCCTGGACCGAGGATTCCCACACCGCCCTTGCGCTCGAAGGGAATATTACTGTGTCGGCTCAAGCCGCGGCCTTTATGGCGGAGATGATGGGGCTCTCGGACCCAGCCGCCCTGTCGGATTTGGCCCAAAAGGTCGAGGACAGCGACGGCGTGCATTTCGTTCCCGCGCTCGCCGGTCTCGGTGCGCCGCATTGGGACGACGAAGCGCGCGGCGTGGTGTCGGGTCTGTCACTGGGCAGCAAGCCCGCGCACCTGGCTCGCGCGACCATTGAAGCGATCGCCCACCAGATCGCCGATGTTTTCGATGCGATAGAGCAAGATCTCGGTCATACGCTCGACGGCCTGAGCGCCGATGGCGGCGCCTCGGCCAATCCATTCTTGATGCAGTTGCAAGCCGATCTCCTCGGGCGACCGGTCGAAAGGCTAGGATTCCCTGAAATCGGCGCGTCGGGCGTGGCCCGGATGAGCGCCAAGGCCGCAGGTCTGCCGATGGCGTTTAGACCCGCCGAGAAACACTCGTTCATGCCGGCGATCTCCGAGGCCGACCGACAGTCCCAGCGCGAGGCATGGCGGGCGGCGGTGCGAAAGATTGTCGGTTAGGTTGACGTGGTTGTGGGGGGCCAGGCGGGCGCGAGCTTATTGCGCCGCGGCGCCCGACGTTGGAACCCTTGCTGATTTCGAAGGCGGATCCGGCGAAATGACAAAGCCGGACCCGCCCTCCGAAACCGATTCTTCGGGCGCGGTCGATGCTAACGCGCAGCCCGCAAATGCTCGTATGAGAAAACATGGGCGGTGTCTGTTAAGGGTTGATGACACTCTCGACACGCCGTCATGTCCTTGTTGAGATTCTCGCCATTGACGCTGAACAGTTCGAATTCCCAGTCGCCGACTTTCAGCGCGCCGGGATATTGCGCGTCCCAGCCTTCGCGGCGCTCCATCACGGCGATCGCCGCCATATGGTCTGGGATTCGCCGGCTGAGGGCGCTCTCCTTTATCGCGCCGGTCTCATCAACCGCCGCCTGATACAATTCCGCGACAAGCACCGAACCATAGGGCAGTTCGCCCCCTTCCTGCGCGCCTTTCACGGCGATCTCGTTGGCGAAAATCGCGATCGTCTGATGTTCGGTGAAGACCCGGTCGCCAGTGAAATAGTGGGTGAAGGCGCTCTTATAGTCGGATGGAAAGGCCAGCGTCCGGTCCTCGAGCGCGCCGTCATCCGCCCATAGGGCCGTCGACATCGCCGTGGACATCGCCGTGCACAGGGCTGTCAAGAACGCCATGGCGACCGCGGTTCGGCGGGGTCGCGTCAGGACCGGCCTTGGCGGCGTCCGAAGCGTTGACAAAGATCCCGCCAGCATGTCGGGGGCCTCGCGCATTGGTCGCTGGATTCGCCGGCGCGTCACGCGGTCGGCGAGCTTGACGCCGGCGCGTTGGATGAGACGGTAAAGCCAAGCGGCGATCGCGTTTCCAATGAACAACCGTCCGCCGGCGCGGCGTCCGATCGCGGCTCGATAGAGTGTGTCGGCGCTCATGATTTCTTCCCCTTTTCCGTACATGGTTTGCAGGCGGGTTCGACCAAGGGCCGAACCCGCCCGCGGTCCGTCATTCGACCCGCCCAGGCAGCGATAGATCGCCGGAGGCGATGTCGAAAACGTCGGTTACACAAAGCAACGGCGCATGAATGTCGGCATTCACCCGCAGCGCACTCGTCACCCCGTCGTAATTGGCCCCCTTGATAGCGACGGCTTCCTCGTTCGCCAGGACGACATTGATCGAGATTTCAGGCCCGTCGAAATACGGTGTGTAGCCGGGGCTATCGAGAAAGATCGGAACGCCCGGCCAAGTCGCCGGCATTTCCGGGGTCTCCCCTTCCGCCACATCGCGGACCGCCAAGGCGCCCGGGCCGCATTCTTCATTCGGCGTCAAGACGACCCAATGGCTGTGCCAATGCGCGCCATCGTTCCCGGTGTCGCCATCGTTATTCTCGTCGAAGAGCGGCGTATCGTCGAAATCGGGGTGGCTGGTCGCTGCAAGCGCAAGGATACCCGTGCCGCCTTCGAACCCGACGGCGGACGGGTCCAGGCTTGTAGGCCAGACATACGCCCACACCGAAGATCCGGCGAATGTTCCGACGGAGTCCGGCTTGTCCGCGCCGGCGACCCCATTGGTCGTCATATGAAAGGTGATCTGCCGGCCTTCTTGATGCACATGGGCCGCCAGAATATCGAACGAGGCGACTTTGGCCTCCGACGCCTCCGACACCACCGCGCCTTTTTGATCGATCGCGTGGTCATGGCCGGCATCCGCGACCGCGACCGTCGTCATCGCAACGCCCGAGACGGCCGCCAGAGCGGTAGACAGGAAAAACTGTTTCATCGATTTGTCCTCCAATGGTTTTGACACGAAACTATATACAGCAAAAATCGCCGCTTGCAATAATAGTTTTTAGTCGCTACCTATTTTTTATGACGAATACGCTTTCACGGCTCATCGAACGCCTGGGTCGCATCGTACAGAACGATGCGCACAGCTTTGGACTTAAGCCGACTCAATGGGAGGCGCTGCGTTTTCTGAACAGCGCCAATCGTTTCTCACGCACGCCGAGCGGGCTGACGATTTATCTTGGCATGACCAAGGGGACGGTTTCGCAAACCCTATCGGCGTTGGAGCGCAAGGGCCTTATCAGCAAGACCAAGGCGGCCGGCGACAAGCGCGGCGTCATGCTGGATATGACTCCGCTCGGGAAACAGGCGCTGAAGGCCGACCCACTGAAAACCATCGAAGAGGATTTGGATCGGCTTACACAGCGTGAACGCGATGAACTTTTCGCACTCCTATCCAAGTTCTTGAAGGCGATGCTGGCGCGCCGCGATTCGGCGCAGTTCGGGCAGTGTCGAGACTGCATGCATTTCGTTTCAAGCCAAAAGGGCGCATTGCCCCATTTTTGCGCTCTTCTGGCTGAACCGCTCAGCGGCGCTGACAGCGAACTTATGTGCGTTGAGTATTCGGCGTCGGAACGGCAGGCCCCGAGGTCATGAGCTACCCGGACGCGAAAGCACGTGGTCGGCGCCGAGGCGCGCCCCGTCAAATGATGCTGTCCTCGTCGGAAACGAGGTTCGACAGCACGGACAGGTTCTTCCGCAATTTCTGACGCGCGACCAATTTCTTTTGCGCCTCGATCGGCAAGTCGGTGAAATTGATGACGTTCCGCCCGATCAGCACATCGATCAGGTCCTCGGTGATCCGCGCCATCTCGAGATCGCTGCCGGTCAACCGCTGACGTACGGCCATGGGACCGGCGCTGCGCAAATAGTCCTGAACTTCCGGACTGTCGGCCGGCAGGAATTCGCTCGCCGAGCCTGACGGGCGTTCGCTGACGCCGGTGATCCGGCCTGTCTCGTCTCTTGCGACGTAGGGCATCGGGCGTCCGCTCCAGTCCACGATCCAACCTATCGCAACAGACTATAGAGACTCTGTCCTGAGTGGAACGGCTTTACTTCAACCGCCGACCGAGATCGGGGATGAAGCAATCCGCCGACGCTGGAACCGACGAACCGCCGGGGCGGCGTCGCGTCGCGCGGATCGGCGCCTATTGCAGCTTGCTGCCGAGGCCGGCGATGGCCTTGTCGACCAGTTTATCGCCATCCGGCCCGGCGGCGCGTTCGGCGATCAATTTCTCGGTCGCGGCGATCGCCAGATCGGTTGCGGCGGCGCGCACTTCCCGGATCGCCTTCTCCTCGGCCAGGGCGATGCGCTCTTCCGCCAACCGCTGTTGACGTTCCAATGAAATGCGGAGCTCTTGCTCGGCGAGGGTCTTCGACTCCTCGGCCTCGCGCTTGGCGGCGGCGATCATATCTTCGGCATGGGAGGCGGATTGCTGCTGCTTGCGCTCATACTCGGCCAGCAGGGCCTGCGCCTCGTCCCGCAGCTTGGCCGCCTGCTCGACCTCCGCCTTGACCTCGTCGATCTTGCCGTCGACCGAGGCCAGAAACGCCTTCTTCGCGGGTTTGTACGCGATCGCCAGAAAGATCACCAAGGATACGGCGACCCAGAAGGTCGTGTTCTGAAGCAAGGCGTCCATCGCCCGATCCCCTTATTTGCCGACCGCGTCGAGGGCCGCGCGCGCCGAGGCCGCGTCCACCGACCCGCCGATCAAGCGACCGGACGCGGCTTGAACGATCTCGACCGCGTCATCCCGCATCTCGGTCAGGATATCGGTCTTGCCTTTGTCGATCCGCGCCTCGGCCTCCGCGGCTTCGGCCGCCAGCTTCTCGGCCAGTTCGCCATGCTCTTTTTCGGAACGGGCGGCGATCGCTTCGGCGGCGTCGCGATGCACCGAGCGTGCGGTTTCGGTCGCTTGCGCCAAGGCGTGTTCATAGGCCGATTGGATCTCGGCCGCCTTCCCACGCAACTCTTCCGCCTTGCCCAGATCGTCGTCGATCTTGTTCTGACGGTTGGTGAGCGTCTCCGAAATCCGGGGCAGAATGACCCGAGACATCAGGATGTAGAGAATGGTGAACGTCACGAGCAGCCAGAAGATCTGACTGACGAATGTATCGATCTGCGCAAATTGCGGCATATCGAGCCTCCGGGCCGGACAATAACGGGCGGGCGGGCGGACAGCGATCCGCGCCGACTTACCCGCTCAGACCTCGAAAAGCGGCTCTCGGAGCAAAGGAACCGGGCGCAGTTCGCGCCGTCGCCCCGCTTCGGAGCCGAAAATCGATTAGCCGAACAGCGCCATCAGCGCGATGATCAAGGCGAACAGCGCGATGGCTTCCGTCACGGCGAAGCCGATCCAGATATTGGCGCCGATTTCGCCTTTCGAGGCCGGGTTGCGGGCGATCGCCTGAATGTAGCTCGCCCAGACATTGCCGACCCCGATACCGGCGCCGATCATGCCGATGGCCGCAAGGCCCGCGCCGATCAATCTAGCTGCATCAGCTTCCATGATGATTTACCCCTTCGTTAAAACTGGTTTGTTGCTTGGTTGAACCCATCCGACCCGCATCGGGTCGAAAACTCAGCGCCTTTCCGAACCGCAGCCCCGGCGCGCTTTTATCAGTGAAGATGCAGCGCGTCGTGCAGATAGATGCAGGACAGAATGGCGAAAACATAGGCCTGAATGACCGCGATCATGAATTCAAACGCCGTGATCGCGACCAGGCCGGCAAGTGGAACGATCCCAAACACGCCCAAGGCGACAACGAAGCCGGCGATGACCTTCAGGATCACATGGCCGACCGTCAAATTAGCGAAGATACGTACGCTCAGGCTGACCGGTCGGGATAGGTAGGAAACCAACTCGATCGGGATCAGGATCACCGCTGTCCAAAGCGGCGCGCCGTGTGGAAAAAACAAGGTCGCGAAACGGGTTCCGTGTTTCGCAATTCCGATGACCGTCACCGCGATGAAGATGATCGCCGCCATCGCGAAGGTCACCGCGATATGGCTGGTGAAGGTGAAGCTTCCGGGGACCATGCCCAGCAGATTGCCGAACAGCACAAACATGAAGAGCGTGAAGATGAACGGAAAATAGGGTTGTCCGCCGGAGCCGACATTGTCACGGACCATGTTGGCGACCGTGTTGTACATCATTTCCGCCACCATTTGTCCGCGGGTCGGGATCGTCCCCCGGCTCCGTATCGACAAAAGCAAAAACAGGCTGGAGACGACGACGGTAATGGTCATCCACAGGGCGGAGTTGGTGAAGGAGATATCGAACCCGGCCACCTCAAGCGGCACGATCGGAACGATCGTAAACTGGTCCATCGGATTCGACGCCACTTTTTCGTCTCCCACTGGGGCGCCCCGCTAAGGGGCCGCCGACAAAACTCAACTCACTCTGTCTGACGCAGCCCGCTTTGTTCGTCCGGAACGCCTACTCGGCGTTCGTCCGCGCGGCTGCCTCATCTTCCTTCCTCTTCGCCTCAAGCTGGTTCGCGGTTCTCACCACATTCAACAGCCCGGCGCAAAAACCCACAATCGTGAACACCAGAAGCAACCAGGGCTTGGTGTCCAATGCGCTGTCCAACCACAATCCCAGTCCCACGCCGACAGCGACGCCCGCGACCAGATCGACCGCAATACGAAGCCCGATCCCCGCGCCCGAGGCCGCGCCTTCGCGTCCGGAACCGCTTCCCGATCGCCCAGCCTCACCGGTTCCCCTGGCCGCCTTCAGGCGTTTTTCCAGGTCCGCAAGGTCGCTTTCGGGATCAGAGGGCATACGAACCGGCCCGTTTTGAAGTCGCGGCGAAAATAGGGGGGCGGCCCTAGGGCGTCAAGCCGGAAACCGCCCTCGAAAACCCCAATATCCGCGCCGTTTTTATGCGTTGGAGCGTTACGCGAATATCAAACTTTCACGCAGCGGCGGATCGGTCAGCACGGGGGGTTCCTTCACGCCGATTCCCGGATGCGGGAGGCTTCGCGCAGGTCGACGGAGACCAACTGGCTGACGCCACGCTCGGCCATGGTCACGCCGAACAGGCGGTCGACCCGCGCCATAGTCAGGCGGTGATGGGTGACGACCAGAAAGCGGGTCTGGCCGGTATGAGCGATTTCGTCCAGCAGGGTGCAGAACCGGTCGACATTCGTATCGTCCAACGGCGCGTCCACCTCATCCAACACACAGATCGGCGCCGGGTTGGTCAGAAAGACGCCGAACAGCAAAGCCAAAGCCGTCAGCGCCTGCTCGCCGCCTGACAGAAGCGACATGATCTGCATCCGCTTGCCGGGCGGGCTGGCCATGATCTCGAGCCCCGACTGCAGCGGGTCTTCCGCCTCAGTCAGGGTCAGCCGCGCTTCGCCGCCGCCGAACAGGCGTTTGAACAGGTCCTGAAAATGACCGTTCACCTGTTCGAAGGCCGCCAATAGCCTTTCACGCCCTTCGCGGTTCAGGGCGTTGATGCCCTGGCGCAGGCGTCCGATCGCCGCGATCAGATCGTCGCGCTCGGTATGCATCGAGGCGATCTGCTCGTCGAGTTCGGCCGCTTCCTGTTCGGCGCGCAGATTGACCGGACCCATATTGTCGCGCTCGCGGGTCAGGCGCTCGAACTTACGCTCGACCTCTTCGCGCGCGCCAAGTTCCTCATCCTCGCCGACGCCGCCGGCGGCCAGCGCGCCTTCCGGCGGGCAGTCGAGCCGCTCGGCGATTCGGTCGCGGACGGTTTCCGACGCTTGGCCGCGTTGCTCGACCTCGGCCTCGCGCCGGACGCGGGTCTCACGGCTTTCCGCCAACGCCGCCTCCGCCGACCGCAGTCCCTTGTCCGCCTCGGCCTGCTCCTGTTCCGCCAAGGCCAACGCGTCGGCGACGGTTTGACGCTTGGCTTGGGCGGCGACCAAACTGTCGCTCAGCCTGTTGCGCTGCTCCTGTAATTCTCGAGGGCGCTCTTCCAGCGCCGCCCGCTCTTCCTCTGCCTGTCCGGCCCGTTGGGTCAGATCGCTTTGACGGGCCTCCGCCCCTTCGACCCGTTGGGCCCAGGACCGCCGATCCGCATCAATCTGTTCCAGCCTTTCGGCGCGCGTCTCGGCTTCGCGGCGGAAGCGCTCGCTGGCCCCGCGCTTATCGATCAGGGTCGAGCGCAACTCCGCCACCGTCGAACGCAGCCGGTTGACGCGTTCGCGCGCCTGAACCGGGTCCTCCAACACGCCGATCGCTTGTTCCGCGCCGGCGATCGCCGCTTCACTCTCCTTGATTTCTACGTCTAACTGCTGGCGGTTCGAGTCGATCCCTTCGAGGCGCGACCGCAAATCCGCCGCCTTGCCGGCTAGGCTCGACAGTCTCTGCTGCGCTTTGTTCAGCGCGCTAAACGCCTCTTGCAGGCGAGTCTTCGCTGTCTGCTCGCGGTCGGCCCCCGCTTGCGCTTCGGAGGTGGCCGTGTCCAGCAGCGCGCGGGCGGTCTCGGTCGCGGCCTCGGTCTGCGCCGCTGCTTCCGCCTCATCCGTCGCCGCCTGGTCGCGCGCCTCGGCCAAGTTGCGTTCGGCGCTCTCTCTCGCTTTTTCCAGGCGCGGGGTCAGGGCGGCGATCTCCTCACGCACTTCCGCGAGGCGATTCTTTTGCTCAAGACGTTTGGCCGCGGCGGTGGGCGCGCCGGCGGCGACCGTATAGCCGTCCCAACGCCAAAGATCGCCGTCGATGGAGACCAGCCGTTGTCCCGGTCCCAGTTGCGATTGCAGCCGCGCGCCGGTCGCGGCGTCCGGCGCAACGCCGATCTGCGATAGGCGGCGGGACAGGGCCGCCGGCCCGTCGACATATTTCGCCAAAGAATCGACGCCGCCGGGCAGACCCATGGCGCCGGAGATCGGCGGCAGAGCGGTCCAATGAACGGGCGCCGCCGCGTCCGTCGAGGCGTCCAATTCCTCGCCAAAGGCCGCGCCCAACGCCGTCTCGAAACCGGGGCGAACGGTCAGACTGTCGATCAGCGGCCGGATATCGGCCGTAAGCGCCGCGTCATGCTGTTCCAACACCGCCGCCAGGGCGTTGATTTCCGCTTCCAGCGCCCGGTGACGGGATTCAAGCGCCTCTACCGACTCGCGGCCCGCCGCTTCCGCCGAAGCAATCGCCGAACGCCCGCGTTCACGCGCTTGCTCCAACGCTTCGCGCGCCGCGGCTTCGCTTTGCTGCAGCGCCTCGCGTGCAGCGGATTCAGCCTGACGCAGGAGAGACATCGCCGCCTCGGCGTCTTCGGCCGCAGTGCGCGCTGCTGTGGCTTGCTCCTCTGCGACCGACACGGCTGCTTCCGCCGCCTCGATCTCGCCCAGGGTCTTCTGTTCGGCGCGGAGGCTTGTCTCCTGTTGATCGAGCCCGGCCCGGCGGCGCGCCAGCGCGTCGAGCCTTTGCCTTCTATCGCCAATGCTGCGCTGAAGGGCGGCGCGCTGCGCTTCAACGCCGGCGACCTCTTCGGTCAGTTGCGCCAGAGCGTCTTCCTGTTCTTCGACCGCCGCCGCAGCCTCGCGTGCCTCTTCGTCGGCGGCGGCGCGCTTTTCGGATTCCTCGGCCTGAGCCGACTCGATCTCCGCCCGCTCCGCCGCGAGCCGTTCCAGCGCCGTGCGCGCATCGTCGAACAGCGCCTTTTCCCGCTCCAGGTCGCCGGCGATCTGGATCATGCGCTGAGCCAGCGCGTCCCGCGCTGCGAGGATCCGCTCTTCCTCGCTCTCGATCTCGCGTACGGCCAGTTGCAGACGCTGCAGTTCGGCTGCGGCCGCCGCGTCGTCTTCGCGGATCGGGGGCAACGCCGCAGCGGCGTCGGCCTGCCGTTTGGCGGCGCCGGCGCTCTCGCCTGCGCGTTCCTGGACCACCGCCTCGGCCACTTTCAAGGCCGCCCGCGCCGCTTCGAGATCGGCCTCGGCGGCCTGCCAGCGCAGATGCAGCAACACCGCCTCGTGCCGGCGCAGATGGTCCGAAAGCCGGCGAAATCGGTTCGCCTGACGAGCCTGGCGCTGCAGCCCTTGTTGCTGGCTCTCCAGCGCGCCGATGACGTCTTCCAAACGTTCGAGATTGGTTTCCGCCGCGCGCAACCGCAATTCCGCCTCATGACGGCGGGAATGCAGGCCGCGGATGCCGGCCGCCTCCTCCAGCAACAAGCGACGCTCGGTCGGTTTCGCGCCGATGATCGCGCCGATCCGACCCTGGCTGACGATTGCGGTGGAATTCGACCCGGTCGCCAGATCGGCGAAGAGAAGCTGGACGTCCCGGGCGCGCGCCTCATTCCCGTTGATCCGATAGTGCGACCCGGCCCCGCGTTCGATCCGGCGCGTGATCTCGACTTCGCCGCCGGTATTGTAGGGGCTGGGCGCCGCGCCGTCGGCATTGTCCAGCAGCAGCGTGACTTCGGCGACATTGCGCGCCGGCCGGCCGGAAGAGCCGCCGAAGATCACGTCGTCCATCTCCGACCCGCGCATCCGCTTGGCGGAGGTCTCGCCCATCACCCAGCGCAACGCCTCGATGACGTTTGACTTGCCGCAGCCGTTCGGGCCGACGACCCCGGTAATGCCGGAATCGATCGCCAGTTCGACTGGATCGACGAAAGACTTAAACCCGCTGAGCCGAAGCTTCGAGAAATGCACGCGGCCTGCGCTCCATCAACCGCGACCCGCGACGCGCTCAAAGCCGTATCACCGACTCGGAATTCGGGCGCGGGTCGCTCAAAGCCAACCTTTGACGGTAGGGGCGGCGATTCGCCCCGGACTCCGCAAGACCTTAATTCAGAATCTGTTCGAATGCTTCTTCGAAGACGGAGAATGGCTGATTTCCTTTAATGATTTCGCCATTCACGAAGAAAGTCGGCGTCGAATTTACATTCAACTGCTCGACCGCCTGGATTCGGCGTTCCAGGATCCCGTCGAGGAGCGCCTGATTGCTGGTGCAGGCGCGGAAATCGCTTTCCGACAGGCCGCCCTGCTTGCCTATGGCGATCAGCGCGCCAACCCAATCCTGGCTTCGGGACCATTCCGCCTGTGTTTTGAACAGGACGTCCATGAATTGGAAATAGCGGTCCTTGCTGGCGCAGCGCGCCATCATCGCCGCCATCGCGCCGGGCTGATCGAACGGGAAATCACGCATCACCAGCCTGACTTTGCCGGTATCGATATATTTCTCCTTGATCAGCGGATAGGTCTCGAGGTGGAAGTCGGCGCAGTGCGGGCAGGTAAGCGACGCATATTCAATCAGCTCGATCGGCGCGTCCGGATCGCCGATGACCCGTTCCGCCAGCGCTTCCTCAGTCGAGAGCGGCGCCGAGCGTGCGTCGCGCCCGAAGAGCGTCAGACCGGCGCCCAAGGCCACGGTCGCCGCCGCGCCGAAGGCTAAGGTCTGACGGCGGCTGATCGCCGCGTCGGCTTCCGCGCTCTTGGTTGCCAGTACCGCTATGCTTGCGTCGCGCCGCATGAAAGACTCCCGTTCGAAAGTGTTTTGGCGGGCCTTTGCCGCCGTCGGTTTTATGTGTGGCCTGCCGGTGGCGAAGGCAAGCGCAAAGCGGTTCCGCCGGCGGCGACCCCGCGTCGCGTTCGGTTCGGCTTAGGCTGGGTCTGAGGTCGGTTCCGTGCGTTCGCCGATCACCGCGCCGCCGAGCCGCCTGAGGGCCGCGGCCAAAGCATCTTCAGGCTCCGATGAAGCGACCAACGCCTCCAATTCCGCCGACTCGCGGTGGCTCAAGGCCCGGCGTGGTCGGCGCCGCTTGGTCGGGGCGGGCGGCGTCAGAGCGCCCTGTACGATGGTCACCGTCTCGACGGCGTTATAGCCGAAATGCGCGTTGATCCGCGAAATCACCAGCGGGGTCAGATGCTGTAGTTGCAGCGCCATTGGGCCCGGCGCTCGGACGCGCAACGACCCGCCGACCCGCTTGCCTTTGGGAAAGACCATTTTCTCCGGCTGCGCGTGCCGCGCCAATTCCGGCCCGACGATTCGCGCCCAGTCGGTCAGGATCGAGGCCTGGGCGAAGCCGCGCCGACCGATGGCGCGCTTGGTGAGTTTCTCGACCAAGGCGCCGGCATGCCGCATCTTGCCGCGCCGTTTCAGCCGCTCCGGCGCGCCCTTGCCGGGCGGCGGTTTTCTGGCTAGGTCGGCGTGTTTTGGCGGGTCGGACATAATGCGGCGGTGAATTCGGTGACAAGAGGGCGAGTGTGACCCTGACGCGGAAGAAAGAAAAGCAGGCGGCGGCGCAGTCCGCGCCCCTCGTGTTGGATTGGTACGACCGCCATCGCCGCATCCTGCCCTGGCGCGCCGCCCCGGGCGAGACGCCGGACCCGTATCATGTCTGGCTGAGCGAGATCATGCTGCAACAGACGACCGTCGCCACCGTCGGCCCGTATTTCGCGGATTTCCTGGCGCGCTGGCCCACGGTCGCCGATCTGGCTGCGGCGCCGTTGGACGATGTGCTGAGCGCCTGGGCGGGGCTCGGCTATTACGCGCGGGCGCGCAACCTGCACAAATGCGCGCGAGCCGTGGCGTCCGACCATGACGGGCGTTTCCCGGACAGAGAAGAGGACTTGTTGGCTCTACCGGGCATCGGCCGCTACACGTCGGCGGCGGTCGCCGCCATCGCCTTTGGCCGGCGCGCGGTCGTGGTGGACGGTAATATCGAGCGGGTCATGGCGCGGCTGTTCGATATCGATACGCCGTTGCCGGGGGCGAAGCCTGCGCTGACCGAGTGGATGGACGCCTGCACGCCGGAGAACCGCGCCGGCGATTTCGCCCAGGCATTGATGGATATCGGCGCGACCGTCTGCACGCCGCGCAAACCGAAATGCATGATCTGCCCCCTCGGCGCGGTTTGCCAAGGCAAAGACCGGGCCGAGGCGTTGCCGGCGAAAGCGTCCAAGAAAAAGAAACCCTCCCGCCATGGCGCCGCCTGGTGGATCGAACGACCGGACGGGTCGGTCCTGATACGCCGCCGGCCGGAGAGCGGCCTTTTGGGCGGGATGATGGAGCCGCCGACCAGCGACTGGCGCGAGATTGAGCCGGGCGCGATCCCGGCGCCGGATCTCTCGTCGCCGCCGGCTCCGGTCATCGGCGCGCGCGCCCTCGACGGCGTGGTGCGCCACACATTCACGCATTTCCATCTGACCCTGACCGTTATCGCCGCCCACGCCGAGGCCGGCGCCGTTGCGCCGCCGGACGCCAAATGGCAAGCCTTGGAGTCGCTGGGCGGTCTGGCCCTGCCGACGGTGATGCGGAAGGTGGTGGCGCACGCCCTTCGGGCCCAGACCGAAGCGACACGAAGATAGAAGCCGCTATGGAACAGCTGAACGCCTTTTGGGAGTTGGTCGTCGATGTCTGGTCCAGAGGGACCTTGGGCGTCGATTTCACGCGCATCGGCGTCGCCCTTTGCATATTTCTAGGATTTCTGCTGATCCGCCGCCTGTTCACCCGGTTCGTGTTGGGGCGCATTCACGCCTTCACCGAAAAGACGAACACCGATCTCGACAAAACGATCCTGACATCGGTCGAACAGCCGGTCCGGTTCGCGCCGGTAGTCATGGGCGCCTTCTTCGCCATCGATTATCTGAATCTGACCGGCGCGGTGGAGGAGGCCGGGCAGGATCTGGTCCGGTCGCTGATCGTCTTCAACATCTTCTGGGTCTTCTACCGGTTGGTCGACCCTATGTCCTTCCTGCTGGGCAAGCTGGAGCGCGCCTTCACCAACGCCATGGTCGATTGGCTGTTGAAGGCGATCAAGGTGCTGGTCGCGCTGATCGGCGCGGCGACGATTCTGGAGATCTGGGGTGTGAAGGTTGGTCCGATCCTGGCGGGTATGGGCTTGTTCGGCGTCGCCGTTGCGTTGGGTGCGCAGGATCTGTTCAAAAACCTGATCGCCGGTCTGCTGATCCTGGCGGAAAAGCGCTTCAGCATCGGCGACTGGGTCCGGGTCGATGGGATCGTCGAGGGCACAGTCGAAGGCATCGGTTTCCGTTCGACCCTGGTGCGCCGTTTCGACAACGCGCCGGTTCAGGTTCCGAACGCAGCCTTGGCGGACAATCCGGTGACCAATTTCAGCCGCATGCGGCGGCGCCGAATCTATTGGATGATCGGCGTTGAGTACCGCACCACGGTCGATCAATTGCGGCGCATCCGCGATGAGATCGAGGCCTACCTGTCCGAAAGCGACGCGTTCGTGCCCAAGGATAAGGCTGCAACCTTCGTTCGGATCGACCGGTTCAATGACAGCTCCATCGACATAATGCTCTATTGCTTCACCCGGACGACGAATTGGGGCGAATGGCTGAAGGTCAAAGAAGAACTGGCTTACAAAGTCAAACAGGTCGTCGAGGGCGCCGGAACCGGCTTCGCCTTCCCCAGCCAGTCGCTCTATCTGGAGCAGCTACCCGACGCGGCCGACAAGGCCGAGCCTTTTACGCCGCCCGATGATGATAAGCTCAAAGTCGGATTCACAGCGCCTTCCAAAAGCGATTAGACGCCGCCCGTCGCCCCATCCGGTTGTGCGGATCGACGGGCCAGCCATACTGGTGTCAGGAAGAGCGCGGCGAAGATGCAGTTGGCCGCCGCGTTGCCATAGGCGCCCACCAGCAGCGAGGCGGCGCCGTCGACGGTGAACCAAAGGCCGACGCTGACCGCGATCATCCGGCGCGCGCCGGCGCCGGCGATCGGTCCTTGCGCCCTGACGATCTGTAAGATCAGCGCGCCCCAGCCGATCAAGACAGCGCCGAGGACGCCCAGCAGCAGCCGCACAAGGGGGTTGTTCAGGCTTGGCGCGCCGTCGATGGGCCAGAAGGCGATATCGGTGTAGAGCGCCGTCGGCGCCCCCAGGGCGGAATGGCTGGCGACCGCCAGCATGGCGCCGGTCGCGATGACTGCCCATGACGCGAAACTGAGCGCCTTTTCCGTGGTTTCTTGCGTCATGATGGGTCTCCTTCTCTCGGTGAATGCGGGGAACGGCGCTTAGCTAGGCCGACCGTCGTTCCGTCCGCAATTACCTCGCAGGTAATGGAAACGCGGACCGCCAAAGGGTAGACCCGTAATTGCAGGCAACACCGAGGGATGGATATGAGCACGACTTTCGGCCCCTTGTTGAAAGACTGGCGCGCGCGACGCCGGATGAGCCAATTGGAGCTGGGCCTGACAGCGAATGTTTCGGCGCGGCACGTGTCGTTTCTCGAAACCGGGCGGGCGCGGCCGTCGCACGACATGGTGCTGCAGTTGAGCCAGGCGCTCGAAGCGCCGCTGCGCGTTCGCAACGACCTGCTACAGGCGGCGGGCTTTCGGGCGTCCTACACGCGGCGCGCCTTGACCGATGCGGAAATGGCGCCGATCGGCCAGGCCATCGATTGGACCCTTGGCCGGCACGACCCGTATCCGGGCTACGCTCTGGACCGGCATTGGCGCATCGTGAAGATGAACCGCGCGGCGACGGCGATGATGGCGCCGTTCGAGGTGAAAGAGGGCGAAAGTTTGCTCGAGGCGATCCTGTTCAATACAGGGTTGCGCAGCGCCATCCTGAATTTGAACGAGGTGGCCCGGCATCTGATCACGCGGCTGCGCGCGGAAGCGGCGCATGACGGCGGAGACATTGTACTGGAGCGCGCGGCAGACGCGCTGGCGGAGTCAGGGCCGATTGCGCCCGTCGCCGAGGACGGCGCGGCGCCCGCGCTGATCCCGGTGCGCTACCGGGTGGGCGGCTGCGATCTCGCGTTGTTTTCGACAATCAGCGTTTTTGGCGCGACTGACGATATCGGCCTGGCCGACATGAAGATCGAGCTGCTCTATCCTGCTGATGAGAAGACTCGTTCCGCGTTGTTCGGCGCGTTCGGTGACGCCGAAGCAGGGCCGGGTTAGGCGGTGAGGCGCGCCTCCGCTTCGGCGCGGAGTTTCTGGCGCAAGACGTCGATCGGCGCCTTTTTGCCGCCATGGGTGCGCAAGCGCCAATAGGTCCAGCCGTTGCAGGAAGGGGCGCCCTGAACCGCCGCGCCGACCTGATGGATTGAGCCGCGATGGCGCGCCGAGATGATCGTGCCGTCGGCCCGGACCTTGGCGGTGTGGCGTCGGCAGGGGCTTTCCAGCACCTCGCCCGGCGTCAGCAAGCCGCGCTCGACCAAGGCCCCAAAGGGGATGCGCGGCTCCTTGCGTTTCGACGGCAGCGGCGCGATCACCTCGGTATCGGTGGGCGGCGGCGTTTGGCGCAAACGCTTCGCCGCGATCGCGCCATAGGCCGCGTCGCGCTCGATCCCGATATAGCGGCGGCCGAGCCGTTTGGCGACGGCGGCGGTCGTACCAGTCCCGCTGAACGGGTCCAACACCACATCGCCTGGATTGCTGCTGGCCATGATGACCCGATGCAACAACGCCTCCGGTTTCTGCGTCGGGTGCGCCTTGTCGCCATTGTCGTCTTTCAGGCGCTCTTGTCCGGTGCAAAGCGGTAGAGTCCAGTCGGACCGCATCTGCAAGTCTTCGTTGAGCGCCTTCATCGCGGCATAATTGAACGTGTATTTGGCGTCCTGCCCGCGCGAGCACCAGATCATTGTCTCATGGGCATTGGTGAAGCGGGTTCCCTTGAAATTCGGCATTGGGTTGGTCTTGACCCAGATGATGTCGTTCAAGACCCAGTAGCCGATGTCCTGCAGCGTTTTCCCGACACGAAAGATGTTGTGATAGCTGCCGATCACCCAAAGCGTGCCGGTCGGTTTCAACAACCGTCGCGCGGCGCTCAACCAGTCGAAGGTGAAACGGTCATAGGCGGCGAAATCGTCGAACCGGTCCCAGGCCTCTTCCACGCCATTCACCCGCGAATTATTGGGCCGATGAAGATCGCCGCCCAATTGCAGATTGTAGGGCGGGTCGGCGAAGATCAGATCGACGGAGCCCTCGGGCAGGGATCGCATGACCTCAATGCAATCGCCCTCGACCAGCGTATCGAGCGGAAGCGTTTTCATGATGTGTCTCAGTAATGATTGGTTCTATTGACCATTTACTGGGAAGAATCATGAGTCATCGGCGATTCCAGGTCAATACTCAGCAATTCTTCTGGGATGAGTATTATAGATATACGCGATATATTGGGGCGTGACTTGTGGGAGGCGCTATATCTCGCATCGAGCGGCGACTTGATTAAGCGAGCAGCGCCCGGATCGGCGCGAAAGAGCGGCGGTGATGGGGCGTGACGCCCAGCGCGGCGAGCGCCTGACGATGCGCCTTGACGCCATAGCCGGCGTTGCGCTCCCAGCCATAGCCCGGGTAGGTCTCGGCCAAGCGGGCCATCTGGCGGTCCCGCGTGACTTTGGCGATGATCGAGGCGGCTGCGATCGACAGTGACATGCCGTCGCCCTTGACGATGCATTGGGTCGGCAAGCCGAGACCGGGGTCGCGGTTTCCGTCGACCAGCGCCGCGTCCGGCGGGTTCGGCAGAGCCTGCACGGCGCGCCGCATCGCCAAGAGCGAGGCTTGCAGGATGTTCAGACTGTCGATTTCCGCCACGCTGGCCTCGGCGATCGCATATTCCACCGTACTGATCAGCAGGGCATAAAGTCGGTCGCGCTTCGCCGCGGTCAGGCGTTTGGAATCGTCTAAGGCGTTCGCCAGATCGTCGGGAAAACGGGTCCGATCGATCACCACGGCGCAGGCGGTCACCGGTCCGGCCCAGGGTCCGCGGCCGACCTCATCAAGCCCCGCTACCCGGCCGCCAGGGCGTAGCGCCGTCTCCAACGAGAAATCCGGCATCGGCGCGCGGCCTATTCTCCGGGCGCCGGTTTCGGCCGCCGCCGGTTCCAGAACCGGCTTGGCTGTTTCATTGGCGCGTCCGTTTGTTCAGATAAGCCCGCATCGGATTCTGTCCCCATGGCGGCGTCCGGCGCACTGTTTGGCGCACTGTCTGGCGCAGTGTTCGGGGCGGCGGCTTGGTCCGCGCCGGGCGCAGCGGTCAATCCGCTCTGCGCCGCCTTTTTCGCGCGCTCCGTCGCCTCGGCGTGCAATCGGCGCGCCTCGATCCGGGCGCGGGTCGATAGTTTCACATCGCGAAGCGCCAATTCCAGGCGTTCGACAATATCCAGCGAGACCAACCAGAACCATAGGCTGGTCGTCTTGGTGAAACGCCATTCCTCGAAATAGGAAAGCCGCAGGATCTTCTGCAAGGTCCCTGCGTGGCGCAGCGAACGATGCGACAGACGCCGCGCCAGATCGACCATCAGCGGGCTGGTCATCAGGGACAGAACCGTCACCGAGACCAACATGCGATGCACGTCCTGATCGATCACCCGCACATCGGCGGCGGCGGCGGCCAGCACGAAGGTGAATTCGCCCAGCTGTCCCAGCACCAGACTGGCGAGAAAGGCGTTCTGCATCGTCTCGCCCTGGGCCCGCAGCAGAATGACGTTCAGCGCGGTCTTGAACACCGCGACAAAGGCCCAGATCGCCAGCACGATCCAGATATGCTCCCAGAGATATTCCAGATTGATCAGCAGGCCGATCGACAGGAAAAACACCATCAACAGGACCGCCTGAATCGGTTCTGCGTTTTCATGCATCACCTGGCGCTGGCCGCTATTGCCGACGATCAACCCGGCCAGGAAGGCGCCGAAGGCGGGCGACATGCCCAACACGCCGGCCAGGGTCGCAATCCCGAAACAGATGGTCAGCGAGCCGATCGCGCTCAATTCCGGCTTGCTCTCGAAAATCTGGTGAAAGGGAATATCGATGCGTTGGCGGCGCGTCAGAACATAGATCACCCCGATCAGAATCCCGATTGAGAGCGCGATTTCGACCAGCACGAAGGGGTTGAAGCCGCCGCCCGCGGTCGAGGCGACAATGATCAGCATCGGCGCGACGGCCAGATCTTGCGCGATCAGTATGCCGATGGCGACGCGGCCGGCGCGATGCCGCAACTCGCCGATATCGTTCAGGATCTTCACCGCCACCGCCGTCGAAGACAGCGCCAACGAGAATCCGAACAGCACCGCATGTTCCGGCGGCCAGTCGAACCCGCGCGCGACCAGGAAGGTCACGCCCAGACTGGCGCCGATCTGAACTGCGGTCGTTATCACCGCGATCCGCCAGATCTGGCGGAAACTGCGCAGGGACAGTTCCATGCCGATGAAATAAAGCAGCAGGATCACGCCAAGCTCGGCCAGCAAGGCGACCGCTTCGCGATCCCGCACCAGTTCGAAGCCCGACGGGCCCAGGATGACGCCGGCCAGGATATAGCCGACGATCGCCGGCTGGCGCAGGCGCACGAAGATCAGCCCGCCCACCGTCGCGGCCACGGCGACGATGGCGATGCCGGTCAGTTCGGTGACGTCATGCATGCTCTATCCCAAACGCCCGTTGCTTGGAATGCATTAGGGGCCTCTGAACGAGCATAGGGCGCGTCGGCCCGAGATCAAAAACCCTGACCGGTCAAAACGCCGAGATAGGGTGTGCTAGAATAGGGCCAATTGCCGCGCCCGGGCCGGATCGGCGAAACGCGAACAGTCGAGCGGGCCGGGATCGCGCCGCACCGCGCCCCGGTCTTCAAGTCCCCGGTCGTCCAACCCATGCCACGCCAGTGCCTTCTTGAAACGCTGGGCGATCAGATCGGCGACCGGACCTTCGCCGCGCATACGCTTTCCCCATTCCGCGCTATAGAGGCGCCCGCCGCGCGTCTGCTGGATCAGAGACAGCACCCGCGCCGCCCGATCCGGCGTATGCTGCACCAGCCATTCGGTGAACAGGTCCTTGATTTCCAGCGGCAGCCGCAGCAGCACATAGCCGACCGTATAGGCGCCGGCTTCCGCCGAGGCCGCCACGATGCGCTCGATCTCCGCATCGTTCAGGCCGGGGATGATTGGCGCGGCCATGACGCCGGTCGGCACGCCGGCCTGGGACAGGGTCCGGACCGCCGCCAATCGTTTGTCCGGGGTCGCCGCGCGCGGCTCCAGCTTGTTCGCCAATTTCCGGTCGAGCGTCGTCACCGACAGATAGACCCGCGCCATCCTTCGGTCGGCCATCGGCGCGAGTATGTCCAGATCGCGCGTGACCAGGGCGGATTTGGTGACGATGGTGAAGGGATGGTTGAATTCCGACAGCACCGCGAGAATGCGGCGCGTCAGTTCCTGATCCTTCTCGATCGGCTGATAGGGGTCGGTGTTGGTCCCCAGCGCGATGGGCTTGGGCTTGTAGCCGGGCCGCGACAATTCCCGCCGCAAGAGCGCCGGCGCGTCCGGCTTGTGAAACAGCTTGGTCTCGAAATCGAGCCCCGGCGACAGCCCGTAATAGGCGTGGGTCGGGCGCGCGAAACAATAGACGCAGCCATGCTCGCAGCCGCGATAGGGATTGATCGAACGGTCGAACGGAATGTCCGGCGAGGTGTTGCGCGCGATCACCGTCCGCGCGCTGTCCACGCCCAGGACCGTGCGCAGCTTCGGCGGCCCCTCCTCCGCCGCGATGTCGAGCCCGTCCGCATCCGCACTCTCGCCGTCGGCTTCCGGCGCCGCCGCGCCGCGCCGCGCCGGGGAGATTTGCTTGGCCGGCATCGGCGGTTCATGCACGCCCCAGCCGTCATCCGCCAAGACCCGCCGATGCCGCTCAAACCGCCCCGCCCGATTGCTCGCCGCCCCCCGCCCCTTCACAGCGGCGATATTAAGCGGGTCGGCGTCCAGGCTAATGTTCGGCTCCTGTTCCATTTCAGAAAAATAGAACATAAAGAGAACATTTGCAAGCGCCAAACAGCTAGAACCACGCCATCCTCCTGCCGATCGAAACCATCACCGAGGTGACGCCGGCGGCGTTGCCCGATATGGTTCAGCTTCCGGGGGAGTGAGGGAGCGGACATCAGGCCGTGAAAGATGAAGCGAAAGACGTGCAGCAATGCCTGTGTTTGATTCGCCGACCTGACGGCCGCAAACGTCCCATTCGGCTGCGACAGTTCACCCGTGTAAAGAAATTGAAGCAGTATCAATGTAGGCCATGACAATAGGACAGTATTTCAAGAGCCGATGGTCGTGCGTTCATCATCCAAGGGCGGTACTTTTCGCATTGGTCGGGCTGCTCGTATGCGGCTTTCACATCGATGTCTCCGCAAGTGAGCCGGCCGCTGACGACAGCTTCACCAAACAGGAATTGATAGAGCATTTCATTGGGACTGCTTTTGGGGCGGAGTATTTTGAATCGTTTTCCGACGATGCGGACGCAGGAACTCTTAAGCGTTGGGAGAAGCCGTTGCGCGTTCTCACAATAGCCTCACAAGAAGACGGTAAGGTTCTATTCGAAAAGCTTAATGAAATATCGAAACTAACTGGAGTTCAGTGGCGCCCTATCGGCCTAGAGTCTCCAGAGACTTTCAACTATTTAGTGGCAATTGCGGATCGCAACGAGTTGAGAGAGGTTCTTACAGGACTTGCCAAGAGACGCCAACATGTTCGGCAGTTCGTAGATCTTATCTTCAAAGGCTTCTACGAAAAAGCTCGCTTTATTTGTTTAGGTTGGGTGGAATTCAATCAGAAAACGGAACTATACTTTGCGTTTGTGTTGGTGGAAAGCCCGGCCCCGTCGGGACTGCCGGGCCCTGTGGTGAGCGTTGCTGATTGTTTGGAAGAAGAATTGGCTCAAAGCATGGGCTTGGCCAATGACTTCCCGAATAAGCCCGGAACGGTGTTTTCCGACGATCCTTTGCAGGTTCAAAGGCAATTGACAGAAATCGACAAGGCGGCCTTGCGGCTTCTGTATCATCCCAAACTTCAAGCGGGCATGACTGAGTCGGAGGTCCGACGCACGCTTGATAGGATATTGGAGGATTGAGGTCGGCGATTGCGATCCACGCGGGGTCGGGAATGCTATAATCAGAGGTGTCAATCCTCATCGAATCGGTATCAGCGGTCTAGGACACCGGCTGGGGACCGTCGCTGGCCTCCAAAAGCCCCATGCTCTTCTTGAGCTGTTCAACGATCTCTTCGGCGCCGCTTTCAAAAATCGAGCGCCATGCTCCAATCGTATAGGCCCCGCCAGCGTAGATAGTGTTCGTTGTCTCAATGGTGGCGACCGGCGCCTTATCGGGTGTTTGAATGTCACTGCTGACTTTCAGTATCGTAGAGCCCGCGCCGGGCAAGAGCCAACGGGCGAACGCGTTGCCGGGCTCATATTCATTGATCGTTGGGTTGATGGCGTAGCCAGCGTCGTCGCCGGTCGCCAACAGCCCTTCTTCCGTCAACTGTTCTGTCAAAGCCGCTTCCATTGACACCGGGATATCCAGCGATTCCTCGTCCTGCGAGAAAACAAAGCCGGAATTGTCCGTGACGTCGCCGACCACGAACTTGGCGTCGATGGGGATGGAATTGCGGTCTTTAGAGAAATCGATGCTGTGTCGGTCCGTGCCACAAGCCGCGACGCCGAGGACGACAAAAAGAAGGACTATTGCGTGTTTCATGATCGACTCGCGTGTTTCGTTGGACCGTTTTAGTGATGCATGTTGCGTACGAACCCGTTGATATAGGCTAAAGATTAAGAATTAGTTTCGTCCAACCAAAGCGGTCCCGTGCAAAAGCTGCGGGTCCCTTCAGAGGTCGACGGCGCGCTGACATGCATGCGGCGCCGTCCGCATTGAAGGATATGATTCAAAGCTCCGCGATGGTCTCGGAATGGACACCGAGCCATGCAGGATCAAACGATCGACGCGCTGCCCCGTTTAGGCTGCTCGCCGCCCGGTTTTTGCTGGGCCAATTGCTAAGAGCGTTTGACGCGGCATGATAGACGTAGCGCCTGTAATCCAGAGGCATCTCGAATGTCGCATCCGAGAGGTCATCGTCAGGCAAAGCCCCCGCTTTGGTGATCCGCAAACGGCCCCCGGCTTGAAGCCTTAAGCCCATTGAACCGACCAACGCGCCACCCCTACTCTCGTAGCCGCGGCATCAATTCAACGAAGCTGCAGGGGCGGAAGCGGCTGTCGAGTTGGGTTTTGAGGATGTCGTCCCAGCCGTCATCGGCCAAGACCCGTCGATGCCGCTCAAACCGCCACGCCATCCTCCTGGCGATCGAAACCACGACCGAGGTGACGCCGGCGGCGTTGCACGATATGGTTTGCCATTCTGGGGGAGTGAAGGGGCGGATATCAGGCCATGAATGACAAAGCGACTGATGCGTCGCAACGCCCGCGCCGGCTGTGGACGTGCCTCCTCGCAGCGGTCGCGGCGCTTCTGGCAGGCTGGCTGGTATGGAGCCAATGGCTGAACCCATCGGGCGTTCGGCATGTATTCTTCGATCCGCAAGATGAGAGCTTCCCGGTCGAGGTGACCGGCTATTACGGCTATAACGGCGAACGGGTCGAGTTCCGCCATATCATCGAATGCCGCAAGGCGATCTATCGCGGCGCCAACCGCGCCGGGGCGGTGACCTGGACGCCGAATACGAAGTTATTCGTCCAGCACAACCCAGACGGGTCGACCCTGATCTACGGTTTTCACGCTGGTAGACAAGACAAGTTTGCGGCTGCCGATTTCCACTGCAGCGATTTTCACGACGACCCGGATTTGGAGATCGAACGGTATCTGCAAATCGCCTGGATTGACGATATCAAGACGTTCGGCAGCGTCTATTACGCGCGCAGCCGGTGGAACCCGCCGACGGATTTTTCCGGCCTGATCACGCGCGGTCGAATTTCGGCCCGCCGCATCGCTACGGGCGCGCCGGACCCGGTCAACCCGATGGTGCATTGGGCCTATCCGATGATGAACCTGCGCGACACGGATGCGCTGGGTTTCGACCATGCGGAACACGCCAAACATGCGATTGTTCGAGAAGGGTTTTATTATGTTTGTGTACCTTGGGTGGCCTTCGAACAAAGATACCGCGAGTCCGGGCGTGCACTCCCGCGAATCAACCCGGCGCCACCGGGTTTTGTTGAGGACCTCTGCGGGATGCTCAAAGAGGCCGGCGCCAACTACCTGCCCCTGATTCCGATTGGCGACGATGCCTATCTGGTGACCGTCGACCCGATCGGCCCGAACCTTTGGCACTACCACACCAGCCCGGAGGTGGTGGGCGAAGTCGTCAACGGTCTGCAGCCGCTGATGCTGCAAACCGAACTCGGGACAGTACCGCTCCGGTCTTGGCCTAAGAACCTCGGCAAGGTGTTGGCTTGCACCGATGCGGAAGAGCCTAACTGTATGAGCGTCCTGCGAACTTTTCTAACCGTTTCTGCAAGCGCCGCCGCGCGTCTTGTAAAGGGGGAATGACATGACAACCAGCATTCAAAAGCGTGATCTGTCGGATTACGCCTACGCGCATCGGGCGGACGCGGGTGTGACGCTTGGCGGTTGGAGCGGCCGGTGACACATGAGCCGGTACGGTGGACGGGGTGTGGAGCCTATATTTTGGGTTTGGTCACCGCGCCGGTTTTGCTGGCCGTCATACTCGAACTGCCAGGGTTCGTGCTGCCCTTTATTGTGTTCGGCGTGTATCTGGCGGTGAAGCATGCGTTTTACGCGAGTTGGCGGCTCACGGCGCTGGGCTCCGCTTTGATCTGGGGCCTGTTGTTCTGGGACTACCCGCTGCGGCAACTGCAATATCACTATATCTGTAACTACTTGGAGATCGACAATCCGATCACCAATACCGAGCCACTGGACCAGTTCTATTTCTCCAAACCGCGTGCCGGCTGCGACGCCCTATGCCAGCGCGCGTTGATCGAGTACGGCATTGGCGAGGTCATCCTGGAGTCGGACCTCCCTGGACCCGATGGGGCCTCGGAAGGATGGGTTCGCTATGCGCTGGCCGAACCGGGCGCGGTCTGCGAACCGGCCGCCCATGGCCGCTGTATCACCGCCACGCCGATGCCTGAGATAACAACTAGAGAAGAGGCTTTGAATCTCCTTGGGGATTGGGATGATCGGCAGTCCCACTCAGAGTTCCTCTACGATTTATGGTTTCCGTATCGAGTCACAACCACTGAATATAGTGAAAAATCAAGTGGTTTGGTTTTCATACGGAGTGTGAGTCTAGACATGTATACGGGCGATCGGGTCTCAGCGGCCTTGGACCGCGCGATAAGCGGCTATATGGGCGGTGGCAGAAAATGCAAAGAGTGGTCGATCTTCGACAAATACCCAGACTTTTACCAACGAAAAGCGGAATAGGTAGTCGCTACGACTAAAGTCGAAATAGAGCCGATCAATGATCCATGCTTTCAGGAGAATATCGACCTACTCCATGATGCACCTATCGGCTGACGCGCGCTTCGCCAATATGGGCTACGCGCCACTCTACTCCCGTAACCGCGGCATCAGTTCGACGAAGTTGCAGGGGCGGAACCGGCTGTCGAGTTGGGTTTTGAGGATGTCGTCCCAGCCGTCCTTGCAGGCGCCGGTGGAGCCCGGCAGGCCGAAGAGATAGGTTCCGTTGGCGACGCCGGCCAGGGCGCGGCTTTGCACGGTGGACGTGCCGATCTTCTGATAGCTGAGCATGCGGAACAGTTCGCCGAAACCGGGGATGTCCTTCTCGCAGACCTGCTCGAAAGCTTCCGGCGTCACATCGCGGCCGGTGACGCCGGTGCCGCCGGTGGTGATGACGCAATCGACCATCGGATCGGCGACCCAGCGGTTGAGAGTCTTGACGATGGCCGGGACGTCATCCTTGACGATCGCACGGTCGGCCAGGATATGGCCGGCCTCGGTCAAGCGATCGACCAGCGTCTGGCCCGACCGGTCATCCGCCAGCGTGCGCGTGTCGGACACGGTCAGGACCGCGATCCGCACCGGCTTGAACGGCCTGCTCTCATCGATCGGCATTGCCGGGCGCGCCCTATTGCGCCGCCTGTGTCGCGCGGGCCTGTCGGATTTGGCGCGCGTCGTCGCCGCCGAGCCCGTCTTGCGCGATATAGATCGGCCAGCGGCCGGCCAACAGCGCGTCCTTGGACGGCGCCTCCTGGCCCATCTTGTGCCGATAGATCCAGAGATTGGCGAGGACATGCTCGACATAGTTGCGGGTCTCGCGCGAGGGAATGCTCTCGATGAAGAGCAGCGGATCGCCGGTATCGTCGACCTTTTTGAGCCATTTCTGAAGATTGCCCGGACCGCCATTATAGGCGGTCATGGTGTAGAACAGGTTCTGGCCCGCCAGCGGCTCGGATTTCAGGATGCCGAGATAGTCCTGCCCCAGTTTCAGGTTCAGGCCCGGATCGAGCAATTGATCGCGCGCCGCGCCGCGGAACCGCTTCTTGGCGACAAAGCCCGCCGTCGCCGGCATCAGCTGCATCAGGCCGCGCGCGCCGGCCCGGCTCTTGGCGTTGGGCCGGAATCGGGATTCCTGCCGGATCAGCGCGTAAACCAGCGCCCGGTCGATGGTGAAGCCGCCATCGGGCGCCCAACCGGGCGAGGGGTAGAGCGCAGCGTCCAGCTTCAAGCCATGCCGGCGCTCCAGATCGGCGCCGAGCCGGTAGGATAGATCGGCAAGACCGGCCCGGTCCGCCATGGTCAACAGCATCTGCGCCGCAGACGGCGGCAAATGGCGGGCGAAGCGCCGCAATTCACTTTCGGCGCGCGTCTGCTGGCCGGCCTGGATCAGCGCCAGCGCCCGGCGCGCGGCTGGGATCCGGCGCAGCAGATCGGCTTGATCGCGGCTCAGGCGCGGCAATTCCCAGTCGAAGCTCGGCTCCAAGCCCAGGGCGCGGATCGATAGCAGGCCGTAGAAGCTGCGTTGATGCTCGGCCGCCTGCCGCAGCATGCCGTTGACCCGCTGCGGCTGACCGCCGATCAGATAGGCGCGCGAGGCCCAATAGGCGCCGGCGGCGCGGTCTTCGCCTTTGGCGTAGGGCGACTGCGCCAGAACGGAGAAGAACCTGGCGGCTTGGTCGAAGCGATCCGCCCGAAATGCGGCCAAGCCGCCCCACCAGGCCGCGTTGGTCGCCGTCTCGCCAGCGCGTTTCAGCGCGTCCTCGGCGGCCGCGATCGCCTCCGCGTCCTTGTGATAGCGGAAATAGCCGCGCGCGATGACGCCCAGGCTCTCGGCGTAGCTGACGGGATCAAGCAGTCGCTGGAACCGGCGCTGCGAGAGATAGTCGAGCGACTTCGTCACCGAGCCGCGCTGCACCCAGCGCCGGACCGAGCGTTGAACCTGACGGATTTCAGACCTTTGCGCCCGGCTGCGAGCCTCTTTCTTGGGCTTCAGCGCTTTGCCGGTCCGCTTGTCGGCGCTCTCTTGGCCGTCGCTCAGGGTGGCCAGTTCCGCCGGCAGCGCCCGCTGCGGCTCGATCGGGTATTTCCAATTGCTCGGCCGCCGCTTCAGGGCCAGCCGATAGATCCGGTCCGCCCCGGGATGGTCAGCGTAATGCGCCATCCAATCCTTCAGCTCCCGATAGCGCGAGCGGTAGGCGGTCGGATGCATCAGGCGCTGATACAGGACATGGCCCATCAGCAGCCGATCCTCCAAGGACGCGATCAGGGCGTCCGCCCGGCCCCAATCACCGGATTTTTGGACCGCGAAGATTTGCGCATAAAGACCGGCGTCCCGGTCGCTTAGCGGCCGCGGCAGCATGGCCGTGTCGCGCGCGCCCGACAGGGACCAGTCGGTCCCGAAACTATCCGGCATGCCCGGCGTCAGGGCCGCCGTGTCGCGGCCGCGAACGGCCGGGTTCTGAGGCGCCTGAGCCTGGATCTGGGTTCTGACGTTGGGCGGGATCGGCGCGCGGATCGCGGATTGCGCCCACGCGGAGCCGCCGCCGAGACTCGTGGCGATACCGGCCCCGACGGCGATCGGCGTCAAACCGATGGCCACCCTGACCAGGGATGCGCAAAGAATTCGTATTGCGGTCGGCCAATCCGGTCGCATGCGGCGCCCCTTACTGAAAATCCCCCTCGACCGGATCGTCGGCGAACCGAAAACGCCCGGCGTCGTCCATCCCACGATCCTCTTCGTCACTCTCCCGTTCGAGTGACGCCCGAAGGATCGAGACGAACGACGTAGTATACGCGAGATTCCCGAAAGGTCGAGTTCGCGCCTGAAGGTCGAGTTCGCGCCTGGATGCTACGGCGGGGGTGTATGTTCAGACCAAAGGATCCGTCGCCAGTCCCAATTCATCCAAGCGTTCGCGCAGCGTCAGCGCATCGCGCCAGGCCAGACGTTTCTGAGCTGGGCTGCGCAACAGATAGGCCGGATGCAGCATCGGCAGGGCCGGGATTGGCGTTGTCAGATTCGGAAAATGCGGATGTCGGCCGCCGATCTCGGCCCAGCGGCCGCGCAGCTTGGTCACCCCGTCGGACGTGTTCAGCAGCGTCTTCGACGCCGGGCCGCCGACCGGGATGATGACCTTTGGATCAACCAGTTGGATCATGCGCTCCAGAAAGGGCGCGCAGGTCGCGATTTCTCCGTCGGTCGGGGTGCGGTTCCCGGGCGGTCGCCAGAAGACCATATTGGTGATGAAAAACCGGCCACGGTCGAGCTGGATGAAACGCAGAATCTTGTCGAGCAGCTGGCCGCTGACGCCGACGAAGGGCTTGCCCTGGCGGTCTTCATCGGCGCCCGGCGCCTCGCCAATGAACAGGATGTCAGCCTGCGCGTTCCCGTCCCCGAAGACGAGATTATGCGCGTGTTTCTTCAAGGGGCAGCCTTCGAACTCTTGCAAGGCCTGGCGCAACGCCGCCATGCTGTCGCAGGACGCGGCGACCCGTCGCGCATCGTTTGCGGCTTCGTCTGCGCCTAAGGGCGTTGCTTTTTGGGGCGGCGGTTTAGGGAGCGAAGCGGCGGCGGGAAGGGGGGTCGGCTCCGACGGCGTCGCCAACCGGTCGATCGGGGCTTCGGCGATACACTCATCCGCGCCCATGGCCGCCTGCCATGCCAAGGCGGCCGCCAGCGTGGCCCGGTCGTCACCGGCGCCCGCGCCCAGCCTCTCGGACCCGGCTCCGTCGTCGGAAGGATTGGCGTCGTCGCCGGTCATATCAGTCCTGCGTGTCTCTTCGCCGCTTGTCAGGGTCGAGGCGCTTGCCTTAACTGTCCCGAAGCATGGTCCCGTGTCCATGGTTTACGCGAGACCCCGTGGCGGGAAAAGACGCCGGGCGCCCTGAGAGAAAGAGAGGACGATGTCCCAAGAAAGTGACGCGGTCGAACGCGAATCCATGGAATATGACATCTTGATCGTCGGCGCCGGCCCGTCGGGCCTCAGCGCCGCGATCCGGATCCGGCAATTGGCGCAGGAGACGGGCAAAGAGCTGAGCGTCTGCGTCCTCGAGAAGGGCAGCGAGGTCGGCGCGCATATCCTCTCCGGCGCTGTATTGGAGCCGCGGGCGCTGAACGAACTGATCCCGGATTGGGCGGAGAAGGGCGCGCCGCTGGATACGCCGGCCGAGGAAGACTCGCTGCTGTTCCTGACCCACAGCAACCATATCAAGCTTCCGACCCCGCCGCCGATGAGAAATCACGGCAATTACATCATCAGCCTCGGCTCCTTCACCCGCTGGCTGGGCGAGCAGGCTGAGGCTTTGGGGGTCGAGATCTATCCGGGCTTTGCCGCGGCGGAAGTGCTCTATCACGAAGACGGTTCGGTCAAAGGTGTCGCGACCGGCGATATGGGGATCACCAAATCCGGCGAGCGCGGCCCGAACCACCAGCCGGGCATGGAACTGCACGCCAAACAGACGATCTTCGCCGAAGGCTGCCGCGGCTCGCTCGGCAAACAATTGATGGAGCGGTTCGGCCTACGTGAGAACGCCGATGTCCAGACCTATGCGATTGGCATCAAGGAGCTTTGGGACGTTGCGCCGGAGAAGTCCCAGCCGGGCAAGATCGTCCATACGACCGGCTGGCCATTAGATATGAAGACCTATGGCGGCTCGTTCCTGTATCACTTGAAAGGCAATCAGGTTGCGGTCGGCTTCGTGATCGGGCTCGATTATCAGAACCCGTATCTGTCGCCCTATCACGAGTTTCAGCGTTTCAAGCATCACCCCTCGATCCAGGATGTGTTCGAAGGCGGCCGCCGGGTCTCCTACGGCGCGCGGGCGCTGAACGAAGGCGGCTTCCAATCGATCCCGAAGCTGACCTTCCCCGGCGGCATGATGGTCGGCTGCGAGGCCGGCTTCCTCAACGTGCCGAAGATCAAGGGCACGCATCTGGCGATGAAGACCGGCATGACCGCCGCCGAGGCCTGTTTCGACGCCTTGACCGGCGAAGGCGAAGCGGCGCGGGAGATAACCGACTACGCGGAACGCCTAAAAGAGACCTGGGTCTGGGACGAACTCCACAAAGTCCGCAATATCCGGCCGTCCTTCAAATGGGGTTTCCTGGGCGGTTTCCTCTATAGCGGCTTGGACACCTATATCCTGCGCGGCCGCGCGCCCTGGACCCTGGCGCATCACGGGCCGGACCATGAATCGCTGAAGAAGAAGTCCGCCTGTAAGCCAATCGATTATCCGAAACCGGATGGGGTGATCAGCTTCGATCGGCTGACCAATGTCGCCTTCTCGAGCACCTATCATGAGGAGGATCAGCCGGCGCATCTGACTTTGAAAGACGACAGCGTGCCGATCGCGATCAATCTGGCGGACTATGACGCGCCGGAGCAACGCTATTGCCCCGCCGGCGTTTATGAAATCGTGCGCGAGGAGGACGGTTCGAACCCACGGCTGCAGATCAACGCGCAGAACTGCGTCCACTGCAAAACCTGCGACATCAAGGACCCAACCCAGAATATCAATTGGGTGACGCCGGAAGGCGGCGGCGGCCCATCCTATCCGAATATGTAGCCGGATCGTCTCGGGGCTGTGTTTCTCGCCGCGGGCGAGCAACGCTCGTCTCTATGGCGCTGCCCGGTCCCAGCCGTTACAGTCGCAGCCGCAAGAAATGTCTATCGACCCAAACAGCCAGGAGTCCCGCGTGACCAGCCGAGCCGACCGACCGATCCGACGGCAGCAGAAGGAACGCCAAAGCCGCCCGATGGCTCGTCTGGCGCTGGCCGGTTTCGGCCGCCGCTCCATCAAGGGCGCGCTGGCCGCGGGTGCGATGGCCCTGGTCGTTGCGGGATTTCCGGGCCTCGGCGCTGCGGAGGGCGAGGCCGCAGACCTGCCCAAGGCGGAAAGCCTGGCGGGCGCTTATCTGGCGGGCGGCTTTGCCGAGGCGCTGGGCGATTACGGCGCCGCGGCGGTTTTGTTGGACGATGTCTTGTCAGCCGACCCGGAGAATCCGCGCATTCTCAGGCGCGCATTCCTCGCTAATTTGCGCGCCGGCGACAAGGCGCGGGCGGTTGAACTGGCGAAACAGGTGATCGAACGGTTCGATCCGGCCCCGCCGGCGGCGATGATGACCGCAGTGATCGACGCGATCGATCAGGAGGATTGGCCGACTGCGCTCGACCGGATCGATACGATCCCAATGGCGGGTCTGGCGCGCTATGCGAAGCCGCTGCTTGAAGCCTGGACGCATGCCGGCGCCGGCGACACGGATAGAGCGCTCGCGGCGCTGGAGCCTTTGCGAAACCAGGGCGGATTCGAGCAAATCCTGGCCTTGAACGAAGGTCTGATTCTGGTCGACGCTGAACGGTTCGAGACCGCCGCTTTGGTCCTGGAGGGCGCCAATGACGAGATCACACAGGCGCCGGTGCGGGTTGTCGTGGCGCTGTCTCGCGCCTATCGCGGCATGGGTCGGGTCGAAGAGGCGCGCGCGCTGCTCGCAGATTATGTGGAGGCCTATCCGACCGCCGCCACGGTCTTGACGGAACAGGAAGCGCTGGCCGCCGGCGCCCCGTTGACGACCCGGACGGCCCCGTCAGAGGGCATCGCAGAAGGCTTGTACCAGCTCGCTTCGGGCGTCCAGCGGCAAAGCGCCGAGATCGCTCTGATCTATGGCCGGCTGGCCGGCTTCATCGAGCCGGAGTTCGACCTGCCGCATCTGTTGGTGGGCGGCATTCTCGAAGGGCAAGAACGCTATCGGGACGCGATCCTGACGTTGGAGAAGGTTCCCGCCTCGTCGGCTTTTTATTGGCAGGCGCGGCTGGCGATCGCCGACAATCTTGCCGAGCTGGACGAAGACGAGCAGGCCATCGCGCTGTTGCAGGCGATGGCGGAGGAACGGCCCGACAGCACCGACCCGTTGGTCGAACTGGGCTATATCTATCGCGGCCAGGAGCGCTACCTGGACGAGGCGGCAGTTTACGACAGGGCGATCGGACGGATCGAGGGCGAACCGGAGGGGGCGCACTGGCTGCTTTTCTACAATCGCGGGATCGCCCATGAACGCGCCAAGCTATGGGACGAGGCGGAGCCGGACTTCTTGAAAGCGCTCGAACTGAAGCCGGACGATCCGTTTGTCTTGAATTATCTCGGCTATTCCTGGATCGAAATGGGCCGGAATGTCGCCGAGGCGAAAGAGATGATCAAAAAGGCCGTCGCCCAGCGCCAAAGCGACGGTTATATCGTCGATAGTCTCGGTTGGGTCCTCTACAAGATCGGCGATTTCGAGGGGGCGGTCGGTCATCTGGAGCGGGCGGTTCAATTGCGTCCGCACGATCCGATCATCAATGATCATTTAGGCGACGCCTATTGGCGCGTGGGCCGCAAACGCGAAGCGCGCTTTCAATGGGAACGGGCGCTGAATTTGGAGCCGGAGGCGGATCTCACGCCGCTGATTGAAGAAAAACTGCGGTCGGGCATGGGCGCGCCGGAGGTGATCGACATATCGCAATAGCGTCTGGCGATGAGTTAAGAGTCCGATAAGGGACCTGAAATACGCCCCGCGAGAAGGGCGGCGCGGAATGGGAGGATCGTATGACGGGCGTCGTGATCGATGCGCCGGTGAAGCTGAACCTGTATCTGCACGTCACCGGACGGCGGGAGGACGGCTATCATCTGGTCGATACGCTGATCGCCTTCTGCGCCTTCGGCGATCGCGTCACTGCGACGCCGGCGGACACCCTCACCCTGGATGCGACAGGCCCGTTCGCCGACGACCTGCCGCCGGGCGACAGCAATCTGGCGCTGCGCGCGGTGAAGCGCCTGAAACAGGCGTCGCAGGCGCTGACCGGCGCTCATATCCAGCTTGAGAAATTCATCCCGCCCGCGGCGGGCGTGGGCGGCGGTTCGACCGACGCCGCCTCGGCCATGTTGGCGGTGAACAAGATTTGGGGGGATCAGGCCTTGGACGAAGCGGTGCTCTATGAAGCCGCGCGCGGCCTTGGGGCCGATCTGCCGGTCTGCCTTTACCGGCGTCCGGCCTTCGCTTCCGGGATCGGGCAAGATCTGGTCGCCGCGCCGATCCTGCCGGAAGCGGGCGTGCTTTTGGTCAATCCGCGGGTGCGCCTGTCGACGCCATCGGTCTTCGGCGCACGGGACGGCGGCTTCCAACCGGAAAGCGCCGATCCGTCGGTGAAACTGTCCACGGTCGCGGACCTGACGGCCTATCTCCAGGAACGCGGCAACGATCTGACGGACGCCGCGATCAAGCTCTGCCCGGCGATCGAAGATATTTTGGAGGCCTTGGCGGCGACGCCAGGATGCCGTCTCGCCCGAATGTCCGGCAGCGGCGCCACCTGTTTCGGCCTTTACGACACGCAAGCAGACGCGGAAGCTGCGGCGGCGCATTTGGACGCGCCTTTCTGGTGGATTCAGCCGACCCGACTGGCCATTCCCGCGCCGCTTTAGCTCTGTCTCACCTCTCGGCGGTCGCGCCGCAGCGCCGATCTCAGTAGCCTCGCGGGGTCAAAAAAGAGTCTGTTTGCGATCAAAGCCGGCTTGCACTGCGGCCCGAAATGCCTAAATTCCCGCCAGCCGACGGGCGCTGGGCGACCGTTGGCGAGATCATCATGATGGGGCGTGGCCAAGCGGTAAGGCATCGGTTTTTGGTATCGTGATCCCTGGTTCGAATCCAGGCGCCCCAGCCAAAGAAAGGGCCCTCGCAAGAGGGCCCTTTTTCTTGCGCCGTGTTTGCGCCAGCCGCGCTAAACGATCTCGACATGCAGTTCCGGCAGACCGTCGACGCCGCACACGATCCGGTCGCCGCGTTGGACCGGTCCGACGCCGGCGGGAGTCCCGGTCATGATCATATCTCCCGGGGCCAAGGTGAAATAGCGCGAGAGATAGGCGATGATCTCGGGCGTCTTCCAGATCATCTGATTGACGTCGCCCTGTTGCCGCGTCTCGCCATTCACCGTCAGCCAGATCGCGCCGGTTGACAGATGGAAGTCCTCATCCGCTGCGATCAGGCTCGTGACCGGCGCTGATTTCTCGAAGGCCTTGCCGATCTCCCAGGGCCTGCCGGCCTTTTTCGCCTCGCCCTGCAAGTCGCGCCGGGTCAGATCGACGCCGACTCCGTAGCCTAAGACATGATCCAGCGCATCCCCCACCGCGATGTCCGATCCGCCGGATTTCAGCATCACGACCAATTCAACCTCATGGTGGACATCGTCGGATTGCGGCGGGTAGGGGATGGGGCCGCCGCCACGAACCACATTGTCCGGGTTCTTTTGAAAGAAGAACGGGCTCTCCCGATTGGGATCGTGGCCCATCTCGACCGCATGCGCCGCGTAATTGCGCCCGACGCAATAGACCCGCCGGATCGGGGCCGCGCCCAACGCGCCGCCATCCCGCGACAGCACCGGGATCACGGTCGGCTCGGCCGTCGGAAAGAGAAGATCCATTCGTTGGTCCTTTCAGAAGATTAGAGAGAAGCGCTGGGACGCACGGCTTTCCTCGGAGCCCAGCACACGCTCTGAGAAGGATGTATCCAGCGCCTTCGCCGGGGGTCAAATACTTCAACGATCGCTGCGGACGCGTCCAGCAAACACGGACATATGCAAATCAAGAAGGGCGAAAGCGCCGGAGGGTGAAACGAGTACCCAGAAAAATTATCAGTGAATGCTTGAATTGCGAATTATTCTCATTATAATCTACGAAAGCATAGAGAATGCGGGAGAAACACTATGTCGTATGTTCAATTGGTCAAACGCGCCTCGATCGAAAAAGCGAAAGCAATCGCCACCTCGCGAGAAGCTCGGAAATCCAGCACCTACGCGGTCATGCACATGGTCGTGGCGATGGCTGTGGCCTTCGCCCTAAGCGGCGACTGGCGCATTGCGCTGGGTATCGGCCTCATTGAACCGATGGTTCAAACGGTCGCCTATGCGGTGCATGAACGTTTCTGGGCGCGGCGCTCGAGCAAAACAGACATCGAAGACACGGTAGCGGCCGCCGCCGTTCCGGTTCGGGCTTAGTGCATTAGCATGCTCTTGAAATAGCTGAGTGACAGCCCCGGACCGGGGGGCTAGGTTCGACCCCGCCATAGCGGTATCGAGGTGGCCATGTCCGGCGTTCTCAGCAGATTTCTTTGCGTCGCCGTTTTTTCGGCGGCGCTTTTCCTTTTCAGTGCTTTTCAGCCGTTGCAGGCCCAGACTGGGGCGCTGCCGGGCGGGGGGTCGGAGGATGCCGCGGCGGAAGCCGTACTGCCAGACCCTCTGACAAAAGAGGCCGTACGCGCACTGGTCTCTGAGCTTTCCGACGAGGAGGTCCGGTCGCTGTTGCTGCAGCGCTTGGACGCGGTCGCGGAGTCTGCAGAGCCGGCCGCCCCGGAAGGCGGCGCTCTGCATACCTTTATCGCCTCCAGCGCGCTCGGCGTCGCCCGCAGCGTCGGTGACGCCTTCATCAGCGTCCCAGAAATCCCGGGCGGGATCGCAACGGCGCTCTCCACCTTCGCCGAGCGGCGCACCGCTACCGAGATCTGGAGCTGGTTCGCGTTCCTATTAGGCGCGCTGGCGGCTGCGCAGGCGGCGCAATCCGCCTTCAATCGCCTGACTGCACGCTATTGGGACCAGGTGCCGGCCGATGGCGCGCCGACCTTAGCGCAATCGATGATCATGCTGACGCGCCGGGTGGTCCTGGATTTCGGCGGCATCGCGCTTTTCATGGCGGTCGCGGCGGTGATCATCTGGCGGATCATGCCGGCCGGCCCGCCTTTCCAACAGGAAACGGCCTGGAGTTTCATCGTCGCCTTCTTCCTGTTCCCGAAAGTGGCGGCGGCCTTGGCGCGGTTCCTGTTCGCGCCGAACAGGCCGCAGATGCGGCTGATGAACACCGATGACGATACGGCGCGCTATCTCTTCCGTTGGCTGATCATCCTGGCGGCCCTGCGCGGATCGCTTGATTTCGTCGTCCCCTTCGTCATCACGCATGGCGTCAATTTCGGCGAAATTCGCATCGCCTTCTGGATCAATACATCCTTCTACGCCTTGATGATTTGGGTCTTCTGGAGCGCGCGCGAGGGCTTCAAGACGATGCTGTTGGGCAAGGACGAGCAACCGCCCAAGTTCGAACGTATGGCCAGCAACGCCTACCCGACCTTCGCCATCACGATCATCGCCCTGAATTGGCTGCTGATCGAGTTGTTGCTGGCCGCCGAACGCTACGACCTGTTGAACTGGCGCCGGGAAGTCACCCTATTCCTGCTGCTGTTCCTGCCGGTTTTCGACACGGCGATCCGCGGCTCCGTGCGCCATCTGGCGGCCCCGATGATCGGAACCGGCCACGTCGCCGAGAAGGCCTACGCGGCGACGCGGCGCTGCTACATCCGCATGGGGCGCATCCTGGTGCTGGGCGCAATCCTGTATATCACCGCGAAAATCTGGGGCTTGGATGTCAGCAACATCGCGGCCGCCGGCGTCGGCGTCCAACTGGCGGCCGGTCTGGTCGAACTGATCGGGGTTCTGGCGACCGGTTATCTGGTTTGGGAGCTGGTCACGCTGTTGATCAACACCAAACTCGCCAAGGAACAGACGGCGGCGGGCTTCGACCTGAACGCCGAGGAGCCGGGCGGCGGAGAAGGGGGCGGCGCCGGCGGCTCGCGCCTCGCGACCGTCCTGCCGCTGATGCGCTGGATGGCGCAGGCGGCGATTGTCATCCTGACCGTGCTGATCGCCTTGGGCAATCTGGGGATCGACATCACCCCGCTTCTGGCCGGCGCCGGGATTGTCGGCCTGGCCATCGGTTTCGGGGCGCAGAAACTGGTGACCGACATTGTCTCCGGGATTTTCTTCCTGATCGACGACGCGTTTCGCACCGGCGAATATCTGCAGATCGACGGGACCGGCGGCACGGTCGAGAAAATCTCGATTCGCTCGCTGCAGCTCCGCCATCACCGGGGCGCCGTTCACACGCTGCCCTTCGGCGAAATTCCGAAGATCACCAACTTCTCCCGCGATTGGGCGATCATGAAACTGCGCTTCACCGTGCCCTTCGACACCGACCTCACCAAGGTGAAAAAGATTTTCAAGCAGATCGGCGCGGAAATGATGGAGATACCGGAATATGCGGATGACTTCCTGCAGCCCTTCAAGTCCCAGGGCGTCTTGGAAGTCGACGATGTCGGGATCGTCGTGCGCGGCAAGTTCATGGCCAAGCCAGGCAAGCAATTCACCTTGCGCAAAGAAATCTATGGCCGAATTCAAAAAGCGTTCGACGCGAATGGGATCCAGTTCGCCCGCAAGGAGGTGCGCGTCAAACTGGACGAAGCCGATCACGCCGAACATGTCGATGGGTTGACCGAGCAGCAGAAGACTCAAATCGGCGCCGCCGCCGCCCAGGCTGTTGGCGAGGAAGCCCAGTCCGACGCCACGAAACCGGCCTAGTCGCCCTTTCGGGAGGCCGCTTTTCGCCGATCGTCCGCATCTTGAAGCTAAGCGTTGTGTGACTATCTAATATTGACATTGGAAAGTTAAGGTCCTTTTTCAGGGAAACCGCCCAGATGGCCAGTATCGGCGATAGCGCCGCCCAGCTGCGCGCCCGTATCGCGGACGCCAGAGGCAAAGACGGCGACCGGCTGTTCGCGCGCGGTACGGAGCGGGTCTGGATCGCCGGCATCCTTTTGGTCGCCGGGCTGATCCCCTTCACCCTGGCGGGGATGATGTGGGACGACCGCCTGCATAACGGCGTCAGCATCTGGATCAAACCGCTGAAATTCCAGATCGCGACCGTCACCTATTTGCTCACCTTGTTCCTCGTCGCCCGGCTGCTTGACGAGGCCGTGAGGGCTGGGTGGCTGTTGCGCCTGACCGCTTTGGCCGCCTTCGTGACGGCCGGTTTCGAAATTCTGTATATCAGCGGGCAGGCTTTGCGCGGGCGCGCCTCGCATTTCAATTCGGAGACGGCGTTCGAGGCTGCAATGTACGGCTTGATGGGCACATTCGCCGTCGTGTTGATCGCCTGCGCCTTGGTCATCGCAGGCCTGATCGCGCTGCGCGCCAAACCGTCCGTCGGGTTGGGGGTGAGAGGGGGCTCGGCGCTTGGATTGAGCCTCGGCTTCCTCGCGACCCTGCTTGTGGCCAGCCATCTTGGCGAGTCGGGCGGACCCTGGATCGGCGGCGAGCGAAGCGACGTGAACGGCCTGTTTTTCTTCGGTTGGTCGACGACCGGCGGCGACCTGCGGGTGTCGCATTTCTTCGCGACCCACATGATGCAGGCGCTGCCGCTGCTTGGACTGGCGTTGGATAGAAGCGGCGCCCGACCGGCCGTCGCTGTCTCAGGCGTTGCCGTCGGCGCCGTTTTATGGGGCGTGCTGATCGCCGGGACCTTTCAGCAAGCGCTGAACGGCGCGCCCTTTATCGCCCTCTAATCGACCAGGGCCCTCTAATCGAACAGGCTGGAGACCGATCGCTCTTCGGAGATCCGCCGAATCGCCTCGGCCAAGAGCGGCGCGATGCTGACCTGGCGGACCGTCTCGCTGACGCGGACCGCTTCCGTCGCCATGATGCTGTCGGTGACGACGAGGTCTGTCAGCGGCGAAGCGGAGACGCGGGCCACGGCGCCGCCTGACAGGACGCCGTGGGTGACATAGGCGCGCACCGAAGCGGCGCCGGCTTCCGCCAAAGCGACCGACGCGTTGCACAGCGTGCCGGCGCTGTCGACGATATCGTCGATCAAGACGCAATGCTTGCCGTGCGGTTCGCCGATGATGTTCATGACCTCCGACACGCCGGCGCGTTCCCGACGCTTGTCGATGATCGCCAGCTCAGCGTCCATGCGTTTGGCGAGCGACCGGGCGCGCAGCACCCCGCCGACATCCGGCGAAACCACCACCACCTCGCCTTCCGGCAGTTTTTCGGTCAGGTCCGTATGCAACACGGGCAAGGCGAACAGATTGTCCGTCGGCGCGTCGAAGAAGCCTTGAATCTGGCCCGCATGCAGATCGATCGTCAGCACCCGGTCGGCGCCCGCCTTCTCGATCAGGTTGGCGACCAGCTTCGCCGAGATCGGCGTCCGCGGGCCGGTCTTCCGATCCTGCCGCGCATAACCGAAATAGGGCATCACCGCCGTCACGCGCCGCGCCGACCCGCGCTTGAGGGCGTCGATCATGATCAACAGCTCCATCAAGTTGTCATTGGTCGGATAGTTGGTCGACTGCACGACGAAAACGTCCTCGCCGCGGACGTTTTCCTGGATCTCGACGAAGATCTCCATGTCGGAGAAACGTCGGATCGCCGCCTTGGTCAGCGGAACATTGAGATAGGCTGAAATGGCCTCGGCAATGGGCCTGTTCGAATTGCCGGCGAGGATTTTCATGGGCGGGCGACGCGTCAGAGACCGGAAGGACGAAAACAGAAGTTCGTATCGCCCGATTCTCTCGAGAGTCCCATTGCTGCTGATTCCCCAACCACAGAGCCCACCGACAGAAGCCAAAGACGGCGACCGGCTCAAGCCCGCCGGCGCGTCCGGGACGACCAAACCCCGGGGCCGACATGTTCGAACCGCGGCCTCTATACCAAGGGGCCCGGGCGCTGTAAACGATCCGCGCCGGCGCTTTTATTCCGGCGGCGGGGTCTGCGAATAAGCGTCGATCACGTCCAACACGCCCGGCGTTGCGGCATAGGCCACATCCCAAGCCAGCGGCCCCCAGGGGCCGTCCAAATAGTCGCTGGCGACGGGGTTTTCTTGCGCCAGATCAGCGACATGATCGCCGGACGCCGTTTCGACCCGCCAGACGATCCGCAAGGCCACGACGCCTTGGCGAATTTCACGGGTCGACACCTCGCCGATCAGGTTCAGGTCGGCTTCCCCGTTCTCTTCCACCGCAGCCCCGTTCTGGCGTAGGGTCTCCTGCATCGCTGTCGCGAGCGTGCGTTCTCCGTCGCCGCGGGCGCCGGTGACTCGCGCCACCGCGATGGTCGTCGGTCCAATGGCGATGTCAGTCGGCTCGACATTGACGCCGATCGCTTTCGGCACCCCGTCTGCGAGCGGTGCGAATGTCTGCATGGCGAGGTCAAACTCGCCGGCCCGCGCGGACTCCAACGCTTGGTTCGACAGTGTCGGCGTCAAGAACGCCTCGATCAGCGCGCCGCTCGGTCCGAACAGGGTCCAAAGGTCGCCCGCCGCCGACGGCGCGGTCAGCCGCAACAAATGGCCGTTTTCGCGGCCGCGGCGGCTGCTTGCGATCACGCCCGTCTCGCGCAGCAGAGCGGCGGCCGCGTCCGCCTTCACCCAAGCGTCCGCGTCTTCGGTATCCAGCGGCGCCACATAAACCAGCGTATCCGCCCGCTGATGCACTAGGGACAGTTCCGCCTTTTCGTCCGCGGAGGTGCGAAACGGTTTCGGAACCGGTCCACAGGCCTGCAGCAATCCGGCGATGAGCAAGAGGAGGCACAGGCCGCCTCTTTTCGCCAAGCCGGGCCGCGTAAGGGTCCGCCCCTTCATCGCTAGATCAAAAAACATCCGACGACCGTCGCGGCCAGCATCAGCGCGATCAGTTGGATCAGCCAGGGCATTGCGCAACCCTCACATCGTCTCTCCCGCCGGCCGCCATGCTAACCGTTGAGCGCAATGACCGACAACAGGCGGCCATAGTCCGCTTCCCCTTGGATCGTGGCGCGGCGATAGCTGAAAAACAAATCCGATTCCGCGCGTGTGTCGCGTGCGACCCATTGCGCGTTGGCGAGGCCGGCCTTTTCGGTAGCGCGCAATACGAACCCCGGCAGGTTGAACTGCCGCTTGTGCGGCGCCGCGCCAGCGGTGAAATACGTCCGCGCTGACGGATCGTGCGCGATGAAGGCGGCTTCGAAGTCATCCCCGACCTCATACGATTCCTGCGCGATGCATGGACCTATCGCCGCCTGAATGTCCGCGCGGCGCGCGCCCAACCCTTCCATCGCCGCGACGGTGGCCTCGACGATCCCGTTCAACGCGCCTTTCCAGCCGGCGTGACAGGCGCCGACCACGCCGGCCGTCGCATCGGCGAACAGGACAGGCGCGCAGTCGGCCGTCAGAACGCCCAGCGCCACGCCCGGGCTGTTCGACACCATGCCGTCCGCCTTCGGCGCCTCGGCCGGAGCCCAAGGCGACGCGACCTTGACCACCGTCGTTCCATGAACCTGATAGACTGTTGAGAGCGCCTCGGGCCCGGCGCCGATCGCCGCCGTCGCGCGCCGCCGGTTCTCAACCACGTTATTCGGCGCGTCGCCCGACCCGAAGCCTGTGTTCAGCGAGGCATAGAGCCCGTCGCTGACGCCGCCGCGCTTTGTGAAGAAGGCGTGACGGATCTCGTCGCGCGCCGCCAGGCCCGGGTCGCGAATGATTGATGGCTGCGTCATGGTTCGCTACTTCCATTGGGCGCCGGCGTAGTATCGGCTGTGGCAAAGCCCGCCGGGGTCACGCCTCCGGTCACCGCCAGCACTTTGAAGAGAACGCCCATTTGGTCCGGCTCGGTCAAGCGCGCCACCCCTTGCGCCAAGGCGCGAGCCTGTCGCGGATCGGAACGGTCGGTCAAGCGTTCCAGCCTTTCCCGGGCGCCGAGGCGGTTCAGGAACGCGCCCTGTCTGATCGGCCCATATGCCGCCGCTCCCGCCTCACGCGCGCATCGAGCCAGGGCGTGGAAATCGACATGCGCGGTCAGGTCCGCCGCGCCGGGCGTCTCGAAGGCCGACACCGGTCGATGCGCCTTGACCGCCTGCAGCGTGTCGCCGAAAGCCTGTGCGCGATCGTAGCCGTAATCGACGATCAGGGCGGCGCCGCCTTGCGCGGCGATCCGTTCGGCGAGGCTGTTCATGACGGATAGCGACAACGGCGACGCTTCAAAGACGGACCCTTCGGGCGCGTTCGCAGCCGACAGTCCGAGCGCCAGACGGTCAGCCGGGGCCGAGCCTGTTGAGAGCGTGAAGCCGAATTCAGCCGCTTCATCAGACCAGGTCACAAGACGCTCGCGCCAGCCGTCCGGCGTCTTCTCCCATTGCCGGATCGGTAAAGCGTCGAAAAATTCGTTCGCGACCAGCAACAAGGGCCCGTCCGGGATTTCCGCGACGCGCGCCGCCCAACGCGGCGCGTGCGCCTTCAGCCGTTCGGCCTGCGCTTGCCGCAGGACGGGACTGGTCTCCACCAAGGTAAGCTCGATCGCGTCAAGGAAGCCCGGCGCCATCGCGCCGGCGCGCAGCAGGTCCGCCATCAAGACGCCGCGGCCGGGTCCAAGTTCGACCAACTGGATAGGGGCGGGCCGACCCAGATCGATCCAGGCCTGGGCCAGCCAAAGGCCGATCAGTTCGCCGAAGATCTGGCTGATTTCCGGGGCCGTCGTGAAATCGCCGCCAGCCCCGATTGGATCGCGGCTGGTATAGTATCCCCAACGCGGATGGCCCAGCGCATCCCCCATATAGTCGGCGACGGTTATCGGCCCCTCCAGCGCGATCCGGCGCCTCAGATGCTCGGCCAAAGCCGTCATCGTCTCAGCGCGCGGGGCGGCGCGCGGCAAGGACAATGACATAGGCGCCGGCCAGGATCATCGGCAGGGTCAACCACTGGCCCCAAGTGGTCGCAAAGGGCAAGGCGCCGACAAGCACTTCTGGATCCCGGAAAAACTCGGAAACACCGCGCGCCAGCCCGTAACCGATCAGGAAGAGTCCAGTGACCATGCCGGGCCGCTTCATCTGTCCCAACCCGTGCGCCGCGATCGCCACCAGCAGATACAGCGCCAGGCCCTCCAACGCCGCCTCGTAGAGCTGGCTCGGGTGGCGCGGGACCTGATCCGGGTCGCGGGGAAAGACCATGCCGACCGCCGCGTCGGTCGGCCGGCCCCAATGTTCCTGATTGATGAAATTCGCAATCCGCCCGAAACAGATCCCGATTGGCGCGACCAGTGCGATCAGGTCGGTGAAGGCGAAGAACGGCAAACCGCGCCGCCGCGTATAGATCGCTATCGCCGCGATCACGCCCAACAGCCCGCCATGAAAGGCCATGCCGCCTTGCCAGATCTTCAGGATCTCAATCGGGTTCGAGAAATAATAGCCGGGCTGGTAGAACAGGACCTGACCCAACCGGCCGCCGATCACCACGCCCAGAACGGCCCAGATCAGGAAATCGTCCATGTCTCGCGCGGTGACCCCGGTGGACAGACGCTGGGCGTAGGCCATCGTGTAGCGCCAGCCGATCACCAAACCGGCGAGATAGGCCAGCCCATACCAACGGATGGCCAGCGGCCCCAATTGCAGGGCGATCGGGTCAATGTCGGGAAAGTTCACGGGCGGCTCCGAATTACCGCGCCGGTTATAGGCACGGCGCGGCGTTGCGGCAACTTGCGCGCTAGGCCGCGAGACCTTTTATTACGGGTAGCGTAAACGCTGAAACTGCGCCCAGCAGATGAGAGGATCGCATCATGCAAACCACCGGACGCCTGTTCGACGATATCGCCCGGGTCGCCAATGGCGCGGCCGGCGCCTTGCACGGGGTGCGGGAAGAGGTCGAAAGCCTGGTGAAGGCGCGGCTTGAACGGGTGCTCGCGGATATGGACTTGGTCAGCCGCGACGAGTTCGAAGCGGTGAAAGCCGTCGCCGCCAAGGCGCGCGAGGAGCAGGAAATCCTCTCCGAACAGGTTGCCGCGCTGCAGGCCGAACTGAAGGCGGCCAAGTCGTCCAAGAAGGCGGCTGCGAAGAAGGCCTGACCAGAGCCGCGCGGTGGTTCAGGGCCTGTGGATAACGTCCCCTCCGCCCCGCTGCGCAAATCACTTTGTTAAAAATCGGCGGGTTGCGATTCCTCAGCTTGAGTCAACGGGCTCGGAAAATCCCTATATTACACAGACTTAGCCATTTCGATTTCTCGTCGCTTGCGGCGCGAGAATCCGGCATGGCAGTCTAACCCTGGTGGATGCGCTGGCCGGGGACGCTAGATTTGGCGCCTGCACCAAGATGTTGAATCTCGATTAGCATGACCCAGCGCCCCGCGCGCGTCCGGGTCGGGGGATTTCGCCGATGGTCGCCGCCGCACAACTCAGTGAAATGCAGTTCCCCAATCCACTGGACATCTTGGAAGCGATGTTCACCGAGAATGAATGGCCTTTCGAGCGGCATGGGGATGATGAAATCCTGGTCGAGACGACCGGCGGCTGGTGTGACTACCGGCTCTATTTCGTCTGGCGCGAGGATATGCACGCGCTGTATTTCACCTGTTCATTCGATCTTAAGATCCCGGGCGATTCCAGGCATGGCGTGAATGACCTGCTGGCGCTGGTCAATCAACGCATGTGGATGGGGCATTTCGATCTGTGCAGCGAGGACGGCACGCCGACCTATCGCCATACAATCCCGACGCGCGGCATGTCCCATATCTCAGTCGAAACCTTGGAAGACATGATGGATATCGCGCTGGCCGAGTGTGAGCGCTTCTTCCCCGCCTTCCAATTCCTGCTCTGGGGCGGCTATTCGCCGGAGGAAGCGGTCGGCGCGGCGTTGCTGGATTGCCAAGGCGAGGCCTAAACTTTCTCCCGATATCTGTCTCTTGGCGCCGTCGCGGCGCTGTTTACGTATTGGGAACGTCATGACCGACAAGACTGATCAAACCCTGTCGGGTCCGCTGCTGTTGGTCGGCTGCGGCAAGATGGGCGGCGCGATGCTGTCAGGCTGGCTCGCGTCCGGCGTCTGCCAAGGCGGCGTACATATCATCGAACCTTTGGGCGCGCCGGAATTCGAGAACGCCGAAGGCGTGACGCTGCATGCGGGACCGGAAACGCTGCCCGAAACCCTCGACCCGGATTTCATCGTGCTCGCCGTGAAGCCGCAGTTGATGGCGGCGGTGATCGGCGATTATGCGCGCTTCGCTCATGGCGGGGCTTGTTTCCTGTCTATCGCCGCAGGCACGACCATCGGGTTTTTCGAGGATGCGCTGGGCGCGACCGCGTCGATCGTGCGCGCCATGCCGAATACGCCGGCGGCGATCGGCCAGGGAATCACCGTTCTCTGCCCGAACGACGCCTGCAGCGAGGCTCAAGCCAAGACCGCGGCCATGCTGCTTCAGGCGGTAGGCGAGACGGTGCTGGTCGAGGATGAGGCGCTGATGGATGCGGTGACCGCCGTTTCCGGCAGCGGCCCGGCCTATGTCTTCCTGTTGATCGAGACGCTTGCAGAAGCAGGGGTCGCGGCCGGCCTGCCGCCGGACCTTTCCGCCCGGCTGGCACTCACGACCGTCGCCGGCGCCGGCGCCTTGGCGGAGCATGAGGCTGAAACCGCGCCCGCCACGCTGCGTGAAAACGTGACCAGTCCGAACGGCACGACGCACGCGGCGCTGCAGGTCTTGATGCAGGAAAAAGACGGCCTGGCCGACCTGATGCGCGCGGCGGTCGCGGCCGCGACGAACCGGTCGCGCGAATTGGCCGGCGGTTGAATTTCAGGCGCGGGCGCCAAGGTAACAGTCATGGCCCAATCTCCTTCAAAGAAAACGCCGTCCAGAAAGGCCGCCGCCCAAAAAGCAGCTGCGAAAAAGAGCGCGGGGAAGAAGGCGGGCGCGAAGAAGACCCGCGCCAAGAAGGCCGCGCCGCTACCGCCGCCGCCCTTCCCGGAAGCGGCGGTTCTGCAAGCCTTTATGGATGAGATCGCATCCGCTGGCTGGACCGATCTCAACCTCGCCGCCGTGGCTGGCCGCGCCAAGGTCGACCCGTCGGAGCTTGAGCGTCGGTACGCCACCAAGACCAGTCTGTTGCGCGCCTTTCAAGACATGGTGGATGAGCAGGTGATGGCCGCGGTTGATCCTGAGGATCAGGACGAGAGCACCCGTGACCGTCTGTTCGACCTGTTGATGCAGCGCTTCGATGTCCTAGCGCCCTACAAAGCGGGCCTGGCGCGCCTGAGCCGCGAATTGATCGGCGATCCGATCGCCTTGGTCGTTTGGGGCGCGCGGCTGAAACGCTCGATGGCCTGGATCCTGTCGGCCAGCGGCGGCCCGTCCGACTCTTGCCTCGGAAGGGTGCATACGGACGGCTTGACGGCCCTGTGGCTGGCGACCGCGCGGGTCTGGCTGCAGGATGATACGCCCGACCTGACCAAGACCATGGCGGCTTTGGATAAGAATCTCGCGCGCGCCGAGCAGGCGGCCAATCAACTGGCGCAACTTCTGTGGCGGCGCGGGGCGGCCGCCTGAAAGACGCTGCTGTTGCGGATCGGATCTTAGTGTTTTTGCAGTGCAACATAGTCATTGACGCACTGCAGCATTATCCCTATATACGATCCATAGTGATCAACGGCGTGACAAGGCTCCATCCAGTTGGACCGCGATCACGCCAATGACCGGCGGCGGCCTTAAACCCATGGTTCGGCCGGCCCGGAGGGAAACGCCAAAGGCAGATTTGGAGCAGACTCATGACCAACAATCTTTTTTTCGACTTCAACAACAACCCGTTTCTAGATCCCAAGAACAACCCGTTCCTGGACGCTTCTAAGAACCCGTTTCTGAATAAAGACCTGTCGGAAGCCTTCTCCGGCCTGAAAGCGCCGGGTATGGATTTCGCCGGCATCGCCGAGTCTCAGAAGAAAAACTTCGAAGCCATCGCCGAGGCGAACAAGACCGCTGTTGAAGGCGTTCAAGCGGTGATGAAGCGTCAGGCCGAGATCTTGAAGGAAATCACCGATGAAGCGAGCGCGCTGGCCCATGAAGCCACCGCCGCCGGCGGCCCGGAAGAACATGCGGCGCGCAATCTCGACGCGGTGAAGGTCTCGATCGAAGAAGCCGTCGCCAATATCCGCGAGTTGAGCGAAATGGTCGCCAAGTCGCAGGCCGAAGCTTTCGACATCCTGAACCAGCGCGTGACCGAAAGCCTGGATGAGGTGAAGTCCGCGATCGCCAAAGCGAAACGCTAAACACGTCTGATACCGATCCGTCGGTTTCAAGAACCGCTTCGCCCGGAAGGGCGGGGCGGTTTTTTCATGCGCGGGCGCCTACGCAGCGAACGGATTCGCGCCGGTCTTGTCTTCCACTTCAACGGCCCAAAGGTCGGGATCGCGTTCGATGGCGCGCGCGATATAGCCGTCTACCTTGGCGTCCGGGAGCGGGTCGGGGCCGAGCGGCGCCATCCAGTCGAGCGCGCCGTCAAGATCGCGGGCCTCGGTGACGAGCAGGCTCGTGCCATCCAACAGGGCGATACGCACGATCAGGACGCCGCTTTCGGCCTCGCCCTTATGCAGGATAGCGGCGAATCCGCCCGCGGCGTTCACCCGGCGCAGCGTCGCGCCGACCCATAGGGCGGTCTGTAATCTGTCCCTAGGCATGAATTTTCCTGTCGCCTGCGCGATTCCGCCTCGGCGCGGCCGTACGCTTCTCTGTTCCCATTGAAATCCACACCGGCTAAAACGCGGAACGCCACGACGATCGGAAAATCATGAGCGAGCCGGAAGCCACTATCACCGATACGCCCGATAGCGCCAACCAGAGCGCCGATCGGGTCGCCAATCGGGGCGCCAACGGAAACGCGGCGCCGCACCGAAACCTGCGAGAGACGCCGGATCAGAGCGAATCCTTTTGGCACCGCACGCTGCGCGGCGCGCGCCGGGTCTGGTCCGACTGGGCCGGGTCGCTGGAGGCGGATCTGGTCGGCCCGACCCTCAGCGAGGCGGACGCCGAAATCTTGCTGCGCCATATGCGCGACTGCATCGCCGGCGAAGGCGGCGAGGTCAGTGCGCGAGCCCGCGCCGCTCGGCTCGGCGAAATCTATTGGGGGCTGGACGATCAGGGCCGGCGCCGATTCCTGACCTTGATCGTCGAGAATTTCGGTCCCGACGAGGCGGTGATCGAAAAAGCGATCGAGGCCTATCGCGCCGCGCCCCCCAAAGCCTCCCCAGAGGACAGGGCGGCCCGGATCGGCGACTTGCGCGCGGCGCTGGACAACCCCTGGATCGAACTTCTCACCCAATTCAACGCCTTGCCTCAGGGGGTCAAGTTCCTGGTCGATATGCGCGCCGATATTCTGGGGTTCCTGAAGGAAGAACCGAGCCTAGCGCCGCTGGATCGAGACATGCAGCGGCTGCTCGCCTCCTGGTTCGATATCGGATTCCTGTCGCTGACGCGGATCACCTGGGAAAGCCCCGCCGCGCTTTTGGAGAAGCTGATCGAATATGAGGCGGTGCATGAAATCCGCTCCTGGACCGATCTGCGCAATCGGCTCGATTCCGATCGGCGGTTGTTCGCCTTCTTCCATCCGCGGATGCCCATGGAGCCCTTGATCTTCGTCGAAGTCGCGCTGGTGAAAGGGATCGCCGGTTCGGTTCAGGCCTTGCTGGACGAGGACGCGCCGGTGCTGGCGCCCGACGTGGCGGACACTGCGATCTTCTATTCGATCTCAAACTCGCAGGCCGGGTTGAAAGGCGTCTCGTTCGGCAATTTCCTGATCAAACGCGTGGTCGAGGAGTTGAAGAACGAATCGCCTAATCTGCGCGCTTTTGCGACGCTTTCCCCAATTCCGGGATTCAAGCGCTGGTTGGACCGGGCGATCGCGGAGGGACTCTCCGGGATGATGTCGGCGTCGGAGCGCAGATTATTGAAATCCGCGTTGGGCGATGCGTTTAAGAAAGGTGATCTGCCCCGCCTCCTGGCCGGGCCCGACTGGCGGGCCAAGCCGGAAACCGCTGATGCGCTGCGCCCGATGTTGATGCGGCTCTGCGCCCGCTATCTGTTGCAAGAGAAACGCGGGGCCGAACCGCTCGACCCGGTCGCGCGCTTCCACCTCAATAACGGCGCCCAGCTAGACCGAATCAACTGGCTCGGCGATGTCAGCGACAAGGGCATGCGCGAATCCGCCGGCATGATGGTCAACTATCTCTACAAGCTGAGCGAGATTGAACGAAACCACGAACGCTACGCCAAGAACGCTTTCATCACCGCGTCTTCTCAGGTGAAAGACCTGCTGTAGTCGCACGCGGCGGCCGGTTCACGCGCGATTCGGCAAGAGTTCGGCCAAGAAGTCGATGAAGACACGGACTTTGGTTGATAAATGCCGGGCGTGGGGAAAGACGGCGTAAACGCCAATCGGCTCGGCCTCGTATTCCTCCAGCACGACGGTGAGATCGCCGCGCGCGATCTCCTCCTGGCAGAAAAAGTCCGGCAGCCAGGCGAGACCCAGACCGGCGCGGACAGCGTCGAGCAGGACATCGCCGTTGTTGCTGGTCAGCGAGCCCTCGACCCGCAGATCGAACTCCCCATTGTGCGCGCCGGGATCGCTCGAAAACCGCCAGGTCCGGCCGGCGTTCAGATAGGCGTAGGTCAGGCAATTATGGTTCGCGAGATCTTGCGGCGTTTCGATCGGCGGCGCGGCGGCGAGATAGGTCGGCGCGGCGACGACCATGCGGCGGCAGGTTAGAAGCCGGCGCGCCACCAGCGAACTGTCCTCCAACCGGCCAATCCGGATTGCGAGATCCAGCCCCTCTTCGATCAGATCGACGCGGCGGTCGATCACCGTCATCTCGACCGTCAGGTCAGGATAGCGCGCCATGAAGTCGGGCAAGACCGGCGCGATATGGCGCACGCCGTAGGATAGGGGCGCGTTGACCCGCAACACGCCGCTGGGCGCCTGTTGCAACTGCGTGGCGGCCAGGCGCGCCTCCTCAACCGTCTCGGCGATCCGGATGCAACGCTCGTTGAACGCGGCGCCGGCCTCCGTCAGGCTCATGCGCCGTGTCGTCCGGTTCAACAGCCGAACGCCCAGATCGTCCTCGAGCCGGGCGATCTGCTTGCTGACTGCGGATTTCGATTCGCCCAACGCAGCGGCGGCGGCGGTGAATCCGCCCAGTTCAACCACCTTCGCAAAAACGATATAGGCGTTTACGTCGCGCATCGGGGTCGATCTTCCTCTCGCTGATCACGCCGTTACGCCGTGCATTGTAGATCAGTGGAAACAATCATTCCACACCTGCCTCGATTGTCTATATGTATCGCCGACCCCACATACGGCTCTCAAACGGCGTGGACGTAGACTGAAAGGATAAGATCATGGGCAAGCTTGTGGACGGCGTCTGGCATGACGTCTGGTACGACACGAAATCGACTGGCGGGAAATTCGTCCGAAAGGATTCCGCTTTCCGAAACTGGGTCACGCCGGACGGCGCGCCGGGCCCGTCCGGCGACGGCGAGTTCGAGGCCGAAGCCGGGCGCTATCATCTCTATGTCAGCTTCGCCTGCCCCTGGGCGCACCGGACCCTGATCTTTCGCGCCTTGAAAGGGCTGGCGGGCATGATCGACGTCTCGGTCGTCAGCCCCTACATGTTCGACCAGGGCTGGACCTTCAAACAGGATTTCCCCGGCGTCGTCGCGGATCCGATCCACGGCGCCGACCTCATGCATCAAATATACACAAAGGCCGACCCGACCTATACCGGGCGCGTGACGGTGCCGGTCCTGTGGGACAAGAAACGCGGGACGATCGTCAGCAACGAATCCTCCGAGATCATCCGCATGTTCAACGCGGCCTTCGACGGCGTCGGCGCCAAGCCGGGCGACTATTGGCCCGAGGGTTTGCGCGACGAGATCGAGAGTGTGAACACGCGGATCTATGATTCGATCAACAACGGCGTCTACAAAAGCGGCTTCGCCACCAGCCAGGAAGCCTATGATGAAGCGGTCGCCGCTCTGTTCGACGGCCTGGATTGGGTCGAGGCGCTTCTGTCGCGCCAACGCTATCTGGTCGGCGACCGGATCACCGAGGCGGATTGGCGCCTGTTTACGACCCTGATCCGCTTCGATCCGGTCTATGTCGGTCATTTCAAGTGCGATAAGCGGCGGATCGTCGATTATCCGAACCTCTGGGCCTACACCCGCGAACTGTACCAGACCCCCGGGGTCGCGGAGACGGTGAACATGGATCATATCCGGGCGCACTATTACGCCAGCCACGAGACGATCAACCCGACCCGGATCGTGCCGATCGGATCCGATCTCGACTATTGGGCCCCCCATGGCAGAGACCGGCTGGCCGCCGCTTGATCCTGACATCGCTGCTTCCGCCGACACGCGTCGCGCTGCGCGCGTGTCGGCGTCTTGACCGATCGTCTCATTCTTCGCAAACCTAACGACTGATAACGGTTCTGGGCGGAGCGAGTGCGATCCCGTGGTTCTATCGCGCGAATCCATAAGAGACGGTCTGGTCGACCAAATTATGCAAGAGGCGGCGCGCCAAGGGCTGATCGTGCCTTGGACCGAGGACCAGCGCGCGCGCTGCCGCGCCGAAACTCTGGCGCAAAATCCGTCCGACGAGGTCTGGGTCTTCGCCTATGGCTCGCTGATGTGGAACCCGGCCTTTCATTTCGAAGAACGCATAGCCTGCCGGCTTTACGGCTATCACCGATCCTTTTGTCTCTGGACGCCGATCGGCCGCGGCACGCCCGACAACCCGGGCCTGATCCTGGGATTGGAGCGCGGCGGCTCCTGCAACGGCGTCGCCTTCCGAATCCATCCCGACCATGTCGAAGAAGAGCTTCGGGTGGTGTGGACACGCGAGATGCCGACCGGCGCGTACCGGCCGACCTGGGTGCATCTGAAAACCGAGCGCGGCGTGATCCACGGCATCGCCTTCGTGATCGACCCGAGCCAGCCGCGCTACGCCAGCAAATTGAGCGTCGACCACGCGGCGCGCAGCATCGCCACCGCCGCCGGCAAGCTCGGCAGTTGCTCTGAATATTTGGAGAACACCGTCAAGGCGCTCGACGACCTTGGCATCGTCGATGGCGGCATGCATCGGATCCTCGATCGGGTCCGCGAAATTCAAGCCGCGCAGTGACGCCGCCTGATCCGGCGCGACACCGCCTATTTCGAACCACTCAAGAGAGGACATGCCCATGTTTGGCAAACGCAAAGTCGCCGCGCCAGCCAGCGGTAAACTGGCTAAATCGGACGCCGAATGGCGAGCCCAGTTGACGTCCCTGCAATACAAGGTGACGCGCCAGGCGGGCACGGAGCGGGCCTTCAGCGGCGAATACTGGAATACCAAAACACAGGGACTGTATTCTTGCATCTGTTGCGGCCAGCCCTTGTTCCGATCGGAAACGAAATACGATTCCGGCACCGGCTGGCCGAGCTATTTCGCCCCCGTCGCGGCCGAGGCGGTCGAGGAGCATGAGGACAACAGCCTTTTCATGCGGCGGACCGAAGTCGTCTGCAGCGGCTGCGACGCGCATTTGGGACATGTCTTCCCGGACGGGCCGGATCCGACCGGCCAGCGTTATTGCATGAATTCGGCCTCCCTGACATTCACGCCGGACGACTGAGCTCATCCAGTCCGCGCCCGGCTCAATGAGAAAGGCGTTGACGGTTGTTCCGCGCTGCAATTATCTGAGTATGGTATACGGGTATTCATTGAAGCGATGTTCGTTGCGGGGCGCGCGGTCGGGCGCATCCGCACTGGGAGAGCATGTTTGATTAAGGCTGGCGACAAGATCCCCGCCGTCACCTTTCATACAAGGCAAGACCTTGGCGCCGGTGACGAGTGGGTGGATGTCACAACGGCCGAATTGTTCGATGGCAGAACTGTTGTGCTGTTTGCGCTTCCCGGCGCCTTTACGCCGATCTGTTCATCGACGCATCTCCCCGGATTCGCGGCGCAGTCCGCCGCCATTCGCGCCGAAGGCGTCGACGGGATCTATTGCCTCTCGGTGAATGACGCCTTTGTCATGAACGCCTGGGCGAAGCATCAAAAGATCCAAGGCGAGGTCACGATGTTGCCCGACGGCAACGCCGACTTCACCAGCGCGGCGGGCATGCTGGTCGACAAATCCAATATCGGGCTCAGGCGACGCTCCTGGCGATACGCCGCGGTGATCGTGGATGGCGTGGTCGAGCGGCTGTTCATCGAAGACATGTCGCATCTCGACGATCCGTTCGAGGTCTCCGACGCGGGCACGGTGCTGGCCTATTTGCGCGCACGCCGCGAGAAAGCCGAAGCGTCCGGCGGCGCCTAACGCAAGGCGTCGAGATCCAGATCGAGCCGCTCGCCCAGCCAGACCGCGTGATCGCGATGGTCGGGGACCGCATCGCCGGTCTCCGGGTGAATGAAGACGATCAGCCCTTCCCGGTTCAGCGCCATCCAGGGCAGCAGCCGGGCGAATTCCGCCGGCGCCGCCGCGATCTGATAGCTCCACATCGGATGCGGCCCGACCGGTTTCTCATGCCAGCGCCCCATGACGATGTCGAATTCCCGCTCGACCGCCTCGCGCACCCGTTGCGCCGATGCGCGCGTTTCCGCATCGAAATAGACATGCAGATGCCAGCCGGTGATCGCGGCCGAGGCGCTCTCTACTGACGCCGCGTCGCCGGCGCTATCCGAGGTTTGATTCATCATCGAAGCTCCCTGATACGCAAGCCGCCACTATGACGCCGCCGCGCAGGGGACGCCAGTGTAGGCGGCATCGCAAACACAAACAAAACGAAATGTTTGACAAAGTGAGACGATTGAAGTATGAATCGCTAATTGAGAGTCAGGAAGTGTGTCAGGGGCGCAACTGCGATCGGCGTCGCGCCTCTTTCAGCCAGGCTCCACCGGGCCGCCTTTATCGGGGTGGCCTTTTTTTGCGTCTTATCGTCGCCACAAAGCGCGCCTATAATCGTGTTGGTTCCAAGACCGCGCCCTGGCGTGGGGTCGAAGGGCCGGCCGATGGGACGGCGGCGATGCGCGATGTCGCTTCACCATCCCGACGCGCGCATTGACCCGCATGGCGTCGCGGAACCGACAGGAGTCTCCTATGAGAAAACCACGTTCCTTTAGTTTCGGCGGATTCGGATCGTCTCGGAATCCCGTCCCTTGGGCGCGGCAGCCCGGCGCTTTTTTGCCGGTCAACCACGAACCCGGGCGCGCCGCACGCCCGCCGCTTGGTTCCGGGACGGCTCCGTCCGAGCCGGCGGCGCCGATGGACGGGGACCTTTACGGCTATCGCGGGCGCGCACAGGCGATAAAGGCCGCGCGCGCCTTGTGGGACGGGGCCGATCCGATGCAGCGGCGCCTGGCGCTGGTCGACGACGCGCGGACCGTGCCCGACGCGCCGCCGATCGAGAAGCGGAACCTGACCCAGGAAGCGCAGCTCGCCACCGCGCATGCCCTACTGCAGACAGCGCAAAACGCGGCCGACCAGCCGGCGCAGCAGTTGGCCCAGCAATTGACCCAGAACCAAGCCGACCCCGCCCAGAAGCCTATCCGGGCGCCCTGGCCGCTGAGTTCGTTGCCGAGACTTACACCGCCCTCGCCGGCCGCTGCCGCTGCCGCTGCGGTGGACGCAAACCGCCAGGATGAAGAGCGGACCAGCAACTGGGAGGCGTATCTCAACACCTTGATTGCGCGGGAATCGGACGACGACCCAAGCGCCACGAACATGACCGCCGGCGGTATCGGCGCCCACGGCCTCGCGCAATTGCGCGGTCCAGCACTGCAGGACGCCGGCTATATCAATGACAGAGGCGATTGGACCAACCTCGATGGGGCCGACAGTTTGGCCACATATCAGGCGCGGGCGGACATCCAACGGCAGTCGGCGGCGCGCTTGGCGCATGTCCAAAATCGATATATCGAAAATCGCGAATTGGACAAATATATTGGCGCGACGATGAATATCGGCGGACACCCCGTTACATTGAGCAGGGCGGCTCTCTTCGCTGCGACCCATTATGCCGGCGCCAAAGGTTTGAAAGAGTATTTCGACTTGATTCAACGTGACGGTGGCTCTGCTGACTTAAAGCTGAACGCGCACCACCAGGAGATCGAGAAAAGGATTGAGCTTTTTGAGAACGTTCCCTTCGATCTGCCGATCTTGCCGGACTGACCTGGAGGCGATCATGCTACGCATACAGTCCATAGCCGCCGCTGGGCTCCTTTCGATCATGAGCCTCGGCCAAACACTGTCGGTCGCTTCGGCCGAGGCTCACCCATCCGATACAGAGGGTTGGATCAGTTTCCGACCAGAAGACACGATGACGGTTGACCCGGCCTACAGTGACGAAGCACAGGATGCGTTTCGCAAACATCGGTCAAAGGCTGTCGATAGAATCTGGAAATACTATCGAACAATCTTCGGTCTAGGGGATCATTTCAAAATCTGGAATACCTGGGACGGAGACTACGATCTGAATGGAGATGGCGATTTCGAGATCCTCTATCAGGTTCGATACAACCATGAGATGGGTTTCCCCTGCCGCCCGTTGTGCAACACGCCGGTGCTGATTATCGAAGTGGTCTGGGGCGAGAACGGCCCTGACCCGGACCCGGAGGACTACAGGCTGGTCTATCGCGGCACCGTCTTTTCCGTCAGAACTCCGGCGGTTCGGGACAGCCCCACGGACATGGTTCTCTTCGCCGAGCCGAACCCGCACAGCGAATGGAAGTCGTTGACGACCGGGCCTCGACAGGTTCATCCGACGGAGACGCATCTTGGTCGGTCGGCGGCGTTTGGCGGGGACCGATACTGCTGGACCGACCGGCCGCAGGCGATCGATCTCAGCCGCTTCAACTGGCGAATGAGCCAAGAGCATATCCGCTTCGGCTTCGACTATGAGGAAGGCCAGGAAGGCTATTTCCTCCGCATCCCCTACGACCAGGAGTGTCCCGAGTGAGTCTTAGCCGGAAACGAAAGTGTAGCCTTAGGGTGTTTGGCGTCATCCACATGGCGGCAGTGCTTGCGGCGTTCCTCTGCATTTGGGCGCCGGCGTCCAGCCTCGCCCATCCGTTGGAGCCCGCCGGGTTCGATAGAGAAGAAGGTTATTACGAAGACCGGCTAAAATTCGAACCGATGTCGAAGGCGATCGCGCGTGGTTTTCTCAATCAGCAAGAGGCGGATATCATTACTGAAACGGTGTCGGCGCATCTGGAAAGAGCCTTCTGGTTCAGCTCCGCCATGCGTCCAGCGCTTCTGGCGGTCTCGGCGATGGATCTGGACGGCGATTGGGAAAGAGAGATCCTGATCTTCCCTCGACGTTGGCAGAATATGGGCTTCCTCTGCCGGCCGATCTGTCCGCTCCCCATCGTGATCCTGACCCGCGACCAGGAGCAGGAGACAGGGTTTCGCTTCGTCGGGGTCGTGCCTGCGGCCTCGATCGCCGATTACGACCCCAAGAATGGAACCGTCTTCTTCCTTTATGTCGGGACGTATAACGGAGCGGGCTGGCGGTCGCTCTCGGACGGACCGTTGCGCCCATCCAGCCGCACGGTCGGCGGCGAGGCCGTGCCGATGGGCGGCAATCGGTTCTGCTACACCGCCGCCGAACCCCCGCCGAGCGACTTCCGCTTCTATGGCGAGCCGTTCACCTTCGCGGAGATGCGGATGGGCTTTCCCTATCAGGAGGGCCATCCGGGCTATTTCCTCACCGTTCCCTATCATCAGCTCTGCCCTTAGACGCGGACGGGAGCGGCGGCGCATGGCGCGGCCCACTCTTGCGCGCGCAATCCTTGCGCCCCCAATCCTTGCATACAGGGCGCCGCTGCTTTTCCCCCTCCGACCTTTCTTCCACGCGCGCTTTATGCTCTAGGGAAGCGGCGTCCGGCGAGCGAGCGGGCGCGCATGGGTTGGGAACGGCGTAAGGGGCGCGCGATGACGGCGGCGAAACCGTTTGGGAATGTCTTGCAGATGATCGGCGACACGCCGATGGTCGAGGTGACGCGGCTCGATACCGGCCCCTGCCGGCTGTTCCTGAAGCTGGAGAGCCAGAATCCCGGCGGCTCGATCAAGGACCGGATCGGCCTGTCCATGATCGAGGCGGCGGAACGCGACGGGACGCTGAAGCCCGGCGGCACGCTGATCGAGGCGACCGCCGGCAATACCGGGCTCGGCCTGGCGCTGGTGGCGGCCCAGAAAGGCTATCGCCTGATCCTGATCATCCCCGACAAGATGAGCCTGGACAAAATCCATCATCTGCGCGCGTTGGGAGTCGAGATCGTCATGACCCGGTCCGATGTCGGCAAGGGCCATCCGGACTATTATCAGGATATGGCCGAGCGCATGGCGGCTGAGATTCCCGGCGCCTTCTGGGTCAATCAATTCGCCAATCCCGCCAATCCGGAGGCGCATTTCAAGACGACGGGACCGGAAATCTGGGAACAGATGGACCATGACGTGGACGCGGTGGTCTGCGGCGTCGGCTCCGGCGGCACGATTACCGGTCTCGGGCGCTATTTCGCCCAGGTTCAACCGGACCTGAAGATGGTGGTGGCGGATCCGGACGGCTCGGTCGTCGGACACGCGGCGCTCACTGGCGAGGTCAAAGACGAGGTCGGCTCCTGGCTGGTCGAGGGGATCGGCGAGGATTTCATCCCGCCCAATTGTGATCTTACTATGATCCAAGACGCCGAATATGTCTCCGACAAAGAAGCCTTCGCGGCGGCGCGCGACCTTCTGCTGCGCGAGGGCCTCCTGGGCGGCAGTTCGACAGGCACGCTGTTGGCCGCCGCCCTCAAATGGTGCCGCAAACAGACCGAGCCGAAACGCGTGGTCAGCTTTGTCTGCGACACCGGCAACAAATATCTCGCCAAGGTCTATAACGACGCCTGGATGATCGATAACGGCCTGCTCGACCGTGAGACTCACGGCGACCTGCGCGACCTGATCACCCGCCGCGCCGACAAGGGCGAGGCGGTCAGCGTCAGCCCGGACGATACGCTGCTGGTCGCCTATGGACGGATGCGCATGTTCGATGTCTCGCAACTGCCGGTCTTGGATGGCGACGGCGGCATCGCCGGCATTATCGACGAGAGCGATATTCTGTTCGGCGTCAATCGCGACCCCGCGCTATTCCGCGACACGGTCGGGACGGTGATGACGCGCAACCTGAATACCGTCAGCCCGGACACGCCGGCCGAAGCGCTGATCCCGCTGTTCCGTGAGGACAAGGTCGCCTTGGTCAAGGATGACGCCGCTTTCTACGGGCTGGTGACCAAGATCGATTTCATCAATCACATGCGCGGCAAGCTGGTCTGATCCACCCGGTCGAACCCGCCGCGCACCCAACGAACACCATTGGAGACAGTCATGAGCCGCAATCGCCAGGGCATTTCGACCCGCGCCATCCATGCGGGGCAGGAACCCGACCCCACGACCGGCGCGATCATGACGCCGATCTACGCCACCTCGACCTATGTTCAGGACAGCCCTGGCGTCCATAAAGGCTATGAATATTCCCGCAGCCAGAACCCGACCCGGATGGCGTTCGAGCGCTGCATGGCGGATCTGGAGAACGGCGCGACCGGCTACGCTTTCGCGTCCGGCCTGGCGGCGATGGGAACAATCCTCGAACTGCTGGACACCGGCGCGCATATCGTCGCCATGGACGACCTCTATGGCGGCAGCTATCGCTTGTTTGAGAATGTGCGCAAACGCTCCTCGGGCCTGGATTTCACCTTCACCGACCTGAGCGACCCGGCCAAGCTGGAGGCGGCGATCCGGCCCGAGACTAAGATGGTCTGGGTCGAGACGCCGACGAACCCCATGCTGAAACTGGTCGATCTCAGCGCCATCGCCACGGTCGCCAAGAAACACGGGTTGCTTGCGGTCGCCGACAACACCTTCGCCTCGCCCTGCGTACAGAACCCGCTGGACCATGGCTTTGACATCGTGATCCACAGCGCCACCAAATACCTCAATGGCCATTCGGACATGGTTGGCGGCGTTGCGATCCTGAAGGCGAACAAAGACCTCGAAGAGCGCATGGCCTATCTGCATAACGCGGTCGGCAGCATCCTGGGGCCGTTCGACGCCTTCCTTGCGCTGCGGGGTTTGAAGACCCTGGCTCTGCGGATGGAGAAACATTGCGAGAGCGCGCTGAAGGTCGCGCAATTCCTGGAAGGCCACGCCAAGGTCGAACGCGTGATCTATCCGGGTCTTGAGAGCCACCCGCAGCATGAACTGGCGACAAGGCAAATGACCGGTTTCGGCGGCATCGTCACCGCCATCCTGAAAGGCGGATTGGCCGAGTCCCGCCGCTTCCTGGAACGAACAGAGCTATTCGCGCTGGCGGAGAGCCTAGGCGGCGTCGAGAGCCTGATCGAGCATCCGGCGATCATGACCCACGCCTCGATCCCGCCGGAAATCCGCGCCGAACTGGGCATCAGCGACAGCCTGATCCGCCTCTCGGTCGGGGTCGAGAATATCGAGGACCTGATCGCCGAGTTGGACATGGCCCTGGCGGCGGTCTGACCGCGCTTGGTCCGCAGCTTTTTCTCGCGCTGATTCCCGCACTCTTTCCCTTTGACTATAGGCGGCGCGGGGCTTAAAGAAGCGCCGCTTTCACGGACATCTGTGAAATGAGCGCCCCCGGCACCCCTGGAGGCCGGCGGGTTAATTCGTGTGGCGCGTCGATTTCGGTCGATCCGCCGCGAATGGTCAAAGCTTAGGAGTTTCAAATGGCTGATGCGACCACATTCTCCGCTGTGAAGCGGGACCGGGCCGGTAAGGGGGCAGCCCGGGCCGTACGCCGCGAAGGGCTGGTGCCCTGCGTCGTCTATGGCGAAAACAAGGACCCTCTGTCGATTTCGATCGATCCCCGCGTGATCATGAAGGGGCTGGAAGCCGGCCACTTCTTCAACACGATCTATACGATCGATGTGGAGGGCTCGAACGAACGCGCCCTGCCGCGTGATGTTCAATTCCATCCGGTTTCCGACGCGCCCTTGCATGTGGACTTCCTGCGGGTCGGCCGCAAGACGCGGATTTCAGTCAACATTCCGGTCACGTTCCTGAACGAAGAGGCCTCCCCGGGCCTGGATCAAGGCGGCCAGTTGTCGGTGATCCGGCACGAGGTCGAGTTGAGCTGTCAGGCCGACGCGATCCCGTCGGAGGTCGAGGCGGATCTGACCGGCCTGGAAATCGGCGACACGGTGCGGATTTCCAGCATACCGCTGCCGGAAGGCGTGACGCCGGTCATCACCGACCGCGACTTCGTCATCGCCAACATCATCCAGCCGAAGATCGCCGAGGCGGCCGAGACTGAGGACGAGGCCGAAGAGGGCGAAGCGGAAGCCGAGGGCGAGGCGGAAGCCGCGACCGAAGAGTAGGGCCATGCGCCTGATCGTCGGGCTTGGCAATCCCGGTCCGAAATACCAGGACAATCGGCACAATGTCGGTTTCATGGCGGTGGACGCGCTCGTCCGCCGCCATTCCTTTGCGCCCTGGCGGGCGCGCTTCCAGGCGCAGGCGGCCGAAGGCGCGATCGCCGGCGAGAAATGTCTGATCCTGAAACCGACGACCTTCATGAATGAAAGCGGCCGGGCGGTCGGCGAGGCGGCGCGATTCTACAAGATAGACGCCGAGGACATTGCCGTCTTCTATGACGAGTTGGACTTGGCCCCGACCAAGGTGAAAGTGAAACAAGGCGGCGGCGCCGCCGGCCATAACGGCTTGCGCAGCCTGGACGCGCATCTCGGCAAGGATGTGGGCGCGCACTATCACAAGATCCGTATCGGGATCGGGCATCCGGGCGATAAGTCCAAGGTGCTGCGGCATGTGCTGGGCGATTTCTCGAAGGCGGAACGGGCCGATGTCGACACGCTGCTGGAGGCGATGGCGGAGGCGTTTCCGAGTTTCATCAAGCGCGGCGGTCCGGATTTCATGACCAGGCTGGCGCTGCTCAGGAACCCGAAGCCGGAGACGCCGCAGAAGCTGGCGGTGGCGAATACGAGTAAACCTGCTGCGCCAGATGAACCGCAGACCGCGCTGGCCGCGGCGCTGAAACAGGCGCGGGGATCCACGCCGGACGGAGACTGAACACATGGGATTCAACTGCGGCATCGTCGGATTGCCCAATGTCGGTAAATCTACTCTGTTCAATGCTTTGACCGCGACGCAAGCGGCGGAGTCGGCGAACTACCCGTTCTGTACGATCGAGCCGAATGTCGGCCGCGTCGCCGTGCCGGACCCCAGGCTGGATCGGTTGGCGGAGATGGCGAAGTCGGCGAAGGTCATTCCAACTCAGTTGGAATTCGTCGATATCGCCGGCTTGGTTCGCGGCGCGTCTAAGGGCGAGGGGCTGGGAAACCAGTTTCTCGGCAATATCCGCTCGGTCGACGCGATCGTCCATGTGCTGCGTTGTTTCGAGTCGGACGATATCACCCATGTCGACGGCTCCGTCGATCCGATCCGCGATGCGGAGACGGTCGAAACTGAACTGATGATCGCCGATATGGAGGCGCTGGAAAAACGTCTGACCGACCGCGAGAAGCGCGCCAAGGGGGGCGACAAAGAGGCGAAGGCGGAAGTCGCGGTGATCGAAAAGGCCCTGGCCCCCTTGCGGGACGGCAAACCGGCCCGGCTGGCTGACCTGTCCAAGGAGGAGACGCCGATTTTCCGGCAATTGCAGCTTCTGACCGCAAAGCCGGTGCTCTATGTCTGTAATGTCGAAGAGGATGCGGCGGCCGACGGCAACGCCCTCTCCGCGATCGTCGCTGAAAAAGCGGCGGCGGAAGGGGCGGAAGCGGTGGTGATCTCCGCCGCGATCGAAGCGGAGATTGCGCAGCTTGGATCGCCGGAGGAGAAGGCCGAGTTCCTGGAAAGTCTGGGGCTGGATGAGACCGGTCTCGCCCGTGTTATCCGCGCCGGCTACACATTGCTGGCGCAAATCACCTTCTTCACCGCCGGGCCGAAAGAGGCGCGCGCTTGGACCGTGTTCGACGGCGCCTCGGCGCCGCAGGCGGCCGGCGTGATCCATACGGACTTCGAGCGCGGCTTCATCGCCGCCGAGACCATCGCCTATGATGATTATGTCGCGCTCGGCGGCGAAGGCGGGGCCAAGGATGCTGGGAAAATGCGGCTCGAAGGGCGCGATTACCCGGTCAAGGATGGCGACGTGATGCATTTCCGCTTTAATGTCTAGGCGCGTCCCGTATCCTCGGGCGCGGCGATGGGCCAATGGGATAGGGAAAGAGCATGGGCGACACTGTGAGCCTGACCGCCGCTGACGGCCATCGCTTGGGCGCCTATGCGGCGACGCCGTCTGGGGACGTGAAAGGCGCAGTCGTCATCGCTCAGGAAATTTTCGGTGTGAATGCACATATCCGCGCCGTTTGCGACACCTATGCGGCGCAAGGCTATGCGGCGATTGCGCCGGCCCTGTTCGACCGGATCGAGCGCGACATCGAACTCGGCTACGAGCCGGCGGATGTCGAGAAAGGGCGCGCCTTGAAGGCCGCCGCGTCGGACGCCGGGGCTCTGGCCGATATCGAAGCGGCGTTGGCGGCGCTGCCGGACGGGCCGAAAGCGGTAATCGGCTATTGCTGGGGCGGCTACATCGCTTGGCGCGCCGCGCAGACGGTGGAGGGGCTGGCGGCTTCCATCGGCTATTATGGCGGTGGGATCGCGGGCCATCTGGAGGACGCCCCGAAATGCCCGACCATGCTGCATTTCGGCAATCAGGACGCCGCCATCCCGCTGAGCGATGTCGAGACGGTGAGGGCGCGCTATCCGACTGTGCCGATTCATCTTTATGAAGCCGGTCACGGCTTCAACTGCGACCTGCGCGCCAGCTATGATAAGGAAAGCGCAGATACGGCTTTGGAGCGCACGCTGGCGTTCCTCGAGGCCAATTTCGGAAACTCATGAAGACACGCCATCAAAGCAACGCGTAAGGGAGGGACGACATGACGAAAGGGTTCAAGGACTATATCGCCGCCGCGAAGGAGGTGGTCGGGGAAGTGGACGCGGAGGCGGCGCGGGCGCTGCACCATTCCGCCGATGTCGCCTTTATCGATGTGCGCGAACCAACCGAACTGTCGGCGCAAGGCAAGATCGCCGGAGCGACGGCGGTTCCCCGCGGCGTGCTTGAGTTCCAGATCGACCCGAGCAGCGGGGCGCATAATCGGGTGTTCTCCAGCGGCCAGAAGCTGATCTTTTATTGCGCCTCCGGCGGCCGGTCGTTGCTGGCGGCGCAGGTCGCGAAGGAGATGGGCATCGAAGACTCCGTCAGCCTGGCGGGCGGGTACGGCGCCTGGCTGCAGATGGACGGGCCGGTCGAATCCGTCGATTGAAGCCCAGTCTCTGCGCCGCCCTCAAACGAGGCAGCCGACTTCGTCGCACTTTCCCGCGGGAACCGGGTCTTTGTCCGGCGCTTGTATCAGAGGCTCGGCTGTTTCCGCTGACAGCGCCATGATTTCAGCGCCAAGCCGCAAGTCCGACACATGGCCAAAGTGGTCGCCCCGCAATCGCCCGGCCCGATCGATGAGCAGGAGCGAAGGCGTGCCCCGCAACCCATAGGCGGCCATCGTCTGCGGCGTCGAACCCGCCGCGCCGGGGGCGTCGATCGCAACGGGAAACCCGATGCGGTATTCGTGGAGAAACGCGGCCAGCGCCTCTTCGGTCCCTTGCGCGGCGTGGTGTTCGAACACCGTGTGTAACCCGATAACGACGACATCGTCGGATCGAAAAGTTTCCGCGATCCGTTGGGCCTGCGGCAAGCCGTGACTGACACAGCCCGGGCACAGCATCTGAAAGGCTTCGATGACGACGACGCGGCCTCTCAATGCTTCGAGGGAAAGCGGCTCTGAGGTGTTCAGCCAGGTCGATACGCGCAACTCCGGTGCGCGTTGGAAGGCGGGTTCTTGCATCATGTTTCATCTCCAGTGGCGTCGCGCCAATAGTGGTTCGCCTTTGCGATCGTGCTGAAATGCACGGCGACAACGTGGGAAACAGCGATCAACTGACCCGCGTCGTTTTCGTATGCCTCGCGTAGTCTTTCTCGGATATCCGCGTCCGGTTGCGTCTTCTTGACCGCGACGCGCGAAAGTTTGATGGCGAGATCGTAACCCTGCTCGGGCGTCTCGGTGATCAGGCTGGGCAGCCAGTCGCTCATGATTTGTCTCCTTGCGCGCGATTGCGGTTTTTAGAGAAGCACAAGGATCATATAGTTTTTACTCGAAACTATAGCAAGTGTTTTTTTAGCGTCTGTCCTTTTTCATGGGGAACCGACCGTCCGGCGCCCCAAAACGACCGGATCTAGAGATTGGGACAGTTCAAACCGGACGACAGGACGAGACCCAGGCGCCGGCGCCGCCTGAACGCAAGGCGCTTTAAGCCGCCCTGTCCCGGGTGTCGACCGGCGCGTCCGACACGACGTCCGAAGGGGCGCCGACGCGAGTCGGAAAGCGGATCTCCGCTTCAAGGCCGCCGCCAATCGCCGGCCGTAATGTCAAACGCGCGCCCATGATCTCACAAAATGACCGCGTCAGGGTCAGGCCCAGCCCGGTCCCGCTTTGGTTCGCGACATACGGATCCTGGAACTGTTTGAACGGCTGAAAGGATTGTTCGATCTCAGCTTCGGTCATACCGGGTCCGTGATCGCGGATCGCAACGACCCCAGCGTCGCCGTCGCGCCGGACCGCCACCTCGATCACGCCGTCCTGCGGGCTGAACTTCGCTGCGTTCGCCATTAGATTGGTGATGCTCTGCAGCGCGAAACGCATGTCCGTACGGATCGCCACCGGACGATCCGGCGCGTCGACCGCGACCTCGCCGCCGTCCGCGACAAAGGTCGGTTTCAGCATGCGCGCTGCGACCTCGACGATTTCGCACAGATCCTCGGTCTCGATCTGCGGTTCGTGCATTTTCGCTTCAAGCTTCGAATAGTCGAGAATATCGCCGATCACGCCCAACAAGACGCGGCCGCTGCTGGCGATGTCCCGGATATATTCTCTCTGGCGCTCGTTCATCTCCCCCGGAAGTTCGCTCGCCAACAGATCGGAAAAGCCGACGATCGCGTTCAACGGCGTTCGCAACTCGTGGCTCATGGCGGCGATGAACCGGTCCTGCGCCGAACTGGCGAGTTCCGCCTTGATCCGCGTCTTGCGCTCGGCCAGGGCCAAGGCCCGGTTCGCCAGACTGCGTCGATAGAGGCCATAAATGACAACGACGCTGACGATCAGCAAGACGATGTTGGAGAACAGAATCAATCGCTGGTCCTGTTGCAGGCCCAGCCTTTCATCCATCAGCAGCTCGCCGCTGACCACCTCGCGGACCCAGCCATGCAAGGGCAGCCAGACGTCCTGCATCGCCGCTACGGCGCGTTGCGCCTCCGCCCCGTGCCGAAAATCCGGGTTTTTCGTCAACAGGTCCAGTTCCGCCGCCATCGACGCCAGCCGATCAACGATCGAGCCGTGCGAAGACAGGGTCATCAGGCCAGACGCTTCCGGCGACGTCAGGGTGTCGAACCGGGCGTAAAACAGGTCTAGTCGCCGCCGTACATCCGCGTGGGCTACGGACGGCGCGCCGGCGATGTACAATTCCAGATCCTTGGAAAGCCGCAGATAATCTGTTTCAGTTTGGGTCGCGATCCAATGACTGGCGTTTCGGGCGCCGCCCAAAGTATGGATCTGCTTGACCACAAAGACGATCGAGCCGGCGGCCGTCGCCACAAGCACGGCCGCGGCGATGAAGAACCATTCAATCCTCATCCCGTCTGGTTTCACGGTAGGATCTCCAATTTCGAGAGTTGCCAAACCATGCGTTCTTGCGCCCTGGGATTGGATGAGTCGGAAGGATAGATGATCCAGAGAGGTCCCTTGTTCCGGACCGTCATGGTCTCGCCGTTGCGCCGCGTAGCGAGCAGAACCGGATCGGCGGCGAAGTCTTCGATCGGGATTTCAACGAAATAGTCGTTGAGCGCCGTCGCCTTGACCGCCGTGCCCGACGCCTGCACGGCCTGCAACAGATCGCGCATCAGGACGCCGCGAAAGACCTGCAATCCCTCTGTCCATGGGGTGGTGGTTTCCAGCGTGGCGGTGGGCAGCGACTCCAGCAGGGCCAGGTCGAACTCGGCGGATCCTGTGTTGTTGCCGACCTCGATCGCTCCGCTGATGGTCAGCACCACCGCACCGGTCGGCTTCGTCAAGTCGGTTGCATGGCTATGGCGTTCTGGCGCCGCGAACCAGACGCTGAAAAATAATAGGAGAAAACGAATTCCGTAATGCACAGCGGGCTCCACACAACGTGGAAGGCGGAACCGTCACTGTCCGCTCCTGTATCGCACCCCCTCGGAACCAATCCAGACATCACGAATGTGTCATATAAGACATGAAAGGGGGAGTCCTAATCTTGTGACTTTACAGCGCCGAGGGCTCGATTCGCGCCGGACCAGACGCTCGACGGCGCGCGATCGCTCATTCTCCTGGCGCCGCCGCAGCGCTCTGCGGAAGGGCCGGGCCCGACCCTTGCCAGCGACCGCCCACCCCTGCGAAATACGGGCGCGTTGTCGAACGGCGTGCGGAGGAGCGAGGAATGCCAGCGAGTACAATGCCCGGGCGTGGCATCGATCATCTGGTGTTGGCGGTGCACAGGCTTGAGGAGGCGGCGGCGCGCTATCAGAGCCTGGGCTTCACCGTGACGCCCCAAGGCGACCATCCCTGGGGCACCGCCAACCGGCTGGTTCAGTTGCAGGGATCGTTTCTTGAGATCATTACGGTCTCGGACCCGCCGAAAATCGTTGAACCGGGTCCAAGGCAATTCAGCTTTGGCATGTATGTTCGCGACACGCTCGCCAAGCGACAAGGCTTGGCGATGTTGGTGTTCGAAAGCGCTGACGCGCGCGCCGACCGGGACGCGTTCGCGGCGGCTGGCCTGTCAGACTTCGAACCGTTCGATTTCGAGCGCCGCGCGGTTCAGCCGGACGGAAAGGCGGCGACGGTCGGATTCTCGCTCGCCTTTGTGTATCGGCCCGAGGCGCCGGACGTCGCTTTCTTCACCTGCCAGCAGCATGCCCCGGCGTATTTCTGGAAGGCCGACTATCAACGTCACCCGAACACCGCGCGCGGCGTCGGCGAGGTTGTGCTGATCGACCGCGATCCCACCCGCTGGCGCGACTTGATGGCTGGTCTACAGCAACCGGACGCCCTCGAGTCGGACCAAGAGGCGGGCTGTTTGCGTGTCGCCACCGCCCGTGGCTGGGTGACAATCATGACCCCGGAGGCGGCGGCCGATTGGTTCGGCCCGGACGCCTTTCCCGCCTCGCGCCCGGACGGCCTGCATTGCGCCGCGTTTCGGGTCATCGTGGACGATGTAGCGAGAACGGAAGCGCTTTTGAAGGCCCGGAACGTGGCGGCGACCTGGTCGCGCGCCGGTTTAACGGTCGCCGCCGACACGCTCTTCGGAGTCGCGCTGTCATTCGTGCAAGGGGCGGCGAGTGACGCGGCGCCGACGGCCTTGCTGGCGGCTCCGCCCTGAGGAAATACTCGTGGTCAGGGTCGGCTTTGACACGATGGTGTTGGACAGCCATTCGACCTGGAATTTATGTCAAATGCGTTTTTGAAACTGTAGTCCGCCTTATGCTCTTTTGGTATTAATTCTCAATATGAACAGAAGTGAAGGACGCCGCACGCGCGCCGTATCGATGTAGCTGCGGACCAGCCGTCGATGTAGCTGCGGACCAGCCGGAATGCGCGCGCTCGAACCGACGGGACAAGGGCGCTTCGGCCCGCGCGCTTGCAGGACGGTTGCAATCAATGGGAAGGGGACCGCCCTGGCTGGGCGACGATGAGCAGCCCGTATCTTGATAGACCGCGCCGGTCTTTGGCCGATGCGCTTGCTGACACAGGCTGGACGTCTGACGACCTTGGCTTGCCGCCACGAAGGGAACGCCGACGCGATCGCTGGGTCCCTCCGCTCTTATCGCGTTCGCGCCCCTCTGAAAGACAGATCCAAGCCCAGCGTCGATGGGGCGCGGCGGCCTTTGGCGCCTTGATCGTGATCTTGGTCGCGGGCGTCGCCATGGTCGACAGCCAGCGATCTGGTCAACCGGTCGCATTCGATCCGCAGGGCCCCGCCATGTCGACCGAAGCGCTTTCGGATCCCGCCATGTTGACCGATATCGCCACCGCAGCCGGCCCAAGCAGAGATCGCCTTTTAGGCGCGGCGTCGGACGATGCGCCAGCGGTTCACTTGCCGCCAGCGCTGACCTTGTTCCGGCCGGACGGCGCGCCCTACCCGATGGGCTATATCGCCCGTTAGGCGCGCGAGGGTTTGGTCTCCATGACTTGGAGTGCCGCCCGCTCTAGACTTGCCGTTGGATCATCAGCTTTTTGATTTCGGCGATCGCTTTGCCCGGGTTCAAGCCCTTGGGGCACGTTTTCGAGCAATTCATGATCGTGTGACAGCGGTACAGCCGAAACGGGTCTTCCAGATTGTCCAATCGCTCGCCGGTATATTCGTCCCGGCTGTCGGCGATCCAGCGATAGGCCTGTAGCAACACCGCCGGCCCGAGATAGCGGTCGCCGTTCCACCAATAGCTCGGGCAGGAGGTGGAGCAGCAGAAACACAGGATGCACTCATAGAGCCCGTCCAGCTTCTTTCGGTCTTCCGGGCTTTGCAGCCGCTCCTGATCCGGCGGCGGCGGGGTCTGCGCCTTCATCCAAGGCTCGATTGAGGATAATTGGGCGTAGACCGTGTTCAGGTCCGGCACCAGGTCCTTGACCACCTTCATATGCGGCAGCGGATAGACGTTGATGTCGCCCTTCACGTCGCTGATGAATTTGGTGCAGGCCAACGTGTTGGTCCCATCGATATTCATCGCGCAAGAGCCGCAAATCCCCTCACGGCACGAGCGCCGGAAGGTCAGCGTCTGATCAGTCTCGTTCTTGATCTTAATCAGCGCGTCCAGCACCATCGGGCCGCATTCGTCGAGATCGACCTGATAGCTGTCCACTTGCGGATTCTTCCCGTCATCCGGGTTCCAGCGATAGACGTTGAAGGTCTTGGCGCGGGTCGCGCCTTCCGGTTTCGGCCAGGTCTTGCCCTTGCCGATTTTCGAATTCGCCGGAAGCGTAAATTCCACCATTCCTGTATTCCCCCGGGGCCGGCCGATCGCGTGCGTGGATACGGTCGTCTTAGTAGACCCGCGCTTTCGGCGGGAAGGATTGAACCTCGTTCGTCATCGGCTGCATCGAGACCGGGCGATCGTCCAACGTAACCGCGCCTTTCTCGTCGATCCAGGCCAAGGAGTGTTTCATCCAATTTTCGTCATCGCGGTCCGGATAATCGTCGCGCGCCTGGGCCCCGCGGCTTTCCTTGCGGTCCTCGGCGCAAACGATGGTCAGCATCGCCTGTTCGATCAGATTCTCGAATTCGAGCGTTTCGACCAGATCGGAGTTCCAGACCATCGAGGTGTCGGACACCCGGATATCATCCTTGCCGGACCAGATCTGACGCATCTTGCCGATGCCTTCCTGCAGCGAATCCTCGGTGCGGAACACCGCGCAATGAGACTGCATGGCCTTCTGCATGTCGGTCCGCAGCGCCGCGGTCGGCGTGTCGCCCTTGGCGAAGCGCGCCTTGTCGAGCCGCGCCAACGCCGCGTCGCCCGCATCCTTGGGCAGCGGCCGGTGCGAGGATTCCTTATCCACCACCTCGGCGCAGCGCAGGGCCGTCGCCCGCCCAAAGACCACCAGATCGAGCAGCGAGTTCGATCCCAATCGGTTGGCGCCATGGACCGAGACGCAGGCCGCCTCGCCCGCGGCCATCAGGCCGGGCACCACCGAATTCGCATCGCCGTTCAGCTTGGTCAGCACCTCGCCATGATAGTTCGTTGGGATGCCGCCCATATTATAGTGACAGGTCGGCACGACCGGGATCGGCTCTTTCGAAACATCGACGCCGGCGAAAATCTTCGCGCTTTCGGAGATGCCCGGCAAACGTTCCTCGATCACCGCCGGATCGAGATGCTCGATATGAAGGTGAATATGATCGCCGTCGGCGCCGACGCCGCGTCCATCATTGATCTCGATTGTCATCGACCGGCTGACCACGTCGCGCGACGCCAGATCCTTAGCGGACGGCGCATAGCGCTCCATGAAGCGCTCGCCGGCTGAATTGGTCAGATAACCGCCTTCCCCGCGCACGCCTTCGGTGATCAGGCAACCGGCGCCGTAAATGCCGGTCGGATGAAACTGAACGAATTCCATATCCTGCAGTGGCAAGCCGGCGCGCGCGACCATGCCGCCGCCGTCGCCGGTGCAGGTATGGGCTGAGGTGGCGGAGAAATACACCCTTCCATAACCGCCGGTCGCCAGGATCACCATCTTGGACCGGAAACGATGGATTGTGCCGTCATCCAGGTTCCAGGCCATGACCCCGCGGCAAACGCCGTCCTCGTCCATGATCAGGTCCATGGCGAAATATTCGATGAAGAATTCGGCCGAATGTTTCAGCGACTGTTGATACAGCGTGTGCAGGATCGCATGGCCGGTCCGGTCGGCGGCGGCGCAGGTGCGCTGGGCGGCCGGGCCCTCGCCATATTCGGTGGTCATCCCGCCGAAAGGCCGTTGATAGATCTTGCCGTCCTCGGTCCGGCTGAAGGGCACGCCGTAATGCTCCAGTTCGACGATCGCCGGGACCGCCTCGCGCACCATATATTCGATGCTGTCCTGATCGCCGAGCCAATCCGACCCTTTGATCGTGTCATACATATGCCAGCGCCAGTCGTCCGGCCCCATATTGCCGAGCGAGGCCGAGATGCCGCCCTGCGCCGCAACCGTGTGGCTGCGGGTCGGGAAGACCTTGGTGACGCACGCGGTCTTCAGCCCCTGTTCCGCAAGACCAAATGTCGCGCGCAGCCCCGCGCCGCCGGCGCCGACGACGACGACGTCATAGGTGTGATCGACGATCTTATAGGCCTCGGCCATGATTAACCTCCAAAGGCGACTTTCAGAACGGCGTAGCCGCAAGCGACAGCCAGGATCGCGCTGCCGAATTTCACGGCCAGGATGCCGGCGAATTTCGCCGCCTCGCCGTGGACATAGTCTTCGATCACAACCTGCACGCCGAGATGAAGATGGTGAAAGGTCGCGGCGATCAACAGCAGCAGCAGCACTGTGTTCCACGGCGCGGCGACCCAGGCCGCGACAGCCCCGGCGTCAAGGCCGGCCATCGTCGCGGCGCTGATCGCGAACCAGACGGTCAGCGGGATCAGGGCGATCGAGGTGACGCGCTGGGCCCACCAATGATGAGTCCCGTCTTTGGCCGATCCGAGGCCCCGCACACGGGCCAAATGGGTCTGCAGTCTCATGACGCGCCCTCCATTTACAGTACGCTATACGCCACGACCCAGAGGGCCAGCGTGGCGAGGATGGAGAAGCCGACCACGGCGTGGCCGCTCTTTTCCGCCGTGTCCAACTCGAAACCCATTCCGGCGTCCCAGAACAGGTGCCGAACGCCGGCGCCGAGATGATAGAACAAGGCCCAGGTCCAGCCGAACAACATCAAACGCCCGAGCCAGCTTCCGGAGAAGCTCTGCACCGTCGCGAACGCCTCCGGGCCGCTCGCCAAGGCGAGCAGCCACCAGGCGAAGTACAAGGTCCCGACGCCGAGCGCGACCCCGGTAATGCGATGGAAGATGGAGTAGGCCATCGTCCATTGGAACCGGTAGACCTGGAGATGCGGCGACAGCGGCCGTTCATCCATGCTCATCGATCATCCCCTCTTTTCACGCGCATCACGCCTGAGCGCAGCCGTCGAAACCATGTGCTATATCGTCGCCGACCATGGAGGCGTGGCGTGCTAAACGGCGGGTCTCACGCCTTCTGCTGCGCCGCACTATGCATATCGGTTTACAAAGACCCTTGTCGAGACTTGTTGAGCGCGTTTGAGCCCAGTGAACCCGCGCCGGGCGATTGCGGACCCCGGCCGGGCAGATCGCGCCGAACCTGTCTTGGTCGCCCCCAACCGATGCGCACGCCGACCTGAAATTGCAGTCAGGCCAGGGAACAAAATGTCCAGATTCTCATATTGCGCCGCATTCACAAGATCGTGGGGCTGCGACGCCGGCAACCCCCAAGATCGAGCGGGTGTGCGTGTTTCTGTGGATAACTTGTGCGCAAATTGTGCGGTAACCATCTGATATTGCACAAAAAAATTCGCCCCGCCGTCACTTTTTTCTAGACAGGATGCGTCTTCATGGAGGACAGTTTGAGTGCGTTAAGCGCATTCCCAAGACAGCGCGGCGCGAAAAGGCGGTTCGCCGCTGGATCGACGACCAAACTGTTTTGGGCCAGTCAACCGGCGACGGCCTGAGCGCTTGGATGGGACCTCCGGGTCATGTTCGAGCCGCCGGTCGAAGAGATGGGGACTGGGGGCGGCGCGAATGTCGGGCGGGGAGACCTGCCGGACTGAAGCGGCGCCGGAGGCGGTTTCGATGCGCCTGTCGACGTTCTGCCGCGCCTTTCGAGGTGTTGGCGGCGCGGGGCCGAAAGGCTCAGGCGGGGTGGGGACTGGCGACAGCCCTGGCTCGATTTTCGATGGGAGCCGCTCCACGGACGGTTGGTTTGCTTCGGCGGCCCAGGCGTTTGAGGAGGGCCGGTTTCGGAATGGTTGGACGGCAGGCGACTGCGGACTGATCGTTGTGAGACTGGGCGGCATGCAGCGGGTTCTGTCGGCGATTGCTTGCAATGGTCGAGAGCGACTGCGGCGGGTCGTGGCGAAGCAGCGAACGAAGGTGCGTGCGACGGGCGGCGTCTTGCGGGGCGTCCTCCGGGTGCGGATCGGGAAAGCGGCTTTCACCTCGTCGTCGCGCAAAAGGGCCTTCCGGCCAGCCTTCGGGCTCGATTGGTGGGACCGGCGCGACACGGTATGGGGTTCGGCATCAAGGTGCTTTGCCAGGGTGACCGAGACACCGGCCTCATGACGGCCCCCGATCGGGGACGCGAGGGTGTGTTGACGCAGAGGGGCCTGCCCCTCGAAACGGCGCCCGGGACTTCTTCGGAGGTCCCGGGCGTCTTTTTGTGTCCTGTCGGAGAGTCGTCGCGCCCGGCCGGCTATTGCTGCAAGGCGGCGACGCCCGGCAGTTCGCGGCCTTCCATCCATTCCAGGAAGGCGCCGCCGGCCGTCGAGACATAGGAGAAATCCGCCAAACAGCCGGCATGGTTCAGGGCCGCGACCGTATCGCCGCCGCCGGCCACCGAGATCAGGTTTCCGGCGCGGCTCAAGGCGGCGGCGGTTTGCGCGACGGCGGTGGTGCCCTGATCAAACGGCGCGATTTCGAAGGCGCCCAGCGGGCCGTTCCAGACCAAGGTGGCGCAGTCCTGCAACTGTGCGGCCAGGTCGCGGGCGCTGTCGGGACCGATATCCAGAATCATCTGATCCGCCGGCACGGCGTCGATCGCGACGATCTCGGCGTCGTCGCGGGGTCCGAAATCGGGCGCGATCGAGGCGTCGGTGGGCAAGGCGATGGCGCAACCCGCCGCCTCGGCTTTGGCGATGATCGCGCGCGCGGTTTCGGCCAGATCGGGTTCGCACAGGCTCTTGCCAATGGCGACGCCTTTCGCGAACAGGAATGTGTTGGCCATGCCGCCGCCGATGATCAGTAGATCGACCTTGCCCACGAGATTCTCGAGCACGCTGAGTTTCGATGAGACTTTGGCCCCGCCGACGATCGCCGCGACCGGCCGCTTCGGGGCGCCGAGCGCCGATTCCAGGGCTTCCAGCTCCGCCTGCATGTTGAGGCCCGCGGCGGCGGGCAACAGTTTCGCTAAACCGTGCGTCGAGGCGTGCGCGCGATGCGCGGCCGAGAAGGCGTCATTGACATAGATCTCGCCCAAGGCGGCGAGGTCGGCGGCGAAACCCGGATCGTCGGCCTCCTCGCCGGCATGGAACCGCAGATTCTCTAGCAACACCGCGCCTGGGGCCGCCGCAATAACCGACGCCGCCGCCTCGCCAATACAGTCCGGTGCGAAGCGCACGTCCGAAGCCAGCGCCGCCTGAAGGGCCTCGGTGACGGGCTTCAACGACATCTCCGCGACGCGCCTACCCTTGGGCCGGCCGAAATGCGACAGCACGACGGGTTGGCCGCCTTTATCCAGGATCGCTTGCAGTGTGGGGATCAGCCGGTCGATCCGTGTTGAGTCGCTGACCGCGCCGTTCTCCATCGGCACGTTCAGGTCGCCGCGAACCAGGACGGTTTTCCCGGCGAGATCTAGACGATCCAGGGTTAGAAAAGACATGTCTGCGGCTCCAGTGATATCGGGGACGGCGGCGCGGCCCCTGTGCGTCCGTTGTAACGGCGGTTGCGATATGATTGGTTAGTTCGACGCGTTATATCGTGGGTTGGCGCCGAATGGGAGAGCGATTGTCCGGCCAAGCTGGCGGCCGGGTCTGGGCGTCGTTCGGCGATACATCCAAACAAAGGCCGTGCACCAGGGTCGAGAAACGGACGGTGATGGCGGTAGGTTGCGACATGGATCGAAACAAAAGCGAAAACGCATCGGCCTATGCCGGCCGTATCCTTTCACGGCGGCGGATGTAGCGCGCGATGGACCGATCGGCGAGAGTTTTTGTCGCTGGGCACACCGGGTTGGTGGGTGGGGCGATTGAGCGGCGGCTGCGCGAAGACGGGTACGCCAACCTGATCCTGCGACGCCGGGCCGAAATGGACCTAACGCGGCAGGCCGAGGTCGACGCTTTTTTCGCAGCCGAACGTCCCGAGGCGGTGATTCTCGCCGCTGCGCGCGTTGGCGGCATTCAGGCGAATGATCGGTTCAGCGGCGACTTCATCCGCGACAACCTGCTGATTCAGACCCATGTCATCGACGCCGCTTACCGGAACGGCGTGAAGAAGCTGATCTTCATGGGGTCGAATTGCATCTATCCGAAACATGCGCCGCAGCCGATCAAGGAAGAGTCCCTGCTGACCGGCCCGTTGGAGCCGACCAACCGGGCTTATGCATTGGCCAAGATCGCCGGGGTCGAAATGGCCCAGGCCTATGCGAAGCAATTCGGCTTGGATGCGGTCTGTCTGATGCCGACGAACCTTTACGGGCCTCGCGATAATTTCCATCTCGAGAACGCCCATGTGCTGCCGGCGCTAATGCACCGCGCGCACTTGGCGAAACAGGCCGGCGCGGATCACCTCACGGTCTGGGGCAGCGGAACGCCCATTCGGGAGTTCCTGCATGTTGACGATCTCGCGGACGCGGCGGTCTTTGCGCTCGAGAAGATCCAGGGCGGGCCGGACGCGCTCTACAATGTCGGGACCGGCGAGGAGATGAGCATTCGCGCGCTCGCCGAAGCCATATGCGAGACAGTCGGTTTCTCGGGCGAGTTGCGGTTTGACAGCAGCAAGCCGGACGGAACGCCCCGCAAATTCTCGGACGCGTCGCGCCTCAACGCACTGGGTTGGAAAGCGACGATCCCTTTCGAGGAAGGGTTGAAAGCGACCTATCGCTGGTTCTTGGAAAACCAGAACGCGCTGCGGGCGGCGTGAGGGGCGCGGTGTCGCTCACAGCGCCGTCGGTCGCGTGCGACGATAGCGCTGAACCGTCACCGGCGTCCCGAACATCATATCCGCCGCTGACTCTCGCTCCAGCCTAAATCCGAACGAATCGTAGAGCCGGACGGCGGCGTCCAATCCGACGAACGTGTCCAGGACGATTTCGCGATAGCCGGTCCGGTCGGCGAAATCGATCGCCTCGCGCATCATGCCGCCGCCAAGGCCTTGGCCGCGCGTCGCGTCAGACAAGATGAACCAGCGCAGCTTGGCCTCATTGAAGGAGTCCTTTTGGGCCTGGCCGTCGATGATCAGCGAGCCTTCGACTTGGCCCGTGTCCGAGACGGCGCAGAGCGCCAGATCGCGCTTCGGATCATAGCGCTGGGCGAACTCCGCGATCCCCGCGGCGACAAGGCTTTCGAATTCGAGACCGAACCCCCAATTCTCGGCGTAATAGGCGCCGTGCAGAGCGACAATCCGGCCCAGGGCCCCTGGCCGAAACCCGTGCTCGACGATCATGCGTTCTCTCTCCTCGCCGTCTAGGTCAGTTTGATCGAAGTCAAGGCGATGTGGCGATATTGGTCCCATTGTCGAAGGAAGACAAAATTCCTCTCGCATTCTTTTGCGCCGTCGCACGCGACACTCGGCGCGGGAAAGGACCGTTGATATGAGCTTGGCCACCATTCTTGTCCATGTGGACGACACCGATCGCGGCGACCGCTGCGCCGTGCTGGCCGCTGCGCTGGCGGAAACCCATGACGCCCATCTGACCGGATTGGGGGTCAAGCCGCCAATGTCGATGCCCGGCTATGCGGCCTATCAGATGCCGGCGGAAGTGTTCGAGATCTACGATCAGGATCAGAATCGGCTGATCGAAGCGGCGAAGGGCGTCTTCGAGCGCGCCGTGGCGAATGCGGGCCGTCAGGCGCGCGCCAACTGGCGGCAGACGACCGGCGATGTCGCCACCTGTCTCGGCCGCTTCGGCCGGCTCGCTGATTTGATCGTCATCGGACAAGAGGGGCCGGAAGGCGAAAGCGCCTATTACGAGGAAGCGCCGGATCGGGTCGTGCTGGAAGCCGGCCGTCCGGTCCTGATTGCGCCTCATATCGGGGTCTCCGGCACCGTCGGCAAGCGGGTGATGATCGCCTGGAATGACAGCCGGGAAGCGGCCCGCGCCGTGTCGGACGCCTTGCCGTTCCTGAAAAAGGCCGAGCATGTCGACGTCTTGACGATCAATCCCGAACCGGCGCCGGAAGGCGAGGCGGATATCCCCGGCGCGGATATCGGTCGGTATCTGTCCGAACACGGCGTGTCGGCGAATGTTTCGCGCACGGTGACCGATAGCGCCTCGGTCCATGACACGCTGCTCAACCACGCAGCCGACACCAAGGCGGATCTGATCGTTATGGGCGGCTACGGCCATTCCCGCTTGCGGGAATTCGTGCTGGGCGGCGTCACCCGCAGCATCCTGCGCGAGATGACGGCGCCGGTCTTGATGGCGCACTAAAGCTGCGGTTCTCGCTAAGCGATCCGGACAGGGTCTAGCTTGCGATGATCTTGACCAACTCCCCGATCGGCAGCGGTTGACCGGGCGTCATATCGTTGAGCACGCGGAAGGCGCGCTCGTTGAATTCGCCGAACGGCATGGCCCCGGCCAAGGCGCGCACCGTGTCGCCTTGTTGAGTGCGCGCTGTGATCAGCCGTTTGCCCCGGATCGCCTCCGCCTCGGCGCGCGACAGCCGTCGAAAGCTGTAAGTCGTGCGTCGATATGCTTCCGACAAAGCGGCGGTTTGATCCACCGGCGAGATGAATTGCAGCCGGAAGACCCGGTCGCCGTCGCCGCGAATCGCGACGAAGCGCGCGTCCACCAACTGGCCGTCGCCGCCCCGGCCGCGCGCGGACGCTGTGGCGGCGTCGGCCCCGTTGATCTGCAGCCGCTCCACCTCCGACAGCGATACGCCGGCCGCCCAATTCCGGGTCAGATAAGCGTCCATCGGGGAACCGGCCCGCGACCGCGCCATATCAAAGACGATCGCGCCGCCATCCCCGTTCGTCGCGATGACGCGCTGTGGGCTGTTGCGCAGGACGAAGCCCGACGGCACGTCATAGGCGAATCGCAGATCCGGATGCCGAAAGCTTAACCCGTCGACGACGCCCTCTCGTGGGTCGTCGCCGTAAAGGACGCCGTTGATGGCGCTCATATGCGCGTCGCGCCCGACCAGTGGGTTGTCGATAACCACCGCGTCCGCCTGCTCCTGTGCGAGACGTACGCGTTCGATGGTGCGCGGGTGGGTCGCCAGAATATCGAATTCGTCGACCGAGCCGGGCGGCCGCCCATTGAACTCGGCCTGGAACATCGAATGTTCGCGCAGCGTCGCCAGGAACGTCACCGACCCGTCCGGATCGTAGCCCGCACGTGTCATATAGCGAATGCCAAGGCGGTCCGCCTCCAGCTCTTGGTCCCTGGAATGGCCTTGCAGCACGAGCTGCGCGACCTGCCCCGCGCCGCTGGCGAGTTCGCCGCTCCCGGACAAGACACCCAACAGGCCGACCCCAACTTGCGCCAATTGCGCCTGGCTGATCCGTTCGGCGGTGTGGCGCGCGGTGATATGTCCGATCTCATGGGCGATGACGCTGGCCAGTTCCGCCTCGTTCGAGGCGAGCGCGATAAGGCCGCGTGAGACATAGACGTACCCGCCGGGAAGGGCGAAGGCGTTCACAATCGGCGAATTCACGATCGTGAACCGGTAGGGGAACTCGTACTCTGCGAAGGCGGCGGTTCGGCGACCAATCTCATCGACATAGCGCTGAAGGCGTCGGTCTTCATAGACGCCGCCAAATTGCGCCACCAGCTTCGGGTGTTCCCGCGTGCCTATTTCGATATCGTCTTCGAGCGAGTAGAAACCGGTGAAGCTCTGCCGGCCGGTCGCGCGGTTCTGGCTTAGGCAACCGGTCGCGGCCCCGGCGGCGCAAGCGCAGCCCAGACCCGACAGAAAGCGCCGGCGCGTCGGGACAAGCGTGGATCGGGCGCTTTCATCGCTTGACTGAAAAAGAGGGGCCCCGTCCGCTCTGTCCATGTGACCCCCCGTTTTCCTGAACCCTGTGCGTTTTGATCGTCAGCCCGGCGCTTCACCGACGCCCATAGTGCCGCTTTTGCGCCGCTCATTTCAACTGCGCGCCGGCGTCAGGGGACGGCGGATCAACGGTTGACCGAAATTGCGATTAGCAACCGACGCTTTGCAATTTGCAACGCAAAGAGCAACTCTCGAGGCGCTCAAACCGCGTTCTCACAGCGAAAAACAGGGCGGCTGTGAAGATCATCGAGCATTAGAGAAGATAAATAAAAGAGAATTCATACAGTTACCGAACTCTACGCCGCCATACTGCGATTAAATGCCGGCTGGCATGGAACTTGTTTTTGTACTGTCGAAGAAAACAGCAGTAGCATGACTGTGCGGGACGCCGCTTGATTGAATTGGGGGAAAGTCATGAAAAAACAACGATCGTCGATGTCGACGCTGGTTATTGCGGGCTTCTTGTTGACGGGTTGCGCTGTGAATACGGCCCAATTGCCCGATATTGCTGAGACGGAGTCGTCGGGGACGGCTTTCGACACTTTCTTGCGGAATGAGTATATCGCCTTGTCCAATGTCGAAGCGGACGAGTTCGATTGGCGAGACGCCGATACGTTCGCGGCGCGCGCCCTGGCGGCGCATGCGGGCAATTCGCCCGACCCTGAGGAGATTTCCGCCCGTTCGCTGCCGGAGGACCGCGTCAGATTGATGACGGGCGCACGCGCCCGATTAATGCGCGCTTTCGAAGCGGGCGGACGCGAGGCGAATCCGGCGCAGGCCGCCGGGGCTCAAGCGGCTTTCGAATGTTGGATGCAGGAGCTGGAGGAGAACCGCCAGCCCGAGGATATCGAAGCCTGTCAAAAGGATTTCATCTTTCACATGGAGGCCTTGGAAGCGGCCCTGGCGGGCGCGCCGCCGACGGAGCCCGCGCCGGCGGCGGCTCCGGCGCCGGACCCGGATCTGCCAGAGCCGGTGGTGATCTATTTTGGTTTCGACAGCGCGACCCTGTCGGATGCGGCCGCGGAGAAGGTGCTGGAAGCGGTAAAGGCCTTCGTCCAGGGCGGGGCCAAGACGGCCCGCATCGTCGGGCACACCGACACGTCCGGAGATCCCGCTTACAACCGCGCGCTTGCTGAACGTCGGGTGACAGCGGTTAGCGAGGAAATGTCGATCAACGGCATCGCCGTCGATTCGATCAAGACGCTGTCGATGGGCGAGACGCAGCCGGCGGTCGACGCGGGTGAAGACGCAAAAGAGTTTAGGAACAGACGCGTGGTGATCTTCTTCGAGAGATAACCGCACGGCGAAGCTTCGGACGGCGACGTCCGAGGGTTTGGTCTCCGTGGTTCAACGCCTCCCGTACCCCCCAGTTGAGCCACGGGGACCGTAGCCCTCCGTTTCGTAAGACGCGCTCGGCCAGCTTGGTCGGGACTTGCACTGGCGGCGTGCGCCGCCCGATTGAGACGACCCCCCTCCAACCGTGGACAGGGTCGGGCGGGGACAATCGGAACGAGGTTCGGCGGTCCGTTTTGGTCGCCGTACACTGGGCTCCCGCGGTTTCTTCGCCTCCCGTACCCCCCAGAAGAAGCCGTGGGAGTTCTTTCAATTTGCGCCGGCGGCGGACGCATGAGCACAGGGCCAAAGACGCGGAAATCGCCGAACAACGCCATTGCGGACTGTCGGACAGGCCGATAGCTTTCTCCTCATACAAACGGGAAAAGCCAAAACGGGGAAAAGCAATGCTGCGTCTCATCCTTGCCCTCTTGCTGCCATGGCTGGTGTTCTTCACCATCGGAAAACCGATCCAAGGGATCATTTGTTTGCTGCTACAACTGACGCTGATCGGCTGGATTCCCGCTGCGATTTGGGCGGTCTATGCGCTTAGCCAGTACAATACCGACAAGAAGATCGCCGAAGCGGGGCTTGGCGGCGGTCTGGGCGGCGGCGGCTCGGAATGAGAGGCGTTTTCAGACCGGTCGCTCAACGGCGCTCCTGGAAAAAGGCGCGCAGCAAGACACGGCTTTCGCTTTCTCGGACGCCGCCGATGATCTCTGGTCGATGATGGCAGGTCGGTCGGTCGAACACCCGCGCGCCATGCTCAACGCCGCCGCCTTTCGGGTCATAGGCGCCGAAGATCAGGCGCCTTAGCCGAGCGTGGGCGATGGCCCCGGCGCACATGGCGCAGGGTTCCAGCGTGACAAACAAGTCGCAACCCGTCAGCCGCGACGAACCCAAGGCCGCACCAGCCGCCCGCATCGCCAGGATTTCAGCGTGTGCCGTGGGGTCCGAGAGTTCCTCGACCCGGTTGCGCGCCTCGGCGACGACCTCCCCCGACGCGTCAGCGACGACCGCCCCGATCGGCGCCTCGCCGGCGTCGGCGGCCTGGCGCGCCAAGTCCAAGGCGCGGCTCATCGGTTCCATAGATTCATCGCTCCATTGCAGTCTGCGCCACAGGGCTTATTCTCGCGCCGCGCTCGTGCTGTAGCGCAGCCCGACTGATAGCGAAACCGGGAACCGTCCGAATGTCCGACCCTGCCGACCAGACAGCCGGTTCTACACCCACCGAGGCAGGCGAGACGCAGCGAATCGCCAAACGCATGGCGCGGGCCGGCCTGTGCTCGCGGCGCGAGGCGGAGAAATGGATCGCCGAGGGCCGGGTCTCGGTCAATGGCGTCATCATCGAGACGCCGGCGACCCTGGTCGGCGACAACGACGCCGTGACCGTGGACGGCAAGCCGCTCCCGGCGCCGGACCGGCCGCGATTGTGGCGCTTCAACAAACCCGCCGGTCTGTTGACGACGCGCAGCGATCCGCAAGGAAGGCCGACCGTGTTCGACGCCTTGCCTGGCGACCTGCCGCGTTTGGTCAGCGTCGGACGGCTCGACATCAACTCGGAAGGTCTGCTGCTTTTCACCAATGACGGCGGTCTTGCACGCAAGCTCGAACATCCCAGCACCGGCCTGCGCCGCCGTTACCGCGTACGCGTACGGGGGCGCGTCGAGCCGGACAAGCTGGCCGCCTTAGCGGAAGGTGTCACGGTCGAGGGCGTGCAGTATGGCGCGGTCGAAGCCCGTTTGGAGAATCAACAAAGCAGCAACGCCTGGGTGATCGTCACTTTACGCGAGGGCAAGAACCGGGAGGTGCGTCGGATCATGGAGCATCTCGGCTATCCGGTGAACCGGCTCTCGCGCACGGCCTACGGACCGATCACGCTGCTCAATCTCAGACGCGGCGAGATCGAGGAAGTGCCGCCGGGGATTGTCCGAAGACTGTTGGGCGAGAGCCATAAGGGCGCCAAAGCCAAGGCGAAGAAGGTGAAACCGAACCGGCGCAAGAGCCGGCGTGCGGGCGCGGGCGGCGGCGCGCCACGACAGGGGCGGTAGGGCATGCGCATCGTCGCCGGCCGATATCGCGGGGTGCGGCTGGACGCCCCGGCGGGGACTGTTACACGGCCGACCTCCGACCGCGCTCGCGAGGCGCTGTTCAACATCCTCGCCAACGCGCCCTACAGCGCCGCGCTGCGCGGTGGACGGGTGCTGGATCTTTTCGCCGGCACCGGCGCATTGGGCCTCGAATCGCTCAGCCGCGGGGCGGCGCTTTGCCATCACTACGAGATCGATCGCGCGGCGCTCGACGCGCTGCGCCGGAACATTGAGAAATGCCAAGCCGGCGATCTCAGCATCATCCGTTCGGCCGACGCGTACGCGCCCGATAAGCCGCCTGGGAGCGCGGCGCCGTTCGATCTCGCGCTAATCGACCCGCCCTACGCGGAAGGCGCGGTGGAGCGCGCCCTGGCGGGACTGGCCCGGCCCGGCCTGCTCGACGATCAAGCCTTCGTCGTGGTCCAGACGCATCCGAAGACGCCGGTCTCGCCGCCGAGCGGCTTTATCGAGCGGGATGACCGACGCTATGGGGCCGCGCGCTTTCTAATCCTCGAACGCGCGGCGCCCTTTTAGCGGCCCGTCTCGCCATCCGCTTTCGCCGTCGCGGCGCGCTCCACGCCTTGAAAGCGGGTGATCAGATACAGCGCCGGCAGCAGCATGACCGCGCCGATGAAGAATTGCGAGGCGATCCCGATATGCTCCAGCGCCAATCCTCCGGCGGCGGGTCCGATGATCCGCGCCATGCTGGCCGTCGAATGCGCCGCCCCCATGACGCCGCCGCGCCAAGCGGTCGGCGCCAGGATGCTCATCATTCCCTGCATGGCCGGGTTATGCAGCCCCATGGCGATCGCCACCAGGGCGATCGGGACAACCACGCCGCCGGGACTCTCAGCGAAACCGAGCCAGGCCGATCCCAAGCTGAGCGCCGCTGCTCCCACGAAGGCGGTCCGCACCTCGCCGAACTTGGCGACGGCCCGGCCGACTAATCCGCCTTGAACAAGCGCGTTGCAGATCCCGGCGAAGGCCAGGAAATAACCAACCTCGCGCGGACCCAGCCCCAAGGTCTGTTCGCCCCAGACCGCGAAGGTGCCCTCGACCGCCGTGAAGACCAGCGAGACCAGAAAGTAGGGCGCGAACAACGCCGCCAATCGGGGCCGCTGTAGAATGGCTGACACCGACAGCCGCATGGCGTCTGGGTCGTCCACCGCATGTTTCTTGGGCTCGCGGATGAAAATCGCCGCGACGACCAGCGTCAGTGCGGCGCAGCCAACCGCAATCGACAGCGGAAGCGCGAAATTCGGCGGTCCGCCGTCCGGACCCGCGCCGCCGACCGTTATGGCGCCGATGGCGGGTCCGATCGTGAAGCCGACGCCGAACGCCGCCCCCAGCATGCCCATCGCCTTGGCCCGATCCTCCGGCCGGGTCACGTCGGCGGCGAACGCTTGCGACGCGGCCAACCACCCCGCCATGAAGCCGGCGAAGGCTCGGCTGGCGAATAGCTCCCACAGGGCGTCCGCCGTCATCAGCCAGAAATAGGCGGCGATGGTCGCCGCCGCCGCGAGGATCATGACCGGACGCCGTCCAACCCGGTCCGATAGGCGGCCCCAGATCGGCGCGCCGAGAAAGGCGAAGGCGGAAAAGACCGAGAAGATCGCCGCCGCCTGGAAATTGTCGCCGCCATTGGCGATCACCATGAAGGGCAGCAGCGGGATGACGATGCCTAAGGCGACAATCGATAGGCCGGTTGCGATCGCTACCGGCAACAGCGCCTTGAAATCCGACGGGGGACCGAGACCCGCAGGCTCGGCCGAACCGGAGGCGGCGCCGTCGATCACGGCCTAGCGCCGCCCGAACAGGCGTTCGATATCGGCCAGTTTCAACTCGACATAGGTCGGCCGACCGTGATTGCACTGGCCCGAATGCGGCGTCGCCTCCATCTGGCGCAGGAGCGCGTTCATCTCCTCGCCGGAAAGCCGCCGGCCCGACCGGACCGAGCCGTGACAGGCCATGGTCCCGCAGACCTCCTCGAGCCTCTCTTTCAGCGTGAACGCGTCGCCGAGATCGCGCAGCTCGTCGGCCAGGTCGCGCACCAGCCCCGCCGCGTTGGTCTCGCCAAGCAAGGCTGGCGTTTCGCGCACCGCAACGGCGCCGGGCCCGAACCCCTCAACGACGAGCCCGAGCTCCGCCAATTCCTCGGCGCGCGCCAGCAACCGCGCCGCATCGTCTTCGTCCAACTCGACAATTTCCGGGATCAACAGACCCTGACGCGCCACGCCGGTCTGTTCCAGCGCCTGTTTCATGCGTTCATAGACCAGACGTTCATGGGCTGCGTGCTGATCGACGATGACCAGACCGTCTGGTGTCTGTGCGACGATGTAAGTCTCGTGCACTTGCGCGCGTGCTGCGCCCAACGGGAACACGGACCCTTGCGCCTCCGCGTCGGCGGGCGCTTCCGCAAATCCTTCTTCCGGTCCGATCCGCGCGCCCGGCGCAAAGGCCGGATCACGATAGGCGGCGGCCGGCTCGCGCATCGCGCCGCCCGGATCGATCGGCGTGTGGAAAGCGTGGGCTGCGTCTCGCTGCGCCGCGCTCGGCGCGCTCGCTGTATAGCCGCCGTATCCGCCAATGGCTTGGCCTGAATGCGCTCGGGCGGTGAAATGAAGTTGCTGCGCTGTCGCCGGATCGACGGGCCGGAAGGCGCCAAGCGCCGCATTCGAGACCGTGGTCGACGCCCGATGTCCGGCCTCGGCCAAGGCGTGCCTCAACGATCCGACGATCAGACCGCGCACGGCGCCGGGATCGCGGAACCGCACTTCGGTCTTGGCGGGATGCACATTCACATCGACCGCCTTGGCCGGCAGATCGATGAACAGGGCCAGCAGCGGATGCCTATCGCGCGCCAGGAAATCGGCATAGGCGGCGCGGACCGCCCCGATCAATTGCTTGTCCCGCACCGGCCGGTTGTTCACGAACAGATACTGCATGTCCGCCGCGCCCCGGTTGAGCGTCGGCAGGCCTGCAAATCCGGTCAGCCCCGCGCCCTCGCGCTCCGCGTCAATCGGCAGGGCGTTTTCCATGAAGTCGCGGCCCATAATCGCGCCTAGACGCCGCAAGCGGCTGTCCAATAGGTCGCCCTGCTCCTGCTCGAGCCTTAGTTTTTCGCGGGTCCCGTCATGCAGGGAAAAGGCGACCGACGGATGAGCCATGGCCAACCGTTTCAGCACATCCAGAACCGCGGCGTTCTCGGCCCGGTCGCCGCGCATGAATTTCAGCCTTGCGGGCGTGGCGTAGAACAGGTCGCGGACTTCGACCCGCGTGCCGACCGATCCGGCGGCGGGACGTGGGTCGCCGACCGCGCCGCCTTCGACGCGGATGGTCCAACCCTGATTTTGGGCCTGATCCTGGCCGCCATGCTGACTTCGCATGCGGCTTGTAAGAGTCATGCGGCTGACCGAGGCGATCGAGGGCAGGGCCTCGCCCCGGAACCCCAGGCTGCGCACCGCCATCAGATCGTCATCCGGCAATTTGCTGGTGGCGTGGCGCTCCAAGGCCAACAGCAGCTCATCGCGGTTCATGCCGCAGCCGTCGTCGCTGACCACAATCAGGCTCTTGCCGCCTTCGCGCAGGGAGACGTCAATCCGGCTCGCGCCCGCATCCAGGCTGTTCTCGACCAGTTCCTTGACGGCGGAAGCTGGCCGCTCGACGACCTCGCCGGCCGCAATCCGGTTCACCGTCGTTTCGGGGAGCCGCCGGATCGTCATGCGGAACCGAGAGCGGCGCTCGCCGCGCCGGTCGCGTGGCCAGGGCCGTCCGACAGGTCCGCCAGATAGCGGCGGGTCAGGACCTTACCCTCTTCGACAGCGGGCTGATCGAACGGGTCGACGCCCAGCAAATCTGCGGCGAGGATGGTCTCCAGCATGAAATGCATCATCATCGCGCCCATGCTTTCTTCATTGATCGCGTCGAACCGGATCAAGCGCACCGGCTTGCCGGATCGGGCCAGGGTCTCGGCGGTGGCGCGGCGCGAGCATTCCATCAGATCGGCCATGGTTCGATCCGCCAGATAGTCGAGTCCGGTTAGGGTCGCCACGCCGCTCTCGACCGGCGGCAACGCGTCGCCGACGGGTTCGGTCGGCCCGCCCAGCACCGTGAACATCTTATCGCTCGGCCCGTCGAGCCAGAGCTGCAACTGGCTGTGCTGATCGACGGGACCGGTGCCATAGATCGGCGTCGTGCCTTCCCCGTCCTTGCCCAAGCTCTCGGCCCAAAGCTGTCGGTACCAACGGCTCAAGGAGCCGAGCCGGTCGCTATAGGCGAGCATGACGCTGCCAGAGACGCTGCGTTTCTTGTTCAGCGCGACGGCGATCGCCGCCGCCTGCGCCGGCGGATCGGCGGTGATATGCGCCGCGCCGAAAAAGCGCTCGAGCGTCTCCCCGGCCCCTTTGCGCACCGCTTCCGCGTCGAGGCCTGCGATCAGGGTCGGCAACAGGCCGACCGAGGACAGAACGGAATAGCGCCCGCCGACATTCGGATCGTGATCGAGGACTGGCAGGCTGAATTGCGCCGCCAGCCGCCGGAGGGCGCTGTCGCCGGGTTGGGTGATCAGGGTGACATGGCGCGCCAGACCGGCGTCGCCGACGGTGCGGCGCAAGAGCGGCAGGACCGTCAGGAACTGCATCAGCGTTTCCGCCGTGCCGCCCGATTTCGAAATTACGATCCAGCCGGTATTCTCCAGGTTCAAGCCGCGCATCACCCGGGTGAAGCCGAAAGGGTCGACATTGGTGACGATGTGCAGGCGCGGCCCGCGATCCTGCCGCGCCGGATCGGCCATCGAATAGAGGGCGCGCCCCCCCAGGCTGGAGCCGCCGGTGCCGAGGATCACCACGTCGGTGAAACGGGCGCGATAGGCGTCGGCGATCACGCGCATCTCCGGGATGTCGTCCCGCCGTGCGGGTAAGCGGAGAAGCGGCAGCGAGCCATCGGCTTGGGCCAGCGCCAATCTCTCGCGCGATGCGTTCAGCGCCGGCGCATGCGCGTCGATATCCGCTGGGTCCAGCCCCATCGGGCCGATCGCGTCGGCCATGCATTGATCGGTGTTCTGATGATAGGACATGGGTCGGCCGGATTGGACACTCGACGTCTGGCGCGCGCGGAGTCGATCCGGGCGAAGCGGCAGTGTCGGACAGGCCCTTGATCGGCGCAAGCTTGGACCGAGCCGTTTCCCGCGCTCGGCATCTGGGGATCGGCTAAATCCTTGTCAGCCTGGGACTTCCGGGGCGGGGCCGGTGGCCTCGACGCCGGAAGGACGGCCAACCACGACTGTTGTCAAAGCGTCCGGATCAAACAGCCGATTCGCCACCCGATTCACGTCTTCCAGCGTCACCGCTTCGATATAGCCGTTCCGCCGATCCATATAGTCCATCCCGAGATCGTAGTACTGGATCCCGGTCAGCGCCCGTGCGATCCGGCCGGCCGTGGTGAAGCGCAAAGCGTAGGAGCCGGTAAGATAGGTCTTTGCGTCGGTCAGTTCGTCTTCCGTGACGCCGGCGTCGCGGATCGCCCCGAACTGTTCCCGGATGACCGACAAGGACTCGGCCATGCCGTCGTTGCGGGTCTGTACACCGCTGAGGATCAAGGGCGCGTCAGCGAGATCGAGCATATAGGCGTAGGTCGAATAGGCGAGGCCGCGCTTGACCCGCACCTCGTTCACCAGACGCGATTCAAACCCCCCGCCGCCCAGAACATAGGTGGCTATATAGGCGGCGTAATAATCTTCATCGAGCCGGCCTAATCCCGGCTGCGCCATGACCGCGACGCTTTGCGGGACGTCCTGATCGATGACGAAGAGCCCGCCCGGTTCAGGGGTGGGCGGCGCCGTTGCGGGAACCGGCCCGACACTGTCGGCCAGATCGCCAAAGGCGCGGTCGATCAGGGGCGTCAGGGTTGCGCCGTCGATGTCCCCGACCACGCCGATCAGCAGCCGGTCCTTCGCGAACCGGTCTCCGGGAAACGCGTTTAAATCGTCTAACGTGATCGCCGATATGCCGGCGCTGGTGCCATCCCCAGGCGCGCCATAGGCGTGATCGCCGAACAAAGCCTTGAACAGGGCCTTGCCGGCTTGCGAATTCGGGTCGGTCTTCTCGCGGCTCTTGCCGATCAAGATTTGCGAACGGATTCGCTCGACCGCGTCCTCATCGAACCGGGGTTCGGCCAGCGCCAGCCGCAGCAGTTCGAACGCTTGGTCGCGATAGCGGTTGAGCGTCAAGAAACTGCCGCCGAACGTGTCGCGGCCGGCAGAGAAGCTAAGCGTGATCGACTGATCGTCCAAGATCCTGCGGAAGGCCTGGCTCGGCATCTCTCCGGCGCCTTCGTCGATCGTGCTGGCGACCAGTTCGGCCAACCCTTCCTTGCCCTTAGGATCGAGCGTCGAGCCGCCGCGAAACAGGAACGACATGGAGACGAGATCGGCGGTGTCATCCTCGACGAGCCAATACGTCACGCCTTTCGGCGTGGTGATCTCCTGAATGTCGACCGCCTTGGCCGGCGCGGCCGCGAGGATCAGGAGGCCGATGAGGGCCGAGAGCGACGCCGCCGTGCGTACTATACTCATGACCTGTCTCCGCTTGCCGGCGTCACGTCGCCGTTCTCCAGGGGCAGCAGACGGGTCGACAAAGAGCCGGCGTCGACAAGAACAGCCTGGATCGCTGCATTGACATCTTCAGCGGTGACTGAACCGATGCGCTCCGGCCAGGCTTCGACTTCATCGAGGTCGCGCCCGATTGTCGCCGCCGCGCCGAGCAGTCGGGCGATCCCGCGGAAACTGTCTTTGGCGAGTTCGGCCGAGTCCTGAAGACGAATGATGGCTCGGGAGACCTCGTCCTCGGTCACGCCTTCGTCGCGCAACAGCGCGATTTGCGCCTCCATCGCGGCGACCGCCTGATCGAGATCGCCGTCGCGCGCCGGCGCGACCCAGAAGCCAAGCGACGACGGGCCGCGGCTGCTCGGCGAATACCAGGCGCCGGCGGAGGAGGCTGTTTCGTCTTCCACGACGAGGGCGTTGTAGAGCCGGCTGGTCGAGCCGCCGCTGAGGATTTCCGACAGGACCTGCAGGGCGTAGGCGTGCTCGGTCTCGCCATAAAGATAGCTCGGCGCGAGATAGCGTTTCGACCAGGACGGCTCGCGCACATTGGCGTCCCGCATGGAGATCTCTTGATCGATGATATGCTCCGGCTCGAGCTGAACCGGCGGCGGTTCGACCGCGCGCGCCGGGATGACGCCGTAGGTCTTTTCGGCCAGCGGCAGCACCTCTTCCATCGTGACGTCGCCGACGACGACCAGTACGGCGTTGTTGGGCGCGTACCAGCGGCCATAGAAATCCTCGAGATCCTGTTGCGTGATGGCGCGGATTTCCGATTCCCAGCCGATGATCGGGCGGCGATAGGGGTGGTTCAAATAGAAGGCCGCCATGGCCTGTTCGCGCAGCCGGGCGCCGGGCGAGTTATCGGTGCGGGTGCGCCGTTCCTCCAGGACCACTTCCCGCTCGGTTTCGATCTCGGCGGGGTCGAGGATCAGATTGGTCATCCGGTCCGCTTCGAGCTGCATCACAAGTTCGAGACGGTCGGCGGCGATATTCTGGAAATAAGCGGTGTAGTCGTAGCTGGTGAAGGCGTTGTCGTTCCCGCCATTGCGCGCGATGGTCGAGGAAAACTCGCCCGACGGCGTGTTGGTCGTCCCTTTGAACATCAGATGTTCGAGGAAATGCGCCACGCCGGACTTGCCGAGCGGCTCATCGATCGAACCCGCCTTGTACCAGACCATATGCGTGACGATGGGCGCGCGCGTTTTGCTGACGACGATCACTTGCATCCCGTTGTCGAGGACCGCCGTCTCCGGCTCGAACAGACCCGCTTTGGCCGACGCCGGCGCGGCGACGGTCAGCGCCGCCAGAATCGTAATGGTTCTCAAGAATAGTGCCATGCGCTTGAGCCTTTGCCTGCGTGACGGTTGGTCATGCGTGTGTAGACGCCATAGCGGGGCGCCGCTGATTGTTTGTGACGATATGGGGATCGATGGGGCCGCTGTGAAGCGTGCAAAGGAGTCTCTGCCGCCGTTCCGCTCTAATCGAACGGCCAGTTGAACTGAATGCCCTCATCCTCGGTGGTGATCGTCGGGGTGACGCCGTCGGTGACGGGCCGGCCCAGGCTGGCGTTTTCCTGAAGACGCCGCGCTTCCTCGTCGGCGTCGACGATCGCGCCCGGCTCCGGGGGATCGCGCCAGAAGACCAGATCGTTCACGAATGTGTCCGACTCGCGCGCGATTGCGTCGCTTTCCTCATCGACGATTTTTCGGATTTCGGGGTCCGTGTTTAGAGCGGAGGCTTGGCTTAACAGCGCCACTTCGCTGGGCGCCTGGCCCTGTTCGATTCGCGCCTGCGCGACCCGCTGCTGCTGGCGGGGCGTCAATTCTTCGCCCAGAACCGCGCGTCTGGCGGTCGAGCGCGGCGAAACAGCGTTCAGGTCAGCGTCGCCCTCCGACGGCGGCCTGAGGCCGAAATCCGGCGGCAGAGTGAGCGGCGCCCGTTTGACCACGGCGAACTCATCGGGACCGCCCGGGTCTCGTTCAAAGCCCAGAACTTCGCCGACCTCGCCGCCGCATCCGGCCAAGAACGCGGCGCACAGGCTCGCCGCCATGAGTTTTTGCGCCATTGATCGCATAATCTGAATGTGATGCCGCGTCGTCATAGTTACAAGCCCCGCCAGTCTACACGGAAATGCCGGGAAATTCACCCTTTCTCCTGCGAATTCGGCAGAAAACCGTCAATCAGGATCAGCGCAACGCCGGTGACGATGGCCGCGTCGGCGATGTTGAAGGCGGGCCAATGCCAGCCGGCGAGGTGGAAGTCGAGAAAATCCGCGACCGCCCCGAAACGGACGCGATCGACCACATTGCCCAGGGCGCCGCCGATCACAAGGCCCAGCGCGGCGGCGAGCAGGCGGTTCTCGGCGCGTTGCAGCCAGATGAACAGCCCGATCGAGATCGCGATGGCGAGGCCGGAGAGCAGCCAAGGGCCAAGGGGACTGTCATTTGAGAGCAGGCCGAAACTCACGCCGCGATTCCAGACCATCACCAGATTGAAAAACCCGGTGACCTCGATGATCCGTGGCGGGACCATCACCTGGGTCAGAATGATCCATTTAACGATCTGATCGGCGACAAAAATCGCCGCGGCCAAGGCCAGACCTAGACGGGTCATGGAGCGCGATAGGGGGCGCGACATGCGGTTGGCCTCCAACCGCGCCTATTCCGCCGCCCGCGGCATCGACCGGATCGCCTCGGCGCAGCGGTTGCAGACCATAGGCGGGTCCATCGCCAAACCGACCTCCGGCAGCACTTTCCAGCAGCGTTCGCATTTCGCGCCTTGCGCCAGCGCTGGGACCACACCAACGCCCGGAATGTCGCTGAGTGTGAAGGCGCCGTCCGTCGCTTCACCGGCCGTCAGGTTGAGCGCGGAGGTGATGCAGACCTCCGCCATATCGACATCCGCGACCGCCGCCACGACATCCCCTGGCGCCGTGACCGAGGGCGCGGCCTGCAACGAGGCGCCGATGCGTTTCTCCGCCCGTTCGATCTCGAGCGCGCCGAGCACCACTTTGCGGATCGCCGCCACATGCGCCCATTTCTCGGCCAAGGCGTCGTCGCGCCAGTTCGCCGGGATCTCGGGGAACAGCTCCAGATGCACCGACTGCCCGTCCTCCGACCCATGGCGCGACAGCCAGGCTTCTTCGGTCGTGAAACAGAGGATCGGCGCCATCCAGACGGTCAGGCAATTGAAAAGCCTGTCCAAAACCGTGAGGCAGGCGAGCCGCTTCGGATCATCCGGCGCGTCGCAATAGAGCGCGTCCTTGCGGATGTCGAAATAGAAGGCCGAAAGATCGGTGACGCAGAACTCATGCAATTCTCGGAACACGCGATGGAAATCGTAGCCGTTGACGGCTTCGCGGACGGTTGCGTCAAGCACCGCGAGCTTGTGCAGCATCAGCCGTTCAAGCTCCGGCATGTCCGCCTCGGCCACGCGCCGCGTCGGGTCGAAGCCGGCCAGATTCCCCAGCAACCAGCGATAGGTATTGCGGAAGCGCCGGTAATAATCCGTCATTTGCTTTAGCATCTTGTCGCCGATGCGCATGTCGCCGGTATAGTCTTCCGAGACGACCCAGAGCCTCAGGATGTCAGCCCCGTACTTCTTGTTGACCTCTTCGGGCCCGACCACGTTGCCCAAGGATTTCGACATTTTGCGGCCGTCTTCGGCCATCACGAAACCATGGGTCAGGATCGCTTCGTAGGGCGCGCGGCCGCGTGTGCCGCAGGCTTCCAGCAGCGAGGAATGGAACCAGCCGCGATGCTGGTCCGAGCCCTCGAGATAGAGCGAGGCCGGCCATTGCAGCTCTTCCCGCTGTTCAAGAACGAAACTGTGGGTCGAGCCGCTGTCGAACCAGACATCGGCGACATCCGTCACCTGCTCATAGTCGTCCGGATCGTAACCGTCGCCCAGGAACCGCGAGGGCGGCGAGGTGAACCAGGCGTCGGCGCCCTCAGCCTCGAAGGCCGCAACCACACGGTCAATCACCGCCTGATCGCGCAGCGGCTCGCCGCTCTCCTTGTGGACGAATACGGGGATCGGCACGCCCCAGGCGCGTTGCCGCGAAAGGCACCAGTCCGGGCGCTGTTCGATCATCGAATAGAGCCGGTTCTTACCGCGCACCGGATAGAATTCAGTGTCGTCGATCGCCTGCAATGCGGTCTTGCGCAGAGCGTTCGTCTCCATCGAGATGAACCATTGCGCCGTGTTGCGGAAGATCAGCGGCGCCTTAGACCGCCAGGAATGCGGGTATTGATGCCGCAACGTTCCTTTCGCCAGCAGCTTGCCGGCGATTGCCAAGGCGCGCATCACGGTTGGATTTGCGTCGCCCTGCTCGCCGGTCGGTGTGATGACATAGTGGCCGGCGACCAACGGTACGAAGTCATAGAAGGCGCCGTCCTCGCCGACGGTCTGCGGCACATCGATCCCATGCGTCATGCCCAGTCGCCAGTCATCGGCGCCGTGGCCCGGCGCGATATGCACGAAACCGGTGCCGGTCTCGTCAGTCACGAAATCGCCTTCCAGGACCGGTACGTCGAAATCGTAATGTCCATCCGCCTCTTCATGGCCGCGCCAAGGATGGGCGCAGCGCACGCCGTCGAGCGCGCCTGCATCGCCGACAAGCGACAGGGTCAGCCGGGCCGCCTGTTCGACGTCGGCCTGCAGCGCCTTGGCGATGACGATCCGGTCGCCGACGGCGGCGCCCTTGGCGTTCTCGCCCAGCGCCGACACTTCGAAGACGCCGTAATCGATCTCCGCGCTATAGGCGACCGCACGGTTGCCGGGGATGGTCCAGGGGGTCGTGGTCCAGATCACCACGTCCGCGCCCTCGAGCGCCGGATTGTCGGTTGCGACGATTGGGAAACGCACCCAGATCGTCGTCGATTTGTGCTCCATGTATTCGGCTTCGGCCTCGGCCAGCGCGGTCTTCTCGACCGCCGACCACCAGACCGGCCGCGGCGCCCGGAACAGGCCGCCATTCATCAGGAACTTGCCGATCTCCTTCGCGGTCTGAGCCTCGGCCGAGTAGGCCATTGTCAGATAGGGATCGTCCCAATTGCCCAGCACGCCCAGGCGCTTGAACTCCTCGCGCTGGATGTTCAGCCATTTGTCGGCGAAGTCGCGGCATTCCTTACGAAACTCGACGACCGGCACCTCGTCCTTGTCCAGGCCCTTGGCGCGGTAGTCCTCTTCGATCTTCCATTCGATTGGCAGGCCGTGACAGTCCCAACCCGGCACATAGTGGGCGTCCTTGCCCAGCATCTGCTGCGACCGGTTGATCACGTCCTTCAGGATCTTGTTCATCGCCGTGCCGATATGGATGTGGCCGTTGGCGTAGGGCGGTCCGTCATGCAGGATGAATTTCTCGCGCCCCGCGCTTTGCGCGCGCAGACGGCGCCAGAGGTCGATATCGGCCCAGCGCTTGAGGATCTCCGGCTCTTTCGCGGGCAGGCCGCCGCGCATTGGAAAGTCGGTCTTCGGAAGGGCGATCGTGTCCTTATAGTCGGGAAGATCGGCCTGTCGGGTGCTGTCGCTCACTGGATTTCACCTTTGCGCGCGTCCGTGTCGGAGAAGCGCGGTCATCATCGTCTTCGGTCGCGTTTGCGGTTTCGGGACGCGGTCCGTGCTGCGCAGGCGCGCAAGCCGATTTTACGGCCGGCCCGCGCGGCGCGCGTCAGAATCCCGGCTTGGGGAGGCCTTCCAAAGGCGTCCCGGCCGGGCCGATAATTCGGTCTGTCAAAATCAAAAACGGATGCGGCATAACCGTTGTCGAACCCATGCGTTGACCGGCGCGCACCCTAGGTCCGCGCCCGTTTCGGGTCAAGCGCCGATGGGTCCGGATATCGCTCAAACCCGCCGGCGCGCGGGTTTGAGCGCTCTTGTCGCGGCTAGCGTCCCGACACTGCGTTCCCCAGGGCCGGGAAGCGCATGATCTTAAACTCGCCTTGCGTCGCGTCGACTCCGCCATTCAAGACTGGCGAGCGGTGCAGCTCGTTGATCGTGACATAGACATAGCCGTCGGCGCCGATGGCGAACCCGTCCGGCCAGGACATCGCGTCCTGCTGATAGAGGATCTCGTAGCGCCCGTCCGGCCTGGTTACGCCCACCGCGTCCTGGGTGATCGCGGTGATATAGACGTTGCCCGCCGCGTCCACGGTTGACCCGTCCGAGATCGGCTTGTCGCCATAGCGTTCGACCCGGGCCGCGAGATCGGCGTCCGACAGGCTCTCATCCAACAGGTCGGTCGTGCGCACGCGGTACATGGCGGTCGCCGTCATCGGCGCGAAATAGACCCATTCGTTTGTCGGATCGATTGTGATCGGGTTTGCGCCGATCTTTGCAGGCGCGCTTCCCAGCGTCACGGTCTTGCCGTCGATCACCATCTCGATGTCTTCCGGCGCCGTGAAGGCGGAGCCCTGCAGCACCCGGCGCGCACGGCCCGTGTCGAGATCGAGCACGATGAGGGCCGTGGTCTCGGCGTTTCCGGTGTCGGTGATATAGATCGCGTTGTGCTCGCGATCGACGGCCAGATCGTTGAGGAAGCTGCTCGGCAGCGTGACCGGCTGGCCGAGATAATGGATCTCGTGCAGCGTTTCAGTGTTGGTGTTCCAGCCGACGATCCGGCCCGTCCGGCCCTCGCCTTGGCCGTCCAGCATCCAGAGAATGCCGGTCCGATCCGCCCGCAGGCCCAAAACGCCGTTTAGGCCTGGCCCGTCGCCGGTCGGCGCGTTCGCCCAGGCGTCGTTGGGATAGGGTTTCGTCGAACCGTCCGGCATGACTTCGACGATGCGCAGATCCTTGCCGTAAAATTCATGCACCGACATGAACATGCGCCCGTCGGGACCGATCGCCAGATTGCCGGGCGGCGTGTCGGCGTCGAAGGCGGCGTAGGTCTCGATCTCGGCGAGGGCCGAAGAGAATGGGGCCGAAGTGACGAAGGCCGCGCAGAACAGCGCGGCGGCGGCGATCGCTTTGAGCATGTGTACCTCCGGGATGCGGTTTTCTTGGTTCGACCCTAGTATGGTTCGAAAAATTCCGGTACAAAGCGCGAAGTACTGAAGGTATCGTTTGAAATTTTCGAATGTACTCGATCCAGGATCTCCAGACCTTTTGTCAGATCGCCGAACGGGGCGGCGTCACGGCGGCGGCGCAGGCGCAAGGCCTGTCGCCTGCGACGGTCAGCCATCGCTTGAACAAGCTGGAAGGGTTCTTGGGCGTCACCCTGTTCCACCGTAGCAGCCGGTCCGTGGCGCTTACCGTCGAGGGCGGCGCCTTTCTCGAGCGGGTGCGGGGGATTCTGGCCGATCTCGCCGACGCCGAGATGGATATAGGCGGCCATGGCGGTAAGTTGCGCGGGCATCTGCGGGTGACGATGGCGCCCTGGATACTGTCGCGCTTCATCCTGCCGAACTTTCACCGGCTGCAGACGGCGGAACCGAACCTGACATACGATTTCCTCGCCGTGGACCGGTTCGTGAACATCGTCGAGGAGCGTCAGGATTGCGCGATCCGGGTCGGCGCGCTGCCCGATAGCAGTTTTCTTTCGGCGAAGCTCGCCGATAACCGCCGTATTCTTTGCGCTGCGCCCGCCTATCTCGATCGCGTGGGCCTGCCGGAGATGCCCGACGCCCTCGCCGCGCATTGCTGCGTCTGTCTGCCCTGGCAGACGGATTGGGGGCTCGGCGACCGCATGCCGCGCATCCAGCTCACGGTGTCGAATTCGGACACGCTGACGGACGCTGCCGCGCAAGGTTTGGGGATAGTGATGAAATCGGAACTGGCGGTGCGGGCGGAGCTGAAATCCGGACGGCTGGTCGAGATCTTGCCCGGGGTCTTGCCAAAGGCGGCCGCGCCGATCTCCAGCATTCGACCGGCGGCTCTGAAGACCTCCCGCAAGGTCGACGCCTTCGTACGCTTCGCGCGCGGCTGTTTCGAGGATGTATCCTAGGCGCCCGCCCGTCGCCCGTTGTGTGAATTGTTCCTAGCCACCCGCGGCGCGGCTGCGCAGAATTCGTCGGGCGGCGTCGCAATCATGAGCGATTTGGGCCTGCATATCCGCCAGACTGTCGAACTTCCGGTCCGAGCGGACATATTCGATCAGCGCGACCCGCAGGAACCGGCCATAAATGTCGCTGTCGAAGTCGAACAGGAAGGCCTCGAACAGGGCGTCCGTACCGTCGACCGTCGGCCGGGCCCCGTAGTAGCCGGCGCCGTCGTGCCAGGTCGTTTCCGACCCGTCCTCACTCTCAACGCCGCAGCGGATCGCATAGATCCCAACGGCCGGACGCAGGATCTCGCCCAGTTTCAGATTGGCTGTGGGAAAGCCGATGGTGCGGCCAAGCTTTTGGCCTGGTTGAACCCGACCTTCGATCTCGAACGGCCGTCCCAACAAGGCCGCCGCTTGGGCCGGATTGCCGCGCCGGAGATAGTCCCGAATCCGTGTCGAGGAATAGATCACGCCGTCATGGGTCGCCGCTGGGTCGATCGTCGTCACGTCGAACGCACCGGCCGATTTCATCAAGGCCGGCGTGCCTTTGCGACCTTTGCCGAAACAGAAATCATAGCCGACCACGACTTGCGCAGCGCTCAGGCCCGCGACCAAGATATCCTGGATGAAATCCTCGGCGCTTGTGCCGGCCAGGGCTGCATCGAAATCGAGCACGACCAGACCGTCGACCCCCAAGGCTTCCAAGTGATGCGCCTTGTTCCGCAGATCGGTCAGCCGGAAGGGCTCTGAAGCGCGGCCGAAGAACTGGCGCGGATGCGGCTCGAAAGAAAGGACCACCAACGGCGCCGATTGCGCCGCCGCATGATCCGCCGCCTCGCCGATGACGATCTGGTGGCCGCGATGCACGCCGTCGAAATTGCCCATCACGACCACGCCGCCGCGCAGCGCGTCAGGAATGTCGGAAAGAGTCCGGATCAGATGCATGGCGGCGAGAGTCTCGACTAATGGCGGCCCCCGACTTGTCTAACGCGGGTCGCCGCCCTGCGGCAATGCGCGCCGCGGCCGAGATTTAAACGAAGAGCGCGCTTAGCGCTTCATATCCTCGCGTGAACTGACCATCATCTTGGCGACGCCATCGCAGACAATCTTCGCGCCCACACTGGCGGTCGTCTTGGCGATGATCCGGCGCTTTTCCGGAATCAGCTCGGTGACGAGGATTTTCGCTTCAACCGTGTCGCCGGACCGAACTGGGGCCAGGAATTTTAGGTCTTGGCTGAGGTAGATGCAGCCGGGACCGGGCAGCTTCGTGCCCAGCACGGTCGAAATCAGGCTTGCGGTCAGCATCCCGTGGGCGATCCGACCTTTGAAGATCGTATCCTGGGCGAAGTCCTGGTTCACATGGACCGGGTTCATATCGCCGGTCACGCCGCTGAACATGACGATATCCGCCTCGGTGATGGTCTTGGCGAATACCGCCGACATCCCAACCCGGATATCCTCGAAGAAATAGCCGTGAATCTCTTCATGAGACGGCGTGTGTTCCATGTTTCCCCGCTTTCTCGCCATGACGAGGTCGATCGACCGTTTTTGCATCGCCGCAATTTTTGTGCGGCGCAGCTTAGTCAGCCGGTCCGGCGGGCGCAAGCCTATCAGACGATATGATCAGGACCGCAACAGCCCCCGGCATGCGCCGCTTGCGCGACGGATCAACGCGGATCGATCGGGGCGGTGGACAGCCCGGACGCCTGCTCAAAAAGTGCGGCGATTCCAAGTAATTCCGCCTCCTCGCGGGGCTTGCCGACGATTTGCAGGCCGACCGGCAGCCCGTCCTCGATAAAGCCACAGGGTACGCTGATCGCCGGACAAGACGTGCAGGTGATGGCGAAGGTGACCGCCAACCAATCGATGTAGTTCGCGAATCGATGCCCCTCGATTTCCTCGACAAAGCGCCGCTCGACATCGAAGGGCGGAACCAGGGCCGTTGGGCAGACCAGGGCGTCATAGTCCTGGAAGAAGTCGGCGACGCGCTGATACAGACGGCCGCGCGCAAGTTCGGCGCGGGCGATGTCGTCTGCGGTCAACGCCATGCCTTTTTCGATGTTCCAGATTACGTCCGGCTTTAACCTGTCGCGATGCTCGGCCAGATGATCGCGGTGATTGGCGACGAAAGCCGCCGCCCGTAGTGTCTGAAATATCTCCGGCGTGTCCGAGAGGTCCGGGCAGGCCTCGGCGACCTCGGCGCCGATCTCCGCTAAGCGCGGGACCGCCGCCTCAACGACCGCACGAACCCGGCGATCGACCGGCAGGAAGCCGAGATCGGCGGAGAAGGCGATCCGTCGCGGCGGCGTCGGGTCTTGCACGGCGCGGCGATAGCTTACCGCGGGCAGGGGTCGGCTGATCGGGTCTTCAGGATGAAGGCCGGCCATGGCGTCGAGCATCAGCGCCGCATCCTCCACCGTGCGTCCCATCGGCCCTTCCACCGCCAAACTGTGGAAGGGCAATTGGCTGCTGCGCGCCACGACGCCGGGACTGGGACGCAGGCCGACAACGCCGCAGAACCCGGCTGGCGTGCGCAACGATCCGCCCAGATCGGAGCCGGTCGCCAGCCAGGCCATGCCGGTCGCCAGCGCCACGGCCGAGCCGCCCGACGAACCGCCGCATGTTAGGGCGGTGTCATAGGGATTCCGGGTCTTTCCGAAGACTTCGTTGAAGGTGTTGGCGCCGGCGCCGAATTCCGGCGTGTTTGACTTCGCCGCCGGCAGCGCGCCGTTTTCCTCCAGCCGTTCGACCATCAGGTCGGATCGCTCGGGAACATGGTCGGCGTAGATCGGCGAGCCGAAGGTGGTGCGCACGCCTGCGACTTCGTTCAGGTCCTTGACCGCGATCGGCAGCCCGGCCAACAGCGTGTCCTTTAATCTGGGTTGAGCCCACTCGCGGGCCTGCGCGCGGGCGCGCTCGAAGCACAGCGTGGGCAGCGCGTTGACCGGCCCGTCCACCGCCTCGACGCGCGCCGCCATGGCGTCGATCAGGTCCAGCGGCGTGACCGCGCCGGACTTGAGATGGGCGACGGCCTCGCAGGCGCTTAGGCGGATCAGGTCGGACATGGGTCTCTCGCGGCGCTTGGTCAGCCTGTTTGCATTGATTGGACCCTGTTTTCCTGCTTTCTCACCGGTACGGCAAGGAAAGCGTCAGAGGCGCCTATGAGCGATACGGAAACCGATCCCGAACTTCCCGAGACAGGCGTTGAGAGACTGCCGGTCACGGTGCTGACCGGTTTCCTCGGCAGCGGCAAGACGACCTTGCTCAAGGCCTTGTTGCAGCATCCGAAGATGGCCGAGACCGCCGTCGTGATTAACGAATTCGGCGAGGTCGGGCTCGATCATCTGCTGGTCGAGCATAGCAGCGAAGACACGGTGGTGATGGATTCCGGCTGTCTCTGCTGCACCATCCGCGGCGATTTGGTGGAAACGCTGCGGGATTTGGTGAAGCGGCGCTGGCGCGGCGAGATCCCGAAATTCCAGCGCCTAGTGATCGAAACGACGGGTTTGGCCGATCCGGCCCCCATTCTGCACACGATCATGACCGACCCGGTGATCACATCGCGTTATCGCCTGGACGGCGTGGTGGCGACGGTGGACGCGGTCAACGGCGCACTGCAACTCGATGAGAATATCGAATCGGTGAAGCAGGCGGCTGTCGCGGATCGATTGTTGTTGACCAAGACCGACATGATGTCGGGACCGAACCCGGATCGTTTGCCGGAAAGGTTGCGGGCGCTCAACCCGGCCGCGAAACTCTATGAGACGGTGAAGGGCGCGATCGATCCCGACCTGCTGTTCGACGCCGGGCTTTACAATCCCGAGACCAAATCAGCCGATGTCCGGCGCTGGTTGAGCGAAGAGGCCTACCAGGACGGGTCTGAAGACCACCATGACCACGGGCATCATCACCACCATGACGTGAATCGGCATGACGAACGGGTGCGCAGCTTCTGCCTAACCTATGATCGGCCGATCGCGTGGGACTCGTTCGTCGAATGGATCGAAGCGCTGATCTCGACGCATGGGTCCGGCCTGCTGCGGCTTAAAGGGATTTTGAACGTGGCCGAGAGCGACGGGCCGGTGGCGGTTCATGGCGTGCAACATGTCTTCCACCCGCCCGCCGTCCTGCCTGACTGGCCGTCCGACTGGCCGATGGATGGCGACGGCGGGACCCGCCTTTCCAAAATCGTCATGATCACCCGCGACATCTCGCCCGAACCCGTCGAACAGATGATGCGCGCGTTCTTGTCTGAAACCTGAGAGGCTTCGGCAAGGTCCGCCGCAAGCGTAACGGCAAGGATGGCTGTCGCCCCGGACTTGATCCGGGGCCCATGGCGCCCATCCGACGGGCGCTGGATTGGGAAGGGTAGCGGCGCGCCGCGCGGCCTACATGAACAGCCGTTCGTCTTGTTTGTCGGCGTAGAGATGGGCGACGAACTCCTCATAGCCGTTATAGAGCAGGGTCGGCACCCGCTCGTTCGTGCCCAGCACACGCTCGGTCGCCTGGCTCCAGCGCGGATGAGGCACTTCCGGGTTCACGTTGGCCCAGAAGCCGTATTCGGCGCCTTGGGTCTCTTCCCAGAAGCCGATCGGGCGTTCATCGGTGAAGCTGAAGCGGACGATCGATTTGATCGCCTTGAACCCGTATTTCCAGGGCGTCACCAGACGCAGCGGCGCGCCGCTTTGTTTCGGGATCGGTTTGCCGTAGAGCCCGGTGGCGATGAAGGTCAGCTCGTTCCGCGCCTCTTCCATAGTCAGCCCCTCGACATAGGGCCAGGGATACCAGGAGGCGCGCAGTCCCGGCATTGTCTCCTCGTCCGCCAGGGTTTCCATGCGGACATATTTCGCGCCGGACAAGGGCTTGGCGTAGTCGATTAGCGCGGCCAGCGTGAACCCGCTCCAAGGCACGGCCATGGACCAAGCCTCGACGCAGCGATGCCGGTACAGCCGCTCCTCCAGCGGCATGGCCCTCACCAGCGTATCGAAATCCACTTCACGCTCTTCTTCGACCAGACCGTCGAAGCGCACGGTCCAGGGCCGCAGCGGCATTTCCTGAGCCAGATTGTAGATGCCCTTATGCGTGCCGAACTCGAAGAAATTGTTGTACGTGATCGCGTCTTCTTCGTTCGTAATGTCTCGGTCGAGAACGTATTTCGGATTGCGATCGACGGGATAGAGGTCGGCGGTCGGATCGGTTTCGACCGAGGCGCTCGCTTGCCTCATGCCAAACAGGCCGGCGCCCGCTGCCAGGATCGAGCCCGCCGCTAGGCCTTTCGACAATTCGCGCCGGTTCATGAAGACTGATTCAGGCGTCGCCGCGCGCTCCGGCATCTCCCAACCGCGTTTGACCTTGATCAGCATGATCGCCTCCCTTGATGCGTCTGATCGGGACGCGCAGCGCCCGTACTTAGGATAACCTAAGCAGCCGCGCCGCCCAACTCCAGTCAAACCGGTGTGAGACCGTGCGACGAATACAGAATGGCGCGGGATGGTCCGGCGATTGATGCGTGTCGGGCTAGGCCAGCATGCTCCGCAGCATCCAGGCGTGTTTCTCATGCAGTTGGATGCGCTGCGTCAACAGATCGGCGGTCGGCTCGTCATCGGCCTTGTCCGCCAGCGGCAGAACCGAGCGCGCGGTCCGGGCCACAGTTTCCTGACCTTCGACCATCTGCCGGATCATGTCGTCCGCGTTCGGCGTGCCGGTTTCCTCTGTGATGCTGGTCAATTTGGCGAACTGGGCGTAGCTGCCCGGCGCCGGTTCGCCCAAGGCGCGGATCCGTTCGGCGATTTCATCCACCGCGGTCGCCAGTTCGGTGTACTGATCCTCGAACATCGTATGCAGCGTGTTGAATTGAGGGCCGGTGACGTTCCAATGGAAATTATGCGTCTTCAGATACAGCGTGTAGCTGTCCGCCAGCACGCGCGACAGGCCCGCCGCGATTTCTTTCCGGTCCGCTGCGTCGATCCCGATATTGATTTCCATCTTGCCCTCCTGCGGTCATCAGTTTAGAATAATTCTAGAAACAACAATGTAGTGGATTCCCGCAGACGATCAAGGGGTGTCAGAGACGAAAGTCCCTAGGATTCTGGCGCGCCGCGGCGCTATTCTTCGATGCGTCCCTGGCTTGGCGACATCAGCGAGACGTGGCCGGAATCAGACATATTTCAGAGAAATCGATCCGATTGCGCCGAAATCCGCGATCACCGTGTCGCCGATGGCGCATTGGAAAACCGGGGTTGTCAGCCCCGTCGAAATAATGTCGCCGGCCTGCAGCCCGAGACCGCGATTGCTGAGATGGGTCGCCAGCCAAGCCAGGACCATGATCGGGTTGCCCATGACCGCCCCGCCGGAGCCTTCGGTTTTTTTTACGCCGTTCACCATAACCGACACCGGGTGCGCCGATAGATCGAACGCGGCGAGATCGGCGGCGGCCGGCCCAATGACAAAGGCATGGTTTGCGCCGCCGTCGGCGATCACCCAATTGATGTTATTGCCGAAAGGACCGTCCAGGCGTTTGTTCACCACCTCGATCGCCGGATGTACGCCGGCGATGGCGCCGGCGACCTCATCGAAACCATAGGCGGCGCCGCGCGGCGGCAAATCCTTCGACAGGGTGAAAGCGAATTCGGCCTCGGTGACCCTAAGCGCGTTGGGCGCGCTGGCGATCTCAACGGTCTGATCAGGCTCGGCCGTATGGGTGAGCTCCTGATAGATCGGCCCGACGAACGGCTCTTTTGCGCCCAGAAGCGATTGAGCGGCCGGATTGGTGGCGCCGACTTTCCAGCCGATCACATCATAGCCTAAAGCGTCGGTGACCAGACGCTGATAGTCGTAGGCCTGCTCGGTGTCGGACGGCTCCGGACGCGGACCCTGCTCCAAACGCCAGTCGTTCGCGCGCGCTTCCGCTAGAATCCGCGCGCCTTCCGAGAAGTCCGGCGGCGGGATGTCGGCGGCCGTTTCGGCGGCCGCGTCGGCGGCGGCGGGATCGGATGCGTCTTCAGTCATCGTGCGCTAATCCTTCAAATCGCCGCAGGCGCGTTGAATGCGGGTGCAAGCGTCCTCCAGCGCTTCCGTCGAGGTCGCGTAAGAAATCCGGAAATAGGGTGACAGACCGAAAGCCGCGCCATGGACGGCGGCCACGCCCTCGTGCTCCAACAGATAAGAGACGAAATCCTCGTCCGTCTCGATGGTCGCGCCTGACGGCGTCTTGCGGCCGATCAGGCCTTTGATCGACGGGTAGACATAGAAAGCGCCTTCCGGCGTCAGACAGTCGATACCGTTCGCTTGGTTCAGCATCGACACCACCAGATCCCGGCGCTGTTTGAACACCGCGTTATTGTCTGCGATGAAGCCGTGATCGCCGTTCAGCGCCGCGACGGCGGCCCATTGGCTGATGGTCGAGGTCGAGGTCGTCGATTGCGACTGAAGCTTGTTCATACCCTTGATGAGCGCCCGGTCGCCGGCCGCATAGCCGACCCGCCATCCGGTCATGCAATATGCTTTGGACAGGCCGTTCAGCGTCAGCGTCCGGTCATAGAGCTCCGGCGCGACCTGGGCGATGGTGGTGAATTTGAAACCGTCATAGAGGATGAACTCGTACATGTCGTCGGTCATCACCCAGACATGCGGATTCGCGACCAGCACATCGGCGAGGGCGCGCAGCTCGGCTTCGGTGTAAGCGCCGCCGGTCGGGTTGGACGGGCTGTTCAGCAGCAGCCATTTGGTCTTCGGCGTGATCGCCGCCTCAAGCTGCGCCGGCGTGATTTTGAATCCGGCCTCCTGGACGCAATCGACCACCACCGGTTTGCCCTCGCAGAGCATGGTGATGTCGAGATAGCTCACCCAATAGGGCGCCGGGATGATCACCTCGTCGCCCGGATTCACGCTGGCCATCATGGCGTTGAAGATCGTTTGCTTGCCGCCGCAGCCGACCTGAATCTGGTCCGGTGCATAGGTCAGCCCGTTGTCCCGCGCGAACTTGTCGCAGATCGCCTGGCGCAGTTCGGGGATGCCGGCCGGCGGCGCGTATTTGGTCTTGCCCTCGGCCATCGCCCGACGCGCCGCTTCCTTGATATGCTCAGGCGTGTCGAAATCCGGTTCGCCCGCGCCGAGGCCGATGACATCCTTGCCCGCCGCCTTCAACTCGGCAGCCTTGGTCGAGACCGCGACGGTGGGGGAGGGTTTGATCAGGTTCAAGCGATCGGCGAGAAACGACATATCCGGACCCTTCGGCTGAGGTTCTGAAACGCTGGGCCGCAAGGCTGGAAGTTCCTTACTGCGCGTCCCGGATACTGGGTTAGGCCGCCTGCCGCCGCCGCGCAAGACTCCAATGGGCGCGCGCCGGGTTGGTTCGTCCCGACAAAAGATGACGGGAGCGCGCGATCGCCGGCTTGGACCGGCTCGGCGCGCCCCATATACTAGTCAGCCGCCTCCAAAGCAGAGAGCCGCCATGTCCACCGCCAAGACAGCCCGCCCGCCTGGCCTTGCGGAAGGCCCAATGCCGTCGCTGAAGCCCGCCGCGCCAGGCGGCGGCCTGGATTCGCTCGGCGCGCATCCGATTAGCCGGGGCGACTTGCCGATCGTTCGGCGTTCCGAACGGCCGCGTAGCGAGGGCGGCCTGGCCTTCCAGATCGCCAGCGAGTTCGAGCCGGCCGGCGATCAGCCGCAAGCGATCCAGGAATTGGTCGAGGGGTTGGAAGCGGGCGAGCGGGATCAGGTGCTGCTGGGCGTGACCGGGTCCGGAAAGACCTTCACCGTCGCGCACACGATCCAGAAATTGCAGCGCCCGGCGCTGATCCTGGCACCGAACAAAACGCTCGCCGCCCAACTCTATGGCGAGATGAAAAGTTTTTTCCCTGAAAACGCCGTCGAGTATTTCGTCTCTTACTACGACTACTACCAGCCGGAAGCCTATGTGCCCCGGTCGGACACCTATATCGAAAAGGAAAGCACCCGGAACGAACAGATCGACCGGATGCGCCATGGCGCGACCCGCGCCCTCTTGGAGCGCGACGATGTGGTGATCGTCGCTTCGGTCTCCTGCATCTACGGCATCGGCTCGGTCGAATCCTATTCCGAGATGGTGGTCGATGTCGAAACCGGCCGCCGGATGGATGTGCGCGAACTGATGCAGCGCATGGTGGCGCTGCAATACCGGCGCAATGACAACAATTTCGTCCGCGGGACCTTCCGGGTGCGCGGCGACAATTTCGAAATTTTTCCGGTCCACCAGGAGGATCGCGCTTGGCGCGTGTCCTTCTTCGGTGATGAGATCGAGAAGATCCAGGAATTCGATCCGCTGACCGGCGAGAAGACCGACCTTTTGGAGAAGGTCCGGATCTACGCCAACAGCCACTATGTCACGCCGCGACCGACGCTGAATCAAGCGGCGACGCAGATCAAGCAAGAGCTGAAGATTCGGCTCGATGAGCTGAACCAGGCCGGCCGGCTCTTGGAGGCGCAACGGCTGGAACAGCGGACGACCTTCGATCTTGAGATGATGGACGCAACCGGCTCCTGCGCCGGGATCGAGAATTACTCGCGCTACCTGACCGGACGCCAGCCGGGCGAGCCGCCGCCGACTCTGTTCGAATATCTGCCGGATAACGCCTTGCTCTTCATCGATGAGAGCCATGTCACCGTGCCGCAGATCGGCGGCATGTTCCGGGGCGACTATGCGCGCAAAAGCACCTTGGCGGAGTTCGGATTCCGCTTGCCCTCCTGCGTCGACAACCGGCCGCTGCGGTTCGAGGAATGGGACGCGATGCGGCCGCAGACGGTCTTTGTCTCCGCCACGCCCGGCGCTTGGGAGCTTGAGCGCACGGCCGGGGTCTTCACCGAGCAAGTGGTGCGGCCGACAGGGCTGATCGATCCGGTCTGCATCGTCCGACCGACGGAAAACCAGGTCGACGATCTGCTGGCCGAATGCCGCGCCTGCACCGAGGCGAGTCAGCGGGTGTTGGTCACGGTCCTGACCAAGCGAATGGCGGAAGACCTGACCGATTATATGTCGGAAGCCGGCTTGAAGGTCCGCTACCTGCATTCCGACATCGACACGTTGGAGCGGATCGAGATTATTCGCGACCTGCGCCTCGGCGCTTTTGACATTCTGGTCGGGATCAACCTGCTGCGCGAGGGTTTGGACATCCCTGAATGCGGGCTTGTCGCCATCCTGGACGCCGACAAGGAAGGCTTCCTCCGGTCGAAGACGTCGCTGGTCCAGACGATCGGGCGAGCGGCGCGCAATGTCGAGGGCCGGGTCATTCTCTATGCCGATGTGATGACTGAGTCGCTGGATTACGCGCTCGGCGAGACCAACCGCCGGCGTGAGAAGCAGCAGGCCTACAATACCGCCCACGGCATCACGCCGGAATCGGTGAAGAAGGGCATCTCCGACATTCTCGACAGCGTCTATGAGCGCGATCACCTGACCGTCGAGACCGGCGACGCCGACGAGAACAATCTGGTCGGGATCGATTTGAAAAGCTACATCGCTTCGCTGGAATCGCGGATGCGCGATGCAGCGGCCGATCTGGAGTTCGAGACGGCCGCGCGGATGCGCGACGAAATCAAGCGGCTGGAATCCTACGATCTGGAAATGCCGGCGCATGCGGCCCCGATCAATTCGGAGATCGCCGCCACGATCGCCAACACGCCGATGGAAGCCGTGCCCAAAGGCAAGCGCGGCGGCTCAAAGTCTAAATCGAAGAGCGGCGGCGGACGAGGGCGCGGCAGAAGCCGCTGACCGGCCGGGTCGCTGGACGGAAGGGAAGGAGAGGGGCGATGCCTGTCGCGATCGTCACCGGCGCCGGCGCCCGCATCGGCCAGGCCATCGCCTTGTCCCTTGCTGCGGATGGGTTCGATCTCGCGGTGCATTATCGCGCGTCGGCCGAGGGCGCTGAACAGACGGTGTCGCAGATACAGGCCCGCGGCGGAAAGGCCGTCGCTTTTCAGGCCGACCTTGCTAAGCCGGCGGATATCGACGCGATGATGGATGCGATTTCCGAGCGTCTTGGGCCGGCGACGGTTCTGATCAACAGCGCGTCGCTTTTCGAGTATGACTTGGCGGCGGATTGGGGAATAGACGGGTTCGACCATCATATGGCGGTCAATCTGCGGGCGCCGCTTCAGCTCGCCCAACGGATGATCGCGGATCTGCCAGAGGATTTGTCAGAGAAGGAAACCGGCTGCGTCGTCAATCTGCTCGACCAGAAACTGTTCAACCTCAACCCCGACTTCTTCACCTATACGATCAGCAAACAGGCGCTGAAAGGGGCGACGGAACTGTTAGCGCAAGCGGCCGCGCCGCGCTGCCGGGTCAATGCGGTGGCCCCAGGCCTGATCCTGCGCAGCGGCGACCAGACGCAGGAACAGTTCGAGTCCGTCCATGCGATGACGCCCCTGGGGCGCGGCGCGACGGCGGATGACATCACCGACGCTGTGCGCTATCTGGTCCGCGCCTCGGCCGTGACGGGCGTGGTGCTGCCGGTGGATTGCGGCCAGCGCCTGCAGTCGTCGGACCGCGATGTAATGTTTTTGGATACGTCCGATGCGAACCGGACGCCGTAACGACTAGGGCTGCGGAAGCGGCTGATGAGAAAGGTTGACCCGGCATGACCACTTTGAGCGTTCACCCGCTGCGCGCGCCCGAAGACCCCGCACCGCGTTCGGACTCCGTTGACCCGGCCGCTCCGAGCCCTCAGGCCGCGCCGGTCGCCAATCAGCGCCGGATCTTCCTACGCGGCTTGGTGCTGGACGCGCAGATCGGCGTCTATGAGCATGAAATGGGCCGCACCCAGCGGGTCAATGTCGATGTTGATGTCTATCTGACCAACCCGACCGGACCGATCGATGACGAGCTCGCCAATGTGCTCGACTATGATTTTATCCGGCATGAAGCCCATGCGCTGATCGAAGACCGCCATATCAAGCTGCAGGAGACTTTGGCCGAAGCTCTGGCGGAGGCGTGTCTCGCCCAACCCGGCGTCACGGCCGTCCGGGTGGCCACCAGCAAGCTCGACATCTACGACGACTGTCATAGCGTTGGATATGAGACGGTGCGGGTCAAATAGGCTTACCCAATCCGCTTCTCGGTTTTGACCGACAAGAAAAATTCTCGCGATCGTGATCCGATCTTTTCCGTGCTCATGACCAATCGACCAGGCGGCGAGAACGGATTTTTTCTTCCTCTTTTTCGCCGTGCCTGGAAACGCCGGGTGATAAGATGTTGAAATTTCAACACGCCGCCCTAGCGCGCGCTCTTGGAACTGTCATCCGGCGGTCAGAATTGACGCCGAGAGCAAAAAACACGCTTGACAGGCTGGTCTTTGTTCACAGTCGGTTTTAACGGGCTATAACACTTGAGAGTCTAGGGAATCACCCCTCCACTTCACGAAAATGACACAATTCAATCCGAAAAAGTCTATATTTTTCAGCAAGTTAGGATTTTCGCTTAAATTTTGTGCAACATGATCGGACGCTAGGAAATCCGGGCCGAGAGACCAATCGATATGAAACTGCCAACAAAGTTTTCCACAGATTTAGTGGATAGTCTCGCGGAGGTGAATTTCTCATAAGAAATTCAGCCGATTAGCATAATGCCTGATTCTAGTAAGGGGTTTTCGGCGCCGTTTTTTGGCCAGAAAGTGTGAACGATAAGTATGACGGCGGGTGAGGAACATACCGAAAAGACCGATTCGATGGGCGCGCTCGACCAGTCCGGCGAGGACCCTGCCGTAAATCTCGCGTCCCCGCCGGCGGGCGCCGTGCGATCGCTGACCGCAGGCGCCGCTATTATCGCCGATTATCTGCCGCGTTTGGGGCAAGGGCCTGGGGTCTATCGCATGCTGAACGCGCGCGGCGAGCCGCTCTATGTCGGGAAGGCCCGCAGTCTCCGCAAGCGCGTCACCGCCTACGCCCATCCGGAACGCCAGCCGATCCGCATCCAGCGTATGGTCGCCGAGACCCGCTCTATGGAGTTCGTCACGACCCATACCGAGGTCGAGGCGCTGCTGCTGGAATCAAACCTGATCAAGCAATTGGCGCCGCGCTACAATATCCTGCTGCGCGACGACAAGAGCTTTCCGGACATTCTGATCCGCGGCGACCACGCCTTCCCTCAAGTCGTGAAACATCGGGGCGCGCGCAACCGGCAGGGCGAGTATTTCGGCCCCTTCGCCAGCGCCGGCGCGGTGAACCGCACGCTGACCGCCTTGCAGAAGGCGTTTCTGCTGCGCAATTGCTCGGATTCGATCTTTTCGACCCGGAAACGGCCCTGCCTGCAATATCAGATCAAGCGCTGCTCGGCGCCGTGCGTCGACCGGATCACAGAGGCGGATTACGCCGCTTCGGTGGATCAGGCGAAGCGGTTCCTGCTCGGCGACAGCCGGCAGGTGCAGACCGATCTGGCCGACCAGATGCAGGAAGCCGCCGAGGCGTTGGATTTCGAACGGGCCGCGTCCTTGCGGGATCGAATCCGCGCAATGACGGCGATCCAATCGCATCAGGACATCAATGTCGACGGCGTAAGCGACGCCGATGTCGTCGCGCTGCATATGGAGGGCGGGCAGACCTGCATACAGGTCTTCTTTTTCCGCGGCGGCCGCAATAACGGCTCGCGCGCCTATTTCCCCGCCCATGACCGGGATCAGTCGGCGGGCGCGGTGCTGGCCGCCTTCATCGGCCAATTCTATGACAACCGGACGCCGCCCAAATCTCTCTTTGTCAGCCAAGTCCCGGATGAGCAGCCCCTGCTGGAAGAAGCGTTGTCGATCAAGGCGGGCCGGGTCATCAAGCTGCGCGCGCCGGCGCGGGGGGCCAAGCGGCAATTGATCGAGCACGCCCTGACCAACGCGCGCGAGGCGCTCGGCCGACGGCTTTCAGAGAGCGCGACTCAACGGCGGCTGCTGGACGGGCTCTCCGAAAAGCTCGGCCTCGACCGACGCTTGGAGCGGGTCGAGGTCTACGACAACAGCCATACCGGCGGCCGCGACGCGGTCGGGGCGATGATCGTCGCCGGGCCGGAAGGCTTCATGAAGAACGCCTACCGCAAATTCACCATCAAGGGCCCCGCGAAGTCTGAAGCGGCGGGCGACGATTATGCGATGATGCGCGAGGTCCTGACCCGGCGTTTCACCCGCGCGATCAAGGAAGACCCCGACCGCGATCGCGGGCAATGGCCCGATCTGGTCATTGTCGATGGCGGCAAGGGCCAGCTTGGAATCGCCGAAGAGGTCTTCGCGGAGCTCGGCGTTGATGACGTGGCCCTGGCCGGCGTCGCCAAGGGGCCGGAGCGCGAGGCGGGGCGCGAGCGCATCCATCTGCCGGGTCGGGAGGCGTTTCTGCTGCCGCCGCGCGACCCCGTGCTTTATTTCATTCAGCGCATGCGCGACGAAGCCCACCGGTTCGCCATCGGCGCCCATCGGGCGAAGCGCGGCAAATCGGTCGGGGCCTCGCCCTTGGACGAGATTCCGGGGATCGGGGCCAAGCGCAAGAAGGCGCTGCTGCTGCGCTTCGGCTCGGCCAAGGCGGTGGCGCGGGCCGGATTGAAAGACTTGGAAGCGGTGGATGGGGTCAGCGCGGCGATCGCGAAGAAAATTTACGACCATTTCCAGAGTTGAGCGGCGTCCCTTATCTGGGCTGTCGTTCGTTCAGCAACCATCCAGCCAAGGCGGGTTCGGCGTGACCGACAGGGCGTCGCGCAGCGACTGAGCCCAACCCTGCGACAGATCGCCGAAGAACGGATCGTCTGTCTCGATCCGCTTATTCACGGAAACCTGCAGGGAATCGCGGTTATAGACCATCAGGTCCAGCGGCATGCCGACCGACATGTTGCTGCGCAGGGTCGAATCCATCGACACCATGGCCAGCTTCACGGCGGCGGCGTTGTCGATCGAATAGGAAAAGGCCCGGTCGAGGATCGGCTTGCCATACTTTGTCTCGCCGATCTGCAGAAACGGCGTGTCCTCGGTCGCCTCGATGAAATTCCCGGCGCTGTAGATTTGGAATAGGCGCATGCGGCGGCCGCGGATCTGGCCGCCCAGGATCATCGAGACGTCGAAACTCGCATCCTGCGCCTCCAGCGCTTTGCCGTCGGTCCGATAGACCTCCCGCACCGCGGCGCCGACCAGTTGCGCCGCCTTGAACATAGACGGCGTCGTCATCAGGGTCTGGCCGTTCAGCGCCCCCATTTCCTCATTCTCAGCGCCGAAATCGATGCCTTCGTTCAACATGTTCACGACGGTCTGACTGGCCGCCAGATTGCCCGCGGTCATCAGGGCGATCACCCGTTCGCCCGGCTCTTCCCAGATCGACAATTTGCGAAAGGTGGAGATCGCGTCGACGCCCGCGTTGGTGCGCGTGTCCGCTAGCATTACCAGACTGCGGTCCGTCAACAGACCGATGCAATAGGTCATGTCATCCTCGATGGCGGCCGTTGGTCGGACGTCTTGGAAGGGGCGGGCCGAGGCCCGAGCGGAAAGACTAACCTCGGCTCGCTGACACTCAAGCCTGTTGTTGCTCGGCCTCCTGAATCACCCGGACCGCAACATCCAGACTCTCCTCAGCCAGTCCTTTGCGCAAGCCGCGCACCGGGGCCGCCTCGCGATAATCCAGGCCGGTGGCGACCCGAACATAGGTTTGGTTCGGGCAGATGGCGTTGGCCGGATCGAATCCGACCCATCCCAGATCGGGAATAAAAATTTCGGCCCAGGCGTGGCTCGCCTCATAGACCTCCGACCCGTCGCCGGCCGCCAGATAACCGCTCACATAGCGCGCCGGCAGGCCCAAGTGCCTCGCGCAAGCGATGAAGGCGTGCGCATGGTCTTGGCAGACGCCATACCCCGCCGCCAGCGCGGCGGCGGCCGTGGTTTCGACATGGGTGGCGCCGACCCGATAGTCGATGCGCGCCCGAATCTTGTCCATTAGGCAATGGGCCGTCCCGACCAGGTCCGCCGCCCCGCGACAACCCTCGGCCAGTTCCTTCAACGCGCCATCCGGCTCGGTTAGGGCGGTCTCGCGCAGATAGGCGGCGATCGGGAACGGCTCCGGCGCGCCGCGCACGACGCCGGCCGAATCGCGCGTCTCGACCAGGCCGTCGACCAGAATTTCCACCACATCATGGGGCTTGTTGATCACCAGCGTGTGGGTCCGGTTGCCGAAAGAATCCAGAAAACTCGGCATCGGAGTCCCGTCGGCGCTGCGCAGGCGCCAGCGCAGAATCGTCTGCGCCGCATATTCCTGCGGCGTCTGTTTCAGGCTCTGGATCGTGTAGACGATCGGCCGTTCGTACCGGTAGACGGTCCTATGGTGGATGCTGATGCGCATCGGCGGTGGGTGCTCATATCAGCGCGCGCCGCGTCGCCGCGACGGCGGTCTCTGTTCAATTAGGGAACGCATTTACCCCCGATTCCGCATCTGAAAACACTGTTGGAGCGTTTTTTGCGGCGCGCGCGGCCAGGCAGTGAGCCGGGCGGGGCGGTTGGGGCGGCGGCGTCAGCCGGTGAACATGTAGTCTCGCGTGATGTCTTCGCCCAAACGATTGTTCCGGCTGATGAATTTGGTCAGGAACTCGTGCAGGCCGCCCTGGAACACCTCTTCGGCGCTGGTGAATTTCAGTTCGGAGAACATCTTCCCAGCCAGCCGATGGCTGGGACTGCGCCCGCCATATTGCTCCGCCAGGCCCTCCAGATTGGCCACAATCTCGCCCATGCAACTGATCAGCGAGCGCGGCATTTCCCGCCGCAGGACCAGAAGCTCGGCGATTTTCCAGGGTTTCGGGTTCTCGCGATAAAGATAGTGATAGCTGCGCAGCGCTGAGACCGCGCGCAGCACGGTCATCCACTGATAGTGATCCACGCCGCCGCCGACATCCTCGCCTTCGGGCAGGAGCACGTGATATTTGACGTCGAGAATCCGCGCCGTATTGTCTGCGCGTTCGAGAAAAGTGCCGAGTCGCGAGAAATAATACGCCTCGTCCCGCAGCATCGTGCCGTACAAGGTGCCGCGGAACAGGGTGGATCGTTCCTTGACCCAGTCCAGAAAGGCGCGGATTTCACCGCGTCGCTTCGCGTCGTTCCAACGCTGTTCGAGGCCGAGCCAGGTGTCGTTCAGGGTCTCCCACATCTCGGTCGTCAGCTTGGTGCGGACGGCGCGGCCATTCTCCCTTGCGGCTTGTATGCAGCAATAGATGCTGGACGGGTTCTCCTCGCTTCGGGCGATGAAGTCCACGATCGCGACCGCGTCCGCCGGCAGGCCCGATTCCTCGAACAGGGGCTCGCAGCCGGAGATGATCATCGCCGAACGCCATTCGCTGTAATGTCCTTCTCCCTCCAAGTTCGGCATCTTCGACATCCGGTCGGCGACTTCCAGAATGCGCGCAAGATTCTCCGCCCGCTCCATATAGCGGCTCAGCCAATAGATGTTGTTCGCGGTGCGGGAGAGCATTCGAAAGGCCGCCTATTCTTCCAGGACCCAGGTGTCCTTGGTGCCGCCGCCTTGCGACGAATTCACCACCAAAGAGCCGGACTTCAAGGCGACGCGGGTCAGGCCGCCCTTGACCATGCGGATGCTCGCGCCGCTGCTGAGGACGAAGGGGCGGAAATCGACATGGCGCGGGGCCACGCCTTCCTCGACATGGGTCGGACAGGTGCTCAACGCCAGCGTCGGCTGAGCGATGAAGTCGCTGGGGTCCGCCTTGATCCGCGCGGCGTAGGCCTCCCGCTCCGCCTGGCTCGCCTTCGGGCCGACCAACATGCCGTAGCCGCCGGAGCCGTGGACCTCTTTGACCACCAGCTCCGCCAGATTGTCCAACACATAGGCCAGACTGTCCTGATCGGCGCAGCGATAGGTCGGCACATTCTTCAGGATCGGCTCTTCGCCGAGATAGAATTTCACCATGGCGGGCACATAGGTATAGACCGCCTTGTCATCGGCGATGCCCGCGCCGACGCCGTTCGCCAAGGTGATGCGGCCGGCGCGGTAGACATTCATCAATCCGGGCACGCCGAGCGCGCTTTCGGGATTGAAGGTCAAAGGATCGATGAAGGCGTCGTCGATCCGGCGATAGATTACATCGACCTGCTTCGGGCCCTGGGTCGTTCTCATGAAGACGGACTCGCCCTCGACGAACAGATCCTGGCCCTCGACCAGTTCAACGCCCATCTGGTCGGCCAGAAAGGAATGCTCGAAATAAGCGCTGTTAAAAATCCCAGGTGTAAGGATTGCGACCGTGGCCTCGCCTTCGACATGGCGCGGCGCGCATTCGCGCAGGGTCTGCACCAGATAATCGCCATACTCGTCGACCGGCGCCACGCGATGCTGCGAGAACAGCGCCGGAAACAGACGCATCATCACCTCGCGGTTTTCCAACATATAGGAAACGCCGGACGGGGTGCGGCAATTGTCTTCCAAGACATAGAAGTCGTTTTCACCGACCCGCACCATGTCGATGCCGGAGATGTGGCTGTAGATCCCGCCCGGCGGGTCAACACCCTGCATTTCAGGCAGGTAGGAACTGTTCTTCAGGATCAACGCTTCCGGGACCACGCCGGCCTTCAGGATTTCCTGATCGTGATAGATGTCCCAAATGAAGGCGTTCAGGGTCCGGACGCGCTGTTCCAGGCCTTTCTGCATATAGGCCCATTCAAGGGCGGAGAGGACGCGCGGAATAACGTCAAACGGAATCAGGCGCTCCGGGTCGCCGCCCTCGCCATAGACGGCGAAGGTGATTCCAAGCCGCCGAAACAGGATATCCGCTTCTCGGCGCTTCAGTCGGAATTGCTCGGCGGGTGTCGAAGTGAGCCAATCGGAGAGCTCTTTATAGGCCGGTCGGACGGCCCCGTCCGCCAAGGTCATCTCATCAAAAAAAGCCGGCTCGGTCATACGTGACGTCACTATCCCGTTCTTCAGTGGGCGGCCTTCAGAGCAATGAGCCCGCCTAAAGGTGGAGCATGACAGCCAAACCGATGCTGTCAACCGATGCGCGGGATGGTCGGCGCTTGGCGACCGCAAAACGTGTCGCGACCCGAGAACGTGAGGACGTGCTGGGGTGCGCGCGTCCTTGGCGGGCGCGTCTATTCGTGGGCGTGTTTTTCCGCGTGATCGGTCCGCCGCGACAGGCTAAACCCGGCCTCAGCCGTCATCGGCCCGCAAGCTTCGCCGGCGCCGCCAAACCAGGAGGATCGATTATGCAGTTCAGCCGTGATTTCGAACGGCCCGGCCGGTCGCCCGCGACGGCGCCGACCGCCATGGTCGCGACAGCGCATCCCAGCGCCAGCGCGGCGGCATTGGACATCTTGCGTCAGGGCGGCAATGCGGCTGACGCGGCGATCGCAGCAGCGGCCGTTCTACATGTGTTGGAGCCGCATATGAGTGCGCTGGGCGGCGACCTGTTCGCTATCGTGGCCAAGCCTGACGGCGCTGGCGGCGTTGCGCTGGACGGGTTGAACGCGTCCGGACGGTCGCCGGCGGGTCTGACGCGCGAGATCGCAGAGCAAGCGGGCGGTCTGGAACCAACCTCGCCGCATGTGGTCACCGTGCCGGGCGCCGTCGCCGGCTGGGGCGTCTTGACCGCGCGCCACGGCTCGATGGGATTGGATACGGCCCTGATCGCCGCCATTGACTACGCCGAGAAAGGCGCGCCGATCGCGCCTCGTGTGGCGCGGGACTGGGCCGACGAGGTCTCGAAATTGGCGAAAACCGAAGGCGGGCGCCGTCACTATCTGCGCGATGGCGCGGCGCCGGGCGCCGGCCAATTCATGGCCTACCCGGCTTTGGCGAAAGCCCTAAGGGTGATCGCCGAGGACGGGCCCGACGCGTTTTATCGCGGCGCCATCGCCGACGATATCGTCGGAACGCTGCAAGGACTCGGCGGGTTGATGAGTCAGGACGATCTGGCCGAGCACCGCGCCGATGCGGTCACGCCGCTCTCATGCGCCTATCGCGGGATCGATATTTTGGAGCTCCCGCCCAACGGCCAGGGCCTGACCGCGCAGATCATCTTAAACATTCTCGAACGGTTCGATATCGCCGCCCTCGACCCGGACGGGCCGGAACGCGCTCACCTGCTGATCGAGGCCGCGCGCGCGGGCTACGCCCTACGCGATCGGGAAATCGCCGACCCCGCCAGCATGGTCTCGGCGCCGGAGGCGTTGAATGCGAAATCCCTTGCGGCCGAAATCGCCGATCATATCGATCTGGAAAAGCGAAACGAGAGCCTGCCCGATAAATTGCCGGCGACTAAGTCAGATACTACCTATCTTTGTATCATTGACGGCGACGGCATGGCGGTTTCGCTGATCACTTCGCTCTTCGCCGGTTTCGGGTCCGGCATCGTTACACCCGAGTTCGGGATCACGCTGCAAAACCGCGGCTGTGGTTTCACCCTCGAAGAAGGTCGTCCGAACATGTTGGCCCCGCGCAAACGACCGTTTCATACAATTATTCCAGGTATGGCCTTGCAGGACGGCGCGATCCTGTCGCCTTTCGGCGTGATGGGCGGGCAGTATCAGTCGGTCGGGCACGCGCATGTCTGGTCGCTGATGCGCGATCACGGGTTTAATCCGCAGGCGGCGATCGACGCGCCGCGCCTGTTCTGGGACGATTCCGGCGCGATCGAGCTGGAAGGCGGCTTCTCGGACGCAGTGCGCGACGGGCTCACGGCGCGCGGCCATAAGATCACGGCGGCAAAAGCGCCGATCGGCGGCAGCCAGATCATCGTCCGGGACCCGGAAACCGGGGCCTTGATCGGCGGTTCCGATCCGAGAAAAGACGGCTGCGCGATCGGCTACTAGGAGCGGGCGCGACGATCTCTGCGCCCAGGCGGCGCCAGAGTTTCTGTGATATAGGCGCGCAAGGCGGCGACATCGATCGGTTTGGTGAAATAACGGTCGAAGCCCGCCTCTAGGCCGGCCTCTATATCGGATGGCATGGCCGCCGCGCTGACCGCAGCGACCGGGATCGTTGCTGTTTCCGGCGCCTCCTTGAGACGTTTCAGCGCCGAGTCGCCGGGCATGCCAGGCAAATTAACATCCATCAGGATCAGGTCCGGCAGCGCCTGGCGTGCGACCGACACGCCTTCCTCAGCCGTCCTTGCGCCGAGGAAATCGACGCCGCCGATCTGAGACACGAGGATCCGCATCAGATGCATGTTCGGCTCGTTATCCTCGATATAAAGAACGCGCCGATCCATAACCGAGGCGCGGTCGCGATAGGCCGGCGCCGGCGCCGCGACCGTTTTCAGCGTCTGCGCTTCCGCCAGCGGCAATGTGAACCAAAAGGCGCTGCCCAGACCGGGCTGACTCTCAAAGCCGATCTCGCCGCCCATCAGCGCGACCAGTTCCTTTGAGATGGCGAGCCCGATGCCGCTGCCTTCGATTCCCAGCGCTTCAATCCCCAGGCGGTTGAAAGGCGTGAAGACGTCGCGATGCTTTTCCGACGGAATGCCGGGCCCGTCATCGCGCACGGTGAGACGCAAGACGGAGGGGGCGGTCGGAGCCACGTCCCAGAACAGCTCAACACGGCTGCCGCCGCGATTGTATTTCACGGCGTTGGCCAGAAGGTTCAGCAAGACCTGCTTGATCCGGACCGGGTCCCCAACCACAGACGGCATGGGGCGCTGCGGCAATCGGAATGTCAGTCCGGCCGCCTCAGCCGATCGGCGCACCATGGCGAGGCATTCTTCAAGGATTGGCTCGACCGCCAGCGTATCCGTGCTGACGCTCAAGGCCCCGCGCTCGATCTGGCTTAGATCAAGCACCTGGTTGATCAGTTCGAGCAGGTGGGCGCCGCTCTTGAAAATCTGTTCGACAGCCGCCGTTTGATCGGCGCTCAAAGGCGCGTCCCGGTCCGCCAGCAAGATTTGCGAGAAACCGATCACGCTGTTCAGCGGCGTGCGCAATTCATGGCTCATTGAGGAGAGGAAAACCGACTTGGCGGCGTTCGCCTGTTCCGCTTGCTCAAGCGCCTGTTGCGCCCGGCGCTCCGCCTCGACCCTTTCCGAAATGTCTCGCGCGGCCCCGCGATAGCCGATGAACGCGCCGTCGTCGTCGTAGATTGGTTTGCCGCTGACGCTGAGAACGACCTCTCTGCCGTCGGCAAGAAGTCGGGGATAGCGGAAATCGGTGAAGGGTTTGCGCGCGTTCAGGACCGCTTCATGCTCGGCGATGACGGCTTCGTCGACATCGTCAATTAGGAAGGCGCGGCGCGGTTTGCCGTAGGAGCTTGCCGGGTCGGTGCCTGTCAATTCCCGAAACCGGTCGGAAATCCATGAAAAGTTGAGATCCTTATCCTGTTCCCATGACCAATCCGCGGCCACTTCGGTAAAGTCCCGGAATCTTTGTTCGTTCGTGTGTAATTCCTGCTCGGCCCGCATGCGGGCGTCGATATCCTCGACATGCTCCTCAAGCCAACATTCGCCGGTCGCGGGGTCGGTGTACAGAGCGAGTTGCTGTCGGGTCCAGACTCGTTCGCGTGTTATATGGCGGTAGATTTCGCATTCAAACGGCTCGAGGCGGCCCTCACGAGCGATATCCCGCTGAGCCTTTTCCCGATCGCTGGGTTCGACATAGATTTCCCGGCCAATATCCTGGACAGCGTCCAGGAATGCTTGCTCTGACTCGTAGCCATGCATATGGAAACCGGCCGGGTTCGCCGATATATAGCGCCCGTCAAGGGTCGACCGGAAGATACCGATCGTGATGCGGTCGACCATGCGGCGGTGGAAGCCGTCATCCGCCGCGCGCCCGCCCTTGTTGCGCCGATTGTCCTGACCTGACATTTGCGTCGCCGTCTTAGCCGTGTCGAACGCCTGATACCGGCGCCAAGCGCCGCTTTCTGTCAAGGTGCGCGTCAGCGTCGGCAGAGAACCAGGGCGCCAGCCAGGGTCCCGCCAGACGAGTTGGCGGGCAGGACCGGGCGGCCGGTCAAACGCGCCAGCGCTGGGATATAGGTTCGGTTATCGGCGAACGGCCCCTCGACAATAATCGGCCCCGCGGCGCTGGTGAGGCTTAGGCACTCGGCGGTCATCCGCGCGATGTAATAGCCGGCGGCGGTCTTCCGCAAAACCGGGTCGAGGGTGTCCGGGTCGCACGTCCAGCCGCCGGCGCGATCGCCAAAGGGGCCGACTCCTGCGACCAGCGACGGCTCGATATAGCCGCCCTCCGCCGCAACCTGTTCGATCAGGGCCGGGTCCGACCGGACTGCGGTATCCCGGCCGACAAGCAGGTCGTATTCGCGTCCGCCCATGAACCGGGCGCAGGGCACAGGGTCGCGATGGACATTGACATTGGCGAGGCAGTCCCGGCTTGGGTCCAGCCCATCCAAGGAACCGCCGACCGCGAAGATGATCGCCCAGGTGCCGGACGAGACCACGGCGAATGGCGCTTCCTGCGTATCGAGCCACGGCAGCAGCGAGGCGTTGCTGTCATGGATTCCGCAGCGGACGCGGCAATCCGGCGGCAGTCCGGTCGCGTCGGCGAGTTTCGGGGTGATCGGGCCGAGTACGTCCCAAGCGTTGCGGAACGGCGGAATGCGGTCGCTCCAACCCGCATGATCCGTCAACTCGGCCAGCCTGCCGGCGCGCATATCCCAAAGGTCGGAATGGCAGCCGTAGGATGTAGCTTCCGAGGCGGCGACGCCGGACAGGCGCCAGGCCCAATATTGCGGCAGGGGCAGGATGAAGCGGCTGTTTGCGAATTGGTCGGGGAAGCGCTTCTCGAGCCAGAACAGTTGAAGCCCGAAGTTCAGTCCGCCCGGCAATTCCGGTGAGAAGGAGCGGTTGAAATCCGGTCGATGCCGCCGCCACGCGGCTGCCGCTTCGTCAGGTCCTGGATGCTCGTAGTCGAGGATCGGCAGGACAAGGCCACCCTCGTCCAAAACGGCGACAGCGGCGCCGTGGGCGACCGGGACGATATCGGTGACGGTCGCCGCTTGAGCGAAGTCGCGCAGCGCCGAGACCATCCATTCGTATTGCGCCTCGGTCCTGAAACAAGGATAGGCGCCGGACTGGTCCGGTTGGTTCGGAATCGACCGTTGATCCAGGACCGCGCCGGTCTCTGCATCGGCCAGGACCAGTTTCACATTGGTCTTGCCGACATCGAGCTGGATGATGGCCACAGGCCTACTCCATATGAAATACGGTCGACAGCGGCGTCACCACAGGTGCGCCGCTTTCGTCACTCTCCATAATGTCGGCCATATGGGCCCACCAGCGCTGCATGACAGGATGGGATGGAAGATCCTCCATGCGGTGGTCCGTGCGCCGCCACAGTACGGCGAACAAGGCGCCCGTCTCTTCATCCAGATGGATCGAATAATCCATCACACCGGCCTGTCGCAGCAGATCGACCAGGTCCGGCCAGATTTCGTCATGCCTGCGTTTGTACTCATCGCGCATGCCCGGGAAGAGCCGCATTCGGAAGGCGTATTTCTCCATCATGCCGGCGCCCCTCAATTCCCTTGCAGCCGTCGCCACAGGATCGGCAAAGCGATGACGCTGATCAGCATGACGCCGATGACGATGGACATGACGATGCCCGGCACGTTCAAAAGGCCGAGCCCGAAGGTCACCAACCCCATCACGAAGGCGGCGATGACGACGCCAGGAATCGAGCCGGAACCGCCGAGGATGCTGACGCCGCCGAGCACGACCATGGTGACGATCTCCAACTCCCAACCAAACGCGATCGACGGCCGGGTCGAGCCGACACGGCTGGTCAGCATGACCGAGGCCAGTCCCGCCATCAGGCCGGATAGAACGAAAAGCAGGAACTTGACCCGTTCGACCCGAATGCCGCTGAAGCGCGCGGCGGTCGGATTGTTGCCGATGGCGTAGATCCAGCGCCCGAAGGAAGTCTTGTGAAGAACCACGCCGAAGACGACGGCGAGCGCTAGGAACAACACGAATTCGAACGACAGCACCCACCAGACATAGCCTTGGCCGAAAAAGGCGAAGGAATCCGGATAGTTCTTATAGACGCCGTCGCCGAGCACCACATAGGCGAGGCCGCGGAACAGGCTGAGCGTGCCGATTGTGACCACGATCGACGGCAGGCCGAACCCGGTGACCAGCGCCCCATTGAAGGCCCCGGCCAGCGCCCCCACGCCCAATCCGATCAGGACCAGGACGCCCGTGCCGGCGCCGGCTTCCGCTGCGGCGCCCATGGCGACCGAGCAGAGCGCGATGATCGAGGCCACCGATAGGTCGATCTCGGCGGCGATGATCAACAGCGCCATGGCCAGCGCGATCGTCGCCTTCTCGGTGAAGTTGAAAGTCGCGTCCGACAGGCTCCACGGGTCGAGGAAATAGGGCGAGGACAGGGCGTTGAAGGTGAAGATCGCCGCCGCCACCGCCAGCAGCAATGTCTCCCAGCGCAGCAGCCGGGGCTTCCAGCCCGTCTCCAGCCGGTCCGGGACCGCAAATCGCGTGGCGTCATACAGCATGGTCATGGGGTCGTTCCGCTCGTTTCTTCACGCATCAATGGGTTCTGTGCGAATCGCGCAGGATCAGTTTGCCGGCGGTCTTTTCCTGGCGCGCGTTGATGACGACGGCCACGATGATGACCGTGCCGGAGATCGCCAGTTGCCAGAACGGAGAAATCCCGATCACCGGCAGGGCGTTCTTCACCGCGCCCAGGAATAGCGCGCCCAGCACGACGCCGGTCACGGTGCCGATGCCGCCGGCGATGCTGACTCCGCCGATGACGCAGGCAGCGACGACCTCGAGCTCGAAGCCGCGCGCGACATCGACATAGGCGACCGCATAGCGCGAGACCCAGAGATAGCCGCAAATCCCGCTTAACAGGCCGGAAATGCTGAAGGCGAGGAATTGCGTGCGCCCGACATCGAGACCGGCATAGACGGCGGCGGTCGGATTGCCGCCGACGGCGAGGAAGGCGCGTCCCGTCCGGGTCCAGCGCAGGAACACCGCAACGATCAAAACGAACAGAATCGCGACCCAGGCCAATATCGGCAGGCCGAGGAACAGGATTCGCGGCGTGTTGAGAAAGACCTCGCTCATCTCATGGGCGTTCACCCATTCGCCGTCGGAGACGACGAAAATCACGCCGCGGTAGACCGCCAGCGTACCGAGCGTCACGACAATCGGCGGAATGCCCAACGTCCAGACCAAGACCCCGTTGATAGAGCCTAGCCCCAAACCGATCAGCGCCGACAGCAGGACCAGGGCGGCCAGCGGCAGGTCCGGCGCGCCGGCGTTCACCATGGCGACGATCATGCCGGTCAGCGCCAGATTGGAGGCGACCGACAAATCGATGCAGCGGGTCAGGATCACCAGCATCTGGCCGAGCGCCAAAATGATCAGGATCGAGGTGTCGGTGAAGATCCCCTCCAGGTTCGTCGGTGTGATATAGCCCGGAAACCGGGCGGCGATCGCAAGCACCAAGGCGATCAGGACGAGGCCCAGCAGCAGATCGCGGTTCTTCAACGCTTTGGCCATCATGCTGCGTCCACGCCTGCTTCTTGCGTCGCGCCGATCGCCATCCGGATCAGCGACTCCGCGTCGGCTTCCTGGCGCGGCGCCGTGTCGACGATCCGCCCTTCGCGCATCACGGCGATCCGATCCGACATGCCGAGGATTTCCGGGATTTCGGATGAGACCATGATGACCGACAGGCCCTGGCGGGCGAGTTCGCTCATGAAGCCGTGCACCGCGGCCTTGGAACCCACATCGATGCCTTTGGTCGGCTCATCGAGAATGATCACGCGCGGCTCGGTCGCCAGCCATTTCGCGATCACCACCTTCTGCTGATTGCCGCCAGACAGGGTGTTCACCGGATGCGACAGGCTGGCGGCCTTCAACTCCAGGCGCGCTGCATATTGGCGGGCCAAGTCGAATTCTTGGGCGAGTTCCAAAAGTCCGTTGCGGGACAGCCGGCCGAGCGACGGCAGCGTGATGTTCTGAAAAATGGGCAGAGGCAGGACCGCGCCTTGGCGCTGGCGTTCCTCCGGCACATAGACGATGCCCCGCTTCACCGCGTCGCTTGGCGATTTCAGGGTGACGGGCGCGCCGTCTAGGACGACCTCGCCTGTCGAGAACCGGGTCACGCCGAACAGCGCCTGCATCAGCTCGCTGCGTCCGGCGCCGACCAGGCCGTAGAATCCGAGGATTTCGCCGCGTCGCACGGTGAAGCTGATATCAGCGAACTCGGTCGGGTGGCTCAGGCCGCGCACTTCCAACACGGTTTCGCCGATTTCGACCATTTGTTTCGGGAAGATCTGATCGACTTTGCGGCCCACCATCAGGGCGATCAGCGCATCCTGCGTCGTATCGGCGACTTGGCCCGATCCGGCGACAACGCCATCGCGGAACACCGTGTAGTTGTCGGCGATACGGATGATCTCTTCGAATTTATGACTGATGAACAGGATCGCCTTGCCTTCGGATTTCAGCTTCTCGACGATCGCATAGAGTTCTTCGATCTCTTTCCAGGACAGGGCGGCGGTGGGTTCGTCCATCACCACAATGCGGGAATCAACGCTGAGCGCGCGCGCGATGGCGACCAAGTGTTTTTGGGCGATGCCGAGATCGCGCAGCTTCGCATCCGGATCGATGTCGGCTTCCAGATCCTGAAGGATGGCGACCGCGCGTTTCTTCATCGTCGGCCAGTCGAGCATGCCGAGCCGGTTGCGCATCTGTTGGCCGAGAAAGATGTTTTCGGTAACCGAGAGTTCGTCGAACAGCACGGTTTCCTGATGGATGACGCTGACGCCAAGTTGCATCGCCTGTTCGGCGGAGTTAAGTCGCACCGTCTCGCCGGCCAGTTCGATCTCTCCGGAATCGGGCTGATAGACGCCGCAGAGGATCTTAACGAGCGTGGATTTGCCGGCGCCGTTCTCGCCGACCAGCGCCGTCACCTGCCCAGGATAAAGCGCGAGATCAACCTCCTGAAGCGCAACGACGCCCGGAAACCGCTTTCCGATCCCGCGCATGCGTAGGACCGGCGCGCCGTCTTCTTCATCCATGGCCATGGTTGGAAATCCCTGGAACCCGGGCCCTCTTGAGAGCCCCAAGAAAGCGGCCGGCGCGCGCCTGTTCGTCGAACAGGGGGTGGCGCGCGCCGGCCAGGCTGGAGTTCGGTTTAGAAGATTTTCGCGAATTCTTCGACGTTCGACGCGTCATAGACGAAGGGGTCGGCCATGGCGCCGTCCAGATTCTCGTCCAGCGTCAGGTCGCCCATACGTCCCATCGGGATCGTCCCGCCGGGCTCGGCCGTCGCTTTGCCGGTCGCCAGGTTATAAGCGATCATGGTCGCCGAATAGCCGAGGTCGATCGGGTTCCAGATCGCGAAGCTTTTCGACGCGCCGCTCTGAACATGACCGGCCATCTCGGACGGCAGGCCAAGACCGGTGACCATCACCTCGCCGATCTTGCCCTCGTCCGCCACGGCCTGGGCGGCGGCGACAATGCCGACCGAGGTCGGCGCGATGATCGCCTTGACCTCAGGATGGCTCTTCAGCAAACCCAGGGTCTCGCGGTAGCTCTTATCCGCCAGATCATCGCCATAGACGGTCGTGACCAGGTTGACGCCCGGATAGTTCGGCAGGACCTTCTTCATTTCCTCGATCCAGATATTCTGGTTCGTGGCTGTCGGCGTCGCGCTGAGGATCGCCACATCGCCCTTGCCGTCCGGCAGAACGTCGGCCGCCATCTTCACGCACATATTGCCGATCAGCGCGTTGGATGATGGGTTCAGATGGACCGAGCGGCCTTCCGGCGCGACGCCGGAATCCCAGCTGATCACCGTAATGCCGCGATCCATGGCGCGTTTCAGGGCCGGAACCAGGGCGTCCGTGTCATTCGCCGAAATCGCGATCGCATCCACCCGCTGGGCGATCAGACTGTTAATCACCTCAATCTGGCCTTCGGCGGTGGTGCTGGTCGGGCCGGTATAGATGACCTCGACATCGCCCAATTCCTTGGCCGCATCCTGGGCGCCTTGGTTCGCCGCCTCGAAAAAGCCGATGCCGAGCGCCTTGACCACCAGGCCAATGCGCACCGTCTCAGCCTGGGCCGCGGCGGCGCCGAGCCCGATCGCCAGCGCCGTCGACGCCGCCAGTGTTTTAAGAAGCTTCATGTCGTCCTCCCTTGGGTGTTGCTTCTATTGAAAACCATTCAGACGGCGCGACATCGCGGCGCTAGGCCGCCGACGTCGCGCCGCCTTTCGCGTCCGAAATGTCCTCAGCGATAATCAGGCGCACGCCCGCGTCCTCGACCATCTTCGCATCGCGCCGGCTGATTCCGCTGTCGGTGATCAGCGTATGCACCCGCTCCAGACCGCACAGAATCAGACTGGATCGTTTCGCGAACTTTCCGGAATCGACCATGATGATCAGCGCGTCCGCCTGATTGATCAGCTTCTGTTCGGCCTGGATCAGCAGCGGGTCCGCCTCCATCACCCCGTGTGGGCCAATCGCGTGCGCGCCCATGAACATGCGGGCGGCGTAGAAATTCCGGGTCACGTCATTGTCGAACGGGCTGAGGATAATCTCATGCTCGCGATAAACGGCGCCGCCTGGCACAGTGATGGTGTTCCGCGATTGCCGCACCAGATGTTCGGCGATCGCAAAGGAATTGGTCAGGATTTGCATCCGCGAACCGGCCAGGAATTCGGTCATCTGGTAGGTCGTCGATCCGCCATTGATGATGATCGACTCGCCATCTTTGCAGAGCGCCGCCGCGGCCTTGGCGATGGAGCGCTTTTCCGCCGCATTCTCAGTCTGGTTGATGGAGAAGGGGCGACCGAGGATCGCGGATTGCTGCGGCGGATTCACCGCCTCGGCGCCGCCGCGCACCTTGCGCAGCCGCCCTTCCAGATGCAACGCGTTGACGTCTCGACGGACCGTCGCCTCAGACGCGCCGGTCAGCTCCACCAGCCGAACAAGCGTGACCACAGGTTGGCTCTCCACCGCATCCAGGATCAGTCTGTGCCGTTCAATTTCGTGCATAATCGCTCCTACGGTTTTGACAATTCTGCCAGAAAACCGTTTCCGTCAATCAAAAAATGTCATTTTCTTTCATTATTGCAGCGCAACACGCCATATTGCGACGCAAAATGAAGGATTTTGATAGATTGTGATTGACACCGGGCTTTGGAGGCACCTACCGTCCGCCACCCGAAACGGCCGAGCGCATGGACGGCCAAATCTGGGGCGACGGAACCGGCGCTTCGATCGGGATCATGGGAGCCGGCTCTCGGTTCGGCACAAGCTAAGCAGGAAAGAGATGATGAAAGTCGCGGAACGAATCACACCGGACACCGGACTGCTCGAGTCCTTGTGGGATACGAATAAGGCGGCGGGAATGACCGAACCGGAACTGCTGCTATATCGTTCCAACCTGTTGGGGTCGGACAAGCGCATCACCAATTTCGGCGGCGGCAACACCTCCGCCAAAGTCAGCGCGCCCGACCCGATCAGCGGCGCAGACACGCGGGTTTTGTGGGTCAAGGGCTCCGGCGGCGATGTCGGCTCGATGGATCTCAGCGGGTTCGCCACGCTCTATCAGGACAAGCTCGATGCGTTGCATGGGCTCTATCGCGGCGCTGAGCATGAAGATGAGATGGTCGGCTATCTACCGCACTGCACCTTCAATCTGAACCCACGCGCCGCGTCGATCGATACGCCGCTTCACGCCTATATCGAGCGGAAGCATATCGACCATATGCATCCGGACGCGGTGATCGCCATCGCCGCCACGTCCAATAGCAAGGCGCTGACCCGCGAGGTCTATGGCGACGCCATCGGCTGGCTGCCTTGGCGCCGCCCAGGCTTTCAACTGGGCGTTGAGTTGCGGCAGTTTTCGGAAGCGAACCCGAATGCCAAGGGCGTCGTGCTGGAAGGCCACGGCTTATTCACTTGGGCCGATACGTCCCAAGACTGTTATGAGACGACCTTGGAAGTCATTAACAAGGCCATCGCCTGGTTCGACGAGAAGAGCGCCGGCGCGCCCGTGTTTGGCGGCCCAGTGCGCGACTCGCTGCCGGCGCAAATGCGTCGTTCGGCGGCGGCGCGCCTAATGCCGTTGATCCGCGGACGGATTTCGCAGAATCAGAAGATGGTGGGCCATTTCGATGACAGTCCCGCTGTCATGGAGTTTGTGAACGCGAAGGAACTGGAGCCGCTCGCCGCCCTAGGGACCTCGTGCCCCGATCATTTCCTGCGCACCAAGATCCGGCCGCTCGTCCTGCCCGGCTTGAACGGGGCCGACGATGTCGATCCTGTAGCCGCGCAGCTCGATTCGCTGCTGGAGGCGTATCGACAAGACTACGCCGCCTATTACGAACGCTGCCGGCGCCCCGACAGTCCCGGCATGCGCGACCCGAACCCGGTGATCTATCTAATCCCCGGCGTCGGCATGCTGTCTTTCGCCAAGGACAAGGCGACCGCACGCATCGCCAGTGAATTCTACATCAACGCGATCAATGTCATGCGCGGGGCCTCGACGGTCGACGCCTATATCGCGCTGGATGAGCAGGAAGCCTTCGATATCGAGTATTGGCTGCTCGAGGAAGCAAAGCTGCAGCGCATGCCAAAGCCGAAGAGTCTGGCCGGCCATATCGCACTGGTCACGGGCGGCGCCGGCGGCATCGGCCAGGCGACCGCGCGGCGTTTGTTGTCGGAAGGCGCTTGCGTTGTCCTTGCCGATGTCGATCAGGCCGCGCTCGACGCGGCGCAAGACGCCTTGTCGGCGGAGTATTCCAAGGATGTCCTGCGCACCGTCGCCTTCGATGTGCGGGACGAGGCGGCGGTGCAAGCCTCGTTCGAACGCGCCATGGCGGAATATGGCGGCCTCGATCTGTTCGTCTCGAACGCCGGCATCTCCTCTTCGTCGGACTATGTCGATACGACGCTGGAGGACTGGCGGCGCAACATGGATATCCTGGCGACCGGCTATTTCCTGACCTCACGTGAGGCGTTCCGGATCATGAAGGATCAGGGGATCGGCGGGTCCATGGTCTTCATCGCGTCGAAGAACGCACTCGCCGCCTCGCCCGGCGCGGCCGCCTATTGCACGGCCAAGGCGTCGGAGCTGCATCTGGCCCGGTGCATTGCGCTGGAAGGGGCCGAGCTTGGCATTCGGGTCAACACGGTGAATCCGGACGCTGTCCTGCGCGGCTCGCGGATCTGGCAGGGCGAATGGCGCGAACAGCGGGCGGCGGCCTATAATATGGCGCCCGACGCGTTGGAGGAGCATTATCGCAAACGCTCTTTGTTGAAGCGCAGCGTCTATCCGGAAGATATCGCCGCCGGGGTCTATTTCTTCCTCTCCGAACAATCGGCGAAATCGACTGGAAACATCTTGAATGTCGACGCCGGCAACGTGCAGAGTTTTACGCGCTAGGGACGGAGAGTGAGAAACGAAGTTCGAACTCTCCGCAAGGCCGCGACTGCGGCCCGGCGATCGTTCGCCGCCCTGTCGGAGCGGTTGAGCGCAGCGAAACACGCGTGAGACATTTAATAGGGCGGAGAGACGGTGATGGATCTGAAAATCGATGGCGGGCTGATCGAGGCGGAGAACGCGGCGTCCCTCGCGGCGCTACAGGCGGACTATAACGCGTTGGGCGAGGCTCTGGCGCGGCGCGGCAAGGATATCGAGGGGCTGACGCAAAAGGTCGCCGCGTTCGGCGTTGCGATCCCATCTTGGGGCGTGGGCACCGGCGGCACACGCTTCGCACGATTTCCGGGTCCGGGCGAACCGCGCCATGTTTTCGACAAGCTTGACGATTGTTCGGTCATCCAGCAATTGACCAAGGCGACGCCGGCGGTGTCGCTGCACATTCCCTGGGACAAAGCCGACGACCCGGCGGACTTGCGCGAGAAGGCCGCAGCGCTCGATCTCGGCTTCGACGCCATGAACTCGAACACGTTCCAAGACCAGGCAGGCCAACCGCTTTCCTACAAGTTCGGCTCTCTCAGTCACAGCGATCCGGCGGTGCGTGACCAGGCGATCGCCCACAACCAAGACTGTATCACCTTCGGCGAGGCGATTGGGTCCAAAGCCCTGACAGTCTGGGTCGGCGACGGCTCGAACTTCCCCGGCCAGGTCAATATGACCATTGCTTTCGAGCGTTATCTCGACTCGATGCGTGAGATTTATGGGGCTTTGCCGGAGGATTGGCGGCTGTTCACCGAACACAAGATGTTCGAACCCGCCTTCTATTCCACCGTGGTGCAGGATTGGGGCACCAACTATCTAATCGCGACGGAGCTGGGCGATCGCGCTTTCTGTCTGGTCGATCTCGGCCATCATGCGCCGAATGTGAATATCGAAATGATCGTCGCCCGCCTGATTCAGTTCCGAAAGTTGGGCGGCTTCCATTTCAACGATTCGAAATATGGCGACGACGATCTGGATTCCGGCTCTATCGACCCGTTTCGGTTGTTTCTGGTATTCAATGAGCTGGTGGATGCGGAACTGAAAGACGCGCCCGGATTCGATCCCGCCCATATGCTTGACCAGTCGCACAATGTAACCGACCCGATCGAAAGCTTGATGACCAGCGCTGTCGAAGTGCAGCGCGCCTATCTGCAGGCGCTATGCGTCGACCGGGATTGCCTGTCGGCCTTTCAGGAAGAGAATGACGCGCTGATGGCGGCCCAGACCTTGAAACAGGGTTTCCGCACCGATGTCGAGCCGATCCTCGCCATGGCCCGACATCAGGCCGGCGCCGCCATCGACCCGGTCTCGACCTACCGCAAATCCGGCTATCGCGCCCAAGTTGCGGCCGCCCGCCCCGCCTCCGGCCCCGGCGGCGGGGGGATCGTGTAGGCGTCCCAGATCACGCGTCGCACGGCGCCTCCCATGTCGGCGGAGATGGCTGGACGGCTCCGGTTTTTTGGATGACCTGAACGATCGTGTAGCCGATCATCAGGACGATCAGCGCAGCAAGAGTTCGAGGCGATTGACGGGAATGTCTACCCTTTCAAACCCGTCGACAATCGGGCGCCGCTGTCGGCGTCAAACAGAAAAGCGGAGTTGGCGGGAAACTGGACCGAGACGACGCTGTCATATTCGGTCTCGTAATCCTTTGGCATTTTCACGGCCAGCGTGGTTTCGTCGCCCAGCGCGACTGTGACCAGGGTCTGATCGCCGGTTAGCTCCGAGGCGTAGACGCCGCCGTCGAACCGGCCTTCGCCGGCGGGGCCCACAGCGGCGTCTTCCGGACGGAAGCCCAACACCGCGGCGCCGGAGGGCGCGTTGGCGTCGCTCAACGCCAGATCGACGCCGTCGGAGCGGAACCGGCCGTTATTGATCTCGCCATGCACGAAATTCATCGGCGGCGAGCCCATGAAGCCGGCGACAAAGAGATTGGCGGGATTGTTATAGACCTCACGCGGCGGCCCAAGCTGTTGCAACACGCCGTCCGACATGATCGCGACCCGATGGGCCAGTGTCATCGCCTCGATCTGATCATGGGTGACATAGATCGTGGTGACGCCCAATTCGTGCTGCATATGTTTCAGTTCCGCCCGCATATGGCCGCGCAGCTTGGCGTCGAGATTGGACAAGGGCTCGTCCATCAGGAAGGCCGACGGCCGGCGGACAATGGCGCGGGCCAGGGCGACGCGCTGGCGCTGACCGCCCGAGAGCTGCCTGGGATAGCGGTCGAGATAGGTTTCCATATGGACTTGGCCCGCGGCGTCGCGCACCGCCGCGTCGCGTTCGGCGGGCGAGACGCCCCGCACTTTTAGCGGAAAGCCAATATTCTCGGCGACGGTCTTATGCGGGTAAAGCGCGTAGGATTGGAACACCATCGCGACATCCCGGTATTTCGGCAGGACATGGGTCACGTCGTCGTCGCCGAGCCGGATCGAGCCGGCGCTGACCGTCTCCAAGCCCGCCACCATCCGCAAGGCCGTCGTCTTGCCGCAGCCGGACGGGCCGAGCAGGACCAGGAACTCGCCGGGCTCCACCGTGATCGACAGATCCTTCACCGCATGAACGGGACCGTAGAATTTGTTGAGCTTCTCGATCTGCAAGCGCCGTGCGTCGCTCATCCTTTCACCGCTCCCACCAAAATGCCTTTTGAAATGAACCGCTGCAGAACGATCGCCATCAAGACGACCGGGATGATCATCACGATGATTACGACAGACATGTTCCACCACAGGATGCCGCGTTCGCCCGCATTCATCGCCGCGACCAGGATCGGCATGGTTTGCGCGCGCGTGGTCGAGAGGAAGATCGCCAGAAGATACTCGTTCCAAGCCAGGATCAGCGTCAGCAGAGTGGTCGCCGCCAGACCGGTCTTGGCGAGCGGCAGCACGATCTCAAAAAATGTGGTGAGCCGCGAAGCCCCGTCCAATTGCGCGCTTTCCTCCAGGTCGATCGGAATGGTCGCGAAGAAATCATGCATCAGCCAAACGACGATCGGCAGATTCACCACCGCATAGGCGATGATCAGGGCCGCGTGCGTGTCGAGCAACCCAACCGCTTGGAACATCATATAGACCGGCACCACGGTCACGACCGGCGGCAGGATGCGCTGCGAGATCATCCAGAACAGGATGTCGCCATTGCCGACGGCGCGTTTGAAATAGCGGCCGACGGCGCGCGCCAAGAGCACGAACAAGGCGAGCGCGACGGCGAAAGCCAGCCGCCAGTCCTGACCGAGAAAACCGACCGCGGCCGCGGCGCCGACCATGATTAGAACGAAGAGAAAGATCAGCCCGAATTTCGGCCGATATTCCATCCGCGCCAGCGCATAGGCCGCCATTGAACCGACCAGTACGCAGAGCGCGGTCGAGGCCAGCGCAATGATGATCGAGTTGAGGAAGGCGCTGAGCGTGTCCTCATAATCGATCTGAAAGAGCTCGCGCCAGGCGTGAAGGCCCGGCTTGAAATCCACCCAGGGCAGATAAAACGGGCCGGTATTGACCGTCAGCGCATCCTTGAACGAGGTGATCAGAACCCAATAGATCGGGAACAGGACGAACGCGGTCCAAAACGCCAACAAACCATAGACGATCAGCGACGTCCCTGGCGCCATCACCCCAATGCTCGGCGGCTCAAACAACCGGGTCAGCAGCGAGCGCCGCTGATGCTGTTCCATGGCGTCGCTCATGTGTTTCGCGCCCTTGCCAAGACCACCATGTTGAAGAAGGAGACGCAGATCACCACGGTCACGAAGAGCAGCAGATAGGAAATCGCCGCCGACTGACCAAGATCGAGCGAGCGCCAGGCGAACAGCGCGTGCAGCGTCATGGATTCGGTGGCGATGCCCGGACCGCCGGATGTCATGATGTTCGGCAGATCGACCAGTTTGAACCCTTCGATGACGCGGATCAGCATCACGGTGGCGGCGACCGGCATGATCTGCGGCCAGGTGATCTCGCGGAAGATTTGCCAGCCGCCGGCGCCGTCAACCTCCGCCGCTTCGACATAATCCTTGGGCGTGTTCTCCAGCGCCGCCAGGAGCACGACGAAGATGAAGGGAATCCATTGCCAGGAATCCGCCAGCACAATGATGCTGCGCGCCGCCCATGGATCTGTCGCCCACGAGAAATCGCCCAGCCCGACCCACTGCCAGGCTGGCGCGAACGGGCCTTTCTGAGTATCGGCCAGCATGCGAAAGGCGTAGCCGATGCCGATCGGCGTGATCATCAGCGGCACGAAGAAGGTGACCCGGAAGAAGGTTTTGCCGCGGATTGGCTGCGAACAAAGCAGCGCCAACCCCAAGCCAATCGAAAATTGCACCAAACAGCCGATACCGACATAGAGCAGCGTTACGCCGAGGGTGCCGAATTGATTGCCGCTGGCCGTGGTGGCAGCGAACAGGGCGACCAGACCGAAGGCGAGCGAGGCGGTGATCAGTCTTCCAATGAAGCCCAGCCACCAAAACTTGCGCCTGACATAGCGGATCAGCCACCAGATCAGAAATACGGCGGCGCCGATGATCATCATCCAACCGAACACGGAGATCTCAGTGAAAACGCCCAGAAAATGATACTGCTCGGAGCCGAAAAGCTGTTTCTCGAAATTTCTTAATCCAACAAATCGATAGGTGTAGCCGCCGCCGCGCAGCCGCACGCGGCCGAAGGCGATGACGATGCTCGCGACCAGCGGGAACACCGAAAAGATCAGAATAAGGGTCACGGCCGGCATGATGAACAGGGTCTTTGCCTGCGCATCGAGCCATTCAGAGAAGCGCGCGCCCGGACCAGGCGGACGCTCCTTGAACGAACGCGGCAGGGCGGCCGAGGCTTTACGCGCCGGCCGGCCCGCCGCAACCGGACCGGCGCCGATCGGATCGGCGCCGGATGGGTCGACTGTCGTCACGGTACAGTTTCAGACGATACGGTCTGTCCCTCGCCCGTTAGTTGGTCACGCCGAGCGACAGTTTGTACATGGTCTGCTGGGAGTCGCGGCCGAAATCCTCGGTCACTTCCTCCCACGCTTCCTCGATGTTGGCGACCGCCTGCTCCGCCGTGATTTCGTCCGCCAGGAAGCGGGCGAGTTCACGGTCCAGGATCTGGCTTGTATACTGCGCCGCGCCGGGAACGCGGATGTCGGACGCCATGTTCGGGTGGTTCAGGCTCTGCTTGATCGCGCCCAGGTAATTCTCGGCGAATTCTTGGCTGAAGCCCGCCTCGACCCAGGGCTCTAGATTGTCGAGTTGAGAGTTGCGATACGGGTTGTAGCCGGTCCAACCGATCGTCACATCGACATTCGATTGCGCCGCCTGGTTCATGTAGGACAGGAACTTGTAGGCTGCTTCCTTGGTCCGTTCGTCGGCGTTCTTATTGATCGCGCCGGACCAGCCGCCGAACGCCGCGAAGGGCGCGAAGTTGATCCCGTCGGTCGCGTTCGGGCAGCGCGACGCGTCGCAATCGACCAGTTTTCCGGTGGCGGTGTCCAGAACCCGCGGCGTGCCGGGCATGATGACGGCGCCCATCTTATCCTTGATCGGCGCGCCCGACGGGTCGATCGACAATGGGCCGATATCGCCCCAATCGATCGCCAGCGCACAACGGCCGCCTTGGACCAAGGCGCGCGTATCGCCGATATCGTGGTTCAATTCGTCCGGCGGACCGTACTCGCCGGTCGCCTTATAGACGCGGAACGCTTCGGCCCAGGCTTCGTTATTGACCTTCGGCGCCATGGTCTCAGGATCGAAGAAGATGCCTTCGCCGGTGCCTTGCGTCTGCACATAGGCGGCGGCGATCGACATCACGGCGAAATAGGATTGCGCGTTCCGCTTCTTGAAGATGCAGGAGCCAAAATCCGGCTCGCCATCCCCGTTCATATCCGTGCCGTGCGCGGCCGCGGCGACATCCATATACTCGGCCCAGGTCCGCGGCGGCTCTTTGCCCAACTGCTCCAGAACGTCGCGCCGGTAGTAAAGCATCTGGAAATCGCCATCCAGCGTGATCAGATAGGTTTTCCCGCCGATCTTCTGGTTATACTCCCGGAAATAAGGCGCGATATCATCGATATTGATGTCAGGATCCGCGGCGACATACGCGTCAAGATCCTGCAGCAGCCCGCCATCGACCATCTCGACGGCCCAGCCCGAGGCGAAGACGCCGACATCGATGGAGTTGGTGCCGGTTGACCAGTCGGTCAGCAGCTTTTGGAACAATTCGGCGAACGGGACCTCGGCGACATTGATCTTGGCGCCGGTCATCTCGGTGAATTCCTCGCCGCGCTCGACAATGCGCTGGGCGATCACCGGGCCCGGACGGGTCAGGATATTCACCTCAACCCCGTCGAACTCGTCCGCGACCCCGCTCTGAGCGCCGATCGTCAGCGCGCCGGCGACAGCCAAGGACGACAAAAGCGCCCTTTTCACTTTACTCATAACTGTTCCTCCCAAGAAATGATGAGCTTGTTGGTGTGTTGTTGTCTTTATTAGGGCGCACAGTGTGGCGGGTTCCCGCGCCCATGTCCACCTCACCCGAAGGAAGGTCTTCCAAGACACGCAGAGAGAGACGGTCGTTCCGGGGCGCACCGGTCCATCTCGGCGAAACCTAGGATGCTAGACCGCCATTGGAGGCCCCGAATCGCCCGGGCGGAGACAGGCTTTTTTGGCGGCGCAACGTCGATCAAGCGCGACGAAGGTCATCTCTGAGCGGATTTTCTAGATACTCGGTATCGCGCGGCGCCGACCGAAAGGACCTTGTTTTGAAGCGCCGCACTCCAACGGCTCAAGTCCAACCAGCCGATGCAAACCGGATCGCGGGAAATCAGATGGAAGCCTAGTCTTTTGCGGCGTCATTTCGTGCGACGTCACGTCGCTGTTGATCAGACCTGTAGCCCATGAATATCTGACTCTGCTCAGTGGTTAATTCTAAACAGCTCCCTTGGAAGAGGCCGACTGAATAGCCGTTTTCGACCCAAGACAACGCCGCTATTCGACGGGAGAAAATCGGTGCGACTATCGGATCGAGGAAAATCCGACGCGCCTTTGAGCCCGGGCCATAAGACGAAAATAGACGCTCTGCTTTTTATGGGTATTAGATCAGTCTTACGATCGGCGCCGCCGTGAACAATATCGTATGGATGTCATCAAATCCTGCGTTTTGAAAAAGCTGAAAAGCGGAAATATTGGTGTGCGCAAGGCGATTCTTGAATATGACACGTGGTCAACGGTTCGATTTGTGGCGGCGAATTTACAATTTATTCGTGATTTTTCCCGAAAGCGGGATGGCCCTTCGACGCTGCGGTCTTCTCTTGCCCGACAAAGCGGGAATCGTAACCGTTTCCAACTCAAAAGCCGTTAAAGCGCAAAATCCATAGGTTTTTTGGGTCTATTCTTTTCTCGAGCGCATCAGCGGGCGAGCCTTGTCCGACTTCACAGGTCGGGATATATGCCACTTGAAATTTAAAAACGAGAATAATGGTACGTTAGTATGTACTAGCGCATCGATATCTGAACTGCTATCGTTGCGCGTATGTGGCGTTGGGGGATGCCAGGGGGGTGCGCACGACCGTCGCGTTCGACGTTTTTAATCCGCCTGTAATCCGCTGCTTTTTTGACCGATGCATTCGGAGACGCGGTTATGGCTGATCTTACGGGAACCCGAGGCGGAGACGTTATCGACGGCACAGACGAACCCGACGTGATTGACGGCGGTCGGGGCGCTGACATTCTGAACGGCGCGGGCGGCGACGATGTTCTGCGCGGCGGCCGGGGGTCGGATGTGCTGGATGGCGGCGCGGGCGCGGACCGGCTTGACGGCGGGTCGGGCGACGATGTGCTGATCGGCGGCGCGGGGGATGACGTGTTCCTTCTGGGTTCCGCGGGG
>JASJDC010000017.1 GCA_030065235.1 Alphaproteobacteria bacterium
GACCGTAATCCTTCGGCGCATCGCACCAACGAAGACCGTTGCGAAGCACATGCGCAATCCCACTCAGAACACGCCGGTCGTCAACGCGGGGAACGCCATGCGAGAGCGGAAAGTACGGACGCATTCGGTCAACTTGCTCTTCACTGAGCCAGAATAAATCGCTCATAATCAGGTCCTCCTGACTATGATGAATCATATTCGCAAACAAAACGCTATAAATTAATAGGTCCTGAGCCTAGGTGAAATGCGGAAAGGCAACGCACCATTTGCGCCAGTTTCGCAACAAGTTGGAGGACGTCAACGGTACGAATTAGACCATAGCCAGGCGTTGGAAGAAGGAGGTAATGTTTACGATATGAACAATTTGGTGATCAGAACACCTTTAAACCATATCAGAGGACGATGAAATGGGTTTGGCGGAACAAAAGCAAGAAGCGTTGCGTCTACTAAAGAAGTACTTCGAGGAGGTAGACACGCTCTCTGAGAAAGAAACAGATGTTCTTTTTCTTAGGCTCAGTGAAATCAGTCCCGATCCCGAAATCTCCAACTACATCTTCTTTCCTGAAGGCGCCGAATTGACTCCAGAAGAGATCATAGAAAAAGCGTTCAGATATGAATCGATAGAACTCTAAACTGCTTTTCTGAAAAACTATAAATAGTAGAAGATTTGAAATAGATCATCGATTTTCTGAATCCTGAATGGTCAGGCTAGGCGCTCTCCTTCATCTTGCAAAAATTCGTTCGTGCTGTTCATCAAAGACTGTGCAAAGACGGTAAGTACCTGGCAGTCGCCGCTTCCGCAGGGATAGCTTATTCGGGATCTGATGCTCTTTCTTGCCTCCTCATGATCAATGCCGCCGCTATGGGGCAGGCGTCGTGCGTGGCGACGCTCCAAAGACTGGCATTTAGACGCGTCCCACACTCGGGAGCGCAATAGTCTCGGCGTGCTGGGCCTGGCGGAAGGCAGTGCTGCGGCGCTGGCGGCGCAGGCGGGTTTCACCACGCTGGCCTCGCAGGCGGCGGTTAGCCTGATCAACAATCAAGGCGATCTCGGCGCCGTGCTGAGCGACCTCGGCTCGTCCGCCTGACCTTCCCCCGTTGTTAGGGCCGGTTGTATCTGGAATCTTCCGTTTGGGTTTGAGTGTTGAGCGGCAGCGTGGAGACCGCAAGAGTCTCAAGCGCTGGCGCGGTGGTTTTCATCAAGAACTCCGTTGATGTCAGGTATCCAAGCGCCGACGCGTCATCCTTCGGCATCGGCCGGTACTGTTGCACCGAACGCGCGAGACCAACGATCCGGCAGGCCCGCCGTTCGCTCATGCCCTTCTCGCTGATCAGGAACCCCACAGCTTTGCGCTTGGCCATGGGTTTCACCAGTTTTTTGCCAGCAGTTCCTTCATCGACGACATGTCCAGCATCTGGTCCGCGACGATCCGCTTGAGTGTGGCGTTCTCGATCTCAAGCGCGCGCAGTCGCTTTGCCTCAGAGGCATCCATGCCGCCGTACTTCTTCCGCCAGCTATAGAACGTTGCTGAACTGATGCCGTGACGCCGACAGATGTCATCCGTCTTCGCACCTGCCTCGCTCTCCTTCAGAACGCCGATGATCTGGTTGTGCGGGCTTGCGTGGCCCCGCCGGGGCCATGGTCCTGCTCACTCAGTAAAACGCTTCCGCTTCATAGGTCTTCCTCCTTCGTCCATTCAAAGGTGGAAAATTCCAGTTCGCAATGGCCCGGATATTGGGGAGAAGGTCACGCAGAAGACGAAAAACAAAAGCGCTATTCCGGTTACGGTTCCGATTTCGCCTAAGCTGTTAGAGGCAATCGATGTGACACCTACTGGTGACGAGACTTTCCTTGTTACCGAGTACGGCCACCCTTTCACGGCAGGAGGTTTTGGAGAAAAGATGGTCCAATGGCCGAATGAGGCAGGAGTTCGAGCATCCATTGCCACGCAAGGGATGCGTAAAACAGTCGGGATCAACATGGCGGAAAATGACGCTTCGCCGTATGAAATTATGGCGGTATTGGGGCATTCCTCGCCAAAGTCGACACAAGTTTACAAAGAGGCTGCAAATCGTAGGAAGTTGGCGCGAAAAGCTGCGTCAAAATCAACGCTTGGGCAAATGACCCCGAAGTCGTGATCGCTTTCGGGTGCCTTGGATAATTGTTGCGTCAGTGCTGTCGTCGATACCTACCACGAATGCTAGTGCTCGCTGATTTCCGGCTCAAGCAATTAAATATAATAATCATAGTGTGTTACACACTTTTTACACACTTATCAAATGTACCGATTTTCTGTAATGAAAACAGTAGGGTTAGCGACCCCTAGGGGTCGCCAGTCCCATTGATTCTAAACGATAATTCGGAATGTGTGTCGCGGCGCGTTCGTGGGCGCGTATAGGCGCTTGTGCCAGCTACACGAGGCGAGCCGTTTTAGGGAGAAGGTCAATCAAAGTCGGGCCGTTGGGAGACTTGGCGCCCATCGCTTGATCTATCGCCAAATCGGTTGCATTTCGCGCCTGTCACACCGGCGTCGACAGCGAACAAGCCGCCTTCTTGCGGATGAGAGTTGAGGTGTTCCTCCGACATCGTGAATCGGGCGGACGTCACATACAGGGTGTCGAGATTTTTCCCGCCGAAGGCGCAGCTTGTGGGCCATGTACAGGGCAGGTCGATAACCCGGTCAAGTTCGCCGGACGGCGTAAACCTGAGCAGACAAGAGCCGCCCACGACGCGGCAATTCCAGATGAAGCCTTCCGAATCCAGGCAAGAACCGTCAGGCAGGCCTCTTTCGAACTGAGAAACGATCGTTTTCCGGTTTTCGAGCTTCGAGCCGTCTGAGCCGATGTCGAAGCGGTAGATTTCGTTCTTTAGCGTGTCGGCCGTGATCAGGCCTCCGCGATCGTCCCAGACCAAGGTGTTGGTGATGCCGAACGTCTCCTCTGAGAGAAGAAATACTTCCCCGCGCGCCGTGCATCTGTAGAGTCTGCCAGTGTGGTCGGTGATGGCCGTCGGCGCGCCGTCCGGCCCGATATTGTTCTGCATGGTGCCGACCCAGAAGGCGCCTTCAGGCCCCACGACGCCCTCATTCAGGCGATTTCCGGGAAGGTCGGTTTCAATATCCGCCAGAGGACGGAACTCCGTGTCGTAGTCCCAGAGGCAGAGCTGCTTGGTCAGTCCAACGACGGCGCCGCCATCGTCGCGCAGCCCGATTGATGTCACGAAGTCGGGCGCGCGCCAGGTTTCAAGATCCCCGCTTTCCGGCGCGAGCGAATGGATCTTTTTCCCGACGATATCGACCCATAGCAGCCGTTGGCGACGGTCGTCCCAGACCAGGCTTTCACCAACGGTATTCGCGGCGGGGAAGATGAGATCAACGGCCATGGCGGCGCTCCGTATCTTGCTGTTGACAACAGTTTAAATCAAACCTAAAAGCAAAAATCAATAAACCTGTCATACAGGTTTAAGCTAAGCTGTGATATCGGTAAGGGCTTTCATGATGCAAGACGCAAAGCCGGACGCAGGTCCTGGGCTTGTTCAGGAAACCATAGGAGTCATAACGCAGCATATCCGCGCTCACGAACTCGGGCCCGGCGACAAGCTCCCGAGCGAGTCCAGTCTCGCCAAGGAACTGAACATCTCGCGGACCGTCGTGCGCGAAGCCTTTCGGTCTCTCGCGGCGATGCGGCTGATCGATCTCAGCGTCGGCAAGCGCGCCAAGGTAGCATCGATCGATCATGGCGCCATGTCGCTGATGATCGAACACGGCGTGATCACCGAACAGATCAATGTCCAGCAAATCTACGACGTGCGTCGCACCATCGAAACGCGGACCGTGACGCTCGCGGCCTTGCGGCGCAGCGACGCCGAAGCCGAGTCCATCATGCGCCACGCGCTTGAGATGCAGGCCCATGTCGACCAGGCCGATCTCGTGATGGAGCACGATCTCGCCTTCCATCTCGACATCGCGCGGGCGTCGCGCAACCCGGTCTTCGTGGTGATCGTCGGCGCATTTCAGGGCGTGTCGCGCCAGAGTTGGCCGATCGGTTGGAAGAGCCGAGCGCCGGGAGAAGAGCGGGCGTCCATGATCGCCACCCATATCGGCATCGCAGAGGCGATCAACGCTGGCGATCCCCAGAGGGCGAGCAACCTGATGAGCGCGCATTTCGACGACAGCGCCAAGGCGCTGCTTTTGGCCGGCTTGACGTGAGGCGACCATGAAGATCACCGGCGTCGAAACCGTTCGAATCGACGAACGCCCGAACCTGGTCTGGCTCCAGGTCCACACGGATGACGGGCTGATCGGCCTGGGCGAGACCTTTTTTGGCGCCGAGGCGGTCGAGGCCTACGTGCATGAAACGCTCGCCCCGAAGGTCATCGAGCGGAACCCGCTCGAGATCGATCGGCTGTCCAATGATCTGGTTGGGTATCTGGGATACAGATCCACCGGCGTCGAGACACGCGGAAACTCCGCCTTCGACATTGCGCTGTGGGATTTGTTCGGCAAGGCGACCGGGCAGCCTATCGCGCAGCTTCTTGGCGGATTCACCCGGCCCGACATCAAGACGTACAACACCTGCGCCGGCGCCGAGTATATCAAGAAACCCACAGGCCAGAATACCGCAAATTACGCGCTGAATTCCAAGTCGGCGGAGGCCTATGACGATCTGAACGCCTTCATGAACGCCGCCGACGAACTGGCCCATTCGCTCCTCGAAGAGGGCGTTACGGCGATGAAGATCTGGCCCTTCGACCTCGCCGCGGAACGGACCCGCGGCCAGCATATCGAGAGCGAGGACCTGAAAGCCGCGCTCCGGCCCTTCGAGAAAATCCGGAGCGCCGTCGGAGACAAGATGCATATCATGGTGGAATTCCACCTGATGTGGCAGTTGCTGCCGGCCATCGAGATCGCCCGCGCGCTCGAGCCTTTCGAGACGTTCTGGCACGAAGATCCGATCAAGATGGACAGCCTTTCGAGCTTGAAGCGCTATGCCGAAGCGTCCCGGGCGCCGATCGCGGCGTCAGAAACCCTTGGCTCGCGCTGGGCCTTTCGGGATCTTATCGAGACGGGCGTGGCGGGGGTCTTCAATCTGGATATCAGCTGGTGCGGCGGCCTGTCGGAGGCGCGCAAGATCGCCGCCATGGCCGAAGCCTGGCACCTGCCGATCGCGCCTCATGACTGCACCGGCCCGGTCGTACTCTGCGCCTCGACGCACTTGTCGCTCAACGCGCCCAATGCGCTTTTCCAGGAAAGCGTCCGCGCCTTCTACAAGACCTGGTATCGCGATCTGGTCACGGCTTTGCCGGAGGTCGCAAACGGGCGGATCACCGTGCCGCCGGGGCCTGGCCTGGGCCTAGAGCTCGCGCCTGATTTCGACCGCGTATTCACCTCATTTCGAAGACTGTCGGGCGCAGCCTGCGTCTGACCGAAACCCATCACCAAAGGGAGGAGACCCAAAGTGAGACATCTTCTGAAATCCATGGCCGTGTCGGCCTTTGTTCTTGGCGGGGCCGGCGCCGCTCAGGCCGACGGGCTGGACATCGTGTTCACCCACCACTCGTCTGCGTCCAACACCTTCTGGCAAGCCGTGAAGCGCGGTTTCGACGACGCCTGTCAGCGCATCGAGGCCAATTGCCAGATGATCTTCACGCAAACCGAGGGCTCGATTGAGCAGCAACTCGCCAACATGCAAACCGCACTGGCGCGCAATCCAGACGCGTTGCTGACCTCCATCGTCGACGACCGCGCCCTCGACGACGTCGTCGCCGGCGCCCGTGAAGCCGGCGTCACCGTGATCGCCGTCAATGTGGATGACAGCGAAGGCGCCGCCGGGAACGCACGCCAGGCTTTCGTCGGTCAGGGTTTCGTCCCGGCAGGGTATTCCCTCGGACAGGCCATGTCCGAGAATTTCCCCGAAGAGGGGCCAATCCGCGTTCTGGTCGGCATCTCTGCGCCAGGGCAGAACTGGTCCGAAGCGCGCGGCGCCGGCGTGATGGCCTTCATGGACGACTATATCGCGGCGAACCCCGATCGTGACATCAGCTATGAGCGCATCGACAGCGGAACCGATCTTGCGGTAACGGCTGACCGTGTCGGCGCCTACCTGAACGCAAACCCCGAGACGACAGCCTATTTCGACACTGGTTTCTGGCACGCCGCGGTTGCGCGCGTGCTGCGCGATCGGGGCGTCGCGCCGGGCGAAGTGCTCCTGGGCGGTTTCGATCTGGTCCCGGAGGCCGTGCAGCAGATGCAAGCGGGCTACATCCAGGTCCAGGTGGATCAGCAACCTTACATGCAAGGTTTCATTCCTGTCATGCAGGCCTATCTGGCGGACAAGGTCGGCCTGTCGCCGGCCGATGTGGATACCGGCCAAGGGATTGTGACCCCGGTGGACGCTGACGCGATCATGGAATTGTCGGCCCAAGGGCTTCGCTGACCTAAAGTTACCATGCGTCCGGGCGGACTTGAACCCGCCCGGGCGCGCCCGCGAATCTCGGAGGCGCAGCGGTGAAGCGACTGCTTAAAATCTATATGGAAAAGCCTGAGCTTGCAGCGCTTGTGCTCCTTATCGTGCTGGTGATCGTCTTCCAGATCGCCTCAGACGGCGTCTTTCTCAGTGCAAGCAACCTTCGCGGTATTCTGGGTATCCTGCCGGAGATCGGGCTGATGGTGATCGGCGTCACGATCCTGATGATCGCGGGGGAATTCGATCTGTCGGTCGGATCCGTTTTCGCGTTGATGCCGATGACGATGGCCGTGCTTCTGGCGGACGGTCTGCCGTTCTTTCCGGCGTTCCTGGCCGGGCTGCTGGTTTGCGCGGCGATCGGCTTTGTGAACGGTTATCTGACGATTCAGTTCAACATCCCGAGCTTCATCACGACCCTGGGGATGCTGTTCATGGCGCGCTCGCTGACAGTCGTCATTTCCGGAGGATTCCCGCCGCTTCTGCCGAACGATCTGCCCAACTGGCTGTTCACGGTGTTTGTCGGTCCCGGCGACCTGTTCCGGATGTCCTTCATCTGGTTCGCCGTCATCGCCATACTGGCGTCCCTGATGATGAGCCACACGAACTTCGGCAACTGGATCAAAGCGACGGGCGGGTTCTTGCCCGCGGCGAAGGCGATGGGCATCCCGACCGCCAGGGTCAAGATCGCTGCTTTCATGCTGTGCTCGATGCTCGCCGGGTTCGCCGGCATGATCCAGGTGCTGCGGCTTGGCTCGCCGTTGCCGTCCATCGGCGAGGGATGGGAGCTTCAGGCCGTCGCGGCGGCCGTTATCGGAGGCACGGCTCTCGCCGGCGGCATCGGCGCCGTGATGGGCGGGGTCGTCGGCGCCGTACTCATTCGCGTGATCGATAATGGCCTAGTCCTCAGCCAGGTCGACGCCAACTGGTTCAAATTCGCGATCGGGTTCCTGACGATCCTCGCTGTCGTCGCGAACGCCTGGCTCGGCAAGCGCGCCAAGTCGATCAAGGTGGAAACGTCGAAATGACCCAACCGATCATTTCCGTACGGAACCTGCACAAGTGGTATTCGGGCGTCCACGCCATCAAGGGCGTCACTCTGGACTTCATGCCGAATGAAGCGGTGGGTCTGATCGGCGACAATGGCGCCGGGAAGTCGACGCTCATCAACATTCTCTCGGGGCTGCAGCGGCCCAGCGAGGGCGAAGTGCTGATGGAAGGCAAGCGCGCCGATATCGACAGCCCCCGTGCAGCCATGGATCACGGGATCGAGACGATCTACCAATACAACTCAATGGTGCCCACTATGAGCATCGCGCGGAACCTGTTCATTGGCCGCGAGCCGCTGAAATTCTCATTGTTTGGCTTGGGCGTCATGGATCGAAAGAAAATGGCTGAAGAGAGCGTTCAAGCCATAGCGGATGTCGATCTGCATCTTCGGTCGCCGGACGCGCGGGTCGGCGAGTTGTCAGGGGGCCAGAGGCAGGGTGTGGCGATCGCGCGCGCCATGCATTTCAAGTCCAAAGTCATGATTCTTGACGAGCCGACCAACCATCTGGCGGTCAAGGAAACGAACAAGGTCATCGAATTCGTGCGTGGCCTGAAAGCGCTGGGGATCACCGGCATTTTCATCAGCCACAATATCCATCACGTACTGGATTGCTGCGACCGGATCGTGGCGATGGCGCGCGGCGAAGTGGTGTTGGACAAGCGCACCGTCGACATCGACATGGATGAAATTATGGACGTTCTATAGGGAGGATCTTATGGGAAACGGCGTTCTTAGGGTCTATCAGGAAGACTGGTTTCCGTTTCAGGACCTGCCGACCGCGCTTGAACAGTTCACGGCGAAGACGGGTATCGCAACGGAATTGTCCTGGGACACCGTCGGGGTCGGCACGATTGAGCACATGTTCGAAACCATGATCGGATCGTTCACCGACGCTCGTCCAACCTACGACGTTGTCTGCTGTGATGAGATCATACTGCAACAGATGGCGCGGCAGGGCGGCGTTTTGGACCTGGCGCCCCGTATGCGGGCGGACGGGATCGGTCTCGACCACGTTACCGAGGCGACCCGGCAGGCGGTTTCGCTGGGGGATACGGTGCTTGGGCTCCCCTGCGTCAATGTCTCATCGATGTTGCTGTGCCGGCGCGACCTTCTGGACCGCTATGGATTGACCACGCCCTCGACCTGGGACGACCTGCTCGATACCGCGCAAGTCCTACAGACGGCTGTGAGGCGGGACGAAGACCGAGAGTTCTATGGTTTCGAAATGCGGGGCGCCGCGGGCGGCGGCCATGCGGTCTGGACCATCGGAAGCTTCATCGGCTCTCATGGGGTGAGCTGGCTCGACAGCGATGGCCGGCCATCCGACTATGGCGACGGCCATGCGGCCGCCCTCGACGACTACATGCGCCTAATCAAGGCTGTATGCCCGCCTGATCAGTCGCAGATCAGTTTCGGAGAAATGCGGCGAGACTACGCCGCCGGACGGGTAGGGATGATCATGGATGTCGGCATGGAATACGCCCATGTCCTCGGCCGCAAGGATGCGCTCGCCGACAATTCAGTTGTCGCGATGACGCCCGCCGGCCCTGCCGGTCGGGCCCCAAACCTGTATTCGCCCCCCTACGCCATTCCCGCCAGAAGCGACATGCTCGACGAGGCGTGGGCTCTGGTGAAGTTTCTTTGTTCCGATGAACGGTTGCGCGCCGACGGTCTCCAGTCCAACGCTGTCGAATGCGCCTCATTGCCGGTTCTCTACGGCGCCGATTTCGATGGCCATTTCCGCGCCGACCTCATGGCGACGGTCCGGTCCTCTCGGGCGGTGGCCAAAGAAGAGCGACCGTTCAGCGATGTTGGGATCGCCGGCTGCGAAGTGGTCGGAAACGCCATTCACGATCTGATCGTCGGCTCCGAGACTATCCCGTCGAGCCTAAAGCGCATCCAGACGGGCCTGACGGAACTGGTGGCTGAGAAGGAGACCGGTCGATGACGCGTTTGCTCAACAAGTCGGTCTTGTTGACCGGCGGCCTTGGCACACTCGGCCGGGCGCAGGCCGGAAAACTCGCCGCAAACGGCGCCAAAGTCGTGGTGCTCGACCGCCCCGAAAGCCCTGACGCCGACGAAAGGACGGCCGCCCTGGGCGAGGGGGTCAGTTTCTTTGGCTGTGACCTGAATGATCTAGAAGCGGCGGAACGCAATGTCCTGGGTTTGTGCGCGCAAACCGGAGGCTTCGACATTCTGATCAACAACGCAGCGTTGATCATCAACAAGCCGCACGAAGAGTTCTCGCTGCAAGAATACGAAGACCAAATCCGCGTGAATTCGTCGGCGGCCTTCGCGCTGACGCGCGCGTGCGCGGCCGGCATGAAAGAACGCGGGTACGGCAAGGTAGTGAATTTCACTTCCATTACCTTGACGGGACAATGGAACGGCTACGTCCCCTACATCACGTCGAAAGGCGCGATGTTTGGTCTAACCAAATCGATGGCGCGCGAACTGGGGCCGCATGGGATCAACGTCAATGCAGTCTCGCCTGGCGCCATTGTTTCTGAGGCGGAAGAGCGTGTCTTCGGCGATCGTTTGCAGGAATACAATGATTGGGTTCTCGATCGGCAATGCCTTAAGAAGCGCATTCAGCCTGAAAATGTCGCCGACCTGGTGCTCTTCCTGGTTTCCCCTGCTTCCGACATGATCACCGGCCAGAACTACGCAATCGACGGCGGATGGTAGAACTGGTTGAGCTTTCGGCGGGCGCGGCGCGGGCCTGCGTCGCGCCCGCGCTCGGCGGCGGCGTCGCGCGGTTGGATGTGGCCGGGAAGCCGGTTCTGCGTCCGTTCGAGGGGAATGATCAGGATCTGTTTTCACTCGCTTCCAATATATTGGTCCCCTTTTCCAACCGGATCTCCGGCGGTGGGTTCGCCTGGCGGGGGCGGTTCATGCCGGTGCCGCCAAATCTGGCTGGAGAGCCCTTTCCCATCCATGGCGATGGATTTCAGAAAGCATGGGATTGGTCGCTGGCGGAGAACAGGCTTGAGTTGTTCTTGGAAAACGGCGCCATCGGGCCTTGGCGATACAGGGCCCGTCAGATGATTGAAATACGGCCAGTCAGCTTTCGCGTCACCCTCAATGTGACGAACACCGCCGAGATCGCCTTGCCATTCGGCGGGGGCTTTCATCCATGGTTTCCAAGAAGCGCCGAGACCCGCCTCGCCTTCGACGCAGATGCGGTTTGGCTGGAAGATGAGAAGCATTTGCCGACCCAGCATATCCTGTTGAGCGACTATCCACAGTGGCGTTTTGAAGACCCAAGGCCGCTTCCCCAAAACTGGCTTAACAACGGTTACACCAACTGGAAAGGCGGCGCCCGGATTGAACAAGGGCCCGATGCGGTATCCTGCTCAGTGTCTGCGAGCGAAGACCTTAAGTATGCTCAGGTTTATTCGCCGGGCGAAGGCGCAGAGTACTTTTGTTTCGAGCCGGTATCGCATCCTGTCGACGCTCTGCACCTGCCAGATGCGCCAGGACTACAGGAACTAGAGCCTGGTGACAGTATGCGCATGTCGATTGGTATTTCCTGGAATACTTCCTGATTGAGGCGTCGCGGGACGGCGCCTTTCTCGGCCGGGTCTGGAGTCCGTCCTGTGGCGGCCGACCATCTCTTCCATCAGTCCACTCATCTATACATCTTTTAATGGTAGCTTCCCCGGTTTGATAGACACTTTTCGCTTGATGACGGAGAGTGTTTACATGCAGAGAACGCGGAACCCGTACCCGCCGGAATTTCGGGAGCAAATGGTTGCGCTGGTACGAAGCGGGCGCAGTGTTGAGTGCCTGGCGCGGGAGTATGAGCCGTGCGCGGCGACGATCCATGAATGGGTCAGGCAAGAGGCTTCCGCTGATCGCGATGACCTGAACAGCCTGACGAGCGAAGAGCGAGAGGAACTGCGCCAGCTTCGCCGCGAGGTGAAGCAGCTCCACCAGGAGAGCGATATTCTCTCAAAGGCCGCGGCCTGATTTGCACAAACCGACGTGACATTGCGGAGGTTTTCGAGTTCATGCCCGCGAACCAGGCCGAGTATTCGATCCAGATGATGTCGCGCACGCTGGGGGTGCCCCGCAGCGGGTTCTATGCCTATCGCAGACGTCCGTCGAGCGCCCGGCAGGTTGCCGACGCGGCGCTGAGCAAGCGGATCGCCGCGATCCATGAGGCTTCGAAAGAGACCTATGGCGCGCCCCGCATTCATGCCGAGCTGGCCGATGACGGCGTCTTCGTTGGTCGCAAGCGTGTCGAGCGTCTGATGCTGGCCAAGGGCTTGAGAGGCGTCAGCCGCCGCAAGTTTGTGGTGACCACAGAACGCGATCCACGGGTGCGCCCTGGGCGCCCTCTGCCGCCGATACGGTGGACCGCACCTTCACTGCCGGTGCGCCGGATGTGCTATGGGCGGCCGACATCACCTTCGTGCCGACCTGGACGGGCTTTCTGTATCTGGCGGTCGTTCTGGACGCCTTCAGCCGCCGCGTGATCGGCTGGGCCATGGGCGCCCGACAGAGAACGCAATTCGTGCTCGATGCGATGAACATGGCCAATACGCAGCGCAAGCCGACGGATGTGATCCATCACTCGGACACCATTACTCGGGCCAGGGATTGCAATACACCTCAATGGCCTTTGGGCTCCGGTGCAAGGAGATGGGCCTGCGCCCGTCGATGGGCTCGGTCGGCGATTGCTACGACAACGCCATGTGCGAGAGCTTCTTCACCACGCTCGAACGCGAGCTGCTCGACCGCCAGAAGTTCAACACCAAGGCCGAAGCCCGTATCGCTATCTTCGAGTTCATCGAAGGTTGGTACAATCCCTCTCGTCGACACTCAGCTTCGGGATATACGTCACTCGTCAACTACGAAAGGATCGCTGCTGAATGACTGGAATCTCTAAGCCTGTAACCGTCCACGAAACCGACGGAACTCCAGGTGGGCAAATGAATCAATGAAGGACGCTACTTAGGCTTGATCTCACGATACAGCTGATCTCGCAGCCATATATGCATGGGATCTGAGTGAGCGCGTTCGTGCCATACGGCGATGAGTTCGAACTCTGGGATTGTGAGTGGGAATTCGAAAGTTGCTGCTCCTGCCGATTTGGCTAGCGATATCATACGCTTCGGAAGCAAGGTGACCAGCGATGTCCGCGCAACCAACTCGATCGCCGCCATAAAACCCGGCACTGAAGCCACGACTCGACGTTTGCGCCCAATTTCTCCAAGCGCAGCGTCCGCGGCGCCAACCAACCCTCCGCCCTGCGGAGAGACCAGGACGTAATCGAGCGCGCACGCTCTGTCTAGATCGAGTGCGCGGCGTGTCCCAAGGTCGGCCAAATCAGCGTGGTTCGAAGCTGCAGCGAGGATATAGCCGTCTTTCAGAAGGCGTCTAGAACGGGCGGTTCTCGGCGCCGACTCTGATACCGTTAATGCTAGATCAACCTCTCCGGTTTCAAGTCGGTCGCCCAGCGGCTGGGCGCCTGTTGGAAAGACAACAAGGTCTAGCCCAGGAGCGAGCGTCCGCAGGCGTTTCAGCAAGGGCAGTAAGACGACGCAAACAGCATAGTCGGTCGCAAGTATCCGCACCTGTGCTTTGGCGGATGCGGGATCGAACGCTCCTGCGCTTAGTGTCGCGTCCAGGGTGCGCAACAACGGCGCCAAGTCATGTCCAAGCGCCAAGGCGCGGTCTGTTGGAACAAGCCCGCGTTGTTGCGGCACGAAAAGGGGGTCTCCTAAGAGCCGGCGAAGTCGCGCAAGTCGGTTCGATATGGCTGATTGACTGGTGTTCAATCGCCGCGCTGCGTGGCTGGCGTTTCGTGTCTCCAGCAAAACAAGCAACAAGCGTAAGAGGCCGAGATCGTCTAGTTTGGTATCCATTTCACCTGATACCAGGAATTACAAACCATGTCTTCGTAAAATACCTCGGCGATGCTATCGAATGATCGGTATCGAAGAGAAGGAAGAAACAGCCGTGGCGAATCTTGCGATCGTAGTGCATTCTGAGCGGGGTCATACACGCGCATTGGCGGAACACATTGCGGCCGGAATTGAGAGAGTTGAGGGCGCAAGCGCCGAGACCTTTGAACTATCCGGCGCACAGATGCAGGGCGGACGTTGGCGAGATCAGGAAATGATGCGAACGCTTCGAAGCGCAGACTCAATTATCTTTGGTAGTCCGACCTATATGGGCGGCGAGACGGCGATCATGAAAGCTTTTCTCGACTCCAGCTTCGACCCCGACTGGCTGGAACAACGATGGAAAAACAAGATTGCAGGAGGCTTTACGAATTCAAGCTCCCAGAGTGGCGACAAACTTTCAACCTTGATGCAGTTCGCGTTGACCGCATTCCAACACGGTATGATTTGGGTTGGCGTTGCAGATTTCCCGGGAAACAACCGGTCGACCGGCAGTGTTGACGACATCAATCGCCTGGGATCTTGGATTGGCTCGATGGCGCAAAGCAATGGAGATCAGGGGCCTGAATTGACGCCGTCGGCGGGTGATCGCGAAACAGCGGAGCGATATGGCCTCCGCCTGGCGCAATGCACTCGGCAATGGTTGGGAGAACAGCGATACGAAGTGGAGCGGTTGAAGTACGCGGACCCAAAACGGCAAAGATCTGCGACGTGGCCGCTTTAGCGGTCATCAAAGATACTTGGAATATTCCGCGGTTGGGGTCCAATATGCGACGACAAGGTCTTGGCGACACTGTGGCGTCGGTGAACACCCAAGACTAAACACCGGATGAGCCTGGCGAGCTTAACAGAACTAGGCTCACAGGCCTGACCGGTTCCGGTTCCATTGTGGCGGAGAATTCGAGCGCGGACAGGCGGCCTGAGAAAGATCAACTGTGAATCAGCCTTAATATACGCGAGTTAAGAACTCAAAGCCTATGTGAATCGGATCCTTGGTTCAATGATGGGCTGCGGCCACGCGTCCTGCACTCAGAGAGTGCAACACTTGTCCAAGACAGGCCCCAAGCTCCAACAAGGGTTGTTACAGCACCGCACCGTTGCGAAGGGTGACTCTGACCATCAACAATCCGCGCACTTCGATTCTCAAATCATCATCAGAAAGCCTTGACCGGCGCGCCGGGCGACGAGCGCCGTCTTTGTACGATGATTACGAACACCTCGCTGGGCGATGGTCACGCGGGCTGAAACCATTTCCGAAATGGGACCCTGGACTGACTTGTTTGCACCATAGCGACATGAACCGGAGTAGTCGCGTGCGCATCATTGTCGTCCACATCACGGCGATAATTCTGTAATCAACGCGCGTATCGCTCGAGTCCAGACGGGCGGTCGAGGGACGGCAGCGGATCAGGTGATCGTACGAAAGGGTGTCGTCTTCGGTCGACTTCGACTTTGAAAAACTTCGCAACCTGGCGAATTGCAGAACGCAACGTCTATCTCTGGGGCCCGAGACTCGTTGAAACGGAAGACTTCGCCCAAGCCAATCCTCATGCGTCTGTCGGAGCATCGTCCAATCGATGTGATCGTTTGTGATCGTTTATGGACGATTCTTCGAGTTTTCTGATCATGGATGATTGTATGATGAGGGTGATTGGTACTATTAGCCAAATCCGGAGGTCGGATGCTCAAACTCAGCCGTCACAAGAGAATATTGTCGGTTATTCAAGCCGAAGGCTCGGTCGAACTCGCCGAGCTGGCCCGCATGATGCCTGAAGTTTCGCGGGTGACGCTGCGTCGCGATATCGCAGAGCTTGCCGAAGCCGGGTCGCTAAAACGCACCCATGGCGGAGCGGTCCTTCCGGATGCGACGGTCGTACGTATGCAGCCGGCGCAGCCTCAGCTGGTTGCAAGCGAAGAGCTATCATCGGCGCTTGATGACCTCGACGCCATTATATTGCCGCCTGTTTCCGGGCGTGGGGCTGACGCGCTGCGGCGGCAAATTACCCGTACCGGCATGCCATACTTGGCCGAGTCAGCCGAGCAGGCGGGAGGGACCTATCTGGGGCCAGACAACCGCGCAGCCGGACTGGAGCTTGGACGCGAGGCCGGTCGCGCCAAGGACGGCGGCGACGCCGTAGCGCTGTTGATATGCCAGCCCGAACTCGCAAACACACGGGCGCGGGCTGACGGTTTTGAGGCTGGTTTGCGTGAAGCGATGGGCCCCAATGTCGAGCTGTTGCGGGTCAACGGGCAGGGTAATTACCGGCAGTCTCTGCGTGTGGCGCTTGATGCGTTCAAATCCCGGCCCGAGATCGATATGGTTTTCGGCGTCAACGATCATTCGGCTCTAGCCGGTATCGAGGCCGCAGAGCGGACCGACACGTGCGTAAGGGTCTATGCGACCGGTGGCGAAAGTCCTGAATTCGTGGGACGTCTCGCAGAGGGCGGAGCGCTGCACGCGGTCGCTGCATTTTTTCCTGATGTAGTCGGCGTGCTTGGTATCGATTTGATCGCTGAGGCCCTGGCCGGTCGGCCCTTGCCCGAGGCAGCCATCACACCGCATAGGATCCTGAATCGCGACACGTTAGACGTTTACTACGCTAAGGCGGTGAACGGCGCGTGGCGCTTACGCGACGAGCAAAGCGCCGCGCTTGTCGGCGAACGACGCAATGGCGGGCGTTCGCAAAGCACGCCTGATTTTGCGAAACGCGGGCGTATCGGGTTCATGCCGCACTATCCGGCGCATGATTGGTATCGAACCATGATCCAGTCCATGACTGCTCGCGCCGCCGAATATGGGTTCGGTTTCCAGGTTTCGCCGCCCCACAAAGGAATATCGGCCGAGATTTCCCGTCTGCGGAGCAAGATTGCGGACTCCGCGCTGAGCTGCATCCAACCTGGTCAGACAGTCATTGTTGGCGAAGGTGAGGCGACGCTCTGCCTCGCCGAGGCGCTGCGCGGCCGAGCCGCCGTTTCACCTGAGAGCCTCAGCGGCGTGACGGTGATCACCAACGCCCTTGACGTGCTGTACCGGTTGGAGCCCGTGCCTTGGCTAAAAGTTATCCTCACCAGCGGCGAATACCAGAAAGCGGATCGCTGCCTGGTTGGCCCCAGTCTCGGATCGCTCTTTGAGAGGATGCGCGCCGATCTGGCCTTTCTGTCGGTAGCGGGTGTGTCGCCTGATTTCGGCTTTTCGGCCGTTGATGAACGCTTGGCTTTAGCCAACTCACGTTTCGTACAGGCGGCGCGTCGCACCATCGCGCTGGCCGATCACACCACGATCGGGGCCGACGCCAACCACCGAATCGCTCGATCGGGCGAGGTGCATTGCGTGATCACGGATGACGGCGCGCTACCCGTCGACCGTCAACGGTTAAGAGCAACTGGTATCGACGTCCTCATCGTCGGCGAGGACGAGGATACAGCGCTGCAGAACTCCAGTGCGGACGCGACGAGCGCCCAGGTTAACTCGAGTTGAAAACAGACCCAAAAAGGGAGGAGAACATGAAGAAATCGCTTTTTACCCTCATCTCGGCTAGCGCCATCTCATTGGCGGGCGCCGTATCCGCACAGGACGTGACGCTACAGTTCTGGGATAATCAGCAGACCGAAAGCGGCCTGTCTCAGTTCCAGCAAGAGGCGATCGATCGCTTTATGGCGGAGAATCCCGACATAGCCGTCGAAGTCACCACAATACCATACCCGGAATACCAGCAGCGCCTCTTGACTGCTGTTCAAGGCGGCAACGCGCCTGATATCGCGACACTCGACCAGATCTGGGTCGCAGCCTTCGCTGAGGCGGGCGCGGTAGCTGATCTGACGGACAAGGCTTCGGCCAGCGGTCTAAGCCGTGATCAGTTCTTCGGCGGCGCTTGGGATTCTGCGGTTGTGGACGGCGCGCTTCATGGCGTTCCATTCAATGTCGATGTTTGGCAATTCAGCTTCTACAACGCCGACCTCTTCACGGCCGCCGGCGTCGATCCGGCGTCGATCTCGACCTTTGAAGGGTTGCGAGCCGCCGCTGAAGCTTTGACCGGCGACGGCCAGTTCGGCGTTGGTCTCTTCGGTCACCGGGGCGAGGACACCGTGGTCGTTGTTAACTCCTTCATTTTCTCAAATGGCGGCGCCGTACTGGCCGAAGACGGATCCTGTGCGCTGAATGCGGCGCCGGCTGTCGAGGCCATGGCGTACTTGCAGGATTTGGCGAAGTTTGCGCCGGACGGAATCCTGAACGCTAGTTCAGGGACCATGCGCGAATTGTTTTTGAACGGATCCTTGGCCATCGAATTCTGGCCGGCCTTGGAGCAGCCGACCCTGCAGGCCTCAGACATAAACTGGGGATTCGTGAACGGCACCGCGCCGCAGGGGAAGACTCCTGTGGGCACATTTGGCGGTTGGAATCTGGCCATTTTTGAGTCTTCCGAACACCAAGACGCAGCCTGGCGCTTTATCGAATTCATGGTTCGTGAAGACGTAAACGGCGACGTCGTCGACCTGATTCCGGCGAATAAAACCGCCGCTGAGGCGTTCCTCGCCGAAAATCGCCAAGGGCCGGAAGAGATTATGACGCATTTGTCGAACGCCAATCCGCGCCCGCTGTCGCCCCGCTATCTCGAAGTGGCCGATATTCAAATGACGCTCTATCAGGACGTCTTTTCTGGTGCGGACGTTCAGGCGGCGGCCGATGAAGCCTGCTCATCGATCGACGCGTTGAACTAACGGCGACCAATACCAATAGGGACGGCGGGCGGCCCCGCCGTCCCAAGCCTTAGTACCGAGAGTTCTGATCCGTGACTGCAAAAGACCGTTGGATCATTTGGTTGTTTTTAGGACCTTCGTTGTTCCTGCTCGGTCTTTTTTTGTATTGGCCGCTCGTAGGAACTGTGATCGACAGTTTCTATGACACGTCCTTTATCAGCCCCGAGCCGCGCTTTGCGGGATTGGCGGTCTATGAGCGGGTCTTTGCGGGCCGTCATTTCGGCGACGTGTTCTGGAATTCGATCAGCTGGACGCTCGGCGTGGTCATCCTGCAAAATATCCTTGGTTTTTTCGCGGCGACACTTCTAAATCAAGGGTTGCCGTTGCAAGGGTTGACGCGAGCGCTTGTTTTGATGCCGTTCGTGTTGCCCGGCGTGGTGACAGGGTTGTTGTGGCGATTCATGTACGACCCGCAACTGGGCCTGATAAACTCCCTCATGATCCTGTTCGGGGTGGTCGACGACAGCGCAGCATGGCTTGCGGACCCCGACACGGCGATGGCGGCGGTGATCTTCGTGGCCGTGTGGAAGGGCTTCCCCTTCTCGATGCTGATCTATCTTGCTGCATTACAGAACGTCGATCGCAGCCAGCTCGAAGCGGCCACCCTCGACGGCGCCGGTGCGTGGCGGCGGTTGATTGATGTCACGCTTCCGGCCATCCGCGACGTTGTGCTGGTGAATATCGTGCTAACGCTGATCCTGACCTTCAACTACTTCGACATCGTCTGGGTGATGACGCGCGGCGGGCCGCAACACGCCACCCACATCTTTCCGACCCAGATCTATGAGACCGGGTTTGGTCAGTTCCGCTTCGGTGAGGCGGCGACCTACGGAGTCGTATCGATTATGGTGCTAGCGGTTTTAGTCGCGCTCTACGTCATCGTACAGCTCGGCGCGAACCGACGGAGGCGGACGGCGTGAAACAAACGGCCTCAACCCGCGCTGCGTTGATCCTGCTGCAAATCCTACTCGCGATCTTCGTACTTCTTCCATTCTTTTGGATGTTTTCGGTCAGCCTGAAGCCGCCAACGGAGCCATTCGCGATCCCCGCGCGGCTCTGGCCGGACGATCCCACTATGGCCAACTACGTAACGGCGTTCCGGCCGGAGTTTCGCACATATTTCCTGAATTCGCTGATCGTTTCGGGCGCCTCCGTCGCTATCACGGTCACCTTGGGCCTTTTGGCGGCCTACAGCTTCACACGCGGACAGCTCCTCGTCCTCACCGCGTTGATGAGCCTTGTCGTGTTGGCTCAAATGTTTCCCCACGCGGCGATCATCATTCCGATCTATCGAATGATGCGAAGCGTCGACCTTCTCAACACCCACGCTAGCCTGATTATCGCCTATGTTTCGGTCACGCTCCCGGTCGCGATCTGGATGCTGCGCGGCTTCCTGATGAAGTTGCCAATCTCTCTGGAGGAGGCGGCCGCGATCGACGGCGCCGGCCCGCTGCGGGTGTTTTGGGACATTGTCGTCCCGCTGGCGCGGCCTGGCGTGATCGCGACAGCGGTGTATGTGCTAATCGTAACGTGGCAGGAGTTCTTGTTTGCGCTGTCTTTCACCTCAACGCGCAATATGAGGACGTTGCCGGTCGGCCTGAACGACTTCATTGGTCAATACGGAATTCGCTACGGCGAACTGATGGCGTCGTCCGTGATGGTGTCGGTACCTGTGATCGCCGTGTTTTTCTTTCTGCAACGCTATTTCGTCGCAGGACTCACGGCCGGGGCGGTCAAAGGATGAAGCAACGCGTCACACAGGACGTCAGGCCTGATGATACCGCCTTGTGTCAGTATGAGGGGTGGAGTCCTGATTGTGCGCGCAACGGCGACGATGTCTTGGAGATTAAGCGTGTTTAGAGATGCGTCCAATGGAAAGAAAACGCCATGGCCTTGATCGAAACCTCGGAACTCATGCCCGGCGTTCGGCAATTCCTGTTCAACCGGCCGGACAAGTTGAACGCGCTATCGTCGCCGTTGATGGCCGAACTCGACGCAGCCATCGATGCGGCGGCGGCGGACCCAGCGGTGCGGGTCCTAGTCTTGCGCGGCGCGGGCGGCAAGGCGTTTGTCGCCGGCGCGGATATCGCCGAATATCAAGGCGACAAACGGGCCGCGTTCATCGCCTACCAGATGAATTCGCGCCGCATCTTCGACAAGCTGGAGCGCCTGCCGAAACCCGTGATCTGCGCTATTGACGGGTTTGCGCTGGGCGGCGGCTTCGAAATCGCGCTTTGTTGCGATATCATCCTGTGCGCGGAAGCCGCGCAACTCGGTTTGCCGGAGGGGCGGCTGGGTCTCAGCCCCGGCGGCGGCGGCACCCAACGATTGGTCCGTGCGGTCGGCAAATACGCCGCCTCAGATCTGATGCTGGCGGGATGGCGCATGTCGGGTCGGCGTGCGTATGAACTAGGAGTTGTGGCCGAGGTCACCGATGACTTGGACAACGCCATTGCGAAACGCGCTCGGGCCTGCCTCAAGATCGCGCCGTTGGCGCAGGCCGAGATGAAGCGGTTGATCCGAGAAGGCTCGGAAGCCCCAATAGAGACAGCGAAAAGCTACGAACAAGAGGTCTTGTTCCGGCTTTATTCCACGTCGGACGGCCAGGAAGGCATCGACGCCTTTCTCGAAAAACGAGATCCGCAATTCAAGGGGGAATAGTGATGGAACTGGAGGGTAAAGTTGCTGTTGTCACTGGCGCGGCGCATGGGATTGGACGCGCTTGCGCGGAACGGCTGGCGGGCGAGGGCGCAGAGGTCGTGTTGGCCGATATCGACGTCGACGAGGGCCAGGCCGCCGCGGAGACCATTGGAGCGTCCGCCATCTTCGCCCGGACCGATATGCGCGATCTCTCCTCTGTTAGTGCGACGGTCGAACAAGCGGTCGAGCAATTCGGCGGTGTGGACATTCTAGTCAATAACGCCGCTGTGGCCGTGAAAGGCGTTGTGGATGAAATCGACGAAGACCGCTGGTCGACCGTTATCGATATGAACCTCACGGGCGTGTGGCGCGGCATGAAGGCCTGTGCGCCGCATATGCGCGCACGTGGCGGCGGAAGCGTGATCAACATGTCTTCGGTGCAAGGGATGCGCGGTTTCAGGGGTTGGCCGGCCTACGCTGCGGCGAAAGGCGGCGTCAATGCGCTCACAATCCAGTCCGCCGTGGATTTGGCGCCGGCCGGCATCCGGGTCAACGCCGTCGCGCCCGGCACGATCCTCACGCCCATGAACGAGCGGATTTTTGCAGACCTCCCCGATGGCGGGGCTGCGCTCAAAGAGGAATGGAACAACGCCCATCCGATGGGACGTTTCGGCTATCCCGGGGAAGTCGCGGACGCCGTCGTTTTTCTCGCCTCCGAGCGATCGTCCTTCATTACCGGTGAGATCATTCGCGTGGATGGCGGTCTGGCGATTCGTGGATCATGACGTGAGAGATACCGCGCCTGACATTCTATGGCCCGAAGTCCGATCGTCGATGGGCAGGCTTACCTTCAACCCCAATGTCGGAAATCTGCGTCAGCTCAAGTTTCGGGATGGCGGTCGGTGGCTCTGTCCGCTCGCGACTGCGCCTTGGGTCGAACGAGAGGATGCGCCGCCCCCGGGCGGTCTTGCTCCGGTTGAACGCGACCTTTCAGGCGATTTCTTCTGCGCGCCGTTCGGTGCGAGTGACGTGGAAACCGCTCCACCCCATGGCTGGAGCGCAAACAGCCACTGGACCGTCGAGCGCGCCGAAGAGCGCGAGGTCCAGGCCAAGCTTGATCGGTCGATCATGGGCGCGCGCATACACAAGACGCTTCGTCTCTGCGAAGACGCGCCGCTTCTGTTTCAGGAGCACTGGGTTATGGGCGGAAACGGCGCCTTGACGGTCGCGCATCATCCGATGGTTCGGTTGAAAGGAGGCGGACGTTTTTCCTGTTCGGCGAAGCGCGCCGCGTTGACTGCTGACACGCCACTTGAGCCGGGACGAAATCGATTGGCGCTCGCAGCCAGTTCTCCGGATCTAACGCGTTTTCCCGATACGTCGGGAGGAACGATCGATCTTACTTATTTGCCGATTGCGGACGCTCACGAAGACTTCGTTACGCTCGTGGAGGCCGAGGCCAACGGGATCGGCTGGTCGGCGGTCGTGCGCGAAGCCGAAGGCGACATCGTCTTCTTTCTCAAAGACTCACGGGTGCTCCCGGTCACGATGCTTTGGCACTCAAATGGCGGGCGGGATTATCCGCCATGGCACGGCGTCCATCGTGGCGTCTTAGGCGTCGAGGATGGCTGCGCCGCGGGGCCGTGGGGGCATCGCGCGGCGCTGGCGCGAAACAGGGTGGCAGACAGCGGCGTGTCGACGTTTTTGCGCCTGGCTACCGACACGAGCGAGCGGGTTGCTCATGTCGTTGGCGCTATCTCGAACCCTGATCACTGGTCAATCGTGAATGACATCAGTCTCAGCGCCGATCAACTAATCCTGACTGGCGACGCCGGAGACCCGCGCCGTCTGCCTTTCCCGTCCGACTTTTTCCAACAGGGGGCATGAACCTTGGCCGCCGTCGAACTCCGTGATTTGCACAAGACATTTGGTAGTTTCGTTGCGCTAGAGCGTCTGAACCTGTCGATCGAAGACGGGGAATTCCTGGTTTTATTGGGTCCCTCTGGCTGCGGCAAATCCACGACGATGCGCCTAATCGCCGGGCTGGAGGAACCGAGTTCGGGCGAAATCTTAATTGGTGATCGGCAGGTCAACGACGTGCCCGCCCGCGACCGAAACCTCGCCATGGTCTTTCAGAATTACGCGCTGTATCCACATATGACCGTCGCTGAAAACATCGGCTATCCGCTCAAGATCGCCGGGGTTGCACGGGCCGAACGGGCCGATCGAGTCCGGGCAGCCGCTGCGACGGTCGAAATGGAGCACTTGTTGACCCGGCGTCCCGGGGAATTGTCAGGCGGTCAGCGACAAAGAGTGGCGTTGGCGCGGGCCATCGTCCGAACGCCGCGTCTGTTCCTGATGGACGAGCCGCTTTCTAATCTTGACGCCAAGTTGCGCACTGTGATGCGCGCCGAGCTGAGGCATCTGCAGAAAAAGTTGGACGTCACGACGATCTATGTCACGCACGATCAGGTCGAGGCGATGACCTTGGCCGACCGGATCGTGATCCTGAATGACGCCAAGATACAGCAGATCGGCGCGCCGGCGGAAATCTACGCCAAGCCAGCCAACGCTTTCGTAGCGGGCTTTATTGGATCGCCGCCGATGAACTTGATCGAAGGCGAGGTCGCTGGGGGGCGGTTTCATCACGAGTCAGGCGCATTCGACTTGCCGGATCAGCCAGACGGACCAGCCGTGATTGGCGTGCGACCGGAGGACTTGCGGGTGGTCGAAGCAGGCGGACAAATCGATGGCGCCGTCTTTTCTTCCGAGCTTCTGGGTGACGTCACGTTGCTCAATGTTCGTGTTGGGTCCGCCCTGATTGCGGCCAAGGTCGGTCCGGATGAGGGGCGGGCCATGGACAGCACGGTCTCTCTGTCGTTCGACCCAGCTCGGCTCCACGTTTTCGACGGTCGAAACGGCGAGAGGCGCGGCTGACATGGCGTTCCGTTTCGCCAGCGCTGAAACTACAATTCTTGCGCTCGAGCAGGCCGAAATCCTGTTCGACGGTATTTTCAGCGACCCAAAGCTTAGCCATCCGGAGGGCGTCGCGGTTGGACCTGACGGTTGGGTCTGGGCGGGCAATCAGGACGGCGATGTTTGCCGCATTTCACCCGACGGACGCCATATCGAACGTGTGGCCACAACAGGCGGATTCGCCCTCGGGTTGGCGTTCGACGGCGCCCGGGCGCTTTTCATTTGCGACCTGAAACACGCCGCCGTGTTTCGGCTTGATTTGTCGACACGCACACTGTCGCGCTTCACCCAGCCCGGTATCGCGATTCCAAACTTTCCCCTAGTCGACGCCGCGCGCGGACGGTTGTTCGTCTCCGATAGCTATGCGTCTGGTGCGACCGGCCCAGGAATCTGGGCCTACGATCTCAAAACCGGAGATGGCGGGCTTTGGTTCGACGGCGCCCTCAATTTCGCCAACGGTTTGGCCATGCGAGACGGCGACGACGCCATCTTTGTCTGTGAGACTTTCGCGCCCGCCATCACACGAATCCCGATTCTGCCAGACGGAAGCGCCGGCGCGCCGGAGGCCTTTGCGCGCAATCTGCCGGGGCTGCCGGATGGAATCGCATTTGACGCGGCTGGTAATCTCGTTGTCGGTTGCTACGAGCCGTCGCGACTGTTGCGCCTGTCTCCCGACGGCTCCGATTGCAAAGTCTTGATTGAGGATGCGTCCGCCCATCTGTTTTGCCACCCGACCAACATCGCCTTCGCAGGCGATCTGCTCTACACCGCCAATCTCGGCCGTTGGCATATTTCGCAGGTCGCCATGGATATCGGTGCGCCGCCTTTATGGCGCGCTTCCGCATGACCTATCGCGGGCTCACATGGGACCATCCCCGTGGCTATGACGCGCTGGCGGAGGCCGCCCGACGCGCAAACGCGGGCAGGACGGCGCCGCTCATCGCTTGGGACAAGCAACCCCTTGAAGGGTTCGAAAGCGCTCCGATCACAGATTTGGCGGCGCGGTACGATCTCGTGGTTCTGGATCACCCGCATATTGGTGAGGCGGTCGCGGACGGCTGCCTGTTCGCGTTGGAGGATTTGTTCGAGCATGACCGGATCGCAGACTGGTCGCGCGCGAGCATTGGTCCGTCCTTTCGCTCCTACCGGTGGGATGGCCTGCATTGGGCCTTGCCACTCGACGTCGCCACACAGGTTGTGGCGCGGCGTCCGGACCATATCGCTCTACCACCGACGGGGTGGAGCGAGATCGAGGAAATTGCGCGATCTCACCCCGTGGCGTTGTCGCTGGCCGGTCCGCACGCGTTTCTGAACCTTATATCTATGGCCGCTGGCGAGGGATCGATTGTCGCTGGCGACCACATGCTGCCTGAAGAAGCCGCGCTTCCGGCGCTCGCGAGGCTGAACCGTCTTGCCCGCCTAGCGCCCCAGGGAACAGAGGCCATGAACCCAATCGCACTGCTGGAAAAAATGGGTCGGTCCCATGAGATTGCGTTGATTCCACTTGTCTTCGGCTACGTGACCTACGCTCGACCGGGGCACGCGCCCCATTCAGTTGCGTTCTCGGACACGCCGCACCGAGCAGGCGGGCGCGGCGGCGTTCTAGGAGGCACGGGCGTCGCAGTGTCTCGGCGCTGCAAGCCGAGCGCCGAGTTGCTCGGCCATATTGCGGAACTCCTGTCAATGAAGACGCAGTGCGACCTCTTTCCCGACTTTGGCGGTCAGCCGTCCGCGCGCGACGCCTGGCGAAGCGAGAGGGTGAACGCCGCCTGGGGAAACTTCTATCGTGACACAATGGAGACTGCGGAACGCGCTTTGCTCCGTCCGCGGTTTGACGGCTTTCCCGCCTTCACGAACGCCGCCGCCGCCCGCCTGCGTCGTGCGTTGGAGACCAACGAAGACGAAACCCGAACCTTAGGAGCCCTGCGCGCACTTTGGCGCGAAGCACGCAACCGCGCGCGGGGCGACCTTGATGACAAAAGAGACTGAGATATGACCGACAAAGCGCTTTCCCACATCACAATCCTCGATTTTTCGCATCTGTTGCAAGGACCCTTCGCGACCCAATTGCTGGCCGATATGGGCGCCAATGTGATCAAAATCGAACGCCCTGGCGTAGGCGATCTATTCCGTTCGCTTACCTTCCGCAACAAATGGGTAGGCGAAGGAGAAAGCCCGAATTTCCTGGCCTGGAACCGGAACAAACGCAGCGTCGCGCTCGACCTGAAATCACCTGAGGCCCATGCGATCATCATGAAAATGGCCGAGCAGGCGGATGTCGTCGTGCAGAATTTCCGCCCCGGCGTGATGGCGCGTCTTGGCTACGGGTATGATGATTTCAGAGCTGTGAACCCGCGCATCGTCTATTGCTCCGGTTCGGGTTATGGCGAGGATGGGCCCTATGTGAACCGTCCCGGCCAGGACATGTTGGTCCAAGGCATGACCGGCGTCATGGCCGCCACAGGACAGGCCGACGAACCGCCGACGCCAGTAGGGGCGGGCTTTTCGGACCAGGTCGGCGCAATGAACATGGTGTACGGCGTCCTGAGCGCGCTTTTGTGGCGGGAGCGATCAGGACAGGGACAAAAGGTCACTGTAAATCTGCTGGCCGGCATGTTGGCGCACCAGAACCAGGAAATGGTAATGGCGATGAATTTCAACGAAGACTTCGAGCGTCCGAACTCCGGGATTGGCCATCCGGGTATGGACGCGCCTTTTGGCGTCTATCCGACCAGCGACGGCTGGGTCACTATCGCCATGAGCCCCTACAAGACGTTGGTCGACGTGCTGGGCAATCCTAAACTGCTGCGCTTTGACGACCCGGAAACGTTGTTCGCCGAACGCGACGCAGTTTGGGAGGCGCTGGCTGCAGAGACCGGTAAATGGTCGAACGAGGGTCTGGTGAAGGCGCTGCTCGAGGCGGATATTTGGTGTGGCGAAGTCAAAACGCATCTCGATGCTGCGGCCGACCCGCAGGTAAGCCATCTTGGGATATTGCAAAGCTACGATCATCCACGCGCGGGTTTGGTGCAGGTTGTCGGCCCGGCCGTGGGCATGAGCGCCACACCGCCCGCCATCTCCCGTCCGGCGCCTCTGATCGGGCAGCATACCCGCGACGTCCTCGCGGAATTTGGGATACCTGAAGCCGATATCGAACAAGCGCTGCAATCCGGCGCCGCAGAACAGAATGAACCTGACACGCTTTGACCAGCCGACAGCAATCGAGTGGATCAGACGAGGGGCGGAGAGGCGCTACGCAGAGGCGCAATATGACCTCGGCCAAGTCCAGTCTTGGGGTGAAGGTATAGATCAAAACACAATAATGGCAACCGGATGGCTGCAAGAGGCTGCAGAACAATGGTCACACTGTGGTGCAGGCTGACCGTGGCGACATTTGTGGTTTCGGGCGCGGCGTTGCGAAGGACGAAGGAAAAGCCTCAGAATGGTACAGGGGCGCCGCATGGCTGGGCATTGCTGATGCGCGCCAAGCGTTTAATTTCCTGCAATATGGGCCTCAATGATGATTCTCGTCCATGGATGTCGCTCGAACACGGACCAATAGCTGGAGGGGCGATCAATGAAACCCAGCCGCATCCATCGCTCGGAAACTTGACGCCGAGCGACCATGCGGCCCACTTGAAAAAACTACGAATGGTCGCATGAAGATCGGACCAAAAACAGGATGAACTCTGCCAGAACTGTCACTTTCCACCTCAAGACAAAAAGGAAACGCCATGTCAGATAAGGACGCTATCCGCAACGTCGCCGAGAAATATGCTGAAGGCACGCGCAATCGTGATATTGCCCTATTGAAAACGCTTTTTCACGAAAACGCAGTCATGTCCGGTTGGCTTGGCCCGGACCTTCTGATCGGCTCGCCCGCCCCATTCTTTGGTGCGCTAGAGGCCAATGAAGTCGGGTTGGACTATTCTTCTGAGACAATCGACGTGTGGTCTGACGGGATGATTGGCGGCGCGACGACCAAAGAGGAAAATTTGTTGGGTCTGTCTTTTACTAACGTTTTTCAGATGGTCAAAACTACCGATGGTGATTGGAAAATAGTATCGAAACTCTTCAGGCATAGATAATTCACTGCGCCGGGCATTCTGAACCGGTCCACTTGTTGCGAGACCGATATATAGACTTGGAACTCGCCCTGCTTCTGGTCCAGTCGTCGTAGGGCCTTTCGGGATTTATCCGGATGCATGGCAAAGGTGCATAATTTCCGCGCAAGAAAAAAGGGTGAACGCAATTGAGTCAGTCGAACGATTCTTAATTTGACCTTCCCCCAGGATTAGGACCACCGGCCGTGTCGGGGTTTGGCGCATATCACATTGCTTCTTGCGTTGCGACGGGCTGTCGGCCGGCGGGCGCCGGAGGCGACCGAAGGGTGACGGCCCGTCGGGCGAACTTTGTTGTGGGCAGGTAGTTGAGGGCGCTGTGGGGGCGTTCTTCGTTATCGTGTCGGCGCCAAGCCCCGATTACGGTGTAGGCCTCGGCGAGACTGGCAAACCAGTTCTCGTTCAGACAGCCTTCCCGGAAGCGGCCGTTGAAACTCTCCACGAAGGCGTTCTGGATCGGCTTATCGGGCTGGATGAACCGCAGCGTCACCCCTGTCCGTTCCGACCACAGGAACATCGCCTTTGAGGTCAGTTCGGGGCCGTAGCACGTCGGGAAGAATCGCTGCCGACAGGTTTTGGCCACACGCGTAGCCCCGGAACCTCCCGCATTACCGCGCCAGCTTTCGTACGCCAAGACCGTTCGTATCCGCAGCCGCGCGTACCCTTGCGGCCTCAGTACGCTCGTGACGCGCCGCCCCGCAAAGCTGATCAGCCTCCGCACGCAGCAACGCGTTCAACGCTTGTTCAACCGTCCCCGGAATTATCTCTCTAAGATGATCCTTGATCCGCCCTTGATTATCCAACGCAACAAATTGACACCAGATACACACCCGGAGAAATCGCAACGCCGATGAGCAATTGAGAAAATGGTCCGGTTGAGCTGGGACAGTGCTTGCCGGATAGTTAAGGTCGCATTCGACCCGCCCAAATATTGTGGGCCGGGTGTGACCGTGCCGCTGTGTGGGTCTAAGTTTTGTTCGCCGGCCAGACTTAAACGATAGGATCAAGAAATAACCACGCAGGACAAAGTGGCGCGCCGGAAGCTCAGTTTGAAGCATGCGCGGCCGGTCAAGCTATACAATCTTAGAGTAAGAAAAACTGCGCAAGTCCAGGGGATTGAACAGTTTGGCGTCGTGGCCCGCCCCACCGACAATAGTGGCAATAGATAGTAAGTTTATAAATCGAAAGTATGCGTATCCGTCGGTATCTGGTGCGCCGTCAAAAGCAATATTCAACAACCTTAGAGTCAAATTGAAACAATCATTATGCCTGTTGGGGGCCTGATTTCTGCGATAGATGCAGTGATAACAAATAGCGCAACATCTAGAACACCATTTGGCGTTGTCGAAAATGGAAGCATCAAGTACCTCTCCCTAACAAACGGGTCGCCAGCGTAGTTCGGTATCTGCTCCAAATACAAACATGTTCTGCTGTCTTCAATCGCCCTTTTGATTTCAAGTGGGCTGCTGCCTCCGGGTTGAGTGGTTTCTCCAAAGTCTATGATCTCCATTCCGGTTGGATTTTCTGCCCATCTCCGCCGCGCGTCTTCGCCGATAATTTTCAAGGTGGTCGCGCCGTCGTCTGCGTTTGTTTCATACAATTCGATATTCGCAATGATCAACGGCGGGATCGTTGACGGGTCCAGATCAGACTTAAGAGGAAGGCCGTTATACTTCGGTAGGCTCAGCCAAAAACGGAAGCCTGCCGTCAATATTGGTTCGTCACTGAAAGCGTCGGATGAAATACTTTTCATTTAATCGAAATCTCTTGCCAATTGTCTTAAGTGGCCAAAAGAGATGGTATGGAATGATGGCCAGATTACAGTAAATTAGCATAGCTTATTATAATTGCGAAACTACACTAGGGATGCAGTGTTGGTCCAACAGGTCGTCGCGTGTCTGACGTCAGCGCCTGCAAGACAGATTTAGGGGTTTGAGCAAGGGAGTTTTCTGGTTCATCGACGCGATTATGGAGCGACGATGAACAGGAAATCCGGAACATCGAAGGACGCCGCTGAAGGGCTGGAATCTCCAAGCCCCTAACTGTCCACGAAACCGGGGGAACTCCAAGGCGTGACCGGGCGCCCAAATCTATCCGAAATCTCCACCTCCAGCCGCGCCATTTCGGACACACGATGTAGGAGGTTTTCAAGCTTCACCCGACTGATGTTGTATAGTTCGTAGGTCGTTACGACCTCGACATCGGCTATCAGGAAAGTCGCTGGCGAGATTGTTCTAGAAAATGGGCGGTTCACCAAAGTGGATCGAGCCGGTGTGCTTGTTGAGATCGCCCATATGCTCAATCGACCGGATACCGATGAAGAAGCCAGATTGCGGCGCTTGGC
>JASJDC010000009.1 GCA_030065235.1 Alphaproteobacteria bacterium
TATGTTTGCAAAACTCAAGGACTGGCGGCGCATTGCAACGCGATATGATCGACGCGAATCTTCATTCATGGCTGCAATCAAGATCGCCGCCATAGTCGTCTTCCGGATTAATCAATGAGTCCTGTGCCTAGGTCTCCGTCCATGGCTTGGTGGCCCTCTTGAGCGTGTGTTTTGCGAATAGGTTGCTGCTTTGAATTCGCATAGCCCCGGTTTTTTTGGAGGTCGCTGAACGCGGTGTGTCGAAGGGTCGACTATGTGCTTAGACTGGTCTGCGGTGCGGTGGCGCTCCCATAGATCGTCCATCGCATCGCGACCATGAGGAATTCAGTCAGGATGGCGCCGCCGAATCGCTTGGCCTGACAATGGGTTCTTCGTTCTGTATGTTTTGTCGTTTTTCGATTTCATTTTGCTCGGGCTTAAGCTGGAGGGTTGCGTTATTGGTTCGTTGAATTCTCAGCCGAGAAATCTCTGCTAAAGGGCAGCTAAGAATCGGCCTTAGCTGCCCGCCTATGTCTCAAGGCGCGTCGCGAACGGCAAACTACTATAGGCCACTTAGTTCAAGGATATGTATGTGCAGTCTGCAGCCGGCGATGCAGGCGGCGCGATCGGCTCGGCATTCGTCGTGTGGAACCAGCAGTTGGGCCAGCCGCGCGGGTTCACAATGGACCACGCCTATTGGGGGCCGGAATTCTCCGATGAGCAGATCAAGGCTTTGTTGCAGCGGTGCGAAGGCGACCTAACCGCTCAGTCCTGCAGCGTTACCCATATGGCGGACGAGGGCGCGCTGTGTCGCCATATCGCCGAAGCCATCGCCGAGGGCGAAGTCATCGGCTGGTTCCAAGGGCGCATGGAATGGGGACCGCGCGCGCTCGGCAATCGCAGTATTCTTGGCGATCCCAGGCGCTCGGACATGAAAGACATTCTGAATCTGAAGATCAAACGACGCGAGTCATTTCGGCCCTTCGCCCCCTCCATCCTGCGCGAGGCTGTCAAGGACTGGTTCGAAACCGATTATGACGTCCCCTTCATGCTTCAGGTGTTTCAGATTCTGGAGGACCGTCGCGCTCAAATTCCTGCGGTCACCCACGTTAACGGATCGGGCCGATTACAGACCGTGACCGAGGCGCAGAATTCTCGCTATTATCGGCTAATCAAGCAATTCGGCGCGCTGACCGGCGTACCGATTCTGCTAAACACGTCCTTCAACGAGAATGAGCCGGTTGTGTGCCGACCGGAAGAGGCGCTGGATTGCTTCCTGCGCACAAAAATGGACGTTGTCGTGTTGCGAGACTATGTGGTCGAGCGCCGCTCAGCGGAATGAAAATCTCTGTTATCACCGTTTGCTACAACAGTGCGGAGACGCTTGAGCGCGCTCTGAAATCGGTCGCCGACCAAGATTGGCCGGATATCGAGCATATTGTGATCGACGGTGGATCGTCTGACAGCAGCGCCGACATCTTGCAGGCGCATCGTTCCCAATTGGCCTATATGGTGAGCGAGCCGGATGGAGGCGTCTATGACGCTATGAATAAGGGGCTCGCCCAGGCGCATGGCGATGTCATCTGTTTTCTCAACGCGGACGATTACTACGCTTCGACAAAGGTACTGTCTCTTGTCGCCTCGCATATGGGCGAGCGGCGACTCGATGCGTTGATGGGCGACGTGGCGTTCTTTCACGGACGGAATCCGAAACGCATCGTACGGCGCTATCGATCAGATCGTTTCTCGCCGGACCGGCTCGCCTGGGGGTGGATGCCCGCGCACCCGGCGCTGTTCTTGCGCGACCACGTCGTCAGACGCGTCGGCCGCTTCAAGGCGGACTACCGTATCGCGGGGGACTTCGAGTTTATTCTCCGCGCGTTCCATGGCCATTCGCTGCGCTATCGGCACCACCCGGAAGTGCTTGTGCATATGCAGATGGGCGGCGTCAGCACCGCCGGTTGGCGTTCAAAACTCATCCTCAATCAGGAGGTCCTGCGGGCCTGCCGCGAGAACGGCCTCCGCACAAATATGCTGAAGATACTCTCCAAGTACCCCGCGAAGCTGATGGAGCTAGTCCAGAGGTGAGGGGGGTGGCTATCCGCCCCGGTTATGCGGAAACGTTGGGTTCAAGTGAAGCGTATCGTATGTTTCTGAAGAACCCGTGCAACAGTCTGCGCCGGCGGGTCCGCCATTTAGGATGAAGAACTTAATGGTGGTCGCAGTGCGGGCGAGCATGTCGACCGTCTCCCGGCGGGCCTGAAGTATCGCGTTAGGTCGGGCAATACCTGTGAAATAGGCGTCACCATCGCGGTGGATGATAGTTGCTGCGGCGCCTATGGAGTTACGAGGCCGTCTTCCGAAGGGGAGACGGCCTTTTTGGCGTTATGGCGCCCCTTCCGCCGTCAATTTGCCTATGACCGGTGACGCTCTACCGCGATCTTCCAGGTCGCGTCCATACTCTTTCGCCCAGTTTGCTTTCGTCGGTGTGTTTGTACCCGGCCATGGCTCGCCCCCTTCCTCAATATAGAGCCTTGGGGAGCCCATACTGGTACACCTTAAAAGAAGCGGCTGAGGCGGAGGAGGACGAAACCGTCGTCGGAAAAAGACTCGAGCAGGGGGTCGTCGTTGGCGTTGAGGAAGAAACGGCTCTCTAGATCAAGGCTCCATTGATCGTTCAGGCGACGAGAGGCTTCGACCGAGAGCAGGACCGATTGGTTGCTCTGATCGATTACACCGCCGCCGAGAAACTCTGTGTCGAATTCGTCGTTCCAGACATAGCGCGCGCCCAGAAAGATATCGTTATCGAAAATCGTCGGCGGCGCGTCATCCCCACGGCCGTCATAGTGATATTCGGCGAGCACGCCCAAATCGGCGCCTTCCTCGGACACGCCGAAGAAAGTGTATTCGAAACCGCCGACGGTCGCGAAGAAAGAGTCGCCCTGGCCCGAGCGGTGGATGCCTTCGAATTTGAGGAGCCAGGCGTCAAGCGTCGCCTGTACATCGAGGCCGAACTGATCGATCACCTCATACCGCGGCCGCAGCACGCGCGATCCGTTGGCGTCGAAATCGGGGACCAATGTCGGCGCTCTGCCGGTGCCGTGAAAGTAACTCGCGCCGAAATCCCAGTCGCCGATTGTGTGCGCGTAGCGGGCCGCGGCGTCGATACGCCGATCCTCGGCTGCGGATTCATAGATCGGATTGTCGGTATCGACCCGAAGGGGCAGGCGCAGCCGACCTTTCTGTCCTACAAATGTGCGCTCGCGAAAGCCCGGCAGCAAGAAAAAGCCGACCTCGCCCCAGTCGCGAAGGAGGTTCAATTGGACCATAGGCTGGCCCAGTTTGTCTTCTTCGTCGATATCCTCGACACCGTCGGTTTGATTGATAATATCCACCAAATGGCGGCTTTCGGCGACGCCCCAAAAGACCTTGCCGAGGCCGACGGTCAGGTCCCAATCGTCTGACTCGGTATAGAGGTTCAGCTCGCGAATATCGGAATGGGTGCGGCCGACAGTGTCCTCCGGGTCGTATCGCAAAAACGGTATGAATGTGAACCGCGCTGTATCCCAGAAGAGCCGGAACTCCGGCGCAAAGGTCACCGACGGGGCCAGCCTATTGTCGCGCTGGCCCTCGAATTGCGGGGACTCCGGGTGAATACGCAATTCGAACGCAGCGTTCCCCGACAATTCGAACTCAGCCCCGCCTAAGGCGTCAATGTCCTGCGCTGCGCCTGGATTTTCCATGGCGTTCAGAAGGGCGAGGCCCAACACCGCCAGGCCGCGGAGCGCACGTGACATCGTTTTCTTCCGCAGCGTCTAACGCAGGCGCGCCAATCGGTTCTTATTGAAGTTCCTGGCGTTGACACCCTCCCGGAAGACAAAGTCGTCGAACTCCAGGACGGTTTCCTTCCCCGTCTGATGGTTGACCATGTGTTGTTTGTGGCTGCGCCAATATTGGTCGAGATATTGTTTATAGTCCGTGAGCGTCAGCGATTTGAGCAATGAGTCTTTCCGATCGTAGAACTCGACCTTGACGATGCGATACTCCTCCTGATCGACCCAGGAAACTTGCCGCGTATATCCGGAATTCTCGAAGAGCGGTCTGCGCTCAAGCATGTAGCAAGACAGGCCCGGCATCGACTCTCCACAATCCTCATCGCCCAGCCACAAATAATCGTATTTCTTGACTTCGAATGAGGTCAGATCTTCATACGCGAACTCGCTGCCGACAAAAGGGCCGGATTTATTCGCCGAAGAAATCCGTTTGACCCGTTTCAGGGCCGGCAGATAGATCCATTGATCGTCCGGATCCAGGATCTTGGTAAAACTGAGAAAGGCCGTACCTTTGATGTCGCGGGGATGGTCGAACACCGTCAGGCTCTTGTCGCCAACGTCGGGGTCGGGAATTTCCAAGGTCTCAATACGCAATTCACGCGTGCTGCTTTCGCCTTGCTTATTCCGCAGGATCATTCTCAAGACAGTTTTGCTGTTTTCGAAACCCAGGTCGCGCCGATCGATCTCCTGGGCGATCGCGAGGCCTTTGTCGGCCGGCGTTTCCGCCGAGGCCTGATCACTCAAGAGAACGCCGCCTAGAAGCGCGCCTGCTACTAAAGATACTGTCGAAAGAATAGCGGCCGTTGAGGCTTTGGTCAGTTGTCGCAAGGTCATCTTGTCTCTCCGTGTTTCGGGTTGCGCTCTCTTGGTGGGCGTTGTCATTCGGCTGTTCCGGTCGCGGCCAGAGTCGACGGCGCCTCTTGATCCGTTAGCGGCTTGCGGTCGACCGTCAGCAAAATGGCCGGCAGCAAAAGGAAGTCGACGATCAAGGCCATCACCAGCGTGATCGCGGTCAATTGGCCGAGCACTTTGTTCACCTCGAAGGTCGACAAAGCCAGGATCAGAAACCCGGCCACGAGTATCGCCGTGGTCACCCAAAGGGCGGTTCCAACCGTAGAGAAGGCGTAGCGCACCGCGCCTTCCGCATCCTCGCCTTGCAGCACTCGGGCGCGGCGGTATTTCGACAAGAAATGAACCGTCGCATCGACAATAATCCCGAGTGCGGTCGCCGTTACGACGGAAGAGGCCAGACCGACTTCACCGACAAAAATCGCCCAAACGCCGAACGCCATAATCGGCGGAACCAGGTTGGGGATTAGACTGACCGCGCCGAGTCGAAGGCTGCGTAGTGCGAAGACCAACGACACTGATATCAGGACGAAGGCGATTGAGGTGCCGGTCAACATGCTCTCGATATTGCGCTTCGCGATATAGGCGAACATCACAAAAGGCCCCGAGGCGTCGAGCGTGCCTTTGTCGCGATCAAATCGGGCTTCAAGCCAAGCGCGCGCGTCGTTGTCGAGCGCCCGCAACTCACGCGTTGTGAGGTTTTCAAGCGTTGCAATGACGCGAACCGACGACTTGTCCACATTGATCTGATTGTTCAAATCCAGACCATAGGGCAGGGACATCTCGAACAGCAGCAGGTATTGCGCGGCGAGCTCCTGCTCCTCCGGCAAACGGTAGTAGCTGGGGTCGTCAGCATGCATGTTCTTGTTTAAGCGCTTGACGATGTCGCTCAGGGTTTGGACGTGAACAATGCTGTCGCGCGACCGAAGCCAGTCGGAGAAGTCGGACAGGGCGTTTAGAAACGCGGGATCGTTAATCCCATTCGACTCAGCGGCGGGCAGGGACCACTGCGCCTGATAAATGCCAGACAGGTGCTCCGACGCGAAATCGGTGTCTTGCCGGAACTCTGTGGATCGGTCGAAATATTTGACGAACTGATCGTTCAACTCGATCTGCGGCACAAGCGCGCCGAGGATAAGAACCGCGGCGGTCATACCGACGAGCAAGGGCTTCCGGCGATTGATGACAACGCCCGCCAGTCGGTCCATCGCGTTGGTCCGATTGTCGGCGATCGGCTTTACACGGACCGGCAGGACCGACATTAGCGCCGGCAAAAAGAAGATCGAATAAGCCCAGGCGGCGATCACGCCGATGCTGGTGATATTGCCCAGATCTTGAAACGGGGGGGCGTCGCTGAAGTTCAGGCTCAAGAACCCGATGACCGTTGTCAGGCTGGTCAGGAACACGGGCTGAAAGTTCACGCGGAGGCTCTCGACGATTGCGGTACGTTTGTCCATGCCGCGCCGCATCGCGTTGAACTGAGTGACGAGAATATGGATCGAATCTGCGACCGCTAAGGTCAGAATGATCGTCGGCGCGATCGCACTGGGCGGCGTCAGGAGGATCCCCAACCATCCCGCTGCGCCCATCGCCGTCATGGCTGACAGCGCAATCACGGCGAGTGTCGTGACCGTGCCCGAAACCGACCGTAATAGAAACGCCATCACGATAAGAAGGCCGGCATACATTATCGGCACCAGCGTAGACATATCGTTGACCGACGATTCTAAGAAGGCGTTGTTCAACGCCACGGACCCGGTCACGGCGACTGCGACGTCCGGGTTCGCCAAGCGAAAGGCGTCGACCATGGCGCGGATAGCCGCCATGGCGGCCGGCGCCGCCCCTTGATCGCCAGGAGGCATGGTGATCGTAATGTTCACCGACGCTGTTCTGGCGTCGGGCGACACTAACCTGTTGACCAAAAGCGGTTCTTCCAGGGCCGTCCGCTCGATCCTTTCAAGATCGGCGGCGTCGAGCGGGCTGGTCGCCGGCGTCAGATCCTCGACGATCAGGTCGTCTTCGCCCGCCGCATAGCTGTTCTGGAAATTCGTCAGACTGTCGACGCGTGTGGCGAAAGGCGCCTGCCAAGCTTGTTCGGTTAGGGCGCGCATCTCCGTCAGGAACTTGGGTGTAAACACGGAGCCTTCGGCCGGTCGAAGCACGATCGAGATATTGTCTTCGCGGATATAGGTGTTCTGCAGCGCTTCAAATGCGGTGAGTTGCGGATTCTCGCTGCCGAAAAAGACCCGATAGTCGGTGGAGAAGGTCAGATTGCGCGCGCCAGACCCGGCGGCGAGCGCCAGGCAGATTGAGGCGAAAATGATGATCCAGCGCCAGCGGAGCACCCAATTCGCGAAGCGCATGATCGCGCGGTCCGCTGCTTTGGCGTTGTCATAGATTTTATCGCCTGCTGGCGCCGTGTTCTCGGAAGTCACGCTCATCATCCCGTCCTCATTCTTCCAACTGGCGATAACCGCCACCAAGTACACTACACGGTATCGTTTCGTTATACTACACTGGCCAGTTTACAAATCAAGCTGAATAGTGGCACTCTCCTGCCATCGTCCGGACATTGGGCGGACAAGCACGGCGTTTCGAATTGGTCAGGTTTGCCTTGACTGGGATTCACGCAGGAACCCGAGTTCCGGACTCGGCGGCAAGAGTTGAGAGATCATGGTGTCTTTAGAAGGGCGGGACCTGGCGCCGCGCTCACAGCAAAAACGACAGGCTATCGTGGCGGCCGCCAAGAAATTGTTTCTCGACGCCGGCTTTGGTGAGACCAGTATGGATGCGGTCGCAAAGGAGGCGGGTGTCTCAAAACGGACCGTCTACAGCCATTTCGAAGGCAAAGAAGCTCTGTTCACCGCCGTCATGAAAAACATGTGCACGTTTCTCGGCAGCGGCGGCGAGTTTCGAAACCTCGATCCCAACGCCAAGCCAGGCGATATGATTGCGGGTGAGAACTGGTCCGGCGAACCGCGGGAAGTGTTGACCCGGGTTGGGTTGAGCTTTCTCAACCTAATGCTCAGCCCGGGCGCTTTGTCCTTGTTCCGCACCGTCATTGCCGAGGCGTTGCGGGTTCCGGAATTGGCCGCTGCATTTTACAACAGCGGGCCGCGCCCTCTGACCGAAAAAGTGACGCAATATTTAATAGAACAAGACCAGAAGGGCGTGCTGGCCATATCGAACCCCGAACTGGCGGCGGCGCGGTTTCTCAGCGCGGTGAGAGAGCCGATCCATATGGAGATGATGCTGGGTCAGAGCGCGCGGCCGGACGAGGCGACGGTCAAGTCCCTTGTCGCGTCCGCCGTCGAAGATTTTCTGTCAGTGCACGCGCCCAAACGCTGACCCAGGAATCTTGCCGCCGAACAACCGACGACTTATTAGGCCATCAAGATTGTGAAGAGGAGGCTTAGAGCGCCACAGTGACAAAAGTTCCGTTATGGCGGCGGGCGATTTCTCTCATCAGGGTGGCGAACGTGTCCCTTGTGTACCGCGTCCGAAAACCAACGCCGTGGACGCGGGCCTTCGGTTTGTTTGTGACTGGGTCGATGTTCAACCTGTCAAGTGTCTCGAAGACCGGGTCATAAGAGCCGCCGCTATAATCGTCTCCGAAAATATAGATGGAGGTTTTGTTTTCGCCATCGACATAACTGCGCAGAGCTTGTTCCAACCCTTCCACCGGGCTGCTGTTCGACGTGCTTCGCCAGCTTGACATCAACGCAAGGGCGGCTTTTCGGCGAGACGGATTATCGGGGATCCAACGACCGGCATAGCTGGAAATCAGATGGGCGCCGTTGTCATTGAGGATTTGAAACCCTTGCAACGTGGGGTGAATATCCATGATGTTGCTGATTTCCGCCGTTACGCGGGGCCAAATCTGAAACATGCTGGCTGACGTGTCGACGATGAAGACGGCGTAGTCGCTGTCGACGGGTATGCCGCCGACTTCGTCATCGCGTTCGTCCGCGGTGGCCGGCTGGATCGTAGCGCGTGACAGTGATTCCTGAACCAGGGACAGCCCGCGCATGTCATCGGCCAGTTGATCCAAGTCTTGTTGACCAGATTGAAGAGCCGCTTCGATCTCCTCCCCACCGCGTTCTATGGCGGCCATAATAGCGCCTTGAGCCTTCTTTTCGCTCTCGAGTTCTGCGACGACGCGCGCCAACGCGTCGAGGTCCTCCTCCATCTCTAGAACCTGGTTCAGCAGGTCCTTGGCGACCTGATCATCCGGACCGCTGGGCGCCTCGGCCTTGTTTGAAATCAGGACGAGCAACACCACGGCGCCGAACCCGCAGCTGATTATGTCTAGGAACGATACGCTGAAGATGTCGTTGGATCTGTCGCGGCGTTTCATGGCCAACCCGCCGCCGGGCTGAGAAGAACGCCGCCGGTTAAATTCGCCCATCGCCAATAGAGTTCAGCCGCGCCTGGATCTCCTTCCAACGGCATCATGATGACGTTGACCTTCGCCTTTGCCGGCGTCGCGTTCACTGTCTGCGCAAATAGTTTCCGCCGGCATTCGCCCGAGATCGTTGCGGATCCTCCCCATAGCGCCGAGCAATCGGCGAAAGGACTAATCGATCGAAAGTTCGTATCGCCTTTTGTGGGGAGCCCATCGGTGATGATGTACAAGTCTGTGGGGTCGATGCGCCGCGCTGTTGTGAGTGCGCTTTCCAGGTTCGTGCCGCCCGCAGGCGCCATGTCGTTCAAGGCCCGGATGATATTCTGCAACCCTGATTGATTTCTCGCCGAGGTCCAGTCTTGGGAACCGACGATAAATGCACTCTCATTATAGGCGATGACGGACACCTGGGCCGACTGGGGAGCGCGGGCAAGGAGCCATTCAACGGTTCGAATGGTGCGCCGCCATTTTTGCGCTGAACGTCGATCGGCGTCACTGGATCCTTTGACGCGCAGGATATCCAAGAGGGCGTAATCGGTCATTGACGCACTCGCGTCGACGAGGATTGCGATGCGTTCTCCTTCAACTCTCAGCCCGATCAGATAGTTTTCTTCACCGGCGGCGTCCAAGGTCACCGTGTCGGCGGTTTCCCGAGGCGGCATGCTCGCAATTCTACTCTTCAGGTCCGCAACCGTCGCCGCGCGCGCATCCTTTTCCGCCTCTAACGCATCGAGCGCATCCGCCAAAGCTTCGGCTTGCGCTTTCGCATTCTCCACACGTGAAGCGTTGGATTGGGTATCGTCTTCCAATTGCGCCTTTTCTCTTGCGAGCTCGGCCGCCGCGGCCTGGAGCTGTTCCAACTCGGCCTGCAACAAGTCTTGTTCAGGTATCGACACGTCCTGCTCGAATTTTACGAGCATGAACACCAGGACGGCCGCTCCTAAACCGCAGGCCATCACGTCAAGCAGAGCCAGGTTCAGTCCTTCTGACCGGCGCGCCCGCCTCACGTCGCGCGGCTCCGGCTGACCTTAAGAAGGAACTCCCGATTGCAGTAGTCTTTGGTTTTGACAAGAACGTCATCTTGGAGGCGCTGGAGCTGATATAAGAGGAACATCAGCGCGACACTTAAGAGCAGCGCAACCAGCGTCGAGTTAAAGGCGACGCCTAAAGAGTCGGTCATGGCTGCGATATCGCCCGCTAACGCTTCATCGGCTTGCGCAAGCGCTTGCCCAATGCCTCGGACGGTGCCGATAAAGCCAATCGAGGGGATCGCCCAGATCAAGTACCGGATCATGGAGTTGTCCGCCTCTTGTTTAACGGCGAGATCTTCGACACCATCCGAAATTGCGTCCGATGCGTCTTGAACGCTGCCTGTCGTGAGGAAGCGGTAGATGCCTGCCTGAAGAACCTGCATCTGCGGCGCGTCGCGGATAGAAGCGGGTTTCTCCTGAAAGTTCTGAAGCCATCCGGTCAGAAACGCTTTATCGAAAGAGTCCCGGGCCGGATCGACGTGCGTTTCGAAGAGGTATCTTTGTCTCAGGATTGAAAAGCACTGTGCAAGGATCAGATACACGCCCCACGCCATCAGCGTGATGCAGATCTGTTGCTCCACATCTTTCAGTATTATCGCGAATTCACGCGGCGCGGCGTCGCCAAGTTGCTGCGCTTCGGCCAGGATACGGGCGGCCTCCGGCCGAATATAGCCAATATAGAGAACATGCACGCCGACGATGGCGCATAGCAAAGCGACGAGGCTTTTCCCTGCTTGCAGCATTGTCAAATATCGACCGGGAATGACGTGGGGGAATCAAGACTGATTGCGGGGATCGCTTCCGCAATCGCGATCGAAGCCGCAATCAGGATCACGGCGGTGATCACGGCGCGGGCCGCTTTGCGGCGTGCTTTGGGAAGGTCGGCTTGTTCCATCGTGCTGTAAGCGCGCATCTCACTCTCCGTAAATATAACGGCCGAGGCGGAAACCGAGATCGTCTCGAGGCCCACGTCCGCCCTCGCGATAGGCTGGCCGTAGTGTTGTCTTTGTCCCTGATCGAAAGCTCGCGCCTTTCACCACGCGTGTATCCCCTCGGCGTGCGCCCAACGGGTCGACGCTCACGCTGTCCGTCGGCGGCGGTGACACTGAATATCTGTCGTGAACCCATTCCGAGGCGTTTCCGGCTTGATCGAAGAGCCCCGACGCTTCAACGGAATAGGATCCGACCGGACTGAGCCGTGCATAACCATCATTATAGTTCGGAACGAACCTGTTGGCGCCGCCGCGCGCACTTTCGTCCGCGATGTTCGCCGCCCCGCGCGGGATCACCGTCGTGTTTCCCCACGGAAATACAACGGCGCCGTTCCTTCCGGCGCTACGCGCAAGATATTCCCATTCCGCCTCCGTCAACAGTCGATATCCATCTGCTGATCGGTCGATCCCTTCTAGCCGATCTCCACTAAAGCGGTAGAAGAGCTTTCGCCCTTCTCTAACGCTTACACAATTGGCGAATTTCGCAGCTTGGTTCCAGCTTATATTGACTCTTGGAAGAGAGCCGGGCCCGTCTTGCGGATCCCCTGTACAGGACGCGTAGTTTGCATTCGTGACTTCATGCAGGCCTGCATAGAAATGTCGGGTCAATGACACGGGGCGCAGGAACTCGTTGGCTCTTTGTCCAGGTTCATGCCTTGGCGCGCCCATGGTGAATGTGGTCGGCTCGAACAGCTTGAACTGCATACCAAGGCTGTTGGTATAGACGGACGGGGATTTAGCCAGAGCGGACTGTTTCTCGGTTTTCAGATTAAACGTCGCAACATAGCGCTTGTCGGCTTCGAGCCGCAAAGTGCGTTCTTCGCCGACATATCCAGGAAACTGAGCGGAGATCGTGGTGTCGACCGCTGGAAGCGTAAGAGTGAGCGGGCCTTGTCCGACAGTGTCGCCATTGACCGTGATATCGGCGCCGACATTCGCCTCGATCGTCACCGACGCGACAGCGGGTTCCAACTCGAGCTCTATGGTTCTTGATTCAAGCGGCGCCAGCGAGACAGTTTCGCTGTAGGCCCTGTATCCGTCTTTCTGATATCGGATACGTGTTTCGCGTCGGGAGGGGACTTTGACCGCCTGTCCGAGCACGGCGCTCTTGCCGCCAACAATAAGCAGCCCTCCCGACGGCGACGCGCGAACAGTGAGTTCTCCTGGCAGAGGCTGCAGCGCGTAGTTCCGCTCAACAGAGGGGCGTTCGGTGTCAATCCTGACCCTGTCTGTCACGTCGATGTAGCCTTCCAGCGAGACGAGGATATCCAGCACGCCGGCTTCAACCTCGGCTTCTATCGGCGACTGTCCGACGACAGCGCCGTTGATCCGCACATCGACGCCTGTCGGCGCCGTTTTTACGAGCAGCGTCCCCTTCGCTGGCTCTAGTTCGAAATCCAGCTGCACCGTCTCCGCTTTTTCAACCGTAACAGTTTGCCTTTGAGAACGATAGAACGGATGGGATACCGAGACATCGTACTCGCCCGGTTCCACCTCCACCTCGACTGTCGCGCCTGTCATGCGCATGGTCTCGCCAATGACCCAAGCGGCTTCGTCCAGCTCCGGGATCGCTTTCGCCTGAATGACAGCCGGAATTGGGCGCAGCTCAACCTCTAGAGTGCGGCCTAAATCGAGAGCGGTGATTCTTTTTTCGCTCGTTCGGTACCCAACGGCGGCGATCTCAATATCGAGCTCGCCGCCTAGGCTATAGATCGCGTCGCCAACGGTTGCGCCAATACCGTCAACGATACGGATTTGCGCGGTTTCCTCCGCATCCGGCGGCAGAACCGCGATTGCGACGCCTTTTGACGACATCAAGAAGCCCGACACGCCAAGCACAGCGACGATAAAGACCGTTACGGCGCCAATGAACAGGTTTCTTGATCTACGCCGCGCCGCTTCGACGCTCGCATCAAAGTCTTTCATCGCTAACTACCATTACTTCGACGCGTTCCACGCCAGGCGGTATATCGAGTTCGACGATTTTTGAGATATGCCCTTCACGAGCGCCTTCGAAAACATACGCCCCCGGCTTCAATTGAATGGTCCGACCCATGGTCTTGCCCACACGGCCGACGCCGCGCACGCCAATATCCGTTTTACCATCGGAGATGATAAATACCTGAACATCTTTCTGATACGCTTCAAGTGTCCTGGTCAGCCGATCTGCGGCGGCTTTCAATTCCGGACTGAAAGACGCATAGGTTTTGGCGTCGCGAAGAATCGCATCGCCTCGACCCGCTACGCCGTCGAGCGCCAGACGGTCGGGATTCTCCAGGAGTCCGCTAATTGCGTTTGAGGCGCCGATGATGCGCTCCGCCAGCTGTTTACTTTGCAGAGCGTCTTTGTTCGCCGGCTCAATCGACAGAGCTTTGTTTAAAGAGGCGAGCGATCCAACCCAATCATCCGCCTGCGCCGCCGTCTGTGCAGCGCGGATGTGACCTTCAAACGACAAGCGTCGAACAAGACTGTCGACCTCGCCCCTGAGCGCCGCTGTCTCGGCGCGATCTGGATATAGTTTTTTTGCATCTTCGAGCGCGGACTCTGCAGCGGCCAAGTCGCGGTTATCGATGCTCTTTAGTCCCTGATCGATGGCGACGCCAAAATCCTCTTCCTTTATCGCTTCCCTTAATTCTCCGGAACGGGCGGCCAGGTCAGATCGGCTTGGGGCCAAGCGTAGGGCTTTCTCTATCGCCTTCAGTTCCGTCCGTGGCCTTTGTTCAACACGCGCCCGTTCTGCCTCGGCCAACAGGCTCAACAGTTCCGGGAGCGCGTCGACCTCTTTTTGCAAGTGCGGCAGTCGCGGATCTTCCGGGTCAATCGATGTTGCGGTTTCGAGACCGGTCCTTGCGGCTGGCAGGTCATCGACACGCAAGGCCGCTTCAACGGTCGCGACGGCCCGTTCAAGTGCGGCGGACCGTTCAGCGAAATAGGCCTCAGCGTCGCTCTGCGCATTGCTGAGCAGTTCTTTGGCGGTTCGATATTGTCCGCGCGCGAACTCGGAAACGCTCTCGTCCCGAAGCGCCAATACTCCCTCTCTTTGTATCGGGCGCCAGAAAGGTTCCCGCAGCGCCTCAAGAGAGTCGCCGAACCGATCGTTGAAGTCGGCAAGAGCTTTCTTGAATTCGTCACGTTCTTCTGTGTTCAGGGTTTGCTGTGCTTCAGCCTCTTCGGGCGCTGTCGGCTGCGCGTTTCCCCGAGACGCCGCTTCAGTCGATTGGTCCAGTGAGGACGGCGGGGGCCGGCTCTCTCGTGTGTCAGTGACGGATGGGCCATCTGTATCGGAAGATGGGCGCGCAGCGACCTCTTCGGAGGTCCGAGACCGGGTTTCATACTCCGAGAAATCGCCGGGCTCTAAGCCGAGGATTGTCGCGACCGCCACACAAACGGCTGCAAGAAACGCGACGATGTAAACGCCAGCGCGACGCCGATCAGCCCGGCGGGCGGCTTGGATGTCCGAATCCTGCATAGAGCCAGGCTACGACTAAAGCTTCTTATCGGGAACCGCCTCAACTTCAAATACTTGCTGGAGAAACTGGCGCCACTGCTCAAATTGCTCTTCCGCAGTGCCTTCCAGCTCCGCCGTTTGTTCTTCGAATTCAATGACCTGTGGTGCGAGTTCTGCGTCGATCGAGTTGCCCAGCTCATCAAGGGCGTCCCGGTGGAAGGCCGCCTCTTTGCTAGTTTGGAAGCTGTCTTGCAGGAGCAAAACGCCGCCACTGCCGGCTACGAAAGCGCCGAGGCCGCCCAAATCTTTTCCTACGCTGCTGTCGGATTGAGCCCCTGCAACGGCGGCGGCGACCGCCACGCCAATCAACAAGACCCCCGTAACACCCTGAGTAAACGCCTGAGTACGGGCGTCTTCTTTGGCGCGGATTTCAAACGCGGCCTGTTCCTGCCAGGTGAAGTAGCTCTCCTCCATCCTTTCAGAGAACGCCTCGTACTGATCCTGCATACGATCGATAAATAATTGATCTCGGACGCGGATGGCCCGAGTGCGCATCAGCATTGGGTCTTCAGCAGCCGGGTATCCGGTAAGCGCGTACTTGCCGTTCTCAATCAGTAGATAGTCCTCAAAGGCTTTTTCCGTGAAGCTCGACCCAAATCGAAGATCCGTGATCTTCTGAGAGGTCTCAAGCTCTTCAACAGAGTAATATTGCAACTCTTTTGCTAGAAAAGCGGCGGCTTCGTCAAAAGCCGGCTGGTAAGGGTCGACGCCTTCGTTGCGAGCGCTCCTTCTAAAATCCTCCGGCACATCGTGGTCGAATGACTTTTTTAACCAGCGTGAGCCGGTAATGGAGACAACCTCCAGTTCGAACTCGACCTCCTCACCGGTTGATTCCTCAATACGGCCCAAGATGTAGAGGTCGCCGGTGGCGTTGGCGTTAGGAACCACGCGAACCGCCCCAAACTTATCCGTATCCTCGATCGCTTCTTTCAGCTTGACCGCGAAACGGACGGCTTCGGCGCGTCTTAACTCCGGCCATACATATTCATCCGCGGCGAGGGCGTCCCCTTTTTCGTCGCGCCAAGCTCTGCTCTCTAGGTTGGCGTAGTCGGCTTTGTCTTTCTCTGTCAGACCAGGATCAAAAATCGGGATGACGATATCGATGCGGGGTCGTTCAGCCGGCACATCTTCCACCGCGTCTTGCGCAAAGAACGAGGACAGTTGTGGCCCGATCGCTTCCGATCGCGCGCCGCTTCCCATTGTCTGGCACGCCGACAAGAACAGTGCGGCGACGCAAGCTGTGGCGATACCCCGCGCAATGCGGGTCCGAGTGTCTAATATCACGTCAACCTCCTGCGCCGGGCGTCGGGAGCCCCTTGAACTTCCGATACTCATCCCAAAGCCGCGCGCGAATCTCGGGGTCTTCCTCCTCCATGGCGGCGCGTCTGATCTGCGCCTCTAAAACACTATCATTGTCTGCGGATGGAATATCTTCCGGAACGGCGCCATTGCTGACAGGCGGACTGCCGGAACCCTGCGCGGAAGTCGACCCAAGGTCCTTTTCAAAATCACTGTCCGCGGCTGACAGCGCGGCTTCCTGAATAGTCTCAGGCCGCTTCTCGTCTCCCGCAAGGTCAGAGGAGGGCGCTGAATAGTCTCCAGCCGCGCCAGCCGTCCCCGCCGCGCTTTCCGCTTCGGTCCCGGTGAGGTCGCCGGCCAGATCGTTTGCCGACCCGTCGCCGGCGGCGCCGCCCTGAGAGGATCCGCCTTGAGACGATCCGCTGAGGCCGGCCGCGCCGCCAGAATCGGCGCCGCCATTCGCAGCCTGCGCCATGCAATGCTCGAACTTCTCGAGCGATTCAAAGAAATGCTGGTCCATTCGGGCGATATTCTCCGCCCGTGTGAGGTCGGGATCGTATCTGTATTCCAGTTCGAGATCGCTGCAGTCAAAGTCACGCACGGAGTTTTGCGCCAGCGCCGGCGCTGAAATCAAAGCGCAAGCGCCAGCGATTAGAGACAGATATCTCCATCCTGAAGCGATTTGGACTATGTGCATCTGTATCCTCGACACCATAACCCTATACCCTATTTTTCGTACACTCTAATGCGGCGAAACACTAGGTTTACATAAGATACGCAGCACCGCCGCGCCTGGGCCAACAGAGGTGGTTCGGTCCGTCTGAACAGTTTTGAGCCGTTCCGTAGTTGAATGTTGATTGGGAAGAGCGTTGTCGGCGTGGTCCGTCGACTTCGAGGTGGTAGCAGGTGGGGCGAATTCGGTTGTGGTGATAGCTTGAAATCACCCTCCTGTAGAGACGCCGACAGAGCGTCCGGTCCGGACGAAAAGGACCTGCCGGTGAAGCCGGTGAGGGTCCAGACTCTTCCTCGAAATGAGCGCGACAGGGTCGAGAATGACGCGTCCGGCGGACCGGGGCCACATCCTGCCGAAGGCGTCGCGGGACCTCTGAAATCAGCGCCGTCTACGCCGCCCCCAAGACTTCGGTCCGCAGCTCGAGCGTCAAAAACCAGTTTCACCAGACCAGAAATTTCCATGGCCCGGCTTTCAGCGCAATAATCATTTGCGAATTGGACGCGAGCTGTGCTTATCATTACCGAAAGCGCTTTCGTGATTTCGCCGAGAAGAGCGGGCATGGGAGACTGGGAGGGAAAGTGGTCATGCGGACCCGCAGTAGCCGTCGTGCGGTTGGGCTGAGCGATATCGCAAAAGAGGTCGGCGTCACCGTCAGCACCGCCTCGCGCGCGCTGAACGGCTATTCGGATATCGCGCCGGACACCCGTCAGCGGGTCCAAGAGGCCGCCGCGAAGCTCCAGTACCGACCTTCGTCAGCGGCGCGGCGTCTGGCGTTGGGCGCGTCGGAAACGATCGGTTATGTCCTGCCGTCTCATACGGACGGCCAACCGGAGCCGTTTATCGCCGAAATGTTACAAGGGGTCTCGCAAGCGCTGGCGGGCAAGGATTGGGACTTGCTGGTCAGCACGATACCAGGCGATGAAAAGCCGGTAGAGACCTATCGTCGGCTGGTCGGCTCCGGCAAGGTCAGCGGATTCATTCTTTCCCGAATCCGGTCTCGGGATGAGCGGATCGACCTGCTCAGAGAACTCGGCGTGCCCTTCATCTGCTTCGGTCAATCTGCGGCGTCCGGTGGATATGCGTATTTGGATATCGACAATATGAAGGCGTTTCGGGACGCTGTTGCGCATTTTGTCGAATTCGGTCACCGCCGAATAGCGCTGATCAGCGCTGATCCGGACTACCAGTTCGCCGAAGAACGCCGTCTTGGCTATCTCGCGGGTCTCAAGGCGGCCGGCCTTCCGGTGCGCGCGGAATATGTTGTCGCCGCCGACCTGTCGCCGGCGGGCGGGCGCGCGGCGATCGATCGGTTGATGGCGCTGCCCGAGCCGCCGACCGCGATCGCGTGCATCACCGATTTTGTCGCCCTGGGGGCGATGGCGGCGTTGCGTGACCGTGGCGCGAAGGTCGGGCGAGACATGTCGCTGATCGGGTATGACGGCCTGCTCACCGGCGCCTATTCCGAACCGCCTTTGTCGACGATGGCGGCGCCCATTCGCGAGATCGGCGTCCGCATCACCGAGATCTTGATGGACATCGTCGAGGGCGCGCCGGCGTCGGATTATTCCGAGCTCTGGCCCGCCCGGTTCATCAAACGGGCGTCGGTCGGTCCGCCGCCAGACCGATAGGATTGAGGCCGAAGTAAACGACAAATCACCAACATGACATCCAAGGAGGAACAGATATGGACGTTTTGAGCAAAAACTGGCTGCGCATGCTCGGGGGCTTGGCGCTGTCGACGACGTTGGTCTCAGGGGCGCTGATATCGGCCGCCCAGGCCGACGAAATCACGTTCTGGACGCCGGAAGAGCAACCGGAGCGTCTGGCCATTCAGGAAGAAATGGCGGCGGCTTTCACCGCCAAGACCGGTCACACGGTCAAGGTCGTTCCCGTGTCAGAGAAAGATCTTGGGACACGGATGACGGCCGCCTTCGCCGGCGGCGAACTGCCCGATGTCGTCTATCATTCGATCCAGTATATCCTGCCATGGACCGAAGCGGGCATTCTGGATGTCGACGCCAACAACGAAGTGGTCGAGGCCTTGGGGTCGAATACATTCGCCGAACGCGCGCTCGAGATCGCCAAGACCGATAGCGGTTATGCGACGGTGCCGGTCGACGGCTGGACCCAGATGGTGGTTTATCGCAAGGACCTGTTTGAGGAAAAAGGGCTGGCGCCGCCGTCAAGCTTCGACGCGATCTCCAAAGCCATCGATGCGTTGCACAATCCGCCGGAAATGTACGCCTTCACTGGCGCGACCAAGATCGATGAGACCTATATGATGCAGGTCTTGGAGCATATGCTCCTCGCCAATGGATACTCGCCGGTTGATGCGAATGGCGGCGATGACGCCAAGCTGAAAGAAACGCTGGAGATATACAAAAAAATCGCGAAAGCCTCGCCCCCGGGCGAACTCTACTGGAAACAGTCGCGGGAACTGTATTTCGCCGGCAAGACCGCGATGATCGTCTGGTCGCCCTTCATCATGGACGAGCTGGCCGGGCTGCGGGACAGCGCGCCGCCAACCATTAATGACGATCCGACCAGCCGCGAGCTTGCTAGCAAGACAGGTTTTGTGACCCAGGTCTCTGGTCCCGGAAACCCCGGCGGCGCAGGTTGGGCTGACATTCGCTATATGGGGGTCACGAATGACGCGGATACCGACGCGGCGATCGAGTTCGTGAATTTCGCCATGGACGAAGGCTACGGCTACATCCTGTCGATCGCGCCCGAAGGCAAGTTCCCGGTTCGCAGGGGCGACGCCTCCGATCCGACGAAGTTCGTCAAGGAATGGGCGGCGCTGCCGGTTGGCGTCGACAGGAAAGCGCCTCTTGCCGAGCTCTACGCGCAAGATGTGATCGACGATATTGTCGCGGGCCTGTCGCGCGGCGACCGCTGGGGCCTTCAGGAAGGCCAACTGTCCAAGGCCTCGAAGATTGTCTCCAGCTTGGTCTTCAACCGCATCGTGCGTCAGTATATCGACGACGAAATCTCGGCCGATGAAGCGGCGGCCGCGATCCGCGCCGAAGTGGCGAAGATCGACTAAGCTGTCCAATCCGGGCGGCGCGTGTCTCGCCGCCGCCCGGATTTCCTTTCCAGACGTCCGCCCTGTCTTGTCGGCGTCTGGAACCAGAACAGGTTTCGGTTTGTTGCGGGTGCGACTCTAGGGGGAGCGTCACGATGAGCGACATCTCGACACGTTCGGCGTCGGACCTTGATCTGATCGCCGCCGCCAAGAGGATCGGCCCGATCGCCTTGCGCGAGATGCGGCTGGCCTTTGCAATGCTGGCGCCGACGATCCTGATCGTCCTGGCGATTGTGTTGATCCCGCTGGCGGCGAATTTCTGGATTAGCGTGAAGCCGATCGGTTTGGCCGAATTGCGCGCCGCCGCGCCCCTGGTGCGCGAGCGTGAGCGCGGAACGTTGGAAGCGGTCGGTGATACGATCACGGTAGAGTATCGGGTGCGGTCTTCGTCCCCCAGCGAACCCGTGACCGAGGTTGTGATCTTCGACACGCTGCCGCCGGGCCTAGAGCCAGTTGAGACTGCGCCGGAATGCGTCCTGACCGGGGCCGAGATCCGTTGCGAATTATCCATTCTGGAGCCGAAAATACAGACAAGGCTGAACTTCGCCTTCACCGCGACCCAAGCCTATTTCGACACCGGCGCGCCGCGCCTGCGGGACAGCGATCCGACCGCGTCCGGCGAGTCCGACAATGTCCTGACCAATTTCGAATTCACCTTGGATAATTTCGCCAAAGTCTTCGACGCGGACGAGTTCTGGGAAGTGCTCTGGGTGTCCTTCGTCTATACGCTGGGCGGGACCTTGGGCGCTTTGATCTTGGGGCTGTTCGCCGCGCAATTGATGATGACGAACTTCGCCGGGCGCGGGATCATGCGCGGCTTGTTTCTGTTCCCTTATGTCTCGCCAGTGATCGCGGTGGCTTTCACCTGGGTCTTTTTGCTCGACCCATTCTCCGGCACCGTCAACGCGATCCTCACCAGTACGAACGTCACCAGCGAGACCATCAACTTCCTGGGCCAGCGCGGCAACGCCCTGGCGACGGTGATCGCCTTCGAGGCTTGGCGCTACTTTCCGCTCGCCTTCCTGTTCATCCTGGCCCGGATGCAGTCATTGGCCGCGGACCTTTATGAGGCGGCTGAGATGGACGGGGCCACGCCGTTCCAGATGTTTCTGCATATCTCGTTGCCGCAACTGATCGGCATTATGTCGACCCTGTTCCTGCTGCGCTTCATTTGGACCTTCAACAAGTTCGATGACATCTTCCTACTGACCGGGGGCGCGTCGGGCACGCGGACCTTCACCGTCAATGTCTACGAGCAGGCTTTCGCGATTTCCAATCTCGGCGCCGGCGCCGCGGTGGCCGTCTGCATTTTCTTTATCTTGGCCGGATTTGTGACGCTCTACTTTAAGTATGGGCCGAAAGAGGAGGGGATGTGATGCGCGGCGCGGTGATGGATAAGCGCGCCTTTGCGCTGGGCGGCGGGTTGGGTCTGCTCTGGGGCTTCATCAACGCTGTGGTCTTTGGGGTCGCGGTGACCCTGATCTTCGGAACTTCAGCCACACTGACCGGCGGCGCAGCGGCGCTGGCCGGGTTGGCGGCGACGCTGGTCTGGATGCTGTTGGACGGCAAGGGCGCCGTGTCGGCCTTCGACAAGCGACGGTTGGCGATTTCGGTTCTAACGTTCGCCATCGTCTTGAGCTTGGCGACCTTCTTTTCGCCCTTGGGCTTCGCTTTGGGAGATCGGCCCTTGGGCGCCTTGTTGACGCTGGCGGCTTTGGGCGGCGCGACCGTCGCCGCCGTCGCCTGTTGCTTCGGCCAAGCTGGCTGGCGCGGGCTTAGGCGCTACAAATTCGAATTGGTGTTGATCCGAACCCTGAAAGGCTTCGGCTTCGTCTTCTTCAGCGCCATCGTCGTCTTTCCGTTCTACGCCATGCTGATGACCAGCTTTAAAAAACAGTCGGAATTGCTGGCCAACCCGCTCGATTACTCGATCAACCTGTCGCAGGGTTTCGCCGAACTGTTCAGCTCGTATATCGAGCTTTTCATGGATTTCAATTTCGGGCGTTTCATCCTGATTTCCGCCTTAGTCAGCGTCATCACGGTGCTGCTGACGCTCGCCGCTTCGATCCCGGGCGCCTATGCGATCGCCCGGCTTCGCTTTCCCGGCCGCACCGCATTCTCGCGCTCGATCCTGCTGATCTATATGGTCCCGGCCATCGTGTTGGTGATCCCGCTCTATGCGGTCTTCAGCCAGTTGGGTCTGCGCGATTCGCTGCTCGGTCTGGTCATTGTTTATCCGGCGACCACGATCCCCGTCGCGCTCTATATGCTGCAGGGCTATTTTCGAGGCCTGCCCGCGGAACTGGAAGAGGCGGGCCTGATGGATGGATGCACAAGGCTTGGCGTAATCTGGCGCATCACCATGCCCCTCAGCCTTCCGGCCATCGCGTCGGTCGCGCTTTATGTCTTCATGATCGCCTGGAACGAGTTCCTGTTCGCTTTCATGTTCTTGGACAGTCCGGAGAATTTCACTCTCTCTCGCGGCGTCGTCTCGCTGAACAGTTCGGAAGTGCCACGCCAGCATCTTATGGCCGGCGCTGTGATCGTAACGGTGCCGGTGCTGGTTATCTTCCTCTGGTTCGAACGTTTCTTGGTGACCGGCCTGACCGCCGGTTCGGTGAAAGGATAAAGCATGACGCCGACCGTCGAGCGGATGGACGAACAGGCGCGGGCGATCCTGCGCCAGAACGACCGGGGCGGCTACACGATTCCGACCGCCGGTTTGTACCCGTATCAGTGGAACTGGGATTCAGTATTTGTGGCGCTGGGCTTCATGGAGTTCGACGAGCCCCGCGCCTGGGCCGAGTTGGAGACGTTGTTCGATGCGCAATGGCCGAACGGCATGGTCCCGCATATCGTCTTCCGTCATGACGATCCGGACTATTTCCCGGGGCCGTCGGTCTGGGGCACGGACGGGCTGGATCTGCCGATGCCGACATCAGGCATCTCGCAACCGCCGGTGGCGGCGACGGCGATCCATTGGATGGTCGACGCGGCGCGCGACAAACAGGCGGCGCTGAGCAAAGCGCGTGCGCTGCTGCCGAAGCTGAACGCCTGGCACCAATGGTGGGTGGACGCGCGCGATCCCGACGGGTTGGGCGTCGTTGCAATGTCGCACCCTTGGGAATCGGGCCGAGACAACTTGCCCGACTGGGACGCGCCAGGCGACGCCATCGATGTCCGCGCGATCGGCGACTACACCCGCCGCGACACCAGCCATATCGACACCGCCATGCGGCCGAAGAAGAAGGATTACGACCGGTATCTGGCCCTGGTGCAGTTCGGAAAATCGAAGAATTGGGATCCAGCCGCGATCGCCGCAGACAGCCCGTTCTGGGTCGCGGATGTCGGGGTTAGCGCGATCCTGCTGCGCGCGGACAGGGACCTGCTGGCGCTGGCGGAGCGGCTGATTCCAGGGGATACGATGATTTCCCAGGCGCGCGCCCGGATCGCCCGCTTGGAAGCAGGATTCGACCGGCTCTGGGACTCCAGACAGGGCGCGTTTTGCAACAAGGATCTGCGCACCGGGGCCTTCGCGCCCGCCGCCACCGCTGCGACGCTGCTCTGTTTCTATGCCGGGGTCGGAACGCCCGTGCAGCGGACAAGGGTGATCGAGATGGCGACAGGCTGGGCCGAAAAGGTGCGCTATATGTGCCCCAGCTTCGACCCGACATCGGGTCTCTTCGACCCGCTGCGCTATTGGCGCGGGCCGACATGGGCGATCTTCAACTTCATGATCGGCGTCGGTCTTTGGGAGGCCGGCGAGACGGGGCTGGCCGACCGGGTCAAGCGCGACACCAAGGCGCTGATGGAGGCGAATGGCTTCGCTGAATACTACTCGGCGGTGGACGGAACGTCGGCGGGGGGCGACGCGTTTTCCTGGACGGCGGCGGTCTGGCTCTCCTGGATCAGCCCGTCGCTGAAAGAACATAAGAAAACCGGCTAGGGGGGCCGATATGGGCGCCATACATCTGGAAGAGATCCACAAGCTCTTCGACGAGGTCCATGTCATAAAGGGCGTCGACTTGGAGATCGAGGAAGGCGAGTTCATTGTCTTTGTCGGCCCGTCGGGCTGCGGCAAGTCCACCATGCTGCGCCTGATTTCGGGTCTGGAGGAGACAACCTCCGGCCGTGTGGTGATCAACGGCAAGGACGTGACGGCGCTTGGCGCGTCGGAACGCGGTTTGGCGATGGTGTTCCAATCCTACGCCCTCTATCCGCATATGACCGTGCGTGAGAATATGGGCTTCGGCCTGAAGATGGCCGGCCGCGCGAAGCCTGAAATCGACGCGGAGGTTGAGAAGGCGGCGGACGTCCTGCAGCTGGGTCCGCTCCTGGATCGCAAGCCGAAGGAGATGTCCGGAGGCCAGCGCCAGCGGGTCGCCATCGGTCGCGCTATCGTACGCGATCCGGCCGCCTTCCTGTTCGATGAGCCGCTGTCGAACCTAGACGCCGCCCTGCGGGTGCAGATGCGGATCGAGATCGCCCGGCTGCACAAGCGGCTGAACAAGACCATGGTCTATGTCACCCACGACCAGATCGAAGCAATGACGCTGGCCGATCGGATTGTCGTCTTTGACTCCGGCCATATCCAGCAACAGGGCGCGCCGCTTGAGCTTTATCAGAACCCCTCGAACCTATTCGTCGCCACCTTCATCGGATCGCCGAAGATGAACGTCATGCCCTGCCGGCAGAGCGAGGAGCCCGGCGCGGCCAGTCTGATGAACGGCGCGGCGGTGTCGGCCCAGGCCGAAAGCTATAGCGGCAAGGCCGCCGCGACTTTCGGCGCGCGTCCGGAGCATATCCATGTCACCGCGCCCAGGGAGGGTGATGTGGCCGGCGAGGTTGGCGTCGTCGAGCAATTGGGCGGCGACACGTTTCTTTACATCGATGTGCCCGAGGTCGAGACAATCACGGTGCGCACGCCCGGCATCAGCATGGTTCGCGAGGGTGAGAGGGTCGGCCTGAAGTTCGACCCGGCGCAAAGTCACCTGTTCGACGCTGACGGCGCGGCGGTGACGCAGCGCTCTTAGGCCGGCGCGCCGCGACCGCCGACGAGGCCAAGCTCGACGCCTTCTAGGAGAAATGCGGTGAAAAACACGTGCCCATTTCCCCGGCGTGGCGCGGAGGATAGCAGGAGGTGATCCCGTTCTTCGACTTCGACCCGTCGATCCGTAAGGTCATCTAAACGACGAACTGCACGGCGATCCCGCAACGCGCGATCACGTTCGATCGGACAATGGGGTCAGAGTTCACGTCGACGACTGTGCGCGAGTGGCATGGCCGTGTCGGTGTGAAGACGCTGTTCATCGAGCCAGCGGCCCTTGCGAGAACGACGACAATGAGAGCTTTAACACCAAGCTGCGCGACGCGCTGCTGAACCGGGAAATCTTTTACAAGATCCAAGAAGCGCTGGCGCGTCTACGACAACTCTCAGCGACCACACAGTTCGCTCGGGTCTCACCCGCTTACACCACAGGCGATAGTGTCATGACCATCACGCCGCCTTAATTGACAATTGGCGATACGCGGCTTCGGCGGACTCAAGCGCGCCTTCGAGAAATCCGCCCTCGGTCGGGGCGGTTTCGGAGCCGGCGAACAAGATACGGTCGGTTGGAGCGACCGGGCGGTAGTGGGGATGCGAAATCGGCGGCGTTCGGTCGGCCGAAGTGGCCGTGGCGGGATCAGCGCTCCAGTCCTTAACGAGTATCGTGTCTGGTTTGGCGGCGTCAGGTCCAAATAGCCGGCCTAATTGCTCGACGGCGTCTGCCTCGAATCCCGCCTGACGCACCGCACCGGGTGTCGCGAAGCCGAAGAGGGCGCCCACCGTGGCGTCCGCCGGCGAGGCGTCGTGGATCTCCGCCAACGGCCCCCGATGAGAAATCGCGTCGCCATTCAGGCCCACATCGCGCCAGAATGGCCTGTCAAACACAGCGACCAACTTGGCATGCCCCGCCATCCACGTGGGCGCGTCCGGCACGGAAAGTCCGAAGCCGGCTGTGATACGGAGCGGGAGCGCCAGAACAGTTCGTTCAGCGCGTACCGAGAACCCGTCGCCAGACAGTGTGACGCCGGCGCTATCTTCGATCACGCGTTCGACCGCGTAGCCAAGGCGCAACGTATCGCCAAGCCCGCGCGCAAGGGCGTCTGTGATCCGCCCGATCCCGCCAGCCAAGCGCAGAGCGCCTCCCATCGTAGCGAATTCGAGGTCGCTCCGAACATTGCCGCTAGCATCCTCGAAGATCAGCCGGCCGTCGCTATGTTGCGGAAAACTCTGAACCCCAAGCTGCCGTGCAAGGCCGAGCATGCGACGGTTGTGTGGCCAGATCCACGCGGGCCCGAGGTCATAGCCGTCCTGCGAAAGAACGCGACCGCCGGCGCGGTCGCGCGCCTCAAGTACGACTAGGTTGCGACCCTCAGCCCTTAATGCGTGCGCCAGCGCCAGACCCGTAAGCCCGGCGCCGACGATGACGATCTCAGCATCCTGGTTCATACTGCGCGCTCGGTGACACGCCGCTGGCGCTCGGCCTTGCTCCAACCACGCGCACCTATCGCGCCGGCCGTTGCATTGAACCGCGCGTCAATAGGAAGGCGCACCCAATCCCAGCGCGTGCGCGTCTCGCTTCGGTCGTTGACAACGCCCCTAACTACAAAGACCTCGAGCCCACTAAAGGTATCGAGCTCACGCGTGGCTCCTAGCGCCCAACGCTCCATGACTAAGCTACTCCTCAGTTTTTTGCCGCAGAGTGCGAATTGGAGACGCTTGCCGTTGTCAAAGTGAATAGCCCCGCTCAATGATCTGTGTGACCGCGTCCCGCTTCAAGTCGTCCCTGAAATGGGCATTCCCCTCACGCCGGCTTCTTCGTCTCAAATTCACAGGAAAAGGCGTCTGCGGATATAGGGTCTATTCTGGAGAACTCCGGTCATCTGTTGGAACATTGGAACCACTAGCCTTTGTTGTCGGCGCTATTTGTCGGTATGGAGTCGTCATCGAGTTTCTCAAGCTGCGCATTGGTTCTGTTCACATATAGAGCCTTCAATCGATCAGCCAGGAACTCGACCAGAAGACGGATGCGCCTATTGTACCGCACCTCCGTGTGACAAACGATCCAAAGCGGCACCGTGGGCAAATCGGCCGTCTTCAATACTTGCTCAACGCCTTCCATGCGGGCGGCGAGTCTTTGATGCAGAATGCCGATGCCAAGACCAACTTTCAAAGCTTCCAATTGTGCAACGATCGTGTCGGATCGAAACGCGAAATCTTGCGGAGAAACCGTAACTCCAAGTGCTCTTACAGTGTCGATGTGTATCGTTTCACGATCAAACCCGATCAATCTGTGTCGACCTAGATCGGCGAAATTATCTGGACGTCCATACTTGTCCAAGTATCTCTTGCTTGCAAAAAAACCCCGTCTGATATCGGCTATCTTGCGGCCAACCAAGTCATTTTGTGTCGGCCGAAACATCCGCAAAGCGACGTCGGCGTCACGACGCGACAGGTTCACAGCTGCATTAGAGATATCGACTTCAACCTCTATTTCTGGATTTTGTTCCATGAAGTCGCGAAGGATCGTTGGAAGGACATAGGTCCCAAGCACCTCATTGACGGAAACACGCACCGCCCCGGCAAGGTCCGCATCCAACCCTGCGGCCCTCCGTGAAAATGCTTCGGCCGAGTGCACCATGGCGGTTGATGCATCGACAAGATCTGCACCAGCTTCCGTCAGCGCCATGCCATCACGGCTGCGAACAAACAGAGTGACGTTCAACGCAGCTTCTAGCATGCCTATTTGGCGACCAACGGTAGGTTGGGACATCCCGAGCGACCGCGCAGCCGCAAGAAGACTTCCTCTGGTCGCAACCGCGTTAAAGGTTTGAATTAAGTCCCAAGAATACTTCATGCGCTCAATATGCAAAAATCTATATTAAAACTCAATAATCGTAACATAAGTCTTCGAAAATGAAGAGTTGTCTTCTAGGAGAAATCCGGTTCATCCCGCAAGGAAAATCGTAATTCTAAAATTCGAAATGCTCGCCCCTATGTCGGTGGCGCTCTGGCCGCTGCCAATGCAACCCGGCAATTCGCTTCAGAGGGCCACGTCACTGGTCCTGAAATACAAGCGTTGTAAATCGAAACCCGCGCGCTCCTCGGTAGCCTTGAGGGTGAAACCATCTGGTTCTCTGGAATTCCTGCGGTCAACGGCAAGCTTTAGATCGGCGGCAACTCGGCATTTATGACTCGTCCGCTGGTTTCGCCCCTGACCGAGTGACGCCGCGAGAGTCCTGGGTTCGTTCGAGTTTGGCGAAGGACGGCGGCGCAGAGAGGCGCGCTTCAGGAGGGTTTCACCGGCGAAGCGGGCTCACTGCCGGGGACAAACCGCATCAGAGAAACGCCAGACCGGTTTCGTGCGGCTCCGTTGAAGATGTCGTCTATTGGACCATGGCGTCACTGAAGACCAACGCGGTTGAGCGGTCCGAAATCTCCCATTCAAAAATCAAGGGTCCAACGTAGACCACGTAAGCGGATCAGAATCTCGAACGCTCTGAAACAAAGAACCTCCCTAGGCATCTCCCTGTTTCGGAGCCCGCCACGCGTCAACCAAGATATTGACCCCATCAGGACCAAACAGATTGCTGCGACCCGTAGACTATCAACAGAGACGGATGGGCGGCCCCCGCAGTCGCGACGCGCTCGCCGATTGTGTTTCCACCCTCTACGGCTCGTGAGCTCTCGTCTTTTGCAATAGACGTAGAACATTCTTGTCCGGCTACTGCGATAGAACGACTTGCAAGTCTCGTATACCGACACGAAAAATGGTACAATTTTATAGAGCTACGATGGTCGCGCTCCATCTTGATCGCGCACAGCGATTTTCAAGAAAAATGAAACCCTTCTGTTCGAAATTCTATAACCGTATTTCCTTGATTCTGGCCGGAAGTTTGGTGAGATGCGAATTGATCTAAATTGCTGACAGGCGAAATACAAGGAAACGAGTAATGGGAATTTCGAGCAACGACAAAGGTAATGACGACAGCGCGGAACATGTCGATGGAGCGCGCCGCCGGTTGCTTGCCGCCGCCGGCGCCGCTGGCGTTGCGGGCGTCGTCGGAGGCGGCGCTAACGCATCTACGCCGGATCCTCTTGCGGTCTACGCCGATCCTGAAACTCCGGGATTGCCACAGGTGGACATGGAGATTGACCTCGAACGTACAGCGCTTGTTGTCGTGGATCCCCAAGTCGATTTCCTGTCGGAGGAAGGGGTGACCTGGGGCGTGGTTGGTGAAAGCGTGGTCGAGCACGGTGTAGTAGATAACCTGGAAAGCCTTTTCAAGGCGGCGAAATCCGTCAACATGAATGTCTTCATTTCACCACATTACTACTTCCCTCAGGATCATGGTTGGGAATTCGAGGGCACGCTCGAACAAACCATGCATTCAATTGGCATGTTCGACCGTAAAGGTCCCTTGGACTTGACCGGTTTCGACGGATCGGGCGCAGATTGGATGCCGCAATACAAACCATATATAAACGACGGCAAGACTGTCATTTGCAGCCCCCACAAGGTTTATGGACCGGAACAGAACGACTTGGTGCTGCAGCTTCGCAAGCGCGGGGTGGATAAGGTTATTCTTGCGGGCATGTCGGCGAATCTCTGTGTCGAAAGCCATATGCGTGAGCTTCTCGAAACAGGGTTCGAGGTGGCTGTTGTTCGCGATGCGACGGCCGGCGCTAAGGTGCCGGAAGGCGACGGTTACCTCGCGGCGCTGATCAATTTCCGGATGATCGCGAATGCTCTTTGGTACACAGAGGACGCGGTAGCCCGAATCATCGCGAGTACAAGCGAGCGTGGATAAACAAGTCCTCGGTTTCCGACCGCTATTTTTGCATTCGAAACTCCCTGTCCCGACCTGACTTTATCGGCCCTCCTTAGTGACGGAGGCCGTCCTACGTCGACCAACGCGATCTATCATTTTAGTAGGAATGCGCCATGACGAAACGCAACGAACCGCGGGACTATGCAGCAGGAGGAGGCCTTTTGAACCGTCGTGTTCTGCTCGGCGCGGGCATGGCTTTTTCTGCTGCTTCGGCAACCGGGGCAGCGGCGGCGCGGTTGGAGATTCCGGAGTGGAGCCAGTATCCCGGCCTTCCAATGAGTGAGTACGGCCAACCTTCGCCGCATGAAGGCCACGTGAAACGACGCGTGCTGGGGCTTTATCCTGAAGGAATTGGCGACGGCGCCGGTGTGTCCTTTACGCCGCTAGAAGAACTCGAAGGAACAGTGACGCCGAACGGTTTGTTTTTTGAGCGGCATCATAGCGGTATTCCGGAAATTGACCCCGAGCGGCATGAGCTTGTTGTCCATGGCATGGTGAAACAGCCATTGGTTTTCACGGTCGGCGAATTGCTGTCGTTGCCGAAGGTAAGCCGTTTGGCGTTTCTGGAATGCGCGGGTAACAGCCTATTCAACTCCCTCGCTGAACCACAGCAACGCAGCGCCGGGGAAATCCATGGGCTGATTGGTGCGGCGGAATGGACCGGTGTCTTGTTGTCGGATGTGTTGGATTTGGCGGGCGTGGATCCGTCGGCTTCTTGGGTGCTCGCGGAAGGCGCAGACGCCGCCAAACAGAGCCGATCTATTCCGCTGAGCAAGGTGATGGGCGGCGATGCCATGATCGCGCTCTATCAGAATGGCGAGCGGCTACGGCCCGAGCAAGGCTACCCAATGCGGTTGGTGCTGCCGGGATGGCAAGGTTCGATGCAGACGAAATGGTTGCGCAGGGTGAAGGTGACCGACGGTCCGACCCATACCAAAGATGAAACATCGAAATACTCCCTTTTGCAAAAAGACGGCAAAGCCCAACAATTCACATTTGAAATGGGTGTGAAGTCCGTAATAACCCGGCCTTCGCCCGGCGTAGCGCCGACCAGGCCCGGTCTCTACCAAGTCTCAGGACTGGCTTGGAGCGGCGCGGGCAGGGTTTCTCGGGTCGAAGTCTCCGCTGATGGTGGGGCAAGCTGGGCTGATGCCATGCTAGATGGGCCGGCCTTACCTAAAATGCTTACTCGATTTAGGTTGCCGTGGAATTGGGACGGGGCTCCGTCGGTGCTAATGAGCCGCGCCGTTGACGAGACAGGCGCCGTCCAACCGTCTCGCGCCGAATGGTACGAACCATGGGCCCCGGGTCAACTCTATCACCAGAACGCCATCCAGGCATGGGCGCTTTCGGTCAACGGAGAGGTGTCCAATGTTTATGTCTAATTTCAAGTTGTGTTTTGTCTTTGCAGCCATGGCGGCGTTTGCAGGCGCAGCGAGCGCGCAGGACATTGGGCGGCCGATAACGGAAGCGGACGTGGCGCCTTGGGATATTAGTGTCGCTCCGGACGGCGACACTCTGCCTGCGGGTTCTGGAGACGTACAAACAGGCGCTGAATTGTATGCCGCCCAATGCGCCGTTTGCCATGGCGAGACAGGCGCGGAAGGCCCTGCTGACCAACTGGTGGGCGGCGTCGGTACGCTTGCATCAGACGCTCCACTAAAGACCGTGGGCTCCTTCTGGCCGTACGCAACTACCACATTCGACTATGTTCGGCGGGCGATGCCGTATTTCGCGCCTGGGAGCCTGAGCGATGATGATGCGTACGCTATTACCGCCTATGTTCTGCACCTCAACGGCGTTGTGGGGGAGGGCGCCACACTCGACGCCAATAGTCTGCAGGCGATAACGATGCCAAACGCCCAAGGCTTTATCGACATGTACGCTTCAGACAGAGAATAGCACTCATAACGAGAAAGACGATCGATTCGGCGCTCGGCAAGTTCCGGCGATGCCCTGAAGTTGTAGGCGCTAGAAGAGTAGGAAACTAGTATGGCGTTTACTTGGCGCCGGCAACCCAACCCTAATTGAGGATGATGCAATGACCAGCTCTGTAAGTGTAATTATTGGCGGAACATCGGGCATGGGCCTGGAGACTGCAAAGCAGTTGAAAGATGAAGGCCGGACTGTCCTTGTCGTTGGCCGCAAGGACACATCGATGGCCAGCGCCCAGGATACGTTGGGGCCCGACGCCGAGTTGGTTAACTGTGACCTTATGGACCGTGACCAAGTCAACCAGCTGATCCAGCGTATCGAACAGGAGTCGCGCCATATCGATCAACTGGTCAATGCGGCCGGCGTCTTCAAACCAAAGGCGTTCGTGGAGCATGATCAAGCGGACTGGGACTTCTATATGGAACTGAACCGCGCAATGTTCTTCATCACGCAAGCTGTTGTACGAAATATGGAGCGGGCCGGCGGCGGATCGATCGTCAATATCGGTTCGATGTGGGCTCATCAGGCGATCAAGGCGACTCCGTCCTCTGCGTACTCAATCGCTAAAGCGGGAATCCATGCGATGACTCAGCACCTGGCTATGGAATTGGGCGAGAAGAATATCCGTGTCAATGGAGTCGCTCCTGCCGTCGTGGTTACGCCGATCTACGGAGCGTTTATTGATCCAGATAAGGTTGAAGAGACCATCACAGACGCTTTCGATGCTTTCCACCCTTTGGGACGCGTCGGGCGCCCAGAAGATATCGCGAATCACGTCGTTTTCTTGCTGTCGGACAAAGCGGGTTGGACAACAGGCGCAGTTCACAACGTGGATGGCGGCGTGATGGCGGGCCGCAACTAACCTGTCTTCCGTTCGGGAGGAGCTTTGCGTTCGAGGCGCCCAACACCATGACTTAATCGGCGTCAAGACCGAGACGGTTCATCGCGTTCTCGGCCTAGTGCGTGCCTGAGTAGCGTTTGGGACGTGAAATTGGCTACACAGTTTCCGCATTTCTCTCCAAACAGACAAACATCGTTTGCGGTGTGGGCTTTAAGCCCGTATGGGGTTCCTGCAGGTAAGGTCAAATGGGAGCATTTTGCTCCCGGCCTGCGGAACCCTTCACCGCCTCGCGGCGCTGTTCTGGCGCCACGCTGCTTGAACGGCGTTCGCACAGCGCGAAGGGGTACAGCTTTCTGCTACGTTAGAGGCGCGTGTCACTCGTATCGGCGCCCGATCATTTCGTGATCCTTCAAAAACACGATGATCGCATCTGTTGTTGGGTCTCCTCTAACGCCAATTTGCAGATTCAGGCCGATATGCGTCCTTCGCTCTGCGCGAAACAGTGTGCTGGCAGTCCCGGCTGTGCTTAACACATTGTGGAACTTTCGGCTTTCCACTTCCACCAACTCCGCTTCCCGATGCGCGCCTGCATGTACGACCAGGAACGGAGGCAAGGCTTCCCCTGGCGTCACATTCCGAGAGGGCGAAGCGTGCGACCACTGGATGGGATCTTCGCCCAACGCGCGAAGATAGACAGAAGATGCACGCAGATCTCTGTTCTCGCTCAACCGGCGAGCAATGTCGTAACTTGCGATGTCCAAGGAGATGACGCTCTTAATTAAGTCCCGCGATACGCCTCGCGTTTCTAAGAACTCTTCATTGGTCGCGAGCAGCGACGCAATATGCGCCCCGGCGGAATGCCCGATGAGGATGAGCTTGGCTGGATCACCGCCGAACCGGCCGACGTTGCCGTCAAGCCAAACAAGGGCGTCCGCGACATCGTTGACGAAGTCCGGATAGGCATGATCGGGCAACAAGCGATAGTTTACGCTCACGAATATCAGACCCAGCGACATGAAAAAATCTGGTTTGAGCAGGGTCACGCCGGGATGGGCTTTGCCGCCTCCACGCAATCCGCCGCCATGGATCCAAACAACCACAGGAGCGTTGGCTGCATCCTGTGGTGCATAGATATCCAGTGTCCGAAAAGGATCAGTCTTTCTATCATCGGCTTCATACGAGATGTCAGGCCACATGCGGTGGGGCAACCAAGCGTAAGGATCGCCCTCCCCATCTGTGACGGCGTCAAGACCGAGGGCCGCTTCTGCTTCACCCAACAAGCCAGAAACAACACTTTCTGGTACGCGACCGGAACGCATCCGGTATTCACGATGCGCTTGGTCCAATCGGCGTATGACCGGCCCTGATTGCGTTGCGAGAGCGATCTCTCGCACCCGCATAATCCGATCGGCCAGATCGCGACTAACTGCAGTCTCGACCGCAAGCGGCGCCTGTGGCGTCTCGGCAGACGCGGCGCTTGGCGAGACTGCCGACACGAACAGGGCAATGGTAAGAGTACGGAATAGCAAGACCCGCTCTCCTCGTCGCAAGAACACACCTGTCTCTAGAACTGGACCCCATCACACGGCCTGGAAACCCCTGTTTGGCTTCATGCCTTCGGTTTCGCCGCGCTTGATCCATCAATCCCGGACGCGGAGCGTCATATCGCGCGAGGTGTCAGCAAGCGCCGGATCCCCGCCGCCGACCTCTTGGAAATTCTGCAACGCTTTCAACCGCGGGTTCTTCCACCGGCGCAGCTCACGCTCGGATTTGTGCACGGTCTGATCCCGTGAAATCCGAAAGTATGTTTCCATCGCTTCGGACAGGTGCAGCATCGCCTTGTCGATCAGACCGAGCAACCCGTCCGCTTTGGGCTTTGACGGGCCGCCGTCCAGAGCTTTCAGACGCGACACGAGATCTAACAAATCGCTGTCTAGTAACGGGTTGACCGGGCGATATTCGAACCCGGCGCTTTGGGTCAAGCCAACCGCCGCCTCGTGCTGGGTGACGGTGTCGTCGCTCTGAGACCCAAGCAGGTTTCCCCAATACGCCTCGGTCGCTCTGTTTACGTCCTCGGCTTGCTGCGCGGCGATGGCGGCGCTGTCGGTGTTGACCGTCCTCTTTGCGAAGGCGCGACGATCCAATTTGTGACCCAAAAGGTGACCCATGGCTTACACGCACGCGGAGTCATGCGCCGTGGTCAAGGGAGTTTCCTTATTTTTCAAGAAGTTGAGGGGCTATGTAGTGGCGGCCCAGTTCTCAAAATGGCTCCGGCGCAGGGATTCGAACCCCGGACCGATCGGTTAACAGCCGATTGCTCTACCGCTGAGCTACGCCGGATTGGGCCATTCTCACTCTCGGGTGCTGGGGCGACACGCCGCACGACGCCGAGGCGCGGGATATAGCAACGCATTGGCGCCTTGCCAAGCCTGCCGGCCCAGAGACGAGCGACGACCCCCATCGGCCCCAGATCGGCCCTATATCGGCCCCTAATCGGCCCCAGATCGTGCGTTGACGCGGCGGTGCATAGACGCGCGCGCGTCCTGCGCAGCGGCGCCGGACAGTGGACAGTGGGTTGCGATGATTTGCGGTCTTATCGGGGCGTTGGAGGCGCGAGCCGGAATCGAACCGGCGTACAAGGATTTGCAGTCCTCTGCGTAACCACTCCGCCATCGCGCCAAATCCAGATCTGCGACATCCGCCATGAGGATTGGCGGGCGTCGCGAGCGGTTGGTGGGCGTGATAGCCTCGCCGGCCGCCGAATTCAATCCGCGAATTCTTCTTTATGGTGGGCGGCGGCTTTCTGGCCGTTGACGCGGCTTCCTGGCCCGTTGCCTCGGCTTCGCGATCTTCTTATAACCGCGCAGGGGAAGGCGGCCCGGGCATCGGTCGCGAGACGGTCAAATACGGAAGGAGCCGGCGTCATGGATTTCGCGCAAGCGCGGCGAAACATGGTCGAGAGCCAGTTGCGAACCAACAAGATCACCGATGAGGCTTTGCTCGATGCGATGCGGACACTGCCGCGCGAAACTTTCCTGCCGAAATCGAAACAGCATCTGGCCTATGTTGACGAGGACGTGCCGGTGTTGGACGGGCGGCACCTGACCGAACCGATGATCCTGGCCCGCATGATCCAAGCGCTCGACCTTCAGCCAAGCGATTCCGTCTTAGTGATCGGCGGCGGCGTGGGGTACACGCCCGCTTTGCTGGGCAAACTGGCCGGATCGGTCATCGCCATCGACAGCAGCGCGGACGTGGTGGCCCACTCGGGCCGGGCGATGAGCGGGCTCTCCTGCGACAATGTCGTGGTTCTCGAGGCGCCTATGGAAAACGGCTGGCCGAAAGAAGGGCCGTTCGACGCCATTCTGATCAACGGGGCCGTGGCGCAGATCCCGGAATCGCTGTTCGATCAGCTTGCGGACGGCGGTCGCTTGGCGACGGTCGAGCGACCGGACGGAAGCGTGGGCGCGATCGTCGTGATCACACGCCGGGACGGGTACAACGCCCGAGCGGTGATTTGCGACGCCGCCACGCCGTATCTCACTGGATTTGAGCCTAAACCGGCCTTTGCTTTTTGACGGCGGCGGCTGGACGGCGAAAAAAGGGATCGACAGACTATGCCGGTCGCCGCAATCGAGGTTGAAGCGCTGAGTGCGCTGCGCGACGCGGACGCGCCGCATGCGCTGATTGACGTCCGCGAGGCCTGGGAGTTGGAGATCTGCGCTTTGCCAGGCGCGGTCCATATCCCAATGTCGGAAATCCCGGCCCGAATCGGCGAAATTGACGCGCAGCGTCCCATCATTGTGATGTGCCATCATGGCGTTCGGTCGATGACGGTTGCGCGCTATCTCGAGTCAAACGGGGTCGAACCGGTCTTGAACCTGACCGGCGGAATAGCGGCCTGGGCCGAACGGTTGGACCCGACAATGGACCGATATTGACGATATTGTTCTGGATCCGGGCGCATTTTGTGCTGGGACGACCGGGCGAAACGTTTTAAACAAAGAGATGAAGACGCTTTTATGCGCGATCTGACCTGCTTGGGGGGGCGGCGCGTTTTGTTCGGACAGTTGGGGCGTATCATCGTCTTTAAGGATATGAACTGCATGGCTTTCGGCACGAAACTGTTGGGCGGCGTCGCAATGGCGGCGTTCGCCGGCGTGATGGGTGTGGCCGGTGTCGTTGGGCTGGGCGGCTGCCCCGCCAGCGCCCAGACTCTGGAGCAGGCGCTGATCGCGGCCTATGACACAAACCCGACGTTGCAGGCGGAACGGGCCCAGTTGCGGACGGTCGATGAAAGCGTGCCGCAGGCGTTGGGCGCTTGGCGTCCCAATGTGAACCTGATCGGCGACTATGGCGTCACCCGGATCCGCGGAAACCGAAATGTACGGGACGATACCCGCGATTTCTTCAGCAGCGGCCTTGAGGTCACGCAGAATATCTACGAAGGCGGCGCGAAAAATGTGCGCATCTCGCAGGCGGAGGCGGATGTCCGCGCCGCCCGGGCCCGCCTGACCGAAACCGAGCAAGATGTGTTGTTCGACGTCGTGACCGCCTATATGGACACGGTCCGAGACACGGCGGTGGTCTCGTTGAATGGCCAGAACGTGACGCGTCTGAGACGGCAATTAGAGGCGACCCAGGATCGATTTGAGGTCGGCGAAGTCACCCGAACCGACGTCGCGCAGGCTGAATCACGGCTTTCTCGGGCGTTGGCCGACTTAATCGCCGCCGAGGGCGACCTGGAAGTGAGCCGTGCTGCGTACGAACAGGTGGTCGGCGAGTTGCCGGGGGAGTTGACCACGCCCACGGCGTTTCCGGGCATCCCGGCCAGCCGCGACGAGGCGATCGTTTTGGCGCGGGACAGGAACCCGGCTGTGCGCGCGGCTATCCATGATCTCGAATCCGCTGACTTTGAAATCCGGATACAGGCGGCGCAACTTCTGCCCACCGTGGACATAACGGCGGAGGCGACCCGGACCCGAAACCGCTCATCGTCTGACACCACGGTCAATCAGTTGTCGCTGATCGGCTCGGTGACGGTTCCGATTTATCAGCAGGGCGTTGTCGGAAGTGAAATCCGAGAGGCGCGTCAGGCTTCGGCTGAGGCGCAGCAGGTGATCGACCAAACCCGCCGCACCGCGGTCGAAAACGCCACCTCGGCCTGGGAAATCTACGAAAGCGCTGTGGCGCAGATCGACGCGCGCGAGGACGAAGTGCGCGCCACGACAATCGCGTTGGATGGCGTCGAGCAGGAGGCCGAGGTCGGCTCCCGAACCGTGCTGGATGTCTTGGACGCCGAGCAGGAACTGCTGGACGCGCAGGTCAGCCTGGTTGGGGCGCAGCGGGACGAGGTCGTCGCGCTTTACGGGCTGGTGTCTTCCGTGGGCTCTTTGACCGCCGCCGATTTGAATCTGTCGGTCTCCACCTATGACCCGGCTCAATATTACGGAGATGTGCGGGATCGGCTGTATGATTTCGAGGTCTGGAACGAGATCTTCCCCGGCATCTCCGACTCTGCGCCAGCTGGTCAACCCGCCCCTCCGCCCGTTGGGCAATAGGCGCTCTGCGTTAATTTGCGTGGAGCGGCCGCCGCCCGATGGTCGCATCCTATGGCCTAATTTGCGTTTGTTGCGTCTCGAATCGCTCTAGGCTCAGCGCCGGTAAGCGCGTTTTGCGCTGGTTGCTCGGTCGTCTTGAAGGGGTTTACACCTCGTTGGATCGGCTGACTGCAAGCGCAAAAAAGAACGCGGCGGCGCGCGTCGGAACGGGCCTCGGTCTTGGGGTGTTGGACTGGACGGGCAAGCGGGCAAGGTCGAGAGCATGAGCGACGCTCAACAAGAACCCTCTATGGAGGAAATCCTTGCGTCGATCCGGAAGATCATTTCGGAGGACGACGAAGCAGCCGACGGCGCGCAGATTCAGTCGGATCCCGATGATGCCGAACCGGCGGTCGCGGAAAGCCTCGACGCGGAGGAGCCTCTCGAGCTTGATGACGCGCTTGAATTGGAAGAGCCGCTTGAGCTTGACGACGAGGTGGCGCCGGAAGAGTTCGGGGACGCCGAATCATTAGAGGTTGAAGAGAAACCGCCAGAGATCGAATTCGCGGATTTTGAGCCCGAACCCGAACCCGAACCCGAACCGCACCTAGAACCCGAGCCCGAACCTTTTCCGGCGCCGGAACCAATGCCGGTCGTCGCCGCCCCGGCGCTGCCGGAGGAGCGAATCGTCTCGGAACCAACCGCGGCGGCTGGGTCGGCCGCCTTTCTCGCTCTCGAACAGTCCATTCGAATGGGGCAGGCGGGGGAAACGCTCGAAGATGTCGTCAAAGGATTGCTGCGGCCGATGCTGCGCTCCTGGCTTGACGAAAACCTGCCGGATATGGTGGAACGCCTTGTCCGAGCGGAAATCGAAAAGATGGCGGGGGGCGCCCGGCGACGGGGCGAGGACGACGACTAGGCCCTAGAAGCCGACCGCGTATCCGCCGTCATCGCGTCAGATCAGATTTGCGCGGCGATCGATCGGTCTGAAACCGCCGGCTGCTCCGGCGTTCACTGCGAATAGACAGCACCGGCGTCTCGGCGCCGGTTTTTTTGCGTAAGAAGGGTCCGCCATGTTGGAGAAAACCTATCAGCCGCAGGATGTCGAGGCGCGGCGATACACGGAGTGGGAAGAGGGCGGCTATTTCAGAGGCGGCGGAAATCGGGATGCGGAGAGTTTCTCGATCGTCATTCCGCCGCCCAACGTCACCGGTAGCCTGCATATCGGCCACGCGCTTAACAACACGCTGCAAGATATCATGATCCGCTATCAGCGGATGCGCGGGCTCGACGTGCTCTGGCAGCCGGGCGTCGATCATGCCGGCATCGCCACGCAGATGGTCGTCGAGCGCCAACTCGCCGAGCAAGGCGGCCAGACCCGCCGTGAGATGGGCCGCGAAAAGTTCCTCGAACGGGTCTGGCAATGGAAGGAAGAGTCCGGCGGAACCATCACCGGCCAATTGCGGCGGCTGGGCGCCTCCTGTGACTGGAGCCGCGAGCGCTTCACTATGGATGATGGCCTCTCGAAGGCAGTTTTAAAAGTTTTTGTAAGGCTTTACCGAGAGAATCTGATCTATCGTGACAAGCGTCTTGTGAACTGGGACCCGGTGTTGGAGACGGCGATTTCCGACCTTGAGGTGCAGCCACAGGAAGTGAATGGGAACCTGTGGTATTTCCGTTATCCGGTCGAGGGCGAGGAGGGCGTGTTCCTGACCGTCGCAACGACCCGTCCCGAAACGATGCTCGGCGATTCCGGCGTGGCCGTGCATCCGGACGATCCCCGCTACAAGCATCTGATCGGCAAACATTGCATCTTGCCGCTGGTCGGCCGGCGCATCCCGATCGTGGCCGACGACTATGCTGATCCCGAGCAAGGATCGGGTGCTGTGAAAATGACCCCGGCCCATGATTTCAACGATTTCGAGGTCGGCAAGCGCCACGATCTGGAGATGATCAACATCTTCACGCCACGCGCCGCCATCAATGACAACGCGCCGGAAAAGTATCGAGGCCTCGACCGATTCGAGGCGCGCAAGGCGGTCGTCGCGGACATTGAGGCGCTGGGTCTGCTCGAGAAGGTCGAGGATCACTTCCATACGGTGCCGTACGGCGATCGCGGCGGCGCGCCGGTCGAGCCCTACCTAACCGATCAGTGGTTCGCCGACGCCGCCACGTTGGCGAAGCCGGCCATCGAATCGGTCGAACAGGGCCGAACAAAGTTCGTCCCGGAGAGCTGGTCGAAGACTTATTTCGAATGGATGCGGAACATCCAGCCCTGGTGCATCTCGCGGCAACTCTGGTGGGGTCATCAGATCCCAGCCTGGTACGGCCCTGACGGCGCGGTCTTTGTCGAAGAGACCGAGGCGGAGGCCTACGCCGCCGCCATCCGCCACTATAAGGCGGCGGGCGCGGCGGAGACTGTCGCGACGCTGGAAGGTGGGGCGGGACTGACCCGAGACGAGGATGTTTTGGACACTTGGTTCTCCTCCGCGCTGTGGCCTTTCTCCACGCTCGGCTGGCCGGACGAGACGCCGGAATTGGCGCGTTACTATCCGACCTCGGTTCTGGTCACCGCCTTTGACATTATCTTTTTCTGGGTCGCCCGGATGATGATGGCTGGTCTGCATTTCCTGGAGGAGGAGCCGTTTCACACCGTCTATGTGCACGCCCTGGTGCGGGACGAGCATGGCGCGAAGATGTCCAAATCCAAAGGCAATGTGATCGACCCGCTGGTACTGATCGACCAATACGGCGCCGACAGTCTGCGGTTCACCCTGACCGCCTTGGCGGCGCCGGGGCGGGACGTAAAACTGGCGACCAGCCGCGTCGAGGGCTACCGCAACTTTATGACCAAGCTCTGGAACGCTGCGCGCTTCTGCGAAATGAACGACTGCGCCTGGCGCACCGATTTCGATCCGGCCTCGGCAGCGTTGCCGCTCAACAAATGGATCGTCGGCGAGACGGTGCAGGCCGAACGCGCCGTGCGGCGGGGGATCGAGAGCTACCGCTTTAATGACGCGGCGGCGGCCTCCTACCAGTTCGCCTGGAACATCTTCTGCGACTGGTATCTCGAATTCGCCAAACCGATCTTCACGGGCGACGACGCGCAGTCGGCGGCGGAGACGCGTGCGACCGCCGCCTGGGTCTTGGCGCAGATCCTGAAGCTGATGCACCCGATCACGCCCTTCATTACCGAGGAACTGTATGACCATCTCCTGGGCGCGGACCGAAACGAACCGCTGATCGTGTCGGACTGGCCTGAGCTTCCGGATGATTGGATCGACGCGACGGCGGCGGCGGATCTGGACTGGGTGATCCGCCTGATTTCGGACATCCGGTCGGCGCGGTCGGAAATGAACATCCCGCCGGCGCAAAAGCTCGACATTCTGCGCATCGGGGCCGGTTCCGACACCGTCGCGCGCCGGCTCGAGCGCTATGGCGAGTTGATCGAACGGCTTGCGCGCCTCGACCGGATTGGGGCGGCCGAGGCTCCGCCGAAAGGCGCGCTTCAGATCGTGCTGGACGAGACGGTTTTCGCGCTTCCGCTCGAAGGCGTATTGGATGTCGCCGCTGAACGGCAGCGTCTGGAAAAAGCCATCGCCAAGGCCGACAGCGAAGTGTCGAAGATTGAGAAGAAGCTCGGCAATCCCGGCTTCCTCGCCAAGGCGCCCGAAGCCGTGGTGACCGAAAATAAGGCGCGCCTGGAAGAAGAAGCGGGGCAGCGCGTCAAGCTTCAGGAAGCGCTTTCCCGCCTTGCGGAACTGGCGGACTGAGGTGCCGAAACCGCGGCGTAGCCGGGCTCCAAGTGGCCGTCTGACGCCAACGTCACAGGCATATCGATGGTGAAGACGGATCCGCCGCCCAGGCCGGGCTCATAGCGGATCGTCCCGCCTAACGCCTGGGTCACCAGATTGTAGACAACATGAAGGCCAAGCCCGCTGCCGCCGCCCGAACGCCGGGTGGTGAAGAACGGTTCGAACAGCCGGTTTCGAAACTCCGGACTGGCCCCACGGCCATTGTCGGCGACGGACAAGCGCAATCGATTGCTCGTCACCGCGGCTTCGATTCGAATTTCGGCGTTGGCGCGGCGGTCGGCGAAGCCGTGAATCACGGCGTTGGTCAACAGGTTCGTCAGGATCTGGGCCAATGAACCCGCGGCGATTTGTATGCGCAACCGGTCAGGGCACTGCAGCACGGTTTTAGCGTCCGCTTTGCGCAACTCTGGCGCCAGGCTTTCCAAGACCTCCGACAAGTACTGGCGGAGATCCACGACTCGGATTTCGGCTGTCGTCTGATCCACGGCGACTTGCTTGAAGCTGCTGATCAGCCGTGACGCGCGCTCCAGATTGGCCGACAGGATCCGCTCGGTCTCCAGCACCAAATCGAAATGCGCTTCCAGATCGGCTTTGCGCAACGCGCCCGTCGCCATCGCATCTCGCGTCTTTCGCGTCCGGTCTTGCAGATTGCTGATCGCCGTCAGGCCGATCCCGACCGGCGTGTTGATTTCATGGGCCACGCCGGCGACAAGCTGCCCCAGAGACGCCATCTTCTCGGATTCGACCAGGGCCGCCTGAGCCGAGCGCAGCGTGTCCAGGGTCTCCGCCAGGTCGATGTTCGCCGCGCGCAATTCCGCTGTGCGCTGTTCCACCGCCAGTTCCAATTGCTCGTAGGCGCGCTCGAGCGCGAGCTGAACATGCTTCACGTCGGTCACGTCGAGATGCACCCCATGAACGATGACTTCCTCATCCGTGGTCCGGGTTGCGGCGAAATGGCTGCCGACCCAGAACACCTCGCCGTCGGACGGGCGCCGAAAGCGCCGTTGCACCTCGAATGCGCGCCCGGTCAGCAAAAGGTCGCGCAATTGTTCATCGAACTGCTCGATCTCCGCGTCGACGACCAGCCCGGTCAGCATGTCAAGCGACCGCACCCTTCCTTCGGGACAGCCGAAGAAATCCGCCCCTTTTGGGCTGGCGTAGTCGCAATGAACCGGACGCAGCGTCGCCGTCTCGTCGCGCCTGTCCGCCGCCAGCCGGAAGACGTAGCGAACGATCACACCTGGAGAGGCCTCCGCCAGATCGCGATAGAGGCGTTGGCTCGCTTCCAAGTCGTCAATTGACTTTTGCAGTTCGAGGGCGTTGCGCTTGAGGTCTTCTTCCGCGGATTTCAGATCCGAAACGTCGAAATGGGCGATATGGACGATACGACGGCCGTTCCGCCACTGTGAATGGGTCGTGGTCTGAAGCCATAGGACGCGACCGTCGATCGGGCGGCGAATCCGGCGCACCAGATGATCGACGTCGCTGCCCGACCTGAACGCCTCATAGACCGGCGTGTGCTGTTCAAGGTCCTCAGGGAGAACGAGTTGCACAAGCCGGTCAGGCGACGCCAGTTCTTCGGCGCTGCAGCCGAAAAACTCCTGAGCGCGCGGGCTTATATACTCGGTGTCCAGAAGCTCGCCGTCTCGGTCGTAAATGCGGCGGAAGAATATTCCGTGCGAAGTCTCGGCCAGTTGCTTGTACAGCGCCTCGCTCGCTTCCAACCGCGCCACGGTTTCCTCAAGCGCCCGGCGCTGTTCCCCTTTCTTCGGATCTCCGGCCGCCTTCGCGAGTCCGTAGGCGCAGAAGAAAGCCAACCCGACGCCGGCGATTGCGGCCGCCAGCGCCGGTCCTGCACGCTCTCCTGTTATGAACGCGTCCGGCGGCTGACCGGACGCCCAAACGAGAAGCGCCGCCACGGCCAGTTCTAGGCCAATCAGGATCGCGGCGAATTTCCAGACCAACTGCATGGACGGCGGCTCTCCTTTAGCATCCGCTAAGGAACAGTGCAGAGCATTCCCGCGCCTGTCAAAAGCCGCCCTGCCTTAGGCATCGGCGTTGCACATCGGTTCAGGTCGCCAATTCCTCATATCCGAACAGCGCGGGCGCGCCGCCGGTATGCAAGAAGACCACGGTCTGACCCGCCTGGTAGAAGCCTTCCCGGATCAGGTGGATGAGCCCGGCCATCGCCTTGCCGCTATAGACCGGGTCCAGCAACAGCCCCTCTTGCCGCGCGGCGAGATTGATCGCTTCCCGAACCGCAGCGCCGAAAAGGCCATAGCCGGGCGCCAGGACATCGTCCATAACCGTTATGTCGGGTCGCTGGGCCAAATCCGGCCGGCCCAGCATCGCCGCCATATCGCTAAGGCGTTTAAAGACCCGCGCTTGCTGCGCCGTCTTGTCGCGCCGCACGCACACGCCCATCACCGGCGTCCGATCGCCCAGGAGCCTGAGACCGCCTAAGGTCCCAACATGGGTGGCGGCGCTGCCGGAGGGGACGATCACTGCGTCCGGCGCCGCGCCGGCGTGCCTGCATTGGTCGATGATCTCGCGCGCCGTGTCGATATAGCCGAGCGCGCCAAGCGGCGGATGATCCGGTCCAAGAGGAATGACATAGGGCCGACGCCCCGCCGCGCGAAGCGCCTCGGCGCGCGCCTCCATCGCGGCGTCGGCGCCGGCCTCATCCTCGCCCTCCGGATAGGTGTGGATGACGGCCCCGAATATCCTATCCAAAAGCACATTGCCGGAATTGTGATAGGCGCGACCTTGTCCCGGGACCCGGTCCTCGAGCTGCACCTCGCAGGTCAGACCCAGCTTTGCGGCGGCGGCGGCGGCGGTGCGGATGAAATTCGACTGCACGGCCCCGGTGATTAGCACCGTGTCCGCCTCCCGGGCGAGCGCTTCGCCCAGATAATATTCCAACTGCCGCGCTTTATTGCCTCCGAGCGCCAGGCCGGTGCAATCGTCGCGTTTCACCAACAGGCGCGGCCCGCCGAGATGCGCGCTCAGCCGATCCATCGGCTCCAACGGCGTCGGCGCGTGCGCCAGCCGGACGCGTGGAAAATCTTCAAGCGGCATGTTTGGCTTTCCCCTTTGCCGACGGGAGTTTAGGCATAGGATTACAGGAATACGAGATGCAGTAATCCAGGCCGACTAAAGGGGAAACACCATGGGCGTCATCGATAAATCGCATTTGCCAAGCCGGCACGTCACCAAGGGCGCGTCCAGCGCGCCGCATCGCGCCTTCTATTATGCGATGGGCATGACGGATGAGGAGATCGGCCAGCCCCTGGTCGGCGTCGCCACCTGCTGGAACGAGGCGGCGCCCTGCAATATCTCGCTGAACCGCCAGGCTCAGGCCGTGAAGCTGGGCGTCAAGGCCGCCCAGGGCACGCCGCGCGAATTCACCACCATCACGGTCACCGACGGCATCGCCATGGGCCATGCCGGCATGTATTCGTCGCTGCCCAGCCGCGAGGCGATCGCCGATACGGTCGAGCTGGTGATGCGCGGCCATTGCTATGACGCGCTGGTCGGCCTGGCCGGGTGCGATAAGAGCCTGCCCGGCATGATGATGGCGATGCTGCGCCTGAATGTGCCCTCGGTCTTCATCTATGGCGGCTCGATCCTGCCGGGCCGGCACAAGGGCCGCGACCTGACGGTTCAGGACGTGTTCGAGGCGGTCGGCCAGCACCATGCCGGCGCCATCGACGATGAGGAATTGAAAGCGATCGAATGCGCCGCCTGTCCTTCGGCCGGGTCCTGCGGCGGCCAGTTCACCGCCAACACGATGGCTTGCGTCTCCGAAGCGATCGGTCTCGCCCTGCCGGGCTCCGCCGGCGCGCCGGCGCCCTATGACAGCCGCGACCAGTTCTGCGAGGCCTCGGGCTCCGCAGTGATGGAGCTGATTGCGAAGAATCTGCGGCCGCGCGACATCGTCACCCGCAAGAGCCTGGAGAATGCGGCCCGGGTCGTCGCCGCGACCGGCGGCTCGACCAACGCCGGTCTGCATCTGCCGGCCATGGCGCATGAGGCGGGGATCGAATTCGATCTGCATGACGTCGCTGAGATCTTCAAATCCACCCCCTATATCGCCGACCTGAAGCCGGGCGGCCGCTATGTCGCTAAGGATCTGTACGAGATCGGCGGCGTCGGCGTCGTCCTCAAGGCGTTGCTCGATGGGGGCTTCCTGCATGGCGACTGCATCACCGTCACCGGCAAGACGCTGGCGGAGAATCTGGAAGGCGTGACCCTGCCGACCGATCAGGATGTGGTGCGGCCGACCAGCGATCCGATCACGCCCACCGGCGGCGTCGTCGGGTTGCGCGGAAACCTGGCGCCGGAAGGGGCGATCGTGAAGGTCGCCGGCATGAAGAATTTGAAATTCACCGGCCCGGCGCGTTGCTTCGATTGCGAGGAAGACGCCTATGCGGCGGTCGAGAACCGCACCTACAAGGAAGGCGAGGTTCTGGTCATCCGCTATGAAGGGCCGAAAGGCGGTCCGGGCATGCGCGAGATGCTCTCGACCACCGCCGCGCTCTATGGCCAGGGCGCCGGCGACAAGGTGGCGCTGATCACCGACGGTCGCTTCAGCGGCGCAACGCGCGGCTTCTGCATCGGCCATGTCGGCCCCGAAGCCGCTGTCGCCGGCCCGATCGGCCTGCTGAAAGACGGCGACATGATCACCATCGACGCAGAGACGGGCGAGTTGTCGGTGGACCTGACGGAAGCCGACCTGGAGGCCCGCAAGGCCGACTGGAAACCGCGTAGCAATAATTACCAGTCCGGCGCCCTGTGGAAGTTCGCCCAGACCGTCGGCCCCGCCGAAAAGGGCGCCGTCACCCACCCCGGCGCCGCCGCCGAAACCCACTGTTTCGCGGATATCTGACTGGAATGCGAGACGCGGGATTTCGTTGTTGGACCTAAGTGTCGTTTAGGCTGCAACGCCGCGTCGGCGCTCGGGTGCAGCCTGTTGATACAGGCGCCGCTGTTTTCTTAGCGGTCGCGAAAGAGCGCTGGGTTTCCGTCTGCCGTCTTATCCGACAGCCGGCTAACCGGTAGAGTATCGCTTCTGGATTGAAATTGTTTCCGTGGAGTTCGGCTCGTCCTGGACGCTACCGATATGTCAATCCGGACTGATCAGGCCTTAACGTTTCCCGGTTCGACGCCCGAATCGAAGTTGCTGAAGACTGAACAATCCTGGCCTGCCTCCGTGCATTTGTGCCGATGAAGCGACAGTCGGTCCGCTTCAACGGGAAATCATTCCTAACGGTGATGAATTGGCGCTTAGTGCTGACGCGATTCAGCTACCCTATTGTCTGCATGCTGAATAGCGATAGTGTTATTACACATAGGCGGTAGATGGGGTGGTCTGCTTCTTGCTTTGGTGTGACAACACACCGAGCATATGGGCTAAAAGTGTAGTGCAAAGTGCCGTCCTGCCGTCAATTGTTCCCTCATCATTTATTTTACGCCACCCGTCACTGTACATTTGGTGGTTCGGTGTTTTGGTCGGGGCCGCTTAGTGCCCTTTTGGGTGGTGTTGGTCGTTTGACCAGGGCGGTTTTCTTTCCGACGCTGATACAGCCGGAGCATACAACATGCGGCTCGTTGGCTGTCGCGGTCGGTCAATTGGCGCTCATTTGCCTAATTCTAACAATATCGGCGGCGCCGATAGAGAAGGCGGCTGCCGCCGATTGCGAAATCTTGGTAAACACGACGAGGCCGGCGAAACTCAATGTCGGCGAGTCTCTAGAGGTTGTTGGCGGCGTTTCCCTCTCGTCGGACGGCTTGCAGACGGGGAACGCCTGTCCAGACGCCACAACAAGTCTGACCAATTCAGTCGTCTCGGGCGATGGCGGCAATACGATTACAAACGCCGGTACAATCGAGTGGACGGGCGTCGATGATCGTACCGTCAACGGCGTTTTTTCTTCGGGCGTCAACCCGTCGGAAGTCATCAATACTGGTGTCATAACCACTGGAACAAATTCGTATCGAGACATTGGCGCAGGTCCAGGGGGAGGGGACATCGTCTCTACGGGCGTCAGCACTCAAGGAACCAGCGGAGGAATCGTGCGAAATAGCGGCGACGGCGTCACGGGCGGCGTTATCCGCAGCACGATGGGGATCCTTTTTGATAGCGGTGACGGTGTCGTAACAGGCGTACTGGATGGTGGGGGGCAGCCGACCGCCATCACCGGGTTAATTGAAGGGACGAATGGCACGGCGATTGGAATCGAAGGTCGGCTGCTGGCCGATTTCGTCAACGCAGGAGAAATTCGGGGCACAGGAAACGGGCTGAACATTGGCGACCTCAACGGCATGTTGATTGAGAACCAAACTGACGGGCTAATCCGAGGCGGAAATTTCCCTGCAATCTTCGTTGATAGCGGGAACGGGACGATCACCAATCAGGCGGACGCCGAGATATCTGCGTCATCCTCTGTTGGGATTAGGCTGGACGATCGAGGCAGTTTAACCAACGCCGGAACGATCACTGGCGGTGACGGTGATGGAGTTTTTATTCAGACATTGTCAGGGGCGGTACAGAATGGCGGGACAATACAAGGATCAGCGAATGGTATAGACGTCCGCGACTTCAACGGGCAGTCAATCGTGAATCAGACCGGCGGCAAAATTCTTGGTGACGATTTTACAGCTCTTTTCGTCGATAGCGGAAACGGGACCATCACCAATCAGATGGGCGCGGAGATATCCGCATCCTCCGCTGCAGGAGTTGTGCTCGACGACGAGGGAAGCCTGACCAATGCTGGAACGATCACTGGCGGTGACGGTGATGGAGTTTTTATTCAGACATTGTCAGGGGCGGTACAGAATGCCGGCACAATACAAGGATCAGCGAACGGTATAGACGTCCGCGACTTCAACGGGCAGTCAATCGTGAATCAGACCGGCGGTGAGATTCTTAGTGACAACTTCACGGCTCTTTTCGTCGATAGCGGAAATGGGACGATTGCCAATGAGGCCGGCGCCGAAATTTCCTCGACGTCGTCCTTTGGGATGTTTGTGCGCGATCAGGTCGCCTTGACCAATGCCGGTACGATCAACGGCGGTGGTGGCGTCGGAGCCAGAATAGCGGGCGGTTTGTCGGACACCTTGCAAAACAGCGGCACAATCCAAGGCTCAACGAATGGCCTGTCTGTAGGCGACATTAACGGGCAGTCAATTTTCAACCAGTCAGGCGGCGTGATCGAGACCACTGACGAATCCAGCGGATTTGCTGGCATTGCGATCTTTGGCGGCTCCGGTCGGATCGTCAATGAGGAAGGCGCATTTATCCGCGCGCCAAACGCTATTACTTTTTCACCGCAAGCAATTTATGTAGATGAGGCTGCGGTTCAGGTCGATATCGAGAATCGTGGAACCCTGTCGGCGGCTAACACGATTGAAGCGCACGCCCTCTCGGACATCGACAACTGGGGTCGGGTTGAGTCGATCCTGGTGGGGGATTCGGACGCAGTGAATCTCTTCGGGTCCGGGTCCACGTTTGTTAATCACGCCGGAGCAGAAGTCGTCGCGAACAACGACGCTTTCTTTCTGGGGTTTGACGATGTGACTGACGTCTTCAACGTCATAAACCAAGCTGGCGCGCTTATTCGGGGCGATGGGGATGGGAATGGCGGCGGGCTCTCTATCCATGGTGTGCGCGGTGTTGACCAGATCACAAACGCCGGAACGATTATCGGCGACGTAGAACTAAACGAGGGTGCGGACTCTGTAACCAATTCCGGTACGATCACCGGGGATATCGATCTTGGGTCTGGTGCGGATCAAATGACCCTCAACACAGGCTCGACGCTGAACGGCGCTGTCGATGGCGGGTCGGACAACGACACCGTCACGCTGAATGGGTCCGGCGCTGAAGACTCCGCATTCGCCAATTTCGAGACGCTGACGGTTTCTGACGGTGCAGATTGGACCCTGTCGGGAAACAGTGACTTTTCGGACTCCGTCAGTGTCGGTTCAGGATCCGTTTTGAGGATCGGCAGTGGAGGCGCGTCGGGCGACATCGGTGCGGCCTCAGTCGTCAATGAGGGCGCTCTGGTGTTGAACCGTTCGGACAGCGTAACCGTCTCGAATGCAATGTCGGGCTCCGGGTCGCTTCGGCATGTTGGGTCTGGGGTTACCACACTGACCGGTGCAAGTTCGTATACCGGGGCTACAACCGTCGAGCGCGGCGAACTAGTTGTGAATGGATCGATCTCGAACTCCGTTCTGACGACCGTTTCTGGGCCAGGCACGCTCGCGGGAACCGGGACTGTTGGCGCCGCGTCGGTCTTAGGAACGATTGCGCCGGGCAATTCGATCGGAAACCTTAGCGTCATCGGAAACTATACCCAGACCGGCGCTTATGAGTTGGAGTTTCGAGCGCCGGCGATTGGTGTGGCGCCGGTGGCCGGCGTCGACAACGATTTCATTGATATCACCGGAACGGCGACTCTGACCGGTGGGACTGTGGTTCTTGTGCCGGTGAGTGGGGTTGCGGACTACGAGGCGGCCCGGGTCGCGGGCAGCAATCCGACGCCGGGCGAACTGCGCTATCTTATATTGCAGGCCGACGGCGGACGCGGCGGTACTGAGTTCGTGGCGCTCTCCACGACCGGGGCAACGCTGGCCTACCCGAACGCCACGGATGTCGAGCTGGTTGTAAACGGCCCGCTCTCGCCGGTGCTCTTCACGTCGGAACCGCCGGAGTCGACGCTTGAGGTGGATCAGGCGCTTTGGCGTCGGGCGTTGTTTACCACAGCCGCGCGGCGACCCTATTGCGACGCGGCGTCGACGTCGCAAGGGTCGCAATATTGCGGGTTTGTCGAGGGCGCCGCCGATTTTGGCGACCGCCCTCGCGCGACGACGGGGACAACAAGCATCGAGGCGGCGCCGAGTGGGCTGATCGGGTTCGGCGCGAACGCCGCGTCCGACCTCTGGCTCGGTGTTGCTCTTGGGCTCAGCGATGCGTCGCTGGTCGACGACGCGGCGTCAGATAGCGACTATACCGAAGCCAGTGGGTATTTCTGGGCAAGCTGGACACCCGGCGCTTTCGACATCAAGGCGTCTGTCGGGCTAGGCTATTATGATGTCGACGCCAAGCGGGAGGTTGAATTGGGCGGCGCGGCGACGACGGATTTTGACGCCTGGCAACCTGTTGCGTCTGTCGAGGCCCGGCGCTGGAGTGATATGGGATCCGGCTGGCGTATTACGCCGGTAGCGGGTCTGCAGGCGACGATGCTATCTCGCGAGAGCCGTGACGAGTCGGGCGGCGGGGTCGAGTCCTTTCAGTCCGATCGGGATCGCGTTCATAGTCTCAAGTCTACCCTCGGCGTCGGTATGGATTGGACCGGCGACTGGGCGGGAACGCCAGTGACCCTGGCGGGCGAGGGGGCCTGGGCGCATGAATTCGGCTCTGACAGTCCGCGATTGAAAGGCGTGTATGAGGGCGATGACACCGAGACGGTTCTACGCCGAAACGCACCGGAGTTTGAGGCCGACAGCGCTCTGGTCCGCGCCTCCGCCACGGTGGCGTTGACCGATGCGACACAGGCGCGTCTGTCATATACCGGCGCGTACGCGAGCGACGCCGACAACCACACCGTCGCGTTGCGCCTGTCTTTCGGTTTCTGAACCGACATAGCCCGGAATAGCCAGACGCCGTTCGTCAGTCGGTTCAAGGGCCGCGATTCGCCAACCAGTCCTCCCACGACCCCATCTCCGGGCGGAAATAGAGGATGGCGCGGCCGGTTTCGTCGGCTGTCGCTTCCTCTTGCCATCGTCCCATGCCGTGGAGGATGTGGCGGTGGGCGAGGATGGCTTGGCCGGGGCTGGCGTGGAGTTCGGCCCGAGGACAGGTCTCGAAACTGCGGCGGCGGGCGGAGTGATAGGTCTCGGTGACGTCTATCTCGGACCAGCACTCTGGCGGCGCGTCGGCGTAGAAGGCGCGCAGGGCGTCGCCGACCAGGCGGTGAGACCCTTCCCAGACGGTGAAGGGCGCCGCGCTTTTTGAATAGGCGCTGATCGGCAGTCCGAGGATGAAGGCGTGATGTTCGCGCAGGAAACGGCGGCGTTCGGCCCCGGCGCGGTGCAGCCCGTCCACATGGGCCGCGTCCTTGTCGCGGCGATAGCGGAACAAGGCCTCGCTTTCGTCCGGCGCTGGCCTTGGATAGCCGGGATAGCAGACTGAAATCTGCGCCCGGTCCCAGGCGAGGTCGCCGAAGCCCAGCGACTCCCGAATGAAATCCACCGCGTTGCCGTGCAGGGGCGGGCCGCCGGCAAGTGCGCCGGTCGAATCGTTCGGCAAGGCGTTGACGCCGGCGAACCAGGTCCCGCCATAGCGCAGCCAATGCGCGTTTTCCGGGTCGATGATAGCGGCGTAGGCGGCGGGAATGGCGTGCGCCAGCCAATTCTCGAGAACTGGGTCTTTGTCGAACCGAACCCAACCCTTTTCCCAGAACTGGCTTAAGAGCGCCGCCCGATCCAACGGCCGGCCCCTATTCGGCGGGCGCCGAAGCCGGGGCGGTCTCACCCGCGCCTTCCGGCGCCGACTGGCCGGGCTTCACCCGATAGAAGATGCAGTAGAGCACCGGCACCAGGACCAGCACCATGATGGTGCCGGCGGTCAGGCCGGCCATGATGGTGATCGCCATGCCGACCCAGAAGACATCCTGCAGCAGGGGGATGACGCCGAGCACCGTTGTCGCCGCCGCCAGCACGACGGGCCGCAGCCTGGCGACCGCCGCATTGACCACCGCGTCATAGCGCGACAAACCATTCTCCAAACCGATCTCAATCTCGTCCAACAGCACGATGGCGTTCTTGATCATCATGCCCGACAGGCTCATCGCGCCCAGCAGCGCGACAAAGCCGAACGGCACCTGTGTCGCCAACAGCGCGGGCGATATGCCGATAAAGACGAAGGGGATCGTCAGCAGGATGATCAAAGGCGGCCGGAAGGCGTTATAGAGATAGACGATGATGAACAACACGATCACCGCCGCCGGAATCACGCCCGGAATCAGCGCCGCCTGCGCATCCGCCGTGCTCTTCAACTCGCCATCCCAGAACAGCTCATAGCCCGGTGGCAGTTCGATCTTCTCGAACTCCTCCACCACCGAGTCATAGAGCGTCGGGAAGGTGACGCCCTTGGGCGAGGCCTGCACCGTGTTGGCGCGGCGGCGCTGATAGCGGATGATGATCGGGTCTTCCCATCGCATGCCGATCGTATCGGTGACCTGGGAGAGCGGGATCGTGTCGCTGGACATGGATGAGGAAATCTGCAGCACGTCCAGCTCGCCGATATTGCCGCGCTCCTGCTCGACCAGCCGCAATTTAATCGGGATCAGCGTGTCGCCCTCGCGATACAGGCCGACCTGTTGCCCGTCGAAGGCGCGTTTGGTGGATTCGGCGATGGCGACGCGGCTGATATTGGCCCACCGGGCGCGGGCCTCGTTATATTCGATTTCCAGCCGCCGCACCCGGTTGCGCATATCCGTGTTGATTTCCTTGGCCAGCGGCGAGGCTTCGAGGATCGCTTTGCCCTGATCGGCGAGGTCGCGCAGGATCGCCGGGTCCGCCTGTTGCGGCCCGCTGAACCGCGCCTCGAATTTCCAGGTGTCGCTGGGGCCGAGCCCATAGAGCCGCACGCGAGTCAGCGCCTCCGGCACCGAGTCCTTCATCCAGGGCTCCAGCGTCTCGACCACCGGTCCGACATCGTCGCTGCTTCGGGTGTTCACCACGATGTTCGCGTAGGTCTCATACGGGAATTCGGACTCGACCGGCAGGTAGAAGCGCGGCGGGCCTTGGCCGATGAAGATGCTGACGCTCTCGATCCGCTCGTCCTCCAGCATCTTGGCTTCGATGGCCTTCAGGTCTTCGCTGACGGTTTGAATGCGGGTGCCTTCCGGCGCCCAATAGTCGACCAGGAATTGCGGCCGGGCGGAATCGGGGAAGAATTGCTGCGGCAGCCCCTGGAAGCCGACCATGGCCACCACCAGCAAGCCGACCAAAACGCCGACGACCGGGAAGCGGGCGCGGATCGCGCCGGTGACGACCTTTCGGAAGCCGCGATAGAGCGCGCCGCTATAGGCCTCGGTCTCTTCGCCCGGCTTGGGGCTGGGCAACAGGTCGATACATTGCAGCGGGGTGAAGGTCATCGAGACGACCCAGCTGAAAATCAGCGAAATGCCGACGACCGTGAACAGATCCTTGCAATACTCACCCGCATCCTCCGGCGAGGAGAAGATCGGGTAGAAGGCCATGACGGCGATGATCGTGGCCCCGAGCAGCGAGAAGGACGGGGTGCGCGCCGATTCAATCGCCGCTTGTTTTCGGTCCATGCCCTGCTGAAGCCGCACAACGAATCCGTCGGCGACGACGATGCAATTGTCCACCATCATGCCGAGCGCGATGACCAGGGCGCCCAGCGACATCCGGTGCAGGTCGATGCCGAACACGGCGAGGAAGACCAGCGTTCCCAGGATCGTCAGGATCAGGCCGGACCCAATGATCACGCCCATGCGCCAGCCCATCGGCAGGGTCAGGACGACCAGCACGATAACCACCGCCATCGCCAGATTGATCATGAAATCGACGATCGCCGCATCGACGATGTCCGACTGCCAGGAGATTTTGTCGACTTCGACCCCGACCGGCAGGTCCAGCATCAGCTCGTTGAGGCGTTTGTCGATCCGCTTGCCCACTTCGACGATATTCGCGCCGTCGACCCCGGCCATCGATATGCCGATGGCCGGTTTGCCATTGTGCCACATCAGGGTGCTGGGCGGCTCCTGATAGCCTTGGGTGACGGTCGCGATATCCTTGAGCTGAATCAGTTGCTCGAACCGCGACGGCTGGCTTTGGGTCGTCGCCGGTCGGCCGGTCTGCGCGGTCTGCCCCCGCTGAAGCACGCCCGCCGCGGCCGAGGCCAGGGTCGCCGTGAAGGTCAACTCGCCGATCTCCTCCGGCGAGGCGAACGTGCCCGTCGGGGTGACTCGAAAGCGCTGGACGGGGGAATCGATGCTGCCGGCGTCCAGCACCATATTCTGCTGTTCCAGGATCAGGCTAAGATCGGTCGGCGTCAGGCCGAGCTGCGAGAGCTGTTGCTGCGAGACATCGACATAGACGACCCGATCCTGGACACCCCATAGCTCAACACGGGCGACGCCTTGAACGACGCTCAACTCCTTCTTGATATGCTTGGCGTATTCCTCCAACTCGGCGGGCGTGTAGCCGGCGCTGGTGAGGGCGAAGAGGAAGCCGTATACGAAGCCCCAATCGTCGGAAATCTCGGGCGGTGCGGCGCCCGGCGGCAGCGAGGGCGTGGCGTCCTCGATCTTGCTGCGCATTTCGTCCCAGACCTGGGGCAATCGGTCGGCGAAATATTCCGACTTGATATCGACGCGAATGATCGACAGCCCGGCGCGCGAGATCGAATAGAGCTCGTCTAGTTGGGTCAGTTCTTGAAGCGCGATCTCCAGCCGGTCCGTGACCTCCAACTCCACCTCTTCGGCGCTGGCGCCGGGATAGGCGGTGACGATGGCGGCGGTCTTCACGGTGAATTCCGGATCTTCCAGCCAGCCGAGCGAGAAGAAACTGCCGATGCCGCCGACCAGCAGCAGGATTCCGAAGAAATAGGTGACATTGCGCTTTTCGATCGCGATTTCGGGCAAGCTCATGGCGTCTTCTCCTTGCCCTCAGTCAGCGTTCGAAACGCACTTTTTGGCCTTCGCGCAGATACTCGACCCCGGCGATGACGACCCACTCGCCGGGCGCGACATTCTGCACCCGCATGCCCCGCGGCGCAGGTTCGATCACCGTGATCTCGCGATGGGAGACGGCCATCGTCTCTTCGTCGATCACCCAGACATAATCCTGATCGCCGGACGGGTTGTGGATCGCGGCCAGGGGCACCTCAAAGCCTGTGACCGAGAGGTCCTCGGGCAGGTCCAGGCGGCCTTGGCTCGCGCGGCCCGCCATGCCGGGGAGGATCGTGAAACCCTCAGGCTGGTCCATGATCAGGTTGACGTCGAAGGTGCGCGTCGTCTGCGAGGCCTCGTTCTTGATCTCTTTGATTTGCGCCGGCAGCGCTTGTCCGGGGAAAGCGTCGAACTCTACCGTGACTTCCCGGACATAGGGGGCCAGCGAGATCAGGCCCTCCGGGATCGAGATCCAGAATTCGATCTGCGAGGTGTCGACGATCCGGGCGATCGGTTGTTCCGGGAAGACGGTCTGGAAATTCTCGACATAGGTCTCGACGATGACCCCGTCGAACGGCGCCGTCAGGGTCGTGTAGGAGAGATCGAGCTCGGCGCGCGCCACGGCCGAACGCGCGGCGATGACCGCGGCCTGGGCGGCGGATTGGGTCGCCTGCACCGTTTGGACCCGCGCCTCGGTCACCCAGCCTTCTTCCAACAATGTGCTCTGCCGGGTCAGTTCCTGGTCGGCGCGGTCGAGCACCGCGATGGCGGAGGCGAGCTCCGCATTGGTCCGATCCACCTCCGCTTGGTACGTCGCTGGATCGAGGGCGGCGATCAAATCGCCCTGTTTGACTTCCATGCCCAGATCGATCGGGCGCTTGAACAACTGACCGCCGACCCGGAAGGAGGCGTTGATTTCCCGCGTCGCCGCCGCCCGGCCCGGGAAGGACCGTTGCACGAAGGTCTCGGCGTCCTGGATTTTCATCGCCCGCACCGGCCGGACGAACTCCGTCTGTTCCTGCGGCTCCTCGCAAGCGGCGAGCGTCAGAGCCAGCGCGCAGCCGGCGATGGCGAGGGCTCGAGCGGCGCGTCTTTTCTGTCTCATCACGAAAAACACCTCTCGCTGATTGGTCTTTAAGGGTAATCCTCTCCAGACGCCGGCGCTACCGGACGGCTGGCCTTCGCGCAGAGTTTTGATCGAGGTCAATCACCCAGCGTCCCACGCTCCGCGCCCAGCTCGGCCTTGTGCGCGGCGTTGCGATGTCCGGTCGATGTATCGGCACACTACCGGACGCGCCGTCGCCCTCGGTCTGGGCTGCGCCGCCGGGCGTTCAAAGCCGGAACTCTTGGGTCAAGGCGCGTCGATATCGATCACCAGAGCGGAATGGTCGCTGACTTCGTCGATGAAGAAGTCGCGCGCGGCGCCGGACAACTCGTTCCATCCTCTGACCAGGACGTGGAAGGGAGCGCCGTCACGCACGCCTTGTTGGCGAACCGGTAGTCCGTCGGAAACGATTACGTGGTCCAGGTCTGACAGTAACCGGCCATTATAGAATGTATGTTCTTCCTCTTTACGCAGAAAGCGCATGCCATCTCTCTCGGCCAATTCGTTAGCGGAGGCAATTTCGCCGTCGCTGGTTAGCAAACGATCCGCCACACGTTGTCTCGGGTACTTAAAGCCCATAGTGTTCAGGTCGCCCAGGACTGCGAACCGGCCTGGCCGAGAGCCTGCGCTTTCGTCGATTTTGAATTTTAGTTTGAATATCTTGGTGAACATTTCAAATCGGTTGCCGAAATCGGACGCCTTCGTTCCAGAGTCCATGTGCAAGAACAGAAGGTTGGTGTACGCGTTGCCGTGCTTCAAAGTTAGCAGCGCGCCAGGACGCAGAGCCGGGTTGAACGCTTTGAATTCTCGCTTCTGAGTAAAAACCGCGCCATCGAATGCGGCGCGTCGCCAGCCGACTAGGATTTCCTGGGATTGCGCCCCTTGAGTTAGGGCGAAATCAAACCCCTGAAAAGCATTCTCCATGAGATCAAGGACATTCGCTTTCTTCACTTCGAGAATTGCGAATACATCCGGATTCAAGGACGCTAGATGGTCGACGACACGTTCGACGCGGTTCGCGGCCCCTTTGAAATGCTCAACATTCCAAGACACAATACGCATGGTCGCCTCCATTTTGATGCGTTTCCGCACCCTTCTCGAGGATGCGTCCATCACGATGAGAACGAAATAGAGTGATATACTAATATGAAAACGTATCGCCGGTAACGACCGATCGAAAGGCAAAGGTGGAAAAAGCAATGCGCATCGCCATCGGCGGGTTTCAGCACGAGACGAACACGTTCGCGCCGGTGAAGGCGGATTTCGCCGCTTTCGAACGGCCGGACGCCTGGCCGCGCTATGTCGCCGGGCCCGAACTGTTCGACGAGATCGCCGGCGTGCATATCCCGATCACCGGGGCGGTCGAGGCGCTGCAAATCGCCGGCGCTGATCTGGTTCCGCTCTCTTGGTGCTCAGCGACGCCCTCCGCCCATGTCACCGAGGAGGCTTATGAGCGTATCGCCGGCCGCATGGTGGAGCTGCTGGCGGAGGCGATGGAAGAGGCGCCCTTGGATGGGCTGTTCCTCGACCTGCATGGGGCGATGGTCTGCGAGCATCTCGAAGACGGCGAGGGCGCGTTGTTGAGCCGCATCCGCGCATTGGTCGGGCCGGATCTGCCGATTGTGATCAGCCTGGACCTGCACGCCAATGTGACGCCGGAAATGGTCGAGCACGCGGATCTGATGGAGATCTATCGGCATTATCCGCATACTGACATGGGCGAGACCGGGGCGCGGGCGGCGCGGGCGCTGGTGCGGATCATCGAGTCCGCAACCCGGCCCGCCAAGGCCTACCGTCAAGCCGAGTTCCTCATCCCGCTGCAATGGGGCTGCACCTTCCACGACCCGGCCGAGAGCCTGTATCGGACGCATCTCGAAGGCTTGCTCGACCAGGGCGTCAGCGACTCGCTGTCTTTCGCCTGCGGCTTCCCGCTCGCCGACATCCATCATGTCGGGCCTGCGGTCGTCGCTTATGATCCCGACCCGGATAAGGCGGGCGCGGCGGCGGACGCGATGATGGACGCGGTCGAAAAGGCCGAAGCCGCCTTCGCCGGAACCATCCATCCGCCTGACGCCGGCGTCGCGTATGCGCGGCGGTCGAACGGGCCCAAGCCGGTGGTGATCGCCGACAGTCAGGACAATCCCGGCGGCGGCGGTCCGGGCGACACGACCGGGATGCTGGCGGCTTTGTTGCGGCAGCGGCCCGACAGCGCCCTGATCGGCGTCTTCAGCGACCCCCAGACGGCCGAGGCGGCGCATCAAGCCGGCGTCGGCGGGACGATCCAGGCCGAAATCGGCGGCAAACTGTTCCCCGGGGACGCGCCCGTCTCAACGCCGGCGCGCGTTCTGGCGCTGGGCGACGGCGCCTTCAAAGGGACCGGACCGATGTGGGGCGGCGCGAATTTCCGGCTCGGCCGGATGGCGCTGCTGGATTGCGGCGGCGTTCATGTCGCGATCGCCAGCAAGCCGATGCAGGCGGGTGACCAGTCGATGTTCCGGCATCTCGGCGCCGAACCATCCGACTATAAGATCGTCGTAGTCAAAAGCTCGGTGCATTTCCGGGCCGATTTCCAGCCGATCGCCGAAGAGGTCATTGTCGCCGCGGCGCCGGGACCGGTCTATGCCGATCCGGGCGCCCTGGAATGGCGCAACATCCGGCCCGGGCTGCGGACGCGGCCCGACGGTTGAGCGGCTCGGCCTCAGAGAGCAGTTCGGCCGGTCTGGCGCTGTGGGCGGCGGCGGGGACCGGCGTGCAGGTTGGTTTGGCGATCGTCGCCAGCCGCTTCACGCTCAGTGAAATCTCGCCGGCCACATTGGCTTTGCTGCGTTATGGGGTCGGGTTTCTGTTTTTGGCGCCGGCCGCCTGGCGCGCCGGGCTGATGCCTTTCGCCTGGCGCGACACGCCCGCCTTGACGCTGCTCGGCGTAGGCCAGTTTGGCGTTCTGGTGGTGCTGTTGAATCTGGCGCTGCTCTATATCCCGTCCGCCAGCGCGGCGCTGCTGTTTGCGACCTTTCCCTTCATGACCATGCTTTTGGCGGCGGCGCTGGGATTGGAGCGCGTGACGCGCGTGAAAGCGACGGCGGTGCTGCTGACGATCGTTGGGGTCGGCTTCACGCTCGGCGCCGGAGCGCTGACTTTGGAGATCGGCGCGGACCTCTGGATCGGGGCCGGGTTCGCCTTGGCCAGCGCCTTCAGCGGGGCGCTCTGTTCGGTTTTCTACCGGCGCTATCTGCAGCGCTATCCGACGGTGCAAGTCAGCGCCTATGCGATGCTGGCGACCGTCGTCTTCCTGGTTCCGTGGGCCTGGGGCGAGGGGGGATTGGCCGCGGCGACCCAGGCCGGCGCCGCGGCTTGGGCGGCGGTGCTGTTCATCGGGGCGAGCAGCGCGCTCGGCTATTTCCTCTGGCTCTACGCGCTGCGCCGGGCCTCGCCGACCCGCGTGACCGTATTTCTGGCGCTCAGCCCGGCGACGGCGGCGCTGGTCGGCTTCGCCTTGCTCGGCGAGCCGTTGACGGCGGGAACGACGATCGGCGTCGGGCTCGTTGCGCTGGGTTTGGCTCTGATCGCGCGACGTCCCGACCGGTGAGCCGAGGCGCGACCTGGATTAGGTAATCCGGTCTTTAACGTAGCTGCCGGGCGCGTCTTCGAGCGCTTTAAGCCCCGCCTCGCCGGGGATCCGCGCCGGGGTCTGTTTGCGGCCGGACTGTTTCTTGATCCATTTCAGCCATTCCGGCCACCAAGAGCCCGGCGTTTCCGTCGCCCCGGCGATCCAGTCGTCCGGCTCGGCGGGGTTCTTCGCGTTGGTCCAGTGCGAGTATTTGATCTTGTCCGGGTTCGGCGGATTGACCACGCCGGCGATATGCCCGCTGGCGGCGAGCACGAATTTCACATCTCCGCCATAGGTCTGGGTCGCGGCGTAGGTCGATTTCCAGGGCGCGATATGGTCTTCACGCGTCGAAAGAACGAAGGTCGGCAAATCCACCTGTGTCAGATCGATCGGCTCGCCGCACAAGGTCAATGCGCCGGGCTTCACCAGACTGTTTTCGAGATACATGTTGCGCAGATAATAGCTGTGCATCACCGCCGGCATGCGTGTTGAATCCGAGTTCCAATAGAGCAGGTCGAACGGGATCGGTTCTTTGCCCATCAGGTAGTTGTTGACCACGAAGGACCAGATCAGGTCGTTCGCGCGCAGCATGTTGAAGGTGGTCGCCATTTCCGACCCCTCGAGATAGCCGCGCGCATGCATGCGCTCTTCCAGCGCCTTCAGTTGCTCTTCGTCGATGAAGACGGACAATTCGCCCGCTTCTTCGAAATCGATCATGGTGGTGAAGAAGGTCGCGGACTTCACGCGCGTGTCGTCCTGGGTCTTCATATAGGCGAGCGTGCTGGCCAGAAGCGTGCCGCCGAGGCAATAGCCGATGATATTCGCCTCTTTCTCGCCGGTCGCCTGTTCGATCGCACCGAGGGCCGCCAACGGCCCTTCGACCATGTAATCCTCAAAGCCTTTCTTCGCGAGTTCCTCATCCGGATTGACCCAGGACATGACAAAGACGGTCAAGCCCTGGTCCACCGCCCATTTGATGAAGCTGTTCTTCGGCCGCAGGTCGAGGATGTAGTATTTGTTGATCCAGGGCGGCACGATCAGCAACGGCGTCTTATAGACTTTCTCCGTGGTCGGCTCGTACTGGATCAACTGCATCAATTCGTTCTGATAGACGACCTTGCCCGGCGTCGTCGCGATATTCTCGCCGACCTCGAAAGCTTCCGGATTCGTCATTGAGATTTTCAGCTTGCCTTCGCCGGCCTCAAGATCGTCGAGCAGATTCTCGAGACCCTTGACCAGGTTCTCGCCCTTGGTCTCCAGAGTCTCCCGCAAAGCCGTCGGATTGGTCATCAGGAAATTGCTCGGCGCCAGCGCGTCGGCGAATTGCTTGGTGTAGAAATCGACCTTCTTGGCGGTCTTGTCGTCCAACCCTTCGACGTCGCGCACCGTGTCCTGCATCCAGCGCGCGGTCAGCAGATAGCTCTGCTTGATATAGTCGAACACCGCGTTCTCTTGCCAGGCGTCGTCCTTGAACCGGATGTCGGTGTGGTGCGGCGCAATCACTTCCTCGTGTTCGTGGCCCAGCATTTTGCGCGTCGTGTTGGTCCACAGGTTCATATAGTCCTGCCATAAGTTGACCTGCGCCTGCATCATCGCGGCGGGATTGGTCATCATCTTCTGCGTCATTTCCAGGAAGGCGCTGCCGACATTCAACGGATCGCCATGACCCAGAACGCCTTCGCCGGTTTTGCTGTGATGGTTCAGGAAGTCGGTGACCAAGCGCTGGCTGCGTTCCGCGATACCGGACATCTGCTTCGACCATTCGACCGGGTCCGGCCATTCCTTGACATCGGTCTCTTCCGTCTGCGGCGTCGCTCTATCGGTCATGCGCTGCGGCTCCTTTGGGCCTCAAAACCGCGCCCGGCGGTCTTCACATTTCGCTTCGTTAATCCGCTCTATAAAGCAAGTCGCAGAGGGAACCAAGGCGGTGCGGCGACCCTGCGGCGCGCGCGGTTTGGCGGGCGCAACGGACGCACTATGGCTGCGTTCGCGTCGCATCTTTTCGAGTGGCCGGCGAAGACGGTATAGTGAAGGCATGCGAAGGTGACGGCTGTTGACGGCCGTCAGGATCGACGGAACGGCCGAATTGCACTAGACCGCCTCCGCACCGCCTATTTGATCGACAGGGTCTCTCTATGATCTCGAAATTCCCGATGGGTTCCGTGTTTGCGGCGCTTTTGGCCGTCGGCCTTTTGTCCGGCTGCGAGTCGGTCGATTCGCTGAACCCGGTGGAGTGGTTCGACGATGAGGAAGAGTCATCCTCCGAGCCCAAGCCGGTCCCCGGCGCGGACGGTCCCTTCCCCGCGATCGGGGCTGTTCCCGATCGGCCGCCAACGCCGCAGATCGCGCGCGATTTGGACGAGATCGAGGAAGGTCTGATCGCCGACAAGGCCAACGCGAAATATACCGATCAGGTGATCCGGCAGCGCTCTGAGCCGACCAGAAACGGCGGGGCCCCCAGGGCTGGCGCGGCGGGAGCGACAGCGTCGGCCACGGCGCCGCCGCCCGCTGAACCGCCCTCCGATCCGCCGACCGCCAGTATCGCGGCGGGGCAGGCGCCTCAGTCAGCCCAACCGGCGGCCCCGGCGTCGATTTTCTCCGCGCCCCAACCGCAGCGCCAGGCCGCCGCGCCCCAAGCGGCGAGACCGCAGCCGGCCACGCCTCAGGCCGCCGCCCCGCAGCCGGCCAGACCGCAACCGGCGACGCCGCAAGCCGCCACACCTCAGCCCGCCACACCCCAGCCGGCCGCACCTCAGGCCGCCGCTCCTCAGGCTGCAACGCCTCAACCGGCGCCGGCGCCGCAGCCGATGCGGGCGACCCCGCCGCCGCAGCGCGCCGGCATAGCGCCGCCGTCGGCCGCCGACTTGGCTGCGGCGCCGGCGAGTCCCGCCGTCGCCCCCGCGGCGACCCGGACCGCGAATCAGGCGACGACCAAGCCGGCGCCGCAGCCGGGCCAAGTCGTCCATCTGGCGACGCTGTATTTCCCCAATGGCGGCGCCTCTTTGACCGCGCAGGACCGGGCCGTGCTGGAACAGGTCATGGCGCTCTATAACAATGGCGGCAAACAGATGCGGGTGGTCGGCCACGCCAGCTCCGGCCCCGCCGCTAGTGACCCGGCGCGCCAGGATTTGGCGAATTACAAGGCGTCACTCGATCGCGCCACCGCGGCGGCCGGCGCGCTCTTGGAGCTTGGCATGCCGCAGCCGGCGATTCAGATCGCGGCGGTCGGCGCCCGCCAACCGCGTTTTGCGGAGACCTCGCCCGAAGGCGTCGCCGGCAATCAGCGGGTGGAGATCTTTGTCCGGTATTGACGGACGAAAAGGCCCGAATAGGCGCAATCGGGATTCGACCTTCCGGCCGCGCTTCGATAAGTAGCAGTCGAGCCTGGAGGGCGGTCGGCTCCTCGGCGCGCCGACCCGCCCGTTCAATTCAATCGATAAAGATCAGCCGCCAAACAACCGCCGACAGAGACCAGACTGATGATCGAAGCCTTCCACCGGATCAAACGCCTGCCGCCCTATGTCTTCGCCGAAGTGAACGCGCTGAAGGCGGCGGCCCGGGCGCGCGGTGAGGACGTGATCGATTTCGGCATGGGCAATCCCGACATGCCGACCCCGCCGCACATCGTTCAGAAGCTGGTCGAGACCGTGCAGGACCCGAAGACCCACCGCTACTCGACCAGCCGCGGCATCCCTGGACTGCGCCGCGCCTTGAGCGACTATTATGAACGACGTTTCGGTGTTGAGATTGACCCGGAGACGGAGGCGATCGCGACCTTGGGCTCGAAAGAGGGGCTCGCCAATCTGGCCCAGGCGATCACCAGCCCTGGGGATGTCGTGCTGGCGCCCAACCCCTGCTACCCGATCCACGCGTTCGGCTTCATCATCGCCGGCGGGGCGGTGCGCCATATGCCGGCCGGCGCCGGGGAGGGCGATTTCCGCGAGACTTTCATGGAGGCGCTGCATCGCGGCGTCGCCCATTCGATCCCGAAACCGATCGCCGTCATCCTGAACTTTCCGCAAAACCCGACGGCGCAATGCGTCGATCTGGATTTCTATGAGGAAGTCGTCGATTTCTGCTTGCGGCACGAGATCTACATTCTTTCCGACCTGGCCTACGCCGAAATCTATTTCGGCGAGACGCCGCCGCCCTCGGTGTTGCAGGTCCCGAAGGCGCGCGATATTGCGGTCGAATTCACCTCGCTCAGCAAGACGTACAACATGCCCGGCTGGCGGGTTGGTTTCGCGGCCGGTAACAAACGTCTGATCGCGGCATTGGCGCGGATCAAATCCTATGTCGATTATGGCGCCTTCACGCCGATCCAGGTCGCCGCGACCGCCGCCCTGAACGGGCCGCAGGAGTGTGTCGACGACATTCGCCGCACCTACAAGGAACGCCGCGACGTGCTGATCGACGGCTTGGCGCGCGCCGGTTGGGACGCGCCCAGCCCTGAAGCGACCATGTTCGCCTGGGCCCCGGTGCCGGAGCCTTGGAAAGAGGCGGGCAGCCTGGAATTCGCCAAGGCGTTGCTGAGGGATGCGAATGTCGCGGTTGCGCCCGGTTCCGGTTTCGGCGAATACGGCGAGGGCTTCGTACGGTTGGGTCTGGTCGAGAACCTGCAGCGCACAAGACAAGCGGTACGCGGCATTCGATCCTTCCTCGCCAAACCGCCCAGCCTGCCCACGCTCGATATTCGGAAGGCGGTCTGATGGCGGAGACACAGGCGTCGGCGCCTCTGAAAATCGGAATTGCAGGGCTGGGCACTGTCGGGGGCGGACTGGTCCGGCTGATCGACGAAAACGCCGATTTGATCGAGAAACGCGCCGGCCGCGCAGTCACGATCACGACGGTCTCGGCGCGCGACCGGACGAAAGATCGTGGTTTCGATGTCGAGCGCTTCGCGTGGCACGACGACGCCGTCGCGATGGCGGCGCAAGCGGATATCGATATTCTGGTCGAGTTGATCGGCGGCAGCGACGGACCTGCGAAGGCGGCGGTCGAAACGGCGCTCGGCGCGGGTCGCTCGGTCGTTACGGCGAATAAGGCGCTGATCGCGCATCATGGTCTGGCTCTGGCCGCGCTGGCGGACAAGAACGATACTGTCCTAGCCTATGAGGCGGCGGTCGCCGGCGGCATTCCCATCATTAAGGCGATCCGCGAGGGGCTGGCCGGCAACCGGATCGCCGCCCTGCACGGTATTCTGAACGGCACCTGCAATTATATCCTGACGACCATGCGCGAGAGCGGCCGGGCCTTCGACGATGTTCTCGCCGAGGCCCAGGATCTCGGCTATGCCGAGGCCGATCCCAGCTTCGATATCGACGGGGTCGACGCGGCGCACAAGCTTGCGATCCTGGCCAGCATCGCGTTCGGGACCGAACTTGATTTCGACGGCGTCTATGTCGAAGGCATCCGCATGATTACGCCGGATGACATCCTCTACGCCGAGGAGATTGGCTATCGGATCAAGCTTCTGGGCGTCGCGGAGGATTTGAGGAATCGCATTCAGCAACGCGTGCATCCGGTTCTGACCCCGTTGAGCGCGCCGATCGCCTCGGTCGAGGGCGTGTACAACGCGGTCGTCACCCAGGGCGATTTCGTCGGCGCGACGGTATTGGAGGGGCGCGGAGCCGGCGACGGACCGACCGCCAGCGCCGTCATCGCCGACATCATGGATATCGCCGCCGGGCGCGCGGCGCCGGCCTTCGGCCTTCCGGTCGAGGCGCTGACCCACAAGCCCAGCGCGCCAATAACCGAGCATCAGGGCGCCTACTATGTCCGTCTCGAAGTCATCGATCAGCCGGGCGTGATGGCGGATGTCACCGCCGTTCTGCGCGACGAAGCGATCTCGCTGGAAAATGTCATTCAGCGCGGCCGCGATCCCGGCGCACCGGTGTCGGTCGCGATGACCACCCATGAGACGACCGAGGCGGCGATGCAATCGGCGCTGAACAAGATCGGCGGCTTTCCCTTCTGCGTCGAGCCGCCTCGCCTGATTCGGATCGAGCAGTTCGGCTAAGCTTTGAGACTGAGCTTTGCAAATCGGCGGAATCGCCTTGCCTTGACGCCGCCCTGCTTTGACCGCGCTTTCCGACCTGTCCGCCCCCTGAGGCGCCGCGACCGAAAGGAATCCCATGCAGCCCGTATCCGCTGACAAGAATCTGGCCATGGAGGCCGCCCGCGTGACCGAGGCCGCCGCCCTGGCGTCCTCGCGCTGGATGGGCCGCGGCGACGAGAAGGCAGCCGATCAGGCCGCCGTCGACGCCATGCGCACCGCGCTCAACAGCCTGGATATTCAAGGCACGGTGGTGATTGGCGAGGGCGAGCGCGACGAAGCGCCGATGCTTTTTATCGGCGAGCCCGTCGGGTCTGGAAACGGACCGAAAATCGACATCGCCCTCGACCCTTTGGAAGGCACGACAATCACGGCGAAGGGCGGCACCAACGCCATGGCCGTTTTGGCGATGGCGGAAAATGGCGGCTTTTTGCATGCGCCCGACGTTTATATGGACAAGATCGCTGTCGGCGGCGGCCTGCCTGCCGGCGTGGTCGATCTCGACCGGTCGACGGAGGACAATCTGAACGCCATCGCCGAAGCGAAGGGCAAACGGATCGAGGAAGTCCTGGTCTGTATCTTGGACCGGCCCCGTCACACCAAGGTGATAGAAGCGGTGCGCGAAGCGGGCGCTCGGATTCAACTGATCGGCGATGGCGACGTGTCGGGCGTCATGGCGACGGCGGACCCGGATAGCGGCATCGACCTGTATCTCGGCGCCGGCGGCGCGCCGGAGGGCGTTTTGGCCTGCGCGGCCTTGCGTTGCATTGGCGGTCAGTTCCAAGGCCGGCTCTTGTTCCGAAACGAAGACGAGCGCGGCCGCGCGGCCAAGGTCGGGATCAACGATCTTGACCGGAAATACGACCTGATGGACTTGGCCGGGGGCGACGTGATGTTCGCGGCGACCGGCGTCACCGACGGTCCCTTGCTGCAAGGCGTACGGATTCTGGCCAATGGTGCGACGACTCACTCTATTGTCATGCGTTCTAAGACCGGTACCGTTCGCTTGATCGAGACGCGGCACGATTTCGGCCGCAAACATTGGGTCGATCCGAGGCAATCCGGGACTTCGCCCGGCGCCTGATCGAGCCGTGCGTCCCGGCGAGGAGACAATGTGACCAGTCCGGCCATCGTCCACCCTATTCGGAACCCGGCGCCGCCATCCGCGCCGGCCTTTCTGGGCGTCGAACGGTCGGTGAGCGGGAAGCGCTGGGAGGCCCGGAGCACGGACGACCGATTGGGCCTGGCCTTGGCCCAACGGTTCGACCTCGCCGAGATCGTCGGACGTGTGCTCGCCGGGCGGGGCGTCGGGCTGGAGGCGGCCGAAGCCTTTCTCAATCCTTCCTTGCGAAGCCAAATGCCGGACCCGTCGCATCTGCGCGACATGGACCGCGCCGTCACGCGTCTGGTGACGGCGTTGAAACGGGGCGAGCAGGTCGCCGTTTTTGGCGATTATGATGTGGACGGCGCGACCTCTTCGGCGCTGCTGGCGCGCTATTTCGAGACGCTCGGCGCGCCGCTTCGCGTCTATATCCCGGACCGGATCAAAGAGGGCTACGGCCCGAACCTGTCGGCGCTGCGGAAGCTGCGAGATCAAGGCGTGGATGTTGTGGTTACGGTCGATTGCGGCGTCACCAGTTTCGACGCGCTAAGCGGGGCGAAAGCGGCGGGCCTGGATGTATTGGTTGTCGACCATCATGCGGCGGAGCCCAACCTGCCCGACGCGGTGGCGGTGGTGAATCCCAACCGCTTGGACGATCCGAGCCCGCATGGCGCGCTGGCTGCTGTAGGCGTCACGTTCCTGCTGCTGGTCGCGTTGAATCGGCGGTTGCGCGCCGAGGGCTTGTTCGCGGACAGGCCGGAACCGGATCTGCGCGGTTTGCTCGATCTCGTTGCGTTGGGGACGGTGGCCGATGTCGTGCCTCTGGTCGGGCTGAACCGGGTCTTTGTCACCCAGGGGCTCAAGGTGATGGCGGGCCGCGGCAATTTCGGGCTGGCGGCGCTGGCCGATGTCGCCGGCGTCGATCAGGCGCCCGGCGCTTACCATCTGGGCTATCAATTGGGGCCGCGCGTGAATGCGGGCGGGCGCGTCGGCGAACCGGACCTCGGCGTGCGGCTGTTGTCGGGGAACGATCCCAATGAGGCGATGCGGATCGCCCGCGATCTCGACCGCTACAATCAGGAACGCAAGGCGCTGGAGGCGGCTTGTCTCGACGAGGCGGTGCGGCAGGTCGAAGCAAGTGAGCCGTCAGAGCATCTGATCTACGCCGCCGGCGCGGATTGGCATCCCGGCGTCATCGGCATTGTCGCCAGTCGCCTGAAAGAACTCTACAACCGGCCCGCTTGCGTGGTCGCCCTGACCGAAGGTGTTGGCAAGGGATCGGGCCGATCCGTGGCCGGCGTCGATTTGGGGGCGGCGGTGATCGCCGCGCGTCAGGAGGGGCTGCTGCTGAATGGGGGCGGCCACAAGATGGCGGCGGGCTTCACGGTGGCCGAGGCGGGTCAGGCGGATTTCATCGCTTTTCTTGAGGGCCGGATCGCGGCGCAGATGGACGGGGCGCCGATTACGCCGCGTCTCGGCCTGGACGGCGCGCTCTCGGTCGCCGGCGCGACGCTGGACCTGATCGATCAATTGGAGCGCTTGGCGCCGTTCGGCGCCGGCAACGCCCAGCCGCGCTTCGTCCTGACCGAGGCGCGGATCGATCATGCGGATGTGGTGGGTCGGGATCATGTCCGCTGCCGCTTGGGCGGCGGCGGCGCGGGTGGTTTGAAATCGATCGCCTTTCGGGCGGCGGACCAGGAGTTGGGCGCCTTCCTTCTGTCAAAGCGCGGCGGTGGCCCGGCGCATATCGCCGGCCGCCTTCAGGTCGATCGTTGGCAGGGGCGCGAACAGCCGCAATTGATCATCGATGATGCGGCTCCAGTGGATTAGGAGCGCTTTTGGGGGGCGAGAACACTGTGAGGAATGCTATAATTACCACCATAATCGTCATCGGAGCGCTGGTCGTCGCCGCGCTGGTCGCAGGGTTCATCGCCGGCAATCTGTCTAAATCGGGCGCGCCGCTGGGCCTGACCGAGTCAGGCGCCCTAGCGCCTTGTCCCGACCGGCCGAACTGCGTGAACAGCCAGGCGGAACCGGGTGCGCGCGCCGCGATCGCGCCGCTCACGGTCGCCGGGCCTGACAAGGCCGCCGCTATCAAATCCGCGATGGCGGAAATCGGCGCAGAGCTGGTCGCGGAGCAAGGCGGCTATCTCGCCTTCATCGCAACATCCGCTGTGTTTGGTTTCGTCGATGACGTCGAGTTCCTGATCGATGAGGACGCGGTGCATGTGCGCTCCGCCTCGCGCGTCGGTTATGGCGACGCAGGGGTCAATCGGGCGCGGGTCGAACGGATCCGGTCGATCCTGGCCTCTTCCTGACCCAAGCGCTTTGGGCGCGCTCTCGCCCCCAATTGATCCTCGCCGCCGCCTCGAAAATCCGCCGTCCGCGCAGCCGTGGGCGTCGCTGCCTTGCCGCTGAAAACCCTATTTTTATTAGGGGGTTAAGCGTTGTCGCCCGGGTGCGTTTGTTGACAAGTGCGGCGATGCGGGATCACACTTTTGATCCCGTGTCGGAAACCGCCATGGAAAATGAAAGCCCGCTGATCAGCAGCGGGCGCGTTAATCTGGGAGGAACTCGATGAAAAAATCTCTGTTGGCGGCCGCCGCCGGCTCTTTCGCGCTGGCCGCCGCCATGGCCGCGCCGGCCCATGCCGAAATCGGCGCTTGTCTGATCACCAAGACAGACACCAACCCGTTCTTCGTGAAGATGAAGGAAGGCGCGACCGCCAAAGCGAACGAGCTTGGAATTACGTTGAAATCCTATGCGGGCAAGATCGACGGCGACCATGACAGCCAGGTTGCGGCGATCGAAACCTGCATCGCCGACGGCGCGAAAGGCATCCTGATCACGGCCTCGGATACGAAGGCGATCGTCGCCCCGCTGCAGCAGGCGCGCGACGCGGGTCTGCTTGTGATTGCGCTGGACACGCCGCTGGAGCCGATTGACGGGGCCGACGCCACCTTCGCGACGGACAATTTCCGGGCGGGAGAGCTGATTGGGGCCTGGGCGGCGGCGACCCTGGGCGATGAGGCGCAAAACGCCAAAATTGCGATGCTCGATTTGGCGGTCAGCCAGCCTTCCGTCGGCGTCTTGCGCGACCAGGGATTCATGCAGGGCTTCGGCATCGATCTGGCCGATCCGAACAAATGGGGCGATGAGGACGATCCGCGCATCGTCGGCCATGACGTCACCGCCGGGAACGAAGAAGGCGGCCGCCGGGCGATGGAGAACCTGCTCTCCAAGGACCCGTTCATCAATGTCGTCTACACGATCAACGAACCGGCGGCGGCCGGCGCCTATGAAGCGTTGAAAGCGGTCGGGCGCGAGAATGACGTGCTGATCGTCTCCGTCGATGGCGGCTGTCCGGGCGTCGCGAATGTCAAAGACGGCGTGATCGGCGCTACATCTCAGCAATATCCTTTGCTGATGGCGTCGCTGGGCGTCGAGGCGATCAAGGCCTGGGCCGACACCGGCAAGAAGCCGGCGCCGACACCGGGCAAGGATTTCTTCGACACCGGCGTCGCGCTGGTCACCGACAACCCCGCGCCGGGCATTGAGTCGATCGACACCGCCGAGGGAACCGACCTCTGCTGGGGCTAATCTAAGCCCCGGTTGAAACGCGCGGCCTGACGGCGTGTCGGGTGACAGCCCGGCGCCGTCAGGCCGCCCAGTGACGCAATCGGCGATCGAGCCTGAGACAAAGGAGCGGCTTATGCCGGGCCCGACCGACAAGGCCGATGATTTCGACGCGGCGATCATCGAACAGAACGCCGATCAGGTGGCGGCCTTTGAGGATCGCGAGCGCGACCTGATCGGCAGGATCCAGCATTGGCTGCATCAGACGCCGGCGGCGGTGCCTCTAATCGTTCTGATCCTGTCGGTCATCGGGTTCGGCATCGTTCTCGGCGACAAGTTTTTCTCCGCCTTCACCCTAACCCTGATCCTGCAACAGGTCGCCATTGTCGGCATCGTCGGGGCGGCGCAAACCCTGGTGATCCTGACTGCCGGTATCGATCTCAGCGTCGGGGCCATCATGGTCTTGTCGTCGGTCGTGATGGGGCAATTCACCTTTCGCTACGGATTGCCGGCGGAGTTCGCGATCCTCTGCGGTCTGGCGGTCGGGGCGGCTTGCGGATGGGTCAATGGCGCGCTGGTCGCCTATGTCCGACTGCCGCCCTTCATCGCCACTTTGGGCATGTGGCAGATCGTGCTGGCGACCAATTTCCTCTATTCGGCGAATGAGACGATCCGCAGCCAGGACATTGAAAAAGCCGCGCCGATCCTTCAGTTCTTCGGCCAGAAGATCAATATCGGCGGGGCGATCTTCACCTATGGCGTGATCTGCCTGATCCTGTTGGTCGCGATCCTGGCCTACGCTTTGAAACAGACCGCCTGGGGACGACACGTGTACGCCGTCGGAGACGATCCGGCGGCGGCGGAACTTTCAGGCGTCCGGGTCAAGGCGATCCTGCTCTCGGTCTATACGCTGGCGGGCCTGATCTGCGCCCTGGCCGGCTGGGCGCTGATCGGCCGGATCGGCTCGGTCTCGCCGACGGCGGGACAGCTCACGAATATCGAATCGATCACCGCCGTGGTGATCGGCGGCATGTCCCTATTCGGCGGCCGCGGCTCGATCGTCGGCATGCTGTTCGGCGCCCTGATCGTCGGCGTCTTTTCGCTGGGCCTCAGGATGATCGGGGCCGACCCGCAATGGACCTATCTTCTGATCGGTGTCTTGATTATCTTCGCGGTGGCGATCGATCAGTGGATCAGGAAGATATCGACATGAGCCCGGCGCCTGACATGAGCGGCCAAGAACCCATTCTGACGGCGCGCAACCTGGTGAAGAAATTCGGCCGCGTCGTCGCGCTCGATCAGGCTGATTTCGACCTCTATCCCGGCGAGGTGCTGGCGGTGATCGGCGATAACGGCGCCGGCAAGAGCACCCTGATCAAGGCCATCGCTGGCGCGATCAAACCGGACGCCGGCGAGATCCGGCTGAATGGAAAGCCGGTGCAGTTCAGTACGCCGATCCAGGCGCGGGAGGCCGGGATCGAGACGGTCTATCAGAATCTCGCCCTGTCGCCCGCGCTGTCCATCGCCGACAATATGTTCCTGGGCCGGGAGATCAGAAAGCCGGGCCTGCTCGGCGCGGTCTTCCGAAAACTCGATCACGCGGAAATGGAGCGCCAGGCGCGGGCGAAGCTTTCCGAACTTGGCCTGTTGACCATCCAGAACATCACGCAGGCGGTCGAGACCCTGTCGGGCGGGCAACGCCAAGGGGTCGCGGTCGCCCGGGCCGCGGCCTTCGGCTCGCAGGTGATCATCATGGACGAGCCGACCGCCGCGCTGGGCGTCAAGGAATCGCGCCGGGTCCTGGAGCTGATCCAGGATGTTCGCGCGCGCGGCATTCCGATCGTCCTGATCTCGCATAATATGCCGCACGTCTTTGAGGTCGCCGACCGTATCCACATTCATCGATTGGGCCGACGGCTCTGCGTGATCGATCCCAAAGAATACAGCATGTCCGACGCCGTCGCGTTCATGACCGGCGCCAAGCAACCGCCGCAAGAGGAGATGGCCGCGTGAAACGATCCGAAATCAACACCATCATCCGCGAGGCTGACGCTTTCATCCGCTCCTTCGGCTTCAAGCTGCCGCCCTTCGCCGATTGGAGTCCGGCCGAGATGCAGGCCAGACGCGATCAAATCGATGCGATCGTCGACGCCGGTCTGGGCTGGGACATCACCGATTATGGCGAAGGCCGCTTTGACGCATGCGGTTTGGTGCTGTTCACGATCCGAAACGGCGACGCGGCGGATCTGAAGCGCGGCGGGGGCATGCTCTATGCCGAGAAGATCATGATCTCGCGCGAGGATCAGTTGGCCCCGATGCATCGCCATGTCGTGAAGGCGGAGGACATCATCAATCGCGGCGGCGGCGAATTGGTGTTGGAGCTCTGGGCCAGCGCCGAGGACGGCTCGATGGACCCGACCGCCGACGTGATCGCCATGACCGATGGGGTGAAGCGCACGGTGCCCGCGGGCGGCAAGCTGCGCCTCGGCCCCGGCGAGAGCGTCACCCTGTTGCCGGGCATGTGGCACGCCTTCTGGGGCGAGGGTGGCGACGTGCTGATCGGCGAGGTCTCGACCGTCAATGACGACGTCACCGACAATGTCTTCAAGGACCCGATCGGGCGGTTCCCCGATGTGGAGGAAGATGTCGCGCCGGAACGCCTCTTGGTGTCTGACTATGCGCGCTATTTGCCGAAGGCGGCCTGAACACTATCCGGCGGCGAATGGGGCGAGGGCGGCGTAGAGCGCGCGATAGCGCGCCAACCTCTCTGCATGATGCGCGGCTTTGTGCGGATCGGGGTCGAACTGGCGATCCAGCGGCGGCGTTTGCGCAAGCTCTGACAGGGTGATTGCGCCCGTCGAGGCGGCGGCCAGCCGCGCCGCGCCATAGGCCGGGCCGGCGTCCGCATCTTTCCGGCGGCGGATCACAAACCCGGTCGCGTCCGCCATGGTCTGCAGCAGAAGATCGCTCCGCGCGCCGCCGCCGATCGCCGACGGCGCTGTGACGCGCGTTCCCGCGCCGGCCAGGGCGTCGCGCGCGTCGCAGAAGGAATAGGCCACAGCGTCGATGACGGCGCGGGTCATCTCCGCGCGGCTGGTGTCGTTTTCCAAGCCGTAGAACCCGCCCCGGATCGCCGCGTCATTATGCGGCGTCCGCTCGCCGGTGAGGTAGGGCAGGAAAAGCGGCGCGCGGCCCGGATCCTTGCCGATATCGTTTTCGACCTCGGCGAGGAGATCGGCGATCTCGACACCCGTCGTTTCCGACCACCATTGCAGCGGCCGCGCGCCGTTCAGCATCGCCGCCATCTGAAACCAGCGGTCAGGGACCGCATGGGCGAACGCGTGCACCATGCCCGCCGGATTGGGCCGGTAGGAGTCCGCGGCGGCGAAGAGCTGGCCGGAGGTGCCGAGCGAAATGAAAGCGTCGCCTTGATTCATCGCCCCGATCCCGACCGCGCCGGCCGCCGCGTCGCCGCCGCCCGCGGCGACTGGCAATCCGGCGGTGAGGCCTAGGGCCATCGCCGCCGCCTCGGTCAGGGCGCCTGCTAGCTGGGTCCCTTCGCAGAGCCTGGGCAGCCAGGCCGGATCAGTGGCGGAGACTCTGCAGAGCGTCTCCGACCAGCCGCGCTTTGCCTGATCGAGCCAGAGCGTGCCGGCGGCGTCCGCCATGTCTGTCGCCAGGCCGCCAGTCAGGCGCAGCCGGACATAATCCTTCGGCGGCAGGATGTGGGCGATCCGGGCGTAGGACTCGGGCTCGCGGCGTTTCAGCCAGAGGATTTTCGGCGCCGTAAAGCTTGGCGTCGGCGGTACGCCCGCCAGCGCCGCCAGTCCCGGCAGAGCCGCCGCCATTTCTGCACATTCGGCGCCGCTGCGTCCGTCATTCCACAGAATCGCCGGCCGGATCGGGGCCAGCGCCGCGTCGAGACAGACCGCGCCGTGCATCTGTCCGGAAAGGCCTATGGCGGCGATCGCACCATAGGCCGTTTCCGCGTCCCGCCTGAGAGTCGCGCAAACAGCCAGGGCCGCCGTCCACCAGGTCGTCGGATCCTGCTCAGACCAACCGAGATTGGGGCTTTGCACGGTCAAAGGCGCGCTCGCCCGCGCCGCCGCCGTCCCCTCCGCGTCCATGAGGATGGCCTTCACCGCCGAGGTGCCGATGTCGATCCCGAGAAACATGGGGCTCAGTATCCGGACGTTCGCGGGTCCTGTCATCCTGCCATCGGCGGCTTGTCATGCGAAGCAAGTCCGGAAAGAGGGCGCCGCTTGCCCCTGTCAGGGGGCTCTGATAGGTTCCGCGCGCTTTCGGATGAGGGCGCGGATCGGTCTTTTCGCCGGGTCGCGCCACCCTTTGACCGCCCACCTATCCATCTTTTTGAAGACGAGGCAGGCCGCCATGTCGCTCAGTAAGGACGACGTCAAGAAAGTCGCGCATTTGGCGCGCATCCATGTTGCCGAGGACCGGCTTGACGGTCTGGCGGGCGAGTTGAACCAGATCATCGGCTGGGTCGAGCAATTGTCCGAAGTGGATACCGACGGCGTCGAGCCGATGACCAGCGCGATCGCCCATGATCTGCGCTGGCGTGAGGACGCGGTCACCGACGGCGCACAGCCGGACAAGGTCCTGGCCAACGGCCCGGCGACCGAGCTCGGCTTCTACGTTGTTCCCAAAGTCGTCGAGTAAGGCCTGACACTATGAGCGATTCCAATGAGTTGCTGTCGCTGACCCTGGCTGAGGCGCGCGACAGGCTGAACGCTAGAGAGATCACCTCGGTGGAACTGACCGACGCCTACATCGACGCGATGGAGCGCCGGTCGGAGCTAAACGCCTATATCACGCCGACGCCGGAAAAGGCGCGCGACATGGCCAAGGCCAGCGACGCGAGACGGGCGGAAGGCGATGCGGGCGCGATGGAAGGCCTGCCGATCGGCATGAAAGACCTGTTCTGCACGGAAGGGGTGCAATCAACCGCCGGCAGTCATATCCTCGAAGGCTTCACGCCGACCTATGAATCCACTGTCTCGGGGAATCTGTGGAACGCAGGCGCGGTGATGTTGGGCAAGACCAATATGGACGAATTCGCCATGGGGTCTTCCAATCTGACCAGTTATTACGGCAATGTGCAAAATCCCTTCATGGCGGCGTCCGGCGGCAACCAGCCGCTAGTGCCGGGCGGCTCCTCGGGCGGATCGGCCTCGGCGGTGTCTGGCCGGTTGGCCATCGCCGCGACAGGGACGGATACCGGCGGGTCTATCCGTCAGCCCGCCGCCTTCACCGGAATCGTTGGGTTTAAACCGACTTATGGCCGCTGCTCGCGCTGGGGCATCGTTGCCTTCGCCAGTTCGCTTGATCAGGCCGGGCCGATGACCCGCGACGTGCGCGACAGCGCGATCATGCTCGGCGCCATGGCCGGGTTCGATCCCAAGGATTCGACCAGCGTCGAGACCGCCGTGCCCGATTACGAGGCGGCGCTGACCGGCGATATTCGCGGCATGCGGATCGGCGTGCCGAAGGAATACCGTGTAGACGGGGCGCCCGCTGAAATCGACGGACTCTGGAAACAGGGCGTCGACTGGTTGAAGGATGCGGGCGCGAAGATCGTCGATATCTCGCTGCCGCACACGAAATACGCGCTGCCGACCTATTATATCGTCGCGCCGGCTGAGGCCTCGTCAAACCTCGCGCGCTATGACGGCGTTCGCTTCGGCTTGCGCGTTGATGGCAAGGACTTAAACGACATGTACGCCCACACACGCGCTGAAGGCTTCGGCGAGGAAGTCCAGCGCCGCGTGTTGGTCGGGACCTACGTCTTGTCCGCTGGCTATTACGACGCCTACTACTTGAAGGCGCAGCGGATACGCACCTTGATCGCCCGCGACTTCCAGGAGGCTTGGGGGAGTTGCGATCTGATCTTGACGCCGACCGCCCCCAGCGCCGCTTTCGGCTTTGAGGACAAGGCGGATGATCCAATCGCCATGTATCTGAACGACGTCTTCACCGTGCCGGCGTCGCTCGCCGGCTTGCCCGCGATCTCGGTTCCGGCCGGGCTCGACAAAGACGGCTTGCCGCTCGGCTTGCAACTGATCGGCCCCGCCTTCGGTGAGGAAACGGTGCTGCGCGCCGCCGGCGTGCTGGAAACCGCCGCCGACTTCAAGGCGACGCCGCAGCTTGCGGCCTAAGTCGGCTCAAATGATCTAACCCGGCGCGCGGGCGCTTTTTGTATGATCGTCTTTTTTTGAGGCCGTCGCCGCAATTGTGGTGAGCCTGGGGTCGAAACAACGTCGGTATTTGTCTCCGTCAGTTTTTTCCGCCGCCTTTTCCGCCGCCTTTTCCGCCACCTTTTCCGCCGCCTTTTCCGCCGCCTTTTCCGCCGCCTTTTTCACCGCTGTTTCCGGCGCCGTTCCCGCCGCCGTTTCCGCCGCCGTTTCCGCCGCCGTTCCCGCCGCCGTTTCCGCCGCCGTTCCCGCCGCCGTTTCCGCCGCCGTTCCCGCCGCCGTTTCCGCCGCCGTTCCCGCCGCCGTTCCCGCCGCCGTTCCCGCCGCCGTTTCCGCCGCCGTTCCCACGATCGCTAATCGCACTATTGAAGCTTTGCGAACTACCACGATTGTTGGCGCCGCCATTGTTGAATCGGTTCGGATTGTTCCAAATGCGACGGCCTTCGGAGGAAGCCGCCGTCGACGTTCGAACCTGTTTGTTCGCCGCCCGTTCAGCCGCTATTTCCGCCTGCTGTCTCCGTGCTTCTTCGGCACGAGCAACATTGTTTTGCCGCGCGACTTCCCGCGTCACCACGGTCTCTATTTTGGGTTCTGCTGGCGCGGATACCTCTTCGATCAGCGTCTCGAGATTCTGGTCCGACAAAGCCGCCACTGCACAATCCTGGCCAGCGCAGCTTTCTAACGAAGCAGGTCCACCATCCGTGCCAACAAAACCGCGAAATCCAGGATCGATGGTGAAGCTATCGGCGCCCGTCCTTGGTTCGACAGTCACTTGTCCTGAAAGCACGGAGACCGATGTCTCGCCATTTGAGGCGATCTCAATGATAAAGTCTGTTCCCCGGATCCCAATGGTGGCGACCGGTGTGCGCAACGAGACATTTTTCTTTGGAATGGCGCCCGAGACAAATCGAAACACGCCTTGTGTCAAAGAGATGGCGAATTGCCCGCTTTGCGGGTCGGGATTGTAGACCATGTCATCCAGGGACAGCTTGCTTCCGGCGCCAAGATGCAAGATGGATTTGTCGGCGAACTGGACCGCCATTGCGGCGTCTGTCCCGGTTTCGATCAACTCGTCACGGTAGACGATGTCTGAATGGGATAGGGCGCGCCTGGGAGTTTCCGGCAACGTACCGCTCGCGAAACGTTCGAGGTCGACGACCTCCCCAATCGGCGTGAAGTTGACGAACAGGTCGTTGGCGGAACTTGTGGACCCGAAACCGATCATTGCCGCGCCGACCATACCAAGCGCAGTGAATTTAGCGTGCTTTAACAAAACCATCCCCGAGTATTGTCTGTGCTGGAACCGACCTTCTGGCTCCGTGTCTTCCCGCATACTCACCGGGGTCTCTTAAAAACTTGTTAAATACCTCAAAAATCCGCATACATTATCAATTAATGAATTAGGGTGTGCTAATTCATTTTTCAGATTTTCATATCGCAACAGCTATTCGTAGTATAGCCGGACAATCGCTCGATCGGCGAACCGGTTACGACGAGCCTAGAGGCGGCTTTTTAGAGAATCCCTGATATCCACCTCTCGGCGGGCTTGCAGCGAGACGTAGATCAGGATCATGTTGGTGCGTTCGTCGACCATTTCGCCGGGGAAGGGCATGTAGCTCAGTTCGCGCGAGCCGAAGGAGGGAGAGGCGGTGCCGACCTGCCATTCGGTCTTGAGCTGCACGTCGACCAGTTTAAGGCTCGGCCCGCCGCCGCTATCCGCCATCTCGAACGGTACGCCGGACAAGCGCAGATAGGCGGTCTTGTCCTTGGCGGAGATGAAACCGTCGATGAACTGAGCGGTCAGGACCTGAAGCTCGGCGGCCTCGTCCCCGTCATGCATATGGCTATGCAGATGGTCTGGATGCGTGTGGTTGTGGCCGGCTTTCGGCGCGCCGGTCTCGGGGGCGTGATCATGCGGCGCCATGGGACCACCGCTTTCCGTCGAACTCGCCCGCCTCGATCGTCACCGGTTTGTCGATGTGCGCCTTGTGTTTGCCGAGCTTTCCGGCCGCGACCATTGAGCCCAGCGCGTCGACAATGACGCGCGTGCCCATCAGGGCGGTGATCTCCGATTGATCGTAGGGCGGCGAGACTTCGACCAGTTCGATCCCGCACAATCCTTCCGCCGCAACGCGGGAGACGAGGCCGAGCGCCTCGCGCGGCAGGAAGCCGCCGGGCTCGGGCCAGCCGGTGCCGGGCACGAAGCCGCAATCAATCGAGTCGATGTCGAAGGACATATAAACCATGTCGACCCCATCCCAGGCCATTTCCAAAGCCATTTCGGCGGTCTTGTCGACGCCCATTTTCTCGAAGTCCGAGATGGTGATGATGTTGGTCTCGCGCTCGCGGGCGACTTCAACGGCCTCGCGCGGCACCTGCCAGCCGCCGATCCCGATCTGCACCAGATTCTTGGCCGGCACGTTCGGCAGGTTCGTAGCGTGGAACCAGGGCGTCGTATGCATCCGCTCGTCGAGATCCTTTTCCTGGATGTCGGCGTGGCGGTCGAAATGGATGATGCCGATTTTCTTGGACGTGCATTCCGCCAGCCCCCGCACGGTCGGGAAGCCGATCGAATGGTCGCCGCCGACGATAATCGGCAGGCTGCCGCTGGAAAAGACATGGGCGCAGGCGCGGCTGATCTGGTCGAAGGTCTTCTCGATATTGCCGGGGATCGTGAAAATATCGCCGGCGTCGCAAAGCGACATCTGCTCGCGCAGGTCCACCGCCATTTCGTAGTTATAGGGCGTGTAGAGCGCCGAAATCTTGCGCACGCCCTGAGGCCCGAAGCGCGTGCCGGGCCGATAGGTCGTCCCGCCGTCAAACGGCGCGCCCAGAACCGTCGCGTCATAGCGGCCGACCTCTTGAACATCCTCGGCATAGGGCGCTTTCAGGAACGTGTTGATGCCGGCGTAATGCGGCAGTTCTCCGCGCGCGAAGGTTGGGATCGATTTATCCTCGATCGAGTCCGAGCCTGTGAGCCCCATGCGCAGCGCCCAGGCGCGCTCCTTCTCCCACTCAGCCCCCGGAATCTTGGCCTCGTCCTGCATCGCCGTCCAGCCGCGCAGCTTTGAGAGGTCGGGATGGTGGAAGCGGCGCTGATTCGTCGGCGCGTCGGCGCCGCGGCGCGGCCGGCTTGTGCGGTGAGGGGTGAACATCATGGGTGCGTTCCTTCCAGACTGGCATCAGGGGCGGCCGGCGTCGGGACATTGTCCCGGCGGGCGTCGAGATCGTACGTGATGGTGGCGCCGTAGGCTTCGGGCTCATGCGGGTCCCAGCGCGGTTTGTCAAAGACCAAAACCCGGTCGCCCAGCTTGAACCCTTCCTGCAGGTCGTGCGTGACCATGAAGACGGTCATGCCGGTCTCTTGCCGCATCTCCAGAAGGAAGTCATGCATCGCAATCCGCGTGCCGGGGTCAAGCGCGCCGAACGGCTCATCGAGGAGAAGCACCCGGGGCCGCGCTGTCAGGGCTTGGGCGATCGCCAGCCTCTGCTGCATGCCGCCCGACAGCGCTGCGGGGTAGGCGTCGGCCATATGAGCCAGGCCGATCCGTTCAAGCGTCTGCAGGGCGCGCTCCCGCGCCGCACGTTTCTTGGCGCCGAAGAAACGACCCCAGCGGCTTTCACCGAAAGACTCGCCGGCGATCAGGTTCTCGCAGACGGTCATATGCAGGAAGACCGAGTATTTCTGAAAGACGACGCCGCGCTCGCGACCGGGCTCTTGCGCCGGCGGGGCGCCGTCGATGCGGATGTCGCCGCGGGTCGGCCGTTCCTGAGCCAACAGCAGGCGCAGGAAGGTGGATTTGCCGCAGCCCGACGCGCCGACAATAGAGACGAAGGCGCCTTTCTCAACTGTAAGCGATACGCGCTCCAGAATCGGCCGCCCGTCATAGCTTTGATGGATATCGTCTACGGTGACGTAACTCATATCGGTCAGAGCCCGTCCTTGCCGGCCCAGGGGAAAAGACCTTCCGACAAGCGCTTCAATGTATAATCCATGATGAAGGCGAGGGCGGTGATCCAGACGACATAGGTCAGGATCACGTCCATGGCCAGAAAACGCCGGACCAGGAAGATGCGATAGCCGACCCCGGCGTCGGACGCGATCGCCTCGGCCGCGATCAGAAACAGCCAGGCGGGCCCGAGCGACAGCCGAACCGCCTGGATCAGCCGCGGCAGGATCTGTGGGATCGCGACCCGGATCGCGATGATCAAGCTGGAGGCGCCCAAGGTCTGCGCCTTGACGATCTGCTCGGCCGGGATCTCCAGCACCCGCTGCGACATGTCGCGGATCAGGAACGGCGTGACGCCGATCGCGATCAGAGCGATCTTAGAAATCTCTCCGAGGCCGAAGGCGATAAACAGGATAGGCAACAAGGTTAGGGGCGGGATCATCGACAACACCGCCACGAAGCCGGCGAGCGTCGCGCGGATATGCGGAAAGAGACCGATGGCGAGGCCGAAGGACAGACCCAGCGCCGCGGCCAGCCCGACCCCGATCGCCAGACGCTGCAGGCTGATCGCGGTGTCTTTCCAGAACAGGATTTCGCCGCTGCGCCGGTCCGGCTCGCTTACCAGCCGTTGCGCGGTCTCGAGAATGGTCGTCGGCGCCGGCAACAGTTTGTCGCGTGGATTCTCCGACAGCCTGATGTCCGAGGCGATGGCGTAGATCGCCAGCACTGCCACGAAAGGCAGCAACAGCAACCAAACGGCCGCCGGACGGCTGGGTTTTCGGTTGATCCAACGCATTGGCGTACACTTGCCCGCCCCGCCGTTTCGATCGGACGACGGGACGGGAAATCAGTCGCGCGACGCTTACAGCGCGCCGTCGGCGGCCATCGCCATGAAGCTGGGATCGAACCGGAACTTCACATTGTCCGGATCGCCCGTGACGCTGCCGTCCGGATAGGCGACGCCGATGAAGTCCGCGCTGGGCGCGCCTTCGCCGAGAATGCCTTTTTCGAACAGGAAATTTGCGACATTGACCATGGTCTTGGGCAGGTCGGCGCTTTGGGTGAAAGCGACGGCGTCGGCCGGATCGTAGAACATTTCGGTCGAGGCCAGCTGTGCGTCATAGCCGGCGAGATCGGTGCCCGATGCGACGCCCATCGCCGTGCGCGCCGCCACGCCTTCCGGCGTATCCGACGCCATCAGCGCCATGACTTCATACCAAGCGCCGGTCAGCGCCTTGCCGAATTCCGGGTTGTCGGCGAGCGTCTGGGTGTTCACGACCATCAGGTCGATGATCTCACCGGGGATGTCGGAACTGTCAAACAGCTTGGTCGCGTTCGGCTGCTCCAGGATTTCGGAAACCAACGGGTTCCATGTCACGACCGCTTCGACATCGTCGGTCGCGTAGGCGGCGATCATATCGGCGTCGGACGTGTTCACCACGCCGGCCAGATCGGCTTCACGCAGGCCGACGCTGTCCAAGGCGCGCGCCAACAGGTAGTGCGAGACCGACAGTTCGACCAGATTGACCGACTTGCCTTTCAGATCGGCCAAACCGCCGTCGCCCTTGACGATCACTGCGTCATTGCCGTTCGAGAAATCGCCGACGATCAGCGCCGTCGTATCGACGCCGCCGCCTGCGGGAATCGACAATGTGTCCATGTTGGTCGCCGAGACGCCGTCGAACTCGCCGGCGGTGTAGAGGTTGATGGACTCGACATAGTCATTGATCTGAACGATCTCGACATCGATGCCGTATTTGTCGGCCCATTTGTCCATGATGCCGCTGTCTTCCAGATAGCCCCACGGCATCCAGCCGACATAGATCGACCAGGCGACTTTGAACTCGGTCTTTTTCTCCGCCATCGCCGGTGTGGCGCTGAGTGTGGCGCTGACGCTGATCGCCGCGGCGGCGGCGAGGGACAGCAGGGTCTTTTTGAAGGACATAATGCGAGGCTCCCGTTCGTGACTCTCGTTTATCGAAAGTCGGTCTCCGGGCGGCAAGGAGAGCGCTTCGGCAAGACCGACACAGTGTTCTCCCGGGGTTTTATCCCGCCGTGTACCGGAACGATGTGGCCCCGGCCGCGCCTCTCGGTCCGGGCCGCTCTTCGATTTCGTTCGAAGGCGCGGAACCCTAGGCGCGCTACGCTGCAGCGCAACAAGACCGGATCGCGCCTGGTGAGTCAACGAAAAATGATCGAAAATTGGGCGCCAAGCGACATGCCTATTTGTTGTGCGGTTGGCTGCGCCCGAGAGGTTGGCGCGCAGCTTGTCTCGCTTGGCGTCAACCGCTACATCCTCGCCTACGACGACGAAGGCTCTCTAAGGCGGAAAGTTCCGAAAATGGCGTATACGGTCAAAGGCGAAACGGGCGATTGGGAAGTGGTTGTAGGGCTTGAGGTCCATGCTCAGATTTCCTCGCAGTCCAAGCTGTTCTCTGGCGCCTCGGCCCGTTTCGGCGCAGAGCCGAACGAGAATGTCAGCCTGGTTGACGCGGCGATGCCAGGCATGCTGCCGGTGCTGAACGCCGAATGCGTAAAGCAGGGGGTTCGCACGGGTCTGGCGCTGAATTCCAAGGTCAACAAGCGCAGCGTCTTTGCGCGCAAGAACTATTTTTACGCCGACCTGCCGCAGGGCTATCAGATTTCGCAGTATGAAGAGCCGATCATCGGCGAGGGCGAAATCGAGATCGACCTGGAGGGTGGCGAGACCAAAAATATCGGGATCGAGCGGCTGCATCTGGAGCAGGACGCCGGCAAATCGTTGCACGATCAGAGCCCGACCAAGAGCTTCATCGATTTGAACCGCTCCGGCGTCGCCCTGATGGAGATCGTCTCCAAACCCGACATGCGCTCGCCGGACGAGGCGGCGGCCTATGTCTCCAAGCTGCGCTCGATCCTGCGTTATATCGGCTCCTGCGACGGTAATATGGCGGAAGGCTCGATGCGGGCGGATGTCAATGTGTCGGTGCGCAAGCCGGGCGAACCCTTCGGCACGCGCGCCGAGCTCAAGAATATCAATTCGATCCGCTTCGTGCGCCAGGCGGTGGAAATCGAGGCCAAACGGCAGATCAAATTGATCGAGGGCGGTGGGACGGTCGATCAAGAGACCCGCCTGTTCGACCCGAATAAGGGCGAGACACGATCCATGCGTTCCAAAGAGGACGCGCATGACTACCGCTATTTCCCAGATCCCGACCTGCTGCCGCTGGAACTGAACGACGCTTATATTGAGGACTGCAAAGCAACGCTGCCGGAACTGCCGGATGCGAAGAAGCACCGGTTCATCGATGATTACGGTCTTTCGCCCTATGACGCTTCGGTGCTGGTGGCGGAGCGCGAGACGGCGCATTTCTACGAGAAGGCGGCCAAGGCTTCGGGCGACCCGAAAGCGGCGGCGAACTGGATCTCGGTCGAGCTGTTCGGTCGGTTGAACAAGTCTGGCGTCGCGCTGGTCGACAGCCCGATTTCCGCCGAGCAGATCGGGGCTCTGATCGGCCTGATCAAGGACGGCACGATCAGCGGCAAGATCGCCAAGGATGTGTTCGACGAGATGTTCCAAAGCTCCAAAGACCCCGGCGCCATCGTCGAGGAAAAAGGGCTGAAGCAAATCACCGATACGGGCGCGATCGAAGCCATCGTCGATACGCTGATCGCCGAAAATCAGAAGCAGGTTGCGGCCTATCGCGACGGCAAGACCGGCTTGCTCGGGTGGTTCGTCGGCCAGGTCATGAAACAGACCCAAGGCAAGGCTAATCCTGGCGTCGTCAACCAGCTCTTGCGATCGAAACTCGACACTTAGCGCGCTAATGCCTCGCGGCCGCCCAAAGGGTTCTAACGCCGGTTCCCAGTGCATTTGTCTTAACTCTCGCCCGAATACCGCTCGATCCGCCTTCCCGCTCACCCCAAAAGGTGAGACCTCTCACGCAAGGGTGCGGGTAGGGTGGTGATCGGACCGCTGGCGCGAATTGTGCGCTTCCGTCGGTTTGCGACCGGGACCCCAGAACCATTTGGGGGTGCGATATGAGCGATCGCGGCGGCTTTCTGGTCGTGCAACTCGAACGGGCCGATATTGATCTGCTTCTTGGACTTGCTTTCGACCCGATTGTGCGGCGACGCATCCTTGCGGCCCGTGACAGAAAGCGCTTGGATCGGGCCGCCGGTTCGACTGACTGTTTCCTGGGCCTGCCGACATGGGACGCGGTCGGCCTGCTCGGCGTTCTGACGGAGATCGCGCGCGGGGAGGGCTCGGACCGGGAAGGTCACACCAATGCAAGCAGCGCGCGGGCGGCGCGCCTCGTGGCTAAATTCGCGCGGGTGATTGACGATGAAGCGTCGGGTCCTACCGCTCAGCAATCCGGTTCAAGCTCGGAATCTCCGGCGGCCGTTGCGCGCGCCGCAGCTCTTCATGTGCGATAAGCGGGTCTGCAAGTCCCCGTTTGGCGCATACGCGCCCTGGCGAAGGCGGTAAGCTACGCCGCGTCCACCGCGACCAGGACGACCCCCAACTTCTTTTCCAGCGCTTCGATACGGGCGAGCTTGTCGCGGTCGAGCCGCGCCGGCTGAACCGCCAGCTCCGACATGGCGATCAGGGGAGCGCCGATTTCCCGCTCCAGGGTTCGAATTTCGGACAGTTTTTCCTCTTCGACCGACGCGAGTGTGTACACCATGCGACGCGCTCCCGATGTTTTGGCTCCTCGCAATACATACGCTCGGACCGGCCGCGCCGGATGACTCCCTTTGGTTCTCGCCGTTTAGCCACTTGTCTCATACACACGAAGATCCTGGAAAGGGGTCCGTGTTCCGTTCAGTTCGGCTCCCGCGTCCAGGTATGCGCCGTCGCTGAGCGCCCGTATGTAGGTGAGCGCCAGCGGCATGCGCAGGTCGAGTGTAAAGCCCTGTCTGACCATGGCGTCGCTGATTTTCGGATTGCCCATCAACGTGTCGTGAAACTCTTGCGGATAAATGCAATGGCGCGAGGTTACCGTCGCTTCGGTGCGAAACTCCGCGCGCTGTTCCGTGAAATAGTCATAGGCGATGTCGATCGGAAGGCTCCATACCGTCTGATCGTCAAGACCCAGGACGATCCGATGTTTCGCGCCGCGCTTGATGCTCTCGGTCAGCCCAAGGTCCTCTGGCCAGGCCGGGGTCTCAGCGCTCGTGCGGGTGACGCGATAGACCAACGGACCGGGCGGCCGGGCGACGAAGCGCCGAAACGCATAGTCACGCGTTGAATTCAGTTTGACCACGATCTCCCGGTCGTTTTCTCCGACGCCGGACACATAGTGAATGGAATAGAGCGGTGTGATGTTATTGTAGGAAAAGCTCGCGATATGCAGCTGCTGGTCCGGGCCTACGATCAGATGGCCCGGCCGCGTGACGCCGGCGACGGCGGCGCCTTGTTGATAGACGAACGGCAGGTCATAGGTCTCGTTGTAGGTCGGTTTGGCATAGCCCATAGCGCTATGGTCGGGCTGCAGAACAATCGCGATCGCCGAGCCATTCGAAACAGCTGCGATCAGCGCGTCGTCATCGTCGATCGTGTTCGACATGTAGGCCCCACGGCGCCGTAGGTCTTCGACTCGCGAAAAACTTTATGGATGGAATCCAACAGGGAGTCGGGAATTGGTGCAATCTTGTGCGCATGAAAGGAAGGACGATTGACGGCTCAACGAGAAATTGGCGTTTCCGCGCCCGCCTTCGTCGAGGCGGAGCGAACCGGGTTGAAGCTTGCGATCGTCGGACGGCTGATTGCGGTCCTGATCGTCGGTTTCTGGATCTTCGCGTCCCGCGATTCTCAGAATACGCCTTTTCTGGGCTACGGGGCGGCTTTCATCGGATATGCGGCTGTCGGTTTCTGCCACTATCTGCTGATTGGCTCCCGGTACGACCAACTCTGGCTGAAATACCTGGTCGTGTCTGTGGATATCGGCGTTCTGTCGGTCCTGATGGCGACCCAGCCGATGGTGATCGGGGTCGAGGTTCCACAGAGCCTGGCCTTCAAGAATGATACATTTCCGCTCTACTACATCATCCTGGCGCTCGCTGCGTTCAGCCTGTCGCCCTGGCTGATCCTGTGGACGGGATTGGCGGGGGCGGGCGGCTGGTTGGCCGCCTTCCATTGGGCGATCCGCGACATGCCGGACCGGCTGGAATGGGCCGATATCGGCTCGAGCCCGACGACCGAGCATTTCCTCAACATCTTCCTCGATCCCAACTTCGCGAATACCGGCGGGCGTATCCAGCAGGCGATCTACCTATCGGTCTGCGCGATCCTGTTGGCGATCGTGATCCACCGGGCGCGTCAGGCTGTTTTGAAGCAATTGGCGCTGGATGAGGAGCGCCGAGCGATCTCCGACGTGTTCGGGCGTTTCGTGCCGCGCGAGGTCGCAGACGCGCTGATCGATGATCGCGGGGCGCTGGCGCCGGTCGAGCGCGAGGCGACGATCCTATTCCTCGACATCGCCGGTTTCACCGCCATGACCGAACGGTTGGGCCCGCGCGGGGTGGTCGATGTCTTGAATCGCTACTTTGACGACGCTGCGCGCATCATCGCCGACCATGGCGGCGTCATCACCCAGTTCCAGGGCGATGCGGTGTTGGCGATGTTCAATTTGCCGGTTGAAAAGCCGGATCATGCGGCGAAAGCGCTCGACGCCGCGTTGGATCTACAGGCGATGACCGCGCGGGACCACGCGGTGACAGTGCGGATCGGGGTCAGCACCGGGCAAGCCTTCGCCGGCAATATCGGCGGCGGGGGGCGCCAGACCTATTCCGTGCACGGTGATACGGTGAATCTCGCCGCTCGGCTGGAGGGTCTGAACAAGCGCTTCGAGACCGGCATACTCGTCTCCGAGTCGACAATGCGCGCTCTTACGCCCGAGCGCGCCGCCGCAATGACGCGGGTCGGTGAAATCACGGTCCGGGGCCTCAGCCAGCCGGTCGGCCTCTATACGCCCCAGCCGGACGCTGCGATCGGCGCTGCTGGCGATCCGCCCTAAAACAGCCACAAAGCGAAGGGACTTAGGGGCGGCCGCGCATTGGCCTTGGCGGAGCCGTTTCGGCCACTATCGTCTCTTGGTAGCCGAAGACTATTGGTTTGCAGAATGAACGGGCGAATCTGGATTCTGGCCTTCTCGACCTTCGCCGTCGGTACGGAAAGCTATGTCTTTTCCGGCCTGCTCGAGCGTCTGGCCGCCGATCTCTCCGTGTCCGTCGCGGTCGCTGGTCAACTCACCTCCAGCTTCGCCATCACCTACGCTCTGAGCGCACCCTTCATGGCCGCCGCCTTCGCACGGGTCGACCGCAAAAAAGTCCTGGTCTCGGCGCTGTTCCTGCTCGGTTTTCTCAACATGGCGGCCAGTTTCGCGCCCAACTTCGAGGCGCTGATGGGGGTGCGGATCGCCTGCGGCGTGGTCGCGACTTTGGTGACGCCGATCGCCTCCGCGGCCGCGGCCAGCCTGGCGCCGCCGGAGAAGCGCGGCTTGGCGTTGGCCGTAGTCCTGGGCGGCGTCACGGTCGCCTTCATGATCGGCATTCCGATGGGCAGCGTCGTCGGCGATGCGTTCGGCTGGCGGCATTGCTTTAGCTTCGCGGGCCTCTTGGCCTTCACGGCCTGCGTGGCGATATCCCTGTTCCTACCGAACGCGCCCAGCGCTGACCGCGGCGGCGTCGGCGCTCTCTCGGTGATCGCGTCGCCGCGCATCCTGGTCAATCTGGCCTATACGGCGATCGCCTTCTGCGCGCTTTTCACGATGGCGACCTTCATCGGGCCGGTGGTCACGCAAGCGACCGGGTTAAGCGGCGGCGGAATCGGCGCGATGCAGGCGTTTGTCGGGTTCGGCAGCATCCTCGGCGTCGCGGCGGGCGGTTGGCTGGCGGGGCGGGCGCCCGGCAACCGCGTCATTGGCGCAATCTTCATCTGGATCGTCTGCACCCTGTCTTTGTATACGCTGTGGATGTCGGGCCTACTGGGATTGACCGGACTGACCGCGCAAATCGTTCTCGCGGCGACGATCTTCACCGGCGCGGCCGGTATGTTCGCCCTCACGCCGATCGTGCAGGCGCGCTTGATCACCGCCGCGCCGGAAGCGCGTAACGTGGCGATGGCCATGAACGGCTCGATGCTGTTCCTAGGGCAAGGCTTGGGGGCCGCCTTTGGCGGGTTGGTCGTCTCCACCATCGGCTTGACTTATGTCGGGCTCGCCGGCGGCTTGCTCGCAGGGATCGGGGTGGCGCTGGCCTTCTTCGCGGCGGGTTCGCGGTCGCTCAGGCTACAGGGCTAGGGGGCTTGGCTACTGCTTCAAATCAGTGGCGGTCTCGAGCATTTCCTCGACCGTCGTCAGCGTCCGCGCCGCCGAGCTATAGGCCCGCTGGGTCTGGATGATCTTGGTGACCTCGGTCGCCAGATCGGTCGTTGAGTTCTCGATCGCGTTCGGGATGAAGACCGCTCGACCCGACACATCCGCTTCGACAAGCTGCAGCGGGCCGTTCAGGGAGCTCAATTGAAACTGTGTGGAATCGACCGGTAGCAGCAGGTTGGGATTGACCACGTCGCCGACCGCCAGCTTTGCGATCGGTTGGTTCTGGCCATTGGTGAAATTGCCGATGATCTCACCGTTCGGCCGGAAGGTGATGTCGGCCAGCGTTCCTTCGGTGAAGCCGTTCGAACTGGTCTCAAGCAAAACCGAGGCGGGCGCGAAGCTGCGCATGTCCGCCAGGTCGACGGCGACCGAGGTCGACGCCGCCGGATTGGCGAACGTGACCGAGAAGCTTTGCGACGTCGGCGTCACGATTTCCCCGTTGGCGTCGAACTGAACGGTCACCGGCGCAACGGGGTCGGTGACGGTCGCGTCAACGCCCGAGAAATCCAAGGTCCATTCATTGAACGTTGCGGCCTTGGTGAAGGTGGCCGTGACAGTGCGCGCATCGCGGACGCCGTCCGCGTCGCCGGTTCCGTCGAAGACGGTGAGACCGACGCCAAAAGTCTCGCCAACGGCCGAGTCGGGGTTCAGATTGGCGGCGATGCTGGCCGTCGTGGTGGCGGCGGCGTCGAACACAGCCGCGCCTTCATCGATCCGAATGGGCCGCAGACTGTCGACCGTATCCCCGACCAGGAAGCTCTCGGTGGCCGGGTCGTAAGGCCAACCCTGAACGAAACTGCCGACGCCGCTGGCCAGATAAACCTCTTCGCCGTCGGCGCCTTGAACCACCCGTTCCTGCAGCGTCCCAGCGTCGGTGAGCAACAGATCGGACGTATCGTTCAATTGGGGCGTCACGACGTAAAACCCGCGCCCGTTCAGTGCGACGTCGAAATCGTTGCGGGAGGTTTGGAAGACTCCCTCCGCGACATTGTTGTAACGGGGCTGGGCGCTGACGCCGTTGAAGGAGGGGAAGATATTGCCGCGCAGCCGCTCCGCATCGACCAGCAGGTCGCTGAAATAGGTCGTTTGCGCCTTGTGCCCCGGCGTTGTCGCATTGGCGATATTGTCCGCGATCGCGCCGAACGCCTGGCCTTCGGCCTGCAGCGCGTTGATGCTGGAGATGTAGTTATAGATGTTCGACACGCGGCGCGCTCCATTTGGGCGGATTTGCTCGCGAACAAGAAAGCAAGTTTGGCGCCAATGTGGCGGGGCCCGGCGCTGGGCGAGGGACGCTCGGCCCTTGCGCAGGCGCCTCAAATTCCTTACCACACGGCGATCATGGTTCCGTCGGGGTGTGGCGCAGTCTGGTAGCGCATCTGCTTTGGGAGCAGAGGGTCGTTGGTTCGAATCCAGCCGCCCCGACCAATTTTTTCAATAGGTTAGCGGTCTTCGCCGATCCCGTGGGCCGATTATTCTTTACAATCGGGTCTTTCCAAGCGTCGATTGCGGCGTCGGCCAACCCGATCTGATTCACCTCTTCAGCGCACTTTTGCACTGGCTCGAAGGTGTTTCCGGTGACCGCGACGGTCTGTGCGATCGACCAATTCTATTCACCCAAAAATATCGATTTTACTTACAAACCTCGCTTTACGAACTATCTCTGTAGCAGAGGAGCTTTCATATGGATTCACATCGGTCGTTGACGTCCCGGGCCTACCATCAGATCCGCGAGATGGTGCTTTCTGGTGAGATTCAGCCGGGGTCGCGCATCCAAATCGATCAATTGCGCAAATCGCTCGACATGGGCGCGAGCCCGGTGCGCGAGGCATTGAGCACTCTATCATCTGAGCAACTGGTCGTGCGTAGTGAGCAGCGCGGGTTCTGGGCGCCGGATGTGAGCGTTGAGGATTTCAAAAACCTTCTCGATACGAGGTTGCGGGTGGAGGCCATCGCCATAAGCGATGCGGTTGAGCATGGCGACCCGGCTTGGGAAGAACGGATTGTGATGCTGCAATACCGGTTGAATTCACTGGATCGGACCGAAAAAGCGATCGAGTGGGAGGCGGCGCATCGCGACTTCCATCACGCCTTGATCGCCGCCTGCCCGTCGCACTATCTCGTGGACTTTTGCATGCAGCTTTATGATCTTGCCGTGCGATACCGGAATATCGCGCGTCCGGCGGCCTATCCCAAACGGAAGATCTCTAATGAACATCAGGGCATCGCCGAGGCCGCCCTGGCGCGAGACGGCGATCGCGCCGCGCGTCTTCTCGTCGAGCATTATCGGAAGACGGGTGAGTTTCTGTTCGATTGTTTGTCAGAGCAGGACGGGGCGATAAAAGAAGCTGTATAGCAGACCGCCCGCCTTGGCGTGGCGGGCGGTTGCAGAGACGCTTCAGCAGGACCGGACAGTTGTTTCCTAACGTTTATGCAGTGGCCGGGGCCTTCGATTCGGCGCCATGAAGCATGGCGACAAAGAGACACAGCAACGTCCAGAAGATCAAATACTCGACGCCGCCAAAGTTCCAGAGCCAGACGCCGTCGCCGCCGACTTTAATGACAGACGCCGCTGCGACGCCGAGAATCACAGCGCCAACCAACGCGGCTTGACGAACAAAGAACCCCAATATCAGGCATATTGCGACCGCAAGTTCAGCGACGCCGACAAAACTCATCGTCACCCAGGGAACGGGATAGCCCGCTGCTTCGAAGAAATTGACCGGGCCATGCGGCGGTAGAGCCTTGCCCAAGATATGTGGGATAAAGAACGCGCCCGCCATGATCCGAAGTCCGGCCGTGGCGATTGGTGTTTGGGAAATGTTCAGCATGGTAGGGTCTCCTCCAAAAGGTGTGTTCTGGGATGCGGTCAGGCGAGCGGCAGTACGAAATCGAAATCGACTTTACTGAATTGATCATGCAATGCTTCGCGAGCGGTGATGTCGGGCGCCAGGGCTTCGCGGTCGCCGATACGGTATTCCATCACGAGATCGCTGCGCACGCCAAAGACGGCGTCCTCATCGAGATAGGGATCGTCGTTTGGAAAGACCTCCGTCACGAGCGTCCGGTAGCCCTCCGCCGCAACGATGAAGTGCAGATGGGAGGGGCGCCAGGCGTGGCGGCCGGTTGCGTTCAAGAGATCGCCGACAGGGCCATCCGTAGGAACAAGATAGGGCGCCGGGCGAATGGTCGAGAGCGCATAGCGCCCATCCGGACCGGTCTTCATTGAAATGCGTAGGTTATATTCGGCTTGATCCGGATCGAGGTTGGAATAGAGCCCGTTATCCGCCGTCTGCCAGACTTCGATCGCGGCGCCTTCAATGGGCTCGCCGTCGCCGTTCAGCACTCTGCCTTCGACAACCACTTGCGCGCCTGCGTTCTCGCCGATCATATCGCCGCCCACAGGCAATTCGGGCGCGCCGAGGATATGGAACGGGCCCAAGACGGAGGAACTTGTACAGCCAGTCGGCGAATTGATCATGTCAACAAGTGAGGATAGGCCCAGTACATCGGAAAAGAGCACGAATTCATTGCGTTCCGAATCCGAGATTTCGCCGGCGCGGGTGAGCAGTTCCAAGCCTTTGCGCCATTCCGCATGGGTCAGCTGCACCTCTTTTGCGAAGGCGTGCAGATGCGCGACAAGCGCGGTGAGCACCTGTTGCAAGCGGGGGTCCGTGTCGGGACCTGACAAGCTCAGAAGCGTATCGGTCAGGGTGTCGGGAGAAACGTTGCGCATAAGGATACCTCCGCCAATTGGTCGCTAGGGCAGCAGAGCCGTGGATAGGATGGGAAACTCGATCAGGATCACGAGGACGAGCAGCATGACCGCGGCAAACGGCAGCGCGCCCATGAAGACGTCCTTGAGCGAGACATTGGGATCGTTGATCGTGCTTTTTATGACGAAGCACGAGATGCCTAAAGGCGGCGTCAACAGACCGATCTCGGCGCCGATCACCACGATGATGCCGAACCAGACAAGGCTGACGCCCAGCGGCTCGACGATGGGCAAGAAAAGCGGCACGACGATGAGTATAATCGACGCCGTATCGAGCAGCGTGCCGAGAAAGAGCATCAGCACAACCAGCATCACCATCACCGCGGCAAAGCCGAGCTGGTACGTGTCGAGGAAATCAGCCAAAGCATTCGGTATGCCGGCGATCCCCAACATCCGGCTATAGATCGAGGCCGCCGTGATCAGGAATAGGATCGCCGCTGTGATATGGCCGGTCTCCAACAGGGCCGTCCAAAATCCCCTGAGATCGATCCTGCGGCGAAAGAGTGCGAGCGCGAGACCGAGCGCGGCGCCGGCGGCCCCAGCTTCGACCGGCGTTAGCCAGCCTGTATAGATCCCGCCAAGAACGAGCAGGACAAGACTTGCGAGCGGGAGACAGAGCAGCAGCATCTCTGCCCCAGAAAGCAGCGTCTCACTGTCTCGCTGGCCGGCGCCCGTACGAACGACGTAGGCTGGGCGCGCCTTCGACATGCCCCAGATTGTGGCGATGTAGGCCACGGCGAGCATCAAGCCCGGGATGAGACCGGCCAGGAACATATGGCCCACCGATTGTTCCGCGACGATGGCGTAGATAATCAGCATCGCGGAGGGCGGGATAATCATGCCCAGTACGGAAGATCCCGCCACAACGCCAACGGCGAAACGCTTGTTATAGTTGAGTTTCATCATCTCGGGCACCGCGACCTTGGTGAAGACCGAGGCCGAGGCGATTGAACTGCCGGTCACGGCGGCGAAAAGCGCATTGGCCCCCACCGTCGCCATGCCTACGCCGCCTAAGATACGATGAAACAGCGTGTTCATCACCCGGTAGACATCTTCGCCCAGCCCCGCGCGGGCGACGATCAATCCCATGAATGTAAAGAGCGGAATGGTGGCGAAGGAGTATTCAGTGACCGAGTCGCTTACCGCGATTTTCAGCAGCGCCAGCGGCAGTTCGAAACTGCCGCGCAGAACCCAGATCGTCACAAAGGAGACAAGACCGAGCGCGATGGGGATATAGACGCCTAGATAGATCATCGCGACCATGGCGACGACCGAGATAAGGCCGATCTCAAAGGGCGTCATGTGCCGGACTCCTCTAGATGAAGGAGTTCCGGCCGGCGCTTTCCGGATATCGCTTTGGTGGCGAATATCAGGGCGCAAAGTGTCGCGGAAAAGAAGATCACCAGATGGATCGGCCAATAGGGCGCTGTGAAGATCCCCGGTGTTCCGAAATAGGCGCCGTCGGACCACGAACGCAGGAACTCCGGCCAAATCGCCCAGGCGATAAGGCCCATCAATATCGACGATGCGCTGTCGATAATCCGCGCAAAGATCCGTGCTATTCCAGGACGACGATCCGCCATGATCGCCAGGAATCCGTCCGACCGCGTCAGGCGGTTGATCCGCACGACGTCGGGGAGTTGGAGGTAAACGATCATCACCATCAGGAATTGGACCATCTCATAGGCGCCGCGAAAGGGGGCGTTTAGGAGGTTTCTGGACAAGACGTCAGCGTTGATCAGCAGCACAAGACCAAGCACAACCAGTGTTCCCGCTGCGTTCGCCAGTTGCGCCAGCCCAACCATCGCGCGCGCGCTCTGGCCGGCGAACCGCCGGAGGCGGGGGCCCACACGGGGCCCCGCTTCGGTCGTCGGATCAAACATCTGGGATTACGCTGTGACGGCCCAGTTGCGCGCTGGGGTCTCGCCGTCCGCGACAAGCTTGGCGATGTAGGCCTTCAACATATCCGTGCCGTTCTTGCCGTCGGCATCGAGACCGGCCGCCCATTCCTGAGCGATGTTGGGCATGTTGTTCGCCCAGGTAGACCGTTCCGCCGCGGATAGGTCGTTGATCGTTCCGCCAGCCGCGACATAGGCGGATTCCGCAGCGCTCGCCCTGGTCATGGCGACCTCCGCGAGGCGATCGCGGTAAAGCACGCCTACCTCACGCAGAATGACTTGTTCCGCAGGGTCAAGGCTGTTCCAAAACACTTTGCTCACGGTCAGCGTCTTGGTGTTCACCGCCCCAAAATCGGCGCGCAGCATATAGGGCGCGACCTCGGCGATGGCGAAAGTGCCCGCTGCTTCAGGCCAAAGCATTGCGGCGTCAGTGACGCCGGTCTGGATCATGTTGTAGAAGTCCGTCAGGCCCCCGCGTACGCCCACGGCGCCGTTTAATCCTTCGAGATAGCGCAGGTTGTATCCCGCGCCGGCGACCCGCATATTTTCCAGATCGGCAAGGCTTTCGACCGGACGGTTGGCGAATAACTGGTAGCTGTCAAGCGCCACGCCGGTGGCCAGGTAGACCTGGTCCTGGGCTTCAAATTCCTGCTGCATGGCGTCGAACTCGACGGCGATTTCGTCCACCGAGCGGGCCACGAGCCGGGCGTCAGCCGAAATAAAGGGCGTCACCGCCGATATCGCCTGGCTCGGCAGGGTGGAGGAATGGAAGATCGTGGTCACCACGCCGATGTCGCCTAGGCCGAGACGAATGCCTTCGAGCACTCCGCGCGGCTTGACGATGGCCCCGCCGTAGGATTCTTGGAAATTCATTTCTGCCAGGCCGGCTTCCGCAAGACGGCGGTTGACCTCTGGCAAAAAGAAGTTTGAGAGTTCCTGCACCCACATGGCGCGCGCCGGATAGCCGTCTATCACGGTCACGCGTCTGCCGGCGGCCACGGCCGGCATGCCAAGCGTCGCGACTCCTGCCGCAGCGGCGCCGCCGGCAAGCACGTTGCGTCGGTTCAATCGAATGGTCATTTTTAGGTCCTCCCCAATTAGTCGTTTGTCGGCCGATCTGGCCCATAGTCTGTTTCGCGTCTGCAGGCGGCGAAATTCGATGACTTACAAAATCTCGCACGCCTCCTCGAATCTCAGACGCGGCAATTTCGGAAAAATCGAGGTCTCGTCCGCGTAGCCGAGATTCAACAGGAAATTCGACTTCAGATTGTTGTCACTGAAGAATTCTTCGTCGATCTGGGCGTTGTCGAACCCAGAGATCGGGCCGCAATCAAGTCCAAGCGCCCGAGCGGCCAGCATCATGTATGCCCCCTGTAAGGTGCCATTGCGCATCGCCGTTTCGGCGATGTGAGCATCCTTGCCCCGGAAGAGCGGTTTGCGATCCTCGTGCGGGAAGAGCGTGTCGAGCTGATCCCAAAACATCAGGTCGTATGCGACGATTACGGTTACCGGCGCGCCAAGCACCTTGGCGACATTGGCTGGCTTCAGGGCGGGAACAAGCCGCGCCTTGCTCGCTTTCGAGGCCACGAACAGAAACCGTGCGGGCGAACAATTCATGCTTGTCGCCCCTTGCTTGACAATGTCGTAAAGCCGGCGGAGTTGATTCTTGCTGACCGGACGATCTTGCCATGCGTAGTGCGAGCGGGCCCGCGTGAAGACAAGTTCAAGCCCGGCCTCGTCAAGCTCAGAGATCGTCTCGCGCAGGGCGCGGATGTCGTCCTGAGCGGCCAGCCTTGGATCGGCGCCGATATGAGCGGCTACGTTCATTCCGCAGCCTCGACACGCGCGCCAAGGCCGGCCTCTGCGACCACGGGGTTCCGGCAGATACCGATGCCTTCGATTTCGACCTCGACCACATCGCCTTCTTTCATCCAGACTTGTGGCTTGCGGGCATGGCCGACGCCCGGCGGGGTGCCGAACGCGATCATGTCTCCCGGCTCAAGGGTCATGATTTCCGACACGATCGCGATGGTGCGCGCGACGGGGAAGATCATATCCGAGGTATTGCTGCTTTGTAGGATGCGTCCGTTCAGACGTGTCTGTATGCTTAGCCCAATAGCGCCGTCCGGCAATTCGTCCGGGGTGACCACGATGGGCCCAAGCGCGCCTGTTCCGTCGAAGTTTTTACCCGCCGTCCATTGATGAGTTTTTCGCTGATACGCACGGACCGAGCCATCATTGAACGTCGTATAGCCAAAGATATGATCAAGGGCTGTGGCCTCAGGAATATGGCGACCGCCCTTGCCGATAACGACCATTAACTCGGTTTCGTAGTCGAACGTGTGGGAGGCGGCGGGAAGGACCATCGGGGCCTCCGCCGGGATCATCGAAGTGGCGGCCCGCATAAACATCGCCGGATAATCCGGCACGTCATAGCCGCCCTCGCGGGCGTGTTCCGCATAGTTCAGTCCCAGACAGACAATCTTGCCTGGCCGCGCCACGGGAAGAGCGGGCGTGATTTCAGCCAAGGAGAATTCAGCTTCGTCAACCGGCTTCGGGAGCGTTTCGCCCGCGGCGAACGCGACGATCAGATCAGAGAGATCCCCAGCCTGCTGCGACAGCAAGGTCGCAACATCGCCCTCGACGGAAAAAACCGACGGTGTGGTTTGTCCAGCAAGCGTACCAGTCAGCAACTTCATGGATCGTTCCTTCTCGCGAATTTCCGGAAGTCTCGCCGAGAAAAAGCGAGTTGTCAATATAAAAACGATTTTTTATAGTACCTACGAAATTATGAGGCTTTACCGATGATGGACAGATCCTTTTCGACGCTCCTGCATTCGATTGTCAGTCGCAAAGCCAGCGCGAAACTCTGGCGGCATTCTCTCGAGATTGAGGATAAAGACCCGATCAACCTCAGCCGGGATCTCTTGACCGCTCGCGGTGAAGCGTCCGGCGTCGCGATCGCCGACAGGTTGGTGACCCGGATAGAAGGGCTGGATGAGACGGGTCTTCAGAATTACTTCCGTGCGCTCCGCGATGAGTTCGAGATGGATATCGACCGCGTGATTGCGGCCGCTGAACGTGTGAAGTCAGGAGAGAGTGCGGCGATGGCCGCACTCAAAGACTCGGTGGAGCCGCCCCGGCAGGAGCTTTTCCGGCGGATCAACGCCGCGCCAAGGGGAACGGCGCGTCTTGTCAAAATGCGTCGAAACCTGCTGCGTCTTTTACGCGCAGACAAGAGCCTGTCACCGATCGATTCCGACCTCCGACATCTCTTGCGCAGCTGGTTTAACCGAGGGTTCTTGGTTCCGGAACGGATCGACTGGAATAGCTCGGCGACAATCTTGGAAAAGATCATCGCCTACGAGGCGGTGCACGCCATTGATACATGGGACGCACTGCGTGAAAGGTTGGCGCCGCCTGACCGGCGATGCTTCGCTTTCTTCCATCCGGCCATGCCCGACGAGCCGCTGATCTTTGTCGAGGTGGCGCTCACACGAGGCTTAGCGACGTCGATACAGTCTGTTCTTCAGACGCCGCGCGATGCCTTGAAGGCGGAAGACGCCGACACTGCTATCTTCTATTCTATTTCGAACTGCCAAGCCGGACTGGCCGGCGTCTCCTTCGGCGCATTCCTGATTAAACAAGTGGCTTCGGATCTGAAGGCGGAGCTTCCGAACCTACGGACATTTGCGACGCTTTCCCCTGTTCCGGGCTTCTCCAAATGGGTGGCCGAGCGCGGTATCGCACAGGAAGCCTTGACATTCGACAGCGAGCAAATGCGGGCCGCCGCGGCGACCTATTTGGCCAGAGCCAAGGGTCGCGGCGGTCGGCCGCGCGACCCGGTTGCAAGGTTCCACCTCGGCAATGGCGCGGCGCTTCACCAGATCAATGTCGACGCCGACCTGTCGGCCAAAGGTGTCGCACAGAGCCACGGCGTCATGGTCAACTATCTCTACGAACTCGACCTCGTTGAGTCTCGACATGAGGCCTTCGTTGAAAAGGGCGAATTGGCGCTTTCGAAACCCATTGAGACAGCCCTTGAGCGCTGCCGCTCAGACCATGAACACAACCGATTTAAGGAGGCGTAGATGTCGTCAAACCTCATACGTCATGGGTGTTCCCACTTTCTACACGCGTATGTTGGCCGACGCGCGCTTTGTCGGATCGACTGGCGCGCTACAAGATTCCCCGCAGGGTTCGATTTTGCTTGAACTGCCGCGAAATGCGATGGGCAATTTGCAGAAAGCTGAACTACGCCGCGCCGCGCAGGCGGCCGGTTAAGTTCTGGTCGAGGAGGACAGGAGATGAGCGAACCCATGGCTTGGGATGAGTATGGCGCCCGATGTCGCGCCGCCGGGAATCTTGCGATGGAGGTCTTTGCGTGCCTCACGACGCCGATTCGGCCCGGCCCCCCACCGCCGGACACGCTTGCGGCGCACAAATCTTACCTGGCGGATTTGGAGATCAAGGGCGAACTATTCCTTGCGGGGCCTCTTTCGAGTGAAGACGGCGCCTCTATGAGTGGCGCCGGACTCATCATCTTCGCCGCTACATCTCTTGCCGCTGCGCGCGCTTTGGCCGAGGGCGACCCAATGCACCAGCAAGGATTCCGCAGATTCACACTTCAGGCCTGGCGGCTGAATGAAGGCAGCCCATTGCCGGGCCTGCGTCTGTCCAACCGCGGCTTTGATATAGCACACGGCTGACTTTTTTTTTAACCTGTAGGCTTTATAGACGCGTATGGCCGCGATTTGGACGGCGTCCCGCCATGGCGCCGTGTCTACAGTTCCCCTGACTGTCATGAGCCGGTATTCGCGGCCGATGCTAGCCCGCGCGCCTGTGTAGTGGTGAGGGTTTTCCTTTTCGAGGTAACGCCGCCATCATTGATAATTGGCCATGTGCGGCTTCTGCGGACTCAAGCGCGCCTTCGAGAAATCCGCCCTCGTCCGTATGCGACGAGATTAATTCCACACTGTCTTCGAATGCGTTCCTATCCGCCTGTGCGCCGAGAATGCGGTAGCACGGGAGAAACGGAAGACAGTGTTTGCGCGGACAACACTGTAGTCGATGGGATTGTGCAATCTGCGATCGGCGCAACCCTTCTGACAATCCCGTGAGAGAACTTTGAGATGAATGCGCCGCTGTGGCGTGTGTTGTTGCTTTTACCCTCACGCGATTTTCGGCGTATATGGTCAAACCAGAGAATGCTCTGTCGGTCATCTGAGATTTCTTGTCGCTTCGGCGCTTGGACCATATGCGCGCTGTTCAACGCGTGTCCCAGGTCACCGCGTCAAATTTTTCGCGAAGCTCGCGATCCCAAGGCGGGTCCATGGTCAAGGCGTCGGCAACGTGGTCGATGATTGCGCGGACTCGGGGTGAAAGGGCCTCGGCTCTCGGATAGACAGCGAATGCTGCGTCCTCCGACCAGGTATGATCGGCAAAGACCGGCGACAGCCGCCCGTCTAGAAGATATGAAGCGGTGATGAAGGTCGGCTCAATGATCACACCGAGTCCGGCCACTGCCTGTTTGCAAAGCATGTCGCCATTGCTGGCCCAGAGGCGGGCGTTCGGCGTGATTGTTCCGCGACTGCCGTCCGGTCGGCGAAAGCGCCACCGCGCGCGCCCGGCCCTCGAACGGTATGTGAGCGCAGGAAAGCCCGCCAGGTCTTCCGGCCGCTCGGGATGCCCCAAAGTCTGCAATAACGCCGGGCTTGCGCAGGGGACATGCCGAATGCGAGTCAGCCGCCTTGCGATGAGGGAGGAGTCCTCGAGCGAACCGATTCGTATCGCAAGATCGAAACCCTCTTCGAAAAGATCGACGCGTCGGTCGCTTAGGTCGAGATCGATTCTGATCTCTGGGTGTAGCTGCAGGAAACCGGAAATCAATTCTGACATATGATGGACCGCGAAACTGGCTGGGGCGGTCATGCGAATACGCCCTGTGAGTTGCTCGGCGCAATCCGTCATCAGCGCTTCCGCCGCATTAAGATCGTCAAGTATCCGCCGACATCGCTGGTAGAAGGCATGGCCCTCTTCGGTGAGCCTTTGAGTCCGCGTCGTGCGCTGCAGGAGTGTCGTGCAGAGGCGGGCTTCGAGATCCTTCAGCCGACGGCTAACCGCGGACAAGGCAAGGCCCGAACGCCGCGAAGCCCCGCTTAGCGAGCCCGCTTCGACGATATCAACGAAGCTGACGATTTCATCCAGACGAGACAATTATTCTCCTACTAAGAAATAAGATTACGTCATTATCCTAATTATTCTCTCACGGGAAAGATGCCAAGTTCCTTGCTGTCATGCACAAACAATTACTGGAGAGACAGATGCAACGACTTGATGGAATTCGCGCGGTGATCACTGGCGGCACGACAGGCATTGGCTATGCTGCGGCGCACCGGCTTATTGAGGAAGGCGCGCGCGTGATCTTGACGGGTCAAAATCAGGGCCGGATCGACGACGCGACGGCGCGACTTGGCGAGCGCGCTCAGGGCTTTTTGGCCCAAGCCGAGAGCCCGGAGGATGCGAGTGCGCTCGCTGATTTCGTGAAGACGGCTTTTGGCGGCCTTGACGTGCTCTTTGCGAATGCCGGCGTAGCGTGGCCCACGCCGTTCGACGCCGTGGATCTCGAGTCCCTGCAGCGTCAGATGGCGATCAACTTCGCCGGCCCTCTGTTCGCAGTACAGAAACTTGCGCCTCTGATGGGCGAGGGTGCTTCTGTGATTTTCAACACCTCAAACCTGAACGAGTTGGGCATGCCGGGCATGGCCGTCTACTCCGCCTCGAAGGCGGCGCTGCGGTCGCTCGCACGGACCCTGCAAACGGAACTCGAGCCTAAGGGTATCCGCGTCAACACTGTTGCGCCAGGGCCGGTCGAGACGCCGATCTATGGAAAACTCGATATGCCCGAAGAGCAATTGGACGCCATGGCCCAGCAGATTCTCGCCAAAGTGCCGGCGGGCCGCTTTGGCAAGCCCGAGGAAATCGCGGGCGCTGTCGCGTTTCTCGCTTCGCCCGACTCCAGCTTTATGCGTGGGGCGGAAGTGACTGTCGATGGCGGCTGGTCCTCGTTGTGAACATGCCGGAAGGAGAGCGAACATGACCTCGCTGCGAATGGACAGCGCGGTCAGGATCGACGGGTCTCGGAACCGAGGCCCGATCGATCGCCTGTGGGGTCATCGCGACGGCGAGACCGTCAGGCGCAGTCGGCCGCGGAAGCCGGGCTTTGGCTTCGGATTAGTGTCGGTCTTGAAACCGACGGGCAATTGGTACAGCAACCGACCACCGTCGAGGTCCGCGGGCTGTAGGGGGGCGTCGGCCATTTCGGCGCCGTGGACGGAGCGCACGCCGTAGGACAGACTGACGTCCCCTGGTTCGGTCGGCACCCGGAAGGTCACCAGGTCCTGGAACACGTAGTCCCCTTCGAAATAGTCGTCGAACCAGAAACGCCGATCGACCTCATAGAGCGGCGTTTGCACGCCAAGGCTGATGGTAAAGGCGAGCGCCGTATCCTTCGAGCGCAGCGTCTTCGCGTCTTTGAGGAGATGGCCGCTGAACAAGTAGATCGGTTTTTGATCATGCGCCAGCTGTTCATAGGTCCGCCGAATGGCCGACTCTTGGGCGACGCGCCGTTCGTTCAGGACAACGCCGAGCCCGCGAACCGCCGCCACGGCTTCGATATTGTAGGCCGCCTTTACGCGTTCGCGTTTCTCGCGGTTCTCATCTTCGTTGTTGTCGCCATCTTCGATGCCAACGGCTCTTTCGATCGCCGCTGGCAGTATGATTTCATCCACGATTAACTCCACCCTAACCCGCAGATCTCCAAACAGGAAGCGCTTGAGATTTTGGTAGCCCTCCTCGGAGTTCACGACGCCGTAATGTCCGCTATGACTGCGATTCGCGAAGGCGCGCGGCGCGTCTCGGACGCTTGCGTTCTTGATCATGACCAGCCCGTCGCTCATCGCGCCGGTTCCTTTCTTCGCCAGCCCAAAAAACGCGCTATAGTCCCGGTAATTCGTGCCGACGAAACAGAAAAAGCGTTCCGGCTGAAAAGCCCCGTCAAGGGAATTGACCGGAACAGCACGATCACTGATCGCGAGATACTCGCGCATCACCTTGCGATTGAAGTTGCGCGCGTGAAACAGGCTTAGCGATCCCAGGTCTGGGACATTTTTTCCCGCCATTTCAATACCGTTGTGAGGGGTCGCATAGGTGAAGACCTTATCGACCAGCGGTTCCACTGCGGTTGGCGCAAGCTCGAGTTCGTCATTCGTCTTATCGACGACATCGCTTTCGCTACTGGACAAATTGTCGCCAAACAACGCGCGCGCGCCGTGACGGCAGATATTCTGGAGGTAGCAGCGACAGACAAGACCGCCCATGGAATGCGCGACGAGATGCACTTTGAAGGCGGCTCTGGCCGCATCGTCGCCGCGGGGGCATACGGTGTCGCGAACCCTTAAAATGAACCTTCGCAGATCAAGTGCGAACTGCGGAATCGTCCGGCGCTCGCCGTCGCCGAGATCCTCTGATACGGGTTCATAGTAGCGGAAGACCCAAACGCTCTTTGCGGAAATCTGTTCGCCTTCTCGAGGGAAACCGCCATTGCGATAGGCGTCTTCATACTTCTCGTCCTTGATCAGACGGATCAGCGGGGACTCGAAGATGAAGGGCGTGATCTCTCCGTTATAATCCTGCCGAATCTTGGTGGAACCAAGATTGAAACCCATGTAAGGCGTGGCGACTGTATCCTCGATCTCACCCATGGTGGCCGCGTAGCCGCGGACGTAGATAATTGGATAATAGGGGGCTTCAATAGCCATTTTCGTCTCCTTCTCGCCCCGCCACGCCTCTGATCGGCGCGATTGGCCCGCGCTTTCCTGGTCAACTCCAAGTGGCCGCGAATTTCAGAGGCGGCGGTTGCGAATTCTGCGTCTTCTTGGGAAGCGCGCTTTTCGAGATGGACAAGCCTTTTTTCCAGAGAAGCGATCCTGGTATCGACCTGTCTGCCCTTTGAGTAGCGTTTGTCAGAGTGAAATAGTTCAAAATAGCACCGGCGTATCCATCGGAATGCGCTTCGGATGGCCTGATCGACCCGACCCGGGACGCCCGGATTATTTGCTGAGTTTTGTGCGCGCGTCATTCCGATCTCGTTTCCCGACTCGATAGCCGGCTTGGAAAATTGACCGCTCTACCGGTTTCGTTTGGAAGGCTGTTTCGTTAGGAAACGGTGTCCCGACCCAGACTACCCCGTCGGCGGTCATTCTGCGGAACCGCGACACCTTCTGCTCCAATGGTCCCGCAAAACGCGTTCTTGCACACTATTAAACTGTTTTTCCGATTTCTTGGCAAATGAGTTTCGACGGTATGTGGAGACCGATGTCACTTTTGGGATTCGACCCTGCGCTTGTGGTTAATCGGGTTGATCGCTATCCCACGACGACGAACCGACACTATGCGGTTTTTGGGCGTTCGGACTGGCGTGAGCCAGGGGCGTCTTTGACGTCGCCTGAGCCGCCGGAATCCGTTATGACGGCGTTATGACCGATAGCTCCGAGTCGCGTGACACGCTGCTTCAAGCCAATATGGATTTGTTTGCGCGTCTGTTGTCGCCTCAGGTCCATTCTCAAATTGCGACCGCATCGGATCGTGACCGGTTGAGCGGCAGTCTTGCGGGCGGTGATCTCAACCTCTTACGGGACGGCAAGGCCTTGCGCCATCCCAACGCGGTCGTCGTCGCCGCAAAGGCTGTCGAGGTCTGGCGGCGCGATCCGGTGCGGCTCTATGCGCCCGCCCCGCAGACCGGTCCGCCGCATGACGCATGGGCCCATGGCCGCGCAACCCTGACGATGCGGGCGGCCCTGCAAGACGCCGATCTGGCCGCCACGCCAGACGAAGCCGCCGGGCACCTCATCCTGTTGGGCGTCGGCTTGGGGCTCGAAGCGTTGATGCTAGGCCAGCAGGTACGGGCGCGCAGTCTGATCGTTATCGAGCCGGATCTAGGTCTGCTGCGCGCCTCCGCCCACGTGGTCGATTGGACGGCTTTGGCGCAGCTGGCGGCGGCGCGCGGCGGCGCCGTTCACTTGATTGTCGGCCAAACGCCCCAAGCGGCGGCGGCCGAGTGCGTGCACGCCTTGCGCGACCAAAACTATCCGCGTTTCGACGGCGCCTACTATTTCGAGAACACAACGGCTGACTATGCCGAGGCGTTTCGTGAGGCGTTCGCCAGCGGGATCGTCGCGCACGCCTATTCGATGGCGTGCGTCGAAGACGAACGCCGAATGCTCGCCAACGCCGCCGCTAATCTGAAACGTTACGCCCACAAGGCGTTTCCGACGGGCGTCGCCGCGGCCCAGCCTGTGCCGGCCTTGGTGGTCGGCAGCGGCCCATCGCTCGACGCGGCCCTGCCGAAGATTCGGGAAACGGCGACGCGCTCCGTGATCTTCTCCGGCGGCACCGGCGTCGGCGCGCTCTTGGCGCATGGCGTGACCCCCGATTTCCATTGCGAGTTCGAGAACACGCCGGAAATCGTCGACATCGTCCGCGCGTCAGATCCCGAGGATAAACTGCGCAACTGCGTCCTGATTGCGCCGACTACCATTGACCCCGATCTGGCGGCGCATTTTGGGTCGGTGATCTTCTTTCACCGCGATTCCGTTACGCCCACGCGCTTGTACGCCGAGCAGGGCGCGCCGCCCGAACTCGTCGGCCCGACAGTGACGAACACGGCGTTTCGCGCGGCGATCGCCTTCGGGTTTCCCGAGATCGTTTTCTTTGGGGTCGATCTTGGTTCCGCTCAGGGCGCTGATCATCATGCGCAAAGCTCGATCTATCTGCGCGATAACCGCGGCCGGAGCCTTGATCCCGGGAATCCGCACGATCTGAAGGTAGAGGGCAATCACACGCCCTTTGTGCGAACCAATCGCGAATTCCTGTACGCCCGGATGTTCTTCGAGAAATTGATCTCGCTCTGCGGTCAGCAGCGGATCTACAACGCGGGCGACGGCGCGATGATCGCCGGGGCTCAGCCGGTGCGGCCGCATCAATTTAATCCGCCGGCGCCGCCAAGGCCCAAGCAGCGGATCGTCGCCGACCTCTTGGCGGGTCTGGAAGCGCGCGCAGCCGGAGAGCTCGGCGGCGACGCGGCGCTGTCGGACTTCGTTTCAGCGGTCGGCGATTGGGTCGACGCCGCGACGATGCGCATTGGGGGACCGGATGGCGCGCCAGCGCCGGTCGACCGGCTGATCGATGCGCTGGCGCCGATGCTTCTGAAAGGGCAATTGGATTTGGCGCATGGCCGGGACGCGGCGGTCCGGGCTTTCCTCTCCGGCACGATCTTCGAAGCGCTCAAGGCGGCCTGGTACTATGAGCGACGCTTGCCGCACGAACGCTTGCCGGCTTTCCGCCGCGCCCGTGACGCGGCGCTGCGCAATGCGCTGGAAGAAATCAGGCCTGTGTCGGCGGCGGATCTCCTCCTTTAGGCTTACCTCGGCCCCGGGTGGGGCGCAAAGCGGCCGCACGGCACTGGACGCCGATAGCCCGGGCGCTATCTCTCAAACATTACTTGTCGCCTAATTGTGCGTATCCCCAGCCTGGCGGATCGCGGCGGACAATCATGGGAGCGATGCATGCAAACAGCGGCCCTGCTTGTCGAGATCATCACCTGGTATCTCGCAATCGGCGTCGGCGTCGCGGCGGTGTTTCTGCTCTATGGCGTTGATCGGATCGATCCGGCGGCGCGCGGCAGCTTCCTGTTTCGGGTCCTGGCGGCTCCGGGCGCGGTTGGTTTGTGGCCGCTGGTCCTCAAGCGCTGGCTAGATCGCGAGACAGGCCGGCATTGAGCGCGCCAAACCAGCCATGCAACGTCGCCACCGAAAATCCCACTACCGGATCTGGATGGTCATAAGCGTCCTCGTCGGCGTCCTGTTCGTCGCCGCCGTGTCCCTGCGCCAGGAGCGACCGATCGAGACGCAGCGGATTCAAGCGGGCGCGCTTAATCTCCCCGCGCCGCATGACGGCTGGAGGGGCGCGCGCGTATGAGCGTCAGTTACCGTCCTGTCATCTGGAACCGCAACAAGTGGGTTTATGACGGCGCGCTGATCGCTTTCGTCGTCGCCTATATCGTACTGTTCATCGAATACGCGCCCGGCCTATTGGATGTGCGGCCGAGCGAGCGGTCGATCCTGCAGATGCGCGCCTTCGGCACCTGCGCCTTCCTGATGCTGACCATGATCCTTTGCATTGGCCCGTTGGCGCGCTTGGATCGGCGGTTTCTGCCGCTCCTATACAATCGCCGGCATTTCGGGGTGATGATGTTCTGCGTGGCGCTGGGCCATGTACTGCATGTGAAGGATTGGTACTTCGCGTTCAATCCCAATATCGATCCCTATGTAGCGATGCTGGGGGCCAACACCGCCTTCGCAAGTTGGTACGGTTTTCCTTTTGAGAGCCTCGGCGTCTTGGCCTTTGTCATCCTGTTTTTCATGGCCGCTACGAGCCACGATTTTTGGTTGTAATTCCTAACGGCGCCGACCTGGAAAGCCCTGCATATGGGGGTTTATGTCGCCTATGGACTGATCGTCCTGCACGCGGCCTTCGGATTGCTCCAGACCGAAACCCACCCTTTCTACGCGATCATGATTGGCGGCTGTTTCGCGCTGGTGGCTGGCCTGCATCTGGCGGCGGGACGGCGAGAGGCACGGGCGGATCACGCGGTCGGGCCTACCGTTACCGAAGCCGGCAAGGCGTGGGTCGAGGTGGCGCGCGTCTGTGACATCGCCCTGAACCGGGCGAAGATAGCCCAGCTCGGCGGCGGCGAACGGGTGGCGGTGTTCCGCTATGAAGACAAGCTCAGCGCGATTTCGAATGTCTGCGCCCATCAGAACGGACCCTTGGGCGAAGGCCGGGTGATCGACGGCTGCATCACCTGTCCCTGGCACGGCTATCAGTATCGCATGGCGGACGGTCGTTCACCGCCGCCCTTCACAGAGAAAGTATCGAACTACAGGCTGCGTTTACGGGGCGATATGATCCTGCTCGATCCAGACGGCCTGCCGCCGGGAACGCCGGTCGATCCGGTGATCATCCCGCCCGAAATCCTGCCGGAAGGGAAGGGGGCGCGCCATGACCAGACCTGACGATGACGGGCCCTTCTTCATCGGCTATCTGAAGACGCCGCCGAAATTGGCGCTGTTCTACGCGGTGCTGGTCCCGATCGTCGCAGGAATCGCCATCGGCGCCGGGATCGGCCTCGCCGCTTCGCAACGCGATCCGGGCCAAGGCGGCTTTCAGCGCGGCTATCAAACCGTGACCGGGATCCTGGTGAACGAACCCTATCCGACGCTCTACGCTTTCCCCGATGAAGAGAACCCGGCAATGAGGGCGGTCGTGCTGACCGGACCCGGCAAGGTCGGGGCCCTGCCGCGCACCGAAAATCTCGACCGACAGGTGGTCGATGTTGGCGGCGTCTATATCGCCCGGGGCGCGCACCGGATATTGCAGGTCGGCGGACGAGTCGGGGTGCGCCCGACGCAGAAAGAGCTGAGCGAGGCCGAACGGGCGTTTAGCCTCGCCAAGACGGAATCATTGGGTCGCTACACGCTGAAAGGCGAGATCGTCGACAGCAAATGCTATCTCGGCGCGATGCGGCCGGGCGACGGCAAGGTCCACATGGCGTGCGCCAATTACTGCCTGCATGGCGGCATTGCGCCGGTTTTCGTCACCTATATGGACGATGACGCGAACGGCGAGACATTCATCTATCTGCTGGCCGGGCCCGACGGACGCGCCATCGATCCGGCCTTGTTGGACTACACATCGCTCGCCGTCTCGCTCGAAGGCGAGGTCGAGCGCCGCGGCGACCTTTATGTCTTCAAGGTCGGCGCCGACAGCGTCGAGACCCTCTGAGGGCGCGGCATGCCTCGGCTCATCATACGGCTCGGCGGGCTCGGCGTGGCGGCGGCGCTGGTTTACGGCTTCTACCAGCTGCTGGACAATTACGGGCGTCTGCTGCGCGAGTTGCGCCGGTTCGATTGGGCCAAGGCCAATCTAGATTTCGGGATCTTGCGGGATCTGGAGATCGTCATCCTAGTCGTGATCGCTATCCTGTCTCTCTGGCTGGTCGAGAAGATCGGCGGCTGGGTCGCGCCTTTTTTCGAGAAGGAATGACCTCGCTTACTGGCGCGTGATGACTTGGCGGGGCGTTCGCCCGGCGGTATTCTGCATGCCGTTGTGAAACCGATGGAGAGACCCCGAAGATGCAGGAAGTGCGCATCTATAAACCCGCCAAGACGGCCATGCAGTCCGGCCGCGCCAAGACCAAGGAATGGCTGATGGAGTTCGAGCCGTCAGACCGCGCGACGCCGGATTCCCTGATCGGTTGGGTCGGCTCATCGGACACCAACAAGCAGGTGACCCTGCATTTTCACAGCAAGGAAGACGCGGTCGCCTATGCGAAAAAGCAGGGCTACGCCTTCACCGTTCAGGAAGAGAAGACGCGTAAGATCAAGCCAAAGGCCTATGCGGACAATTTCGCCTATGGCCGGCGCGAACCCTGGACCCATTGATGCGCGTCGGCGCAGGGCTCAAGCGCGCGCCGTGCCGTCTGCGTCAAGCAGCCGTCTCGCTTCCTGGATCAGTCTTTCCGGCGCAATCGGCTTCTCCAGTACGGCGTCGGCGCCGAACAGCTTCGCCGCACGCAGATAGTTGGGCGATTGGGTGCTGTCGCCGCTGATGGCGATGATCCGCACATCGATTTTCGCCGCGCGCAGGTCGCGCACCACCTCCAGCCCATCCACTTGCGGCATGACAATGTCGGTGATCAAGAGGTCGAAAGCGCCGTCGCGGACTTCCTCGACAACCGCGTCCGGCCGCGCGCAGGGTTGCGCCTCGATACCCTGCATGCGCAGCGACGCCAGCAGCGACTCCCGAACGGCGTCATCGTCATCCAGCACCAAAACTCTCGCCATCATTTCTGTCTCCATGCCGGCCTGAACACGGGGGCCGTTGGCGCCCAGGCGGACCGGACTCCTTGAAACTCTGTTTGGCGGCATTGTAGACCCTTGTGATCGTAAGGCTATTCGCAGAATTGCGTAGTCTGAAAGTGGGACAGGCCGACGCATGACGAGGCGGCTGCGCCGCCGTTCACGCCCGTGGTCTTGGCGCAATTTTTGACGCATAATCGTCCGCACTCAGGAGGAATCGCATGACCGCAAGCCAATCCGTAGAGGAACGTAGCTACGCGCCGGGCGACGTGATCTTCGAGGCGGGCGCGCCCTGCGACACCGTCTTCATCGTCAAGGAAGGCGAGGTCTCGGTTGATATCCGCTATCGCGGCCGACTTCTCACCATCGCCTGCACACAGGGGGACGTGCTGGGCGACGCCGGTTTTGTCTTCGAACGCGCCAATGCGCCAACCAAGCCGGGTTATGGCGGCGCCGCCAAGGCGGTCACGCCGGTCACTCTGCTGCTTTTGCCGCGCGGCCGTTTGGATGACGCGCTCGCGGAAACGCCGGTGCTGATCCGCGCCTGGATCGCGTCTTTCGTCACCCGCAGCATGAAAGTGATCGACGCCTTGTCGGATTAGGCCGCGCAAAACCGCGCGCGCCGCCCGACCGAAACGCGGCCTGGAAGCCATGGAAATCAGTCCGGAAAGCCAGCTTCAAGCGCAACTCGTCACCGCCAGGGACCTGTTGCCCAGTGGGCTGTTGCGCGAGACCCACGGCGATAACAGCGTCACCTACACGATCTCGCCCAACGATGTGCGCGCGCCGCGGCAGGCGACAGATGTGCCTCAGACTTTGGTAGAGACCGCCGTTTTGGCGGAGCGCCGCGTCGAGCCTTTGGAGAGCGCGCCGCCGCGCCCGGTCGATCCGACGCTCTCCGGGGCCGCCTTGGCGGGCGCCATTGGCGCCGTGCAGACCCTGATCGATACGCCGGCGGCGGCGCAGACGACACCTGTGGCAGGGCCGGCCGACCCGACCTCTCCGGCGGCTGTGCGTCAGGCCTTGGTCGGCGTGCTTACGGATTTCTCCAACCGTGACGTCTCGGAGGCGGCAGCGCAACAGCTGCAGCGCGACGCCCAGCGGATCGTCATCAACGCTTTGCAGACATTTGAGAGTGTCGGCCGACAGCACGCCTTCGTCAGCGTGTTGCAGACGGTTCTGCAGGAACTGGATCGACATATCGGCGCCGAAGAGGCGCGCAAAGGCGGCAAGCAGGGCGGCGAACGCGGCTACCGCGAGCACAGCGCTGAAGAGAACACGCCCGGAGGCTCGGACGATGGCGCGCAGGACGGGGCGACTGAGGGGGCGGCCGAGGGGGCGACCGGGCCCGACGCCCATCCGGACGCCGCGATCGAACAGGTGTTTCGTAGCGCCTCGCAGGCCTATAACCGCCTTCAAGATGCGCCCTTCCGGGTTTGATCCTGCGCGTTCGGCTCAAGATGAGGCAGACCGATGTCCGTTGACGCGACCTTGAATTATGAAGCCGGCGCGGTGCTGTATCGCGACGGCGATGCGGCGACGCATGTCTATCTCGTGCAATCGGGGGCGGTGCAGGGCGTCATCGGCGAAAAGAGCCTGGATTTCGGCTCCGGCCAAATTCTCGGCGACGGCGGCATCATCTCCGGCCATTACAGAATGACCGTCGTCGCGGGGCCGGAAGGCTGCACGGTCCTGCGCATGCCGATCGACGATCTGACCCGGGAGTTGGCGCAATGTCCGCCCTTGGTGAAGCTGCTGGTCAGCAATCTGCTCGGGCGTCAGGAATTGACCAACAGCCTGTTGCGGCGACCCTGACAAGCGCCAATACTTGGTTGCAAGGTCCAGTGTCGCGTCAGGTTGATGGCGATCCGCCTTATTTCCCTAAGACATAGACGCCGGGTGCGTCCTTCAGCGCCGCGCCTGTAGGCCCGGCGGCTGGGTTGCGCGCCGGTATTCTTTTCTGCGCGCTGTGGCCGCGGAGCCAGCCCTCCCATTCCGGCCACCAGGACCCTTCCTGCGGCGGCGTCTGATCGACCCAGGCGTCCGGGCCGATATGGGGGCCGTCCGGTCGCTGTGTCGCGACTGCGAAATGGCGGTTCGGGTGGCCCGGCTCCGAAACGATCCCTGCATTGTGTCCGCCGCTGGTCAGCAGGAACGTCACCTCGGCGTCGGTCAGCAGGTGAAATTTATAGACCGACCGCCAGGGCGCCACATGGTCCTTCTCGGTCGCCACCACGAAGATCGGCGCGGTGATATCGGTCAGCGCGATCGGCCGCCCCTCCACGCGATAGCGGCCCTCGGCCAGGTCATTGTTCAGAAACAATTTACGCAGATATTCCGAGTGCATCTTGTAGGGCATCCGGGTCGCATCCGCGTTCCAGGCCATAAGGTCGTTCATCGGCCGCCGCTCGCCCAACAGATAGTGGTGCAGCGCCTTGGACCAGATCAGGTCGTTAGACCGCAACATCTGAAAGGCCCCGGCCATTTGATGCGCGTCGAGATAGCCTTGTTCCCACATCACATCCTCGAGGAAGGCGATTTGTTTCTCGTTGATGAAGAGCATCAGGTCGCCGGCTTCCTCGAAATCGACCTGTGTCGCCAGGAAGGTTAGCGAGCGAAAGACGGGCTTATCGGCGTCGGCCGGTCGTCGCGCGGCGGCGGCCGCCGCGATCGCTAGCAAGGTGCCGCCCAGACAATAGCCGACCCCATGCACAGGGGCGCCGGGGGCCTGTTCGGCGATGACGGAGAGCGCCGCCTCAACGCCGAGCTGCCGATAGTCCTCCAGGCCCAAGTCTCGGTCCGGCGGCAAAGGGTTCTTCCAGGAGATCATGAAAACCGTATGGCCGCGCTCGACCAGATATTTCACAAGAGAGTTCTCCGGCGAGAGGTCGAGGATATAATATTTCATGATCCAGGCCGGGACGATCAGCACCGGTTCGGCATAGACCGTGCGGGTCGTCGGCGCATATTGGATCAGCTCGATCAGATCGTTCTTGTAGACGATCTTGCCCTTTGCGGTCGCGACATGGACGCCGACCTCGAAGGCTTCGGCGCCGGCGGGGCCTTGTCCCGCAGCGGCGCGCCGCCAGTCTTCCAGAAAATTCCGAGCCCCGCGCAGCAGATTGCGGCCGTTCTCTTCGACAGTTCGTGCGGCTACGTCCGGGTTGGTCAGGATGAAGTTGGACGGCGAGACCGTGTCGAGGATCTGCCGCGCGGCGAATTCCACCGCCCGTTCATGCTGCGGCGTGACGCCGTCGACCCCGGTCGTCGCATTGTGCCACCATTGCTGCGTCAGCAGGAAGGCCTGATAAAGCGCCGCATAGGGCGGCTGGCGCCAGGCCGGCGAGCGAAACCGTTTGTCTTGGGGCAGGGGCTCGATACAGGGCTCGGCGGCGCCGCCTTGCAGCAGGCTGGACGCCAGATAGCCGTTGTAACGGATCGTTTTGCGCAACGCCTTCTCACCGAGCTGCGCGGCCTTGCCTGGCGAGAACATCAGGCCGCTGACCCAATCGAGATAGGCGGCCGACAAGGCGCGCGGCGACAGGTTCATCGTATAGCGGGCGAGGGCGGCGTGGATCGCCCGGTCCGTTACCTCATAAAGCGCGGTCGCGTCGGGCGGGTCTTCCGGCCAACGCGCCTCCGCCGCCATTGGGCGCGGGCGGGCTGGCACGGGCGCCGCGGTTGCGAGGGTGGGGATCGCTGATTTCTTCCGAGCCTTCGACATCAGACAGCCGCCGTCGCGGTTGACGCAGCCTTTTCCATACTGAGGCCCGCCTAGCGGTGCATTGATGGAGGTCAGTCCGGCGCTGCGCGGGGTTGGTTTTTGACTCCGGCCTATTCCTAACCCGTCACGCCGGCCCCCGAGCCGGCGTCCGTCGGGCGGTTCAGTAGGACCCGGATCGAGTCCGGGGCGACGCATGGGCCTTGCGTGCAACCGCCTTTGAACTGGGACCCACCTCAACCGGACCGCGTACGCTTGGTCCCGGATGGTAAACTCAAGCGGCCGCGCCTAGTCCGGCGCCGGCGCCGAGCCAGGCGTCGAGATCGGCCTTGGCCCGTTCGGTCATCGCCAGTTTGCGGTCGCGGCCCTTGATCTTCTTCTTGCCGGGTGGCGGTTCCGGCGGCGGAAACAATCCGAAGTTCACATTCATCGGTTGGAACGTTTCGGCCTCGGCCCCGACGGTGATGTGGTTTAGCAAGGCGCCCAGCGCCGTCGTATCCGGCGGCGGGGCCGCATCGAGTCCCAACCGTTCGGCCGCGGCCATGCGGCCTGCCAACAGTCCGATGGCGGCGCTTTCGACATAGCCTTCGACCCCGGTGACCTGTCCGGCGAAGCGCAGGCGGGGGTCGGCGCGCATCCGCAGCCGGCGGTCCAAGAGGCGCGGCGCATTGATGAAGGTGTTGCGGTGGATCCCGCCGAGCCGCGCGAACTCCGCTTTCTCGAGCCCGGGGATTTGGCGGAACACCTCGGCTTGGGCCCCGTATTTCAGCTTGGTCTGAAAGCCGACCATGTTCCAAAGCGTGCCGAGCGCATTGTCTTGGCGAAGTTGCACCACCGCATAAGGGCGTGAGCCGTCATGCGCATTGGTCAACCCGACCGGCTTCATTGGGCCGAAACGCAGGGTCTCGGGGCCGCGTTCGGCCATCACCTCGACCGGCAGGCAGCCTTCGAAATAGGGCGTGTCTTTCTCCCAATCCTTGAATTCGGTCTTTTCGCCGTCCAGCAGCGCGGCGATGAAACCCTCATACTGCGCCTGGGTCATCGGGCAGTTGATATAGTCCTTGCCGTCGCCCTTGTCATAGCGCGACTGGAACCAGACCGTGTCGAAATCGATGCTGTCGCGATGGATGATCGGCGCGATGGCGTCGAAGAAGGATAGTTCTTCTTCGCCGCCCAATTTCAGAATCGCCTCGGAAAGGGCGGGAGAGGTCAGCGGGCCGGTGGCGATGATCACCGAGTCCCAATCCTCCGGCGGCAGGCCGGCCACTTCTTCCCGCGCGATAGTCACCAGCGGATGGGCTTCCAACGCGACGGTGACGCCTTGGCTGAAGACGTCGCGGTCGACCGCCAGGGCGCCGCCCGCCGGCAGCCGCGCCGCGTCGCCTTGGCCCAGAATGATTGAGCCGCAACGGCGCATCTCGTGATGCAGCAAGCCGACCGCATTGTAGGCGTCATCGTCGGACCGGAAGGAATTGGAGCAGACCAGTTCCGCAAGCCCGTCGGTTTGATGCGCCTCTGTGCCGCGCACCGGCCGCATCTCATGCAGGATGACCGGAACGCCGGCCTTGGCGATCTGCCAAGCCGCTTCGGACCCGGCCATGCCGCCGCCGATCACATGAATGGGGGAGCGTATCCCGCCGGTTTCGGAAGTCGCTGTTTTCATGGTCAGCGACTTACCGATTATTCCGGCGAATGCAAGGCGTCAGGACGTCCCCACGCACTCGACGAACGCATCCGCCATCTGGTTCAGGAGCGTCGCATACATGTCGGGGCCGGGCTCGATTTCAGCGCCGAGCGGGTCAAGCAGGCCTGTGCGCACCGAAGCGCCTTCGGTCACCGTCGCGACCAATCCATCGGGGAACTGCGGCTCAGAAAAAACGCAGGACACGCTTTCCGAGCGCAAAGCTGACTGCAAATCGCGCAGGCGTTTGGCGCCCGGCGGCGCCTCCGGGTTGACCGCGATGGCCCCGGCGAAACGCACGCCGAACCGATTGTCGAAATACTGATAGGCGTCGTGGAAACTCACATAACTGCGGCCGGCGAGGGGCGCGAGACGGTCGCGCAATTCGGCGGTCAGGGCGTCGAGTTCCGCCGCGGCTTCCGAGGCGTTCCGCTCGTAGAGCGCGGCGTTCGCCGGGTCGGCCTCGGCCAGGGCGCGCGCCATCGCCGCCGCCATCACTTTGGCGTTTTCCGGATCGAGCCACACATGCGGATCGTCGCCGTCATGATGATGTCCGTGTCCATGACCGTGATCGTCGTGATGACCGCCGCTATCCGCATGCTCTTCCTTGTGCGCGGCGTCGTGCGCGTGGTCATGCTCATCCGCGTGGGCGTGCTTGTCGTCGTGCCCGTGATCGTGCTCGTCGGCGTGCGCATGCTTGGCGCCATGGTCATGCTCATCTGCGTGCGCATGCTCGTCGCCATGACCGTGTTCATCCCCATGCGCATGGGCGTCGCCGCCGCCGAGGCTCAAGTCGCGCGCTTCAAGCAGCACCAGTCCGGGCGTCTCCATGAAGGTGACGGTTTTCCCGGCGAGATCAGCGCCAGAAACGGGCTTCGCTAGAAAAGTCTCCAGGTCTTCGCCGACCCAGAACACCAAGTCAGCTTCCTGCAAGAGACGCGCTTGCGAGGGTTTCATGTTGTAAGTGTGCGGGGACGCCGCGCCTTCGATCAGAAGCGCCGGTTCGCCCGCGCCCTGCATGACCCGCGCCGCCAAGGCGTGCAGCGGTTTGATCGACGTGACAACGGCGGGCCCATCCGATTGAGCGATGGCGTGGGTCGTCGGCAGCAGGGCGGCAAAAGAGATGACGGACGCTTTCAAAAAGCGCGTGAATGAATGAGACATGATCGATCCGGGTGAAAAGCGGAGCGCGTAGCGCGGTCCGACATGGTTGAAGATTGTGTTATAACATAACGTATGGCATAGCGAGGCGCAACTGACTGGCGGTCCAACCGCCCTTTGAGTATCGGAGAGCGGCGATGGATAGCGCCGAAAACGCGCCTTCGGCGCCGATATTGCCAACGACTCTGTCAGAGTCCGCGGCGGCGCAGGTCATCGCAGGCGCCGACGGGATTGAGGAAGCGGCTACATTACTGCGCGAACCCCTTCTGTCGCTGCAGGGCGCAGGCCTGAAACAAGCGGGCCGTTGGTCGGTGCGCGGCGTCAATCTGTCCGTCGCCCCGGGCGAGATCGTCACCCTGATCGGGCCCAACGGGTCCGGCAAATCATCGACCGCGAAAATGGCGCTGGGTGTGGTGAACCCGGACGAAGGCGAGGTCTGGCGGCGACCGGGCCTGAAAGTCGGCTATGCGCCGCAGGCGGTCGCCATCGACTGGACGCTACCTTTGACCGTTGCGCGTTTCATGACGCTGACCAGCGGATTGTCGTCGCCGGAGATCGACGCCGCCTTGACGCGTGTCGGGGCCGAGAGCCTGCGCCGCGCCGAGTTGCGCACCCTATCCGGTGGCGAGTTTCAGCGCGTCCTGCTGGCCCGCGCCATCGCCCGAAAACCCGATCTGTTGGTCCTGGACGAACCGGTCCAGGGCGTCGATTTTCATGGTCAGAACGCGCTCTACACTCTGATACGCCGGATCCGAGATGAGTTGGGCTGCGGCGTCTTGATGATCTCGCACGATCTGCATGTGGTGATGGCGGCGACCGACAAGGTCCTCTGCCTGAACGGCCATGTCTGTTGCGAAGGCGCGCCGAAGGCGGTGGCGGAGAGCGTCGAGTATAAACAGCTTTTCGGCGACCTCGCGACGCCGGCCATGGCGCTCTACGAACACCATCACGACCATACGCACCTGCCGGACGGCACGGTCCGGCGCGCCGAATAGGCTTGGCATGTTGGACGATTTCTTCACGCGCGCCTTGGTCGCCGGGGTCGGCGTGGCGGTGATGGCCGGGCCTTTGGGCTGTTTCGTGATCTGGCGGCGCATGGCCTATTTTGGCGACACGCTGGCGCATGCGGCGCTGCTTGGGGTCGCGCTGTCGCTGTTGCTGGAGATCGACTCGACCCTGGCCGTGTTTCTCAGCGCCTGCGCGATCTCGGCGCTGCTTCTGACCTGGCGGCGCACCTCTGCGATCCCGTCCGACGCGCTGTTGGGGCTGCTGTCCCATTCGGCCCTGGCTCTGGGGTTGGTGGCGCTCGCCTTCATGACCTGGGTCCGGGTCGATCTAACCGGCCTGTTGTTCGGCGATATTCTGTCGGTCACCCGCACAGACATTGCGGTGGTGTATGGCGGCGGCGCGGCTGTACTAGCGATATTGGCGCTCATCTGGCGGCGCCTGTTCGCCTCGACGGTGAACCGCGAACTGGCCGAGGCCGAAGGGATGCGGCCCGATACGGTCGAGCTGATTTTCACGATGCTTTTGGCGGCGGTGATTGCGATCGCCATCAAGATCGTCGGCGTGCTACTAATCACAGCGCTTCTGATTATCCCGGCGGCGACGGCGCGGCGCTTCGCCACGGGGCCGGAGCAGATGGCGCTCGCGGCCTCGATCATCGGCGCGTCCGCAGTGGTGGGCGGGCTTTATGGCTCGCTTCAATGGGATACGCCGTCGGGTCCGAGCATTGTCGTCGCCGCCTTGCTCTTGTTTTTGGCGAGCTTCGGGGTCCCCGGTCCAAAGCGCAGAGGGGTAGGACAATGAGCGGAGCCACGACAGGCCTGACCCGAAACCAATCGCTTGTGCTGGGCGCCTTGCGCGACGCAAGCGGCCCGCTCAGCGCCTACGCCATCCTTGATTGTCTGCGTAAGGAAGGGTTGCGCGCGCCGCCGCAGGTCTATCGGGCGCTGGACCAACTGATCGAACACGGGCTGGTGCATCGGCTGGAGAGCATGAATGCTTTCGTGCCGTGCCATCACGATCATGACGCCGAATGCGGCGGCCCGGCCGAACCGTGCGGTCACGAAAAAGCCGGCGCCGTCGTCTTCGCGATCTGCCGGCGATGCGATAAGGTGTTGGAGTTAACGGACCCGGAATTGTCCGAGCATCTGGCGGCCATCGCCTCGGCCAAGGGTTTCGCGCCGGACAAGGCGACGATCGAGTTGCAGGGCGCTTGCGCCGCCTGCGCCGAGCCTCAGCCCGAAGATGGCGCGCCGCGCGCCTAGCTCGCCTTCTTCCGACGCGCCGGCGCGGCTGGCTTGAGATACGGCTTCAGATAAGCGCCGGTATAGCTGCGCTTCACTTTGACGATATCTTCCGGTGTGCCTTGGGCGACGATTTCACCGCCCTTGTCGCCCCCCTCTGGGCCGAGATCGATGATCCAGTCGGCGGTTTTGATCACTTCCAGATTGTGCTCGATGACCAAGACCGTGTTGCCGGTCTCGACCAGCGCCTGCAGCACTTGCAGCAGGTGTTTGATATCTTCGAAATGCAGGCCGGTGGTCGGCTCGTCAAGGATGTAAAGGGTCTTGCCGGTCGCCCGGCGCGACAGTTCCTTGGCCAGTTTCACCCGCTGGGCTTCGCCGCCGGACAGGGTGGTCGCTTGTTGCCCGACATGGATATAGCCCAGGCCGACGCGCTGCAGCGTCACCATCTTGTCGCGGATCGCGGGGACGGCCTTGAAGAACTCGGCCCCCTCATCGACGGTCATCTCCAAAACGTCCGAGATCGATTTGCCGCGGAATTGGATTTCCAGCGTCTCGCGGTTGTAACGCTTGCCCTTGCACTGGTCGCACGTGACATAGACGTCGGGCAGGAAATGCATCTCGATCTTGATGACGCCGTCGCCCTGACAGGCCTCGCAACGGCCGCCTTTGACATTGAAGCTGAAGCGTCCTGGCTGATAGCCGCGCGCCTTCGCTTCCGGCAGTCCGGCGAACCATTCGCGGATCGGCGTGAAGGCGCCCGTATAGGTCGCCGGATTTGATCGCGGGGTGCGGCCGATCGGCGACTGGTCGATGTCGATCACTTTGTCGATATAGCGCGCGCCGACGATCCGGTCATAGGGTTCGGGGGCGGTGCGGGCCTTCATCAAATCGCGCGCCAACGCGGCGTAGAGCGTCTCGATAATCAGCGTCGATTTGCCGGAGCCCGAGACGCCGGTGACGCAGGTCAGCGTGCCAAGCGGAATTTGCGCCGAGACATTCTGGAGATTGTTGCCGATCGCGCCGCTGACCTCGAGGATCTGTTTCGGATGGCCGGGCCGCCGTTTCTTCGGCGTTTCGATTTGCAGCATGCCGGTCAGATATTGCGCCGTCAGGCTGGCCTTGGACTTCAGCACTTGGTTCGGTTTGCCGGCGGCGATCACTTCGCCGCCATGAACGCCGGCGCGCGGTCCCATATCGACCAGATAGTCGGCGCTGCGGATCGCATCCTCATCATGCTCGACCACGATCACCGTATTGCCCAGGTCGCGCAACCGTTTCAGGGTCGCCAGCAGCCGGTCATTGTCGCGCTGATGCAGCCCGATCGAGGGCTCGTCCAGCACATAGAGCACGCCGGTCAGGCCGGAGCCGATCTGCGAGGCCAGGCGGATGCGCTGGCTCTCACCGCCCGACAGCGTGCCGGAGTTGCGGCTGAGCGTCAGATAATCGAGCCCGACATTGTTGAGGAAGCCGAGCCGCTCGTTGATTTCCTTGAGGATGCGCGAGGCGATTTCCTTCTGCGTGTCGGTCAGCTTTTCATCCAGGCCCTCGAACCACTCCGCCGCCTTGGCGATGGATAGCTTGGCCGCGTCGCCGATATGTTTCTCGCCGACCCGCACGGCCAGCGCTTCCGGTTTCAGCCGGTTCCCGTCGCAGGCGCTGCAATTGGTGATGGTCTGGTATTTCTCCATCTCCTCCCGGACCCAGGCGCTGTCGGTCTCCTTGAACCGACGCTGCATGTTCGGGATGACGCCTTCAAACGTCTTGGTTGTAGAGTAGGAGCGCAGACCGTCATCGTAGGAGAATTTAATCTTCTCCGTCGTACCGTGCAGGATCGCCTTCTGCACTTTCTCCGGCAGATCGCGGAACGGGGCCGAGAGTGTGGCGCCGAAATGCTCGCAAATCGAGGTCAGGGTCTGTTTGTAGTAGGGCGAGGTCGACGAGGACCAGGGCGCGATCGCCCCCTTCATCAGCGGCAGGTCCGGGTCGGGCACGATCAGCGCCTCGTCGAACACCATCTCCACACCGATTCCGTCGCAGGCCGGGCAAGCCCCAAACGGATTGTTGAAAGAGAAAATCCGCGGCTCGATCTCGTCAATCGTGAAGCCGGAGACCGGGCAGGCGAATTTCGCCGAGAAGATGGTCTGGCTCTGATCGTCCGCATTCTCGGCGATCAGCAACCCGTCGCTCAGTTCCAGCGCGGTTTCGATGGAATCCGCCAGGCGGCTCTCCAGTCCTTCCCGCACCACGACCCGGTCCACCACGACCTCGATCGTGTGTTTCAGTTTCTTGTTCAACGCCGGGACGTCGTCGATGTCATAGAGCTCGCCATCGACCTTGACCCGCTGAAATCCGCGTTTCTGCAGATCCTTGAATTCCTTGCGGTACTCGCCCTTGCGCCCACGCACCACCGGCGAGAGCAGATAGAGCCGCGTTCCTTCCTCCATCGCCATGATCCGGTCGACCATCTGGCTGACCGTCTGGCTTTCGATCGGCAAGCCGGTGGCGGGCGAGTAGGGGACCCCGACCCGCGCCCAGAGCAGGCGCATATAGTCGTAGATCTCGGTCACCGTGCCGACCGTCGAGCGCGGATTCTTCGAGGTCGTCTTCTGTTCGATGGAAATCGCCGGCGACAGCCCGTCGATCTGATCGACATCCGGCTTCTGCATCATCTCCAGGAATTGCCGCGCATAGGCCGAGAGCGATTCGACATAGCGCCGCTGCCCGTCCGCATAGATCGTGTCGAAGGCGAGCGACGATTTGCCCGACCCGCTGAGCCCGGTGATCACCACCAGCTGGTCGCGCGGCAGGTCCACATCGACATTTTTCAGATTATGCTCGCGCGCGCCGCGCACCCGGATAGTCGGCGTCATAGGGACCTCTGGCCGTTAGAAACGAAGCGGACCGGCCCGAACGCAACGCCCTTGGCCAAACCGGCGAGGGCCGGGGCCGAAAGCGCAGCCGGACAGGGTCCGGCGTTCCAAACCACAGCGCCGAGGAACCCGGCCCGCGATCAAGGGCGCGCACTATACGCCCCACCCCCGGATAGGGCGAGGGCCGATCCATGAATTCTCAGCAACACTGCTGACTACGTTTGTCAGGGGGAATTGGATGGGTGCGGGCTCTAGCCCGCCAAGCCGCCGCTCCAACGGGCGAGTTCGTAGAGAAACTGGCCAAACGGGCCGAAAAAGGAAGAGAGCAGGGCGTAGATCACGATCCCCAGCGCCAGCAACAATAACCAGGAGAGTAGGACGGTGGTCAGAAACCATCCCAAAACACCCAGACGCAGGATCGGCGCAGGGTTGTCCTCACGGAGCCATCTTTCATAGACGGTTGCGCCCACGACCGGATGCGGAAAGATCAACACCACTCCGGCCAGCAACAAATGTACGACCGTCGGGATCAGCGTCGTTAGCAACATACCGGTGACGACCAAGCCTTCTCCCAAAGGATCGGCCCGCGCCGCCTCCAGATAGGCCTCCCAGCCGATCGCCACATCGGGTGTCAGCCGGTCGAAGGTCGCCATTCCCAATGGCAGGAGGATCGCCAGCAGTATCAGGAAACCAAGCGCCAGCGAGATGTCGATAGCAATATGCAGCACCACGCCGATTGCACTGCGAAATCGAGAGTCGGACCGCATTTGGCGCCGAAGCAACAAGCGAGCCACAACGCGAAACCCGCAACGCGGGAACGCCTTTCGTAGCAATCGCGTGGCTCCGTCAAATCTAATCCTGGAGTGCAGCAAATCTCTTAGCAGCCATCGGCTCGCGGCCAAGGAGAGCCAATCCAGTACTGCATTGCACAGCGGCAGCGCCCCATACACGCAGAGTATCAGTACAACCGATACATCTACATAATCCGTCAACATATCCAGCAGTCGAAGATCTTCTATAAAAAAAGCTAGGTAGACGGCTCCTAGCGACATCAGGAAAACGAAAGCGCCCGCAAATGCGACTGTAAATGCGGCTGCAAATACAAACCCGCCGAGGACCGCGACTAAGACTATGAATGCGAACACGATCATGGCTGTGCCGACGGACCCGCCAATAATTAGTGCTGTAACTGAGCCTACGACGAGGCCTGAGACTACGCCGGCGACGGCGCGAAACAGGCCTGGCAGCATGGAGGGCCGGGGGTTCTCGTGATCAAGCTTTCTTTGTGCCGACACACCGCTTAGCCATTTGCCTAACGTATCTGCTTTCGAAGCAATCGATCCACAGGCCATGACGCCGAACACAATGCTGGCCAGCAAAAAGCTGGCGTTCAAGGGATTGCCCTGTTCGGCGAACAGCGACCGGCCGGCAATGCGCGGTTGTTCGCCAAAACCCCAAGCGACAATCAGCAAAAGGAATGGATAGAAACAGGCGACGGTCAGGCACCATACCAACGCGCGGAGCGATAGAAAGCTGCCCAGTCGCCGATCAACCCGATTAAGCAAAGCCTCTAGAATACTACGATAGCGCGAGCGCGGACCGGATTGGCGCAGCCGTCCCCGGATTTTTTCGTAGTTTCGGTCATTGGCGACAATGGGATAGAGTAGCCCACCGACCGTGGCGACGCCGCCTGCCAATAGGCCGAGCCAGCCGGCAGCGCCATAGAGCCAGCCAAAGCCTGCGCTCAATGTCTCCCAAAAGGCCGAAACGCCGCTCACCCGCGCTCCCCCGACAATACCGCTCACATCTCATCCGACGGACCCGCGCCCATCAGACTAGCTCCCGTTGGCCAAGCATACAGGACATGCATTGCACCGAAAGACTGAAAAACCCAGCCGGCGATGGGCCGGAGCGCCACCCCGGGCGTGATCTGTGCCCAACAACGCCGCCTGATGGATGCCGGATCACGTTCTGTATGACGCGTGGGGGGCGCGTATCGTCGTCTAAGCCCGCCCTCCGCGCCGTAGCCAAGCAAGCCCTTTCCAACGGATACCGCGCCTTAGGGCGGTATCAATTGACACCCGACGCATTGGTCGACGCGGGGTTGATGCAGATCGTCGAGCCGAACCCCAGGGCGCAACACCCAGATTATGCAAATACGCCCGAAAACAGAATTCCGCGTACATATCGCTGGGTCGGCGTGGTCGATATCGGCTCTGAGACGCTTCAAATCAATTCGGCACAAGATTTTCTGGAAAGCCCAAAGGCGCAGGAATACGCTATGGCCGCCTATCTTAATGAACAAAAGAAATCCATAAATACGCTCGAATTGAACCATTATATCGGCAAAACGATCCAGGGCGTTGAAGGAAAAATCAAGATTACGATGGAGGGCCTGGTGGCGGCTAGCCATCGGCGCGGCGTGGGAAAACTGAAAGAGTACCTGCAGGCGTTGGGACAAGGCGGTGATACATCGTTTGATTACAACTCCGAGAGCGCCTATCGTGACGTTGACCAACGTCAAATTGATGCTTTCCTACAAGTAGAAACCCGCCTTCGAGAATTTCAGGACTTTGAGGAAGACGAAGAAAGGGAGGGGGATTAGGTGAGGAGGTTCGGTGTTGGGCTTGCGCTTTTGATCGCTTTTTCGGCTCTCCCCGCAATGGCGAGTGACCCGCCGGAGCGTCCGGTTCTACGTTTCAAGTCACCGGAGTATTTTGATCTGCAGCATCGCATCGAGATGCGCACCTATTTCGAACCGATTCGCCGCTTTTTCAACGGTCTGAACGCGTTGAAATGGAATTGGACCTATACAGAGCCTCGGCAATACGCCATCGATCTAAATGGCGACGGGCAGGACGAGTACATTCTTGAGGCCCGGGTTCGGAGTTTTGCGCTTTATAGATGTCCGGATGTTTGTTACACACTCTTAACCATCGTTGGCATAGAGCGCGACTCCAACGGAAGTATCACGGGCCCACGCTACTTGGGAACCATTGCGTCGCCCAATCGAAGTGGGTACGAACGCGGATACGATGAGCATATTCTGAGCATTGGCGATCCCGCCCCAAGCGGTTGGCGGTCTCTTGCAAACGGCCCGCCGGCGCCGCACCAACTGTGGAATAGCGAAACGGTCGTGACCGTCGGCGGGCATCGCTTCTGTTGGACCGATAAGCCAGAACCAATCGATTTCAGCCAATTCCACTGGATCGATGAACGCGGCGGTCTAGCCGATCTGCTGACCATAGGCTTGCCTTACCGCGACGGCGGTCCCGGCTATTTCAAGATCGTCGGTTATGACGAAGAATGCCCGGAATAGGGGTGGGGAGTCAGCGAGTTGATGCTTTTTTACAAGTAGAAACCCGCCTTCGAGAATTTCAGGACTTTGAGGAAGACGAAGAAAGGGAGGGGGATTAGGTGAGGAGGTTCGGTGTTGGGCTTGCGCTTTTGATCGCTT